>JAGXFN010000011.1 GCA_024637195.1 Arcobacter sp.
CGATGACCTTTACGGCGACCTTCTGGGCGGAGCTGAAAGTTACGACGAACCTTTAGCTAATGAGCCAGAACTTCCGGCGGCACCTTCATTTGAAGACGATGACCTTTACGGCGACCTTCTGGGCGGAGCTGAAAGTTACGGCGAACCTTTAGACAAAGAGCCAGAACTTCCTGCGGCACCTTCGTTTGAAGACGATGACCTATACGGCGACCTTCTTGGCGGAGCTGAAAAAAGCTACAGCGAACCTTTGGACAAAGAGCCAGAACTTCCTGCGGCACCTTCGTTTGAAGACGATGACCTTTACGGCGACCTATTGAATACTGCACAAGATGATTTGTCAGAAGTATCTCCATCCGTACAGGAAATAAATGTGCCAAAACTTACTGTTGACGTTCAGCGCACGGCCAATGAGCTGGGGATCCCTGCTGATCTAGTCAATGATTTTATTCAGGACTTTAAAGAGCAGATACATATTCACCAAAATGATTTTGAGCATGCGCTTGCAGAGCAAAACATTCAAGAGATCAATAACACAGCCACTATACTCAAGGGAATGAGTGACAATCTTCGTCTAAAAGAAATATCAGAAGTCTTAGAACAACTTCAAAAAGAGAACGATATAAACAATACAACAGAAGCTTTTGCACAATTACAAGCTTATGCAGATCAATTATAAGGTGGGGAAACAATGCAAATAGGTCTTAAAGCCAGACTCCGATTAATCAGTCTTTTTCCAATATTTATGCTTATTGGAATCGCAAGTTATTATGTATATGATTCATATGTAGGGTACGACTCAGCGGTTAAGCTGCAGAGCAAACTTGAAGAAAACAAAAAACTCAATGAACTGGTCGGAGCTATCTCGCGTGAACGCGGTATGACAGTGATGTACATGGGAAACCAGTCTGAAGCAACCGCAGAGTCACTGAAAAGTCAGCGTAGTATCGTTGATCAAAAAGTTACTGCCTACATACAGCACCTTAAAAATACAGAGTCGCTACATGAGCACTCCGGCGAAGGTATCTGTGTTGCCTGTAGAAGTATCAAAAGTATTGAATCCAATTACAATACCATCAAAGAGGCCCGCCCCCTTGTTGATAACCAAAAGATCGAGTTTCAAGAGATCTTTTATGACATCTACGGAAATGCTCAAAAAGTTATCATTGACCAGCTTGAAGCAGTACGTAATTACCAGCTTGATGAGAAGATCACCTCGATCGTAACCACCTACTTGATCCTGGCAAAGGCCAAGGAGTTCACGGGTTCTGAGCGTGACTTCATTACCTATGCCTTGGCGCGATCGACAAAATTTGACTCTGAAGAGCTCAATGTTTGGCTAACGCTTATCGGTAAAGCCGATGCGATCAACTACAACGCCTTAACTGATCCTATCCTCAAACAAAAGCTCGCAGCCCTCTTTACTGACGAAGAAAATGCGGAACTCTTTGAAGACATCACCCTGGAGCGTGCCGAGATCATGCAGGCCGTAAATGATGGTCTTTATGCAACAGAAGCCGGCATCTGGTTCACTATGCTCTCTGAAAAGATCAGCCTTATTGACGAAGCTGAGCAGATGCTTCTTGTTGCAATGGATGAGAAGTCTGAGATCTTTAAACAAGAGCAGCTGCAGATCCTTATTATCTCTATCGCCATCTGGGCCATGTCAATCTTGGGTGCGATCTTTGGTATCTTGCTCTCAACGGACATCGCAAGAAATATCAAAAACCTTGAGACCGTACTTCAGCGTGTTGCGACCGACACCCATGAGGGCGATGACATGAGCTCAAGCGAGATCGCCAGCCATATCAACCTCGATACCTCAAAAGGTACCGCGCAGGCTTACCAGCTCCTTGAGACCATCATTGACCAAACGCGTAAAGATAAAGAGTTTGCCATGGAAGCATCTGAGGCGAAGTCGATGTTCCTTGCCAATATGTCGCATGAGATCCGAACACCGCTTAACGGTATCGTCGGTTTTACCGAACTTCTTAAAGATACCGCTTTGCATGACGAGCAGCGCGAGTTTGTTGATATTATCGAGAAGAGTTCTGAAAACCTTCTTGAGATTATCAATAACATTCTTGACCTCTCCAAGATCGAAAGTAACAAGCTTGAGATCGAAGAGATCGTGTTTAATGCAGGTGAAGAGTTTGAGTCGGCTGTTGACGTCTATGCGGTACGTGCTTCTGAAAAACACATCGACCTGGGTTGTTTCATTGATCCGGAACTTGAACGTCCGATCAAAGGCGATCCGACCAAGATCAAAGAAGTTGTTATCAACCTTCTTTCCAATGCGGTCAAATTTACCAACAGCGGAGGGGCTATCACCGTTGATATCCGCCGCATTCCTTGCGAAGAAGAGGGACGTGCACGCGTACGCTTTAGCGTAAAAGACAGTGGTATCGGCGTTACCCAAGAACAAAAAGAGAAGATCTTTGATGCCTTCAGCCAAGCCGACAGTTCGATCACACGTAAGTACGGTGGTACGGGTCTTGGTCTAACGATCTCGAGCCGTTTTGTTGAGCTTATGGGCGGAGTTCTTGATCTTGAAAGCGAGCCTGGACAAGGAACAACCTTCTTCTTCGAGCTTGAATTTGAAGAGATTGAGACCCTTAACGAAACGCTGAAGGGTCAGTTCACTAACATCAATGCCGTTATCCTTGAGAGCGACAGCAAGAAAAAAGTACAAGAAAAAAACCTGCGCGAATATCTTGACTTCTACGGGGTCTCTTATAAGGCCTTCAAAAATCTTGAGGACCTCAACAAGCTTGAGCAGAAGGTCAGTTATGACTTGATGTTTGTGGATTTTGACTATAGCAGCGAAGAGATGCTGTATGAATATGTCAAGCACCCTGAACGAACTATACTGATCACAAAATCATACTATATGAAGAAGATAGATTCGCTCAACCTGGATGTCTTCAAGGTCATGTACGAACCGCTTAATGCATCAAAGATACGCTCTATCTTGGAAATGCATGATGTTGAAGAGTTTAACAGACCTAAGACCAAGACCATACAGCGCCGTAAATACGATGAAAAAACATCGCGTTTTAATGCCAAGGCCCTGGTTGCAGAAGACAACCTTATCAACCAGAAACTGATCAAACGTACCCTCGAAGATATCGGTATCGAGGTCTCACTTGCCAACAACGGTCTTGAAGCCTTTGAAAAACGTAAAAACAACCAGTTCGATGTTATCTTTATGGATATCCAGATGCCGGTTCTTGACGGGGTTGAAGCCACTCAGGAGATCTTGGAGTATGAAGAAGACAACAATGTCGAGCATACGCCTATCATCGCTTTGACTGCAAATGCGCTCAAAGGCGACCGCGAACGCTTCATGGGCGCGGGCATGGATGAGTATACGACCAAACCGCTTGTGCGTAGTGAAATCATCTCCTTACTTAACCATTTTATCGGACATAAGATCGTTGATGCAAAAGAGATAGAGAACCAGCCTGAACAAGAGGTAAAAACTGAAAAATCGGCCGAGACGAAAATAGATCTTGTCAACGACATGAGTCTTGAACTTCCCGAAGAAACATCTTATGACACTGATTTAGATGATTTTGACTTTAATGAAGAACTCTCAGACTTAGAGCTTGAAGAAGAGGCACCTGCACATACTCGTACAGATACTGCAGTTGTACCATCGGCATCGGGCTATGATGCCGATATCTTGTTGGCGAAAAAGAGTACTTTTGAAAACCGTCTTTTCAAATCGCTCCTTGACGATCTGGGGTACACCTCTGTTACAGTCGATGGCACACAGGCACTTCAAGAGGCATTGCAGACAAAGAAGTTTAAGCTTCTTCTTTTTGATAAAGAGACAAGCGGCCTCGAGGTTTCAGACATTGCAGGTCTCATAAAAACCCGGGACACTGACACGGCCTTGGTGCTTATGATCGACCCAGCGTTTGAGGCAGAAGAGAGTGATGCGAATTATGTCCATGAGATCATTAAAAATATCGTAAACAAAGATTTGCTCCGTCTTGTCTTTGAAAAATTCATTTAAGGCTAAATTATGAACCAGATTAAAGTACTTGCAGTAGATGATGATATCATCAATCTAAAACTTCTCAAATCGATGCTGATGAAGCTTCCGAATGTCTCGGAAGTCCTCGAAGCCAAAAATGGTGAAGATGCCCTCAAGATCCTAAAGAGCCGAGACGATATCAACCTTATTCTTCTCGATATCATCATGCCTATTATGAATGGGATTGAAATGCTTAAGATCGTGCGCTCTGATGAGAGTCTCAGCAATATTCCGGTTATTGTGCTGACAACGGATGAGACAAAGAAAAGTGAAGCCTTGGAATGCGGAGCGAATGACTTTATTATGAAACCGGTACGCGAGAAAAATGTCTCAGAGAAGATAGCGCGCCTGATCAACATCTAGCTCTTTTTACACTTTAGAACATAGCGGTCTTATACCGCTGTGTTCTAATCTACTAAAACAATATCCAAAACCTCTTCAACCCGTTTGACACCTTTGATCTGCAATGCTTCACGGACCTCTGTCGGAATATCTTCCAGATCACGCTCATAATTCTTTTGAGGGATAAGCACTAATCTCATGCCGGCCCGATGCGCTGCGATCAACTTCTCACGCAGTCCGCCGATGGGAAGCACATCCCCCACCAAAGAGGTCTCACCTGTCATAGCAACATCCGAACGGATCTTCTTGCCACTGAGTATGGACGCGATAACACTGACCATTGCTATACCGGCACTCGGACCGTCTTTTGGCGTAGCTCCATCTGGCACGTGTATGTGAAGATCATAGCGTCTGTAGACTTCAGAGATCTCAACTTCGCTCTTCTCCTCCCGCTCTTTTATGTTTAGAGGAATGTTCTTTTTATCTATCTTGAGTACATTAGTATCGATGAGTGTCTTTACCAGGCTCATTGCAATGCGCGAGGACTCTTTCATCACATCGCCCAAGCTTCCCGTGATCTGCATCAGTCCCTTGCCTTTTATACGAATGGCTTCGAGCTTCAATACATCTCCACCCACAGCGGTCCAAGCCAGTCCGTTGACAACACCGACACGGGGAATACGGTCAGTCCTATCAATCTCAAAGACTGTTTTTTCTAGAAAATCCTTAAGATTTTTCAAGGAAACAGAGATCTTGTGCAGTTTTGGGTCTTCCAATATCATCTTCGCCGATTTTCGGATAACATCTGCCATACGGCGGCGCAGGTTTCGCACGCCCGCCTCACGGGTGTACTTGTTGATAATCTCTTCTAGCGCACTTTTTGAGATGGAAAGTTCCGAACTTTTGAGACCATGTTTTTTCAGTTCCTGAGGCAGGAGATAGCGCTTGGCGATCTCATACTTTTCTTGAGGCGTGTAAGAGCTGACAAATATGAACTCCATCCTGTCACGCAAAGGCGCGGGAATACTTCCAACATCATTTGCCGTCGCGATAAATATCGATTTGGAGAGGTCAAGGTTGAAGTTCAGATAGTAGTCTCTGAAACTGTTGTTTTGCTCCGGGTCCAATATCTCCAAAAGCGCCGATGTCGGATCACCGCGCTGCGAACGGCCCACCTTGTCTATCTCGTCCAACACGATGACAGGATTCATCTTTTTCGCATCGATCAGACCCTGAACGATGCGCCCCGGCATCGCACCCACATAGGTGCGTCGGTGGCCTCGCAGTTCGTTTACGTCTTCTAGCCCGCCTAAGGCGATGCGCACCAGCGGACGCTTCAGTGCTTCGGCTATGGAGTTTGCCAAGGAGGTCTTTCCAACCCCCGGAGGGCCCGCAAAACACAAGATCGCGCCATGCCCCTCCTTCTCATTGATACCCCGCAACTGCAACAGCTCTTTGACAGAGAAGTATTCGATGATGCGGTCTTTAGGTTTTTTCAATGAATAGTGGTCTTTTTCCAGCTGCTTTTCGACTTCTTCTATCTTTAAGGATTTTTTAGCCATATCGCCGTAAGGTATCTCAAGCACCCACTCCAGATAGGTCTGGATCATCCCTGCATCTGAGGAATCGGGGTGCATACGCGCAAAACGCTCTAGCTGCTTATGCACCTCTTTGTAGGCATCCTCGCCCATTGATTTTTTCTTCTTTTCGAGTTTGGCCCGGTACTCTTCGATCTCTTCTTCGCGCTGTGTGTCAGAGCCCAGTTCACGCTGGATCTGCTTGAGCTGCTCTTTGAGGAAATACTCCTTGTTCACCTTCTCGATGCGGTTGTGCACCTTTGAGCGGATCTCTTTTTGGAGTTTATTGGCTTCTATTTCGCCGGTAAGCGCATCGATCAGTTTGAGATAGCGGTTTTCTAGGTTTTCTTCTACAAAAAGCTCATACGCCAGTTCTTTTTTAAGCTTGATAGAGCTACAGATCAGGTCCGCAATGCGGCCGTGTTCATGGTTCTCTTCGATCGTACGTAAAAGATCCGGCGGAAAATAGCTGCTGACTTGTGAAAGCATACGCACTTTTTCGCGCACTATTTCCAAGACTGCGTCCATTTTAAGCGTGTTCTCAACGCTGCTTTCGATGATATCAACATTGGCAAGCATAGGGTCATGCTCGACCTCTTTGATTATCTTACCCCGGGCAAGACCTTGAAAAAGCACCTTGACACGGCCATCGGGAAGAGAAACCTTGCGCATGATCGAGCCGATGACGCCCGCCTTGTAGATCCCGTCAAAATCGCGTGAACCCTCTTCGTCAGGTAGCGTCGGACAGACAAGAACAAGAGAGTTGTTCTCTATTGCTATAGCAGCGGCTTGTATGTTTTTCTCGTCGCTCAAAAAAAGAGGAGAGATCATAAACGGATATAAAAAAAGTTCATCTTCCGCAATAATTGGAATAATTGCCGGGAAAGAGCTGTAGTGACTTAATTGCATGAATTATCCTCTATATTAAAATTATTCTTTTGTATTTCCCTGTGTATCTTGCGCCATAACACTCGTAGTCTCGGGGATCCATGAAGCATACCAGCTGGCTGTTCCATCCCCTTCAAATATCTCTCTGTACCAGGGTATATCAGGCGGGTTAACCTTCTCCCAGTTGATCCAGCTCTCCGGCTCTTTCTGGGCATAAAAAGCTTGAGCTTTCGGCTTGTCTATTCTGCCATAAAGAGAGGAGATCGTCTTGTTTAGATTTGCGCGGGCGAGGTAAAGCTTTACCAGCATCGTGTCCACTGCCGGCAAATAATAAGAACCGTAATAGGTCTGCTTAAAACTCTCGCCCTCTTTAAGCGCATCATTGATAAGCGTCTGATCGCGACGCGGATTGGGAAGCGCCATAAACTTTGCACGCATCTTTAAGAAAGATGCAAACTCTCTCTCTTTAGGAGAAGCAAAACGGCGGATATACTCATCCAAAAAATGCTCTGCCAATACATATTCGCCCGCTTCCATGTGGGCTTGTGCCATGATCATTGTCGCTTCACGCAACAAAGGTGAACCAATATGCTCGCTTTGCAGTGATGAAAAGTAGCCGTCCGCTTTTTCCAAAGAGACATTAGCCACCGCATCAATCATTTTCTCATACCAGTACACCGCAGGCTTGTTGTACTCGGCTATATCTTTGCCGCAGCCAACAAAAAAAGTCAACACTATAAAAATCATTGCGGAAATCTTAAATCTCATCGTTTGTCCTTATTAAAAGAAGAATGATTTTATCCAAGTCGGTGTTAGGAAGAGTTTAAAATAAATTCTAATTCTTGCCTTTTAATAGTTGTAGTGCTACAATACCCGGCAACTATACTATACAAGGCACTCTATGCTATTTGAGTTAAAACTCCCGCTTCTGGGATTTGAGTCGGTCAAACAGATGAAACTGACAAAAATTGATGATATATTTATGCAGCTTGAAAATGTTTCAGATGATTCAAAGCCCTCATTTACCCTGATCAACCCCTTTGTTTTAAAGCCTTACGAGATCGAGATACCCGAATCGGTTCAGACACTTTTAGAGATCAATGAAAACTCCAATATCCTTATCTTTAACATCGTTGTTATTCAACAGCCTTTGGAGAAATCTGCCGTCAACTTTGTCGCGCCGCTGATCTTTAACACCGACAACCTGACCATGGCGCAGACTATTCTTGACGGAAAAGCCGCACATGAACACGGCATGGCCGAGTGTATCTGCGACTTTATGAACAAAGAAGAACAAGAAAACAAATAAGGAGACCGACAATGGCTAAAACGATCACTTTTATCGGCAACGGAAACATGGCGCTTGCTATAGCGCAAGGACTGAAACACAACTATGAGATAGAAGTCGTCGGGCGCACGCCTGAAAATCTGAAGAAGTTTGAAAAAGCCTTAGGCAAAAGCATTCAAAAACATGCATTAAAAGATTTTGACATCTCCGGCAAAACGGTAATTTTTGGAGTAAAGCCTCAAAATCTTGCAGAGGTCTCCGCCCAGCTTCAAGGAAGTGCCGAAGCTTTTTACTCGATTTTAGCCGGCACGACACTTCAAAACCTTAAAAATGCCATCGAGGCCAAAAACTACGCCAGAGCTATGCCGAACATGGCCGCTTCTGTGCAAAAATCGATGACGACGCTGACCGGTGATGTGGCCTTGCAAGAAGAAGCAGTGACAATCTTCAGTGCTATCGGAAAAGCCCACTGGCTCGGGAGTGAAAAAGAGATCGATGTCGCAACAGCGCTGGCAGGAAGCGGACCGGCCTATCTTGCCCTCATCGCCGAAGCCCTCACTGACGGCGCAGTCAACCAGGGGCTAAAACGCGTCGATGCGATGGCCATCATGCGTGGTCTTTTTGACGGTTTCGGCACCCTTATCCAAGAGCAGCACCCTGCTCTTTTAAAAGACGCCGTGATGAGTCCCGGCGGCACGACCGCTGCCGGTTACGCAGCCCTTGAAACCGGCAATGTCAGAAACGCCTGTATCCAAGCCATAGCCAAGGCGAACGAACGTGCCAAAGCACTTTCGTAAACCATCGGCAAACCAAGAGTAAACCCCCAGACAACAGCCTCTTCAAAATAAAGATTTCTAATATATGCTTCCTCTTTTTAACATAGATTGAAGCATATTTGTGGGTATAATAAGCTAACACAATTCTCACACATTGGTTTGAGCCCTGATGATGTGTGCAGTAAAACAAGGATTGACTTATGAAACGATTATTGATTCTTCTCCTGTATTTCACCCTCTCTTCTGAATTAATTTATGCCGACATCGAACCGGGCAACAGCTCGTGTGCCGGCGAGGAAATCATAACGGAACTTCATGGAACAACGGTGCAGGTGACACACTCTGTCGCGGCTCAGGTTTTAGCCGATACCGACGAATTTGACCACTACACCTTTGAGCCTGCGGGTTCTGGAAAACTTGTTGTCTCCTACAGTTCTACTGAAAACACCGACTTTGCCGTGACCGCTGTCACCGAGTGTTCTACCAACACCAATGTTCTCGTCAACAACGGAAAGACATTAGCAGACACTACCATTACCGTTGCCAGTGGAAAAGCGGTCCATATCCGCATCAGAAGACGCGCTAATAAAAGCACTCCCTATAACTTCTCTATGGTCTGGACACCCGACGCTATCATTGCCCCCAGTATCAATACTCCCGACGACTGCAATACGACGGGTGCAAGCAGTGGGCAGCGCGACTTTTGTCGGCGTTCAAGCTTGATCACGCGCGGTGGGATGGTCACTATCGGAAACACTGTCTTGGTTCCGCCGGATCCAAACACCCAGGACTGTTCTGCCTACTCTGACGGCAATTTTATCTCCGACTTTACATCATCAAACGCTGATGCCAACCTCTGCTCATACAAACTTCTTCCCGGGAAAAATTCCACCTCCGCAAGGCTCACCCTTCCCGACGCAGCAAACAGCGAGATCCTTTTTGCCGGTCTCTACTGGCAGTCGGTTGTTCCCGATACGGCGCTAAGCACCTTGACCGGCATGAATATACATCTTCAAAACGAGGATGCCACAGGAGGAGGAGTCGGGCTAAAACCAGTGACTGTCGATAAACTTGACTACGAAGCAGATATCGGAAAAGTCGGCTTTTACTCTTATGCCGCATTTTCAAATGTCACCTCCATTTTTACTGCCAACAACTGGACAGAAGGAAACATCATTGTAGAAGGCATCCCCTCCTACCAGGGCACGATTAGCAACTTAGGAAACTATGGCGCATGGTCGCTTGTCGTCATCTACAAAGATCCTCAGCAGCCGCTTAAAAACTTCTCCGTTTTTGACGGCTGGAAAATCGTCAAAGGGGCAGTTAATACTTCCCTTTCGGACTTAGAGATAGGTATACAGGGTTTCTACACTCCAAAAGCAGGTGCTATAAACTCATCTGTGTCGATCTTTGTTGCGGAGGGAGACAAATATATTTCGGGTGATGATCTGACCATTGTTAATGAATTCACCGGTACTCAGGTCAGCCTGGGTACGCAAAACTCAAGCATCGACAATGTTCCGGACCGAGAGCCCTTCTTGACCAACAACAACGGCATAGATATTCACACCTACTCCGTGGGAAATTATCTGCAAAATGAACAGAGCTTTGTCCGCTTCCACTTTAAAAACACCACAAGCAGCACCGACACCCACTGGCCCTCGATGATAGCCTTTGAGACGGACATCTATGAGCCCAGTTTTTGTTATGATTATGCCTACTCTCAAAACAGCTCCTTCTTTACCAATGAGAACAATGGAACCGAGCCGCCCAGGATTGAAGGTGATCCGATTCAAGCAAATGATTTAATCACTGTCAGTTTATATGTCAGAAACCTTGAAGACTCTGATGTAGAGGCAAGAAATGTTTTACTTGATATCACCGACATCAACACAAGTCAGGCCATCTATTCGAGCAATTCGGTTAAACTCACCTATCCGAACTCTATTTTCCCGCTTGCGGTTGATGACACAAACTTTGTCGTCGCCAACAGCTTCGTCAAGGATATAGACATCGGGACTGTGCGTGGAAAGGATTATTTCTACACACGATATCAGCTGATACCCTCCCTCGCAACGATCGATATGCCTATCAACGCGACAATGCGCTATGACCTGGCCTTCTCCGATGGAACCATTATCCCTTTTGAATCAAGTTTGGGAGGCGAAAAACTGCCGATGTGTAGTGGAGCAAGCTCTACCTATAGCCCAACCTGGAGTATCTTTGATATTGTTGATGCCAATCTATACAGCCTTGGCAACAAAAAATACAACATCCCGACCCAGGTTGCAAGACGCCCCGGTTACTTCAATCTTGTCTCCTTCGAGCCCACTGATCTGATCACCCATAAGCCCGTCAGCACCATTGTTGCGGTCGAGCTGATCGACGCAGGAGCCTACCACGTCACCTCCGCCTCCTGTTCCGAAACTTCCTCTTCTATTTCCGGAAAGATATGGGTTACCTTCGGTGCCGGTGCTACGGGTGGCGATCCCTCGGATGTGGAGACACTCGATATCGCCGGTGCAATCAACGGCGGGCTGGTTATGCAGCATCCGAATTACCCGCTTACGACTCCCGAGGACTTCTATTCGGTTGCACGAGAAAATACGGCCTTCCGAGTAAGCTACAACGTCACCAATGATAACGGAGAAGAACTCGTTCAGCTTAGTGGTGGTGATGATGCTTGGCAGATCTTAAACTTTACCCAGCTTGTTCAAGACATCGGTGAATGCTCCTCCCCCGTTCTCCATAATTCTAACAGCGACCAGCTCACAACCAATGTTGCTACTGCATGCGGCAACAGCGGTGGTGGAAGCGGTTCAGCCTTGGACAACTGGCAGCTGGCACGGTGCAACGAGTGTATCTATGGCTACAGAACAAAATATGTCTGTTCACGCGACAACTTTTCCATCCGTCCCGAAGCGCTGGACCTAAAGATATTTGACCGCCCAGGAGGAGCAGGCCCCGAGTTGCAACTCGCAAAGGTCTCCGATGCTGCCGTAGGCTATACCTACCACTATGACATCACAGCGACAAGTCATACCTCAGATCTGCCCACAACAGGCTATACCCAGTACTTCAATGACGGCACCGATGCTAATCTTTCTTTTGTATGGTCACCTCTGCCTGGACGAGATGTCTCAGGCTGTGCAAATACCGATCCCCAATCTCCCTATTTGTACATGCACAATGGTCTCGATCAAAATGCAGATGGCAATAGCAGCAGACTGGGAAGGTATGACATAAAAATCATCGACAGGAAGTGGACTAAGGTCGATGTAAACCCGCCGCACCACACGGGCATCAATCCGATAAGCGGTTTTGACCACTCTGTTTATTTTGAACCCAATGACTGTATTGTAAATAGCAGTGCGGTACCACTCTCTACCAACGATTACAATGGCAACAAGGTAGGCTGCGATATAAAAAGCTCCCACACCAACCTCAATACAAACACACTCTTTGAGGACTACAACCTAACCTTCCGTCCGTATGAGTACCGAGTCTATACCGTCTCTGAAAATAACAACTCTTTGTTGATCACCAAAGGCGGCAGTGATCACAACATAACCGCAAATGACTATGTCTATATAAACAATGTCGAGACTGATCTGGGCGCGCCTATCCTTCCTGAAAATATAGGCATGTCTACACGCTACCGGGCCTTTATCCGTCCCGTAGGCGCAGACAGCAACAACTCGCTTCCACATTTTGTGAACAACTGCTATGCCGAACCGCTGCAGCTTGAGACCACTATGAACATCCCGGCCTCAACAGAGGATTTTAGAGCAAGAGTGATAACAAGCAATCTCATAAACAACCTCTCAGACTTCACAGACGCGACCAAGTCAAGTGACACTAACATGACCATCGCATCTGGTGTAGGCACTCGACTGATCAACCTGACACCAAACATGTTCACCCTGATCAATCCAGGAACGGTAGCCCTTGAAGTTGATTATAATTACGACAGAGACCGCAACAAAAGCGTTAACCCGATAACAGTAAATTTCAGCAATTCCACCCTAAAATGTCTTAATCCCGCCGATTGTACCCGCGTTGCCGACCTGCTTGACCAGTCGCCGGAAACAGACTTTTTCTATGACAATAATGTGACGTACATCTACGGCCGACTGCACACCCCTCGCCAGCGTGTTGCCGACCCTGACCCGAACACGCTAGATGCCACTGCTGGCATTCCGCTCTACTATGAATTCTATTGCGACGGCTTGACCGGGTGCAATATCGCAGACTTTAACAATGTACAGCCTCTTGCACTTTCACCCATTGGCCTATTGAGTCCCGATGATGTCCGCTGGTACCGACAAACATTGCATGATATCAATATAGACGGAAATGCCACGGGGACAAGAACCCGTAATGGAACCGACGACGGCAGATTTACAACGATGACAATAAATGCAACTGCTGATACCGGGATATACACTTACAACGGAAGCCGCGGTTACCCCTACAAGGCGACCATAGAGCTTTTTGCACCCGATTGGCTTATCTATAACCGCTACAACGGCAATGCCGTGATCAACGACTTTGAACTCGAATTTTTCTCGGCAGGACAATGGGCGGGCAAAGATGCCAGCGGGATGGGCCTGGATACCAATAGCTCAACCAACACCAACAGGAGAGTCGAATGGTAAGACCTGCCTTCACGATGATAGAACTCATCTTTGCCCTTGTTATCATGGGAATAGTCTTTGTCTCACTGCCCTTGATCCTTATAAGGAATGCCGAGTCTCTTGAAGACAACCTCATTCAGGAGAGTATCTTTCTGACCTCATCCAAAATAACCCAAATTATGGGCTTGCAATGGGACAACAACAGCAGCGAATCCGGTGTAGGTACGCTCGCGGCGTCCGATGTCGTCGATGTGGCTGTCGGTGCTGCTGCGCTTAACAGAAATTTCAGCGATTTCAGAGTCGGCCATTTTCAGCAGGACAAGCACCGAAGGATGACCCCTGTCGGAAATCCGCGCTCCGCTACGGCTGTCGGGGGCGATGCTGATGATGTAGGTGTATTTGACGATGTCGACGACTTCCACGGACAGACCAATGCCGCTCTGGTCCAATCTACAAGTACGCTTACTTCGGGTGCAGGCTATAAAAAAGCCTACCGCACCGACATAAACGTTAGCTATGTCAACGACGGCGCGGGCGGGACTTTTTTCAACGGAAATGCTGTCCAAAACTTCGCCTTTACAACCGCTCCTGCCGGCGGAACGACGAACCTGAAAATGATAGAAGTCTCTGTTGAACAGAATAACTCCGTCGGCTGGGAGACAACACTGCTTCTGCGCGCCTATGTCGCCAACATCGGTGAAACCGATTACCACAAGAGGAGATACTAAAAGATGAAAAAAGGGTTTACCTTTATCGAGTTGATCTTCGTTATTGTCATCATGGGCATTCTTGCCAAGTTCGGCTCCGAGATCTTCCGCAATGTCTATCTCAACTACAACCAGAGCACGGCCAACAACGAGCTGCAGATCAACACCGAGCTTGTCTTGCAGCAGATCGCCAACCGCTTTCAGTACCGCATAAAAGACTCCGTCATCGCACGAGTTTCAGGAGCAGCTAATTTCAAAAGTATATCATCAGCCGATGCCAACTCTACCGTATTTGAGTGGATAGGCTACGATATTGACGGGTGGCTGGGCAATAACAGAGGAGTTAACGGCAATCCAAACATACCGACATGGACAGGTTTCATCGACCTTAATGCTATCGAGACCGCCAATGCAGACCAAAACACCCTCTTCTCGCCCAATACCGATACAGGCGAAGTTAATGCCGTCATCGCGGCACTTAGTCCATCGGGTGCTGGCATAGGCAATGCGGCCATCTTCTTCACCGGAGAGAACGCCGATGTCCAAACCGACTATGGGTGGCAGGGAGCCTTGAACACTCAAAGCAATGTAGCTGCGCACAGGATAACTGCAGGGCCAACCGTTCAGCAACTTGATGATGTAACCGGAGCAGACTTCACTAACACAGATATCTATGAACAGTACAAACTTGCATGGACAGCTTATGCCTTAGAGATCGCTACGGACGGAAACCTGACCCTCCACTACGACTATCGACCATGGGAAGGCCAGAGCTACCTCAACGGATCCCAGGCAGTACTGATGCAAAATGTGACAACGGCAAAGATCCAGGCCCTAGGAGACATTCTTAACCTGCAGGTATGTGTCAGCGAAAACAATATTACAGGAAGGGAGTATTCAATATGCAAAGAAAAAGTAATATTTTAAACCCTTATGTCCCCTTCAAAAAGGGCATCGCTATGCTAGTCGCTATAGCATTTCTGCTTATCACGGCTGTCTTGATGGCAATCATGGTCAACATGACTGCGCAAACAACAAAGCGTACTGCCGATATCTATCTGCAAGAACAGGCTCAGTTACTGGCTAAAAGCGCCACGGAGTTTGTCCTGCTGGCGATTTCAGGCCACAACCGAGCGGCAAATAGCTGTCTGACCAATGTCAACATCGTAAGTCCTACCGGCAATTTTGATATCAATACTACCATCCGCTACATCGGTCTCGCAAGCCTTGGCGGTAGCTGTGACGGGAACGATTCGCTGATCGACTCAATATCGACTCCCGAGTCCAACGGGACTATTCTTATCGATACCTATGTCACAACGACTGCGCTTTCACGCACAACAGAATCCGTACGTTTTCACCGCCGCACTATGCAGAAACCTTAGCCGGATTTCTGCCAAAAAGCTTTATCTCCTTTAATCTATCTGTCGCTTTTAAGTTCCCACACGTTTCCTTAAGAATTCACGCGTTATAATCAAGTCACTCCACTACAAGGAAAGATTATGAATATTAGTATGGTCGGACGTCACGTAGAGCTTACCGATGCGATAAAACAGCATATAGAAGCCTGCGTTGATATATTTAGCAAGTATAATTTAGACATCATCTCTGTGCGTGCCATAGCATCCGCCGAAGAGAAAAAAGGCAAAAAGGGGGTCACCTTTGAATTTACCATCAATCTTCCCAACAAGAACACCATCGTCATCAAACAGCGAGACGATGATCTCTACGCGGCCATAGATATCGCGGGCGGGCGTGCCCAAAAAGCACTGCGCCGACATCATGAACGTTTGTTCGATCATAAAAAAGTCGGATTCAATGAGGCTAAGGCTGCTTCTTTGGAGGTCAACCTTAATGATGAGAAAGAGGCCGTTGAAGATGAGATCGTCCCGCATCAGCTCGATCTCTACAAGCCCCAAGAGGTTCAGGACATCCTAGAGAGCCTCAAAGAGAACGGAAAGCAGTTCGAGATCTTCAATGATATCGACGGAAAAACCCGTGTTCTGTACAAACGTAACGACGGACGCTTCGGACTTTACTAGTCTGCGATGCCGTCATCGGCATTGCGCGTCTGCGCTTTTATATACTTCTGTACCTGCAAAATTATGGCTTCATCATCTGCCATATCCACATATCTGAAACTCACTCCGCTCTGTTCCGTCCCGCTTAACAGGTCACCGCTTTTTCTGTAGCGCAGGTCAAGTTTTGCGATCTCAAATCCGCTCATTGTCTTAGAAAAGGCCGCAAGACGTTTGGAGTCTGGCTGATTGGTGTAGAGATAGCAGTAGCCTTTCAGGCCCGTCCGACTGACCCGTCCGCGAAGCTGATGCAGGCTAGAAAGCCCCAGTCTCTCCGCTCCGACGATAACAACGGTGCTTAGCCGCGGAAGCGATATGCCCACCTCAACGACCGTCGTCGCCAAAAGCACACTCCCCTGCTCTCTAAAATCATACAAGACCTGCTCTTTTTGCTTGTCTTTTCCGTGGGTAACATACACATTCTCAAAGCGGCTCTCCCAAAATCCGCGGGCCTCTTCGATGCTCTGATAGAGTATGGCTTCACTCTTTTCGACAAGCGGATAGACGATCAGTACCTGATGTTGCAGGGCAATCTCGCTTATGATATGCTCCAAAAGCTGGGCAAAATCCTGCTTATGAATCACAGCAGTATCTATATCTTTTTTAAAAGGGGTCTGTGTGATCAAGGAGACATCAATCAGCGCACTGTCTATCATCGCCTGAGTACGAGGTATAGGTGTGGCCGAAAACTGAAAAAAGTGGGGACGTTTCTCTGATCTGTGCATCAACTTGGACAGGCGGTTGCGCTGAGCCGTTCCGAAACGGTGCTGCTCGTCGATCATTACTACGGCCGCATCGCCTAGTTCTCTAAAAAGAAGAGCATGCGTACCGATGATAAAGTCGTACCCCCCAAGGTCCTCTTTTTTGGAACGGTTTGTGACAAGAGCTATCTTCATTGATGAGGGCAAGAATTTGACGGCCTCTTCAAAAAGCTGATTGGCCAGTACGGTTGTCGGCGCCATAAGGATAGCGCCTTGTTCTCTTGCCATATAGGCGCAGGCCAGAATAACCATTGTCTTACCCGCACCCACATCGCCGACGACCATTCGTTTCGCTGCTATAGCGCCGCTCATGTCTTTTTGTATCTTCTTTATCGTGCGCAGCTGATCTTGTGTTAGCTCAAATGGCAGTGTCTCGGTCCAGGATTCATAGTTGGATGAAAATGATTTTAAGGCCGGATAGGACTCTTTTTTACAGGACAAAAGCTGCAGATGGTTGTAAAGTTCGGCAAATTTCAAGGCATAAAGGCTCGGCAAAAAAGCTTCACTCTCAGGCTTGGGCGGCATCTGTACGGGAAAATGAAGGTCTCTCAAACGCTGTGCAAGCTCCTCACTCAGCCCCTCTTGCATCAGCTTCTCAACCGAGAGATATTTTAAGAACAACGCACTCATCACATCAGAGCGCAGAGGGCTCTTGTAACTCGCGACTATTCCGCCGGCTTTTTTTACGATGCGCGGCTGTACGAGCTGCAGCTGCGAAAAATTAAGCTCTAGCTTGCCAAAGAGAAAAAGTCTTTGCGCAACACCAAACTGATGCCGATGGTAGCTCTTAGGCTGGAAGATAACCGCATCAATGGTCTGTTCGAGATTGTAGGCGAAAAGGGTCATTTTGATCGACTTTCCGGTATGAACAAAGCTTTTTATCTCGGCGTCGATGAGCTGAAGGTTTCCTATAGAGGGCGTGGTGTAGAGGTTTCTGTCTTCATAGTGCGCAGGAAGCAAAAGAGCCAGTTCGATGGCGTTGTGTATCCCTAGCTTAGCAAAGGCAGGGATATCCTTCTCATCGACCGCACGCCCCATAAGACTACTGCGTAACTATCGCATAGGAGAGGTTTAGTATCTCTTTGTGTTTTGTGATGAAGCGGTTAAGATCATCGAGTTTAAGCGCTTCTATCTTCTCAAGCTCACGCTGGTCATTGTCTAGAGGAGCGCCCTTGTAGTAGTTCATAAAGGTGCGCGAAAGCCGTTGTGACAAGGTCTCTACACGAAGCGGCTCGCTTCCCGAAAGGAACTTCTTCGCCTGGTCTAGCTCCTCCTGGGTAACCCCTTTTTCTACAAACGTTTTTATGACTTCATTGACGCTTTTGCGCGCCTCGTCTTTCGACTCGAGCTTCGTCTGAAGATAGCCGGAGAAGAAGGCATGCGAACGGTTCACTTGTACACGGGCGTAAGCGGAGTAGGCCAGTCCTTTTTTCACGCGGATCTCTTCCATCAGACGGCTGCCAAAGCCGCTGGAGCCCAAAATAAAGATCGCAACACGCGCCTTGTAATACTCTTCGTCACCCGTTTTCATCTCAAAGGGGCTACCGAAGTAAACATAGGCCTGCTCTGTTTTTTTGCGTATGATCTCCTCTTCTACCTTCGGATTGACACTGAAATAAGGAAGCGCTACCTCTTTTCCTTTTTCAAGCCCAAAAAGCAGGGTAATGATGCTTGCATTGACCTCTGTTTTGTTCACATCTCCGCCGATCACACAGATCGCGCGGTTTACTACGATGGACTCTTTGGCAAAAGCTTTTATGTCGTCTAGTGTGATGGCTTTGACACTTTTGGTCGTTCCGATAGAATTCTTCGCTAAAACGGTGTTCTTAAAAAGCAAGGATTGCAGTGCGTTTTGTGCCACATAATCAAAGTCCGTGCTTTTTCGCTGGATCTCTCCAAGCGTGACTGTTTTTACCTGATCGAGTGCATCTTGGGTAAAATTTGGGTCATTTAACAATGCGATCAGTGCCGAAAGGGCCTGGGGAAAATACTCCTTAAGACAGGAAAGTTCAAAGACAAAGGTCTCTACGCCTGCATGGGCAGAGATATGGATCGCCTTGGCATCAAGTTGCTCCGCAAAGGCCGCACTACCGAGGGTTTTTGTCCCCTCTGAGTACATTTTAGCCACAGCGCGCGCGAGACCTGCATGTTCCACATTGGCGATTGAGCCTGCGTTTTTAAAGACCAGCTGCATCGATACGATTGGCAGACGCTTGTCCTCTTCGTAAATCACAGGTACAGTAACGCCCTGAACATCAATCTCTAAAATTTCGTTTCCCATTATAACCTCGCTCAATAAAATCATTACAAAAAGTAGTCTTCTCACTAAAAAATCTCCAATGTATCGTATGCTGTGTTTCGAATAGCCGCTGTCTCGCCGATGTCTTTTATAAGATGCACCATCTCGTCTTTTGCCATTCTAAAACCCGCACCGGCGCTGCGCACGACGTTCTCTTCCATCATCGTAGATCCCAGGTCATTTGCGCCGAACTTAAGCGCCATCTGGCCGATGTAAGGCCCTTGCGTAACCCAGGAACTCTGGATATTAGGAACATTGTCCAAGAAGAGACGGGAAACTGCGAGCAGGCGAAGATAACGGTTCGACGAGGGCTTATCGATACTATCCATCTCTTCTACCAGCTGTGTGTTCTGCCCCTGAAATGACCACATAATGAAGGCTCTAAATCCGCCCGTCTCATCTTGAAGCTGGCGTATAAGGTTCCAATGCTCGACGATTTCCTCGTCCGTCTCAACGGTTCCGAACATCATCGTGGCGGTCGACTTTATCCCCAGCTGATGCGCCTGTCGATGCACATCTATCCAGACTGAGGCGTCATGTTTTTTCGGTGCGATGATGTCGCGCACCCTGTCGCTGAGTATCTCGGCGCCTGCTCCGGGAATGGAAGAGAGGCCCTTGGCTTTCAGACGTTCCAAGACCTCTTTGAGGCTAATCTTCGAGACCTTGGCAATGTAGTCAAGCTCTATTGCGGAGAAAGCGTGAATGGTGATCTGCGGGTACTTTTCATGGATATGGCCGACAAGCTCTTCGTAAAAATCTATCTTGAGTTTGGGATGCACGCCGCCTTGAAAAAGGATCTGCGTTCCGCCTATAGCGACAAGCTCGTCGATCTTCTGATCGATCTCTTCATGGCTCAGGATGTACGCCTCGTCATCTTTGGCATGGCGATAGAAGGCGCAAAACTTACAATCCACCCAGCAGACATTGGTGTAGTTGATATTTCTGTCGACGATAAAGGTGGTTATCCCCTTGGGATGAAGTTCTTTTTTTCGGGCAGAAGCCATTTTTCCGAGCTCTTTGAGATCGGCTTCGCGGATCAGTTTTAAAGCTTCTTCAGATGTCATTCTTTTCATTGTTTACCTCTTTGAGTGCCATTGTCTGCGCGTACCGGGTTTAGAAAGAGGAGTTGCGGAGCAGGAGACATGGTCTACTTTGTATTAGCGATCGCGTCGAGTACCCCGTTGATGAACTTAGGAGACTGCTCTGTTCCGAAAGCCTTTGTGATCTCTATCGCTTCGTTGATGATCACCGCAGAGTCAAGTTCGCCGAACAAGATCTCGTACCCGCCCAAACGAAGCGTAGCGCGTTCTATCGAACCCAAACGGTCAAATTCCCAATCTTTAAGACTGTCAATGATCTTCTTATCGATCTCGTCAAGATGATCAATGACACCTTTGAAAAGGTCCATCGCAAAGTCACGTTGCTTGTTTCGGATCTTCTTCTCTTCGAGTATCTCATCGGAGTGTTCTGCAATATTTTGGTTACCTAAGTCATAGGCATAAAGAAGACTGACTACGGCCATTCTTGCGTGGTGACGTGTCGCCATTATGCTTGGATCTCATGGTAAAGGTTTATCATCTCGATCAGTGTCACCATAGCTTCTGCGCCTTTGTTTCCGGCCTTGCTGCCTGCACGCTCTATCGCCTGCTCTATCGTGTCTACTGTCAACAATCCGAAGGCTACGGGCTTGTTAAACTTAAGCGCCATCGTTGCGATGCCTTTGGTAGCTTCTGCGGAGATATAGTCAAAATGCGGTGTGGCTCCGCGAATAACAGCACCCAGACAGCAGACTGCTTCGTACTTTCCGCTCGCCAATACGCGCTCAAGCGCCAAAGGCAGCTCAAATGCGCCCGGTACAAGGATAAGCTCTAAGTCTTCTTCGTTTCCGCCGTGGCGAAGGTAGGCGTCTTTTGCGCCCTCGACCAAACGGTCAGTGATGATGTGGTTGAAACGTGAGTTGATGATCGCTACTTTTTTGCCTGGTACGACCTGAAGTTTTCCTTCTACAATTTTCATCAATTGTCCTCTGTAAAATTTAGTTTATGTGTAATATTTAAATTCAATAATTATATCGAAGATACTTCTTTAATCTTCTGAAGTTTGACCACCAGCTTTTCAAGATCGTCCAGCTTGACCATATTTGGTCCGTCCGAGAGTGCTATAGAAGGATCAAAGTGCGTCTCGAAAAAGTAGCCGTCTACGCCCACTGCAGCCGCGGCTTTTGCAAGGTAGGGAACCATGGATGAGTCGCCGCCTGTTTTTCCGCCCTGTGAGCCTGGCATCTGCACACTGTGTGTCGCGTCGAAGATCACCGGCGCAAACTTTTTCATGATCACCAAAGCGCGCATATCGACCACAAGGTTTCCGTATCCGAAAGTCGAGCCGCGTTCGCAGAGATAGACGCCGTGCTTGAGAGAGTTCTCATAGCTCGCCTCCGTACAGCCGCGGGTGTTGAGTACTTTGAGTACCGGATAAAGCATATCAGAAGGCGCAAGAAACTGCCCTTTTTTGATGTTGACGATACACTTTGTCTTTGCCGCAGCTACGAGCAGGTCTGTCTGGCGGCACAAAAAAGCCGGGATCTGAAGGATATCGACGACTTTTGCAACCGCCTCGACCTGAGCGCTCTCATGCACGTCGGTTACGATCTTGAAGCCGAAGCTGTCTTTGACCTTCTGCAAAATACGCATCCCCTCTTCGAGTCCAGGGCCTCTGTAGCTTTCCAAAGAGGTGCGGTTCGCCTTGTCAAAGCTCGCCTTGAAGTAAAAATCGATCTGCGGGTTTTCGTGGTAAGGACGAAGCGCCTCCGCTATTTTGAAAACATTCTCTTCACTCTCAATTACACAAGGGCCTGCAAAAAGTACCATTTTTTATCCTTTTAGTGGCGAAATTATATCTTATTTTTTTATGACCAAAAGGCCTGCGATGAAAATCGCCAAAATACCAAAGGCACTTGTCAGGTTCGGCAAAGCGTCTCCCATAAAGAGCCCGATGATAATGGCGAAGACGATGTTTGAGTACGAGACCGCGCCGACGATCCCTGCTCTGGTCACACCGTAGGCCTTCGTCATATAGATCTGCGCCATTGTCGCAAAAAGCCCAAGACCGAGGATGTAAAACCAATCTATGCCCTTTGGCATCGTAAACTCCGCGAAGAGAAAATCAAGCGCATCAGTATGGATAAAAGGCTCCAAGGCCAGAAGCAGCAAGGGACCAAGACTCCCTACACTCATAAAAGAGAGTACGATCGCGCGGGTGTCATAATAGTCTCTCAGTTCTCTCACCGAAGTGTAGGCCAGGGCTGCGCCTACACCGCTGAAGACACCCAGAATATCCGTCTTGCTCAGGGTGAAACCGCTGGGCTGCGCGATCAGGACGATGCCCATAAACCCTGCAAAAAGCGCTATCCAGCCGTAAAATCCCATCTTCTCTTTTAAAAAGATGTAGGCAAAAAAGGCGGTAAAGATCGGCGAGGTCTTCGAGAAGGTCATGGCGTCCGCCAGCGAGATATGCGATATGTTGTAGAAAAAAGCCAGCAGCGCCAAAAAGCCCATAAGACCGCGGAAAAAGAGCAGAAAAGGACGGCCCCCTTTTTGAACCAAGGGACTTTTTAAAACCATGAACCCTATCATCGCCACACCGAAGATATTTCTGAAAAAGACCACCTCCAAAGAACTCATACTACCGCTGAGTTCTTTGGCAAAGGCGCCCATCAGCGCAAACAAAAAAGAGGCGAAGAGCATATAGAGCACGCCTTTGTCAATAGAACTTATTTTTTGTAACATAATGCTAGAATTCTAGTCAATCTTTTATTAATTACAAGGAAAAAACAATGTTTAACCTCATATTCTTTAGTATCGTCTTCTATGTGCTTTATCGCATCTTCAAAAGTTACAAGCGCTTTCAGCAGCATTATTACACGCAGGAGCAGTTTAGAAATATGCGCATCACCAAAGAGGCTATCGCCGGCAGCGAGCTGGGCCTTTTTGTAGCCTTGTGTGCCAAGGTCGCCAAGGCAGACGGGCGTATTGACGAGCTCGAAGCCGAACTCATCGGCAATATGTTCACCGATATCTCCCGTGTCTTTCCCGAACCCCACACGGTCAAGGAGTACCTCAAAGAAATTTTCAGCGAGGAGAAAAAACAGCCGCGCAATGTCGACCGCATCGTCTCTGAGCTCTATATCCTGATCCACAAAGACAAACAAAAACGCCAGATGATGATGAGCTTTTTGATCAACATTGCCTTTATCGACACCAAAGTCACCCATGCCGAAGAGAGCCTGCTGACCAAGATAGCCGCTTTCTTGCACTTCAGCTCAGATGAATTTGAGTCGATGATGAATCAGTTCCGCGCAAGCTTCTCGCAAACGACAGTACACAGCTCCCTAGACGAGGCCTACAAGCTTTTGGGCGTTTCAGCCTCGGACGATCTCGATACCATCAAGAAAAAATACCGTACTTTGGTCAAAAAACACCATCCCGACATCATCAAGGCCCAGGGCGCGGATGAGGATTACGTCAGAGCCGCAACGAAAAAGATCCAGGAGATCAACGCAGCCTATGAGATGATCAAGAAGCGAAAAGCTTAAGACCGCCTCTTAGCGCAGCGTGCGCTGATACTTCACAATCCTCTCCTTCATTGAGCCAAAGTGGTCAAACTTCAGATGCATAAACGTCAGTCCCAGATAAAGAACCGCCATCATCGACCAGACGATAGCGAACTGCCTGGCAGGTTTTTTGACCAAGTAGGAGATAAGAAGGTTTAGCTGTACGTAGTTTCCCACCCCCGAGATCATATAAAAAAATAAAAAGATAAAAATCACACTGGCTGTCGGGTCAATCCACAAAACAAAGCGTTCCACCTCATGGTTGAGCATCTCACGCAGATATTTGTAGCTGAGCAGGCTCACCAGAGAAAAGAGCAGAAACTTAAAAGCCAGCACCAACCCTCTGTCAAAAAACAGCGTTCTCAGGTTGGCCTTGGCACGCAGTCCAAAGAGCACGTCAAAGATCAAGAACGAGAAAAGAAGGGTGATAATAAAGGCTTCCATCAGGTCCGAAGTCAAAGAGAAGAAGAGCATAAAGAGCAGGACATGATAGCCCAGCTTCTGATCCAGACGATTTTTCGCATAGAGCTGGGCGATACTGTCGCGGCTTTGCAAAAGCTTGTTGCCTAAAAAAGTCCAAAAAAGGAAGAGGACTACAAAGGCGCCCAGACCCAGAATAATCCAGCGGGCATTTAGACTAAAAAGAACCGAGGCCTTGATAAAGAGTAAAAAAAATGCCCCGCCCAACAGCGGAATAGAAATAATAAAAAAAGGCAGTTTGATATAAAACATGATAAGACGGGAGGCATCCTTGTCTTTGATAAGAGCATTGTAGGTCAGTAAAAGCTTGTTGTTGGCGATGATGAGGCGAAGCGGATAGTAGAGCACCAAGGTCAGCAGCAAAAAAAGCGTTGTCGTCACCTGCCGGGTTGGTTCATAGGCGTTAAAGAGGGTCAGCGCGATAAAGGCGATCGCCAAAAAAAGAAAAGAGAAAGAGGCCAGTTTTTTAATCATTTGAAGAATATTACTATAAACTTCTTGCTAACATACTAAAAAAAGGACATCTTTGGGCAGCATTTTTTTGGCAGTGATCTCCATTTACCTTTTTATCCTTGTCGGCTATAGCGCCAAATATTTTTTCAAAGAGAAAATCGACGAGAAGTCTCTAAACCTACTTTCTGTCTATTTTCTGCAGGTCTTTTTGACCTTTTGGGGACTTTTAAAGCGCCCTATCGACAGCGAACTTCTGCTCGCGCCCCTGTTTTATCTCGGCATCGTCGTCATTATCCTAACCCTCGCTTTTTTCATGGCACGCCAGCTGTTTACGGATCCAAAAGAGCGCTCCATCGCCTCCATAGCAGCTCTTATCGGCAACACAGGAAACCTCGGTATTCCCGTGGGTATTGCCATATTTGGCGAAGAGAGCATCCCTTTTACGACGCTGATCAATCTTTTCAATGTCTTTATCGTCTACACGCTGGGTGTCTACTTCTACTCACGCGGCCATTTTTCGATGAGAGAGTCACTTCGCAACATCTTCAAACTTCCTATCTTGTGGTTTGCCCTGCTCGCACTGGGCTTTAACTTCTACGAGGTCAGCCTGCCAAAAGAGATCATGAAGGTCTTGGAAATGGGCGCCTATTCGAGCATGGTCATTCAGCTTATCATCCTGGGAATGTTCCTGCACAGCGTCAGACTCCGCCACCTCAACCTAAGACTTATCTCTTTTGTCAATGTGACGAAGTTCATCCTGCTGCCGGCGCTTGCCTTTTTTATGCTGCAGTTTGCCCCGTTTTCGACGATGATAAAGGGGATCATCTTTATGGAACTCTTTATGCCTTTGGCCGTTGCCAATGTCAACCTCTCCTCGCTCTACGACTGCCGCAGCGAAGATGTCACGGCCCTTATTTTTATCTCTTCTTTACTCTTTTTGCTCTTTGGCTTCTTCGGACTTTACATCATCAAACTGCTCTAAGCCTTAGTCGAGTATCTCCGGAGAGAGTCCCACGATCCATTCATAAGCGATCACGCTGGGTTTTTTGTCCGTCTCAACGAGGAAAAAGTGGCGGCTCTCTTCAAGAAACTCTGCGGCAATCAGCTTCGACTTTTCTGCCTCGCCAGGGCGCATCTTTAACAACACCCTCGCTTTCTTAAAGATGTCTCGCGCTTGGGCGGCGGTAGGATCGGCATACTCTATACGGTCGCCTTTTCGGATAAGCGCGCGCTTCAAAAACAAAAAACCGCGCAAGGTCCGGTTAAAAAGAAAAAATCCAAGCAGTACGACAAGCACGGTCATGCTCCAATGGATAACAGAGAGTATAAAGCCAAGACTCAGAACAAAAAGCAGATAGAAAAAGAAGAAGACCGGCGTGAACTTTTCAAAGAGCATCACCCGCGAAATGATAAAAAAGCTTCGCAGCAGATGGCCATAGGGCTGAAGGGACTCTTTAAGCCGGCTCACAACACGGCTTCTTGAAAATCTTTTTCCCAAAAAAACTCTATCCACTCGTTTGCCTCATGCACTGCAAAATCGGGCTGCATCAAGGCTGTTGGCTTGTAAAACAAGGTAGCGACCTTGAACTCGAGCTGCGGAAAGCATTTTTGCAAAAGAGAGAGTATCGCCCTGATCGTCTCTCCGCTGTCGACGATGTCATCAAGAATGAGAACCTTTTTAGCCTCTTTGAGATCAGGAAGATTGAAGATCTGGCACTCACTGCCTTTTTGGTCCTTTTCATAAAGAACACTGTTAATGCTAAAAATACGCCGGTTGTCGGTAGCAATGGCATAGGCATGTCCCAACGTCAATCCGCCGCGTGCTATAGCAAGCAAGGTGTCGGCTTTATAGGCTTTTGAAAGCTCCAACAGTTTTTTCGTGTCGTGTACAAATTCATCATAAGCATAGTAGCGCATGGGTGTCCGTAGTATTAAAAATTGACATGATTGTAACGGGAATTTTCTTTTTTTAAGGATAATTTGTGTTAGAATGACCTAATTTTTTTAAGGTCGGGTATGGAAGAGTTACAGCACATAATGGAAGAGGTTTTTTTAGGAAATAGTGTTATGCAGTGGCTTCTCTCATTTTGTATCTTTTTCTTCTTTATCCTCTTGCGCCGTCCTTTTGCCCAGATCTCAATCGAGATTTTGCACAAGGCAAGTACTAAAACCAAGAACACCGTGGACGATCTGATCATCACCCTTTTAGAACCGCCTCTGCGCCTTCTCATTGTCCTTCTTGGCTTCTATGGCATGTTTGCCTTTTTGAAGCTTTCGGCTGAAATGGATGTCTTTGTTTTGCACTTCTTTCGCTCAATGTTCGCCTTTACCCTCTTTTGGGCACTTTACCGCATCAGCGATAGTATCAGCACTGTTTTGCATGAACATAAAAACAAACTCAAAAACACCCTGCGTTCCGACCTGACAATCTTCTTCATCAAAGTGGTCAAGTTTGTCCTCCTTGTCATGGGCTTTGTCGTCATCGTCCAGGAGTGGGGCTACAACTTTACGGGCTTTTTGGCCTCCTTGGGTCTGGGTGGTCTGGCCTTCGCCCTGGCAGCAAAAGACACGGCGGCAAACCTTTTCGGCTCACTGGTCATCTTCTCCGACAAGCCTTTTGATGTGGGCGACTGGATAAAGACACCCGACGTTGAAGGCACCGTCGAGAGTATCGGCATGCGTTCAACCCGTATCCGTACCTTTGAAAAAGCCCTTGTCGCTGTTCCCAATGCGACCCTGGCCAACAGCCCCATCACCAACTGGTCGCGTATGACGATGCGCCGCATCAAGATGACGATAGGGGTGACCTATTCCACGACTTCGATGCAGATGCAAAACATCCTAGCCGATCTCCGAACGATGCTCAACAATGACGAGGATATCAACCAGCAGACGATCATGGTCAACTTTACCGACTTTCAGGACTCTTCACTGGGGATCTTCTGCTACTTCTTCACCAACACGACAAACTGGCAGGAGTACTTGATGGTGCGCGAGCGGATCAACCTGTCCATCATGAATATCATCGAGGACAACAAGGCCGGCTTTGCCTTCCCGTCGCAATCGCTCTATATCGAGAGCCTACCGGAGACACTACCCTCATCACCAAAGGCCAACGCATGAAAAGACTCTCACTTGTGCTGCTCACCTTGCTCCTTATAGGCTGTGGCGGAGCCAAACAGCCCGAAGCGATCTCCTACCCGTCCTGGTATCTCAACCCGCCTCAAAATAATGGCAGCTCCTTATACGGGGTAGGCGAAGGACGCGATATCGCATCGGCCAAGATCTCCGCGCTCAATGCTATAGCAGGCTCCCTCTCCGTCACGGTAAGCTCCGAATTTAAAAAGAGCGAATCAAGCAGCAGCTTCAACGGGCGCGAAAATGCTTACCACTCCGCCATGAACACCCTTAAAGCCGAAGTCAAAGAGATAGAGTTCAGCGACTACACCGTCGTGCAGAACCAAGCCCTCTCAGACAGTATCATTCTTCTCGTCGAGGTATCACGCTCCAAGCTTTTCAATGATCAAAGAGCCAAACTCGCACAGTTCTCGAAAGAACTTCAGGCTGAACAGGGAAACATCGCACGCAAATCGCCCCTGCAACAGGCCTATGCTTATGAGCAGAGCATGAACAAGACACAAAAACTCACCGCCCTGGCCCTGCTTGCCAAGAGTATAAATGCCGATTTTGACACCGCGCCCGCTCTCGCACAGGCCGCACAGATCAAGCAGTCCAAAACAGATGCTCTGCGAAGCGCAAAAGTCACTGTCACGGCAGACCCGGAGGCAAGCGTGTTTGTGGATGCACTCAAAGAGGGGCTCAACGAAGCCGGTATACAGACTGTCTCTAGCGGTGCCAACACCCATATCCATCTGAAAAACAGTTTTCAGACCGATGAGATCTACGGTTTCACTATCGTCAAGGCCACCCTCTTGTTTTCGACCAAAGATGCCCAGCAAAAAAACATCGCGACAAAAAGCATCATCCTCAACGGAAAATCCCGATATGACGCTGAAAAAGCCAAACACAGTGCCGCTCAGGCGCTCACACTTAAGATCAGGCAAGAGGGTATTTATGCTGTTGTCGGTATCCAATAAACAGGAGTTCACATGATCAGATCCTTCACTTCCTTCTTGCTTATACTGCTTTTTCTCAGCGGTTGCGGTGCCTCAATCGACTCTTTGGAAGCCTATACGCCGGTTCCTCTTGAAAACTCGGCCTTTATGCCGACAAAAGAAGAGATAAAAAGCGGCAAGACCAAGGTGATCCTCACCCCTATCAATGATGCCAGTTTTATGTTGGCACAAAAAGCCAACCTTGGACAGTCTCTTTATGTTGAACTTGAACGTCAGCTTAGCACAAGCGGTACGGTCGAAATCCTCGACCGCACCGCCTCTGAAAAATTCGAAAAAGAGATCCGTCTTAGTGAGCTGAACCAAGCATCAAAAATGAGTGAAGTCGATCTCTTTGTTGCAAAATACGCGATCTCAGGGAGCCTCTCCAATGCCCAGTTTGTCTCACGTTTTGTTGAGACACAGCGCTGGCAGGACAAAGAAGGAAAGACCCATATCATTCCCGCGCACTATATCTACACTGCCTCAGTAAGCGGCATCCTCAAGATCTATGCGATCCCTTCGATGAAGGTCTTAAAGACCATAGAGTTTTCAGATAGTGCCCGACGGACCGGAGACATCTACTACCCTGCAGATGTAGGGGGCATGTTAAACCAAGCGGGACGCTCGGCGATCCACTCCACCCGTCATGACTTTAAAAACTACCTCGCACCAAAGGGCTACATCATGCAGCAACGCAGTGACGGGGAGAAGAAGATAGTCCAGGTCAACATCGGAAAAGCCGACGGACTTGAAACAGGAGAAGAAGTAGATATCTATTCGGTCCGCAGCAATACAAACCCCTTCACTCAGGAGGAGGAGGTAGAGAGTGTGAAAATCGCCAAGGGACTTATCTCGGACAAACTTAATGCACACCACGCCTGGATCATAATTGAAGAGCAGCACCAAGAGATAAAGCTGGGCGACTATATCAAGGCCAACTACTCCAAAGAGTTTTTTGACTACGTCAATGATTTTGCAAAAGAGTACAGCGGGATGATCTAACATTTGACTCTTGGGAAAAATTTGCTACAATAACCACATCAACATAAGGAATTCGTATGAAAAAAAGCATTGGATCTATTTTTTTAGCTGCCGCTATGGCTGCCACATTTTCAGGCTGTGCCGACAAGGCTGCCGGTGTAAGCGCTGAAGAAAAGGCTGATTTTCGTTGCCGTATCAATGACGCATTAGCCCCTGAATGGGCATGCGGAAGCGAGAGCGTTGACGGAGCGATCACTGCTGTCGGTTCGGCGCCTATGAGCAAGCTTGGCGAAGGTTTTTCACGCCGCGAAGCGATCGCCAACGGCCGTTCAAACCTGGCGCAGCAGATCCAGACACTGGTCAAAGACAAGGTCGAGACCTTTTCACGTTCAACCGGTGTAGGCGGCGATGAAGTAGCCGACAAGGTCTCTACACAAGTCTCCAAGCAGGTTGCAAAAGTAACGCTGAACGGCTCCAAGCAGATCAAGCGCTGGCAAGATCCGACAAACAACGACATCTATGTCCTGATCGGTGTAGACGAAGGCGCGATGAATCAAGAGGTCAAGAACAGCGTAAAATCTTCTTACAAGAACGACAGTGCACTTTGGCAGCAGTTTCAGGCCAAACAAGGTCTAGAAGGTCTTGAAAAAGAGTTTCCGACAGATTGATACGAGTCAGAGCAGATCTTTTCTGCTCACCTCCCCTGCACTTCTTATGCACCCCCTTCACTGCAATAGATCAAATTACTGCCCCAAAAGAGTTATATCAATTATAAGCAAACGTTAAGAAAAATATTTTTTTAGTCGCTAACCTGCTATAATTACGTAATTAAAACTGGAACTGAGCATAAAATATGAAAAAACTGGCCATAATCGGACGCCCTAATGTGGGAAAGAGTTCTCTCTTCAACCGTCTCCTAAAACAGCGTGACGCTATCACATCAGATCAGGCAGGCACGACCCGAGATGTTAAAAAACGCATCGCAAAGATCCTTGACAAAGAGATACAGATCCTCGATACCGGCGGACTGGACAAGGGCTGCGAGCTTTTTGACAAGATCAAAGAAAAAGCCGTAAAAGCGGCCTATGAAGCCGACATCGTCTTGTACATGACTGACGGCAAGACCATCCCAAATGATGAAGACAAGAAGTTCTTTTACGAACTCCAAACGATGGGAAAAGCCGTCGCTCTTGTTGTCAACAAGATCGACAACGATAAGATGCAAGAAAAGCTTTGGGACTATTATGAGTTCGGCACGGAGACGATCTTCGGTATCTCTGTCTCGCACAACCGACACATCGTCAAGCTTGTCGAGTGGATCTACGAGCAGCTTTCCGACAGTCCCGTAGCACAAAATATCGAAGAGAATGAGACCGGCGGCGAGATCTTAGAGCCTGAGATGGAAGATGAAGAGGCTTTTTATGACGCCTTCGATGATGAAGAAGAGGAAAAAGAAGATCCTACTGTTTTCGAGCAGAACGACAACACCCGCTTTTACGATCCCGAGCGTCTAAATCAGGTCAAAGTCGCTATCATCGGGCGCGTCAACGTGGGAAAAAGCTCGTTGCTAAATGCTCTCATCGGTGAAGACCGCTCTGTTGTGAGCAGCATCGCAGGCACGACGATCGATCCTATTGATGAGATGATAGAAGTCGGCGACAAGCGCGTCACCTTCGTGGATACGGCAGGTCTGCGCCGCCGTGGAAAGATCCTAGGGATTGAAAAATTCGCGCTTATGCGTACCAAAGAGATGCTCAAAGATGCGGACATTGCCTTGCTTGTTCTGGACGCTTCCGAGCCGTTTAAAGACCTTGACGAAAAGATCGCGGGTTTGATTGACGACAACCGTCTGGGCTGTATCATCGTGCTTAACAAATGGGACCTGACAGACAAAGATTTCGAGAAGTTCACTCAGGAAGTGCGTTCACGTTTCAAGTTCCTGCACTATGCACCGATCATCACGATCTCGGCATTGACGCATCAGCGCGTCAACCGCATCATGGACAAGATCTTGGAGATCAACGAGAACTACTCGCAGCGCATCGGCACCTCTAAGCTTAACCGTGTGCTCGAGCTGGCACAGCGTAAGCACCACCTTCCTTCTGTCAGAGGAAAGATCATCCGTATCTACTACGTCACGCAGTATGACATCCGTCCGCCGCGCATTGCGCTGGTCATGAACCGTCCCGAAGGTCTGCACTTTACCTATAGACGCTACCTGACCAACAAACTGCGTGAGGCCTTTAACTTTGAAGGAACTCCGGTTCTTTTCCATGCACGAAGTAAAAAACAGAAGACACATGTCTCGGATGAGCCCGACTATATTCTCGATACCTTCGGCGGCGTGTCAAGCGGCGAAGAGGAGGACTTCTATGAAGAACTCGACGATGATGAGATGCAAGACCTTGACGAGCATGATGACGACGACGGTTTTGTCGATATAGACAAATAAAAACACCCGCTTTAAGAGCACTTGCGCTCTTAAGCACTTCTGCACTTTTTCAAACTTCCTCTCTCTCATTTTGTTTCATCAATTTAAACAATTGATATTTAATGCTCTTTTAAACAATCTAAAGCTATAGTCAAAACAATGAACTCATAAGGAAATATTATGAAACGGCCAGAAGCGATAGACGAAGAGGTTTACTTTGACGGGGGCTGTCTCATCTCCGAGACTGACACAAGCGGAAAGCTCACCTACGTTAACCGGAAGTTCTGCGAGATGTCGGGCTACAGCAAAGAAGAAGTGCTGGGTCACAGCCACTCTATCTTGCGCCATCCCGATATGCCGCGTGTAGCCTTTGAAGGGCTGTGGAAAACCATAAAAAAAGGCGAAAAATGGAGTGGTTATGTCAAAAATCTCCGCAAAGACGGGAAATTTTACTGGGTCATTGTCGACATCATCGCCAAAAGAGATGAGCAGGATGCTATCATCGGCTACATCGCTTCGCGAAAGGTTCCCGACGGCAAGTTCGAGTCCACTAAAGAGCTTTACAAAAAACTCCTCGCAGAAGAGAACCAGACCCCTTAAAAGGGCTTGACGATCACCATCGCCACGATCAGCAGCAGCAAGATGGTCGGCGCTTCATTGTAGAAGCGAAAAAACTTTCCGCTTTTGGTGCAGGTGTCGTTCAAAAGCTTCTTGCGGTAATACCCCATAGAGAAAAAATACCCGATCAAGATCGCTGCAAACAGAAGCTTGGCATGCAGCCAGCCGCCGCTTTGGAAGAGGCCCGGGTTAAGTGCTATCATAACCAGACCCGAGAGCAGCGTTGCCCAAAATGCGGGAACACCGATCGCGTAATAGATCTTACGCTCCATCACTTTCAAGACCTTGATAAAGTCTACATTCTCCACGTTTTCCATATGGTAGACAAAGAGCCGCGGCATGTAAAAGAGCACGGCAAACCAGGCTACCATCGAGATAACATGAAACCATTTTATCCAGAGGTAATATTCCACTTCAATCCTTTTCAGTCTGTATTTATGATTAGCTAAGCTCGTATTATATGACAATAAACTATAATTTCACCAATTGTTAACAAGGATAATTTATGAAAGTATTTGCAGGTATCCAACCTTCGGGTGACCTACATATCGGTAACTATTTCGGTTCCATCAAGAAAATGATAGATCGACAGGAGAGTGACGATGTGTATGCTTTTCTTGCCAATTATCATGCGATGACGACCGTCACAGACGGACAGCGTCTGAGCGAATTGACCATGCAGGCGGCTACTGATTTTTTGGCACTGGGTATTAACCCTGAAAAGACGATGTTTTGGGTGCAGTCGGATGTCAAAGAGGTCCTTGAGCTATACTGGGTACTTTCGCAGCTGACACCGATGGGCTTTTTAGAACGGGCACACTCCTATAAAGACAAGGTAGCCAAGGGGATCAGCGCCAACCACTCGCTCTTCTCTTACCCTGTCCTTATGGCAGCAGATATCCTGCTTTTTGATTCTGAAGTCGTCCCTGTCGGAAAAGATCAGATCCAACACCTTGAGATCGCCAGAGATATCGCCGTGCGTTTTAATAACGAATATGGAGATATTTTCCACCTGCCTGAGTATCAAGTCGATGATGAAGTCGCCACTGTTCCGGGTATTGACGGTGCGAAGATGTCAAAATCGTACGGAAATACAATCAATATCTTCGGTGAAGAGAAAAGCATCCAAAAAACAATAAAAAAGATTGTCACCGATACAACAGCCCTTGATGAGCCAAAAGAGTATGAGAGCTGCAATATCTACGCCCTTGCCAAACTCTTTTTGGATAAGAACGGCCTGGAAGCTTTTGAAGAACGCTACAGGACACCAGGCGAAGGCTACGGGCACTTCAAGCTCTATCTGCACGATGTGATGTGGGAATACTTCAGACCTTACCGCGAAAAACGTGAATATTATGCCGCACACCAAGATGAAGTACGCGATATCCTCAAAGCCGGCGCCCTAAAAGCCCGTGCTATAGCGCAGGAAAAGATGGAGACAGTCCGCTCTAAAACCGGCATAGCTTACTAAAAACTAAAACCGTCCTCTTAATAAGCTCGCCCCGCAGATATTAAAGGGAATCTCACTAAAATCTCACTTTTAAACTATGGGCCAAACCGCCCCTATCAAGGACAATTAATGTTTCAAGTATCTGTACCCCAGCAATGTGGCTGTTTTAGAAGAAGCGGAAAAGAGGCTTTGACCAGCTTTGAGAACAAAGACGATGCGCTCCTGTACGCACAAGAGTTGGCACATGAGATGAACAATGAATTTTGCAAAAAACATAATTTTTCTGTTTTAGAAGAGGGAAAAGATTTTATCATTATCATGGCAGCTTCAAACTAAGACCTGCAAGAGGCACAGGCTGCCTCATCTTTTTTTAAAACAAAACCCATTACTCATAGACTAGCGATGCAGATCTAACCAGACCGTCCAGGTGCTAATTCTATCTGCATCTAGCGATGCAGATCTAACCAGACCATCCAGGTGCTAATTCTATCTGCATCTAGCGATGCAGATCTAACCAGACCATCCAGGTGCTAATTCTATCTGCATCTAGCGATGCAGATCTAACCAGACCATCAGGCCTTTCTGCGCATGCAGGCGGTTTTCTGCTTCTTCGAAGACAAGGTTTTGCGGCCCTTCCAGGACTGCTTCGCTGACCTCTTGTCCGCGGTAAGCCGGCAGGCAGTGCAAGAAGATCGCCTCGGACTGTGCCGATGCCATCATCTTCTCATCAACGATATAGCCGGCAAAAGCTTTGACCCTTGCCTCTTTCTCGTCTTCTTGGCCCATTGAGGCCCAGGTATCTGTCGTGATGACCGTTGCACCTTTTGCCGCCTCGATAGGGTCGTTTGTCACGATTATCTTTGCGCCGCTTGCCTTGCAGAACTCCAGGGCTTCTTGCAAGATCGTCGCATCGACCTCATAGCCTTTAGGCGTAGCAATGCGAAGCTCAAAGCCGAGTTTGGCCGCAAGCATCATCCATGAGTGTGTCATGTTGTTGCCGTCACCGACATAGGCTACTATCGGGGCCTTGTCCATACCGTGCTCTATCATCGTCATATAGTCGGCTAGAAGTTGGACCGGATGGTAGGAGTCGGTCAATCCGTTGATGACAGGCACACTCGAGTAGGAGGCGAACTCTTCAAGACGCGAATGCTCGAAGGTGCGGATCATGATCATGTCCGTCATGCTTGAGATAACACGTGCCGTATCTTTTACCGGCTCTCCGCGTCCGAGCTGGATATCTTTATTGGAGAGGAAAAGGCCATGGCCGCCAAGCTGAAAGATGCCCGACTCGAAACTGACGCGTGTTCGTGTTGAGCTCTTCTCAAAGATCATGGAAAGTGTCTGTCCATGAAGGTATGGCGGCTGCGCTTTGGCTTTAAACTCTTTTTTGATCTTAAGCCCCAGGGCAACAATCTCTAAAATCTCTTCTTTTGTATACTCTTTTAATGTTAAAAAATGTCTCACTGTTTTCCTCTTAATTTCAAAATTTCATCACTGCTTATCACATGACCGATATGATACCCCTGCACATACTCGATACCGATCTCTTTGATGATCTCAAAAAGTTCGCTGTTGCTGACAAACTCGGCTACGACTTCGATACCGAGATTGTTGGCGAAGTTGTATATCCCTTCGACTACCTGGCGCTCTTCCGCGCTTGTATTCATCCGCTCGATCAGCGAACCGTCTATCTTGATGTAGTCGGGCTTGATCTGCATAAGATAAGCAAAGTTCGAATACCCCGTACCGAAGTCATCAATCGCTATCTTAAACCCGGCGCGCTTGATCTGTTGGATAATTGTAATATACTTTTCTTTAAGCAGCTCTTCGGATTCGACCAATTCGATCACGACTGACGCGGGCGTTATCGTGTACTTCTTTGCCTTGGCGATAAGATAGCCGATGATATCCTCGTCCAAATCGTCTCGCGTCATGTTGATAGCAAGATCAACCTGACATTTTTCATAGCTCTTGAAGCTTTGGCTGATGACCAGCTTTGTCAGCTCTTTCTCGTGCCCCGAATTTTGAAGCACATCAAGAAACTCCGCAGGCGAGATCATCAGCTCACGCTCTTTGTCATACATACGAATAAGCGCTTCATACTTTACTATCTCCGCTGTCGAAGTGCGTGCGATCGGCTGAAAATAGACGGTAAAGAAGCCTTTTTTGAAGGCTTCGGCGATCTTTTTTACCCATTCCAGATTTTCTTTGTGTTTTTTTTCAAAAAGCGCACTCTCGTCATAATAGGAAAAACGCTGATGCGTTCGGATAGCATGGCGCGATGCGATCTCCGCGCGGCTAAGCTGCGAGGATTCAGAGTGTTTTGTATCAGAATATGCGATACCGAAGGTGAAGGAGAGTGGCATCTCGATACCGCCGTGCTCGATGATATAGGTCTCTTTGAGCTTTGCAATCAGCAGGCTGATATACGCCGATTGCGAACAGATCAATACAAACTCATCCGATCCCATCCTGTATACCTCTGTCTTTAGAAAAGGGTCTGAACTGATGGAGCCGGAGATCTCATTTAGTATCTGCGCCGTTTCTTGCAGATAGACATCACCGATGCTCTGGCCAAAACTGTCATTGATGTGCGAGAAATTGTGTATATCGATGTAAATGATCATAAATTCAAGCCCGGCATCTTGCATCTTCTGCATCTCTATAAGCAGCTTGTGGCGGTTGGGGAGGTGCGTAAGCTGGTCTATTTCATAGGTGTGCTGTATGATCTCGATCTGTTCCTGGATCTTTGTGTTAAAATCAAAAAGTGTACGGTAGACCATCCCCAGCTCACTTTTTGACTGCATCAAAAGAAGCTGGTCTTTGCCCCTCAAACTCTTCTCTTTTAAGAAGCTGAGCAGTGTATGCAGCGATTTTTTGATGTCTATAAAGATAAACCATGCGACAGTGATAGCGAAAAACAGAGGCAGCAAGAGCAGAAGTATGTTTTTCTTAAACCGCTCATTGTTGATTATAAGTTCTTTTTCTATCGCGGATTTCACGCTGTTGCTGTTGAGGACTTCAACAGCTTTTATCTCCTGCATATGGCGGACATAATGTTTAAGCCATTCGTCCATATCTATCCCGCGGACCTTCTCTCCTACTTGTACCTTAAGTGTTTCAAGCATCTCATTGAGATGGATAAACGAGGCGCTAGAATAGAGACGTTGATACGCCTGAACCACCTCAGGCTTGCTAAAGGTCTTAAAACGGTCAAGATACGCCTGCGATTTTGCGTCCTGCGCTATGATCAGGTCGTACCAGATCTGATCAAAAGCTTCTTCTCTTCCTACTGCGACTTGTACAAGCGACTGCTGCAACGCCGCATACTCGATGGCATTGATCAGGTTGAAATAAGCATTAAAGTCATTCGATTCGATCTGCGTCGTCATAAGCGCGATCAGGTCGATAAAGTGCTTTATCAAGGCATCGGTATAGTAGCGCACGATCTCATCGCCTTCTATCCGATTCGCATCAATGTCCAGACGTATTTTCGCCAAGGCCGCAATCTCGCGGTTCAAAAGAGCGAGCTTTGCACTGATCTTTTTACTAGAGATGGCGTTCAGGTTCTCTCGGCACTCGCCAAACATCTCCAAATAGCCATCACTCTCTTGGCGCGTGCGTAGCAGGGCATCCGCATCCTTGGCATCTTGGACAAAGGCGATGGAAAGTGTACGCTCATTTTGCAAAGAGAACACGACCGTGTTGATCTTTTGCGCCGCATCAAAAGCAAAAAGCAGTTTTTCTGTCTTCGCATTTTTTATGATCGTGTCGTTGAGATAAGAGATGTTCCAAAAAAGCACGCCCGAGATCAGAAAAATGATCAAGAAGGCAACCTTCAGCTTAACACTGAAGCGGCTGAGAAAATAAAGGATAAACTGGATCATAAAGGTCCGATTTTAGTGGGCTAAAAGTTTTGCAACTTCTTTTGCATGGTAAGAGATGATGATGCTTGCACCCGCACGCTTGAAGCCTATCATCGTCTCCATCAGCACTCGGTCATAGTCGATAAGGCCTTCTCTGCCCGCAAGTTTGAGCATCGCGTACTCTCCGCTGACATTGTACACGGCCAAAGGACGGCTCGTGTTCTCTTTGATATCACGGACGATGTCAAGGTAGGCCAGTGCGGGTTTTACCATCAAGATATCCGCGCCCTGTGCCTCGTCCTCAATGCTCTCCGCGATCGCTTCCAGGCGGTTTGCCGGGTCCATCTGATAGCTAGAGCGGTTTCCAAAACTTGGCACTGACTCCGCCACATCTCTGAAAGGGCCGTAATAGCCGCTGGAGAACTTTGTCGAGTAAGCCATGATCGGGAGCTCGCTATAGCCACCCTCGTCCAAAGCGCTGCGCAGTGTTTGGATGATCCCGTCCATCATCCCGCTGGGTGCGATCATATCCGCACCTGCTTTTGCGTGAACAAGGGCCTGTTTTGCCGATATCTCGAGTGTTGCATCGTTGTCAACAGTCTCGCGCTGCGTGTCGATGATCCCGCAGTGGCCGTGGTCGGTGTACTCGCAAAAACACAGATCCGTGACAACGAACATTTGCGGGTGTGCTGCTTTGACGGCTCGTATCGCGCTTGCGATGATGCCGTGCCCGCAGAGCGCATCTGAGCCGACGGAGTCTTTGACAGCGGGGATACCGAACAAGATAATGGAGTAAAGCCCCAAAGCCTTCAGACTCTCGCACTCTTTGAGCACTTCGTCTATGCTCATCTGGTAAACACCCGGCATAGAGGCGACCTCAGTCTTGATCCCTTCTCCCGGACGTACAAAGAGCGGATAGATAAAATCATCAACACTAACAGAGGTCTCTCGGACAAGGTTTTGAAGCTGTGAATTGATGCGCAAACGGCGGAAACGATGGAACATTCTTAACCTTTGGGAAAAAAAATAATGCTATAATTAATCTTACATTTTAAACTTATTGCCCATTCTAACAAATCTATCACAAAAAAGCAGTTAAACATGAACTTAGAAATCTCCGAAGTTGCCAATCTACCCACAAAACACGGAACTTTCAAGATACAGGCCTTCAAAGAACACCACAAAGAGCATCTCGTCATCTTCACCGAAAAACTCCCCGACATGCCCATCGTCCGTGTGCACTCTGAATGCCTCACCGGAGATGCGCTGGGAAGTTTAAAATGCGACTGCGGTGACCAGCTCGATGTCTCGCTCAAGATGATCGCCAAAGAAGGGGGCATGGTGCTTTATCTTCGCCAGGAGGGCAGAAACATCGGTCTTTTGAACAAGGTCAATGCCTACGCCCTTCAAGACAGGGGCTTCGACACCGTTGCGGCCAACCATCAGCTGGGCTTTCCTGCCGACGCGCGCTCGTATGAGATCGTGCATGACATCCTCAAGCACTTCAAGGTCAGCCGCATCCGCCTGCTCACCAACAACCCCGAAAAAATCAAGTCGCTTCAGGCCATCGAGATCGTAGAGCGCCTCCCCATCATTGTCAAGACAAATATACACAACGAAGGATATCTACAAGTCAAAAAAGAGCAGATGGGGCATATGCTTTAATTATTACACTGCGGTGAGCTAAGCTCACCTTCGTTACGATTGGTTTCACTCGGCAAACCCGCACCACACCCAAGAGCACTTCTTCACTTTGCTCAGGACGTGTACAGTATAGGGGGTTTGGGTTTAAAGAAACATCTACTTCGCAGACCGCCACAGCTTGTTTTATCGAATAATTCTCTCATCGTACTGACTTCTATTTTCTAATAAGCTCTTTACTTATTCTTGTGCATATAAAGCATGAAAGCCTAAATAAATTTAAATCGTATCGTTAAAAGAAAGCTGCTTGGTGGTTAATGTGGATTGAAAAGGAAGCTTACCCTGCCGGAGGCAGGGTAAGAGTGACTTATACTTCTTGGATTAGAAGTTGTAAGTTAGGTAAACTTGAAGAGTTGTATCTGTGTGATCATTTGCCGTTGCTGTCTCATTTGAGATATCATCATTGATCAATGCCAACGTTGTGTCAAGTGGACCAAAAGATTTACTAGCAGTAAATGCAATCTCAGTTACTTCAATATCAGCCGTACCTGTTGTGTCCTGCTCTGAAGAGTAGAAACCAAGAAGAAGATCAACGCCTGCAGCTGTTCCCTCAGCAGTTACACTGAACGAGTCAGCACCTACAGTACTTACTTGATTGTAGTTCCACCACATCTCAGTGTAAAGCTTAGACTGCTTTGTGGTTGTTGCAGTATTGCCAACACCTACCGCACTGTCATCAGATACTGAAGAGTAGGCCGCTTTGACCGTCACGACATCTTTCATCTCGTAACCCAACATCACAGAGTAAGCTGTTGTTTCAGAGTCCACTCCAGCAGCAAGTGGAAGAATATCAGCATCAGTGACGTCTACAGATGTATATTGAGCACCCGCAAGGATACCTTCCATGTTCAGGTCAGCCTGCAACCAATAAGCATTTGCATGACCGGTAAGGTTATAGTACCAAGCCTGTGCTGTCAAGGGTTTGAATGAGTTGTTGATCGCACCGACTGCGTATGCGCCATTTTTTGAAAAGGTATTGAACTTTCCGCCTTCAGATACATAGCCAGCTTGCGCTGCACCCAAACTATTTAATGTACCGTTTCCTGCTACTTCATCATCCGCTGAACCATTTGACTTGCCGATCCATGCAGCGACGAGAGTCGTGTCAGGAAGATCCTGATTTAAAAGAACAGCCGCTTCAAAGGTGTTCTGATCGATTCCCCAAGTTTCAGTGAAAGCAAGTGGCGTGTCAACTGCCTGACGACCGACCTTTGCCGTTGTCTTGCCCGCAGTACCCGCGATCCACGCTTCGCCTACCCACATCTCGTCATCAACAGATGCTCCGCCAAGTGGTGGATTCAAGAATGATGCTCCTGTACCTGTAGTCGCAGTGTGTGCATTCGACCATGTACCCGACACAAGGTTGTTCTCAAGACCAAGGGTAGAGACAGCTGTCATACTTACACCCGCAGTAACACCTGTTGTAAGGTCAGCAGTAAGACCCAGGTGAAGCGCTGCATCACCATAGCTCGCGTCTTTATTAAACATATCCGGTGCATTTGCTGCATCAGAGTCTACTGTACCGTAGTAAAGCTTCGCATCCCCGTTAACTTTTACATTGTCGATCGCATATAGATTTGCACCCAGTACCAGGGCAGCAATCATACTCATTTTTACTAACTTCATTCATTCTCCTTAAATTAAGCTTTGCTGATTTTTTTTCTTTAACGGGACAATTCTAGCACACTTTTCTTAAAGATTTCTATGGTTAGCATCTTATTGTAAAAATTAAGTAAAATACTATACTCCCTATTTTAGGGGGCTCTACTACTATTTTTGATTTTATATATCACTTTTATATCACATTATCATAACTATTGATGATAGATTACGATTCAAATACATTTCAGTTTTAAAGTTTTTAGCGCTATAATTACTGCACTATTACACGAGGAAAAACAGATGCCATATACTCGCAGAACGATATTCCTGCTTTTAAGTACTTCTCTCATCCTGGGATGTACTCCGGCGGACAAGAACACTCCGGCTAGCAACGTCGCCTGGTCAAGTACTAACAAACAGAATGAGAAGACGCAGGGCAAAGGTGCCTTGCAACAAAGCCTTGACAAGTGGATGAGCGAGGAGTGGGAGCCGGCTTTTGAAAGCGACGAGGTACAGGTCAAAGAGGACGAGGCGGCAAAAGAGCACTTCACCATTCAGCATTACGTCGACAAGAGCAAAAAATATCTGGATAAAAAAGAGAAAGAAGAAGCCGGTAAGCCCAAAGAAAAGGCGCACCATGAAAGTCTAAACAGCCTGCCCGTCATCGGCAGGTAACATAAAATAGCCTGAGGCTATTTCTCTGCCGCGTCCCAGCAGAGGACGCTTTTGCCCTCTGCGTCTTTTTCGACTGCAGCCATTCCCATAACATTATATCCCGCGTCTACATAGTGTACTTCGCCTGTCACACCTGAGGCGAGGTCGGAGAGAAGGTACATGGCCGAGTTGCCGACCTGCTCTATCGTCACGTTCTTTTTAAGCGGAGCATTGATCTCATTCCAGTTAAGGATCTGTTTAAAATCGCCGATCCCCGCAGCTGCAAGTGTCCTGATCGGTCCGGCTGAGATCGCATTGACACGGCGGCCAAGCGCGCCCATCTCTACGGCCATGTAGCGAACAGATGCTTCAAGTGCCGCTTTTGCGACACCCATGACATTGTAGTTGGCGATGTATTTCGGTCCGCCGAGGTAGGAGAGTGTCAATACCGAAGCATCTTCGCTCATGACCGGCGTCAAACGGTTTGTAAGGTCGATAAACGAGAAGACAGAGACATCCATAGCGATCTGGAAGGCCTGTTTAGTCGTCTTCATAAAGGGTTCTGAAAGTGCCTCTTTTGGAGCAAAAGCGACAGAGTGGACCAAAAAGTCGATCTTCCCGAAATCTCTTTCTATCAGGCCTGCTATAGCGTCCATGTCCGCTTCGTCGCCAACATCAAGCTTGTAGACCTTATCAGAACCAAGCTCGGCCGCTATAGGCTCCACGCGCTTTTTGAGTGCGTCGTTAAGATAGGTAAACCCCATCTCTGCACCCTGATCAGCACAGGCTTTTGCTATGCCATATGCGATCGATTTGTTGTTTGCGAGTCCTACAATAAGACCTTTTTTACCCTTCATTACCATACTTTGTTTCCTTGTTTGAATTTAAATTTTATCTTCTGCGATTTTTATCATCTGACAAAAGCTTTGTGCATACAACGATGCTCCGCCGACTAAAACACCGTCTACATTTTCAATACTGACGATCTCATCCATATTACCAAGCTTCACACTTCCGCCGTAAAGCAGAGGCCGCGAGCTCTTCGCGCGCAGGTCTGCATGGATAGAGCGGATATCTTCGTTGCTCGGCACCAATCCTGTACCGATCGCCCATACCGGCTCATAGGCGATGACAAGGTTCGAGTACTCCAGGTCAATGCCGACCAATTGCGCATTGATATAGGCCATCAAGGCTTCCTGTCCCGCTTCGCGTGTTTCGACTTTTTCGCCGACACAATAGACGATCTTGTAGCCGAGTTCTTTAAAATAGTTGAATTTATGAGCGATCTCTTCTTGACTCTCGCCCAGGACATGGCGGCGCTCAGAATGCCCGATCAGGATCGTTTGTATCCCGAACTCATCAAGCTGTTCGGTTCCTACTTCTCCGGTAAATGCGCCTTTTTCGACGGCATAGGCATTTTGTACGCCAAGCGTCACCTCACCCATAAAACTATCCAGTGCGGTCAAAGGAGGAAAGACGATCACTTCACAGCGGATCTTCTCCAAATGGATAAAACGGTTGACCTCATCCATGTATTCCCGTGTTTGCGTGCGGGTCTTGTTGGTCTTAAAGTTCGCTGCGACTATCATTTTTCTTCCTCCATGATCAGTGGTCCTACACCCGGCAGGATTTTGCCTTCAAGAAGCTCAAGTGAAGCCCCACCGCCTGTTGAGATAAAGGTCATCTCCTCATCAAGGCCGATGCGCTGAACAAGATCCGCCGTATCGCCGCCGCCGACGACGGTCGTCGCATAGGTATCTGCAATGTAGTGCGCCATCTTGCTTGAGCCGCGTGAGAATTTCTCCATCTCGTAAACACCCATCGGGCCGTTCCAGAGAATGGTCTGCGCATCACCTATGGCTTCGCGAAAGAGTCTTACTGTTGCCGGTCCGATATCTAGACCCATCCATCCCTTAGGAATCTCTTGAGCTGTCGTGATCTTTGTCACCGAATCGGCTGAAAAGGTCTGGGCAGCGACGACATCTACGGGAAGATAGAGTTTGACACCGAGTTTTCGTGCTTCGGCCATGATCTGCAGGGCCTCGTCAAGAAGGTCATCTTCGACCAGCGAGTTTCCGATGTCATAGCCCTGTGCTTTCAAAAAGGTGAAGGCCATGCCTCCGCCGATGATCATCTTGTCGACTTTTGGAAGCAGGTTGATCAGCGCTTCGAGTTTACCCGACACTTTTGATCCGCCGACAACGGAAACAAAGGGGCGGACAGGACGCTTGACCAAATCTCCGAAAAACTTGATCTCTTTTTGAAGCAGGAAGCCTGCCGCCTTGTGCTTTTTGTCAAAATGATGGGTTATTCCTTCGACAGAGGCATGCGCGCGGTGGCTGACGCCAAAGGCATCGTTAACATAAAAGTCTGCCATTCCGGCCAGGGTCTTGGACAAGGTCTCGTCATTTTTTGTTTCGCCCTTTTCAAAGCGAAGGTTTTCCAAAAGCAGGACATCACAGCATTTCATGGCAGCGACTTTTTTCAAGGCATCTTCGCCCACAACATCTTTTGTCAGGGTCACCTCACGCTTGAGCAGTTGGTGGAGCCGTCTTTGTACCGGGGCTAAAGAGTACTTCTCGCTGAACTCGCCCTTTGGACGCCCAAGATGCGAGGCCAAGATAATCGCACAGTCCTGATCCAGACAGTAGTTTATCGTTGCGAGTGCCGAGCGTATTCGTCTGTCGTCGGTAATGTTTCCATATTCATCCATCGGTACATTAAAATCACAACGGATAAAGACTTTTTTACCCTTAAAATTAAGATCTTTGATCGAATGAAGCTGCATTGCTTTCCTTTTAATTACTAAGAGTATAGATTATTTACAGATGTGAAGCGCCATGTCGATCAGACGGCTGGAGTATCCCCACTCATTGTCATACCAGGCCATCACTTTTACCATGTTGCCGTCAACGACCTGTGTCAAATCTTCGCAAACGATAGCACTGTAGGTCGAGCCGACAAAGTCTTGAGAGACAAGGAAGTCGCTGTCCACATAGATAAGCCCCTTCATCTTGCCTTCTTGCAAGCTCTTGAAAAGGGCATTGACTTCTTCTTTTGTTGTCTCTTTTTTGACTAAGATATTGAGATCGACCATAGAAACATCGGGAGTAGGAACACGCACGCTCTGACCGTGGAGCTTGCCGACAAGCTGAGGCATGACAAGGCCGATCGCCTTTGCCGCGCCGGTTGATGTCGGGATCATGTTGAGTGCAGCTGCGCGCGCACGTCGCTTGTCTTTTTTATGTTTGACATCCAAAATGTTCTGGTCATTCGTATAGGAGTGGATCGTTGTCATCAGACCTTTTTCGATTCCGAAGGCATCATCCAGCGCTTTTGCGATCGGACCGAGACAGTTTGTTGTACACGAGGCATTAGAAACAATGCTCTGGCCAGCGTACTCTTCTTCGTTCACACCCAGGACAAAGGTCGCCGTCTCTTTGTCTTTTGCAGGTGCCGAGAAGAGGACTTTTGGCACGCCTCTGTCGATATGGACCTGGGCACTTTCTTGTGTCAAGAAGACGCCGGTACACTCCAAAACAAGCTCTGCCCCGCAGCTTGCAAAATCAAGCTTGCTCGGATCGCGGTCTGCAAAGATACGTACCTTTGCATCGCCTATTTTGAGCGTTTGCTCATCAACGATCTCTACACCGCCGTCAAAATGGCCGTGTACGCTGTCGTTTTCCAAAAGGTATTTCATCATATCGAGGCTCGCCATATCGTTTATAGCGACCAGCTCGATATCATTTCGTTCCGCTACAATGCGCGCTACACAACGACCAATACGTCCAAATCCATTAATTGCAATCTTTAATGCCATCTGTTCCATCCTAATAATGCATAAAAGCCGCTGCCGGAAGATCTCTCTTGACCAGCAAGCGTCATGTCGTACGATAGCTTCGCTATCAACTTTTTATACAGAAAATATGGCGCAATAGTACCAAATTTTAGTTATAATTCGTATAAAATATGGTGAAGATGAAAAAAGCAATTTTTGGCGGAAGCTTTGATCCCCCGCATATTGGGCATTTGGAGATCATACAACAGACATTAATAATTTTTAATATTGATGAACTGATTGTTGTCCCTGCCTTTTTAAATCCGTTCAAGTCCACCTGTTATGCCTCCGGAGAACTGCGTCTAAAATGGTTAAAGACCATGACAGAAAAGATGCCAAAGGTCACCGTCAGCTCGTATGAGATTGACCATGGCCATCCGGTTGCCAGCATTGAGACCGTTCGGCATTTTAAAAAGGACCCTGACGAGACCATTTATCTTATCATCGGCGCCGACAATCTTCAAAAACTCTCCCAATGGAAAGATTATGAAGAGTTGGACGCCATGGTGACCTGGGTTGTAGCGACACGGCAGGAGATTGAGATTCCATCAGGCTATCTTACTCTAAAGATAGATCACGACATTTCCGCCACGCAGCTTAGAGAAAATATGCAAGAAGCCTATCTCGACAAGCGTGTTGCGCAAGACATCATCACCTACTACAAGGAACAGTAACTATGGAAAAACGTATAGAAAAGATAACAACAGTACTTGACAAAAACAAAGCCGATGCGATAGAGGTCTTTGACCTGAAAGAAAAAGACTACTTTGTAGACAGCGTCGTTATAGCGACTTCCCTTAATGCCCGCCATACCGAGGCACTGCTAAACCACCTCAAAACAGAGCTCAAACCTGCAGAGCAGTTTTTGGGTATTGACATCAGTGATGAGTGGATAGTGATCGACCTGGGTGACATCCTCATCCATATTATGACGCCGGAATACCGTGTGAAATACAATATAGAAGAGTTTTTAAGCAAGTTGGCTGCCCAGCAGCGCGACGAGATCCAAGAGTAGATTTTCCCGCTATTAGAGGTCGGGAGTTTTTCTGACCTTCTTGTTTTAAATCCCCCGTTTTTTAAAGAATTTTTTTTGATGGCTGGCGTAGAGGTATGTCTTCTGTTTCATTTTAAATCTCGCTGTGTTGCTTTTTTAGAAAGGTTTATTTTTTGAGGTTTTAATGACAGAGGGATACGCTTTCGTTCTTGGATGCACTTTGTGCTCTTATTGATGCTAAGCCTTCGATGGTGCCTTTGGCACAACATCTTCGGTTTCGTTCAGCACAACGCCCAGCAGTGGGCCTTGCTTTTTGGATGCACTTCGTGCTTTTAATTGATGCTAAGCCGACGGCTATACGCGGAGCGTATAAAGCCTTTGGTTTCGTTCGGATTAACGAGAAGCAGTTCTCGTTAATTTATCCGAACTCACATCCGGTCTTTTGCTTTTATTCCTAGTAGGGAGAGGCCTGTTTTTATTGACAGGGCGACCACGAGGAAGAGCTTGAGCAGCTTCGCCTCATCTTGTGTTCCGATGACTTTGTGGTCATAATAGAACTTGTGGTACGTGCTTGCGAGTCCTTTGAGGTAGTCGGTCACTTTTTGCACCTGGCGCGAGTTGAAGGCATCTTCGACAACTTCGTTTAAAAGCATCGCTTCAAACAACAGGTTGTCGGCATCTTCGCTTAAGCCTTTTAGCGATGCAGCCATAATCTCTTCGTGGCTTAGCTCGCTCTTTTCCAGTATCGTCTGAATGCGCGCATGGGCATAGTTGACGTAGAAGATGGGGTTTGAACTGTCTTGTTTTTTCAAGTCGTTGATATCAAACTCCAAGGAAGTATCTGACTTTTTCGATGCAAACATAAAACGCAATGCATCCGATCCGATCTCTTCGACCACATCGTTCATACCGATGACTGTGCCTGCGCGTTTGCTCATCTTGAAAGGTTCACCGTCTTTGAGCAGTGAGACCATTTGGCTCAACTGAATATCCAGTTTTTTTTCGTCATGACCCAAGAAGCTGACAGCAGCTTTGACACGGGAGATGTAGCCGTGGTGGTCGGCGCCCCAGATGTTGATGTAGCTGTCATACTTGCGCTCAAACTTCTGGTGATGGTAGATAATATCACCGGCAAGATAGGTCGGGCGTCCGTCTTCACGAACAACAACGCGGTCTTTTTCGTCCCCTTTGAGAGAGGATTTAAGCCACTGTTTTCCGTCGATCTCTTCTGTTGCGCCGTTGGCGTTCAAGATATCCATGACACGGTCCCAGTCGTTGTAGAGTTCGGCTTCGCTGACAAAGGTGTCAAAATGGACATTGATCGCTGCCAAATCGCTGACGATCATCTTCAAGACCTCATCTTTTGCCCACATTGCGACATCTTTGATCTTTTCGGCGTCCAAAAAGACCTCTTTGCCGTAGGTATCGGCTGCAATCTTTGCCAACTCGCTCAAATAGTCGCCACGGTAATAGTTCTCTGGATATTCTACTTCCAGACCAAGGATATTCGCCTGGCCCTCAAGCATTAGTGAGGTTCCCAGAAGATCGATCTGATTGCCGGCATCGTTGACATAATACTCTGCCGTAATCTTGTGGCCCAAATGGCGTCCAAGTCGAAGCAAGGTATCGCCATAGACCGCGCCGCGCGCATGGCCGATGTGAAGAGGGCCCGTCGGATTGGCAGAGACAAACTCAAGCAGGATTGTGCTCGACTCATTTCCTTTGGCAAACTCATCTTGATGCTCTAAGGCCCAGGTGGCATACTCATCCAAAAAGTCTTCGCTCAGCTTAAGATTAAGATAGCCCTTAACTGCTTCGACATTCGTAAACATCGCATCTTTACTGAAGAGATCCACAAGTTCGGAAGCGATGTCAATTGGGGATCTTTTGAGCTCTTTTGCCATAGCAAAGGCTATGGGAGTAGCGAAATGACCGAATGAACGGTCACGCGGTTTTTCTAAAATAATATCACGTTTGATTTCGCTGTTTAACAGCGCGAGGACTCGCTGCTTCAAGGCTAAGCTTGTTTCGTAGTTTCAGATGGCTTTTTGTCGGCCTCTGCGGATTCACTTTTTTCAACTTTTTTTGGCTCGTCTGTAGAAGCTGTTTCAGTGCTCTCATCGTCGTCTTTGACTGCTTTTTTGAAATCTTTGATTCCTTTGCCGATACCTTTGGCAAGTTCCGGTATTTTTTTACCGCCGAAGATCAAGATCACTATTACTGCAATGATTGCCCATTCCATACCGCCTGGCATACCCATAGTTTTTCCTTTTAAATATAATTAAAAAATTCTATCTCTTTCTTGCTGTAAAAATGCTTATTGTTTAGCTGTTTGCTTCCCACGTCTGTATAAATTCGCTAATCTTCATCGAAGGCATCTTCAGTCGTGCGGCGTGTGAGATTGCGATGAGCTGCACCGCGGCCACATCGAGGTCATCGTTGATGATCAAGTAGTCATACTCGCTTATCCGCTGGACTTCGCGTGTCGCCATCTGTATGCGTCCGTCGACTACCTCTTGGCTGTCGGTACCGCGGGCACTGAGTCTGCGTTTGAGTTCTTTGAGCGAAGGAGTTGTGATAAAGACCGAGGTAGTGATGTCGCCCAAACGGTTTTGCACCGCATCATGGCCCTGGACATCGATATCGAAGATAACGATCTTTCCCTCTTTTAAGGCCGCTTTGACCGGCTTAATGGAGGTGCCATAATAGTTCCCGTGCACCAGGGCATACTCTAAGAAGTTCTCCTCTTCGATGTCTTTTTGAAAGGCTTCATGACTGACAAAGTGGTAATGCACTCCCTCTGTTTCGCCCTCGCGCATAGGACGCGTCGTCGTCGATATAGAAAAATAAAACACTCCGATACTCTTTTCTATTTTTTTGATCAGAGAACTTTTTCCTGCTCCGCTTGGACCTGAAAGGACGAGGATTGCACCGTTTTCACTCATTTGCCTTTCTCACTAAATGAGATCTTGATATTCATGTCCATTCCCTTCAATGCTTCTTTTACATTGCCTTGCTTCAATGTTGCAATAAGTTTCTCCAAGGCGGCAACACTGGCATCACCCGAGCTTTCTATGCTTGTTTCTTCAGCAGAGACTCCTTCTACGGGGATCTGATCTACAAAGGCATCGATCTCATCAAGTTCAGGATGTTCATTGTCACTCTCATCACGTTCACCCATCGCTTCATTGAGTGCTTCTTCATGCAAGGAAGCAAATTCGCCCTGCCCGACTAGAAGTTCAGGCTCTTCTTCATCCTCTTCAGTCTCTTCATCCATAAACTCCAAGGCATCAAGCTCTTCTTGAATTTCAAGCTCTTCTTCATCTGCTTCAGTCTCTTGCAAAACCTCTTCGCCGAGTGCGATTTTGAGATCATTGGCACTGATAGAGGAGAAGTCATTTTCAAAACCTTCCATTTCTTCTTCGTCAAGTTCCTCCGAAAGATCATCCTCGTCCAGCTCACCGAGTGCGGCTTCTATCTCGTCGTTCAATGCACTCAGATCGATCTTGTCTTCAGTCTCATCTTTTGTTTCTTCTTCAAGGGTGTCAGGAAGATCATTTTCCGAGCTCTCTTCATCTGTCAGCACTTCGTCTAAGGTATCAGGCACATCCGTTTCTTCAAGGAGTTCATCCGACTCTTCTTCTATATCTGTATCTGCCGGTGTTGTCGTTTCACTCTCTTCGTCTTCGAGAGTGTCTTCCGGGTCAAGTTCATCGAGTTCATCAATTTCGTCCAGGGCATCGAGTTCATCAGATTCGTCATCTTCTATATCTGCCGGCTGTGCATTTGCTTCCTCTGCTGTTTCACTATCTTCTTCTTCTTTGCTGTCATTTTCCATCTCTTCACGTATCTGGTCAAGTTCATCCTCAGACAGACTCTCATCTGCTGTTTCCTCTTCTGCTGTCATAGAAGATTCGCTGATCTCTTCATCCAGCTCGTCATCAATATCAGCTAGCACATCTTCTGCGTCTGCGTCTTTGCCAAACTCCTCGTCAATCTCTTCTAAAAGTGCTTCGCTTAGAGCAGGCTCATCAGATGTCTGGTCATCATCATTCTCGTCTAGACTCTTTTCGGACAAGTCGAGGTCTTCAGACTCCTCGTCTTCAAGATCATCAAACAGACCCTCTAAGTCCTCTTCCTTCAGTTCTGCGTCTGTCTCGCTTGATTCATCCGCCGCATCGTCTGCTTCTTCATTGATCTCTTCATCATTTTCTTCATCAATCTCATGCAAAGCTTCATTGATCTCGTCGAGGATCTTTTCATCTGCGCTGGAAGACGGCGCCAATTCTTCACCGTCATCAAGGTATTCCTCTTCAGTTTCGTCCGTCTCTTCAAGCAGTCCTTTTACCTCATTGACATCATCTTCGTCCAGAACACTCTTGGGCAAGTCATAGTTTTCGTCACTTTCATCACCTTCATCTTCATCTTCATCTTCAAGGTCTTCAAGGTCATCTAAATCTTCCAGGGCATCACTTAATGATGACTCCACATCTTCTTCTGGTTCATTCATCAATTCAACAAAATCATCTTCAGCCAAATCTGGCTTCTGCCTCGCTTCAGGCATATCCGTTGGCTCATCCGCTGGCTCATCCGCTTTTGGCTCTGCAGCTGAGGAGATCTCCATAAAAATGTCCACAAGGTCTGTCGGTAAAAAAGGCTTATTAAACTCACGGGTAAATGCTTCGGGTTTTTCAGACGTGCGCGAGCCTATAAAACAGCTTTGCGAAAAACTCACTTTTGATTTCAGCTCTTCAAAAAGCTCTTGGGTATAGGAGTTGTCATCTACCATGACAAGATCGTAGCTCTGCTGTTCAAGCTCTTCGGCAGAACTTGCTGTTGTCAGTTCGTCGCCTGTTTTTTGTGCGCTTAATGTCACCAGTTTTCCGACAACAGGATTAGCATTAATGAGAAGTATCTTCATAACAAGAGCCTTTTGGTATATAATGAATATTTAAGTATATATTTTAGCTAAAAAACATCAAGATACAGCCAAAAAGGAGACAACTTGTTCAGACTTCTGCTCTTTTTTCCTGTTTTTTTGCTGGCGCAAGAGATTTATTTGCTTCCGGATGAGAGCAAATATTTTATGGACACCCTAAATGCCAAGATCAAAAAAGCAGAGCATCAGTTCTATCTTTTTACACCGTTTTTAGATGAGTATACGCTTGTACGCACGCTGAAACAACGCGCTAAAAGAGACCTGCAGATCACCATTATCACAAGCGAACCTCTCCAAAAACACAACAAAGCGGCCCATCTTGCTCTGTTTGAAAACATCAAAATCTTTACCCTGAGCCCGCTCAGTCATGACAATGAAAACCCACAAGCTTTGAGCGGCTCTTTTGGCTGCATTGACAACAAAGAGCTTTTTTTACTCAGCGAAGATCTTGATAGCAAAAAAATAAGAGCCGACTATGCCTTTGCACTGTTTCACAAGGAGGCGTGCGAAACGATCTTTCATACGCTTTTAGAGCGGGCTAAGGTGCGCTAAAAAGTATAGGAAGTGCATTTAATGTCTCAAACATCTCTGCGCTGAAGATACTCATAAAGGTCGCTAGTGTCGCGATAATGACAACAAAGGCCACCATGATCTTGATCGGAAAACCAATGACCAAAAGGTTGAATTGAGGCATTGTCTTCATCAGCATACCAAAAATGATATCCGCCAAAAGCGACAAGGCAATGATAGGAAAGGCGATCATAAATCCGACAATGAACATATGGACCGTTGCTTTTTGAAGATAGGTAAAGATCGCCTCATTGAGCATAAATCCGCCAAGCGGAACCGCCTGCAAAGAGTCGCTGATGAACAAAAGCACAACATGATGTCCATTCAAGGCCAGAAAGACCATCAAAGACAGCAGCGCGAGAATATTACTGATAACGGGCATAGAGATCCCTGACTGCGGATCGATCACTGAGGCCATAGAAAAACCCATAATAAAAGAGATCTGCGAACCTGCAAAGGTCATGATGTTCATCGTAAGCTGAATCATCAATCCTATCGTAAAGCCAAAAAGAAACTCGCTCAAGATAGCAAAAATAAGCATCGTTGTAGTGATCTGCATCTCAAGCGGCGGCATCACAGAAAAGTAGAGCACGCTGAAAACAAAGGCTATCGCTGTCTTTATTGTCATCGGAATTGAGGTATGTGAGAAGAGAGGGACCATGATAAACAGTCCGGCAAAACGAAAAAACAGGAGGAGAAACCCAACAACATTTGCCGGTGTTAAAAATTCGACTACTTCCATATTTTTCCTCAAACAGCCTGCGCTATTTTATCTTTTCAAGCTTTTGCTCATGAAGTTTATAGACATGATCGCACTCCATGGCCAGCTCCTTTTCATGTGTCACCAGAATCATCGCCGCCTCTTCGGTGCGTATGTAGTCCGCAAAAAGATGCATGACATCCACGGCCGTCTCATAATCAAGATTTCCCGTCGGCTCATCCGCGAAGATCAATCTCGGTTTTTTAGTCAAGACCCGCGCTATAGAGACACGCTGCTGCTGTCCGCCGGAGAGTTCGGTGACTTTTTGATGGATCACCTCGTTGATGCCCAGACTTTTGAGATGCGCTTCATTGACCTCATGCTGGCTCAATATCGCCGCAACTTCTAGGTTTTCATAGGCCGTAAACCCTTTGAAAAGATAGTGCGACTGAAAAACCATACCGATATCGTTTCTTCGCATTTGTACAAGCTCTTTTTTCTTTAGCGTGTAGATATCTTTTCCGAAGAGCTCAACACTTCCCGACTTGGGTTGCAAGAGTGATGAGAGGACATGTAAGAGTGTTGATTTTCCGCTCCCGCTGGCGCCGATGATGGCCATGGATTCATGTGTATTAAGACTTAGGTTAATGTCTTCAAAAAGCGGATATTCGTAATGGTGTGAAAGTTTTGTCGCGTTGAGTAGTTGCATAATATATCTTGTGTGTTTTTAAAAAAGATTATAAGGGGGTTTTACTTAAAAGCAAGAATGTTAGAAGAGCATTTGCTCTTCTAAGGCATAATCAAAAAAGATTATGCCATTTGTGCTGCGACTTCAGCAGCAAAGTCATCGACTTTTTTCTCGATACCTTCGCCGACTTCAAGACGGACAAAAGCAGATACAGAAGCTGTACCGCCAACGGCAGCTGCAGCAGCAGAAACTGCTTGAGCAACTGTCATCTTGTCGTCCATAACATAGTTCTGGTCCAAGAACGCCTGTTCTTTGTCCAGAGTCGTGTTATCATCGATATAACGGGCAAGTTGACCAGGAACGATCTTGTCCCAGATCTTTTCAGGTTTGCCTTCTTCTTTTAGCTTGGCTTTGATGTCAGCTTCTGCTTTGGCAAGAACATCTTCACTCAATTGACACATAGAGATGTACTCAGGAACGTTCTTAAGCGGTTTCTTGAGACGAGAAAGTTCTTCATTCTCTTTTTTGATCGCTTCGATACGCCCACGTGTCTCTTCTTCAACGAACTGAGCATCAAAATCTTTGTAGCTAAGTGTTGTCGGTTTCATCGCAGATGCGTGCATTGCGATATTTTTAGCTGTTGCTACAAGCGCTTCTGCTGTTTTTGCAGAGTCGCATTCAATCGCAACGATAACACCGATACGCGTATTTGAGTGAATATAGCCGTTAACGACTGCATTTTCACCAGCGTTCAATGTAGCGATACGGCGTACTTCGATCTTCTCACCGATCTTAGCAACCGCAGCGTCAAAGATAGCGCTGAATGCCTTGCCTTCAAGCTCAGTTTCACGAAGTGTCTCAACTGTATCGGCGTCAGAGACATATGACTGAGTGACCGTCTTAGAGACAAGGTCTTTAAACCCGTCGTTTTGTGCAACAAAGTCAGTTTCAGAGTTAACTTCCACCAAGGTTGCTTTTTTGAAATCGTCAGCTATTTTAAGACCGATAGAGCCTTCAGCTGCAATACGGTCAGCTTTTTTAGCTGCTTGAGAGATGCCGCGTTCGCGCAGCCACTCTACCGCTTTTTCATAGTCGCCGTCATTTTCGCTCAGTGCTTTTTTACAATCCATCATTGGTGCATCAGTTGCTTGGCGCAACTCTTTTACCATTGCTGCTGTTACTACTGCCATGATTAAACTTCCTCTGTGCTTGCTGCTGCTGCTGTTTTTGCTTCAGCGACAACTTCTGCTACTTCTTCTTCAGTGGCAGTGTCTTCTACTTCTACTTCGTTTTGGGCACGGCCTTCGATCATCGCTTCTGCCATTTCTTTACAGAAAAGTTGAATTGAACGGATCGCATCGTCATTTCCAGGGATTGGAAAATCGATAAGGTCAGGATCACAGTTGGTATCAAGTGGAGCGACAACCGGGATGCCAAGTTTACGTGCTTCAAGAACAGCGATGTGCTCTTTTACAGGATCGACAACGAACATCATGTCCGGAAGTTTTTTCATATGACGGATACCGCCAAGATACTCTACCAATTTGCTGTGTTGACGTGTTAGCATCAATGCTTCTTTTTTAGTCAAAAGTTCCATTTGACCGTTTGCCTGCATCTCTTCGATGATGTCAAGCTTGCGGATTGATTTTTGGATCGTTCCGAAGTTCGTCAACATTCCACCCAACCAGCGGTTGTCAACGTAAGGCATACCACATTTTTCAGCTGCTTCACGAATCGCGCCGCGTGCTTGCTTCTTCGTACCGACGAAGATCATTGTCTTGCCCTTTGCCGCTTCATCAGCGACGATCTGATACGTTGCACGGAAAAAACGAAGTGTTTTTTGAAGATCTATAATATAGATATTTTTACGAACACCGAAGATGTATTTTTTCATTTTCGGATTCCAACGACGTGTTTGGTGACCAAAGTGTACACCACATTCTAGTAAATCTTTCATGCTGACCATGATTGTTCCTTGTACGAGCTCTCGCTCTTTATTTTTTTGGTTTAGCCTCAGTGTCCCTTAACGGCGAAGGATAGGTATCCAGACCGCAACCAATTCAAGAATTGACACTTGCATTTTTGCATTCCACTCACGAAATAAAGCGCGTAATGATACTAAAAAAATATTTTAACCTTGCTGAAGCGCTATAGCTAAGCAAGATCTTGCAGCGCCGTAGCATTTATTCCCGTTCATTAATCATCAAAAGCAGAGATTTTGCTGTTTAAAAATAAATTTATCTTATCTTAGATAGTATGGAGTCAATTATTTGAATTTTTGATATCAATAGGGAATGTTGATGTTTAATTTCTGAATTCAAAGAGGAGATGAATGAATGAATAAGCCTTTACTGGGATCTTTGGTAGCCGCGTCACTTTTGCTAGGAGACGTAAGTGCTGCAACAATGTACGAGCGTTTTGAAACGATGGAAACAGAGATGAATCGTCTGCAACAAGAGCTGTCTGCTTTAAAAGCCGACAAAACGGGAGCTAAACCTTCCTCTCAAATGCAAGATGAAGAAGAAGATGAAGATGATGAAGAAGAAGCAGGTTCTTCAGAAGAAGAGGATGAAGAAGAGTTCAATGCACAAGAAGAGATCGAAGATATGCAAGAGACGATCGCCGACTTGAACAGAGCAACTGCCGGAAGCCACCTGAAACTTGACATGGATTTTAGAACCTCTTATGACAATGTCAATTATGAGATGGCAAATGGCGATAAATACAAAAACGATGCCATTCTCGCCAACAGACTCTGGTTAAATATGAACTGGGCAGCCAATAGAAACATCAGTTTTACAGGACAGCTTGCTTACAATAAACTCTACGGACAGCGTTTCGGAGCGAGCAATCCTGCGAATGGTTCACTTGAAAATTTTGACTGGCTCTCCAGCGAAAATGCATACGATGACTCCGTACGTGTCAGATCAGCTTACTTCTTTTACAGAAACGACACTTTCCTCGGAACAGAGATCCCGTGGACCTTCAGTCTGGGACGACGTCCTTCCACCAACGGTCACCTGATCAACTTCAGAGAAAATGATCGAGCCGCATCGCCATCAGGCCACACGATCAATGTCGAGTTTGACGGGCTAAGCTCACGCTTTGGTTTGGAAAAATTGACAGGTGTAAGCGGAATGTATGTAAAACTCTGCGCCGGACGTGGCGCGACGAACGCAAGTCCACGTTTCAGTACAACACCTTATGCAACTAACGACAATGAACTGGCCAGCATAGATCTAGCTGGATTGATCTTTGTCCCTTACGACAACGGACAGTTCTCTATCGGTACACAGTTCTATACGGCCAACAATCTGATAGATCTAAACGATCCTACTGATCAGAGAAATGGCTTTAGAACAGTCGGAAATATCTACAGCGCTTCGGCGTTCATGATGACCAACGGGATCGGGAATGGCTGGTCCAACTTCCTGGACGACACGACTTTCTTTGTCAGCGGGGCGATGTCTCAGACTGACCCGGACCAAGGACAAAGTATGCTGGGTTCAACCGAGAAAGAAAACGGCTACTCCTACTGGGCAGGTCTGAATATGCCTTCGCTTATCAGCGATGAGGGGCGTTTCGGACTGGAGTTCAACCACGGTTCAAAATACTGGAGACCGATCACTTACGGCGAAGACACGATGATCGGCTCAAAGGTAGCCGCCCGCGGTAATGCCTATGAGGCCTACTTCACCGAACCGCTGGTTGAGGACATTTTCAGTCTGCAGGTGCGCTATACCTACATCGATTATGACTACTCGGGAAGCAACGGTTTCTTTGGTGGAACTGCAGACGGCTCTGTCGGCACTGGAACACCATTTACTATTGCCCAAGCTGTTGCTGGTGGCATGGGTGGTATGGTTGTCGACAAAGCACAAGACATTCGTGTCTATCTGCGATACCGCTACTAAGACTCTCTTCCCGCTTGAGCGGGAAGCTTTTTCTCCTACTCTTTACATTTCACACCCTCTTTTTTAAGCCTGAAGTTCTGCCAGTTTCTCTTTTACTTTTGCCACATGCTCTTTGACGCGGACATTATTCCAGACGGCGGCTATCTTGCCTTGGGGGTCGAGGATGAAGGTCGTGCGCACGATACCCATGTACTCCTTGCCGTAGTTCTTCTTCATCTGCCAGACCCCGTACTCCTGCATCATCTGCGTGCTCTCGTCTGAGAGCAGCGTGATCTGCAGCGCCTGCTTCTCGATGAAACTTCTATGTTTTTTCGGAGTGTCAGCGCTCACGCCCAGAATGACCGCATTGAGTTCGTCAAACAGCGGTTCGGCCTCTGTAAACTCGCAGGCCTCTGTCGTACAGCCGGGGGTGTTGTCTTTTGGATAAAAGTACAAAACTAGCCACTTGCCCTTAAGATCACGCGTACAGATCTCTACATCGTCCTGATTGGGAAGACAAAACTCGGGAGCAATATTTCCGACTTCTAGCATAGTGCATCTCCTAAAATAACTTTACCTTTGTACAATTCACCAAAGGTTTCTTTAGAAAACTTCGATACCATCATTCCTATTTCTAACATTTACTCTCCTTTAAATTTATTTCGTCTGTTATCACGATATCCGGATAGGACACTTTTAACTTCTGAGCAGCTATCCCGTCACCAAAGCCTATGGCTTCTTTTTTTTCATTAAATATCGGGGTCGTCCCCAAGCCGCACGAAGGCGATTTTGATTTGAGCACGATCATATCCAGATCGGGATGATTTTGCACCAGCAGCTCGACCTGGGCCAAAATAGCCTGTGTGAAATCCTCCCCGCTCTGCTCTCCCATCACAAAACGCTGATCTCCTTTTTTTACAACAGATATTCTCTGCCGCGGCGTTCCGAGCACGGGTGCTTCGGGACAAAAAGGGATAATCTCGTCATTTTCAAAGGCTGCTATCACCGCTGCATCGCTTTTGCTAGCCCCGTCATAACGGCAGAACTCACCCAGCAAACAAGCAGAGATGGCAACTTTTCTGGCATTAAACGCCGATACTCCCGTCGCTAAAGCATAAGTAAGGTTCATCTATCTGCCTTTTTAGCAAAATGCGGCGCATCAAGCTTGTAGGACTTGGCTGCTTTTCCGGCTAGTTTGAGGTCTTTGAGTGTGTCATTTTCCATGAAACCCGGTGCTATTGAGACGACCCTGCCCTCGATCGGGCAGAAGCATTCACTTAACTCGGCCTCACCGGAGCACTGGCTTGCAAAATAGATCTTTGCTTCCATAAGCTGCCTCAATAGATATTTTGTAATATTATAGCGAGCCTAATTTAAACAAAATTCCTAATCCTTTCTGTTTAACAAAGATTTTATTTTTCTTCTCTACAATGTCAACTATCTATAATAAATCAATGGGACCTTAATGAACTTTACGAATTTAAATCTTAGCGTTACCTCCGGCCAATTCGGCTTACGCCCCCCTGTCACAAAACCTAATCCCGAATTTTTGACACAGCTTGGCGAAGAGGGACTCAGAGAACTCATCAGCGACCACTATGAGTTGCTCAAAGAGAGCGATATCGCCTTTCTTTTTCCAGTCAATGACGCCAAAGAGTTTGCGGCGGCAAAAAAACATGCGGCTGATTTTATGATACAGATCTGCGCAGGACCGAGCTATTTCAATGCGTCACGCGGCGCACCGCAGATGGTCGGACGGCACGCACCGTTCAGAATCAACGAAAAAGCACGCCTGAGATGGCTGGAATGTTATGCGATGCTTCTTCCGGCTCTTCGCGGCAAGGTCTCGGATGAGAACATCCAGTCTTATTGGAACTACCTTGATCTGTTTTCACAATGGATGGTCAACACCCCTTCTTAGGCGTGTTTAAAGAGAAAGATGCGGCTTTCTTTCTTGCTCAAAAGGTGCCCTTAACCTGCACCCTTCATCTTCTCTTTATCACTTTTTGGATAATATAAGCAAATTTTAAATTGACAATTTCGGAGTCATTAATGAACGAAGCCAAATATATTTGGATGAATGGAGCGCTTAAGCCTTGGAACGAGGCTCAAACGCATGTTTTATCGCACACGCTGCACTACGGTAACAGTGTTATCGAGGGCACAAAAGCTTATAAAACGGCCAAAGGCTACGCGATCTTTCGCCTGAACGATCATACAACTCGTCTTAAAGAGTCGGCCAAGATGACTCTGATCGACATCCCCTACAGTGTTGAAGAGCTTAACAAAGCGCAGGTCGAACTTCTTCAAAAAAACGAGTTTAGCGGTGATAACATCTATCTTCGTCCAATCGCGTTTTTAGGTTACGGTGTGATGGGTGTCTACCACAAAGAAGCGCCCGTTGAGACTGTTGTAGCGGCCTGGGAATGGGGCGCTTATCTAGGCGAAGAGGGCATGCAAAAAGGTATCCGTTTGAAGATCTCTTCAATGACGCGTCCGGCAAATACCTCAAACATGGGAAAGGCAAAAGCGGCAGCGAACTATCTCAACTCCCAAATGGCAAAGTTTGAGGCCATTGAGTGCGGGTATGATGAAGCCCTTTTGCTTGACGATCAGGGTTATGTCGCTGAGGCCAGCGGCGCCTCTTTTTTTATGGTCTACAGAGGGCAGCTAATCTCCCCGCCAAATGACAATTCGCTTGAGTCTATCACGCAAAAGACCGTCATAGAAATGGCAGAGGAAATGGGCTACGAAGTCGTACGCCGCCGCATCACGCGCGAAGAGGTCTACATCGCAGAAGAGGCTTTTTTAACCGGAACGGCGGCAGAGATCACTCCGGTACGTGAAGTTGATGCACGCATCATCGGTGAGGGTTCACGCGGACCGATCACTGAAAAAATACAGAGTGGCTATTTTGATATCGTTTTCGGACGCAATGCAAAATATGAGCACTACTTAACTTATATAAACAAGGAAGCTTAATGGCAACAGATATGAACGATTACTTTAACAAAAAGAAGAAAACGGATAACAATAGCGGCGGCGGGAACAACTTCTCTCCGAAGGTGCCTGATTTCAACTTCAACTTCAAAGGCTCGGGGTTTGTCTATTTTATCATCGGTCTTCTCGTTCTTTTGATGTTTGCAAAGCCTTTTACCATCATCGAAGAGGGACAGCGCGGTATCTTGGCGACCAACGGCAAGTATGACCCCAATGCTCTTCTTCCGGGTCTGCACTTTATCATCCCTGTGATCCAAAAGGTCTACCTGGTCGACACTAAGATCCGTATCATCAACTATGCGGACAAGATCGACCGTGCATCGGCTTCAGGCGAGGGCATGACAGTTAAACCTTCTATCACCATTTTGGATAAACGCGGTCTTCCGGTAGGGATCGAGCTCACAGTTCAGTACCGTCTAAACGCAGCAACTGCGGCACAGACGGTCTCAAACTGGGGCTTTAGCTGGGAAGAGAAAATCGTCAATCCTGTTGTTCGTGACGTGGTTAGAAATGTTGTCGGCAAATATGACGCAGAGTCTCTTCCGACTAAACGTAACGAGATAGCGACTTCTATCGAGCTGGGCATTCGTGAAAGTATAGACGGTCTTGAAAATGCACCTGCAAACCTGGAGTCTATCCAGCTTCGCGAAATCATTCTTCCTTTAAAAGTCAAAGAGCAGATTGAACGTGTTCAGTTGGCAAAGCAGCAAGTAGAGCAGGCACAACAAGAGGTTGAACGTGCAAAACAAGATGCCTTCAAACGCGCAGAGACTGCACGCGGTTTGGCCGAAGCGGTAAAGATCGAGGCCAAGGGTAAGGCTGAAGCCATTACTATCGAAGCCGATGCTAACGCCAAAGCAAACAAGCTGATCGCTCAGTCACTGACTACCAAGCTGCTTGAGCTTGAGCAGATGAAGGTACAGGGCAAGTTCAATGACGCACTTCGTGACAACAAAGATGCCAAGATCTTCTTAACCCCTGGCGGATCGACTCCAAATATCTGGGTAGATATGAAAAACCCTCAACAGCGTTCTTCAATAGCCAACTAATCTTAAACCTGAAGCAAAAGCTTCAGGTTTCAAGTATTAAATCAAGTCGGCATCTGCCGATTTGATTTAATACTTTTTGAAAAGAAATCATATGCAAACTGCAATCAATACAATAGACTGGCAAAAATCCGAACTCTTACCTGTTATCGTTCAAGACAGCAGCAGTAACGAGGTCCTGATGATGGCCTACATGAACAAAGAGGCTCTGGAGCTATCGCTGAGTACCAAGATCGCACACTACTTTTCACGCTCTAAACAGCGTATCTGGAAAAAAGGAGAGACGAGCGGCCACACACAGAGTATCCAGGAGTTTCTACTCGACTGCGATAATGACACCTTGTTGATCAAGGTCATCCAAGAGGGTGTCGCCTGCCATACCGGACGCACTTCATGTTTCTTTACCAACATTGAGACAGGTAAGGCAGTCAGCGAGGTCCAGGTCGACACTGCTTCACTTTATGGCGTCATAGATGAGCTGTACCACACTATCCTTGAACGTAAGAATGCCGACCCTCAGAGTTCATGGACGTCAAAACTGTTTGCCAAGGGGGAGAACACTATCTTGAAAAAGATCGTCGAAGAGGCCGGAGAGCTGTGTTTTGCCGTGAAAGACAATAATGAAGAAGAGATCATCTACGAAGCGGCCGATCTTGTTTATCACTGTCTGGTGGCTTTAGGGCTGAAGAACATCTCACCTGACCGTGTCAAACAAGAACTAGCCCGCCGTTTCAATATGAGCGGGATTACCGAAAAAAATTCACGAGAGAATAAAGAACTTTGACTCAGAGAATAAAATCGACACTTATAGACTTTGCGGACTCCCTACATACCTATGACTACGTCTTTTTTGCCGCCTTTGGCGCACTCTATCTCTTAATTTTGCTGCTGGCTATCGTGCTTCGCAAACGGGTGAGTTTGTCTTTGTTTCTTGTTCTTCTTTCTTTTGTCGTTATCATTGCCGGACCGATTTTCGGGTATCAATATACCCATGGCAAACTCTACAAAACAGAGATCTCCGATCTTGTGGTCAAAAAACTCGAGTACTCTGAAGCCCTCGTCATCAAAGGAAAGCTCCAAAATCTCGGTCAGTTAGCTTTTAAGAAATGTACCGTAACTGCAAATGCCTGCAAGGCAGCAACAAACTTTTTTGAAGAGATACGCTTTTCTTTAAAGCCTTTTCAGCATACGTCAACGGTCTATGAAAAAGAGCTTCCCATCAATGAAACATTTGAGTTTAAACTCATCATGGAACCTTTCACCTATTCAAACGAATACAATATTTCAGTAAAGGCGGACTGCTTATGAGCACTTATTTCACTATCTGGCACTGGACGGCGATCATCATCTTCGCCTCTCTTTTTGTACTTTTGACACTGCTGTCGCTTAAAGAAAAAGACCAAAACACCATGCTGTCTATGATCTTCTCCTCTTTTTTAGTCATTGTAACCGCCGCAGCATTTTCTTTAATGGCTATTGACAAGTACACCAAAGTTGCCAGCTTGTATGGTGTTAAAAATACCCGTATACTGCGTACTGAGACCATAATGTTTACAGGTTACGTCAAAAATACGGGAAACTATAAGATAGGCGAGATAACACTGACCGTCAAACTTGTCAACAAAGGGCATGTCACCGGAAATGTAAAAGGGGGAAACTTCTATCGTCCTAGCGGAATCATAAGCTTTTTCTCCTCTTTTGGTGAAGAGAGCAGAAGCGACAGAGCGCAAAAAGTTGAAAATGAGTTTGTAATAGCAAAAAATATTCTCCCCGGAAAATCAGCCTTTTTCAGAGTAAAGATGCCTTATCCGCCCTACTTCAAGCATGTGGCGCAGTTCACCTCTATCACAGCCCACTAAAGGCAGAACCTCATAAAGGGCACCTGGAGCTCTTGTGCCTAGTACTTCAGTCCCACCGTTTTAAGCTTTTTATTGATGTTTCTGATCTGCTCGTTTCTGTTTCGGCACCATTGCGGTGCGATAAGAGAACTGTCATCCACACCGGCAGTAATCCTTTGAACAGAGACATCTGCCGGTTTCATTTGTATCGCTTCTAGCAATACATCCAGATAGACTTCTTCTGTTATAGGCGTGAACTCTCCTCGCGCATATTCGTTGGCCAACGCGGTTCGTTTTACTACATAAAGCGGGTGGTATTTTACGGAGTCAATTCCCCATTCGTAGGCTTTTTTTGCCGTGTTTAGCATCATCTCTTTATCTTCTCCGGGAAGTCCGAAGATAAGATGCCCGCAGACATGCAAGCCCAGCGCCTTTGACTTTTGAATAAGCGTTTTGACATTTTCACTGTCGTGGCCGCGGTTGATACGCTCTAACGTCTCGTCATAGATCGACTGAATACCGAACTCAATCCAGATCTCTTTGCTTTTGTTAAGCTCGGCCAGATAAGCCAGCGTCTCGTCAGTGACCGAGTCTGAACGTGTGCCGATGCTTAGCCCGACCACATCTTCAAAGGTAAGCGCCTTGTCATAAAGAGCTTTAAGCGTGTCGAAAGGGGCATAGGTATTGGTGAACGACTGGAAGTAGACTAAAAACTTTTTCGCTCCGTACTCACGCTTTGCTTTGGAAGAGATCACTTCAAACTGTTTTTCAAGCTGCAAAAGCTGTTTGTCCAGGTAGGGGTTTTCAGTTGAAGTGAGGTTGAGATGAAAGCCTTTTAGCTCTTGAGCGCCGTCAAGACTAGGAGAAAAAGAGTCGTTCTCACAAAAGGTACACCCTCCGCGGGCAACAGTACCATCAATGTTAGGACAGGTAAATCCCGAGATTGAGATAGGCGCCTTGTAGACTTTTTCACCGAACTTGTTTTTGAGGTGTTCCCCAAAAGTATAAACCTGATTCATATTAGTAGAGATATTTCCCGGTGAAACACGCCGTGCAGTACTGAGAATCTACGGCATTTACGCTTTCTAAGAGTGCATCATGCGAAAGATAGGCCAAAGAGTCTGCACCCATAAAGTCGCACATCTCCTGGTTGCTCATATTTGCAGCGATCAGGTTCTCTTTGTCGGGCGTGTCGATCCCGTAATAGCACGGATCTGTTGTCGGAGGAGAAGAGATACGCATATGTACCTCTGCTGCGCCGGCTTCTTTGAGCATCTTGACAATGCGTTTGCTTGTTGTCCCCCGCACGATCGAGTCATCCACAACTATAAGCTTCTTGCCCTTGATAAGAGAAGTGATCGGTGAGAGTTTCATCTTTACCTTAAGATCACGCATCTGCTGGGTCGGCTCGATAAAAGTGCGCCCGATGTAGTGGTTTCGCATAATGCCAAGCTCGTAAGGGATCCCGCTCTCTTGTGAATACCCGATGGCTGCGGGTACGCCTCCGTCGGGAACAGGAACAATCATATCCGCTTCTATCGGATCGATATGGGCGAGTTTGCGTCCCATGTTTTTACGCATCTGGTAAACATTCTGGCCGAACACGTCTGAATCAGGACGGGCAAAATAGACATACTCAAAGATGCAGTGTTTCGGTGTAGGCTCATATATCTTGATAGATTTAGGCTCTTTACCCTCTTCAAATACTAAAAGCTCCCCCGGTTCAACATCACGGATGAACTCTGCGCCGACAAGATCAAAGGCGCACGTCTCAGAAGCAACGATATATCCATTTCCCACCTTCCCAAGACTAAGCGGACGCAAGCCGTAAGGATCACGCATTGCAAACATCTTCGTACGGCTTAAGAAGACCAAAGAGTAGGCTCCCTCGATCTTTTTAACTGCATCGATGATTCGGTCTAGAAGTTTTCTCTCTTCGCTTTTGGCGATCAGATGGATGAGATTTTCCGTATCCATAAAGGTTTGAAAGATCGCCCCTTTTTTAATCAGTCTGTCGCGCACCTCTTTCGCATTGGTGAGGTTTCCGTTGTGCACGATAGCCATCTCGCCCAGGTCATAGCGGGCAAATACCGGCTGTGCATCCAAGATAGAATCGTCTCCGGCAGTTGAGTAGCGGTTGTGACCGATAGCCGAGGTTCCCTTGAGAGTTTTTATCTTTTCGTCATTGAAGACCTGAGAAACCAGGCCTCTGTCTTTTATCGTGTGTACTTTTATTCCATCTGCCGAACTGATACCGCAAGCCTCTTGGCCGCGATGCTGCAGACTGTGAAGCGAAAAGTAGGCTAGTTTAGAGGCTTCCGCATGACCAAATATCCCGACAACCGCACATTTTTCATTTAATTCTCTTTCCATATTATTCTAATCCTAGGCAGTCTGATATCGTATAGAGGCCGCTCGGTTGAGCAACAAGCCATTTTGAAGCACGCAATGAGCCTTTTGAAAAGGTGTGGCGTGAGGTCGCTGTGTGGTTAAGCTCAAGAAACTCGCCCTCGTTATAAAACCCCACCGTATGGCGTCCGACAATGTCGCCGCCGCGCAGTGCCATAACAGCAATCTCGTCTTTTGTACGCTCACCGATGTTTCCATTTCGTCCGCTGATACGAACCTTGTCCAGATCAAGATCGCGTCCTTTGGCCGCTGACTCCGCCAAGGTGAGTGCCGTACCGCTGGGCGCATCTTTTTTGTGTTTATGGTGCATCTCGACGATCTCAATATCAAAGCCTTCAAGCGTGCGCGAGGCCTGCTCCACAAGCTTCGACAGAATAGCTACGCCCAAGGACATGTTTGTCGCATACAAGATCGGCATAGACTCACTGGCTTCTGCCATCAGATTGAACTGGTGCGTGTTCAGACCCGTGGTAGCTATCACTAAAGGTTTGGGTGTTTTGAGACTTTTTTCCAAAAGTGCTTGCGTGGCCTCAGGAAGCGAAAAATCGATAACAACATCACAGGCATTTAAAAATGAGTTCAGATCATTTGTTACCAAGACTGAAGGCTCTATAGCAAACTCCAGTTCATTTCGTACAAAAACAGCGCTAAGCCCTATGTTCTCATCACATCTCAAATCTTCTATCAGAAGTTTGCCAACACGTCCTGTTCCGCCATACACACCGACTTTTATCATCATCTCTATCCGTTCAATTTTTCATCTATATAGGCAATAGCATTGATTGCTGCAACTGCTCCGTCACCTGCTGCACAGACGACTTGCTTGGGCGCATCGATTCGGATGTCACCTGCCGCGAAGAGGCCCGGAGTGGATGTACGCATACGAAGATCAACGATCACCTCGCCTTGCTCATTCAGCTCGCAGATTGCACTGCTGTCCTCTTTTTTGAGGACTTCGTTGTTGACATTCATCCCGACAAAGGTAAACACACCCGGGACAGGAATGTCACGCTCGCCTTGGGCTGTTTTGACTTTCAAGCCTGTTACACCCATCGCGTCTCCGTAGACTTCTTCCGGAGTCGCATTGAGAACAAGCTCTATATTTTCTGTTTCCAAGACACGCTTGATGGTGTTTGGTGCGGCTCTAAACTTGTCTCGACGGTGGACAAGATAGACTTTAGAACAGATCTTTGCCAGATAAAGCGCCTCTTCAAGCGCCGTGTCGCCGCCGCCGATAACAGCGACTTCTTTGTTCTTGTAGAAAAACCCGTCACAGGTCGCACAGGTAGAGACACCCTTGCCAAAAAGGTCGTCTTCGCCTTTGAAGCCGACTCGCTTGGGTGTTGAACCGGTGCAGATGACTACGGCTAAGGCATCTTCACTTGTACGGTCGCCCTTGTGTATCGTAAAGGTACCGTCACTTTTATGCTCAACGCTCAAGACTTCAACCATAGAGTGCTTAAGTCCAAACTTTTGACACTGTTCAGGCCAAGGCATCATCAGGTCCATTCCTGAGATCTCACCGGTGACACCAGGATAGTTTTCGATCTCGGAGCTTCCTGTTATCTGTCCGCCGGGCATCCCTTTTTCAAACATTGTCACATTGTCTAAACCGCCGCGTGTTGCATATAGTCCCGCAGTAAGTCCTGCCGGTCCGCCGCCAATAATCGCTAAATCTAACATTGTTTTCCTTCTAGAGTTCGTCTGGCATATCGTTTATAGTGTCTAATTCCGCAATGATACTATCTTGTTTATAAAGACCATCTTTGACTTTTTTGATAATAAACACGGAAGGGACTGTATATATGTTGAAACGCTGGATGATCTTCAAGATCGTATTGGTACCTGAGCGCACAAAGGTGACCTTTTCATGGCTGGGAAAATCCTGCTGATAGTAGTCAATGGCCAATACTTTGTATTTCGTATCGAGCTTGTTGATGTTTTCTACATTACCTGCCTGTTTTGAGCTGTAGAAGATGAGGAGATAACGCTCCTCATCCGGGATGAAGATTTTGCCCTGCTCATACACAAGCCATTCAGTAAAATTGATAAATTTATATTCTTGAAATTTGTAGTTGAAGTAGGCGAAGGCAATGGCGATCATGCCTGCGCCGAAAAAGGAAGCCAGAAGCGTGCTGACGGAAAAGAGTCCGCTGCCGCGACGCGCCATGGATTACGCTAAAAGAGCGTTAAGTTTTTCTTCAAAAGCCTGTTTGGAAGCTGCTCCGACCATTTGCTCTACAACTTCACCGTCTTTGAAAAGGATGATAGTAGGGATAGAACGGATACCGTATTTGATAGCGATATCTTGCTCTTCATCTGTGTTTACCTTACAAATCTTTGCCTTGCCGTCATAGTCTTCTGCCAGCTCTTCAATAACCGGTGCGATCATACGACACGGCCCACACCATGGTGCCCAAAAGTCAACTAGTGCAACGCCCTCTTTAATAGTTTCTTCAATATTAGAGGCAGTAACTTCGATGTATTTTCCCATTTTATGGTCCTTGTTTAAAAATTATTGAAAGTATTATACCCTCAATTTCTTTAAGACGTCTTACGCAGCTGGACTTGGTATTTTAATTGGGAGTAAGCTTATTATCTTCAAAATATCCCGGGCTACATTGTAATATTTTCAAGCAGTCTGCACTCCTCATTTTGTACGCTTACGGCATCAATTTGAAAGGCCAGATCGAGCTTTTTCTTTTGCATAAAACGGTGGGCGGTGTTGATGATGTGGCGGAGTTTTACGGGAGTGATGTTGTAAAGTGGATCATAAGAGCTGCCGCTTTTGACCTCGATAAAATGGAGCACTTCATCTTTGAGCGCGATAATGTCGATCTCTCCGCCGCGAAGGGTAAAGTTGCGCTCTATGATCATAAACCCGAGTGTGCGCAGGTAGACACAGGCTGTCTCTTCAGCGACATCTCCCTTGGCTCGGCTCATAGCGGTTTCCTTTTTTCTTAGGCCGAGACTACCTCAACCTCGATGGATTTGAAGGCGGCCGTGAGAATAAGGTCATCACGCCTGTCGCCAAAGATATAGTTTATCTGGGAGTTGTTGTGATGGAAGGTCGTAAAAAGCGTTCCGGGTTTGACCGTATCGGTAAACTTGACCTTCAGTGAGGCGGTCTGTCCATGTTCAGTCTTAAGGATCACCCTTCCTTTTGGAAAGTCTGCCTCATCTTCAACGCTGACCAGCAGGATATCTTCTTCATGCTTTTTGAGAAGTTTTGGACTCTCTTTTGTCTGCGCAGCATTGTTGTAGTGTGGCAGTGCGCGTCCCGTTGTGAGGTGGAAACCTTTTGTGCTCACTGCGTTTTTAAGCTGTTCTATCTGACCGCGTTCTACATACTGGTGGTAATGAAAGTGGCCCAGTCCGTCATCTGTTCTGAAGTCAAGCAGGTGCAGCACCGGGGTATCTTCGATGTAGACCGGCCACTGTAGACCGCGTTTTCGGTGGCGCTCCAGCCTCTGATAGGATGCTCCGCTGAAACGTCTGTGTGCCGTCTCGCGCACTTCGTTCCATACCTCCGAGGAGTCTTTGTATTCATAGTTTCCGCCAAGCTTGTTATTGATCATCTGGATCACTTCCCAATCATCAGGCAGATCGGATTTAACCAGAGGCTGAGAGAGGTGCAGACGGCGCATTGCGTTTACATAAACGCCTGTTTTTTCATACGCGGAACGCACCCCGATGACGATATCTGCTTTTGAGGCGATATCATTCATCATGACCTCCTGAACAAGAATAAATTCAAGGTTTGCTATCCCTTTGTTCACCTTGTTCAAGTTCGGATGGATATGGGTGATGTCCTCGCCCATGTTGTGCAGTGACTTTACCCGCCCCGCTATCATCTCGTCTATGAGCTCCGGAGTCATCAGACCGACCTCTTTAGGGGTCTGATAGTCTGGGTCATAATAAGGAAGCATACCCATATCGCAAGCACCCTGAACATTGTTCTGCCCGCGAAGCGGCATCAGACCTGCACCTGTCTTGCCGACATTTCCTGTCAGAAAAGCCAGGTGTGTGATCGCCATAACCGCCTTAGAGCCATCGAGATGCTCGGTGATGCCAAGTCCCCAGAAGATCATCGACTTTTTCAGTGCGTATTCACGGGCTATTTTAGGAATCATCTTGACAAGGTCCTCATACCCCGGAACACTCTCAAAAAATTTAGGATTGGCGTAAGGATCACTGAGTATTTTCTCTTTGTACTCTTGGAAAAACTTTGTACGGCTGGCAACAAAAGCCTCGTTGTAAAGCTCTTCGGTCAAGATGACATAGGCCATCATGTTCAAAACAAGAAGGTTCGCCTCATGAGGAATGACTGCCTGGTATTTGGCAAATTTTCCCAATTTTATCTGGCGCACATCGATGACCGCAAGATTGTCATGCTGTTGCGCCGCTTCGACGATACGGTTGGCGACGATCGGGTGTGCCTCCGTCGTGTTCGAGCCCATGACGATCATAAACTCTGTCTGATAGATGTCATCATAAGGATTTGTCGCAGCGCCCTCGCCCATCGTCGTACGCATGCCCTTTAAAGAGGGCGAGTGACAGACGCGCGCGCAGTTGTCGACGTGCGGCGAGTTAAGGGTATGGCGAGTATATTTTTGAAACAAGAAGGCAGACTCACACGAGGTCCGTGCCCCGCCGATGGAGCAGAGGCTGTGGCGTCCGTATTTTTCTTTGATCTCGCTCATCTTTGCTGCGGAGATAGAAGTTGCGGTTTCAAGGTCTGTTTCAAACCAGGTGTCGTCAAGCTCTGTAAATTTACTTTGATAAGGCGAGACGATATGGGCATTTTTTTCAGCAAAACTTTTGCGTATGCGGGGTGCTCTGACGCGGTTCGGGCTCTGCACAAAGTCAAACCCAAGTTTCCCTTTGATGCAGAGTTTTCCCTGAGAGACATAGCCGTCTTTTGCCGCAGTGATCTTTTGGATTTTGTTGTCCTCGACATGCCCTACGATGTCACACCCTACCCCACAATATGTACAAACCGTATCAATAAGTTCCACGAAAAGCCTTGAAGTTTTGAATTTTTATGTGCGCAATAATACTCTTGTCTCTCTTAAATAAAAAACAATTCCATGACTCTCTTAAATCATTAAATAAACTCTAAGCCATAAGCGCTCTTTAAAAAAGCGTAGGCATTTACTCAACGATATAGCCCCGAGTCTTGACTGTCCTGATAACATTGACAGGAAGTTTCTTCCGCACATTTCCTATCGTAACATCGAGCGTATTGGAAGAGATATTCTGGGGGTTAAGATAGAGTGCGTCCAGCAACTCCTCTTTGGAGACGATATTGCCGCGTTTTTTTAGTAAATAGAAGAAAAGTTCTGACTCTTTTTTGCTTAAGCTTACCTCTGTGTCATTGTACCGAACTGTTTTGGCCAGCGTATCGCACTCAAGTCCTTCTATTCTTACCTTTGGCAAAGCGCCGTACCGTCTGCCAAGAGCAGCTATTCGCGCCTTCAGCTCTTCGTTGTTAAAGGGTTTGTCAAGATAATCATCTGCACCCAGATCGAGTCCGGAGACCTTGTCTGTGAAGCTGTCATAAGCACTGATGATAATAATACCGGTAGTCAGGGTCTTTGTCTTAATCTTGGCGATCAGGTCCATGCCGATATCTTTGCCATTAAGGTTTCGGTCAAGCAGAACAATGTCATATCGGAACTGATCAATATAATCACTCGCTACAGCAAACTCCGAAACCGTGTCGATGACATAGTAAGTTGAAAGGTAGGCTTCAAGAAGCCTGGCGAGTTCCAGATTGTCTTCAACTAGTAATATTCTCATGGATAAATTCTAGCTGAGTAAAGTTACATATGTGTTAATAAAGAGAAAGATTTCAGACTGTCCGGCAGAAACCCTTAGGCTTCGATACGGATCATTGTCGGGGTGGATTTGGTATAGGAGGCGGCGCTTAACTCTTTGATAATGCCCTGGATGTTTTTTTCCACTGCTTCGTGCGTAGAGAAGAGAAGGTTTGCGTTGCCATTTGCGCAGGGGCGCTGCAGCATTGTCTCAATCGAAATATTATGGTCGGCAAACATCTTTGTCACTGCCGAAAGCACGCCGGGCTTGTCTTCAACGCCCATGCGGAGATAATATTTCGAGACTATCTCGTCTTTTGATTTCAGCTTCAGATCTTTTTCCAAAGAGGTCTGAAAACCGAGCATTGGGGAGCGTTTGCCTGAACGCGCGATGTCGATAATATTGGCGACAACAGCCGAAGCCGTCGCATCGCCACCGGCACCGGGACCGTAGTAGAGCGTTTCACCGACCATATCGCCGATCACGGAAACACCGTTCATCACGCCGTCTATCTTGGCGATCATCTCTGTCTTCTTGACCAGAGCGGCATGGACACGGAGTTCGACTTCATCCCCTGTTTTTTTTGCGATGGTAAGAAGTTTGATCACGTAGCCGAACTCTTTGGCAAAAGAGATGTCATCTTGGGTGACATGTTCAATCCCCTCGATCAAAATATCTTCAGGTTTGGCATCAATATCATAGGCAATGGAAGCGAGAATAAGCAGCTTATGCGCTGCGTCAAATCCGCCGATGTCAAAGGTCGGGTCAGCTTCTGCGTATCCCAGCTCCTTGGCCTCATTCAGGGTCGGTTCAAAATCCGCACCCTCATCCATCATCTTGGTCAGGATATAGTTGCAGGTACCGTTCATAATCCCTTTGATGGACTCGATATGGTTTGCCGAAAGTCCGTCGCGAAGTGCATTGATGATGGGAATCCCGCCGGCAACCGAAGCCTCATACTCAAAAGCGATATCTCCGGCAAGCGCTTGAAGCTCATAACGGTGATACGCAAGCATAGCCTTGTTGGCGGTAACAACGGCCTTGTCCTGAACCAGTGCCGCTTTTACGATCTTGAAAGGCTCTTCTATCCCGCCCATCAGTTCGACGACAATGTCAATGTCAGGGTCATTGATCACATCCATAGGATCATTACTCAAAGGGATACCGAAATCACGTTTTTTTGAAAGATCGCGAACCACACCGCGGGTCACAAGTATTTCTGTTCCCGCGCGCGCCGAGATCATTTCTTTGTTGTCGTGCAGTATCTTGATGACAGAAGCGCCAACCGTTCCGACGCCGATCACACCAATTTTTATCATTATTTACTTTCCTCGAACTGTTTTAAAAATGTTTTAATATTTTTTGCTGCCTGGCGGATCCTGTTCTCGTTTTCGATGAGTGCGATGCGGACATATCCCTCGCCATACTCGCCAAAACCGATTCCCGGTGCTACCGCGACCTGAGCTTCGACAAGAAGGCGTTTTGAAAATTCCAAAGAGCCAAGATGTGCTGCACGTTCAGGTATTTTTGCCCAGACAAACATCGTAGACTCATTCTTGCGAATAGGCCACCCTGCTCTACTAAAGGCTTCGAGCAAGATATCCTGACGCGTCTCATATTTATGCACGATCTCATCAACACAAGTCTGGTCCCCGTTAAGTGCAACCGTAGCCGCAACCTGGATCGGCGTGAACATACCATAGTCCAGCCAGGACTTGATCTTTTGAAGCGCACCTATCAACTTTTTGTTTCCGACGAAGAAACCTACACGCCAGCCCGCCATATTGTATGACTTTGACAGAGTGAAAGACTCGACGGCTACATCTTTGGCCCCCGGTACTGACATGATAGAAGGTGTCACATAACCTCTGAAGGTGATGTCGCCGTACGCGATGTCAGAGATGATGTAAAAACGCTCTTTTTTAGCCAAGGCGACCAGGCGCACATAAAACTCAGGTGTCACGGTCGCTGTTGACGGGTTGTGCGGAAAATTCACAAGGACGTACTTAGGACGAGGAGAGCTCTCCTTGAAGACACGGATCAGGTCCTCAAAAAACTTGTCTTCATCGACACGGTAATCCTCGTCAAACTCTATGCCAAACTTGACCACATTTCCGCCAGCCAAAATAAAAGCGTAAGAGTGGATAGGATAGGTAGGATCGGGAACAACGGTAACATCACCGGGGTTTGTGATCGCATATGCCAGGTGAGCATATCCCTCTTTTGAACCCATCGTAGCGACCGCCTCGGTTTCAGGATCAAGATCCACATCATATCGGCGCTTGTACCAGTCACAAATTGCCTGGCGCAGCTTGATGATCCCTTTTGAGTTTGAGTATCCGTGGGTCTTTGTCTTTTGGGCTGACTCCAGGAGTTTTTCACGGATATGTTCAGGCGTGTCCCCATCCGGGTTACCCATAGAAAAATCGATTACATCCGCTCCTGCGCGGCGCTCCTGCATCTTCAGCTCATTTACTTCTGCAAATACGTATTTTGGCAATCTCTTGATACGATCAAACTCTATCTCGTCAAACATTTTTACCTTCTTTAAAAGCGGCTATTTGACCCCTTTGGCCTCTACCCGCAATCCTTCTTTGATATTTTTCAAACTGTAAAGATCGGCTATCTTTAGATATGCCGTACCTTCAGGAAGCTCCAACTTTATTTTATAGGTCTTTCTATCGCGCTTATAAACTTTTAATAGATGGAGTTCTCTGTCATAAATTGAGATATAAGGATACCAGCTATTTCCTTTCAAACTCCATATAGTCAATGATTTTGCGGACTTAGCATCGAGCCAATGTTCATAAAGTGACTTTTTAAGCACTCTTTGTGTGCCCGGAAGAAGCTCTTCGAGCATCAGATAGGCATTTTTCATATCGATGTGATACGACCAGTCTGTTTGGCTGTTTCGGTTGATATCTACGATGTCACATCCGCGTTTTTGCAGAGCATTTTTCAGCAAGACCGGATCGATCGCATACTCTCCTGTCAGACGTATTGTCCAGAAGAATCCGCTCTCGTCCTGTTTTGACCAGTCGGTGATGAAGCGATAATAGCCCATGGATTGGAGCGTGTCACTCATTATCTTGACAAAGAAAAGAGGGTAGCCGCTAGATTGGAATGTCAGATGCATCTCTTTTGGTTTTTTAAAGAAGAGGTCAAGCAGACCGTTGTCCTTGAGCATTAAGATCACCTTGGCAACATCCACACGTTTGTTGGTATAAAACTCATCTTTGTCGGCAAAAATAATCTCTATGAACTTGATATGGCGTGCATACGCATTTTCGCCGATCAGTGCCTTGATCTTCTCTAAAAGCAGAACTTTTTTTTCAGCCTCGCTGTTTTGCGGTATTGTCGCCAATGCAAAGGGTTCTGCATGAAGAGAGAAGAGACCGAAAAGAAGAAGAAAGCAGAGTGTTTTTACCAAGCTTTACCTCTGTTTTTTTCTTTGAATTCGCGTCGGCTAAGTTTCGTCAATTTGCCATTTTCATAGGCAAACCAGACTTTCTTTGCATCTTTAAAGCGTATCTCTTCACCGTTGACATCGAAATTTACAAAGCCATGTCCCATGACCAGAAGCCACTCTTTATCTGCTGCAAGCTCAAAGGGGGAAGAAGTCAGCTTTTGGCTGCGCACAAATGTATCCATGTCCACTATCCCGATCCATAGATTACTCTGTGGGATGATCTCGAATTTGCTGACTTGGATAACGGGCTCTACGGTGGCATTGATCTCTTCTGCCGCAAGAACAGCCGATCCACTTTCTAGCTGGGTGAGATTTGTTTTTGCTTCTTCTATTGTGGAGTTATTGAGCTCGTCATATACAGGTTCGCTCTCGACTTTGTTCACAGGTGCTTGAAGCGGCGCCTCATCGACTGCACTGGAAAAAACAAAAATAGCCAATAGAACGCCCGCAGCTGCCAGAGAAGCTGCTATATAGATTCCTTTTTTATTCTCCTGCTTTTCACCCTCTTGTACACTGACGACAAAGGGCTCATCCTTCTCAGCGTTCTCCTTCTTTAGACGGGCATTGTACGCTTCGATCAACTCATGCAGATCCATGTTGTAATCACGCTCTATAATTGAAACAAAGCCTGCAAATTGGATTTTGTTCATAGAAAAGTATTTTTCGTTTAAAATATCTTCTACAAATTTTCTTGCGATGTGCGTCTGATCATGGATCTTTTCTACACCTATTTCACGAAGTTTTTCTAAGCCCGTCATTCTTCTTTCCTTATCTCATTCTGTCCATCAATATCGCTGCGGCTACGCTGACGTTGAGTGAATCAAACTGATTTTCCATTTTTATTGAGACTTTTTTATCCAGTTTTGCCAAGGCACGCGTCGGTATGCCTTCGGCTTCATTTCCCATGATCAATGCTCTCTTGCCCTCACAATTTGTCTCTCGGATATCATCTCCATCTGAAACGGCACCGTAGAGGGTAAATCCGCCAAGCTTGAGCTCATTCATCACATCATACAGATTCGGCACATGGATCAAGGCCATATCATAAGCTGCTCCTGCGCTGCTTCGGATGATGTTATCGGCTGAAAACTGCTTTATCCCGCTGATAATAACGGCATCAACGCCGAGAGCATAAGCCGATCTGATGATCGCGCCCATATTGCCCACGTCGGTTATTCCGGCTAAGACAAGAACGAATTTTGCCCTATGCAGATCTTTGAGTTCATACAGTTCTAACTCCTCCACCTCGGCCAAAAAGCCCTGGTGGTTGCCTGTCTTGCTCATGACTTGCGCTGCCTCGGCAGGAATGCGTTTAAGCTCAAAATCCATTCGCATCAGTCGCGAATACTCTTTTTTATCCAGTTCCTTAGAGACAAAAAGTGTCTTTATCTTCTGAGGATGTTTGTCAATTAGGTAATATACCGGTTGTTTTCCATAAATAATCATAGCATGGAGTTTATCTAAAAATCTCTTAAGTATATGGCAATATGGTCAAGAATTAGTAAACGTGGGGAGGGAAAGTACAAATTATGAAGCCGGTGTTACGGAAGGACACCTCTAAGGTATTGGTTTTAATTATACAAAATAATGCATTTTATTTAAAAATCTCTTCTAAACTGGCGGTTTAATCCAAATCCAATAAACGCTGATAACACGCTTTTGTATTTTCACCTGTTATTTTTGAGATAAGTTTTGCGGCAGACTTTTTAGGCATATCCAGCTCAAGGATATCTTTTTCGCTCAAAGAACTCTCCCGCGCTGCAGCGGATTCGATCACGACAACCCATTCTCCTTTGATCATCTCTTTTGAGATCTGCTGTGCAATCTCGTCGGCAGTAGCAAAAAAGTACTTTTGGTATTTTTTGGTCAGCTCTTTTGCCAAAAAGATCCTACGCTTTGGCACCTCATCACAAAGCTCTTTCAAGAGTTTTTCAAGGCGGTGGGGAGCCTCATACAAGACTGTCGTAAAACCGTTGTGAAGCGCTGTCTGAAGGGCGCTGGCACGATCTTTTCCTTTGTGTGGCAAAAATCCGAAAAAGAGCATCTGTGTATTTACAAATCCGCTTGCGACAAAGGCCGTCAAAAGAGCATTGGCACCCGGCAAGATATCATATGCTATTGCTTTATCCTGACAATACCTGACCAACAGCTGCCCCGGATCGCTGATCCCCGGCATTCCTGCATCGGAGACATAAACAACATCCCCCTCAAAAAACGAGGGCTCTATCTTGTCGATAAAGGCTTGTTCGTTGTGCGAATGCAAGGAGATGAACCGCTGTTCTTTTCTTTCCAGGCTATAACGCTCTTTGAGAATATTGAGAAGTTTTTTCGTCACGCGGGTATCCTCACAAAGAAGGACATCAGCCTTGCTTAAAGCATCCATGGCGCGAAGAGAGATATCGGCGATATTTCCGATGGGTGTGGGAACAAGTGTCAGCATATGAGCAATCTTAATGGATGGGATTTGGTGGTGGTATGGGTACAGAAAGAAAAGCAAAGAGCAAAAAGGCCTGAGCCCTCTTGCTGTATCACGATAGAAAGACTATCGGGAAGATTAGTCGATATTGTAACGTTTTTTGAATTTATCAATACGTCCAGCTGTATCTACCAAACGCTCAGAACCGGTAAAGAATGGGTGACATTCGTTACAGATCTCAACACGGATAGTCTCTTTAACACTCTTAGTTTCGAATGTGTTTCCACATGCACAACTTACACTACAAACGAATACGTCTGGATGAATATCTTTTTTCATCTATCTTTCCTTATAAGGGTGTCGAAGTACATCCCTTGGTATATTTTTTTTAAATCCGTACGGGTGCGGATTTATTATGGACGGGATTATAGCCAAACAAAACTTTATTTTCAACACGCTCTGCATAAAAAATAAAAAGATTTAGTACAAAAGAGCTCCGAGCCGTTCTAGATTAATAACTTAGAAGCGATCCCCATCACTGCCGACTCAGAACGCAGTATCATCGGCGTGTCCAGCCTGAAGCGTTTGATGGCCTCCAGTTTTTTGCGCTCTTTTTCGCTAAAACCGCCCTCGCAGCCGATCAGCACTGTCCGGATCTCTTCGTCACATCCAAGCACCTTGTCGCAAAAATCGAGTACCACCGTCTCGGGGTGCTCAATTAAAAAGGCATCCAAACTTTTATAGACCGCAAAGGCCATCGCTTCGCTTCGTCCGCACTGCTGAGAAGAACTCTCTGTGATGCGTTCATAGCGCGCAAGGTCGCTCTTGAAATTCTTCTGGCTGCGGTCACAGTAGATAAAACTGATCTTTGCCACGCCGATCTCGTTCAGGCTAGCCAGAACCTTTTCAACCGACTTAGGATCAACCACACACCATGCGATATGAAGATATTTAGAAGCCTTCACCGCTCGGCTCTCGCTGCTAAGAAGCTCCAAAAGCGCGGCCCTGCCCTCAAGCGAAACAACCCCGTAGGCATGCAGCACTTCGCTCTGCGCTTTGTTTCTAAAATAGAGGGTATCACCCGTACTGTGTCGGCGCACCTTAAAGAGGTACTTGTATGCTTCTGCCTTTATCCAAAGCTGTGCACTTCCTGCGTCTTCATGAAACAGATACTGCATATGCTAGCCTGCCATCACGGTAAATGCCCACACACCAAAAAAGAGCATGAGCTCAGCGAGGTAATATCTAAAGGCAAGTCTTTTGTAGGTATCGGGTTGCATCTGCATGAATTTTATCGTTTTTACCAGAGCCTTATTGCGTTTGATCTCTAGTGTCAAAACGATGATAGCAGAAGCCGTCATCAAGAGATTGGCCGGCGTCAGACTCAGATGTTGCGCCGCCATCATGATCGCACCCGTCAAGATGACAAAGGCCAAAAAACTCAGGTGCAGGATCATCACGCCCTGTATCGCTTTGACAAGCGTGCCAAGATCGCGCTTGCTTTTGTGCAGCGCCATCATGAACAGCATAATACCCATCAATGCCATAATAGAATAAAGATGAATATCTAAACTCATCGCGTACATTTTTTCCATATAAAATCCTTTAGCCTTCTGGCTGCCTCAAAGTTAAATTTTACCCTAACTTGCTTATAATACGGCCAACATAAAAGGGGACATTATGGCTATCTTAATCGAAGATGCGCTGAGACTGATCGACGAATGGGTTAAACCCCTGCACTCTGAAATCGTCTCACTTGAAAAGTCTTTGGGCCGTATTCTTTCTAATGACGTCACCGCTGTTTACAACCTTCCTCCTTTTAACAACTCTGCGATGGACGGATATGCCATCACGTACAGTGATGCCGGCAAAGAGGTTGTTGTCGGTGAGACCATCTTTGCCGGAGATAACTCCGATGCGCTCCTCTCTCAGGGCTGCGCGCTTAAGATCATGACGGGTGCGCGTCTTCCTCTTGGTGCGGACGCAGTGGTGCCCATTGAAGAGATCGAAACGATCAGAAAAAATGTCATTTTGCTGCCGCTTGGCATAAAAGAAGAGCAGCATATCCGTTACGCCGGTGAGGACATACGCTGCGGCGATACACTTTTGAGATCAGGTATCAAGCTTCATGCCCACCATATCACCCTGCTCGCTTCGCAGGGGATCTCGCATGTGTATGTAACAAAACGTCCAAGAGTTTCCGTTTTTGCTTCGGGCAAAGAGCTGAAGATGCACTTCGAGCAGATACAGGAGCATCAGATCTATAACACCAACTCGCCTACTTTTCTGGCCCGTGCCAAAGAGCTGGGCTGCGATGTTGTCTTTATCGGAACAGCAGAAGACACCCTTGAAGACATCAAGGCACATATAGCCTCTGCGTTGGAGGGAAGCGATCTTATTATCACATCGGGCGGAGTGAGTGTAGGGGATGCAGATTTCACCAAAGAGGCTTTCGGTGCATTTGAGTATGAGGCCTGTTTCAGCAAGATCAACATCAAGCCCGGAAAACCGACGACCTTCGGACGCATCGGCAAGACCTATGTACTCAATCTTCCCGGAAACCCTCTGGCCGCCGCGATCAATTTTGAGCTCTTTGCGCAAAGTGCTATCTTAAAACTGCACAATGCCCGGCACCCGTATATCGGAACATTTAAAGCGAAGATGAAAGAAGACTTTTCTCAGCGCGCAGGCAACTATACGGTCGTTCCAGGGTTTTATGACGGAGAGTTTTTTGAGCCTATCGCAAAAAGAAGTCCGGGGATGATCTCTCCGCTGGCACAATCCAATGCCCTGATGATCACTAACGATCAGATCAGTGAAATCAAAAAAGATCAGACGGTGTTGCTTCTTCCGACAAAATGGCAGCTCTGCACACTCGAAAAAAGCGCGCTAATCACCCATGCTTGAGTAGCGTTAAACCCGTTTAGCATTGGTAAAGACTGTCCCCTGTAAGACCTTCTCCCACAACTGCGTATCATGCCAGTCGGCTTTGACCGCTTCTGAAAAAAGGATAGCTTCGGGATCGATACGTCCCATCTTTTCGCTGTAGGCATCTTCTCGGAAACCCTGGGCGTAGCCCGTATCGGTCTCATGTACGATGACAGAATGCAACCTTACCTCTTTTTCACCGTTGATCATCTTGGTGCAGGAGAGCATTTTGTCGACCAAGATGAAGATCACGCGCGAAAACTGCTCTGCCGAAGGAGAGACAGGGAGCTGCACCCAACGCTGCGAATGTTTTTTCATATCTGTGATGTAGCCCGCTTCGTCGCCGTCCCACACAGCTATCGCATGGTCAAAAGAGTCGATCAGATCTTTGATCGACTGCTTCATCAGACCAAAATCAAAGACCATCTGTCCCTGGTCCAAAAAGTTCGACTCAAATAGCAGCTCGATCTTGTAGGAGTGGCCGTGTATTGACGCACGGCAGCGCTGAGAAGAACACCCCCGGACGATGTGGGCATTTTCAAATTTAAACATTTTTCTGATAATCATATGCTCATCCTTGCGGGTGTCTAAACACCCTTGTTCTGGTCCCACAGACGAATATGCAGCCTGTCGCTGTAGACATATCCCTTCTTCTTGCAGTACTCTATCACGGCTTCGCTATGATACTCAAGCTCGGCTTTACTCCCGCCTTTGGGCATGCAGTAGACTGAAATCGAGGGGGCGAACTTTATGATCGTTTTGATCTCCTCGTTTATCCCCGATATCAGGGAGTCTTTGTCTACGGTGAACTTAAAAAAAGCGTCTTGCGCACAGGCTGAAATGTTTTGGATCGCTTCGGGATTGATGCGCTTGCTGAAGGGTTCGCCGCTGTTTGAGAGCTTGACCGAGAGCGCAAAGACGCAGCGCTGATAGACGCGGTGTTTCTCAAAATCCACATCAATTGCCCCGTTTGTCTCAAAAGTAACCCGGTGGCCCTTGCCTTGCAGAAACTCGACAAAAGAGACAAAAAGCTCATCATTGGCGTAGATCAGAGGTTCTCCTCCTGTCAAGACGATGTCGGCTTTGATCGGAAGTGTATAGGAGGCGTAGACCTGTATCAGCGACTCGAGAGAGTCTATCGCTTGCCATGTCGAACCGAAATGTTTTTTGTCAACAGCATAAACCGTATCGCATCCGACGACCTGCACACCATCAGCGGAGGTTTCAGTGCATCCAAAACCCTCACACCTCATATTACAGCCGCCAAAACGGAAGAAAAGAGAGGGGGTTCCGAGGTACTTCCCCTCGCCTTGAATCGAATAAAAATGCTCGACAAGATAGATCATCAGCCGCCCGTCTCATAAAAGGCACGCGTAGAGGACTCACCGTCCTCTTCTGACCAGCGGTTTTTTTCCGGTTTAGTCCGGATAACCTCTTTGAGTACCAGGGCCGCTTCTTTGATATCGCCGCGTTTGACCGCGTCATGGATGCTCATCGCCTCGTCGAAATAGAGGCAGGGAATAAGATGTCCTTCAGCCGTCAGACGGATTCGGTTACACTTTTTGCAAAAGTCGTCCTTGTAAGGTTCGATGATGCCAAAGCGGTAGCCGTCCTCGCAGCGGTAGTAGTGCGAAGGGGAAGCTGCGTCAAAGCCCTCGTCCGTAAAGCTGTACTTTTCGCCGATAACACTTAAGAGTTCATTACTTTTCATCCCTTTGATATCAACGGCAGCATGGATGTTCTCCATATACTCGATGTAGCGCACAGGAATGTCTCTGTGCTTACAAAAGTCCATCACATCCAAGATCTCATTCTCGTTCATGCCCACCATCGGGACCATGTTCACCTTGACCTTCAAACCGACTTCTAACGCCTCTTCCAGTCCTTCTAGGACCTTTTTTAACACATCTTTTTGGGCGATCTTTTCGGCCACATCGGGAATAAGACTGTCAATGGAGATATTGATGCGTTTTAGCCCGGCATCTTTTAGTTTTTGCGCCGCCCCTTTTAGAAGATAGGCGTTTGTCGTCATAGCCAGATCAATGCTCGGACAGTAGTCATAGATCATCCGAATGAACTTGTCCAGATCTTCGCGTAGAAGAGGCTCTCCGCCCGTAATCCTGATCTTTTTCACACCCTCGTCAATGGCGACTTTCATAAACAAAAACAGCTCTTCAAAACTGAGCAGATTCTCTTTTGGAACCCAGGTAAAGGGTTTCTCCGGCATGCAGTACTGACATCTAAAATTGCATCTTTCCGTTACCGAAACACGCAAATAATCAACCGTACGGCCGTAACTATCAACTAGCATACTTTATCCTGTCTATTAACGCAATAACTATTTAATAAATATTTTAATTTTTGGAAGATTAACCAAATAGATTTAGTTTTTTTATTATATCTGTAATTATATTTTATTTTTATTAGTCCCTTAAGGGCGTGAGGCCAAGAGAGCCGACATCTACAAACTATGAAGATATATATGAAATTGGCATTCTCTTATTACATATCAGACTTCTTGAAAATTCCGATATGAGCATATCCTCCTTCACTCTGCTGCACTAGGTAACAGCGTGCATTCTTACCTCGACTATGTGTTCTTTGTGGTCATCTTGAAGGGGTATAATCTTATCGTGTTGCTCAACGCCATCGACTGTCACACGCGTTTTGCCATTCCCGGCGCCTATTTGCGTAACGGTAATGTGGTAGACCGTCTCCCGATACCGATAATGTATCTTGTACTCCGGCCAATCCGCATTGAGGCACGGCTCGAAATGCAGTTTGTCCGCTTCAAGCCTCAGTCCCAGGAGTGATTCCACGATAAACCTGTACATCCAGCCGGCCGAGCCCGTGTACCAGCTCCATCCGCCGCGGCCGGTGTGCGGCGATACCGCATAGACGTCGCCTGAAAGGACATAGGGTTCGACTTTGTAGCTCGCTACTCCGTCCGGAGTTTTTCCATGATTTACCGGGTTAATCATTGCCAACAGTTCCCATGCACGCCGGCTGTCGCCCAATTCAGCGAAGGCCATCGCCGTCCAGACCGCGCTGTGGGTATACTGCCCACCATTCTCTCTTATGCCCGGAACATAGCCTTTGATATAACCGGGATTTAACTGTGACTTGTCAAAGGGTGGATCCAGAAGCTGTATCAGCGCATCGTCACGACGTACAAGGCGTTCATACACCTCCTCCATAGCCATATGCGAGCGCTTGGTATCGCCTGCACCGGAGAGTACCGACCAGCTTTGCGAAATCGAATCAATCTGGCATTCAAGATTGTTCGCCGACCCCAATGGAGTGCCGTCATCAAAGTAAGCGCGGCGGTACCACTTGCCATCCCAGGCATGCTGCTCGATCTGTCCGCGCAGTTGTGCCATTTCACTCTGGCAACGTTCGGCAAACTCAAAATCGCCACGCAGCCGTGCAAGCTCAGTGAATTTGTTGAGTACATCACACAAAAAGAACCCCAGCCAGACGCTTTCGCCCTTACCTTCTATCCCCACCAGGTCCATGCCGTCATTCCAATCACCGGAGCCAATCAGCGGGAGGCCATGCTCGCCAAAATTAAGGCCGTGAAGAATGGCTCGTACACAGTGTTCATACAGAGTACCCGCTTCGGTGGAGCGCTCTGGCAGATCGTAATATGAGTCGGTTCCCGGGCTTACCGAACGGCCTTCAAGAAAATGGATGGACTCGTCCAGTACCCCGGTATCCCCTGTACTTAGAACATATCGGCATGTCGCCAGGGGCAGCCAAAGATAATCGTCGGAACAGTGAGTACGTACTCCCCGGCCTAACGGCGGATGCCACCAATGCTGAACGTCACCCTCCAGGAACTGACGGCTCGCGCACAAAAGCAGATGCTCACGCATCAATTTCGGTTCGGTATGAATCAGTGCCATGACATCCTGAAGCTGGTCGCGGAAGCCGAAGGCACCGCCCGATTGGTAGTATCCGCTGCGTGCCCAAAGCCGGCACGCTATTGTTTGATACAAGAGCCAGCCGTTGGCCAGCACGTTGAGGGACGAGTCGGGTGTTTCCACCTGGACTGCGCCGAGTGTGTGGCTCCAATACTTCCGCACCTTCTCCAACGCATTATGTGCCGCCGCAGATCCCCGGAAACGACGCGCCAGATTTCTGGCATCATTGGTGTCTTTTCCTGCTCCGAGTATGAATCTGATCTCGCGCTCTTCTCCCTCGGCCAGCTCCAATGAAACTTGGATTGCGCCGCAGGGATCGAAGGCCGCCCCCACCTTGCCGGAAAGCCGCGACCGAGTCATAGCGGCCGGATTCTTGAGCGTGCCGTTGCGCCCGATGAATTCAGTGCGGTCGCCGCTTAATGTCCGTCTTGCATCGTCCACATCGAAGAACGCAACCCTATCGGAAAACTCTGTGCTGTAGGAGTTTCGAGCGAATAACGTGCCGCTGTTTGGGTCGATTTCGGTAATCACGTGCATCGTCGACTTCGGCCGCAGATCTCCCAGCACCCACTCCACATAACCAGTGGCGGAGAGCCGGCGCGACCGTCCCGACCCGTTTCTCACCTTGAGCACCGAGAACTTGACTGATGCATCCAGGGCCACATAAACCAACAATTCCGAATGGATACCGCCCTCGGTATGCTCGAAAATGCTGTAGCCGAATCCGTGGCGGCTGACGTAAGGACCTGTTCCGCAGCTGGGAAGGGGCGTAGGGGACCAGAAGTGGCCACTCTCTTCGTCGCGGAGGTAAAAAGCTTCTCCGCTCGAATCGCTCACGGGATCGTTATTCCAGGGCGTGAGGCGGAACTCGTGGGCATTCTCGCTCCATGTGTAGGCATGGCCGTTCTCGGAAATGACGCTCCCGAAGTGTGGATTCGCCAGCACGTTTACCCAGGGTGCCGGTGTTACTTGTCCCTGCTCGGTCGTAATGACATACTCGTGTCCGTCAGGAGTAAATCCCCCAAGCCCGTTAAAGAGAATCAGATCGCGGCGCGGCAACTCGGTTGCCGCCGGTGATTCGGCGCGGCGGCTTCGGGTTGGTTGGAAGCGCGGAACTTGCACTTCCATAAGAGTGCGATCTTTGATCTGCTCCTCCAGTGTTCCCCGTCCGTCGGTGATGATGGCGCGTGCGACGGATTGGAAAAGAATACGGTCCTCGTTCGATATCTGCTCTGCAGGCCGCACGAAGATACCGCCCGGTTGATCCATCACATGGGCCTCGACGCCCGCGACAATCAGTCCGATGATCTGTTCTTGGAGTAATTGCCGATAACCTGCACGGTCTTCATTCCAGATCACCAGGTCTACCGCCAGCCCCTTTATGCGCCAATAAGCATGAGCCTTGATGAGTTGGCGCACCAGATCGATATGGGCCAGGTCTCCAATCTGCAGCAGCACGATTGGCAAATCACCGGAAATGGCGTAGCCCCATAGGCCAGATTGGCCGCGGCGGTTTTTGATGAGAACGCTCGCATCGGCGCGTAGCGAGGCGTTGGCGTAGATGACAGAGCTGGCAAGCTTTCCGAAAAGTTGCGCATCGGCTTCGGTGGCATTGAGCTGATCCAGCACCACCTGACTATGCGTCCACGCCAGATCAAAGACCCGATCCGCAAGATGTTGATCGTGGTATTTCTCGGCCAGTTTTAAGGCTGCGTCGCGCGTATCTGCGATGCCCGAAATCATATCAATAGTTGCCGTTTGTTCCGGATCGAGGGTTATCCGATAGCGGATTGCAACGATCGGATCCAGCACGGAGCCCTCGCCGCCGGAGAGCGCCGAAGAAGCCGTCATTGTTTTTTGCAGGCTGCCTGTCATGACGTGCGGATCGGCGACAGTGTTGCCGCGGCCGATAAACTGCATGCGGTCTGTCTCATAGGAAATCTCTTCGATTTCCGCTCCGTAAACAGTCATCAGGTGCAACATCCATGGCGGCTTCTCCTCAAGAGAGCGGGGTCGGCGAGTACAGAGGATCGTCTGCCGTTGGTCGATGATCTCGGTCTGAACAAAGAGATTACTGAACGCCGGATGCATTGCGTCCGCGGCAGGCGATGCGATAACCACCTCCGCATAACTCGTAACGTCGATCGTTCTACGCGTCTGGGAGAGGTTGGTGATATGGACTCGACGCAATTCGATATCATCTTCCGGCGAAACAACGATCTCGGTGTAGGTGTCGAAATCGTTGTCACGGCGGCGAAATTCCGCACGTCCCTCCGAGAAAATCGCTTTGTAACGCTTCGGCTGCTTCAGAGTGGGCTGATAAGTGGTTGACCAGAACTCCCCGCTCTGCACGTCACGGATATAACCGAATGTACCCCAGGAATCGCGGGTACTGTCTTCGCGCCAGCGCGTGACGGCAAGCTCCTTCCAGTGGCTGTAGCCGCCTCCTGCATTCGTGACCATTACATGGTATCTACCGTTCGACAACAACTGCACTTCCGGTATCGGCGTGTCGGGGATATTGAATATGCGAACCGACATTTCCGGAGCGCCGGAAATCGCACGAATGTCGGAGAACTCGGCGGTATGCGCATAGAACGCTGTGGCCTTTGGAATTCGTTCCTGAAGCAACCGCAGGGTCGCCTGGAACTGTAAGTTCGACTCGAATCGCTTCTGCATCGGACGGCCCAGGAGCAGATAGGCCAGGGAGAGAAGGCTCATACCCTGGTGATGCGCCATATAGGACCGAATCAGCACTCTCTCTTCCCCTCGTCGTTGACGTGATGGGGTGTAGTCGATGGCTTCATAAAAGCCGAATTTTCCTTCGAACCCTTCAGCGGTAAGTCGCTGCAGATTCAGGCACGCCGCCTCGGGCATTACCATCAGTGCGAGTGCCGAAGCATACGGTGCAATAACCAAATCCGCGGAAAGTCCGCGTTTAAGCCCAAGACCTGGCACACCAAATGCGCGGTACTGGTAATTGAAATGAACATCGACCGTATTGTAGCCGGATTCCGACATACCCCATGGCAGGCCACGCTGCCTCCCATAGTCCAACTGTCTCTTTACCGCCGCCTTATAAGTCTCGTCAAGTAGCGTGTTTTCGTAAGTCGGCATCACCAGGAGCGGCATCAGGTATTCGAACATCGAGCCGCTCCACGACAGGAGAATTGGCTCACCACCGACACTCGTGAGCAGGCGCCCGAGGCTAAACCAACTCTCCTGCGGCAGCTGTCCCTGCGCTATAGCGACGAAATTGCACAATCTCGCCTCCGATGCCAGCAGATCATAGTAACTCTCGTCGCGCCGTAGCTCGTCCACGTTGTAGCCGATAGCCAGCAGACGGCGCGTCTTGTCGTACAAGAAGCCATATTCCATGTGTGACAACTCACTTGACACAAATGCAAGGCGCTCGATGACCGTGATCCGCTCATTTGCGCGGCGGCCGGCTTGCTTGATGTGCTGTCGAAGTGCATTAAGCCACTTGCATTCCTCCGGCGTAGCGGTATCTAGCCGCTGCTCGATTGCCGGCAGCAATGCCATCTCGGGTCTTGCCAGTTCACGCAGCGTTGGGATTTCGCTGAGTCCATGAAAGTCGCTAAGTCCATCCGGTGCGGCCGGCAGCCAAAGCCATGGAACGAGAAACGTTAACTCATCGAGGACGGCGCGGCATTGCCGGGCCAGCGCCCGTGCCCACCAGCTCGCATCGGACTCAGAAGCTGTCTCGGAAATTACTGCGCTGGCATGATCCAGAGCAGGATTGTGCTCGGAACCCTCAAAGGTTTCTACGTAGACGCCGATTTCTGCACCCCCTCTTTTCTCAGCTGATACCCGCCCGCTATCTTTTTGAGAAAACGTCCCAGAGAGAGTATTGAGGCTGTCGGCAAACTCCGCCGCGCGCGCTGCCAGCCGCTCAAGGCAGAGTCTCGCCCCTGCAAGCGTGGTTGGCCGGGAATCGCATGCAGACTGGAGATCGGCCTGAAGTTGAACGAGGGGGGACGGTGTGGGATCCTTTACTGCATCCAGCAGAATCATCAGCGTGTCGTTGAGCCCGTCAAAGCATCTTGTCTCAAGGATCTTCTCATCGGGCAGTGCAAGCAGCCCCTGACCCAAGGTCAGCAAATGGGCTGCCAGGTTCCCGCTATCAACCGAAGAAACGTAGTGAGGAATCAGCGGTTTCAGCGATTGCGTATCGTACCAGTTGTAGAAATGTCCTTTGTGCCGTTCCAGGGTTTCCATCGTGTTGAGTGTATTTGCCGTACGCTCGATGAGTGATCCCGCCGGAATGTAGCCGAAGTCGTATGCGGACAGATTCGCGAGTAGCGCGAGTCCCATATTGGTCGGCGACGTACGGTGTGCAACTGCTGCAACGCGATACTCCTGATAGTTATCAGGCGGCAGCCAATTATCTTTCGGGCCGACAAAGGTCTCGAAGAACGCCCAGGTCTTGCGCGAAAGTTTGCGGAGGAAGAGTGTCTGATCAATGCTCAGCCTCGCTTCGCGGCGGGTGAGCGGCTGGCTGATCCACCAGGCAATAGCGGGAGAAGCGAACCATAAGAGCAGTATAGGCCCCGCCACAAACAGAGTGACCGGTTTCGACAGCACTAGAACAATCACTGTTGCAGAGGCAATAATCGGGGCTATCCACATCGAGCGGTAAGAGCCGACGAGGTCTGTGCAGCTTTGATGCTCCGGGTCGCTCGATAGCTTCCATTCGAGAAGCCGTTCGCGCATGACCAGCATCCGCCACGCCGTGCGTACAATTGCATCCAGAGTGAAGTATGCCTCATAGGGGAGGCACGCCAATTCAAAAGCCGCCTGAGCGAAGCGTTTGTCGGCAGAGTGTACTACGGCGGCAAGATGCTGACCCAGCATAACATCGTTCGGTTTCCGGAACGTTTCCAGAAGAGAGGCAATCAGGGACGGAATCAAGATAATGAGGATTACAGACAAGGTCCAAAACGAGGCCGATGGCAAGAGTGTCCAGCCCAGCAGCAACAAGAATGTTAATGCCGCGGGCACGAGACTGCGCCGCAAATTGTCAAATATCTTCCATAGCGACAGTGCCGAGAGCGGATTCTTCTTGCGGCTGCGCCTAGGTCCGGGTACACGCGGCAGCAGCCACCCTGCAAGCTGCCAGTCCCCGCGAATCCAGCGGTGCCGGCGGCTCACATCTGCGCTGTAGCGGGAGGGATACTCTTCGTACAACTCCGCATCGCTCAACAGCCCTGAACGCGCATAACACCCCTCAAGAAGGTCGTGGCTCAGAATCCTATTCTCGGGTAAGCTTCCATTGAACGACCGCACGACCGCATCGATGTCGTATATCCCTTTGCCAATAAACGAGCCTTCGCCGAAGAGGTCCTGGTAAACGTCTGAGATGGTACGCGTATACGGATCGATGCCGGGCGTATCCCCGTACAATCGGGCATAGCGCGATCGGTTTGTTCCTGGCAGGCTCGCACTTACGCGAGGCTGAAGGATGCCGTACCCCCCGCTTACACGCTGCTTGCCTTCATCGAAACGCGCGCGATTCAACGGGTGAGCCATAGCACCGGCAAACTGCCGAGCGGAGTCGCGCGGGAGCTGCGTATCCGTGTCAAGAGTGATCACATATTTCACGCTCGACAGGAGTGCAGTCTCGCCGACAACGAGCGAGAAGCAGTCGCTTGAGCCGCCGCGCAGAAACGAATTCAACTCTACAAGCTTCCCGCGTTTACGCTCGTAGCCCATCCAAATCTGCTCCACGGGATTCCAGCGGCGCGGGCGATGGAACAAAAAGAAAGTGCCTTTGTTTTCACCGCTGTACTTTTCATTCAGCTCGTCGATTCTTTCATGTGCCAGCCGCAGTAGCGGCTCATCATCCGGCAGCGTTTCCTTGTGTGCATCCCGAAAATCGGTCAAGAGGCCGAAATGCAGATTTGTATTCCGATTTGCCAGGAAACGGACTTCAAGCGTCCTAAGCAGATCCTCGATATCTTGAACGCTTGTCAGCATGGTCGGCACTACGACCAGAGTGCGCGATTCCGGGGGAATACCTTCGGAGAAGTCCATTCTCGGCAGCCGATTCGGCGACACCCATAACGTCGTCAGAGAGTTTATCAGTGCTACCGCCAGCTGACTGGTGGCCAGCAGCAAAAGGATACCGATCAGTATAAGCGCCCAATCGGGGACCCCGTTGGCATGCGCCTTCGCCAATAGGCTTCCGGTAAGGAGCACCGTGATCAACGTGATCGCACCCGTATAGAGAAGCAATGGGAACTGGCTCCACCTTCTCGTGAGACTCCCCAAGAGGGAAAGGCGCACCTCTGCCATTCGTTCAAGCTGTGGCAATCCCTTGTCGATTAGGTAGAATCCCACATGCGCCGTTCGATCATCGACGCCTTGTCCCGCCGCGCCGTCTTGCGCAAGATGAATCACTCTCTTCGCCACCTCACCTTCGGATAGGCGGCTCTCCTTCGCAATCTTCTCTATGACATGACGGTAGCGATCACGGCTGGCAAAATCCATCTTGCCGTAGGCGCCGTTTGGATCCGAACGCAGTGTCTGCTCGACAACGCTCATCGCCTCGACAAACTTGCTCCAGTCCATCGCTCCCAGAAACCGGAGACTTTCGATGCTGTTGCCGAGGGAGACCTGGTCGGCAGCCTGTTCTCGGTTTCCCGACTCCACCAGCTGCTCAATCGTCAGGCTCGATTCAGCGAGTCGCTGCTCTGTCCAGCTCAGCGGCAATGCCAAAGCGGGGCTTCGTCCTTGCAGCTGGCGCACAAATTCCGAAATAAACGGAGGCGTCATCGGGGGGTTCGACCGCGCCATGTCTGCGATCACCAGAATCAGACTCTTCGGATCCTTCTCGGCGATTTCCGTCATCTTCTCCGCCCAGGAAAGAGCCAGGTCTCGGTCATTCCTGCCTGCGGAAATGCGGACTGCAATGCGACGGATATTTTCTATCAGTGCCAGACGCAACATAATGGGGATAGCCCACAATTCGCCCAACTTGAGAGCGGTAACCGTTTGGTAGGCCGCCACAAAATGGCTAAGACCATCCTGGTCTATCCGCCCATCGCCGCACAAGATCCCCTCCAATGCGATGTCATACACGCGCGGAAGACCAACCGATGTGCCGTTCAACAAGCGGGGCAACTCCCGGCTGTAACTCTTTGGAAAATGACTCTTTGCTGTGCGGATCTCTTCTTCAATCAGATAGAAGTTATCGAGCAGCCATTCACTCGCTGGCGTAATCCGGTGGTTCGCCGCTACCGCCGCCGTCAGCTGATTGTAGACTCTGATCAGGGCATGTTCGTTCACCTCCAGACGTGTCAGAAGCTGCTCTCGAGGGCGTTCCAAAGTCAACTTATGCGAGGCCGCCATATGCTTGCCATGCTGCTCCAACTGATCGGAACTGAACAACTCGGATCGCAGCAGCGGCTCTTCGCCAAGGCCTTTTAGTGATGCGCCGCTTTTGCGGAAACGCGTCATCAACCGGTCCAAACTCTTGAAGATAATCGTCTTGCTTGTTTTCAATTCAAAACCTCTCTTTGCAGCTAAATCTAAATAAATCGCATCTACAGGATGACTGAAACTGTCGTGACTACTTCGCAAGGAGCGAATATCTCCGGCAGAGCGGCCAAAATCTCTTTAAAAAGACCTAGACGTACAGTCTGTAAGGATTGGCGCAATAACCATTATATCACGTTATAAACAATTATAAAATATTAAATTGGAATTTGATTTTTTGTGGACTTCTGCATGTGGTTTAGCTATATCCACAAATAGGCTTCTTGCCGCCTCAGCAAGGCGGAGTCAGTTTAAACGCAGACACTAGCGGCACGGAGTTATTCAGCTATAGCAAAAAAGGCTTTGACTGCCCAAACCCCCTTTATAAAAAGTGAAGATTACATCACTTGAGATACTAATAATAGACATAGCATCACTAATTTAACCATTCAAATTTTCTTCCTTCGCTTGTTTCATTTGAACAAAACGCCCAAAAACAAAAAGCAGCAGCGCAATAGCTATAATTAATACAGCCGCATAAGGAAGATCATGATAGTCATTAATAGAGATCTTGAAGACGATTAGCAAGGCTTCGATCAATAAGGCGATCATAATAGAAGCCATAAAGGTAATCAGACTCTTTGGGTTAAACCCGTCGGATATGTTCTGGGTTCTCGGCAGGACTTCCTGCTCATAGATCGTTTTTCCAAGATCGAAGACGGCCAGGCCAAGGGTCAGTGCGATCACTGGCTTGAAAAAGACCTCGAGATCCATTTTAACTTCTGAAAACAGGTAGACGACAAAAGAGACCAGACCATAGATCGCGACAAAAAATCCGAAAAGAAGCAGTCCTCCGCCGATGAGAAAATAAGCAAATCGGCTAAGTTTACGAAATCTTGTATTTGCTTCGATCATATGAAAACGCTCAAGCAGCGAGCGAAGGCTAAAATCGAGGAAAAGATATCCATCGTTATGCTTATAGATCACCGTGATACAGAGATTTCCCGTTGCGCTGGAAATGTAGGGATCGCTGATAAAATAACGTCTGCTCAGTTCTTTCTCTTCGATCAAATAGTCGCGTTTTCTTCCGATATGTTCTATCTCTTCAAAGTCTTCTCCGAGATTTGCAGAGATCTGGACCAGATCTTTATCGCATTCGTACATCAACTCGAGGCTAGGAAAGGTCTCATGCAGTTTTTTGTAGGTTGCCAAAGAGGTCTCTTCAAAATTAAGCCGTGTCAGTGTCGAAAGAATAAACTTCTCTATCAGGGGCCTGTTCTGTTCATAAAGCTTCACCAACTGCTGCATCACTTCTCCTTTGCTCTTGTCTAAAAACATGAGACTATTATAGACAAGACTGCAAAAAAAAAGCACTGAACTGTGTATAAATTTTAAGCTTTACCAGTTATACAAGACAGACTCCTAGCATAGTTCATTATATTGTAAAGTCCTAATCAACACGATAAAAGACTGAAGTCGGCTTAGAAAAATTCGGTACATCATCATAGGTAAATACCGCATAATACTTGCTCTCATCGAGAGCACCAAAGTTGTCATAGGTATAGGTATCATTTCCTCCGAACAACTTGTGCCCGTCATAAGGCGAGCAGGGAATATGAAATGAATTTTTTACTACGATCACACCTTTAAACGCATCATCTGTCGGGTTTTTCCATGTCAGTTTGACCATCTCGTTCTCTTTGACAAAGGTAAGGTCGCTAACCGGAGCCACACCCTCACGACGCTTTTTGATGTACTCTATCTTCAAACGCGGCAGGTTCTGGTTTTTTGCATCACTCCAATCCAGCCACTGTGAGGTCGAAAAATTCTTTTCGCTTGTCGGAAGTATTACAAAAAGCAGTTTTCGGTTCTCACGCATCGCCGAGACCAGCTCCATAATACTGTAGGTATCAAAAACAAAACGCTGGGTCTTCTCTTTTTGAATCTCTTCGACACTGACATCGTAACCTATTCGTTCGATACTCTCTCTGTTATTGATGTTTTCAATATTTTTGTCTTTTCCTGTATAGTTCACCATCTCTACGTGAAAGCGCAAGTTTTGAGTAGCGCTTATTTTTGCGGCATCCATCTCCAAACAGATGCTGGAGATGACTGTATTTTCAACATCAGGAAGATTGTCAAGATTAAATTCGATGCAGCCGTACTGCTTGGCGCCCTTTTTGTCAAAGCCAACCTGAAGAAGTCCTTCTTGGACACTGCTCTTTGAGATCGTTGTTAGCGCTGAACATGTCAATTCTATCTTAGCCCCTGGAAGCGTGTAGATAATCTCCAATTTCGGTCTAAACTCCAAACCGCTGCTGTATTTGTTAAAACCGATATCCCACTGCATCAATTGCGAAGAGCGGTCAAGCGGAAGTTCTGTCGGACCGTCCATACGAAACACCACTTGCCGACGTTTTAACGCTTGCTGAAGCAGAAGACGTTCGTTCTTCGCAAACTCCCATATTCTCCAGATCCCTTGAGAAAGCTGCTGCGACTTTGTCGGTCGGTCTATGTAGGATAACATAGGTACATTTTTGACGTCGTCAAACGAGGAGAGACTTTCACACGCGCTTTCATCCATAATACCGATTCGCCACTCTCCATATTTCTCGACTTGGACGTTGACTCTGTTGCTTGGATATAAAGAGATACGGGCCTCAGTGATAATCGCATTTTCAGGAACAGTCTCCAAAGAAAAGCCGATAACACCGTAACATTCGCCCCGTGATTGGGAGACGCCAACAAAAAGTGAGTTCAGGCCGAAGTGCTCAGCGTTCTTCGTAGTCTTCTCTCCGACATAGCCGATCTTCTCTTTGGTCGGGAAAAGTATTTTTGAAAAACTGTCAATATCACTTAAGGTTCTTACCGTTATCTTAGGCGCGAAAGCAGACTTGATACGGCGTTTTTTGCACACTGCACGTATGAAGTAAGTATAGTTGATTGATGAACGCAGATTATTGTCAGTAAACTGTTTTGCCTTGGTCAAGCCGACACGATTTGAGGGCTGACAGAAACTGATCTCTTTTGTGCTTCGGTATATCTCAAAATAAACATCTTCATCCTCAGGATAGTTCCAATGAAGCTCAACTTTGTTGCTAGATATCTTTGTTGCAAAAAAATCTTGAATACGCGGCAATCTTACTGTTTTGTCATAATTTTGCACTTCCATCAGAGCATAAACAAGTGCCGGAATCTGCTCGTTGATATGCTCACTCATATGTTCCATATAATCCGAGATATTGCGTGTTCCCACCTCAACCGTCAAGGCAAGGGCCCCCATTGAATAGTAAAACTCCCGTCCACTTCCGCTAATAAGCTGCACGGGAGGCTTGCCCATATGTACTCCGTACTCTCGCCCAGAAACCTTTCGTATCTCTTCTGCCATATTGGCCGACAAAACATTTAGATCGGTAGCGTTGAGTGCATCTTCATGTTTAAAATTATGTGCAGGGAAAAAAACATTTCCCTGAGAGTGATAATCAAGTGCTATCGTGATGTTAGAATGGTCTTCTACAAAGTTTTTAAGCGCAAGCGTCTCAGGTTCTGAAAAAGGCTGCGGTCCCGAGTAGACGTTTGATGAAGTACTCTTGCTGGGGGCATACCCAACGGAAAAGTTGCGGTTAAGATCGACACCAAAACTCCCATCTGCATTTTGGCGACGGTTTTTTCGCCAAAAGGAGAAGTGTGAGCGTGAAAATTCAAACCCGTCCGGGTTGGCACAAGGAACCATATAAAGCGTTGCCCGCTCAAGAGCCTCGTTCAGTACAGGGTCATATTCTATTTGATCCAAGATGTGTTCGGCGAAACTGACGGAGAGCTCTATCCCGATCCATTCGCGTGCATGGATTGTCCCGGTATAAAACAGGGCGGGCTTGGCATCTGCCTGATCCATATCCTTAGATATAGTGACAACGATGATATCACGCTCTTCCCATGTCTGCCCAATAACCTCGACGCGCAGAAGATGCGGATATTTGTCTTGAGCCTGATAGAAAAAGTCTATGCTCTCTTGATAGGATTTATACTGTACTCTCATTAAATGATTTACTCCATTTTTTCAGATGCTGGGCCGAGATGAAATTATATTTTTCCAAATCTTTAAAGGTCTTGATTTCACCCTCATCTACAAGTGTTTTTATCTTAAGTGCTACTGCTTCATCCATGCCGTACAAAGAAAGCAGATCTGTTAATGTGGCCGAAACGAGCTCACACTTTTGACTGTCTATTGCGCTTGAAGGCTCCCCGACTTCAGAGGCATCTTTGATCTCTTGAGGCAGTTTATCCTCATCTGTGATTATCTCGACAGCAGCAGGAGCATCAGACGGGTGGCTCTGTGCAGCTTTTTCCATATCAAAGATTCCCGGATCACTCATGTACATCGCCCCGTCGGCCGATGGGGTATAATTGGCAAAGTGCAGATGTCTCAGTGTCCGTAAAATGGATGAATCCATCTTGCCCAGCTCTTCCCAAGAGAACAGCGGTACATGTGGCATTCGAAAACGTCCTTCAGAAAGATCCCACATAACATACTGGCCGATCCAATCACGGATATAAGGAAAAGCGGCAAAAGCCGTTGCGCACTCTATAATGTAGGCCTTGTTCGTATTTTTATCTATTCCTATATCACAGGCCCAATACTCTGCTTTTGCCGCTTTTGAAGCCTGCACCGCAACTTCAAGTACTGCCATAGGAACATTCTCATAGCTCATATCACCGCCTTGAGAGGTATTGGTGATCCACTGACCTTTTCCCGAATAGCGCCAAAAAGCACAGACAGGCTTATGTCCGATGAGCATAACTCGGATATCTCCTCTGTCTTTTAAAGGAATAGCGTCTTGCATATACATCGGGTTATATTTTTTCTCATCAAAAAGTGCGCGTGCTTCTTTATAGTTGTTCACCTTGTGCACAAAATATCCACCGTAATTTGATGGACCGTATGAACGTTTTACGATCTGGGGATAAAAACATTTTTTAAGATAGGCATCGCCTTTTGCAGCATCATAAAAGATCTTTGTTTTTGGAGTAGGCACCTTATACTTTTCGCAAAAAAGCGTTACATTTTCTTTAGATTTATTGGAAAACTGTGTCTCTATCGAAGGGATGAAACGCACGTTTGGCAGCTCTTTTGCGATCTCTTTGAAGGTCTCATAAGCCGTTGCCGGGATATTTCCGATCAGAACCTCTATCTTTTTGCGTTTAACCTCTTTGATAAAACGATTCTTGTCATTTTTCCAATGGTAGGTCACCTCTTCGATCTTATCCGGCCAGCCTTTGAAGTTGCTGTAATCAAAAAAACGCAAAACATAATCTAAATATAGAAAACCTAATTTAGGCAGTTTTTTATGTGTGCTCATTTTCCCGCTCCTGAAGTTTTTTTATCGATTAGTTCGACGATTTTATCAATCTTCTTATCATTAAAATTCAAGCCCATCTTCTCCTGCTCCGGGGTCGCAAAAGCAGGGATTCCGTTAACTTCCAGCACGACATACTCCTCTTTTTCTCTATTATAAAGAATGTCAACACCGGCTATATCGATATTTACCGCCTGTGCTGCGCGTATTGCCAGGTCAATCACCTCTGCATTAGGCTCACGCATGATGACATGGCCGCCTGAAGTGATATTTGTACGCCAGTCTGTCTTGCTGGCTTGACGTCCGTAACAAGAGATGTACTCGCCGTCTACGATATCAATACGAAAGTCGGTATGGTCATTGTCAATAAATTTTTCCATATAAAAATGGCGGATATTCATCTGATTTAAAAACGGCATCAAGGTATCAAGCGTGCTCTCGCTCTCAATCAAAGCCATACCGACGCCTCCCCAGCCGTCAATCGGCTTGAAGACCAGCTTCCCCCATTTGGCAAATAAGTCACGGATGCGATCAGGCTCCTCCCGGTGACATAAAAAAAAGTCTGAGCAGTTCACTCCGGCTTGCGTGAGTGCCATATTGGTCTGAAACTTATCTTCCGTCAGACGAAAGGCCTCATAGGTGTTGATTGTCGGGATGATCTTATTGAGCTGCTCATAAAAATAGACCTGAGAGACTGTCTGCTCACCTGCATTGTAGGAGAAGAAAAGATCCATATCGCATAAGTCAAACCCCTTGCATCGAATGCCCTGCTTGTCGGCTTCTGAATAACGGAGGTTCAGCTGCGTAACGGAATTGATACCGCGTTCAAGCAGTTTCAGGATCATTTTTTGTTCTATTTCCGCACCGCCGCTGTTTTGATACATCCACATCCCAATCGTTCTGTTGCAGTCTAATGTCATGTTTTACTCTCCTATCTGATTGTATCTAATAAAATACGCTAATATCTTTTGCGTCAATGCAATACGCGAGATAAAACTGCTTTTTGATGCCCTCTCATCTGCCGTATGGTCACCATCTCCAAACGGCCCAAACCCATCCAGGGTTACAACCCCGCAAGCAGAAAGAATATTTGCGTCACTCACGCCGCCGCGTTTTTCTGTTTTTAGAGGCTTGTTTGTGATCTTTTCAATAGCTTTGATAAAATTCAATGTCTTATCTGATGCCTGCATGACATCACGCTGGATACCGCCGCCAAGTCGTGACGTAGTGCCTTTGACATATGTAGTGTATACAATTTTTTCTATCTCTGCCATGACGCGCTCTTTTTCCTTGATTTTATCGTACCGCAGTTCAAATAGCAGGTGCGCACTCGGTGAGATCGTATTTGCGCCGATACCGCCATACATCTTGCCGACATTAACCGTCGTGTTTTTAGACAGGTCGGTCAGAGCAACAAGCTTTTGCAGTTTATAGGCTGCTTCCAGGTTGGCATCGATGCCTTCGGCGTAATGATTGCCTGCATGCTTGGCTAAGCCTTTGATGTCAACCGTAAAAGTGCCCACTCCTTTGCGTCCGATGACGACTTCCATGTCCTTTCCTGCAGCTTCAAAAACAAGGCAGTAATCATAATTGGTAGCCAACTCTCGAGACAGATATTTTGAATCATCGCTGCCCGTCTCTTCGTCACTCACCAATAAAAAATCTATATTTATTATTTCAATACCGCTTTTCTTCAGCGCTTCAAGTGCTTTGTAGGCCACAATGAGTCCACCCTTCATGTCACATACACCAGGTCCGTATACCCACGCTTCATCTTCTTTAAAATGCTCGAATGTATCAGGAGGAAACACCGTATCAATATGTCCCAGGAGCAGTAAGCGTTTAGCACCGTCTTCATGCCGGCCTTTATACAAACGGTGGTTCCCGATGAGTTCACGGTCATATACCGTTTCGCTCATGCCGAGATTTTTCAGCCACGTGCCAAAAAGAACGCCAACGCTGTCAACGCCATGCTTGTTATTCGTATAAGAGTTGATGTCAACCAGCTGCTTTAATTCATTAATATAAGGCAAAGTCATCCTTAAAAAAATATTGTTCTTAATCATACAACAATATTATAATATGTTAAGCATACAAGAAAGTTACAAAAATAGACAAGTTTTAGTACAAGGGGGAGTTGTTAGATATACAGAGCAGAGCGCTCTGTATTGAAAGGAAAATTAGCGGCGAAGTTCTTTGATTCTTGCTTTTTTACCTTTAAGTTCACGAAGGTAGAAGAGTTTTGCACGACGAACACGTCCGCAACGTACTACCTGGATCTCGTTGATGCTATCTGAGTAGATAGGGAAAATACGCTCGATACCAATGCTGTTTGCACCGATTTTACGAACAGTAATAGTTTTTCCAGTACCTGTACCGCGTTTTGCGATACACATACCTTCGTAACTTTGAACACGTGACTTTTCGCCTTCTTTAATGGTTACAGCGATACGGACAGTGTCACCAGCACGGAAATCTGGAATGTTTTTCGCAGAGATTTGTGCATTTTCGAAATTGTCGATATATTTATTTCTCATATTTTTTCCTTCGTTGATACTTTTTCAGCTGATCAGGTCGAAAATATTTCGTCTTGCACTCAGACAAGAGAATTTTTAGTGCCGAAATTCTAGCACGATTTCCCTTTAAATATTCTGATGGTGCAGCCCTGTTCTCGTAATAGGGCGGTTTTGCAAAGGCAGGTGCTTCCAAAAGGAAACCTTCAAAGCTTTCTTCGTCTAAAGAGTCTTGATTTCCAAGGACTCCTTCGACATTTCTGCTGATCGCATCTGCCATCACAAGAGAGGGTAACTCTCCGCCTGTTAAGATATAATCGCCGATAGAAAACACTTCATCGGCAAACACCTCGATAACACGCTCATCAATCCCCTCATAGCGGCCGCTTACAAAGGCAATATGCTTCTTCTTCGCTAAACGTTTGGCATCGTTTTGGTTAAACGGCTTGCCAACGGGTGTTGCGAAGATGATATGTACATCGCTCTCTTGCAGCAAAGAGAGGGTATCAAACAGAGGCTGTGGTGTCATCACCATTCCGGCGCCTCCGCCCACAGCAGTGTCATCGACCTTTTTCCATTTATCCTGGCTCTTATCCCTTGGGTTGACATAGTCAATCTCCAAAAGACCTTTTTCTATCGCACGCGACAAAATAGAGTCATTAAAATATCCCGAAATAAGATCGGGAAAGAGTGTCACAAAACTAAACTTCATGTTTGGTTTCTTTAGCCAAACATGTTGCATGTTTGGTTTCTTCAGTAAAACTAAACTGCATCAGCTCGCTTCGAGGATATCGAATCCTCCCTGCACTTTAATGATTTTAGTCTTCGTGTCCACTTCAATGACAAACTTATCATGATACGGTATTAAAAATGAGTTTGGCATCTTTTTTGAGACCAGATCTTCATCGGTTTCAAGTTTAAGATAATCCGTAATGCCCAAGCGTTCGATCTCGGTCACTCTGCCAAGAAGGAGTTCACCCTCATAAACAGAAGAACCGACGATATCAAACCAAAAATGCTGTCCCTTTTCAAGCTTAATCTCCTGGCGCGTCTTCTCTTCAGTACTAAAAAGATCCAGATTGGTTAACTTTTTAGCCTCTTCTGCAGAGTTGTAGCCCTTAAACTTGACAAGATCTCTCTCAAGATTGTAGCTCTCGATCTCAAGCTCGCCGCGTTTGGTGTTAAAACTAACACCCGGCCTGAACTGTTCAGGAAAATCGGTTTTGAGATGAAGTTTCATCTCTCCGGTCAGCCCTACAGCCTTGCCCAGTTTGGCGACTTGAAATCTTGAGTTTGCGCTCTGAGAACTTGCATTCTCAGGCTTTGGACTATTTTTTTGGTTCGACATTGATTCGATAACTCAAGCCGTCTTTGGCTTTGCAACCCGAGATGACTGTCTTGATCGCACCGATCATTTTGCCCTCTTTGCCGATGAGTTTACCTACATCAGCCTGATTGGCATAGATCGTGATCTCGGCAAAGTCTTCACTCTGCTGAATATTTATCGTCACATCTTCCGGATGGGAAACGATCAGTCTCGCATAGCCTGCAACAAACTCAGCAACCATTTTTATTTGCCCGCTAGTTTTTTAACACGTTCGCTCATTTGAGCACCTACGCCGATCCAATAGTTTAAACGCTCTTCATCGATACTGATCGTTGAAGGTGTTGTCATTGGGTTGTAATAACCGATTTTTTCAATCGAACCGCCATCACGACGCTTACGAGAATCTGTTACTACGATACGGTAGAAAGGTTGTTTTTTACGGCCCATGCGAGTTAAACGGATAACTGTCATTTGTGTTCCTAATATTAATTTTACCCATTGTTAGAGACTTGAAACCAAATCACTACTGCTGGTTACATCTATAGTCAACTAAAACGGAAAAGGGGGAAAGAGTATGCAAAAACTGCACTGAAGATAAAAAAGATACTTTTTTATAACACTTTCCTCTTACCGTCTTAATGCAGACGTATACATGTAACCGGCACAAAAGGTTAAAATGAAAATCTTAAAGACACTCATTTTAAACTTCATCACCGGTTACTTTCATCTTCTTAGCATAGAGGTACTTTTTAAGAAAATGTCGAACTGAATTGAAAGTATAGCAAAAACTCTGAAAAAAACCAAGGAGAATACCGCGCGGCCACCTTTACGGTGTCTAGGCGCTGAAACTATCGGGGCAGACCGCCGAGTTTTCCGCCTTGCATCTGTGACATCATGTTCTGCATATCCTGCATCCCTTTTTTGCCGGAGAATCTTTTGGCCATTTTAGAGGCGTTTTTAAACTGCTTGAGCACACGATTGACATCCATAATATCCATGCCGCACCCTTTTGCGATGCGCTGTTTACGGCTGTTGTTGAGTAGGTCTGGCTCTTCGCGCTCTTTATTTGTCATCGAGGAGACCATGGCTTTGATGTTTTTAAGCTCGGAGGAGTTTTCAAAATCAAAGTTTTTGATCGCATCGCTCATGCCACCCATTCCCGGGATCATCCCGATCAGCGACTTCATGCTTCCCATCTTCTTCATGCTCTCCATCTGCTCAATGAAGTCATTGAAATTGAACTGCCCCTTTTTGATCTTGCGGCTTATCTCTTTGGCTTTTTTCTCATCAATGACATTGGCCGTCTTTTCAGCCAATCCTTCGATGTCGCCAAATCCCATTAGGCGGTTGACAATACGCTCAGGCAGAAAGACCTCAAGGTCCGGCATCTTCTCGCCGTAACCGATGAAACGAAGCGGTACCTGGACCTGAGAAGCGATTCCCAAGGCCACGCCGCCTTTGGAGTCACCGTCATATTTTGACAAGATGACGCCGTCTATCCCGATCTGTTCGTTAAAGCTCGCTGCCGTTCTGACCGAGTCCTGCCCTGTTAAAGAGTCCGCAACATAGAAGACTTCGTCAGGCTTCACCGCCGCTTTGACCGCTTTGAGTTCGCCCATCAACTCCTCATCAATGGCCAAACGCCCCGCAGTATCGATCAGAAGAACATCATACAGACCTTCTTCAGCTTTTTTCATCGCGGCTTTGGCAATCTTTACCGGGTCTTTTTCGTTCTCATCAGCATAAACATCGACACCGACTGAAGCACCTACCTGCTTGAGCTGCTCGACCGCCGCCATACGCTGAAGGTCAGCTGCGGCAACAAGGACTTTTTTCTGCTTGTTTTTGAGGTAGTAGGCTAGTTTACCTGTCGTCGTCGTCTTGCCTGAGCCTTGAAGCCCCATCATCAAGATAACGGTCGGGGGCTTGGAAGCAAAAACAAACCCTTGGTGTCCTTTGACGTGAAGCAGTGCATAAAGGCGTTTTTGCATAGCATCAAGGAACTGATCCTTGCCGATACCCGCCGCCTTGACATCAAGCTCTACATCAAAAAGAAGATCTTTGACAACCTTATGGTGAACATCCGCTTTTAAAAGGTTCTTCTTAAGCTCTTCAAGCGCCTTCTTGAGCGCCTTTTCGTCATCTTGAAAACGAATCTTTTTAATCGCTGCTGTAAATGAACTGGTTAGGGTATCAAACACGTCTAGACTCCTGTTTTTGCGTACATTATTGGTGGGGGATTATACAAAAAGCTTACTTTAGTGCTACTTTAAAAGCGGCGGCTCTCTTTTTGCGCTGCTATAGCAGGATTTTTACGAGGGTTTAGCAAGAGAGGATTACTCTCCGCCGCCGATATGTCTGAACTCTTTGGGCTCAGGCGAAGTAAACTCTTTGCCGAGCAGTTTCATCTTATGTGCATGCAGCATCATGCGTTTTGCCTTTCTTCCGCCGTAAAGCTCATCGCCCATGATCGGAAGATTTTCGCTTTGAAGATGCACACGGATCTGGTGAGTACGGCCTTGATGAATGACCAGTTTGATCTTGCTCTTTTTGTTGACGACCATCAGAGGAAAGACCTCTGTTCGCGCCGGCTTGCCATTGTCAGAGACCTTGCTTTTGGCCTTGTTGTTGTACTTTTCGGTCACGATAGGCTTGTTGATCTCAAATTCTTCGATCACCATGCCGTCCACCCAGGCAATATACTCCTTGTAAACACGGTCATGCTTAAACTCTTCTATCGCCTTAAGGCGGAACTCTTCATCTTTGCACAAGACTAGCACTCCGCTGGTCTCTCTGTCAAGACGGTGCAGCAAACGTGCGCCCTTGTACTGCTTTTCGATCTCTTCAGAACTTAAAAAAGCCGGCTTGTCGACGACGATCATCTCACTGTTCTCAAAGATCACTCGGGTCTTTTCGATCTTTTCGACACGGAACTTTGTCTTCTCCGATATGTTTCCGCGTGCTATCAAAACCTTGCGGGTGCCTATGTAGACAAGACCCTTGTCGATCAGTGTCTTTGCCTGGGAGTTTGAAATCCCCTCTTGTAGAGCTAAAAGTTTATACGCTTTGTCTTCATTCATTATCATATTCCTTAATCAATTTATTAATCTCATGCAGATCCACTTTTTCCTCAACGCTCGAAGGCGCCATGTCCAAAGCCTTTGCAAAGGCCTCGCTGAGCTCGTCCGGTTCTACAAGCTGCACGTTTTTTACATATTTGAACAGCTCGTTTTGGTTGAAGATGTGTTTTCCTGAGATGATCTTACACCTAAAAGCGATAGGCTCGAGCGGATTATGCCCGCCGATGGGGGCAAAGGCACCGCCTAAAACAGCAATATCGCTGATGGCGTAAATATTGTTCAACTCACCCATCCTGTCCACAAGGACAAGATCGGCGTCTAGATCTACTCTGTCTGAAAAACGCGAAAAACTCAGCCCGTTTTGCGCAGCAAAGCTCTCCATCTTGCGTGATACTGCCTCGAATCGTTCCGGATGGCGTGGCACGACAATAAGATGAAGCTCGCCCTGGTGCACTCTTTTAAATTCTAAAAAAGCCTCAAGAATGATCTTCTCTTCACCCTCATGGGTGCTTCCGCCCACAATACTCAGACCTGCGGGCTTGTTGTACTCTGTTGAGGCACTAATCTTTTGTGCCAGCTTGATATTGCCGATGACCTTGACATTCTTCGCACCCAAGGCTTCAAAGCGCTGTTTGTCGATTTCACTTTGGACATAAACAAGATCGACATATCGCAGCAAACGGCTGTAAAACCATCTCATCTTTAGATATTTCGGATAGCTTCGCTCGGATATTCGCGCGTTGAGCAGAAGCGTCTTCGTTCCCTTGGAGGCAGCCACCAAAAAAAGCAGATACCAAAGCTCAGCTTCTAAAACGACAAGCAGCCGCTGCTTTGTCTGCCAAAAAGGCAAAAACAGCTCATACGGAAGATAGCTCACCTGCGCATCTTTGTAAGCAGAGGCTGCAGAATAGCCCGTGTGGGTGATCACGGAGATATTGACCTGCGCGTGCGAGATCATCTGTATTAAAGGCGCAAGCGCCTTTGCCTCACCCAGACTGCAGGCATGAAACCATATCCCCTCATTCTTGAAGCGAGGCGTCTTCTGCAGGAAAAAACGTGCGGGCAGAGATTTTTTATATTTTGGCTTGAACGACAGATATAAAATAATTGGGAGAGCTACAACATAAAGCAAAACGCTCAATAGATAGTAGAGATAAAAAAAAGGTTCTCTCAAGGGTGCTCCCTCGCAAATTCAAGACGCCGGAGAATTTCTTCCTCGGCGGTGTAAGGCTGACCCTCTAAGAGCGTCTGTATAAATGGAAACTTAGGCGGTTTGTTCTTCTTCTGTTTCGATATAAAGAATACGTCCGCAGTGTGGACATGTCGTAATCTCTTCGCCTTTGATGACTTCGGAATAGACCTTGTCATTAATCGTCAGATAACAGCCGTAGCATGCTTGGTTTTTGACAGGTACTGCTGTTGTGTTCTTGGCCCAACGGCGGATCTTTTGGTAAAATGAAAGACCTTTTTGACTCATCTGAGAGATCAGTTTCTCTTTTTCAACAAAAATCTTTTGACGCTCTGCCGTGATCTTTTCTAAAGCGGCATCAACCTCTGCCTTGATGGCAACTGTCTTCCCTTCTGCTTCAGCAATGACGGTTTTTTGAGTTTTGATAAGTTCTTCTTTTGTTTCGATCACTTTTTCTAGGCGAGCGATCTCTTCATTGGCAAAATTTATCTGCTCTTTTGCGATATCTTCTTCAAGTTGAAGCGATTTCATCTCGCGTTCAGTTTTGATCTCTGCACTTTTCTTTGCATTTGCACTCAGTTTTTCACTGAGTTCTGCAAGATGCAGTTCATTTTTTTGTTTTTTCAGCTGCTCGGCTTTGATACCCTCTTCTAAATCAGCGATCTGCTTTTCGATGCTCTCTTTTACTGCAAGTACGGTCTCGTATTTGTGTTTTGCCTCTTCGATTTTTGGTTCAAATGAATCGATTTCTTTATCGATCTTTGACAATTCAACCAACTGTTGTAGGTGCTTATTCATTGTTTTCCTTAATTAAACATAGGTGAAGGGGTTTTTTGATGATGAAATTATAACGCTTATTCCTAAATTCTGCAAATCTTTTGCCAAAACTTCTCCAAAATAGCGCTCACTTTCAAAATGTCCGATGTCTATCATCGACAATCCTATCGTTTTTGCCTCCATCGCATCATGGTATTTGATGTCGCCGGTCAAAAAGCAGTCTGCCGCAATTGTCTTCATCAAAGATGCGCCTGAGCCGGTTGTCAAGGCTATACGTTTTATTTTATCATGTTTTTTGATGCATTTTATCTGCGCTAGTCCAAGTTTATCTGCTATGCTTTTAGCAAATTCATCAAATTCCATCCCCGCTTCGCCAAAACGTTCATCAACATCCAAGTAAGCAACAAAACCCTCTTTTTCACTGATCTTATAGCCCAAGATCTCTGTCGCAACGTAGCTGTTGAGATGTGTTTTGTCAAAATTCGTGTGCATCGCGATATTTGAGATATTTTTTTGCACCATCTTTTGCAAGAGTTTTGCCGGGTACTGGTTAAACTGAAGTTGCTTGAGACCGCCGAAGATTATCGGATGGTGCGTAATGACGAGCGTATCTTCTTCAAGGCTTTCAAGCATCTCCTCATCGATATCGACACTAAGCACGATTCGCTTGACTTCATGTTTCCAATCCCCGACCAAAAGACCGGAATTATCCCAAGACTCTTGAAGCTCAAATGCAGAGATCGTATCCAAGATCTTGTATATATCTTCTATACTCACGGCTTCTCCTTATAGTGCCTCTTTCGTTTGCAGCGGATAAAAACCGCCTTGTCGTGTGAAAAAGGATCATTCTCCTTGATCTCGAACATATCCAATGCATTGATCATATCCATCATCTTTGCATAGCCATAGTTGCGCGGATCGAAGTCTGGATGGCGGTTGGCAAGGGTCTGTGTCACATGCACCAAGTAGGACCACCCCGAGTGGTCCGCCGTATCCTCAACAACATTTTTCAAGAGCTCTTTTAAGGCCTCGTCTTTCGTGATATCTGTTTTGGCCGGCTCGTTTTTGGCCGTGCCGCTTTTGCTGGGTTGTTTCAATTTTTGCTGATGGGCCTGTTCTTTGCGCAGGTTTTCTGTATAAATGAACTTGTCGCATGCCGCCAAAAATGACTTGGGTGTTTTTTTCTCGCCAAAGCCGTAAACCCGCAGACCCGACTCACGGATGCGTTGTGCCAGACGGGTAAAATCGCTGTCCGAGGAGACGATACAAAAGCCGTCAAGCTTTCCCGCATAAAGAAGGTCCATCGCATCAATAATCATCGCCGAATCTGTCGAATTTTTCCCCACCGTATAGCCAAACTGCTGCATAGGCTGTATCCCATGTGAGAGCAGATGCGTCTTCCATCCCTTAAGGCGCGTGTCAGTCCAGTCTCCGTAGATACGTTTTATCGAGGCCACCCCGTACTGGGCGATCTCCTCCATCAATCCTTCTATGATAGAGGGCTGTGAATTGTCCGCATCGATGATGACTGCCAGATTCAGCTGTTCTTTGATCATGTCAGCTTCTCCAACTCTTCGCGCGCCTGCTCAAAGTCAGCATCACTCTCTAGAGCTTTTTTATACATCTCTTTTGCCTCTTCCGTTTGTCCAAGACGCCGTTTGAAATTGGCATAGTTGAACCAGGTAGGCGCGTACTCTTCATCGATTTCTATGGCTTTGAGATAGTGCGCTTCGGCCTCTGCATTTCTATCCATAGAAGCAAGCATCCCCGCTAACGCGTTATGCGTCATATCATCATTAGGCTCGAGTTGCAAAGACCTGTTATAGTGCTCTTCCGCCTTTTCAAGGTCGCCCTGTTTGGCCAAAACAAACCCCAGCTTGTTGTGCCCTTCGGCAAGATCAGGATGCACTCTTGTAATATTTTCCAGCAATAGCTGCGCTTTGTCCAGGTCACCCTCACTGTAAACAGCGTCTGCTTCTTCGATCATCTCATCGGCAGTCGGTTCAGACGAGATGAGTTCGGCTTCTTGGATTGACTCCGGTTCTGTATTTGGATCTATATTCTGAATGAACTCATACATTTTATAGGCAAAGAAAGCGGAGACGAGTAACATAATTATTTGAAAAGTTGACATATTTATCCTCAATAGTAATATAGGCTTTTTTATTATACTAAAATCATTTTGTGTGTACACTTGCAGCAAAACTATTTAGGACATTTGATGCAAGATATACTCACTAATCTCGAAACCTACGGCTACATTGTACTTTTTTTATACTCATTTGGAGGAGGATTTGTCGCGCTAATGGGTGCCGGTGTGCTCTCTTATACCGGGCATATGGACCTGACAACCTCTATTCTTATTGCTTTTATCGCCAACTTCTTGGGTGATGTGATGCTTTTTTATATGGGGCGCTATAATAAAAAGCAGGTGATGGCCTATCTGTATAAGCATAAACGTAAACTTGCACTTTCGCACATTTTGATGAAAAAGCATGGTTCCTGGGTCGTTTTCTTGCAAAAGTATGTCTATGGCATCAAAACGCTTATCCCTTTGGCGATCGGTCTGACCAAGTATGATCTGAAAAAATTCATCATCTTAAACTTTTTTGCCTCCGCGCTTTGGGCAGTCACGATCGGCCTTGTGAGCTATATGGCGGGTGAGGTGATCAAGTCGGCTTATGAGACGATTGCCGAGCGTCCCTACATCGCACCTCTCATTCTTTTTAGTATTATCGGGGGGATCTGGTGGTATCTGAGTGCAAAGACTAAAAGATAACTCTTTTGTCTTTACACCGAGGTCAGGTTATTTGCTGAGTGCCATCGTCTCGTAAGGACATTCGGATATAAATCTCAACATTGGAAAGTACTCTTTTGACTCATCCTCATAGTGGTTGTAGCTGGCCGTACCGTCTTCTTCTATGGTAACACTGACCACTCTTCCTACTGTAACCGCCGTCCAAGAGACAGCGCTCTGCTTATCGACTTTTCTTTTGGTATTGGGTTCGCGGATAAGATAGTTTTTTCCGTCTTTGCTATTTTTGACGACAATGGCAAAAACATTGGTTCCCATTTTGCCTACAAAATAAAGAGTCTCTCCTTCGATATGCACTTTCTCTCCGGTCGAAGGATGTGAATTAACTGCCTCGCCGCATTGCGAAGCCACCATTTTATTGTGAGCTAAGGCTTTCATTCGATATGCCTCGGCTTTAAGCCTGAGGACCTTGGCTTCTTTGAGTTCTTGCTGCTGTTTTATTGCAGCGACTCGTGCTTTTTCTTCTTCTTTTTCTTTGTTTATCCAAAAGGTATAGAATTTGTGCGACTTGTAGCGGTGGGTATCTTTGAGCGGAAGCTTGTACTTTGAGACAAAAAACATCTCCTCTTTTGTCGGCGATCCTTCTATCATCGGAAAAAGAAGAGTAAAGTTTTTTGTATCGGCTTGAATCATAGACTCATGATTCTTTTTTTCCATTAGCTTTTGTATATAGGTCTTTTGGCTATCTAGCTGTCTTAGTTTGGAGATGTACTCAAGGGAAAGGTCGTTGTCTTTGTAGTGATCTGCCATGTGCCCGGATATAGCGCTCAAGTCGCTAAGCTGAACATAGTCTTCGCATTTTTTGCTTATCAGCCCGAACTCATCATTCTTGGCCTGGATGATTTTTTTGCACGACTCTTTGAATGTATAAATCGGCTGGGCGAAAAGAGCAAAGGCTTTTGGGTTTTTGCTGAACTTCTTATTCATAAACTCAACTGCTTCAGAAGGGGAGACGTCTTCTTTGATCAAAACAGAGATCGTGTTATAGCTAAAGCCTGTTTTTTTCCAGCGCGCTGCATGTTTAGGCGATAGATTCAGAGCCTTCCAGTCTTCTGCTTCTTCTTTGTCTATATTGACCGCTTTCCAACGTTTTCGTTCGGCTTCTTGCTCTATACGCAACTCCTCCTGCGGGTCGATAATATAAGTAGCCCTCTGCTCGTTTGGATGTATCTGCTTGCGTTTTTCAAGGTTTTCTACACTGTTGGCAAACATCTCACTTTGGCGTTTTTCCATATCTTTGCGCATCTGTGCAAATTCATTTGGCTCAGCTTCGTCTATACAGCCGCTAAAAAATAGAACAATAAAAAACAATAAAAACGACCGTACCTGCATAAACACCCTTAATAATATTATTATATGTTGTAGAATAGCACATTTTTATAAAAATTATAAAAATATGAACTGAAAAACCTGATTTGTTACTATTTTATGATAAGAGAAGATGCTAAAAGGGGCACAAGCGGTAAAAAAGGGTCAAAAACCGTTTTCGCCAATTTGCTCAAGACGTGTGATGAATGCCCTTTAAAGCATTCAAAAATTACTTTGTAAAACCGCCACGACTAGTTTTCTGAAGAAACTTTTTACTTTGTAAAACCGCCACGGCTAGTTTTCTGAAGAAACTTTTTACTTTGTAAAACCGCCACGGCTAGTTTTCAACTTTTGGGCCGGCGGTTGAATAGTCGAATTCACTGTTTTCATTAAGATAGCGATTGAAATTTTGGATAAACATTTCTGCTAGTTTGTCGCGCGTACGGTCAAACGCTTCTTTATCTTCCCAGGCATTGCGCGGGTTGAGAATACTTGAATCGATGCCGTTTAATGACTTTGGCACCTGCAAACGGAAAGTGACCGTGGTATCAAACTCGCTCTCGTTGATCGAGCCGTCGAGAATAGTGTTGATGCAGGCACGGGTATCTTTGATGCTCATGCGTTTGCCGACACCGTAAACGCCGCCACTCCAGCCTGTATTGACAAGATAGACATTGACATTGTGCTGATCGATCTTTTCGCCGAGAAGTTTTGCATAAACGGTGGGGTGAAGCGGCAGGAAGGCCTCTCCAAAGCATGCTGAGAAGGTTGCTACAGGTTCAACAATACCGCGCTCTGTTCCGGCAACTTTTGCAGTGTAGCCGCTAAGAAAATAGTACATTGCCTGCTCTTTTGAGAGTTTTGAGACCGGAGGAAGGACACCGAAGGCATCGGCTGTAAGGAAAATGATGTTTTTCGGATGGCCTGCTTTGAGTTGCGGAACGTGGTTTTCAATATGCTCGATCGGATAGGAGACGCGTGTATTTTCGGTTTTGGAACGGTTGGTATAGTCAACATCGCCTTCGCTGTTGGCTACAACATTTTCCAAGAGTGCGCTTTTACGGATAGCTCCATAAATCTCAGGCTCACTTTCTGAATCCAGGTTGATCACTTTTGCGTAACAGCCGCCCTCGAAGTTAAAGACGCCCTCCTCGTCCCAGCCGTGTTCGTCATCGCCGATCAGGGCACGGTTCGGATCGGTAGAAAGTGTTGTCTTTCCTGTCCCCGAGAGACCAAAGAAAAGACAGGTATCGCCTCCTTTGCCGACGTTTGCAGAACAATGCATTGCCAGCTTTTTCTCCAGTGGCAACCAATAGTTCATCATGGAGAAGATCCCTTTTTTCATCTCACCGCCGTACCAGGTTCCGCCGATGATAGAGATGTTTTCTTCGATGTTAAAGAGGACGAAGACCTCTGAATGCATCCCCATCTCTTTCCACTTGTCGTTCACCGCTTTGCAGGCATTTAAAACAGTAAACTGCGGCGTAAAGTTTTCAAGCTCTTTTTCTTTTGGACGGATAAACATGTTTTTTACGAAGTGCGACTGCCAGGCGATCTCAGAGACGAAACGTACAGAACGTTTACTAGAAGCACTGGCACCGCAGTAAACATCGGTGACATAGATATCTTTATTTGAGAGTTGTTGTTTGGCGACTAGCAGAAGCTCGTCAAAGATCGCTTTGCTGATGGGCTGATTGACATCTCCCCAGGCAATATATTTGTTCGACTCAGGCTGGTCTACAAAATATTTGTCTTTTGGACTTCGGCCTGTAAAAATACCGGTGTCTACCATAGTAGCACCATTAGAAGCCAGTTTGCACTCGCCCTTTTGAAGCTCATGCACTATCAGTTCATCAAAACTCAGATTGTAAAAAACCTGTCCTATATTTTCTAACCCTATCTCTTCAAGACCTGCTGGCTTCATGGTTCTTAATACCTTAATGTTTGCATACAACCATCATAGTCTCTATAATGTTTGCTACTGCTTAATATTTTTGAAATTATATCAAGCTTCTATATTGACGAAATTATAGCGACTCGAAACACAAAACCAAAGAAAAAAATGAAATTTCAATGAAAGTTTTTGCAATTTTCAGAAAAGATTATTCTTTCTTCAGATGAGATAAAAAAGATATTTTAATTCTTCTCAAGTTTTCGGCTGCTTGTTTAATTCTCGAGATGCTCTTATAACAATACTCCAAAAACGGCAAACAAAACCAGAGATATCCCTCCGCTGACAAGCGCATAGGGGAGCTGAGTCCGGACATGCTCCATATGGTCACAATCGGCCGCCATGGAGGAGATGATCGTCGTGTCGGAGATGGGAGAGCAGTGATCGCCGAAGACACCTCCGGAAATAACAGCGGCTATCACAAGGGGAAGATTTGCGTCCAACACCGCCGCCATAGGCAGGGCAATGGGGATCATGATGCTAAAGGTTCCCCAAGAGGTCCCTGTAGAAAAAGAGATCAGTGCTGAAATCATAAAGAGCATAGCGGCCAGAAAAGAGACATTTAACATGCCTTCAGCCAAAGAGGCCAGATAGGGGCCTGTCTTCAAGGCCACCGTTACCTCGCCTAAGGCAAAGGCCAGCAGTAAAATTGTGCCGATGCCCACCATCTCTCCCGCACCGCTTTTCATCTCTTTGAAATAGCGTTCAAAGGACATGATCCCTTTCATGCGATAATACAGCGCTATAAAGAGTAGCGTCAAGAGCACGGAGTAAAAGATCGCGCTTGAGCCGCTTCCCTCCAAGATGTTTCCCTCCCCGCTGAGATATAAGAACACCGGTACACTAAGGAGCATCACTGCCACCGGATAATACATCGCTTTCATCGTGATACCGCTGTGAAGTATGGAGGTATCGCACAGTTCCTTATCCTCCAGAGCCATCTGCTCCGCCCGTTTCATCGCTGAAAAATCTCTGCCTGTAAAGATGACCAGAAAAAGAAGAAACATCGTCACAATGGCGTAAAAGTTCAGCGGCATCGCGTAGACCAGTAAAGACAGACTGTTCCCCTCGATCACACCCTCGGCGATCTGTACCCCGATAAGCCCCAAAAGAAGAGCGCCCCAACCGTTAAAAGGAAAAAGCGAGCAGACGGGAGAGGAGGTGCTGTCGCAGAGGTAGGCCAGTTTTGCATTGGAGATCTTATAGCATTTGGCCAGAGGTTTTGTCAGTGTCCCTACGACCAGAGCCGTGATCGAGGACTCCAAAAAGATCAAGATGCCAACCGAGTAACCCATCAGCAAGGCACTGCGTTTTGTTTTAATGCGTTTCGTGCGCACATACACGATAAACGTCTCTATCGCTCCGGAAACACTGATGAGACGGATGATGGCCCCCACCATAATGACAAAAAAGAGGGTTTTTATCTTCCAGCCCTCGCCAAACTGTGACAGAAGCCGTTCTATCGTTGTCGGGATAAACTGTGTAATATCCCCGCCAAGCAGTATCAGCTCACCAATAACAATCCCGCTAAGCAGCGAGATGAAGACCTGGCGGGTCAAGAGTGCCATGACAATGGCGATGGCAGGAGGTAAGAGAGAGAGGCTGCTTAGGGTTTCGATAGGAGAGCTCTTTTAGAGATCCATAACATATCGAGTAATCCCCGCGCGTCCGAAATCTTTGAGGTAATAGTCGCTTTTTTTCTGCTCTTTGGCAGTAAAGCCCATCTTCTCATAAGCAAGCTGTGTCTCTATCGAGCCGATCTCTATGCCGGTCTGCGCTTTTCTAAAGCCTTTGAGACGTGCATTCAGAAGTACTTTTTTGACCAGTTCTTTGACAACGCCAAGACCTCTATACTCATCTTTTGTTATCATAAAATCAAGGATAATCGTGTTTTTATCGATTTCCGGCTCGCACAAAAGATAGGAGGCGATACGCTCTTTGTAATTGCCCCTGCATCCCATGCTGCTCAAAGCCTCGCTCATCTTATCCCACGAAAGTCTGTAGCCGTCATAACCGCACAAGGCGCCGACAGGCTCGCCGTCAATCTCAGCGATCAGGAAGTTGCTATAGTGGCAGATCGTTTTGATGTCATTTACAATTAGAGTTTCCAACATCTTAGAGATGTCTTCAGCAGGCGAAAAGATCAGATCAAAGACTCCCTGCTTTTTACCAGCGCGTGACGATTCTAGAATTGCCCATGCAATAAATGGTGCGTCATCACCCTTTGCTGTACGAATTACCATTAAATTCCCTATACTCTAATTAAATTACGATTATGGTATTATAGTTATCTTTAAATCAAACTAAGTTACCGATATTATCATGAAAAAACTCTTGCTCCTTCTTTTTGCCTTCAATCTTTTTGCCCAAATCACTCTGCCGCAGAGCACGCAACAGCTTCTTCTGGTTACTGCGGAAGGTTTCCACAGTGATCACGCTGTGCTTCAAGCCTATGAAAAATCGGACAATCGCTGGCAAAAGGCCTTTGCACCGATCCGTGTCAATCTGGGACGAGAGGGCTTGGCCTGGGGAGAGGGTGTAATGGCTTTTGCTCACCGTGAAGATGAACCGACCAAACATGAGGGCGACGGGAAGTCTCCTGCCGGTCTTTTTAGTTTGGATCTTTTTTTCGGATACGAGGAGGAGGCGTTTGCCTTTGCCTACAAAAAAGTCGATACCTCGACACTGTGCATAGACGAGAGCGGCTCGCCGCAGTACAATAAGATCATCACGCTTGAAAAAGATGAGGACGCTTCGCAGCGCTTTAAAAGTTTCGAGTATATGAAACGCAAGGATAATCTCTACCGCCTGGGCATTGTAGTCGGGCATAACAAAGACGCAACAGCCCAGAGGGGTTCTTGTATCTTTATCCACATAGAAAAAAAATCGGGGTCTGCCACATCGGGGTGCACCTCCTTGCATGAAGAGCAGCTCTTACACCTTATGCAGTGGCTAGATACTGCAAAAGAACCTCTTCTGCTCCAGCTTCCTGCACGCTATCTCCGCGACGGCTTCAAATAATTACCGGTGGCAGGCAGCTTCTGCCTGGAAGAGTCTCTTTCCGGCATAGGGCTTGATGCGCCCGTGCCATTCGATATAGCGCATAGATTTACGTCCGCATGTCTTGGCCGACTTTTTATCATAACTCTTCATCTGCTTGATCGCATCGCTTACAGCACACGCATCTCTCTCATTTTCCAAAATGTTGATCATCCAGTAGTTTATCGCTGTTATGTCGTTCAGGCACTCGGTTTGTGTCTGCTCTTCGCTCTCTCGCAGTATATAAAGCTCTTCTTTTAAGTTTTCCAGACTCAGCTGATAGTATTCGAGTTCGCTGAGCGCTTTTTCTGGCAGTACAATAGACGGCTTTTCTTCTGTGATTTTGTCCATGCTTACGGCAGAAACTACGGGCACGATGGGCGCAACCAGGAGTTCGGAGGAGCCTTGCTTCGTATTTTCAGGAGCAGGTGCTGCCGACGTTTCTTGTAACTGCGCGGTCTTACTCTTTTTGTTCTCATTGATCGACTGCTGCATCTTCGCACTCAAAATAAAACCGGCTTTTCCCATCACATCAAGGCTCTCAAGCTCTCCTTGCTGATAAAGCCGAAGGATGTCTTTTTTTATCTGCTTGGCAATACGCTCGTTTTTTTGACTCAGATAACGAAGCTCTTTGGCATAAGACTTTACGAATTTTTTGTCGACCTTCGCCTCGAGATCCGCTTGTATCTTGTCAAGGGCAAAGCCTTTGAGCATTGTCTTGTTTGCGTCCAGACAGAAGGCTTCTAAAAGTTCCGGTTTCTCTTGATAGATCTGCAGATGCTTGATCTTCATATATTTGTGCATATTTTCATATACCCTGTCTCCGGCAGAACTAAATGTTTTTGGAAACTCTGCGGCAAATGCCATGACAGAGACCAAAACTAGTGCTAATAAACGCATCCTACTCCTTCAGGGTTTTTATGATTTAAACTCGTTCAAGCGCAGTTCCAGCTCATGCGATTGCGTGATGATAAGACCGACCGTGCTGTTGACCTCATGGATGATCGCTTCGCTTTGTGTTGAAAGCTTGGTCACGTTTTCCATGTTTTCTATCAGATTTTTCGTCCTGTGTACCGTGGTCGTCGCCAGTTTAGCCGCATTTTGCGCATACTCGATCGTCTGTTCCATAGATGACTTTGTCGAACTGGTCTGGCCTTGAAGCTCGTTGCTGATCGTGCTGATCTGCGACATATGTTCGGCACTGTGCTTCATCTCTTCGCTGGCATCGGAGACAGACTGGACAACGATATTGATCGTCGCATTGATCTCAGAGAGACTTTTCTGTGTTCTCTCGGCAAGTTTTCTCACCTCGTCTGCAACGACGGCAAATCCGCGCCCGTGTTCGCCGGCACGTGCTGCTTCTATAGCCGCGTTGAGCGCCAGCAGGTTTGTCTGATCCGCGATCTCATGGATCACCGTCAAGACCTCTTTGATCTGCTTGGCGTCTTCATTGAGCTGCATCAGCTTATCCGAGAAGTCCACCTGCTTGATGCTTGCATCGCCGACATACTCCGAGATATGCGTCAGTTTGCTGAGCATTGCTTCGAGTGCACCTGCCGTACGGCTCAGGTCTTCTGCTGTTTTGACCGCCGCTTCTTCGCTTTCGTCCAGTGAGCTGCTGATCTCCAGCGCAAGCGAGTTTGAAGCCTTGGTAAGCGCGTGTTGCGATTCTATCTGCGAGGTCATCTTTGCCGAAAGTCCGCCAAGCTGCTCGGCTGATTTTACCGAAGAAGTCAGCGTGGATTTAGCGATATTGACGACTTCTTGGATACGGTTGATAAACCTGTCAACATAATTGCTCGCCTCTGCCATTTCCGACCTGCCCGGAAAATTGAGACGTTTTTTCAAATCTCCGTCCCCTTGCGCCAACTCTTTGGCAACCCCGATAAGGTTCTCAACCGGACGCACGATGCGGCGCTCGATGATCTTCCCCATCAAAGCAAGCAAGGCACTGATCCCCAATCCGCACAAAAGCATCCATTTTAAAAAATTTGTCTTCAGTTCCTCAAAATAGTCTGCCTTGTTGACCCCCGGGACCACCCACATGTCCCATGCCTTTATATAGCGGTATGCCGCGATCTTCTCCTGGCCCGAAGTCGCGGACACATACTCATAAGTACCCCCGTTTTTGTCGTTTATGATATGCTCGGCATACGACTTTCCGGCTAAGCTTTTTCCCTGTTTCGTCGGATGAGAGACCAGGATTCCTGTAGAATCTATCAGATAGACATATCCGCTTTTACCGACCTTCATCTCATTTAAAAATGTTGTGAACTCCGCTTTTTTATACGCGTCTTTGTCCTTGCTGGCTATATAGTCAATGCTCTTGTGCAGGGTCCGGGCAAGATCGGAAATATCGTTGATCATAATCTTTTTGATCTCATGCGAAGCGATAATGTAAGCAAAAATGACCCCGAAGACAATACTGATAAGGGAGACAAAAAGGTACAAAATGAGTTTTGCTTTAATGGTACTGAAGTTCATATTTGCTCTTTAAATTAAGTTTTTTTATACTAACACGCTTTATCTAAGATAGACGTTAATACGCTTTCAAGCAGAGTGCCTGCAGGACCGTCTGGCGCCGTGTTGTGTCATATTTTTTACAGCCTGCCGTAAATGCGGAGCCCTCCCCGACAAGATAGCACTGTCCCTTGGCTCTCGTGATGGCCGTATAAAGAAGTTTACTGTTATGCATGATGAAATGCGAATAACTGATGGGAATAACCACGCTCTCATACTCCATCCCCTGCACCTTATGAATCGTCAGCGCATAAGAGAGGGAGAGGTAGAGTTTGAGCTGGTCGAAGTCGTACTGGACCACCATCTCCTCATGAGGATAGAAGACAAAAAGCAGTTCATCTTCCATGTTGATTTTAAAGACCAGGCCAACCATCCCGTTGAAGACCCGCTTTTCAAAACTTTCATCTCCGTTTTTAAAGCCCTCTTGGCTATAGCAGGGCATATTCTCGTTTTTGACATGCACGACCTTGTCCATCAGTCGATACTCATACTTCCCGGATTTTACCGAACTTTTTGATGAAGGATTGAAGTAGGTCTGAAGCACTGTGTTGAGATTCTCGCTTCCCAATATTCCCCCTTTCATCGGCGTTATCACCTGAAAAGCGTTGAGATAACCCAGGATATTTTTTGCCTTGAGAAGTTCTCTGGAGTGTGGTATGTTTTCAACCGCCAGATGCATCATCTTGGCCAATATCTGCTGAGACTGCTCCTCTCTCAAGCTCTGCAGATCGCTCTGGGAGAGGGAGTTTTTGAGCTGATAGTAGTTCTCAATGCTGGTCTCTTGAAAATGAAAGTCATCATAGTTTCCGTAAAACTCAGGAACCTGGCCCTGGCGGATCGTATTGGCCACCAAAGCGATCGCCTGCTTCTCGTTTTGCCTGTACAGACGTGTGAGTTTCACCATCGGTGCCAGTTCAAGGTTTATCATATCCGAGAGGACATTTCCCGCACCTATAGGCGGAAGCTGTCCGTCGTCACCTACAATAATAAAGACAGCATCATCATCGACCATCTTGATCAACTGAAAAAAGAGCATGGAGTTGACCATGGAGGCCTCGTCCAGCAAGACCACTTTGAAGGGCATCTTGTCCTTATCCTCATAACGCACGATAAGGCTCTGTATCGTCGAACTCTGATAGCCCGTCGTTTCGGCAATGCGCTGCGAGGCAATGCCGCTGAGCGCTGTACACATGATGGAATTTTCGCCGACTTTTTCCTTTAAGAGGTCGAGTATCAGACGTGCGGAGGTCGATTTACCCGTTCCGGCGTACCCGACAAGCAGCAGGATCGAAGAACCGGTATTGAGTATCTCTACGGCCTTGTGCTGCTCATCCGAGAGATTAAATCCCGCCTGAACTTCGCGCTCTTTGATGAAGCTTTTGAGATCTTTTTTGATCTCGCCGAACTCCTGTTTGCACTTGTGCTTGATAAAACGCAGTATCTGTTCTTCGGCGTAATAGTAGATGTCCGGTGCGAGAAGCTCTCCAAACTGATGAAGATGCCCCCCGTGTACCATCTCCAAAATGGTTTTTTCATATAACTCGTAATGGTTAAAGAGGCCGAGTTCCTCGTCCAGACGTTCGTAGAGGGCATTTTTTGATATGCAGGAATTCCCCTGCATGTCGCAGAGTTCGCGCAGCAGGTAGTTCGTGGCAGCATGCAAACGGTTCTCGTCCAGCTCTCCTACTCCCATCTTCTTGGCAATCTCATCGGCGCGCTTGAAGCCTATTCCCTTAATATTGGTCAGAACATAAGGATTTTTCTTGATCTTTTCTGCGGGGTCCGGCAGATCTTTGAGCTGGGTCGCGATGAGATGTATCATAGCCGGGCTGACATCATAAGGGGCAAGAAATTCTCCGAGCTGGCGAACAGAGCGAAACTGTTTCCAGCTTTTTTGAATGCGCTCCAGCCTCTTCTCTTTGACGCCTTTAAACTCCAGAAGTTTTTCGATATTGTTGTCTAGAACCTCAACCAGACCTTCCTGGCCAAAATGCTCGATCAGCTCTGCCGTGAGCTTCTTGGTGAAGCCTTTGACGACGCGGTTTAAAAAGAAGAAGAGTTCGGATTGGTTGACTTTGACAAAGCTGCACTTGAAGGTAGAACCGTGCTTCTTATGCTCCTGCCACTCCCCCTCAAGCGTCACCGCCGCCCCCTTTAGACTCTCGATCGGCGCTTCAACATACTCACCTGAGATCTTTGTTTTGTCGCTCATAACAGCGATAAAAAAGCTCTCGTTCTCGTAAATGATCGTGTCGATCTGGCCGATAAGTTTTACCGAAGAAACATCTGTTTTGCAGAGCGCCTCGGCTTGTTTTGTGGGAGAATTCATGAGCAATTGTACTATAAGAAGAGTATTGTAAAGCTAAAGCAGTCGTTTTGCCATAACTATGGCAAACGCGCAGAAGCGCTTAGGCGAAAAATACAAATTTCCGCCGAGACTATGTGCAGAAGAAAAAAAGAAGTCTAGTTTTTTGCAACTCTTGCATTGCGCTCAGCTTCTTGAGACTTGTAAAGCTCCGCGCACCCTTTTGAGAGTTCTCGGATCTGCAGGATATAGTTGGCGCGCTCGGTAACGGAGATCACCTTGCGCGCGTCCAGTACATTAAAGGTATTTGAGGCCGACATGCAGAGGTCGTAGGCGGGAAGAGGAAGACCCGCTTCCAAAGTTCTCTTGCACTCTTTTGCCTTGGCATCGAACTCGGCAAAAAGCATATCGGTATCGGCAACTTCAAAGTTGTACGTGGAAAACTCGATCTCGCTCTCTTTATGAATGTCCCGGTAAAGCGTCTTGCCGTGCTCATTTTCATTCCATACGATGTCAAAAACCGAATCAACTCCCTGCAGATACATCGCCAATCGCTCTGTTCCGTAGGTAATCTCGACAGCGACAGGATCGCAGGAGATACCGCCAACCTGCTGAAAATAGGTAAACTGCGTCACTTCCATGCCGTTTAGCCACACTTCCCAGCCCAGTCCCCAGGCACCGAGTGTCGGCGACTCCCAGTTGTCTTCTACAAAACGGATGTCATGCTCTTTAAGGTCAAGTCCGAGATATTCCAGACTTTTGAGGTAAAGTTCTTGGATATTGTCTGGGCTGGGTTTGATCAGGGCCTGAAACTGATAGTATGAACCCAGTCGGTTCGGATTTTCACCGTAGCGCCCGTCAGTCGGGCGGCGTGAAGGCGCGACATAAGCCACAGACCAGGGCTTGGAGTCGAGTGAACGCAAAAATGTCGCCGGGTGAAAGGTTCCAGCACCTGCCGGGATGTCATAAGGCTGGAGGATGTTGCACCCCTGCTCTTTCCAGAAGATCTGAAGCTTTAAAAGTAAGTCACTGAAGGTAATCATCTTGTCTCCGTTGCAGCACCGCTGCATAAATTGCGTGTATTATACAAGAGCAATGGTATAAAATGGCTTATAGGTGTGGTGCTGGTGTATAAAAGAGCGCATCAAAACGGCTCTTGCATTTTTGAAATTTCACGAAGCTATAGAAGGACTTAGGCGGGTGCCTAAGTTTTTACTCGATGACAGAATCGACGTTGCCGGCTTTTCTATCTTCCATTGAAACCTCTTTTCGAAAAGGCTGATTGTTATCAATTCCCTCATCTGGAAGTTTATATAAAGAACTGCCCGTAAAGTGTTCACGGTTCTCATCATTAAACGGCAAGTCCCAAACAATAGCCCCCTCTGTAGGACAAGCGGCTTGACATGCCGGAGAGTCATGATCGCCAACACATTCACTGCAGGTCTCAGGGTCTACATAATAGTACTCTTCGCCTGTCGGATTGTCATCATCATCTACGATCGAATTGGTCGGACATTCATCTAAACACGCATCGCATGAGATGCACAAATCTGTAATTCTTACTGCCATTTTTTATCCTTTTCTATAAGTTTTGAGACCATCATATCTTCAACTATTTTAAAAGGGTGTTAAGCATTTTCTATAGTTTTTTTTCTACAAATTGTGCCATATCGCTTTGCAAAAAGCCCCGGAAGAGCTTAATAAAGGCCCAAAGCACAAGAAGCGGCAGCAGGATGCTCTCGACGATAAAGATCGTGATCAGGGTCAAAATATATGCAATCGCATGATCGAACTTCTTCTCAAGGTTTTGCAGTTGGTCTTTGAACTTTTTGTTAAGATTCTGGTAGTGCTTCTTAATGTTTAAATAATCAAGTTTCTCATTAAACGTTTCTATAAAACTGCGTTCTTGTACCTCGGTCTGCTTCTCCTTGTTGGTCTGCACCTCACTGACAATCCCCTCGATCTGATTGCTAGAAAGCTCCAAGGCCGCTTTTGCCTCTTGGTATCTTGGCTCAAGCGCATAGGCATATATGCTCTGATTTACAAGCACTATCATCGGTACGGCAAAGCGCAAGAACAAAAACACAACAAGAAATTTAAAGACGAAATTGAAACTTTGTGCATGCCACAGTTTCGGGACCCACAGCAGCAGCATCAAAAACAGAGCACTCAAGGCAAAAATAAGTTTTACCGGCTGAGTCTGTCCAAGATACAAGACGATCTCCTGTACACCCAAAGATACAGAACTCATCAGCATGACCCAGGAGAAACGCTCTACCATGTCGTTCATCGGGTCCACGATCTGTCCCAGGGCAAAGTTGACGCCGACCCCTGCCGGAGTCGCATAGACTTCCGTGCCTTGGACAACGGATATAAGCCCGTTAAGACCTCGTGCGATCGCAAAAACGCTCACCGCGCGTGTAAATGCCCTGTCAAGCTGGTTTGAGCTGACTCTGTCCACAACATTTGCAGAAGAGAGCACGACTAGGACAAGCAATAAGAGTGAGATAAGAAGTTTTTTATACATAATGAAGATTATACCAGTTTTTGTGAGACTGCCATAAAGACTGGAGCGCGGCCCAAGAGGGAAGCGCTTTGTTGTTTATAAGTGCCCTGCAGTTTGGCTATATTTTGCAGTGGGGGCAAGGTGCTTTGCTCTTTTGTGCGCATTTTGGACAGCTGCAGTCATCTTTGCCTGAGCATTTCATCTCTGCACATTTCGGGCACTGACAGTCAGTCTTTCCGGAACATTTCATTTGTGCGCATTTCGGACATTTGCAGTCGATTTTTCCCGATCATGCCATGTTTTCTTTTGTCGGGCAGGCTTTTGCCTCCCCTGTTTTATCACAGACCGGCTTGAACATCGCCGTCTGAGGACCTTTTGTCTCTACATCACACGCCTTGCCCTGCGGGCAGGCCATAAGCGACAACGCGCTCATCAATAAGAGAAAAACTATCTTTTTCATTTTCATCCTTTTAGTATCTATTGCAAAATAATATCTTTTTTTTTAATAAATAGACATCAGTTTTATTTCATAAGAAAACTTTATGCTAAAAGAGGGTTCAATTGAAACATAAATGTACTTTCATTACCAAAAAGGGTCTAAAATGCAAGCCAAAGAGTTAGAATTTTTCAAAGATCAGCTGCTTGATGCAAAAGAGCATATCCTTCAAAACATTGCTCTCGCAGCCAAGGAACTGGGCCAGCTCCAAGCACAAGAGAACAATGATGATATGGACTTTGCTTCCATGCGCAGCGACGCAATGATAGAACAAGTAAGTTCAGACCAACAAAAATCTGAGCTAAGAGAGATTGAGCATGCTCTCGAGCGGATTAGAAATGGCTCCTATAACACCTGCGAGATGTGCGCAGAGAAGATAGGCATAGCACGTTTAAAAGCCAAACCTTATGCCAACTTTTGTATGACCTGCCGGCCGCTGTATGAAAAGTCACATTAGTATCCAAATTGCAGCTTTAGTTTTCAACTAAGCATTTATCTGCTACTATCATCCTCATGAAAAATAACAATATTATACTTATGGGTTTTATGGGTGTCGGCAAAGGCTCGCTCGCGCGTGAGCTTTCAAAACTTACCGGGCGCGTGAGCATTGACACGGACGACCTCATCGAGAGTATGGAAAATAGAAGCATCAAAAAGATCTTTGAAAAAGAGGGTGAGGCTTATTTCAGAGAAATCGAGAAGAAGCTTTCTGTCTGGCTTGAGAAGAGTGTCAAAGACACGATCATCTCAACCGGAGGAGGCTTTTTTCACGTTGGAAATCTTCAGGAGATCGGCCATGTCATCTATCTCGAGTCTTCTTTTAACGCCATCTTGGACCGGATCAACACCTTTGAAAATGCCAAGAAAAAACTCAAAAAACGTCCCTTGCTAAAAAATATGACCAAGGCAAAAGAACTTGTTTCTCAGCGCCATCCAAAATACATAGCCTGCGCGGACACAATTATCCAGACTGAGGAAAAAAGCTCTCAGCAGATCGCCGAAGAGATCATCAAAGATGTCATAGAAAAAAGTGCGCAGAAAGAAGTCGAGTAACCCTGTTCATTATCAAGCTTCAAAAGACTATTTGTTATAAAAACTTTCAAGGCAACGCTTAAAATCGCTGCAGCGCACACAACGCGTATGCAGCAGCTGTTGTTTTTCAACCGCGATCGAAAGGCCATTTTTAAATGAGATAGCCCAGGCGTGAGGTGCATTCCAGGCATAGGTCGTAGATGTCCAGTAGTAGCGGGGTTTAAAGTAGATAAATCCTTTTTGGATCATTCTTCCCTTCGAGCGGGAAGTATCGACGATACTGGCCAGTTCCTGTTCACTCGGAAGCCACCAATCAGTAAAACCACCCTCGCTCAAGCTTTCACAATACTCTTTGGCATCTGTCCAGGCATGAAGTGTCCCTTTGTTTTGCGCAACATCCTGCCACATCAAAAAGGTTTTAGGGTCAACAAGAGTATCACCCACAAGCAACTTAGAGAAAAAAAATATTGCGAACAATGCTCTTATACAAAAAGAATCTCCTGCTTTTATGAGCATAGAACCACCTTTATTTTAGAACTTGGCACTTAATGACATAGAATACGAACGACCAGTTTTAAATTTTAAGATTGTTTTTGAACCTTCTATCCATTCTGTTTCCCCATCTAATAAATTTTTCATCTTAAGCGTCAAGGCAAAGTTTGTATTCAACGCTGTAGATTTAAAATATTCAATCCACGTCAAGTCTAACAATGCAGGTGGAATCTCATATTGATCTAGTGCATATACATTTCTAACAGTGGTAGTCAATGGATTTTCTGTTCCAATGCGCATCAATCTTTTGTCCATCTTATTAAATGACAGATTAACAGAACGTGTTCCTACTTCATTATAGTTCATTGCAAGGTTTATAACTTGTGGTGACAAGCCTTGCAATCCTCTGTCGTCTGATACATACCTTGCTTTTTGTTCTGCGGAAAGTTCAATAGATGAACTTAGATAAGTATAATTACCAGAAATGCTGAAATTATTCAAGTCATCCGATATAAAATCAAGATTTTTATTTGCACTTAATTCTAAACCTGCAATATCAGCAGCAAGTGCATTGTCATATGAAAATGTCAATGCCCCACTTGTATTTTCTACCACGGTATCTTCAATTGGATTGTCTAACTGCTTGTAAAACAAAGCAAAACTTATGACATCTGTTGTATTAAAGTAGTATTCATACCTGGCATCATAGTTTTTGATATCTGTTTCAATCAAGCTTGGGTTTCCAATCACTAGAGCATCAAAAACAGGATGTGTAAATTGGGCTGGGGCAACCTCTCTAAAATCTGGATAAATATATGTCTGTGCATAAGCAAAGCGCAATTGGTTTTGTTCATCAAAAATAATTTTTGCTGCTATACTTGGCAGCGTTTTTGAAAATTCCAGCATTGTCTCTTCTGAGCCTACTATATTTCCCGCACCTTTATTGAACTGATCAACAGTTTGTTCCAGATTGACCTTTCTGACACCGAAGCTAAGTTCTAATGAGTCCGTTGGTTTTATAAATGCCTTTGCATAAACAGCATCACGCTTCATACTAGCATCGTAGTTATCTGCGGGCGTCGAATAATAAGAATATTGTAAAGCACTTCCATCAGTATAATTGATGATACTGTTAATACCTCCAGCTGCAATATCAGCAGGCAAACTGCTTGTTGGATCTTGTACCTGTAAAGTAATAGCTCTGTAGGTCCTGTCTTTCTTCTCTATAACTCCACCAAGCTCTATATAATCTTCTTCGCTGACAAAAGGAATATATGAACGGTTTTTAAGGAAGTAATTGTCAACATTATCTATAGTCTCTCTGTTCTCATACAGTAATTGACTCTGATTGCTAAATTTATAGTATGTTCCAAACTGCTTTGTATAGTTATATGAAACATCGTTAGGGACATACTCAGCAGCTTTTGCAAATTCAAAACCGAAGTCGAATCTATTTTTCACTAATGCTTCATAGTCAAGTCCACCTGCTATTTGATTGACTATAAGTTCTCGTTCTTGCCATTGAAAAAGACTTTTTTTCTGATCTACTTGATTTTCACCATATGTACCCGTTGATGCTCTCGTTTTATCTGTTGTATTCAACACATATAAAAGGGTATACCCAACATCAAAGTTTTTTAAACGGTAATTAGTATTAAAAATCCCTCCATGCTGAATAGTTTGTGTATAGTGGTCTGATACAGCGCTATTATAAGCTATTTCAGATTGTACTCCATCCGAAATATCATATTCGGTTGAGGCAAATGATTGTAATTTTGCTTCTGATTTATAGCCATATGTTGCTAAGAAGTTGAGTTCATGTTCATCAGAAAAACTAAGGTTTTTTCCTACTTCCATTTCAAACTCAGTTCCCAATGGAACATTCATAGTCTGGTTGTTCACATCTCTTTTTTGAAGCATGCTTTGGTACTCTTGCGGTGTTAAAACACTTGCGTCAGGAGCAACTTCTCCAATTTTTGAGGTTGATGCATCAACAAATCCGGTAGGGAATGGACGAAAAGAGTGATCATATCCAGTCCAGTCAGTTGTTGAAGGCTCATAACTTGGTGCACTATCTCCATAAGTGTCATGTGCATTTAGGCCTACTTTGAATTTGACATAATCTTCATCAACAGATTTTTTTGTGCGAACGTTGATATACCCGCCTCCAAATGCACCTGTTATGTCAGGAGAAAATGTCTTTTGTACTTCTAAACTTCCAATAACAGCACTTGGAAATAGATCTAATGGAATTGTTCTTTGAAGTGGATTGGGTGAAGGTAACGACATACTGTTCATCTCAGTCGTCGAATATCTGTCTCCAAGTCCACGGACATAAACACTTTTTCCACCTATTAAAGTTACCCCTGCAACACGTTTTAGAGCACTTGCTGCATTAGAATCACCCTGCTTTGACATTTGTTCTGCACCAATTATGCTTGCGATACTTTCACTGTTTTTTTCCTCAGCAACAACGGAAGCCACACTTCCTTGTACTTGAGGGGCTAAAACAACGAACTCTTCTAGCTCCATGGATGCCGGCGAAAGTTCAACAGACTTTGTCACCAGTTCTTTTGGTATAACCGTGACGTTGAGTGTCTGCGCACTGTAATTGCTGTGGATGATAGAGAGGGTATACTTGCCCTCCGGTAACTCCAAGTCCACGCTTCCATCAGCAGCACTTTTGACATCAATACTAAGACCTTGGATAAAGACGCGTGCATCTTTGATCGTTTTTTGATCTTCTGCGGAGCGTAGAGTCAGCTGCAACGACCCCTTTACTCTGCTCACATTGCTGTCGCTCACGGCTGCTTTCATATCTGCTTGTGGCGCTTCTACATCTTCAAATGCAACTGTGTTGTCCTTCTTCAAAGAGACAATTATCTGAGATTCTCTATTTTTCTTTATGACAAAGTTCTTTTTTACAGCCGCTTGGGCGATGTTTTTGTCTTTTGCGATCAACTGGAGGTTATAGATTCCTACCGGCAATACGGTCTCTATAAACCCATCACTATCCGTACTGAACTCCGCATGGCGTGAGTAAGTGCTAGGCATATTGATCAGCGCAACATCGGATTTTTTAAAAACAATCACCTGTTGATTTGCTAGCGGTTTACCGTCTTTCATTAGATAAAAAGAGAGACTTCCCGTATCGATAGCCCACAATGAAGCCATAAATACCATTAATACGACTAAGCTTCTCATGATTCACACTCCCAAGGGTTGTCTTTGCATTTTTGCATGTTTTTTCTCAATTCTGTTGCTTTGTTGAAAAGGTCCGGCTGAGTCAACTGTTTCAGTTCGGCTTCGCTTTGATCGTAGTTTCCGATCATGTAGTAGGCGTATGCCAAGGCATAGCGGATGGATTCATCCTCGATGAGTCCGCTGCGTTCAAGTGCATCACGGCTTGCAACAATGCGTTCGTATGAGTTAAACTCTACATAGATCGCGATACGCTGCTTGAGTTTCTCTTTCTGCTCGAGCATCTGCGAATTTTTGTACAGTGCCATAGTGAACTCACGTGCACGGCGCATCATCTCCGCCGCCTCTTTAGTGTACTTGCTGTTTTCTATAGAGGCCTCGTCAAAGAGATCAGCCGCGGCTTGGATCATCGACTTGTCCAGATAAAGATGCGCAAGCAGCACTGTGATCTCGGCACTCTCATAGAAAAGTATATTTGCCTCTTCTGCAAGTTCAATCGCCTTTTGCGTTGCGCCACTTTTGCGAAGTGCGGCTATAAAAGAGAGCACGCTCTTTTCGTCTGGCTTGGCATTAACGATGTAGACATGGGCGTCTTCGAGTGCACTTTGGTAAAGTTCAAGACTTACCAAATAGCTAAATCTTTGTTTATAAAAGTTCCAATACTCAGGAAAAGCCTTATTTCCCTCCCGTAAAGTCTCAAGCGCGGCATCAGCTCTGTTCAATCGCCACAAACATTCTGCTTTCAACCCGATAACAGAGGGGCTCTGTCCGGCTGCTTCACCGGCGTTGGCGATTGCGGCCAGTGCGCCTTCAAAATCATTGAGTTTGAAACTGTTTTGTGCGATATAGAGGTAAACCGTCTTGTCTACTTCACCGTGCTTCATCGACTCCATAAAGAAACCGTTTGCGTCTGCAAAGTTCCCCTCTTTTGTCGCGACCAGTCCTTTTAGCGTGTAAAAGCGTGCCTTGTCGATCTTCTCATCTTCAAGATCGACCTGCATCAGCTCTTCATTCGCACGAGCGATAAAACCGTCTTTTAACAGCAGTGCTGCCAAAGCGATATGGTCGATGTCATCAGCGTTCTTAGCTGCTTGGGCTGTGTTTAGACTCAGCATTATAAGCAACATAAAAGTTAATAGTTTAGTCATTATATTTCCTATTCCAGATCAAAGCGGATTTTTTGTTTGGCCCAGACTTTTACCGCTTCGCCTTTGTATTGGGCTGGCTTGAAGTGCCATGTTTTAACGCCGGCTATAGCCACCTCTTCAAAGGTGTCCGCAGGCTCGGACTCAAGCACTTTGACCTGCTCGACCCGGCCCTCTTTGTTGATAAGAAGGTTCATTGTCACATGCCCGGTCACGCCCATACTGCGTGCTTTTTTAGGATAGGCCATCGCCGAGCGCTCCATAGGCTGCGGTGTAACATCGACGGAGTCTTCGCTCATAACAAGGTCTTTGCCGACATCGCCCAGAAGCGCGTCCTGCATATTGATATCACCACTCATAAAGGCATCAAGACCTGTATCGATCCCGCTCAGAGCAGAATCTAGCGAGGGCGAAGGCGCGGTGCGTTTAGGCGTTGTTGGTTCAGGCTTTTTTTCCGGTTTCGGCTTAGGCTTAGGCTTAGGCTTGGCAATCTTTTGCGCGCTGAAACTGCTGCTCTCTTTTTTGACCTTAGTCTCAGAGAGGCCGCCTTTTTCATTCATAAAGATGACCGTCCCGAAGACAAAAAACAGCCCGAAAAGCATCCATGCAAGTGCTTTAAGCTTTTTCATTGAACCGTTCACCTTAGCCAACCTCTTTTTCAGTGGCAACAGCAACATCTTTTGCCCCGGCCATACGGCACTGATCGACCACTTCGATCAACTTCTCGACCGCGATAGCATCATCCGCGATAACCAGGACAGACCCGTCAGTTGAAGCGCGCAGCATATCGCGTACTTTTCCCTGAATCGCCCATACTTTTACCGGCTGTGTGTCCACATAGGTCTCACCGACCTTGTCGATGTAGACACGGATCACTTTGGACGAGGCCTTTGATGCCGATGAAGCGCCCGGACGGTTAAGATCGAGTTTCATATCTTTCACAAAGGTCGAACTGACCATAAAAAAGATCAACAAAATAAAAACCATGTCAATAAGCGGTGACATATCAACACCGATCTCCTGACTCTTTCTTTGACGAAAACGCATCTATTCTCCCTCTTCTTTTACACATAAAATATCTTTGATCTGGTCCAGATCCAAAAGCATCTTGTCCGCTTTTCTATCTAGTATCCGTCCGATGATAAGGCCTGGAACCGCGACTACCAGTCCCAGTTGCGTCGTAAAAAGCGCCTGGGAGATACCGCCGGCAATCCCGCCGCTTTGGCTAAAAAGTTCCGCGTCTGCCAGTGAGTCAAAGGTCTCTATCATTCCGATAACCGTTCCTAAAAGACCGATCAAAGGTGCCGCTGCAACGAGCATACGTATCAAGACGGTGTATTTTTTTATAGCTACCGTATAGCGATTAAAGGCATCATCAAGATAGCTTCTGGTGGCGTGCGTATGCCCGTACTGTTTTACGATAGCAATCGCTTCTACGATTGCCCCGTCGATCATCCCTTTGGACTCGGTACGGATTCCCTCTTGGTACTTTCGCACCAGGTTGCGTACGCTCGCATTTGATCCGCGTTTGAGGGTGTCATATCGGTACCCCAGCGCATACCAGAGCACGATGACCGAGAGTGCGAGCGGCCACATTACAAAGCCGCCGCTGTTCATGTAGGTCAAAAACTGCTCAAACATTTGGATTAAATACTCCATCTTAGCGCTGCTTGCTATACTCGTTGATCACATGCAGGGCAGAATGTTCCATACTGTCTTTGATGCGCTCAGCCCATCCGCTCAGAAGGTTACCCACCATCAAAACCGGAATAGCGACGATCAGACCCAGTTCAGTGGTCACAAGTGCGATCGAGATACCGCCTGAGAGAAGCTTAGGATCACCCGTACCGAACTCAGTGATGATGTCAAATGTCGCGATCATACCTGTTACCGTGCCCAGAAGTCCAAGTAAGGGTGCAACTGCAGCGATGACCAGGATGACTGAGCCGAAACGGTCAAGTCTTCCGCTTTCGTGCATGACTGATTCTGAAACGATATCTTCGATGTGTTCACGGTCGCGGTCAAGGTTACGGATCGTTGCCTTAAGCACACGTGCTGTCGAGCCCTTTTCTGATTTCAAAAAGTTCAGTGCGCCCTCTTTGCCATCTTTGAGCAGTTTTTCAAGTGCAGACTTCGCCAGGTTGCCAGTTGACTTGCTCGCACTCATCAAGAAGGCAGAACGCAAAGCAGCAAGGACAAGCGCTACCAGACCCAAGACCACGATGACCCATCCGATCATACCGCCGGAGTTAATCACGTCGACCACACTCTTCTCTCGTGCATCTTCGATCTCTTTTTCTGAATTTTCATACAAAAAGATATTGATCTCTTCACGTTTTTTGCCCTCTAGCAGTGCTCTTGCACTCGCAGCTGACTCCTCAGCATTCCAAAGTTTCAGTTTGCCGTCTCCTGCCGGTACCAAAGCACCTGCCGCGTCAGAAGAGACACCGTATGTCGCAACATTTCCGACCTTGATCAGTGTGCCCTCTTTTTCGCTGCCGTCGGCTACATAAAACTTGCCCGGTGTAGTTTGGACACTGCTGAGTCTGTGGATCAAACGCTGCGTATTTGCAAAGACATCTTTCAGTGAAGCCTGGTAATTGCTTGCTTCAACATTGATCTCAATGCCGTAAGGCTTAAGCAATGAAGTTGACTGCATCATGACATTCTCGATCAAAGAGGTGTCGTCCGAGACGGACTGTACATTTTGCTGTGTACGAAAAAGCATATCTTCAAGCTTCTCGCTCTGGGCGTTTTTCTTCAATACGACGTTTTGAAGAAGGCTCAACTCTGACTTAAGTCCTCTGAGTTTCTTCTCTTGTGTCGTTTTAACCTCGTCGAGTCGTTTTTCGAGCATGTTTTTTTGTGCTTTTAGATAAGCGAACTCTTTGGCGTAGGCACGCTCCAGTTCCGTCTCGCTTGCAGCGAAGACAACGATACTTAATGCGATAAACAGTGATAGGATCTTTTTCATTACTTAACCTCCGTCATAACAATCGCGTTAGGAAGAGTGAAGTAACCTGAACGGATCTGCTTTTTAAATGCCTCAAAGAGCGATAGTATCTGCTCTTTTTGATCTTTTGCCATTGCCTCTTTGTAGAACCAGCCATTGGCGTCTTTGGTGACATAGCCCACTCTCTCATCAGGGAGTTTGAAGTACATCATCACCGTACCGATGCGTGCAACCTCTGCCAAACGCTCTTCGTTGCCGATCTTAATCGTCTGTTTGAAGACGCCGTTTTCTTTGCTCATGCGGATCGCATCGCCGTAAGCGTTCCATGTCTGCGCCAGAGCTTTTTCCGGTGTGATCAGCTCGTCATTGAGCTGTGACTTGATCTTGGAGATATCTGCAAGACGCTCCGCCGTTTTAAAAGGAATGGAGTTTTTCACACTCTCTTCGAGTGCACCAAGTGCTTCGATGATCAGCGGCTTCAGCCCCTGAGTGTTTTTTCCTGCTTCTTTGATCTCTGCGCGCGCTTTTTCAAGTTCACGTTCGATCTGCTTGATCTTCAGGTCTTCTCTTGCGACGACAGACTCAAGATCATTCTTTTGGCGGTACAATGATTTCATTGAAGCCTGATAAGTGTCTTTTTCGTCATTGATCGCTGCATCGAGCTGCTCAACATCCGCGCGAAGTTTCATAAGTGACTCAGCCATATTTTCTGAATTGGCGTAAAGCGTTGCCGCAGAAAGCAGCGTTGCTACCGCTATACTTAGTATTTTTCTAGACATAGGTTCCCCGTTAAGTTTTAGATGTTGGAATGATAGAAAAGAATGGTTACTTAGAGGTTACCTGAGTGCTACAGTTTGGTTACAAAGCTACATATAGGAATTAATTTTAATATATTTAGTTCTCAATATATTAATATAATTTCTACTTCTATGAAAAGGTATAAGAAGTTGTTACGAAGGAAGAAAGAGCCAAAGCTCCCCCCTTCGAGTGTGAAAGTACTATTTAAGAATCACATCTTTAAATGCGATAGTATTTTTTTGTGCAGTTGTGAATACTTTCTTTGTATGGATACCAGCGTCAGCTGGTATCGTTGTTACCAGACCATTGATGAATGTCGGTGCAGTCGTCTCATCTTTAATATAGATACCACCTTCATCGCTTCCATTAACCTTTGTGATCGAGAAGTTAATGATCGTCGGAGATGTCATTGGAGTATCGCCACCACTTGAGATCTCAAAAC
>JAGXFN010000012.1 GCA_024637195.1 Arcobacter sp.
ACTTGCTTTACTGCCTCGATCTTAAACTCATCTGTATATCTTGGTGGCATCTTGACCTCTTGTTAATTCTCTTAAATGACTTCCATCATTTTATCTAATTAACCGATTGAAATTGTGTCTAGTTTTTTGGGGTCATTCCATGTGGCCAAAAATTAACTACACTGCACGAGCAGCTAAAACATTAGACTTATCAATAGATGAGACTAAAGAACTATCTAACAGAATGTATGGACATTTTCAAAAAAATGGAATCAAAAAAGAGCAGATTGTGAAATCATTTTTTATTCTTGCTTCTATATATCAGCGTAAAGAACAAATCAGACTAGAGACAACCGCACCACTTTTAGGTTTTAAAAATATAGGGATCCAAATTTATAAGGGCACTATTGTAAAACTTCATGACGCAAAATTGAGTTCACACGAAATATATAAGCATCTGAAACAAAAAAAAGATGCACCTTCTCTATCTACAATCAAAAGATACATCAAATCATTAAAAGAATGGAGGTTAGAAAATGGCACAGCTTAAAGGAAAGACTTGGGATAAGCAGATACGAGATGTGAATTTTCGTCTTGCTGCATTTAAAGAACCGAGAAATGGAGCTAATTCAAATAAGACGCACTCCGATAGTACCAAAATCAAAAGAGATGGATATTTATCTGATCTAAAAAAATATGCCGAAGAACATGAACTGGAAGGAAAACTAAACCAACTGATGAATGAAGAGAACATGACCGACATGTTAAACGATAGGTTGGATGGTTTATCGTTTTCAACCCAAGAAGACTATATCAGAGGATGGAGCGGAATGGTACAAGGACTTCAAAGTGCTAATGTAGACATAAACCTTGATATGCCCTACTTCAATGCTCTTGTAACTAATTATAAAGAAGATGCCATTGCTCATGGCGAAGTAATTGGAGAACCTAAGGCCGTTACAACACCATTTCATCCAACATATGTGATTGGACAGCTAGGTGAACCACTAAGTGTTGTGGCTCAACTACAATATACGACCGGAATCAGAGTAAGTGAAGCATACGCTGTTATTCAAAACTTAGAAAAGCATTTGGATGGCTTAAAATTACTAAATATCATCGGAAAAAATGGGCAAAAATATCAAGCTAAAATTATCTCATTGGAGCTAAAACTTATGCTTTTACGATTGCAAGAACAGCAAGTAAAACTACCTGTTCAAAGTACTTATTACAGACAGTTACAGATATTTGGGATGAGTTCGCATGACATCCGGGCATTCTACTCAAAAGAACTATATGAACAGAAGGTTGAAGAAGGAAGTTCACATGTTGCGGCATGTCTATTTGTGAGTAAAGCCATCAACCACCATCGTATTCAAATAACAGTCTATTATCTTGCTAAGTTTACTTGACTTACAGTTACTGGAAATGATAGAATTACCGCATAAATTTGGTACACAAAACGGTACACAAAGAGTTCTGATACTCAATTAAGGCCCTTGTATAGGGGGCTATAAAAAGTCAGTGACCTTCTCCTTGGGGTCACCACTTTTCTTCTACAACCCCCTATTTTACGAGCTTCAAAAATACATCACCCACACAAAAAGCAATTGGCACACAAATCTGTCACACACGCCCGACTTTCAACACCCTACTTTTCTTCTGCCGGTCCATTTTTCTACTTGAACAGCAGCGCAAAATCTACAAAGCAAATTTTCATATATTAATATTTGACTGATATAATTCACAGCAGCTATTTGACGAAGAAGGAAGAGTGATGAAGCGACATATGATTATCAATTTCATTATTCTTTCTATCTTCGGTATCAGCCTATTCGCGGCGACAGATGTTTTTTTTAAACACGATTTTCATAATAGTTCGTGTTCTGTTCATAAACATCAGCACGTCCACAATACATTAGAACATACACATAACCATAAAGTCAATCATGTTGATTTTTATATAGCAGAGAGTATTCAAATGGAACCATCCTCTTATATCCAAGAAAACAACTTTGACTTTATTGAGCTATACCACTCTTTTATATCTAAAGAATTATTTCGTCCTCCCATCGTCTAGCTTTTTCTCAACTATTATCACTTTAAATACTTACAATTTTCCAGAAGGAAGTCTATGAAAATACTTTTAATTTTAGGGGCATTACTTCTGCTCAATACCATAGCTTTTGCACACGGTATTTCAGCTGCAGACAAACATGCAATGCTTGATGGGGGAAACCTCAAATATATATGGCTTGGTGTCACCCATATGCTTACAGGATATGATCACCTGCTCTTTTTGTTTGGTGTGGTCTTTTTCTTAAACACGCTCAAAGATATTGTTAAATTCGTCTCCATCTTTACATTGGGACACAGTATCACCTTGATTCTGGCAACTTTCATGGGCGTTAACGCCAACTACTATTTGATCGATGCCGTAATAGCAATCAGCGTTATTTATAAAGCATTTGACAACAATAAAGGGTTCCAAAACTACCTGCATGTCAAATCTCCAAACTTGCTATGGGTTGTATTACTCTTTGGACTTATCCACGGTTTCGGACTATCTACACGTCTGCAACAGCTTCCTCTTGGTGAAAACAATCTCGATATACTATTGAGAATTATTTCATTTAATATCGGTGTTGAGATCGGACAAATTATCGCCCTTATTCCAATGCTTTTTATTTTAATGCTTTGGCGCAAAAAAGAGTCATTTATGCAGCAAAGCAAGGTTGCCAACCATGTTCTTATGTTTGCAGGTTTCATGTTGTTGCTTATGCAGTTGCATGGCTATTTGCATACTACAAACGAAGAAGGGTTCGGCTTTAACAAAGACGCTCACACGCATATTCATCTTGATATGAATGCGCAAAAGTCAAAACAAAATACACACGGTTCATTATAACAAGGAGAACAACATGAAAAAAACTATTACAAAGGTTGCCATTACAGCCATTTTAACACTCGGAGCAAATCCATTGTATGCAGGTGCAGGGCATGACCACGACCACGGTCACAGTCATTCGAAGGTGAAAATCAATGAGGCAAAAGCAAAAGAGATCGCTATTAAAGAGGTTAAAAAGTATACCGCTGATGGAAAGCTTGATAAGAGCTGGGAGAATGTCTCAATTGACACTATCAAACAGCAAACTTACCAATCAGTGCCTGAATGGGTAGTTACTTTTAAAAACCAAAAAGAGTTAAACCCAAAACGGCAAAATCTCTATATTTTTGTAAATCAGTATGGTGAAATGACAGGTGCCAACTTTACAGGTCAGTAATCAATGTGTCAGCCCGATAAGAGGCTAGCACCATTAAGGATAAACAGTGTATTACTACATTACAAAAATTATTATTACAACCCTTTTAATCGTACTTATATCTGAAATAACAAAGAGAAGCACTTTGGTCGGTGCCTTATTGGCAGCTGTTCCATTGGTGTCAATATTGGCCATGACGTGGATGTATGTAGATACAAACAACAGTAATGCTGCGGTGGAATTTTCAAACAAAATCATTTGGCTCATTCTTCCGTCAATGACATTGTTTATAATGTTCCCGATCTTAATCAAAAAAGGAATAAGCTTTTATCCCAGTATGGCTATCTCAGTTATGTTGACAATAACTGCTTATTACCTGATGATATTAATTCTTGGAAAATTCGGGATAAAAATGTAAATCAAAAAAAATTAGGGAGGAGACAAGTATAAAGTTTTAGACAAAACCGGCACAAATCCCCTCCTGCCCTTTTTTGCTTCTTTTTATCTTGCATATTAATTTATGTTACCACATGATTTTATAGGTAAATAGTCAGCTATCAGGAGCAGCACCATGCAACTGCCTTTCACGACTGAACAGTTTTTTGAGATTCTCAGGCTCTACAACAGTACGCTCTGGCCGGCCCAGGTCTTTCTTGGCCTGCTTGCAGTGCTGGCGATAATTTTTTCATCGCGCTTCGGCGCCCATGGTTCAGTATGGCAGTATCAGCTATCTTGGCCCTGCTCTGGGTTTGGCTCGGTGTCGCCTACCACTTAATGTTCTTTACCCGCATCAATCCACTGGCATATGGCTTCGCCATACTGTCGATCATCGGAGGTCTTCTGTTCGCGTGGCACAGTGTGATTCAGCGCCGAGTCGAGTTTGCCTTTTCCAAGAGCATCCGTACGCGCTTGGGGATAGTCCTGCTTGTCTTCGCGCTTGTGGTGTATCCCGTGTGGTCCACGCTAGGCGGGCAATGGCTATCCCGAACTTCCCACCTTCGGTCTGCCGTGCCCGACCACGATCTTCACGATAGGTCTGCTTGCGGCCGCGTCGGGGAGCAGTTTGCGCGCACTCCTCGCTATTCCTCTGCTTTGGTCTTTGGTAGGGAGTCAGGCCGCTTTCCTTCTGGATGTCAAACCTGATCTCGGTCCGCGCTCGTGTCTAGGACACCTCGCTAGGCTCGTCACGCCATAAATGGCAACTCATAGGGACAGAACATCGCGTACTGAGTAAAAACACCCTTCTAGAAGCAGGTCCGCCTCTGCCCTGCTCCAAAGCATTTAAACCGATTCCCAAGCTGGTCAGTTGTCTTTTTATTATTAGTGTTTTATTAGCAAAAGAAGGCTATTATTTATGATCTAAAGAATGTGAGGAGTATCGCATGCAAGTTAACAACTATTCAAGCAACACGCTAAACAACATCAACGCCCATCAAAAAGAGTCTACCGCATCTATCACCGAAATGGGGAGCGGCAAGACGGAACAATTGTCTGATGCCGCCTTGGCGCTTATCGCCAATGCTGTAGGAAGTGATATAAGCGGCTTGACGCAGGGGCTGGCAAATGCCAATGACGCGGTATCTATGATGCAGATCGCTGACGGTGTTTTAAGCGGACTTTCTCAGAGTGCCGATGATTTGAACGTACTCGCTATAAAGGGGAACAGTGCCGCGCTCAACAGTGACCAAAAAGCGATGCTGCACGACCAGTCCGCCGCTATAGCCCGCAGTATGCAAAACAGCATCAACAACGCCTCGTTTAACGGGAAGTCTCTTTTTGGCAAAGAGATGAGTTTTTCGCTTGGCAACAGCTCTGTATCGACCAATCTGCCTGCTATAGACTTGTCCGCCAATGACCTAAGCACCCAAGAAGGCATAACCGAGTTTATGAAAACTCTCCATGCAGCCCAAATATCCGTTGGATCGACTATGTCCGAACTTGAGAGTTCGACGAACGCCATCTTTGCCCAGATCAAAACTCTCTCGGCTTCAAAATCTCAAATGAGTGACATCGATATGGCAAAAGAAGTCATGAACTACAGCCAAGAAGGCATTATGCTAAATGCCTCTCTCATCGCACAATCGCATCAAAACACCATCAGCGCCGACAGAGTAAGCCAGCTCCTGTCATGAGGCTGAGTCTTTTTTAAGAACATAATTTTTTTACACGATTTGATTGCATTTAGGCATAAAGACATGTGTTATGTGCGTGAAATAAAAGTTTTTTATAAAGCATCAGGAGCGAACGTTGAATATTTTAGTAGTTGAAGATGATGTGTTGACTTCAAAGCAACTTGTAAAACTTTTAAAAAGTGAGAAATATTGTTGTGACTTGGCCAATGGATATTTTGAGGCTAAAGAGCATCTTGATAAAAACAGTTATTCTTTAGTACTGCTTGACTGGAACCTGGGGGATGGGGACGGCCTGGTTCTTTTAAAAGAGATAAGAGAGCTAGATATAGAGTGTGCTGTACTTATGCTCTCTGCAAATTCGGAAATTTATGACAGAGTTAAAGTCCTTGATTCTGGAGCTGACGACTATTTATGCAAACCCTACTCAAATATAGAACTTTTAGCGCGGATGAGGGTTCTTCTACGAAAAGACTCAAAAGAGAAATCTTCTTTTATATCTATTGGCGATGTGGTATTAAATATTGCTACGCATGAAGTGTTTGTGGATAATGTGGCGATTGGTCTAACCTCAGCAGAGTTTGATCTGCTGGAACTTTTTATGAAAAATCAAAATATTGTCATTACAAGATATCAACTCAGCGAGCATATCAATAAAGACAACTATTCTGTCAAACACAGCAATATTATAGATGTGCACATAAAAAATTTAAGAAAAAAACTGCAGAAGAAAGATTTCATTCAAAATGTAAGAGGTGTTGGCTATAAAATCAACAAATCTTCATAAAATCTTCATAAAGTGCTTATAAAATCCTCATTAAGTGTTCATTAAGTGTTAGTTTTTATGTTCTATTATTCGCCACATTAAAGCACAAAGGGAATTTTATGAAATCTTTTATCTTATCTATTTCTGTAGCAACACTGTTGCTGAGTGGATGCGGAGGGGGAGGCAGTGATGAAACAGCTTCTGTTGTACCAAGCGCAGGAACGCACACGCTCTTAGCATGGAACGATCTGGGAATGCACTGTTTTGACGGAAGTGATTTTTCAGTTTTTTCTATTTTGCCGCCCTATAACAACTTAAACGCCCAGTTGATAAAGAAAACCGGAACTTCCAATAAACATATAACTACCGGCGTGCAGATAACCTATGAATCCTACGCTTACAATGGACATGTAAACACGCGAAGCAGTACAAAAACTAATTTCTGGGAATATTTAACATCTCTTTTCCCCGGAGCTACAAGTGTTGCCGATGTTGGTCTAACTGGAAACAAAACGCCCTCCTCTACCCCTCAGGCCATGAAATACAATGCAACACACAATTGGTTTGAGGCGGACGGGATTCCTATCATCAATCGTGATAACAATAATGTAACCAACTATTATCCAATGGTAAGAGTTGTGGCAAAAGATGCAGCGGGAACAACCTTGGCAAGTGCGGATGTTGTGCTTCCTGTGAGTGATGAGATGAATTGTGCTGCGTGTCATGCAAGTACCATTACCTCAACCGATGCAAGGCCTATTGCCGGCTGGGAAAACCATACTGATGCTTTAAAGGATTATAAACTTAATATTTTGAAGCTTCATGATGAGAAGCACCCTATTAACTCAAGTGATTTAACTGCCCTGAATGCCAAGGGCTACAACTATCAAACAAGTCTATATGATACTGCAAAATCGGGAACACCTATTTTATGTGCATCCTGCCACAGTTCAAACGCTCTTGGAACAACAAGTGTAGGAAATGCGCAATCGCTTACTGCCTCATTGCACTTGAAACATGCTGATGTTATTGATCCGGCCAATGGCTTAACACTCAACAGCTCAACAAACCGCGATGCTTGTTACAGTTGCCATCCAGGGGCGGCAACAGAGTGCTTAAGAGGAGCTATGGGTAGCGCAAAAGATACCGGCGGAAACCAAATGATGCAATGTCAAAGCTGTCACGGGAGTATGAGCGATGTCGGAGATACAAGCCGCACAGGATGGATGGACGAACCCAACTGTCAAGTTTGTCATCAAAACGGACAACGATATGATTCAGCCTTGGTCAGTGGCGTTATGAGGGCTGTTACAGACACCAGATTTGCAACAACACCAAACACGCCAATCGCCGGAGTCAGTCTATATAGGTTCAGCACCGGTCACGGAGACTTGCAGTGCTCTTCATGCCATGGTTCTACACATGCTATTTTCCCCAGCACGCATGCAGAAGACAATGTACAAAGCATAAACGTGCAAGGCCATAGCGGCACAATTGCAGAGTGTACTTCATGCCACACCACGATGCCAAACACAGTAACAGGTGGTCCGCATGGAATGCATACAGTTGGCCAATCATGGGTAAGCTCTCATCAAGATGTAGCCGAGCACGGACCAACCGCATGTACCACTTGTCACGGAGCTGATTACAGAGGCTCAGTTCTGTCAAAAACATTTTCCGCTAGAACACTAAGCGTTGACGGCAGGACAAAAACATTCGCTAAGGGTCAAATGGTCACTTGCTACGATTGCCATAACGGTCCAAACGGAGATTAATTAAGAAGAAAATCATATACCTTTAAATAAATTATACCCTCGTGGACGCATCTCCACTTTCAGGATCCACAGAAGTCAATCAAAAATCTGTAAACTATTTTTTTGATTGCATCCTACTTTATCTGCATGTTTGACCCGATTTATGAACGAACGTCTTGTTTATAATATAGTCAACTAACTCTGCTTGTATAAGACAAGAGACAACGTGCATTTTTTTAATTGACCTTTTGTACACGAAGGATTATCTTTATAATATTAAACATTATTACCATCTCAGTATCAGTTATATAGAATGTTGTATATTAAAGAGTTTGGTGACCCATAAAAATACTACGGAGACGGCCAAATGAAAAGTGCACGCAAAGAAGAGCTCATTGAAGAGCATCATCCAAAGATGATTCGGGAACGTTTATCCAAGGGGGGCAAACGACAATATGTTTCTGACGCCGTGTTGGGTGGCATCGATGGATGCATAACTACATTTTCCGTTGTCTCTGGCTCGGTTGGCGCCGGTTTCCCATCTTCTGTAGCACTGATACTGGGCTTTGCAAACCTTTTTGCTGATGGTTTCAGCATGGCTGTAAGCAATTATGAATCCGGCAAGACAGAACAGGACCACATCGAAAGCATTAAGAAATCTGAAGAAAAGCATATAGATGAAATTCCAGAAGGTGAGCGAGAAGAAGTAAGACAAATATATAAGAACAAAGGTTTTGAAGGGGAACTACTTGAAAAAGTTGTAGACACAATAACTTCAGATAAAAAAGTTTGGCTTGAAGTAATGCTTGCGGAAGAGCACGGCCTCAGCAAAATCACACTTAAACCTTCGATATCTGGCGGAGTCACATTTTTAGCGTTCATTTTTGTCGGTGCGGTTCCGTTGTTGCCCTATGTCATATCATCAATCGATATGAATCAACAGTTTGCAATAAGTGCGTTTCTTGCCGGAGCCATGTTTTTTTTAATAGGAATGCTAAAAAGTTTTGCGCTAGCAAAGCCTGCCTTCCTTTCTGGAGTGCGTACACTTTTGACAGGAGGAACAGCGGCAGGTCTGGCCTATTTTACGGCCTATATGTTACGAGAAATGTTTAACATTGCTGCCGGCTAAGGTCTCATACCGCGAACCCCTCCTCTGACATTACTATTGTCAACTACTGCTCAAACATGCAGTTGGCCAATCTTGGGTGAGTTTTCATCAAGATGCAGCCAAGCCATGACAGTTCAAACGCAGATGAATAAGAAGAAAATTATGTATCTTTAAATACAATGCTTAATTAAATGTTAGATTTTAAATTAAAGGTTTTTTTTGCAAAAAATAATTCCAATACTGCTTCTTATACTCTCTTTACATGCACAAGAAGGCTCATACGAACTTGGAAAAGGAATGCAGGTAGCATCCTTGCCTTTTTATATTGGGGGCTATTTTTCAGTAGATTACAGAAACATAGGGAATGAAAACAGGTATAGAATAGATGATTTGGCAGTTCTTGGTTATGGCAGCTATGGTAAATTTTCATATATGGCCGAAGTTGAATATAAAGAATTTTTCTCAAAAACATACAAAGGCGACACCAGCTACATAAAAAGAGACACCCGGCTTCATGCTGAAAGAGTCTATGTAGATTATAACTTTGGTGAAAATTATGTATTTAGAATCGGGAAGTACAACTCGCCTATAGGTTTCTGGAATCTTTTGCCTGTTAACGTGCTTAGGCAGACCACCTCAAATCCGCTCAGTACAGATATAATATTTCCGAGGTTTACAACCGGTACAGCCGTTTCTTACTCATCTTTTGATGAAGGTGAATTTAAAATAGAATTGATGCTTCAAAACAACAAAGACTTAGACGATGAGTACAACAACTACAAAATAGATGAGCACTACGGGTTTGGTGCTTTATACGAGAAAGACGAGTATTCAGTCAAACTAAACGGTGGATATTTCCATAGAATCGAGAGAGGTCTTTTACAAAGCAAACTATATTATCTACTATTGTCTGCAAAATATGACACTGAAAAGTATCAATTTCTTAGTGAAATAGGCCGCCAGCAATCAGACACAAAAACCACCACACCCTATGCAGGCTATGTGCAAGGGTTGTACCGTTTCACAGAACAGCATTTAGGCGCCATTAGACTGGAGTCCTATGATGACAATGTAAACAACAAAAGTGAAGATATAGCGATTATCAGTTACACATACAGGCCATACTACCCGGTAGCTATAAAATCTGAATATCAATTTCACTCCATCAGCGAAGAAAATCAATTTTTATTCTCTTTTTCGGTGCTATTTTAATGAAAAAAGTTTTGATCAGCATGGCATTGCTCGCGTGTGTATCTTTTGCGGATGAATACGTTGTTATCTCTAACAAAAGCATGAAAGACTTGTCGCCTGCGCAGATAAAAGCTGTGTTTTTAAAGAAACTGGCTTTTATAGAAGATGTCAAAGCGGTTCCCATCAACCTAGAGGCTAGAGATCCTTTGCGGCTAAAGTTTGAAAACGATATTTTAAACATGAGCTTTTCAAGGTTAAAAACATATTGGACAACGCGACACTACCTCGGGCACAGACCTCCGATAAGCATGAAATCACAAGAAAGCATAAAAGCTTTTGTCAAAAAAGTCGACGGCTCTCTTGGATATATTAATGCAAAAAATATTGATGACAGCATCAAAGTTATCTATAGGTGGAAAGATTGATGCAGACCGTACTGTTGTGTGATGATGAGTTGATGAATAGAAAAGTGGCTTCGAAAATATTAAACAAAGAAGGGTTTAATGTCGTAGAAGCACAGAATGGAAAAGAGGCTATTGAACTATTAAAAGAAACAAAAGTTGATGTGATTTTAATGGACTTGATGATGCCTGTCATGGATGGCTACGAAGCCACACAAATCATAAAAAGTTATGATAAACTCTCGACTATCCCGCTCATAATCATTTCAGCACTTTCGGACAAAGAAGCTATTATCAAAGGACTGAAACTCGGTGCAAACGAGTATCTGACAAAACCGTACGATATAACAGAGTTTACACTCAGAATAAAAAATGCCGCTAAAGTAAGCCATTATCAAAATATGGAAAAAAACCATAAAGCGCTTTTAGAAGCACAAGTGAAAGAGAAGACCAAGGCGCTGGAAAACGCACTGGAAGAAGTGCAAAATAATGAAAAAGACATCATTTCCATACTAAGCAAAACAGCCGAATACAGAGACAATGAAACATCTATGCACACCATCCGAGTAGGAGACATGGCAGCTCTGATCGCTAGAAAATTCGGATGGAGTGATGATGAAGTCGAACTTATGAGACTGGCAGCGCCCATGCACGACATAGGCAAAGTCGGCATAGAAGACATCATACTTTTAAAACCGGGCAAACTTGACGATGATGAGTTTTTAAAAATGAAAGAGCACGCGCTGATCGGTCATTCCATACTGTCTCAAAAAAACGCACCTCTGTTAAAACTTGCAGCGGAGATAGCCCATACCCACCATGAAAAATACAATGGAAGCGGCTATCCAAGAGGCTTGAAAGAAGACGAGATACCACTCAGCGGAGCGATAGTCTCTGTTGTTGATGTGTTTGACGCACTGCTGAGTGAACGACCGTATAAAAAAGCTTTTTCACTTGAGCAGGCACTGGACATCATACAAGGTGACTCGGGCTCACATTTTCATCCTAAGGTTGTTGAACTGTTTTTAAGCAGCCTGGATGAACTCTTGGCGATTAGAAAAAGATTGAGCGATGTTTGACTTTTTTCAAAAATCTTTACGGAATAAACTTCTTGTAACATTTATTGCCATTGGTTTTTTGCCATTTCTAACACTCTTGATATACACCCTCTTCTTAAGTGAGACAAAAATTGTCAACAAGATCGTTACGGAGCAATTTGACAGGACCAGCTCAGTCATTAAACTGATCACCAATCATATGGATTCACTAAAAAAAGAGGTCGACTTCATCAGTTCACTCGATGTAATGGACGATATTTTAGCGGACGATATTGACAAAAGAGTTTCAAGACTATTGACACAAAAATCAAATGACCTAAATTCAGACAATACGTTTATGGTTATCAACAATGATTTTACAATAGTCTCGTCTTCTGATATCAACAGTACACTAGAAAAATTCGACTCAGACAAGGTCATCAATGCCGCAGCGGGACAACACATTGAAGGCAAGACCTTGTATATGTTCTCAAAAATCTATGCCTCCTTTGACAAAACAAAAGAGCTGGGATTTTTAATATTGAAATACAACTTGGACAATCTAGATATCTATTTAACACATCAAGACAGTATGCACTCTTACATCGTAAATCCAAAAACAGAGTTCAGTGTAGGAGAAAACATATCTTTTGACTTAAACTTCAACAAGGACAAGGACAGTGCTATAAATTCTGAAGATGTTATTGTATACAAAAGGATACCCTCGATCTTACAGGATTGGTATATCGTATATGCTGTTGACAAAAGTATAGCCTTGGCATTTTTGTATGATTTTATCCGTTTCATGCTCTATATATCAGTTATTATCATTGCCATAATCATCTATGTGTCTGTTAAATACTCAAAAGGCATAGTCAAGCCCATAGAAGAACTAACAGCCATAACTGACGATATCATAAACAATCAAAACTACTCGGTGCAGTTAGACGTTAACTCTCACGACGAGATCGCGATACTAACCCATTCATTTAACAACATGCTAAAAACAACCTCCTCAGCACTTGACAGACTTGAAGAGGAAAATAAATTAAGACTAAAGCGGTTTGTTCAACTTATAGAAGTTTTCAATACGATCATCCAAACAAAAGATGAGAATGAGTGCATAAACACTTCGATAGAGCAAATAAAATTACTCACAAATAAAAGTGATCTGCATTTTCAAAAAGACAATTTTAAGCATACGGACAAAGCATATATTTCTCTATTTGTCACAGATTTTGAAAATGACAAAAAAGTCTACTTTGGTTCAATCGGATTGGGACTGGATGATTTTGAAGATGAAAACGAGAAAAAATTCTATCAGTCCATTGCGGCTATGATAACCTTGCAGTTAGACAGAATCAGGCTTATTGACAGAACCATGTCCGCATCACGCGCAAAATCTGCATTTATATCAAATATGTCCCATGAGCTTCGCACCCCGTTAAATGCTATTATCGGTTTTACCCAGTTTATGATCACCTATGAAGAGTTGACAGATGACCAGCAAGACACAATGGCAAACATCGAATCATCTGCGCATTATTTGCTTGGCATGATAAATGAGATCTTGGACATAGCGAAAATCGAGGCTGGAAAGATGGAAGCGCGCATTGAAAGCGTCAGCCTCTTGGACTTAGTCACGAGCAGCTACGAGATGCTAACACCATTGGCAAACGGCAAAGATTTGGAATTTAATTTGATTACAGACAAGTATGATGACAAAAAATACAAAACTGACCCAAAAATGTTTCAGCAAATTGTAATAAACCTCATATCAAACTCCATAAAATTTACAAAAGAAGGGTTCGTGTCTCTAGAGCTGGTCAACGACGAAAACAATGTTTTTGTAAAAGTAAAAGATAGCGGTATCGGTATATCGCAAGAGGACATGAAACAACTTTTCAATGACTTTACCCAAGTAGAAAATGTGATGCAAAAGCAACACAAGGGAACAGGCCTTGGACTTTCGCTAAGTAAAAAAATGGCAAATATTTTAGGCGGAGATGTAAAACTTCAAAGCGAAGGCATTGGTCACGGAACAACGTCTATCTTCACTATTGCGGCGATCAAATAGACAGTTTAATACAAACACCCATCAGATCGCAGGTCATTGCGAGCGAAATGAAACAATCCACCGTCTAAATAAAAAGAATGTTTATGTTTTCTGTAAACACAAGAGCAGAACTATAATCTTATGTATGTATTTAAATAATTACACACTTTGTTCGTTTGATATTATTATTACTTCAGGAATATTCGTATACTATCAAGGATGTTAATAAGATAGTTATAAACAAGGAGATGAATATGAAATATAAAATATTAGCTGCTGTGGTTTTCGTCATAATAGCCATACAGTTTATACCATATGGCAAAAATCACTCTGCCCCGCTTGTAGTCTCAGAGCCTGAGTGGGACAGTCCCAGAACAAAAGACTTGTTTACTCGTGCCTGTGCAGATTGTCATAGTAACGAAACAAAGTGGCCTTGGTACAGCAGCATTGCTCCTGTATCTTGGTTGGTTCAGTATGATGTTGAAGAAGGCCGTGAACATTTCAATGTTTCTATGTGGGGCGTACAGAAAGATAATGAGGGAGATGAGGCTAAAGAAAAATTTGAAGAGGGTGAGATGCCTCCTTGGTTCTACGTTATTCTTCATCCCGAGGCAAAACTGTCAGAAAGTGAAACAAAAGAGTTTAGTAAAGGACTTTTAGCAACTTTTGGTGAAGAAGATGAAGAAGATGAAAATGAAGATGACTAAATTCAAATGCCTGTAGCTAACAAAACTTTGCGCACCACTATAAAATCCGCGATCGGTGCTTACATCAAGAGATTGGCGGGAGATTACCGAAGCACGAACCGTTTGTTAAGAGCAGTGCTGCTTGGTTTTGTGTGCTGTATGCTGCCATTGACGCTCATGGCGCAAGAACCTGTCGGCAAGGCTGTCGAAGCGCAGAAGCTGACCGCACCAGCCAAGGTTGACGTAAAACCCGTCGCGCACGATGAAGAGATCCGCAAGCGACTCCAACGTGTCCTCGATGCCACAGAGTGGTTCAGCGATCCACAAGTCCAGGTTGAGGAAGGGGTTGTCTTTCTTGATGGCAAGGTGGAGTCCGATGAGCTGAAGAAATGGGCCGGGGATCTGGCGTACAACACACAAGATGTTGTCGCCGTGGTCAACCGGCTGCAGGTGGTTCAGCGGTCGGTGTGGGATTTCAGTCAACCGTGGAGCGGCGTAATGCAATTATGGCATGACTTCGTACGCGCGCTGCCTTTTTTTGTTCTTGCTCTGCTCATCCTGGCTTTGACGGTAGGCAGTGCCCAGCTGACAACTCGCGGCACCCGCGCACTGCTGCGCCCACGGATTCGAACCAAACTTCTGCAAAATGTAATAGCGCGTGCGATAGGAGGACTCGTTCTTATCTGTGGTATCTATCTCATTCTGAGAGTCTCGGGTCTAACACAACTGGCATTGACACTGGTCGGCGGTACCGGTCTGGTCGGCTTGATCGTTGGTATCGCATTTCGAGACATCACAGAAAATTTTCTAGCGAGCATCTTTCTTAGCATACAATCACCGTTTGAGACCGGTGACATGGTCGAGATATCCGGCGTTACCGGCTTCGTGCAGCAGTTGAACATGCGTACAACAATCTTAATGACCCTCGATGGAAATCTCGTGCAGATTCCCAACAGCACCGTTTACAAGAGTACACTTAGCAACTTCACTACCAATGCCAACCGACAAGAGAACTTTGTTATCGGTATCGGCTACGACGATGCGATCAACGAAGCTCAAGAAATTGCACTAAAGGTTTTAGTGAACCACCCGGCTGTTTTGAACGACCCCGAACCCGCAGTGTTGGCGGACAATCTGGGTGCGTCTACAGTCAATTTACGCGTCTACTTTTGGATAAACGGCCGCGAACACAGTTGGTTAAAGGTGCGTTCTTCGGTAATTAGGCTGGTTAAACGTGCCTTTCAAGAACATGGCATCTCTATGCCAGATGAGGCAAGAGAGGTTGTTTTCCCTCAAGGAATTCCCATTACTATGCTCGAGGATAAACCGACAGATATGCAGGTTGCTTCGCAAGGTAAACGGTTCTCCGCTGAAAAGCAGCATAAAGAACTCGACGTAGTCTCCACAGAAGCAGAAGCCGGTTTATACAGCGATGCCACCGTTATCGAGGAACAGGCACGACAGGCTCAACCGCTGAAGGAAGGTGAGAATCTCTTGCCGAGTGCCTCCGAAACCGCCGCCGAGAAACAAACGAAAAAAACATAAGCGACATTCCCTACTATAAAGTGAGCGTGAACAGCAACCGGAACATAAAAGCTAAATTCCCGATCGAAGTCAGGGATGATGGGTGGTGAAGATTCACTCACAGGGGTGTTTTTAAAAAAGTTATTAATTAAGCCTTCGTTGTATAAAATATGCATGAATAAATTGTTAGAGTACATTCAAATAAGGATTTAGACAATGAAGAAAACAATCTTACTAACATTAGTTTTTCTTGCAACATCAGCCAGTTATGCAGAAGAGACAAAAATAAGTTTTGACAAGTACCTTTTTGCTCAAAACCAACCAAAGTTCAAATGCGATGGTCGCCAATATTGCACTCAAATGAGTTCATGTGAGGAAGCTAAATTTTTCCTAAAAAATTGTCCAGATCAAAAAACGGATGGTGACGGCGATGGTATTCCTTGTGAAAAACAACATTGTAACAATTACTAAAACTCCAACAAATACGAGGAGCGCAAATAGTTTCCTCTACGGCGAAACTGTTGCTCGCGACAAACGTTAAGTCTCCATACCTCTAATTTGCGAAAACCGATACAAACTTATTTTCTCTGAAAATTCACCCTCTCCCTCCTCTGTCTGCAGTCTTAGCGACTTTTAAAGGTATGCTTAGTCCCTGTATGACGTGATTCGTTTAGTGATTGCATTACGAAGTCTTTCCTGCCGTCTGCTTTTTTCTTCATTTCAATCAAAGCTGAGACTTTGAAACCATGTACTGGATTCTTATATTTTTTAATTTGGCATAATCTTGCATTTAAACAAGAAAAAACTGAACACCTTTTTACATTCATTAAAAATAAGTGTTATAATCACCGCACAAAACAAGAGGCTTTTGACATGGCAGAAACAAATACAACCAAGATCATCGTCATAGGGGGCGGCTACGCCGGTCTTCGTGCTGTTGAGAAACTGGCAAAAAACCCTCAAAACGAGATAACACTTTTTGATAAGAACTCCTACCATTTTATGCAAACGGAGGTGTATGACCTTATCGCAAATGAGGAAGATTTTGCGCAGGTGAGCGTTGATCTCTTCACCTTCTGTCTAGGCTTTAAGGGTAATGTGGTTTTTGCAAAGCAAGAGGTATGCAGTGTTGATTTCACCAATAAAAAGGTCATATCAAGTACACAGCGACATAACTATGACTGTCTCGTGATCGCCGTGGGTGCGCGTACGAAGTTTGTCGCTGATGTTGTCGGGCTTCGCACGCATGCACACGGGATCAAGGTGCTCCATCGCGCGATGCAGTTTAAGCAGAAGTTCGAGATGGCGCTATTTAAAAGAGTGGAACAAAGCGGAACAACATGCAGCGCCATCAACATAGTCGTTGCCGGCGGCGGACTTAGCGGTGTGGAGATAGCGGCGCAAATGGCCTCTTTTGCCAAATGCTTTTACAAAAAAAACAATTTTATCTGCAGAAAACTCAACATCATCCTCATCAACAGCGGCGAGAAGATCCTGCAGGGTCTAGATGAGAAACTGGTAGCAAAATCAGACAAAAGACTGCATAAGCTGGGCGTTTCAATACGCCATAACTGCAGGGTCACCGAGATCAGCGAGCAGAGCGTGACGCTCTCTTGTGAAGAAGTCTTGCCGATGGACTTTATGATATTTGCAGGCGGAATTGAACCCAATGCTCTTGTTTGCCAACTACAGTTGGAAAAAAACGAAAAAGGCTACATCGTCACCAACAGCCATCTGCAAGTACAAAACCATGAAGAAGTCTTTGCCATAGGCGACTGCACTACAATCTACAACAAGGGCAGCGTAGTCGCGCCGACTGCAGACACCGCAGAGCAGACAGCAGAGGTATGTGCCCAGAACATAAACAACTTGACACAGAAGAAGCCGCTGATAGCCCATGCGATAAAATCTCGAGGCGTACTGATCGCATTAGGAAGAAACTATGCCGTGGCAAAGATTTACGGCATCTATTTCAGCGGGTATTTCGCCTTTGTTATGAAAAAGATCGTAGAAAGAGTCTACGCAAAAAAACTCGACATGCATTCGCACAAAGGGTGCAAAAAGATATTTAAGGATTAACTCCAAGCCGATAGAAGCTATAGCATTCTCTTGCGGTTTCGACTTTGACCGCTTCTTTTCAGACGTTACCTCTTTTTTATGTTAGAATTGCGAAAAAGCTTTTTAGGAATCTTGATGTTACGTTTTGCTCCCAGCCCTACCGGTGATATGCATATTGGCAATCTCCGTGTCGCCCTTTTTAACTATATACTTTCTGTTCAAAACAACGAGCCTCTTATGGTCCGCATCGAAGATACCGATAAAGAAAGAAATATCGAGGGCAAAGACAAGGAGATCATCGGTCTTCTAGACCTTTTCGGCATCAAATACCAAGATGTCATCTACCAAAGCGAAAACCTCAAGTACCACCGTGCCATGGCCTTGCAGCTTCTGCACTCCAAGCTGGCATTTAACTGTTTTTGTTCCCCCGATGATCTCGACACCAAGCGAGACAAGGCAAAGAACGAGCGCAAAGCCTACCGTTACGACGATGCCTGCCTAGGTTTGCCGGCCGAGGAGACGATAGACAACACCTCACCGTTTACCGTGCGTCTTCGCAAACCGGGCGTGGCGGTCACCTTTACCGATCTCATCAAAGGCGAGATGTCCTTTGAGCCCAATGATATCGACAGCTTTATCATCTTGCGCGCCGACAAGTACCCGACCTATAATTTTGCCTGTGCTATAGACGATATGCTCGCGGATATCTCAATGGTAATCCGAGGAGAAGACCATGTCTCCAATACACCAAAACAGATCGCCGTACGTGCCGCGCTGAACTACACCAAAGAGATAAAATACGCGCACCTGCCTGTCATCTTGAACGACAGCGGCAAAAAAATGAGTAAGCGTGATGATGCCTCGAGTGTAAAATGGCTGCTTGAAGAGGGCTTTGTTCCCGATGCGATCATCAACTACCTGATCCTCATCGGCAACAAGGCACCTCAGGAGATCTTTTCCTTGCAAGATGCGCTGGAGTGGTTTGATCTGAGCAAGATCTCCAAGGCACCGGCCAAGTTTGACATCACCAAGCTACGTTTCATCAACCGCGAACATCTGAAAAATCTGGATGATGTCGAACTCTCACGCTATGTAGGTTTTGCGGACAAGGAGATCGGACAGTTGGCAAAGATATATCTTGAAGAGACTTCAACCACAAAAGAACTCCGCGTAAAAATAGCCGCGATCTTTGCGGCAAAAGTGATGCCAAAAGAGTTTGAAGACGGAGGCGAAAAGCTTAAAGAAGTCCTGCAGGCAGCACCGTTTTTTGAGGACTACGAAGCTTTCAAAGAGTACGCGATGAAAGAGAGCGGTCTTAAGGGTAAGAACTTCTTCAAACCCTTTCGTATCCTGCTAAGCGGCGAAGAGCATGGGCCTGACCTTGCCCTCACCTATCCACTGATCAAAAATTATCTTACGGAGATTGTAAAATGACGCTATTGATTGAATTGCTTTTGGGTCTGATGTTAATATTAAATAATTTAATCCTGCTCTATATGTGGGTTATTATCATCGCCGCCGTGCTGACCTGGGTGCGTCCTGACCCTTATAACCCTATCGTTCAGCTGCTTTACCGCTTGACACAGCCTGCTTATGCCTTAGTACGACGCTTTATTCCTACTACATTTAATGGCATCGATCTTAGCCCGCTGATCATCATCATCACGCTGCAGGTCGTTCAAGTTCTGATCTCTGTACTTATGCGCTCCTTGCAACACGCTGCATGAAACCACTACTAGCGCTTCTTTTTCCTCTTCTTTTAGCTGCCGCGCCCTCCTTGCAAGACCTCAAGCAAAGTCCGCGCGGGCTTGTGCGTGATTTTCAGATCTGGCAATATTTGCAAGGCGACATCAATGCCAGCCAAGCTGACCAGGCCTACACTCTTGTCAATGGATTCAACCAAAAGCTATTGGCTGCTTATGCCAAAAAAACAAAAAAAGAATCCGTAAAAGAGGAATACAGATGCTCTGGGCTTGACACAAAAATGCTCCTTGCCGAGCAAAATGCTTCCTGTGTCAACTTCGCCCTCAGTCTTGAGCAAGCCGTCAAGCTCGGTGAGGCCGAAAGAGAAAAGCTTTCTGCTTTGCTAAAAGAAACGTACCCCTTAAAAAGTGAGATGCTTTTGCTGATGAACAGCAAGCAGTTTGGCCTTGATGCGCTGCAAAGCGGAGCCGGCAACTTTATCAAGCTCTTTAATACGTTGGACTATACGTCCAGACACAAGTATTTTAATCTCAGCCTTACACCGGAGCAGATAAATGCTCTTGCGAAAGAAAAAGGCTTTGAGACCGCCCTCAAATACATCGTAACCGATGACCAAATGATGCAGATGCAGGAGTCACTCTTGGGCCTAAGTCCCCAAGAGTTGAGCGCGCAGTCTTACTTTTATCTGGCACTGAATGCACTTGGATTCAAAGCAAGCAATAAGGCACTCTTTTACCTTGAGCTGGCGCAGAAAAAAGCCACCCTCTCTATAGACAGCGACAAGGCCCTCTTCTGGAAATATCTTGTATCAAAAAACGAGTCTTTTTTAAAGGAGCTGACCCAGAGCAGCGCAATAAATATCTACACTCTTTATGCCAATGAAAAACTTCAGATCGAAGTAGAGAACTACTTTACGGCACTTCCGGCACAAAAAAAAGAATCACAACATGAGAAGAAAAACCCTTATGCCTGGGAGGCAGTCTTAAACGAAGTGCGAACTGCAGATGAAAAAAAGCTCGCAGCCCTGTTTGAACGCTACTCCAGCAAAGAAGACAAGGTCTTACGGGCCTTCATCTATGAAAAAATGAAAAACTATCAAACCCATAACTTCATCATGCCTTACCAAAAAGCCACGAGCACGCTGAGCAATGACGACAAAGCACTGCTTTATGCACTCGCGCGTCAGGAGAGCTACTTTGTTCCTACGGCGATCTCCTACTCTTATGCGCTTGGTGTGATGCAGATCATGCCTTTTTTGGTCAAGGCTTTGGCTGAGGGTAAAAAAGAAGAGATAACTCTCGATGAGATGTTTGATCCTTCTAAAAACATAGCCTATGCAGCTACGCATCTGAGCTATCTTCAAAAGCATCTTTTCCATCCTCTTTTTATCGCTTATGCCTACAATGGAGGCATCGGTTTTACCAAGAGGCATCTCTTGCAGGGAAATTTTTTGAAGGGAAGCTATGAGCCTTATTTAAGTATGGAGCTGATGGCGAACACCCAGAGCCGAGAGTATGGAAAAAAAGTACTGGCAAATTATGTGGTTTATAAAAAAATACTAGGAGAAGAAGTGAAGATCACTTCTCTTTTTGAAACGTTAACTCAGCCTTCCCGTACAGATCGCTTTCGAACGAAAGTCTTAGTGTCGAAGCATTGACCTCGTTATAACGCACCAGATAATAATAGTTCCAATTGCTGCGTATTGGCATTGTCAAACGCAGCTTGTCATCTTCGTCAAGCTCTTTTACTTCAATCGGATCGCTAAGTTTTAAAACTGCTTTTTCTGCTTTTTCTACCGGTGCTTCAGCGCTGTACTCCGGAGCCTTTGTGGCATCTTCTATTTTAGGCACAATCATTTCGTGTATTTTGAGTTTGTAGCCCGGGTTCATAAGACCGCGTTTTTTGCGGTCATAAGCATCTTCGACGATGTGCACGGCAACAAAAAAATACTCATCACCCGAGTAGGTCTGCGGATCTACATTGTTCAGATAGACGGCATGCAAAAGCGCCTTTGTCTCCATATCGCGCATCAAGGATACTTTTTTCATGTTACTGATAGCTTTTTCATAGTAGGTGTCTGTAGAGAAAAAGTCAAAAGCTGTTCTCTGCGTGCAGCCACTGAAAAGAAGTGCCGCGCCAAGTGCCGAAGTGGCCAAAAGTTTATTCATCATGTATTCTATATCCTCTGTTTTCATCTGCACATTATACTTTAAAATTTTAAGCCCGGGATAAAAGGTGCTTCACCTCTTCCTCTTGGGCAGTTTCTCGGACGGATAAGGAGTTCTTTTGAGTTTTTATAAGTTTGGTCTGATATAATTTCTGCAATTTATACAAGGGCTCTGCAAAAAAACCTTCCGGGATTTTGCAAACGTGCCTTAAAGGTTTTTCTCTGTGAGCAAAAGGCTAGCTGTTGCATTTACCGGCCCCTCAAATAGCGGCAAGACTACACTCATCACAAAGATAGCGACAGTCCTGATAAAGAACGGGAACAAGGTCTGTATCATCAAGAACGACCCTAAAGACAAGGCAGTCTTTGATGTTGAGGGCAAAGACAGCTATCTCTTCTCTCAAACAGGCGCCGATGTCGTTGTGACCTCCCCGGACAGAACGACTTATTTTTCCCAACAGCACAAAGAGCTGGGCGAGATCATCAGTATCTTCGGTGATTTTGACTTCTTGCTTGTTGAAGGGCTGAAAACGCTTCCTTTGCCGCGTATCAGCATCTTCAGAAACGCAGTAGACGCGGAGTATTTTTCTTGTATGGATGCGCTGGCTATAGATGACTCTATTGTGCTAAAAAACAATGAACTGCCCGACGGTGTTGATGTTCTTGATCTGAACAACACCGAAGAAGTTATTCAATGGATCTTAAAAAATGCCAAGGAAGTATAAACAATGACAGAGATTTTATCAGCAATTCAAAAGTCTGCAATCCGCATAAAAAAAGTGATCGACGTAAAAGACATCGGCTACTCGCAGAAACAGAACAGCTCCGGCGAGACTCAGCTTCAGCTCGACATCAAGTGTGACTTGATTATAGAAGAGGAGCTGAGCCATGTTTTCTCTGTGCACACCCTGGCCTCTGAAGAGAAAGAGGATATCCTGGTTGTGAACAAAGCGGGAAAATATCTCATTGGCTTTGACCCGCTTGACGGTTCTTCGCTGATAGATGTAAACCTCAGTGTAGGATCTATCTTCGGTATTTACACAGACTCATTTTCAGGTGCCAACCTGATCGCTTCGTGCTACGTCGTCTACGGGCCGCGTGTAGAGCTTGTCTTCGCCTATGAGGGAAAAGTCAAACTCTATCTGCTTCAATTGGGTGAGTTCGAGTATGTCAAAGAGATTCGTCTTGAGGAAAAAGGAAAGATCAATGCGCCCGGCGGAACACAGCAAAACTGGGAGCCCTACCACAAGAAAATGGTTGACGGGCTCTTTCAAGAAGGCTATCGCCTGCGTTATTCAGGCGGAATGGTTCCTGATCTGCACCAGATACTTCTCAAGGGCGGCGGTCTTTTCTCTTATCCAGGCACCTCCGACAAGCCCGAAGGCAAACTGCGCCAGGTCTTTGAAGTCCTTCCTTTTGCCTTTATCTTTGAGCTTGCAGGCGGCGGTGCTATAGACGGAAAAGAGAATCTTCTGTTGCAGACACCTAAACATGTGCATGACACAAGTCCCTGTTTTTTCGGCTCTAACTATGAGATCGAAAGAGTAAGAGTGACCTATGCAGGCGTCTAGCGCTTTTGAAGAGAGCCTGACACAGAAGATAACCGAAGTGCAGGCCTGCCAAAAAGAGAAGGCTCACGGCTCGTGCATGCAGTGCGAGAAACTTATCGGCTGCGAGCTGCGAAAAGCCTACGTTCAGATCACCTATGAGAGTATGTCCAAGGGCGAAATCGGCGGATTTGAATTCTAAATAAAAACATCATAAGAGCCAAAAAACTCAGGACAGGGAGAGATTAAATGCCAGATCTTAGAAATTATGTAACGACACCCATCTACTATGTGAACGGGGAGGCCCATATCGGCCATGCCTACACGACCTTTATTGCAGACTCCGTTGCCCGTCACTCCAGACTAAAAGGCATCAAGACCTTTTTTCTTACCGGCACAGACGAACACGGCCAGAAGATAGAAGAGTCGGCAAAAAAGGCCAACAAACCGACACAGGTATTTGCTGACGAGATTTCCAGAGGCTTCAAAGACCTGTGGGATGAGTTCAACATCTCTTATGACTATTTTATCCGCACTACTGATGAAGATCACAAAAAAGGCGTTCAAAAAGCCTTTATGGCCATGTATAACAACGGCGACATCTACAAAGGCAACTACGAGGGGCACTACTGTATCTCCTGCGAGACCTTCTTTCCTGAGTCGCAGCTCATCGATGGTGAGTTCTGCCCCGACTGCGGCAAACCGACTAACATCGTTAAAGAAGAGAGCTACTTTTTCAAACTCTCTGCCTACGAAGAGAAGCTTCTAAACTATTACGACGAGCACACCGACTTCATCCTTCCAAAATCACGCAGAAATGAGGTCATCAACTTCGTCAAGGGCGGTCTAAACGACCTCTCCATCACGCGTACCACCTTCAACTGGGGAGTAAAACTTCCCGAAGAGCTCAATGATGACAAGCATGTCCTGTACGTTTGGCTGGATGCCCTGCTCAACTACATCACCGCGCTCGGATATGGAAATGATGAGAAAAACATGGCGTTTTGGCCGGCAAACATTCATATGGTGGGCAAGGACATCCTTCGATTTCATGCGATCTACTGGCCGGCATTTTTGATGAGTCTTGATCTTCCTCTGCCAAAGCACATCGGTGCGCACGGCTGGTGGACACGAGATGGCGAAAAGATGAGCAAGTCAAAAGGAAATGTTGTTCTGCCTAAAGAGGTAGCCGACACCTACGGACTGGAAAACCTCCGCTACTTTATGCTTCGCGAGGTTCCTTTCGGACAAGACGGCGATTTCTCTCAGCGTGCCTTTATAGACCGTATCAATTCAGATCTGAGTAACGACCTTGGAAACCTGCTCAACCGCATCATCGGCATGAGCGGCAAGTACTCGGAGTTTCATATCGACTCCAAAGATGTAGCGCGCCTGCACCAAAAAGAGCTCGATGAGATGAACAGCGTATTGGGAAATTTGGAGAAGTTCTTAGACGAACTACAGACGCACCGCTATCTAGAGGAGCTGTGGAAACTCTTCTCCATCGGGAACAAGGCGATCGAAGAGCATGCACCATGGGTGAAGATGAAAGAACAGAAAAAAGACGAGGCGCTGGCAACGGTTGCTCTCGTCGCCAACATTTTGGCCAAAGCCTCGGTTATGCTCAACTGTATCATGCCAAGCACCACCACGACGATATCCGAAGCCCTGGGCTTTACGATCAACACCGAAGCATACAGATCGCTGATACTTGGACAAGGACTGCTTAAACCTTTTGTCATTGCTCAGGTTCCTCCGCTTTTCCCACGCGTCGAGCAGCCTCTACTTGAACCAGCGCCTGAAGCCAACAAGCCGGAGTCTGAAGACGTAGAAGAGGACAATCTCATCACGATCGATCAGTTCTTTCAGACATCGTTGAAGATCGGTACGATAGTTGAGGCCGAAGAGGTGCCAAAAAGCAAAAAACTTCTTAAGCTTCAAGTCGATATCGGTGAGGATAAAATGCGCCAGGTTGTTGCCGGGATCAGAGAGTTTTACTCTGCCGAGTCGCTTGTGAACACACAGGTCTGTGTTGTTTCCAATCTCAAGCCGGCAAAGCTGATGGGAATGCTCTCTGAAGGCATGCTGCTTGCGGCAAAAGATGAGAACGGACTCTGCCTTGTCCGTCCGGAATCCCCGCGCAAGGCGGGCAGTTCAGTCGGATGAATCTACAAAACCTGACCGCCTTAGTCGAGGGAAACCTCACTAACTCACCCAGCATCACTGCTTTTGATGATGTGAGCTTTGACGCGTCAAAGGTCAGGCGGGGCAATCTTTTCGTTGCTCTAAAACACGAGGATATTGAGCTGGCGATCCTCAACGGTGCCTACGGCATTCTGTTTGAAAAACCCACACAGATCACCGACCAGGAGATCGCCTGGATCAAGGTCGCTTCTATCGACAGGGCCCTGCTCCGCCTTCTTCGTTTTCACATCATAGAAAAATCACCGCAGGTCTTCAGCTGTGACCAAATCTCACTAAAACTTGCCTCTCAGATCCTTACTCCGAACACTCTTATTGTTTTGGACAAGCCACTAAGAGAGCATATTCAAGAGCTGTGGCGACTTGAAGAAAATCAGTTTATTCTTTTCTCGCCAAAGCTTATAGACGCTTCGCTTTTTGTCGATGCCAAGGTGATCAGTACGGTACAAAGCAGTACTATGAGTATTGTAGAACAGACGCTTTTTGAGACCTCCTTTATTTATGATGATACCTATTATGAGAGGCAGCTTCTTTCGCCTTTTTTTATTCCCTATCTCGAATCTGTCCTGCAGTTTTTCAAGCAGAACAACATCAGCTATCAGCTGCGCAATTTTTCGCCTATCGAGCATTTTCAAGCCGTTTTTACCAACATACATTTTCAGGTAAAAGAGTTTGGAAAAAGCGACAAGGTCCTTATATTTGAACCCGACTTTGACCTCATAAAAGCGCAGATAAAATTTCTTAAACAACAGGCAAATTGGGCGAAACTCATCTATCTTATTCCCTCGTTCAGAAGAAATGAACTTCAAGAAAGTGAAGACGTCTTCGCTTATGAATCACCCTGGGACATCATGCAGATACTCAAAGAAAAACAGTACCATTTTGCCCTTATCGCAGAACAGAATGCAGATATTTTAAATTCAAATGTGTTTGATCTAAAGATCAAACAGCCCAGTCTTTTTTAGAAGGAACCTGTCACCATGAGAAGAAGAGATTTTATGAAAACTGGTGCCGCGGTTGCGGCAGGAACACTCTTTTCAGCCTGCAATGACAGCGGCAGACAGGCAATCGACTACTCAAAAGTAAAAGAGAAGAAAGAAGCCAAGCTAAGCTCTGTCAACATCAACAAAAACAAAAAAGTCAGGCTTAAACTGGCAACAAGCTGGCCTGCGCATTTTCCCATTATGGGTACGGGCGTCGAGGAGTTTGTAGAGCGCGTCCGTATCGCCAGCGGAGGAAGCATTGAGATCAAGCTCTATCCAAAAAACACGCTGATCCCCGCCTTGGCTGTTTTTGATGCGGCAAGCAGCGCAGAGATCGACATCTTCCATTCCGGTCCCTACTACTGGAAAGGCAAGAACTCGGCATTTGCACTCTTTAGCGGCATGCCTTTCGGAATGACTGCCGAAGAGATCAATGCTTGGATGCACTACGGGGGCGGGTATGAGCTGTGGAGAAGACTCTACAAAAAACAAAACCTTTACCCCCTGCTTGGCGGCAATACGAACATCCAGATGGGTGGATGGTTCAGAAAAGAGATCAACTCACTTAGCGACCTGCAGGGGCTTAAGATGCGAGTTCCGGGGCTTGGCGGCGAGGTTTTTTCGACCTTAGGTGTAAACCCCATCTTGCTTCCGGCCGGAGAGATCTACTCTGCATTGGAGCGCGGCGTTATCGATGCGACCGAATGGGTCGGCCCTGCCCTGGATTTACAGATGGGATTTTACAAGGTCGCACCCTACTACTATTCAGGCTGGCATGAACCTGGCAGTATCTTGGAGCTTACCTTTAATCATCAAAGCTGGACAAAGCTCTCAAGCGAACACAAGATGATCATGGAGATGGCCTCTTCGGAGATGAACGCCAAGATGCTTTACAATTTTCAGGCTCAAAATGCCGTAACGATGGATAAGCTTGAAAAACTGGGCGTTGAATTCAGGACTTTTCCTGATGAAGTCATCCGTGCCGCCAAAGAGGGGATGCAAGAGGTAGTCACGGTACAAAGCGGACTTAACAGCGACTTCAAAGAGGTCTATCAAAGCGCCGCTGACTTTCTTGCTGCTTCAAAGTCCTACTGTGACGTCTCCTTGAAGCAGTTCCTAAACATACGCTAAGGCCTCAACTAATACGATCATACTTTTATGTGCCAAGGCTCAAAGCGCACTCCAAAAGGGTTGTTCTCAGGATACCGAATAGAGATATAGCCCAATTTTTGCAAAGACCTATACTCCTTGGTGTGGGCAAAGACCGAGGTGAAGTTGTTGTATCCCAAGCCGACTTTTCCGACATCAAAATCGCCTATGCCGTGGAAGGAGTAGCCCGGAGGAGCCAGAGAGTGCGCGGCTATAGAGTAGTTCCCCTCAAGCTTTTGGGCTTTGTATAAAAACAGGTCCAGCTGCTTTACAACGGAGCGTACTCCCGAAGTAAGCACGACAGAAGGACCTATCTCTTTTTGCAGACGCGCATAGAGTTCACTTGGCTCGCCCTTGTAAAGATAGTGGCCGCTGTGGGCAACCTTTACCGTCTCTTTTTTCTTAATACTGTCGCTCAGTTCATGGGTGACTTTTTTTCCGTAAAACCCATACTTTGTAGCTTCCTCATAAAAGATCTTTTCGATGTAGTCAAGCTCCTCTTTACTAAAGACACCGATGCGCGGGTATGCTCTGGCAATTTTCAGCAATTCGTCAAATCCCAAAAGATTGAAGTTTCCGTAGCCGATAAGTTTTTGTACATGCTTGAGTTTTAAGGAGATAGCATAAAGCAGAAGTCTCTCATTTTTGTGTGCGATGACCGGATTTTTGTGCAGAGCATCTTCTGCAAAATCCCGGCACTGCCTGTGGTCCAAAACAAGCTGGTCCTGGATATAAGTGTCTAAATTAGGCTCACTCTTTGCATAAAGCATTTGAGAAGAACCAAGAAAAACAGTCGATGAACTAAATTTAAAAAAATCTCTGCGATTCACGGATTATCCTGCTACAATTTCATGAATTATATCTATTTTCGGCATAAATATTGCCAACTGTTAATTAAACAATTATAATATAAAAAATGAGCTTTAGATGAGATTTTTATTACTTTTTTTTATTACTTTTAACCTTTTTGCTTCAACGCATTCCATCCGTATCTTTGACAAAGAGACGCTTCAACCGGTAGCGAACGCGATCATAAGCGATCAGCTCGGCACGTTTACGAGCGATACTGCAGGAAACGTCACCATAAAGACCTTGGAAAAAGAGCTTTTTATAAAGGCCTGCGGGTACAAGCAGCGCAGCATTGATCCGACGGCTGGAACAGTCTTTTTGGAGCCTTTTGTACCTAAGGCGCTTTATCTCTCTTTTTGGGCGGCAAGTTCGGAAAAAAGGCTAAACCGTATCTTGGATCTGGCGGAGAACACTGAGATCAACACAGTGATCATAGATGTCAAAAATGAGTACGGCGATCTTTTATATAAAAGCAGAGTTGAGCAGGCAGAAAAAATCGGCGCACACAAGAACCGAACGGTTTATAATATTGACAAATTTATCGCTCGGCTTAAGAAGAAAAATCTCTATATTATCGGTCGGGTCGTCGTTTTTAAAGATGAAAGATTGTCACAAAACAGACACGATCTAGCCCTCAAAGACACCAACGGATCAATCTGGCGAAATCATGAAAAACTTGCCTGGGTCGATCCTTTTGAAACTGAAGTGCACGGATATGTCTCTGCTATAGCCGCCGATGCGGCATCTAGAGGCTTTGACGAGATCAATTTCGACTATGTTCGTTTTCCGCTTAAAAAAGAGCTTCTTTACAAGAAAAAACTCAACCAAACAAACCGTGTAAATGCGATCACTCAATTTCTCAAGACCGCCAATGAAGCGCTTCGTCCCTATAATGTCTATACCTCGGTCGACACCTACGGTTATGTCTGCTGGAATGAGAACGACACCAATATCGGCCACACGGTCAACAGCCTCTCGAAGCACTGCGATTATATTGCACCTATGCTTTACCCTTCGGGATTTGGGGCAGGAATCATGGGCTTCAAAGACCCCACGGACCACCCTTACGCAATCATCAACGCAAGCATCAACGAGGCCGTAAAAAAGTCAGATGTTTCTGCTGCACGTTTCAGACCCTGGCTGCAGTCATTTAAAGATTACGGCTTTGACAGAAAGTTTTTTCGTTCAAAAGAGGTCTCTGAACAGATAAAGGGGGCACAAGATGCTCTGTGCAGCGGCTGGATGCTCTGGAACCCATCAAGCCGGTTCAGTGCCAAAGGTCTACAAGACAGCACTGCGCCTTATCCGGTTCTGCCCGGCTACAAAGATGCCTCAAAAGAGGTCTACTGCTTTAGAAATGAGAAAAACAAGCTTATTCAGTGATCATTCTTGCATTTAGCGCAGTGATCTCTTTTTGTATGCGTTTGTATGCTGGAATGTAGATTTGTACAAGCGAATAAAAGACTTTGGAGTGGTTCATATGCTGCAGATGCGCCAGTTCATGCACGACAATATAGTCGATCATCTCCTCTGAGAGCTTCATCATATAGGGATTTAGCGTGATCACCCCATTGGAGTTGCAGCTTCCCCATCTTCTTTTTGCACAGTGAAAACGCAGGCACTTGAACTCCAGGCCCATTTTATCCTTCCAAAACTCCACACGTGAAGGAAGAAACTCCTGCGCCATCTTTTTGTAAAAGTTGTCGCTTTGAGCCTTGGCTTTCGAGAGGTTCAGATAGACCGTATCGCCTCTGATCTTTAGCGGGAGGGCATGGTGGCGGATTGTGTAGGTGCAGCAGAGGTAGTAGAAGCTGGCCCCTTCTAAAAAGGGTTCTTTCAGACCGTGGTGTTGCTGTACGATCCACTCTTTTTGGCTTAAGATGAAATCTTCAAGCTTTTTATTTGAGACTTTTGATGAGCTTAGCTCTATCTGATGCTTTTTTTTCAGACGCAAGATCATACGTTTCATATTTTTACGCACCGTGTGTTTTATCGAAAAGGCAATACCCTCCAGTTCGATATGCTCCAGCGTTTTGGAAGAAAAAAGGCTTTTAAGCATAGACAATAGGATCGGCAACACCGGCCTGCTTAAATCCATTCAGCCGAAGCCTGCAGCTGTCGCAGAGCCCACAGGCTTTCTCTTCATTTTTGTAACAGCTCCAGGTCAGTTCAAGAGGAACACCTCTTTTGAGCGCCTCTGTAACGATCTGGGACTTTTTAAGGTGCACCAGCGGCATCCTGATCTCAAGAGAGGTCTCTTTTTTCGTTCCGAGGTTGATGCTGTTTTGCATGGAGAGAATGAACTCCTCTGTGCAGTCAGGATAGCCGCTGCTGTCTTCCTGCACAACACCGATACTGAGCACGCTTGCGCCTTCTTTTTCAGCGATTGCGGTGGCTATGCTTATAAAGATGCCGTTACGAAAAGGGACATAGGTTATCGGAACACCCTCTTCTACTCCCGAAACTGGCACGTCAAGCGTGCTGTCCGTCAATGCCGAAGCACCTATCTGGCTAAAAAAATCAAGATCAACGATGTAAGGGTTTTGGATATCAAGCTTAAGACAGAGGGCTTTAAATGCCTCAAGCTCTTTTTTCTGGGTACGCTGCTGGTAGTTGAAATGCAGGCCAATGATCTCATACCCCTCGTCTCTCATCATATATGCCGCCAAGCTTGAATCCATCCCGCCGCTCATGATACATACGGCTTTTTTTGTGCTTTTGCTGGACATACTTTCTCCTTGTTTATTAACGCGATTTTAGCTTATCTATCTTTTTATCGGGGTTAAACCTTATTTTTTAATGCGGCAAGTATAGCGTCGGCCACCCGAAAAGAGTTCGCGTAGATCGTCCAGGTAAAAGGAACGCTTCCGCCAGTGGGCATAAAGCTTCCGTCGCTGACATAGAGATTGCTCAGTTCATGCGCCCTGCACTCTTTGTTAAGCACCGAAGAGGCCGGGTCATCACCAAATCGACACCCTCCGGCTTGCAGGTTTGAAGGAGGCGATGGCGAGATGGAAGATCTGATCTCTTTTGCACCCATTTTCTGCAGAAGTTCTTCTGCCTTGGCCGCTAAGATCTCGCCGACATGGAGGTCATTTTGATGCGCGCCGATACGTACCTTTGCAACACGCATTCCGTACTTGTCCCTTATCTTCTCATCCAGACTCACATAGCAGTCGTCGTTTGGCGTCCAGTCGCAGAAGACTTCAAAGGCAAATATCCGCCTTGCCTTGAAGTGGTGCAAAAGCTTCTCTTTGAGTCTGTCTCCCCAGACCAACTCTCCCTCATACATCGCACGTTTTGCACGTGAAACAGCATTAGGATGTTCGAAGAGGAAGTCTATCGTACCACCTTTTTCTTTGCTCTTGGGGAGTTCATACCACTCCTGTAAAGAGCGGTTAACAAATGAGCCGATGCTTTTGAGGGCCAAGGCATCCTCATCTTTGAAATCCTCATAATAAAAAGCTCCCGTTCCTGCCCCGCCGGCGGAGAAGATCAGATTTTTACCGACCTGTCCTGAGTTGTTTGCAAGGCCATCGGGGAAAGCCTCGCTGGCAGAGTTCAGTAGCAGACGGGAGGTCTCTATCGCCTGGGCCGCGACCACAAATATTGCCGCTTTTACCAGCTGGACCTTGGCGTCTTTGTCAACATATTCCGCCACTGTTACGCTGCCATCTTCACTCAGCAGACGGCGTACAAAGGCGTTGGCCTCTATCGTACAGTTTCCGGTTTTGAGAGCCTTGTGCAAAAGCGCTTCGCGGGCGCTTCCCTTGGCCCCGCTGGCACATCCGTAGCTTCCGCAATACCCGGCATACTCACAGCCGCTCCGCTCATCTACGCTATAAGGCAGGATGGCTCTGGGTGTTCGCAGGGCGTGCAGGCCATGCTTTTGGCAGCTTATATCAAACCAGGAGGAGATGATGTGCTCCTGCGTAGGAGGATAGGGAAAGTCCTGCGTCGATCGCGGCTCCAAAAAGGAGTGCGGCTCAACTTTGCCGGAGATGCCGACAATCGATTCGACTTTTGCATAATAAGGCTCAAGCTCTTCGTAACAGATCGGCCAGTCTACAATATTTGCCCCCTTTATCTTCGGATATTCACTTTTAAGACGAAAGTCCTTGGGCTTCATACGATGAAAATAACCGCTCATAAAGTTCGATGAACCTCCTACGATGTTTCCGTTCCAAAAATCCCATCCGGACTCAGAGGTCGGCGTGGCGCGCCACGTTTTCTCTTCACACTCTTCGATGACATGTTGCTCCTCATCAAGACGCGGAGTAAAGCTCGAACGGCGGCAGACGCCTATCTCATCTTTGAAAAAGTCCTCTTTTTCATACCATCCCCCTTTTTCAAGGATCAAGACCTTGTATCCGGCTTTTGACAGTTCATAAGCTACCGGTCCGGCACCTGCTCCGCTGCCGACGATGCACAGATCATAGTGCATAGCTGATCTCCTTCTTTGTCGTGGGCTGAGGGAAACCGGGGTTGTGTTCAAGCCACTTCCATCCTATTTCGTTGGCATTTGAACCGTAAACAGGAGCACTCAGAAGAGCCTCGAGTATATAGTTCAGGACTCTGTAAATAAACCTCTCTCCCCATCTCTTTTTGGAAATCTTGCGCAAAACCTGCTCTCTTTCATCAAGGTCAAGGGTTAAAAAGCTTTTACTGTAGATTTCAAATGCACTCTCCTCAAGCCAGCCAGCGCCTTTTAACAAATAACGTCTTTCTTCTTGCATGATTCTCTCGTCCTGAAGGACATAACCCAGATAAGAAGATATATGAAGATCGACCGCGCCGGGACCGAGTTTTGAGTGCGGGAAAAGCTGGTAGGCCGTGTGAAGGAGCACCTGAACATCCTTTGCGTATAGACGGGGGTTTGTATCTTCGTCGTTTAGCCACAACACCAGAGCGATACCGGTAGCGACAGTACCGCCAAGCATAGCACGGCGCGACAGAGCTATTTTTTTCAAACAATATCCTTAGGCTTCATTGTCAGCCATTTTATCATACTAAAGATATGGCTTCATACATGCCTTGAGGACTTAATGTAAATTCAATATACCCATATAAGAAAATCTGTGGTAAAATAAAGAATAGTAGATAAAGGAGATAATCATGGAAATCAGCAGTGGACCTTCAGTACAAACACAAGTACAGGTTATGAAAAAAGCCGAAGATGTTCAAGAACAGACGATGTCCAGACTACTTAATGACAGTGCCAAGCAACTTAATGAAGCGCGCAATGTCGTTAAGACGCAAGAGAGCGTGTCTGGTGCCGCCTTAACGGGAGTAGGAACGGGCTTGGACATCACCGCCTAGCAAAACACTCTTCTCCCCCTTTTCGCATAAATAGTATTTGCTATTTATGCCTTTATAACATTGTTTTTACCTTCCTTGGATAAAATGCCACTTATGATTGATATTGACAACCAAAGCGACCTAAACATCCCTATTGAAAAAATTGAAAAAATAGCCCAGAGTTTGACGAACAAAGACATTGATCTTTTTGTCACAGACAACACACAGATACGCCAGATCAATGCCGAGTTCAGAGGCATAGACAAGGCTACAGATGTGCTCAGTTTTCCTTTTGAAGAGAGCCCTATGACACCGCTTGGGACCTTGGCCATCTCGGCTGATTATGTCAAAGAACTCTCCGTGGAGCTCAATCACTCACAAGAGGATGAGTTCTGCCTTCTCTTCATCCATGGTCTTTTACACCTTTTGGGCTATGACCATGAAACAGACAAGGGCGAAATGCGTGAAAAAGAAAAAGCTTTGATTGAAGCTTTCGGTTTACCAAACAGTCTAATTATTCGTACAGAGGAAATATAATGGATTTTATAATATTTTTAGCAGCAATGGCAGCTTTGATATATGGAGCCGATTTTATTATTAAAGAATCTGAGCGCATAGCCCTTCATTTTGACATCTCACATTTTGTTATAGGAGCCACACTTGTTGCTGTGGGCACCTCCCTTCCCGAAATGGCCGCATCTATGTTTGCAAGCTATCACGGAAAAAGCGATCTTGCTATTGCCAACATCGTAGGAAGTGTCAGTTTTAATATCCTCCTTGTTCTCGGCCTAGTCTTTTTGATAGCAAAGAAAATGCGTCCAAAACGTGACCTTTTTGCAAAAGACAGTGCTTGGATAGCAACTCCCATCATTATATTTGTGCTGATGAGCATTGACGGAACCATCTCACGAACGGAAGGATTTTTCTTTCTCTTCTTGATGGCGGGTTATCTTTTCTTCTTGTTTACCGATGCAGAAGAAGATTTTGTACAGGAGATAGACCTTTCTCTGGCCAAAGAGAACTTCAACTGGGGCAAAAGTATTCCTTTGTTGCTGATCGGTTTTGTTTTGACCATCGGCGGGGCTAATTTTGTGATAGAAAGCGGCAGCAATATCGCTCGTATGTATGGGATTAGCGAGTGGGTGATCGGCCTCTTTTTGGTTTCCGTAGGAACTTCTCTACCGGAACTCGTGGTCTCTTTGGTGGCCATCAAAAAAGGGAATGCAGAGATGAGTATCGGCAATATAATAGGTTCTAACGTGGCGAACCTCTCTGTCGCCTTAGGTGGCGCAGCACTGCTCTCACCGCTGGCAGTCAACCTGAAAGATAACTATTTTGATATCGCTATTATGATTGCTGCCTCTGTCGCACTTGTTCTTATTTTGGCCAACAGACTCTACAATAAAGCCGGCGCAACTATTTTACTGCTTATTCTTGCACTATTTTTAAACAACACATTTCAAACCCTCTAAGTCCTGCTCTAGGCGCATACCTCAAAGCGCAGCAGCAGACGGCTGTTTATTTTATATATCCGAGTTCTAAAAGCTTGTCATAAATCGAGGAAACGATCGGGCCGGCAGCTTGTCCGCCATGCCCGCCATGCTCGATCAAAACAGTGACCACATACTGAGGGTCCTTGTAGGGGCCATAGGTTGTAAGCCAGGCATGAGAACGTTTAACGTAAGCCAGCTCATGCTCTTTTAAACGTTTTATTGTCTCCTGCGGAATTCCAACCACCTGGGCTGTCCCCGTTTTTCCCGCAATACGCACCTTTGTGTTGAGATAGTGGGTTGCAGTTCCTTTAGGGTGGTTGCACACCTCCCACATGGAGCGCTGAATAATAGGCAGCAATTTCTTCTGCTTGTCATTAAAGACATCTTCAAACACAGGGATATATTCCTTGTCTCCTACCATCTTGGCAAAATGCGGATGAGGAAGTTTTCCTGTTGCCATCAAGGCGGTAAATTGAGCTATCTGCATCGGTGTGGTAAGAAAATCGCCCTGGCCGATAGAGGAGTTTAGCGTCTCGCCTATGTACCAAGGCTTGCCATATTTTTGCATTTTCCACTCAGGGTCAGGTACTGTCCCAAAATACTCATACGGCAGATCGATGCCTGTCTTTTTTCCCAATCCAAAGCTTTTGAGCTGTTCGGACATCTCCGTAATCCCTACACGCAGACTTCCCTTATAGAAGTAGATATCGCAGCTTTCGCGGATCGCCTGGATCAGATCAGTCTCTTTGTGCCCATCATGCTTCCAGCAACGAAATTTTCTGTCATTTTTACCCAGAGTCATGCTTCCCTCGCAGTCAAACTTTGTCCAAGGGCTCATTTTTGTTGTACTGACATAAGCAAGGCCAAGTCCGGGCTTGATGATCGATCCGGGAGGATAAAGGCCGTGCACAAGCTTGTTGGTAAAGGGTTTGTCCAGGTCTAAGATCAGTTCGGACCATCGTGAGGTTGAGATGCCCGAAACAAAGGTGTTGAGGTCATACTCAGGATAAGAGCCCGCTGCAATGATCTCACCGTTTACATCCATAACGACAATTGCGCCGGAGATATCCTTGAAGAGTTTTTCAAGATGCTTTTGCACCCGAAGATCCAGAGAAAGCACCAGCTTTTGATACTCTTTTGGGGGCGTGAAGCTGAGCTGTTCCATCTCTTCGTTATAAGCACTTACCTTTATCTCCCGCTCACCTGCTTCGCCTTGCAAAAAATCATTATAATACTTTTCAAGTCCGCTTTTCCCGGTTGAAGAAGTCAGCTTAGCGACCAGGTTGTCTTCAAAATCTTTTTTATTTGCCTTCGCAACATATCCGATGATATGCGCAGCCAATTTGCCATTTGGGTAGTAGCGTTTGGGAGAGGGAAGAAGTTTGATGTTTTCATTTAGGTTTATTTTCGAATAAACAGGGATGGCATCTTCATACGTGATAAAATCAACAACTGTAATATCGTGGTGGTTATAATAGGAGTCTTTCTTTATGTAGCTCTGCTTAAGCTCCTCGAGGTTCATAAATGGAAATACAGAGACAATGGTTTCGAGCTCTTCTTGCAGTGAGCCGTCTGTTATAGAAAGGTGCGGCGCGATCTGGAGCATAAATCCAAGCTTGTTGATTGCCAAAGGTTGATTGTTTCTGTCAAGTATCTCACCGCGTATGGGCGGAATGTACTCAAACTTGGTCGTGTTTCTGTTGGCCAGAGTCTCGTAATAGTTGTTAGACTGAATACTGATATAGTAGATACGTACAAGCAGCGAGATCCAGACCAGGACAAAGATACTCAGCATTATTTTCATTCTCATATAGAAAGCACCATAAAAAATTCCACAATTATATAATAAAAGATATGCCAGTCAAAACTTGGCGGTTCAACCCACAGCACCTGGTTCAAGATATACGAAAAGACTAGAAATCCGATGTAGGCCAAGAGCAGAAGGATCCCTTTCAAGTAGAATCGGTTGTTGATCATAACATAGAGTTTGGGGGTAATAAAACGATAGACAAAGGTAAAATAAACAAGGGTACTAAAAAGCAAGAAATCCTTTTCCGCTTCAAAAATAAAAAGCAAAACAACAATCAATAAGACTTCACCCAGATCCTCTTTTTTAAGCGCGTTGATAAAATAAAAAAAGAGGACACCCAGAAGCGGAGGCAGAAGCAGGTAGATGCTGCTTAGGCTTTGATAAAGAACAAAGGCAATGATAATGCCTAAGCTCTTTAATACTTTTTGATAAGTGAGACTTCGTTGCATAAAGGAAAGTGTTTGCATTTAATGCAGTCTGCCCAGATCTTGTGTTCTGGAAGAGACTCTTTGGGGATCTCGATAAATCCCAACTTTTCAAAAAAGGCCTGCTTGTAGGTCAAGACCAAAACTTCTTGCAGTTCTAGTTTTTCTCCCTCGATCAGCGCAAGTGAAACAAGCTCTTTTCCGACACCCTTGTCTCGGTAGGCTTCATGCACGATCAGACTTCTTATCTCAGCCAGTTTGATCGTATGAATATGCAAGGCCGTAAAACCGATGAGCTTTTCATCATCGAAGGCAAGGATATAAGAGCGGATATTTGTAGCGATCTCATCAGCCGAGCGCATTAAAATCGTGCCGTCGTCCACATTAGGCTGGACCAAAGCCTGCATCTGCATTACATGAGAAAGCTTAGCCTTAGCGTAGTGAATCATCTTTCGCCTCTATATCAAATAGTATCTCATAAATTATCTGCGTCAATTTGTCTATCCCGCGTTTTTTCGTATTTGAGACCATCAGAGCACCCGGATACTTGTTTCTCAGTGCACCCAGCTCTTTTTGGTTAAGCTTGTCCATCTTGGTAAAGACATGCAACAGTACCTGATCCTCTTCTATTATCTCAGACAGGTAGGCATCTACCTCGGCGTCAATATCCAGATCAGGATGGCGGGCATCGATAAGATGGACAAAAAGTTTGATCTGCTCGCGCTCAGCGATAAACTGAGTCAGGTTCTTCTGCCACTGCGCCTTGATGCTTTTAGAGACTTTGGCATAGCCAAATCCCGGAAGGTCTACAAAACGCGCGCTATAGCGTTCATCATTTTCGGTGTCTCTGAACTCGATGTTAAAAAAGTTAATAAGCTGTGTTTTTCCCGGTGTAGCAGAGACTTTTGCCATTCCTTTGTGGTTGACAAGGGAGTTCAAAAGTGAGCTTTTTCCGACATTTGAACGCGCGAGAAAGGCCACTTCAGGAAGTTCCTCAGGCGGGGCCAGCGTGATAGAAGGTGCTGATGTTACGAACTTTGTGTTGATGATATCAATCATATTTTATTTCTTCTCATTTTCATTTTTTTCATCTACGTTAAAGATCATAATTACCGGGCTCTTCTTTTTTCCAATTGCCTTCGCACTCCCGTCTTTTGCATTTAAGATAACTTCCTCGCCGAAGACTTTGCGGTCAGTTCTTAGTTGATAAAGGTGCACATTGGTATAAAACTGGTACTCCTGTTTGAGCGGGAAATAGAGTACTTTTTGGGCATCTCCTTTGTAGGTCGCATTCTGCTCGCTCAGATCGATATAAAAGGAGACATTTCCTTGTGCTTCATACTGATAGGGGTTTCGGTCTTTGTCCGTCAGTACAGTCACCTTAGAAGCATTTAGTTCGTCATTTCCTTTTCTTATCTTTACGTTGCCTGTAAAGGTCGTTATCCCTTTTTTTTCATTTCCTTCAAATGCATCAGCGGTGATCTTGACCTGTTCAGCCGACAAGGAGAGTGCGCATAGCATTATAAACGTTACTACTTTTCTCATTTTCTATCCTTTGTATAGTAGCTAGCATTAACCTCTTTTGCGTCAATATCACCGCTTTTTGCATTGTAATGCAGCTCATTTCCATAGATTATATTTTCATTTTGTGTCAGAACAAAGCTTTTAGGCACAAACAAAAGTTCTTTGTTCGTATCATATACAGCATGATCACTTTCAAAAGAGAGGCCATCATCACGAAAATATCGCACATTTTCGTCCAAATAGGCAATATCCTTTTCAAACTTCCCTTTGTCAGCATAAAGGTGCTCGCCCAATTTGTTTTTGTTCTCAACATAGTGAGCATTTTCAACTTCATAATAGAGCTCGTATTGACGTCCGATCGTGCCGCTGACGACACTCTTTACGCCTTTTGTATCTATCTCGTAAAGCGTAAAATCCTCGATCTCCATTTGGGGAATCTTTTCGCCATCGGCTTTTTGGTACTGCTCAGGCTTAAGCAGGAACAAAAGCGAAATACTAAAGAGAAAGATCAGTACAAAGAAGTGCGTTATTTTCATTTCCAGATCTTTAGAAATTCCTCTTCTAAGCCATCACTTATGATAATGTCTTCAATCATCTCTCGCACCGCTCCGTTTCCGCCTCTGTTTTTCAGCACACTATTGCAGACGTCTTTTACATAGCGTGAACCATCTGCAGGCACATAGCTCTTTCCAACGACTTCAAGCATACGATAATCATTCAGATCATCTCCGACAGCTGCAATCTGTGCATACTCAAGCTTGAGCTTCTTGCGCAGATCTTCTAAGGTAGCAAGCTTGTCTTTCACCCCTTGAAAAAGGTAGCTGATTCCAAGTTCTTTGGCGCGACGCTGGACAATTTTACTATTTCTGCCGGTAATAATGGCGGCTTTTTTGCCCATTAGCACCCAGGAACTGATAGCAAGACCGTCTTTGACATCAAAAGACTTGATCTCGTCACCTTTTTGCGTGTAGGTGATCTGTCCATTTGTCAAGCAACCGTCTACATCAAAGACCAGAAGTTCGATCACAGCACACCTTTTGTACTGGGGATAGATACACGTTCGTTGACAGTCGTCGCACGTCGCAAGGCAATCGCCAAAGATTTGAAGGCCGCTTCGATGATGTGGTGCTTGTTTTTGCCGCGCTTTAAGATGATGTGTGCCGTCATGCCGCAGTTAAAAACGATGGCACGAAAAAACTCTTCTGCAAGCTCGACATCAAACTGACCTACTTTGCCGTCGAGTTCGATCCCGTAGATTAAAAACGGTCTATTGCTCAGGTCAAGATCACACTCAACACAGGCCTCATCCATGACAACAGACGCCGAACCGAAACGTTCAATTTTTGAGATCGGATAGATAGCACTTTTTAGTGCTTGTCCGATTGCAATGCCGACATCTTCTACGCTGTGGTGGTCATCAATGTGTGTATCACCGGTACAGCTGACCTTTAAGTCGATCAGAGCATGTTTAGCAAAACTCTCAAGCATATGGTCAAAAAAACCTACCCCCGTAGAGATTGTGCTTTTGCCTTCACCGTAAAGGTTCAGTTCAACATTGATGTCCGTCTCTTTTGTTTTACGTTCGATATTTATCATAATGATTCCCTTACTATAAAAGCATTTTCGAAGTGCTGCGCCTTGTAGTCTCGTGCCTCTTCTTCGCCTTGAAAACCGGTCAGCATCACCTTGAAAAGTCGCTGATTCTCACCTTCGACATCTTTGATGATCGTCTTGTAGCGACCCGATGCGTTATTATAGCGTTCTTGGTAAGAAATTGCACCCTCGATTTTGCTGAAAGAGCCGATTTGAAGGGCATATTCTCCCATAACCTGCTCTTTAACATTTTTTTGGATAGAAGTCTTGGTGATGCTTGTCTGCCCTTTTTTGTTAAAGCCGAGTATCTCGAGTTTAACCAAAGCCGTACCATTGGCCAGCATATCAAGTTCGGAAGCGGCTTTTTTGGAAAGATCGATGATACGTGTACCGACAAAAGGACCCCTGTCATTAATACGCACAACAACGCTTCTGCCGTTGCTTTTGTTGGTCACACGCACCACGGTGTTCATCGGAAGAGTCTTGTGCGCAGCCGTCATTTGCCACATATTGTAGTCTTCGCCGTTAGAGGTCTTTTTGCCGTGAAAATTGGGTCCATACCAACTGGCGCGGCCCTCAAAGTTTTCACCCACATGAACGACGGTAGGGCAATAGCGCTTGCCCATTACTGTATAAGGACGCATAGTAGGGTGATGCAGTTTGCTCGGTGTTGATGAGTTGGCAACAGGTGCGCGGTAAGAAGCACTGGTACGGTCTATCGGTCTGCGGCTGCAGGCACTTAGCAAAAGTAAAAGGAGTATGAAGGTAAAAAGAACTTTAATAGACACTGATCTTCTCACCTATTTTGATCATATCTGTACGCAGACTATTTTTCTTTTTAAGATCAGAAACAGAGACCTTGAAATGTTTTGAGATCGAATCAAGCGTATCCCCATTTTTGACAACATAGTGGGTATCGCTATGAGAAGAGAGCTTGTTGATCGGTATGATAAGTTTCTGTTTAAGAGAGAGCATTTCGGACGTGAGTTTGTTAAAATCTTTTATTCGCTGATAGGGGATTTTATATTTCTTGCCCAAATACGAAAGGTTGTCACCTGTGCTTACCGTATGTACAAGATACATCGTCTTCAGATTTCCGGGCTTGTACTGGGTTTTAAACTCAGAAAGCTTGATGTAAGGGATATAAACATGATACGTCTTCCCATATGGCGGAACAAAATCATATTTCAGATGCAGGTTTAACTTTTTCAAGTCAGAAACAGGCATGGAGATCAATTTAGCAACATGTGCCAGGCTCTCACCGGCGGGGACTTCCACGGTGGCTAATGAATATGCGTTACCGCGGTTAAGAAGATAATCACACTCATTGTCGATCATATAGGTTTCATCATAGCCCAGAAGAGCCAGCGCTATGATTTTGCGGATATATCGGCGGCTTTCGGCGGGAATATATTTTTTTTGTGGATCGAGCAAAATATCCAGATCATCGCTTTGCGCCTGGTTGATCGCTTTTTGCAACCTCCCCTCGCCGCAGTTGTAGGCTATAGCAGCCAAATACCATTTCCCAAATCTGTCGTGCAAAGATGAGAGGTATTTGACGGCAGCCTCAGTGGACTTGACCAGGTCTCGGCGTTCATCCACATACTCGTCTACTTTAAGACCGTACATACGGCCTGTTCTTGGCATAAACTGCCACATTCCGGAAGCCTTCTTTTTCGAGTATGCCCGTGTAGAAAAATTCGACTCCGCCATCGCAAGATACAAGATCTCGCTCGGTACATTTGAATCCGCTATTATCTTTTTGACCAAAGGAATAAAGATATACGCATCGTTCATTGTTTTGAAAAAATACTGATTTTTATAGCGGGCCTGCTTCTGCGCTTTTATCTGGTTAAGAACAGGATCGTTTAAAAACGAGGGACTGATATCGAAGCTTCTAAGAAGTTTCACCTCTTTTGAATGGTTGGTTTCAAAGTTTAAAACAGCAGACAGCGTTGTAGAAAGCAGAAGTGAAAAGAGCAATATGTATGACTTCAAAGGAACCTCGGGATATCAGATAAACAAAACTCTGTCTTGCATCTGGATATAATTTAAACCAATATTTTACCAAAGCAAGCGTTTGTTTTCAATTAGGCGGAAGACAAAAGAAGAAAAAAGCTACTCATATTATAAAATATCAATCCCAAAAAGCCGCTGCGCATTCTCTGTAGTCAATACTTCTATCTCGCTTTGCGACATCTCTAAAAGCTCTGCCATTTTCTCGGCTACAAGGGTCGTGTAGAGCGGTTCATTGCGCATACCTCTATGGGGATGCGGGGTCAGATAAGGGCCGTCCGTTTCGATGACAAGCTTCTCTTTTGGGATTTTTGGTAACACATTGACAAGCTTGCGCGCATTTTTAAAAGTCAGCACCCCGCCGATACCAAAATAAAAACCTCTTTTTGCCAGAGGAAGCAGCTCCTCATCCGCATTAAAACAGTGCAAGACCCCGCCGGCAGACTCTTCTTCTTCAAGAATAAGCCGAGCATCATGGCTTGCCTCTCTGATATGTACGATAAGCGGTTTTTTCAGTTCATTGGCCAGACGGATATGCGCTCTGAAGACCTCTTTTTGTGCTGCAATCTCTGCCGCTTTTTCTGCCTCGTCTTCAGGAAGCCTGAAGTAATCAAGCCCGCACTCGCCTATAGCAACGCATTTGCCGTCTTTAGCATATTTGCGGATAATGCTCTCGTTGAAATTTTTGATGTCGTAAGGATGCATGCCCGCAGCATAATAGATATTTTCATGCTTAGTGGCCAGCTCTTTGGCACGGGGAAGATCTGCAGGGTCCGCCCCGGGAATGACAAACTGACCTACCCCATTTTGCACCGCGCGTGCTATCACCTCTTCGATATCTTCATAATACTGTTTGTTGTCCAGATGGACATGGGTGTCAATTATCATTATTCTCTTCTTTTTTTGTTCTTGTCTTGCATCCATTTTTTACGCAGTTGACATTTCGCACCATAACTATAAAAAGGCCCAGTGCCATGATGCCCATGACAAGAGAGGGCAAATAAAAGCCGTTAAGGTAAAAGTTCACACTCAGCGCGCCAATAAGTATGCTTAAGACTAAACACATTTCTCATCCATCAAGCCGCGAGCAAATTGAACAGCTTCTTGCGTGATCTTGTCTCCGCTGATCATGCGCGCTATTTCGTAAACTCTCTCCTCGTCGTGAAGCATTTTTACCTCACTGTACTCTTCTCTGTGCACAAGAAAATGCTGGTCCGCCTGAGAGGTCAGTTGGGGCTGATGGGAGATAACAAAGATCTGGTAGCTCTTAGCCAGATGCGAGAGCACCTTGGCTACGCTCATCGACTCTTCGCCGCTAAGGTTCGCATCGATCTCATCGAGCATCAAGATACCCCCTTCATTGACCTGAAGACTTTTAACAGCCAACAGTGCCAGCCGAAGGCGGTTGAACTCGCCGGCGGAGACCTTTTCCAGCGCCGTGCCGTCCAGCTCTATCTCTACCCTATCCTGTCCGTACAGCGAAAGTTCGTCTTTGGCAAGGGAGATCTTTGCCGATCTCAGATACAGCTGTTTCAAAAACTCGTTAAACGACACGACTATCTTTTGAAGTGCTATTTGGCGTTGCGCCGAAAGTTTTTCAGAGCTAATGAGCACCGCTTCGTTGAGCAGACTTATTTCTGTCCGGAGGGCCTCTTTTTGCATATCAAGACTCTCGTAGTGTTCCAGTTCCTTCAGTTTTTGTTCTTTATAGGCTATAGCCTCTTCTATGCTTCCATATCGGTGTTTGAGTTCGGCTATCTGCTCGATACGTGTCAATATCTCTTCGATATTACATTCACCAAGCTCTACTAGACGCTCTCTTGAAGCTTCAAACTGCGCACGTAATTCATTCATCGCATCTTCAAAAAAGGATGCGTCCGTATTCAGAAGGTCAAGCGCACTTGAGACGCTGTTTTCATAGCTAAAGATCTCTTCTGCGTTCATAATGAGCTCTTCGATCTTCTCTTTTTTTGAAAGCTCTTTTTTGATCCTCATCAGCTCTTCATCTTCACCTGCTATGGGCGAGATCAGATCGATCTTGTTGATCTCAAACTGGGCAAATTCTCGCAGTTCATGTACTTTTTTCTCTTCCTCTTCTATCCTTAAGAGCTCTTTTTTTATCTCTTTGAGGCGCAAAAACTTCTCCTGATAAGACAAGAGCTTCAGTAGATGCTCCGAATCGCTCTCAAGGCAGACCTGATCGATCATCTCCAGCAGGTTTTCATTTTTAAAATCAGAGTAGTCGCGTAGGCTTAGATGGCGTACAAAGCTTTTCGAGAGGCTTAAAAGCATCTTTTTTGAGATCGTCTGGTTGTTGACGAAGTGGCGCACTTTTTCTTTTTTGATCTGTTTGAAAATGCTCAGTTCGTCTTCTTCAATCCCGGCATCATCAAAGTTGATAGGAAAGTTGATCGTCGCTTCGCTAAGACCGGCCTGTGCTTCCACAAGGCCCAATGAAGCAAGGATCGAGTTCATTAAAATTGATTTTCCGCTGCCGCTTGGGCCGGTAAAGACAACAAGACCTTTGGTGAACTCAAGTTCTGCCTCTTTAAAAGATAAGAAGTCGCGAAGATAAAATCGTTCAATCATTCTTGTTATTTACCCCAATTTAGTTTTTCTTTAAGAACATCAAAATAGTTAAACTCTTCTCTGTGGATCAGTTGGGCAGACTTGCCGGAGAGTCGAATACGGATGATGTCGTCATTACCAAAATCGTAGATATCCTGTCCATCGACTACGACCAAAGCCGAGGCATCTGTAGTTTTCATCTCAATAACAAAATGCCCCGGAAGAACGACAGGGCGCTGCGTCAGGGAGTGCGGCGAGATCGGCGTCAGAGCAAATACCTGAGTCAGAGGGAAAAGTACCGGGCCGCCGGCGGAGAGGTTGTAAGCCGTTGATCCTGTCGGAGTTGAGATAATGACCCCATCCCCATAATAGGTGTTAAACGGTTTGCCGTCGACAAAGGCATTGAAATGGACCATTTTCGAGATAGATGGCCGGGTCATGACAATATCGTTAAATGCAATAAGCTTTGTACTGCCCTCTTTGGTGATCAGCTCCGCGCGTAAGACAGCACGCTTGTCGATACGGTAATCACCCGAAACAAGCTTCACAATAAACTCATCCAGCTCGGCCAGATCCACATCGGCTAAAAAGCCGAGTCTGCCCGCATGTATGCCAAATACCGGTATATCGTATTCATGTGAGCGTCTGACGACGGATATCAGTGTTCCGTCGCCGCCCAAAGTTACAAGGACGTCGCTGTTTTCGCAGATCATTTCAAAGGATTGTCCCAGCATACCTATCATCTGGGCACTGTTGTTGTCCAGGGTGACCTCGATGCCATGGGCTTCAAAGCTTTTTTTCACCGAGACAAACTGCTCTTTGATCTCAGGCGATGAGGGACGAAGTATCACTCCGACTTTCTTGATCTCTTTAAGTTTCTCAATCTCGTGGTTTGTCATTATCCGCAATTCATATTAAATTTGTAGAATATTATATCTTAAGTACATCGCTATAGCAATATTTGACATTTTGCAAAATATTTGGGAGGTTAGATGAAAAAGGAGGCAGCCGCAGAGGCTGTCTTCGTGTAACTAGCAGTCGTTGTTGGCAGCGTAATCCGGTGTACAGAAGATCCCGCAGTGGCATTTTCCACTTTCTGGGATCTCTTTTTCTATAGCAGGAGCACAAGGACAGATACGGTCATCTGCGCTCTTGTGTTTTCCGTTCTCATCTTCAACGACCATAAAGCATGGGCAAAAACGTTTTCCATAAAGCACTTTGTGACGAGCCAAGCCCATAATGACGCCTTCATTGACATCTTCCATCGGGTTGTAGACCCAACCAAACTGTTTATTCACCTTGTCTGTGAATTTTTTTGTTTTTTCTAGTTCCGCTTGAAACTCCGGCGAGCTCATATCAAGTTTTTGCATCATTAGCTTATCCTTTAAATCGGAGGAAGTATATTGGTTCATTACTTAAAAAAACCACAAAACTTTTACGCCCTTTGGCCTTTTATAGCTAAGTTTAATGTTCGTCCGGCTCGGCAGTGAGAGATGGCCTTAAGCAAGTTATGTTAAAATCACGAAAAATTTTCTGCTTAGGATGTGCATGCGAACACATTATTGTACCGATATAAACGAGAGCCATATTGGCAAAGAAGTCACCGTTGCCGGCTGGGCAAACAGCCATAGAGACCATGGTGGAATCATTTTCATTGACCTTCGAGACAAGTCCGGTCTTATCCAGCTGACCTGCGACCCGGCGGATGGCAGAAATGCGCACCAAGTGGCTGATGGCGTACGCGATGAGTTTGTTCTGATCGCCAAAGGTACGGTCCGTGCCCGCGGGGAAGGCCTCACCAACCCGCGTTTAAAAACAGGGACTATCGAGATCATCGTCGACGAATTGATCATAGAAAACCGCTCCGAGCCGGTTCCTTTTGTGATTGGCGACAACAATGTAGGCGAAGAGACGAAACTGCGCTACCGCTACCTTGAGCTTCGCAATGCAAAGACCTATGAGACGTTCCGCCTGCGCTCAAAAGCGGCAATCGCTGCACGCAACTCTTTGGATGAGCTTGGTTTCTTGGAAGTGGAAACCCCAATTTTGACAAAGTCCACTCCTGAAGGCGCACGGGACTACCTTGTCCCTTCGCGTGTGCATGAAGGAGAGTTTTATGCCCTTCCTCAATCACCGCAGCTTTTCAAACAGCTGTTGATGGTCGGCGGATTTGACAAATACTTTCAGATTGCACGCTGTTTCAGAGATGAGGACCTCCGTGCCGACCGTCAGCCTGAGTTTACGCAGATAGATGTCGAGATGAGCTTCTGTAACCAAGAAGATGTCATTGTGGTTGCAGAAAAACTTCTAGTAGATATGTTTAGTGCCTGCGGCATTGAAGTGCAGACACCTTTTCCTCGTATGACGCACACCAACGCGATGGAAAAATACGGCTCAGACAAACCCGACCTGCGCTACGGTATGGAGATGGTCGACGTTATCGACATCTTCGCCAAGTGCGACAATGAAGTCTTTACCAAGATCGCAGAGCACCCGAAAACCAATCGCATCAAGGCACTCAAAGTCACCGGAGGAGATCTCATCTTCTCCAAGCGGGAGATGAAAGGCTTTGAGGATTATGTCCGCAAGTTTGGCGCGCATGGCCTTGGCTACTTCCAGATGAAAGAGGACGGCCTCAAAGGGCCATTGGCAAAATTCTTCCAGCAAAGCGAAATAGACGAATTGGTTTCGCGTTGCGAGCTTGAAGTCGGGGATGTCATCTTCTTCGGAGCGGGCGAGAAAAAAGTCGTTTGGGACTATATGGGACGTTTCCGTATCTTCCTGGCGACGCACGAGAAGATGAACATCATCGATCCTGATGCTTTTGCCTTTACCTGGGTTGTCGACTTTCCGATGTTCGAGATCGAAGACGGCCGCGTTAAAGCCCTTCACCACCCCTTCACGATGCCTGCCGATATGGATAAAGAGCATCTTGAAGACATAGAGTCTATCGCCTACGATATCGTACTCAACGGCACAGAACTAGGCGGCGGTTCTATCCGTATACACAAAGAGGAGATCCAGAGCAAGGTCTTTGAGATGATGGGCATAGAAGAAGAAGAGGCCCGATCAAAATTCGGATTTTTGCTTGATGCACTCAAGTTCGGTGCGCCTCCGCATGGCGGTTTTGCTATCGGCTTTGACCGTTTGATCATGCTGATCACCAAGCAAAGCTCCATCCGTGATGTCATCGCCTTTCCAAAAACGCAAAAAGCTTCTTGTCTGCTAACAAGCGCGCCTAGCCCGGTAGACAATACCCAGCTCCGCGACCTGCACATCCGCTTAAGAGAATCAGCGAAAAAAGAGTCGTAATGAAACAGCTCATCCTAATCATCGGCGCTCCGGGCTCAGGCAAGACGACCGATGCCGAGTTGATTGCGGCAAAAAATGCAGACAGTATCACCCACTACTCCACAGGAGATCTGCTTCGCGCTGAAGTTGCATCGCAAAGCGAACGCGGCAAGTTCATAGACAGTTTTATCTCAAAGGGCAACATCGTTCCTATCGAGATCGCCATAGAGACGATTATCTCTGCCATCAAGGCAAGCCCGATGGACACGATCATCATCGACGGCTACCCACGCTCACACGAGCAGATGAACGCGCTTGACAAATACCTCTGCAACGAAGAGCAGATTGAGCTTATCAGCGTTATCGAGGTCGAGGTGAGCGAAGAGACCGCACGCGACAGAGTGCTTGGCCGTGCACGCGGCAATGATGACAACAACGAGGTCTTCAATAACCGCATGCGGGTCTATCTCGAGCCCTTGGCAGACATCCAGGCCTTTTATAGCGAAAAAGGTCTTTTGAGCAATATCAGCGGCGAATCTTCTATCGAAGAGGTTGTCTCGGAGATGGAAGCATTTATTAAAAGCAAATTATAAACCAGCTGTTTTCTCCCTATATTTAAGAGCTTGATTTTACTATATAACTTACTATATAGTAAAATCCAAGTCCACAGACTTTCGATAAATTTGCAAAAGAACGGTATGCCTATGAGTCCAGCCACAGCATCGCAGCAAGAGCAACTTCCCTATTCTGTTTATATCGTTGAGTGCAGTGACGGGACCTTGTATACCGGGATCGCCAAGGATATAGACAAGCGCCTTGAAGAGCATAACGGCACCGATAAGGGCGCAAAATACACCAAGACCCGCCGTCCGGTGACGCTGCTCTACAGTGAAGCGGCCGAGGACAGAAGTGCCGCTTCAAAACGCGAATACGCCATCAAAAAACTCTCCCGTCAGGAAAAACTCGATCTCATCGGCACAAAAGAGCCATAAGCGCAAAATAGTGTGCTATAATTGCGGCCTAATAATAATTAGAGAAAGAAGGTGAATGCAATGCCAGGTGTTATCCTAAAATCTGATGATAACTTTGAAGCTGCATATCGTCGTTTCAAGAAACAAACAGACAGAAATCTGATTGTTACTGAAGCACGTGCTCGACGTTTCCATGAAACAGATACAGACAAGCGCAAAAAAGAGAAAATCACGACTCGCAAGAAAATTCTTAAACGTCTTTTCATGATGAGACGCTACGAATCTCGTTTATAATCCCAAAGGGAATATACTCCTTCAAAGCCTCCGGGCTTTGATTCGTCCTTACCGTTAAACTCCCATCCCCTGATTACTCCCTATAATTAATTCATTTATAAACAACCTTATGTAACGATGTTTGTTATAATTTAACAAGGAGTTATTTATGGATCTCTTTTCACAGATTAAGATCGGACCCCTTACCTGTAAAAACCGGATAGTTATGGCGCCCATGACGCGATGCCGCGCTGACGAAGGAAATGTGCCTACAGAGCTGATGGCTAGATACTATTCTCAGAGGGCCTCTGCCGGACTTATTATCTCCGAGGCTTCCCAGATCTCTACCTTAGGTATCGGGTATCCCTCAACACCCGGCATTCATACCTCAGAGCAGGTGCAGGGATGGAAAAAAGTCACTCAGGCCGTACATGAGAAAGAAGGCCATATATTTTTGCAGCTTTGGCATGTCGGACGCATCTCTCATCCCTCTTATCATAACGGCGACCTCCCTGTTGCACCTTCGGCTATCAAACCCGCAGGCGAAACAGCGACCTATGAGGGAATGAAGCCCTTTGTCACGCCGCGAGCACTTGAGACAGAGGAGATAAAAGGCATTGTCTCTGAATACGCCACAGGTGCTAAAAATGCCATCGAAGCGGGTTTTGACGGCGTAGAGATCCATTCGGCAAATGGCTATCTGCTGGATCAGTTTTTGCGTGACGGTACCAACAAACGCAGCGATATCTACGGCGGCAGCATTGAGAACAGAAGCCGATTTCTTTTCGAAGTCATTCAGGCAGTAAGCGCTGCTATAGGAGCCGACAGAGTCGGTCTAAGGCTCTCTCCAAGCGGCACTTTCAATGATATGGATGACTCAAACCCGGAAGAACATTTCACCTACGTCTGTCACAAGCTCAATGATTTCAATCTTGCCTATTTACATATTATTGATGCTCTTGAAGGCGATAAACGCCATGGAGCGAATGTTGTTGATCTCTCACTCTTGCGGGATTCATTTCATGGCGTGTTTGTGGCTAACGGAGGATATGACAAGGAGCGGGCAAATCTCTGCATACAAAACGGTCTGTGTGATGCGGTCTCTTTCGGGACACTTTTTATTGCAAACCCTGATCTGCCTGAACGCTTCAAAGCCGATGCCGAACTCAACAAAGCGGATTCTCAAACTTTTTACACTTCAGGGAAGGAAGGATATACCGACTATCCTAAAATGAATGATCTGTGATATAACAGCTTAGCGTTCAAAGCGGTCGATGATCCACTTGCGGATTTCACGCAGCTCATCGGCAGCTATCGTATGGGCCTTGTGATAGGCTCTGAATTCCAGTCCAAAACCGCCTTTTTGCAGCAGCTCTACCTGAGTGCGGCTTGTTTCAAAAGGGAGAACATCATCTTCATAGCCATGGGTACAGAGCCAGCGTTTTGGGTCTAGTTTTGGGTTCATCTCGCTCAGCAGTTTCTGTGCATCATAGATATAACCGCTGACTGCGATGTATCCGGCCAGAAGTTTGTCATAGCGTGCGCCGAACTCGAAGGTCAAAAGACTTCCCTGCGAAAAGCCGAAAAGTATGGTTTGCGAAGGCTCATATTCCTCTTCAAAGAGCAGGTCCAAGAGCTGTGTCAAGATTTCGCGCGAGTACGCTATGCCCGGAAGCTGTTTGGGCGGTAAATCGTACCAGGAAAAGCCGCCATAGTACTCTATAGGAGCATTGAGAAGAAGGTAGTTGAGATCTTCAATGCCCAGTTCCTGGGGAAGAAACCGGAACCCCTCCGCCGAATCTCCCCGTCCGTGCAGGACGATCATCAGCTTTTTTGAGGGGAATTTTGAAGGGAAAAACAGGCTGTCCAGAGGAAGATCTGTGGGCATTATTCCTCTTCCAAAGCTCTTATGTCTTTTAGTATCTCTCGGCATTCAGCCAAGTTTTCTTCGCACTCTTCTTCGTCCATCTCACCTGTTTCAGCCTCAAAGGCCATCTCTTCAAACTCTTTTTTCATCTCTTGAGCCTCTTTGAACTCGGCCTTGTCCTCATCAGAAGCGCTTTTGTTTTCAGCGATCTCTTCAAACATCTCGTCGATCACAGCTTCGATCTCAGGCAAGATCTCTTCTCTTAATATCTTGATCAGTTCTTCGGCTTTAGTAGAAACATCGGCTTTGCCGACCGCCTTGTCTTGTTTAGTCATTGCACATCCTTTATTTTTTAAAATTATAGCTATTTCTTGGTTACATTCCCGGAAGTCGCGGAAACTTTCCGAGTTTGCTCAAACGGCAGTACTCTCCCCATAAACGCTTCAGCCAGTGACCGACGATGGGCAGAGGGATAATGAAGGCTTTTTTGTCATCTCTGTAGACGAAACCTGCCCCGTCACCGCTGTCCATAATGCACAAGATATTAAGGTGTTCCGCATAGCCTTTTCGCGCAGGAAGTCTTTTCTGCTTTGCCATGATGTTGAAAGCGGTGTTTTTTGCCATCACTTCGGCAAGGTGTCCCTGTTTGGCACGCCACTCCGGACCCTCAAGCGCAGCCGAATCGCCGACGGCATAAATGTCCTCGCATCCTGCTACTTCGCAAAAGTCATTGATCATTACAAAGCCCGCATCGTTTTGAGGAAGATCAGAGGCAATGATTACCTCATGGCCGTTTCCTGCAGGGATAAACATCGTAAAATCGCTCTCTACCCTGCTCTCATCTTCAAAGGTGATCCCGTCTGCTTCGAAGGATTTTATCTTTTTTCCAAAAGATTTACGCGCTCCGGCACGCTCGAACATTTTCTCCATCATGGCCAAAGATTTCTCACCCAAACGCGCACCCGGCTTTGGCATCGGTGCGAACATGATAAGTTCGAAGTTATGGCGAATTCCTTTTTTTCTTAACATCGCATCTACATTGAAAAGCATCTCAAAAGCAGGACCGCCGCGCACGGCGCTGGTGTCTTTTGGATTGCCGCCAAAACCAAAGGCGATCTTTCCTGAGCCCTTTTCCACCAAGGCCTTTATGCGTGCGCGTATCGCAAGCGAGTCTTCGGGAGCGCCGGAGATGGAGAGTGTGTTCTCAATCCCTGGATGTTTCATCTTCCCCGCACCCATGGCAACCACAAGAGAGTCGTAGCCGCTCATTACCCTGCCACTTTGCAGTTTCACCTCTTTACTCTGTGCTGCTATAGCACTCACGCCGTCAATCACAAGCTCGAAACCGTGCGCTTTTTGAAGTGCCTTGAGGTCAATGCAGCTCTTTTCAAACGAGCTCTTGCCTGTGGGTATCCAGATGGATGTCGGATAGATATAGAAGAACTCCCTGTCGCTGACCAGAGTCACCTCATACCCATTTTTACGCAGATGTATGGCGGTATCTATGCCGGCGAATCCGCCGCCCAGGATTAAAACTTTTTGCACAATTCGTTCCCAATCTTATGAATATTATTTTTTTTAGTAATAATACTATTTTTATGAAACAAGGTCAACCCTAAATACCGCTTTGCAGCTCAATGCAACGCTCTAGAAACTGCCTGCCGTAGCGTTCATATTTCACCTCGCCTATCCCGTGCAGCTGCAACATCCCCTCTTTGTTCTGCGGAAGGACGTTGGCCATTTCTTTGAGGGTCTTGTCACCGAAGACGATGTAAGCGGGTTTCTCCTCTTCTTTGGCGATCTGCGCGCGCAATGAACGCAGGCTCTCGAAGGCCGTGCTGTTGAGTGCGACATCCTCATGATGCGAAACGTACTCTTTTTTGGTTTTGAGGTTGAGCCGTTCCTGCTTGATTTCGACCCGGCTCTCCTGCTTTAAGATCTTCATTCCCAGAGTATCAATCATCAAGGCACGAAACTCACCCCGCTTCAGCGCACCGATCTCCATCAGACGCTCAAGGATACGCTCCCAGTAGGCTTTTGAGAGTTCCTTGCCAATCCCGTAGACAGAGAGCTTGTCATGACCGTTGTCGGTGATCTTCTGCGCTACACTGCCGCGCAGGACATCGACGATATACGCCTGGCCGAACCGCTGGCCCGTCCGGTAGATGCCCGAAAGAAGTTTTTGCGCATCTATCGTGATGTCCGCTTTAATACTTACAGGCGCGCTGCAGTTGTCGCAGACGATTTTACATACCTCCAGCTCGTCCTCAAAATACAAGGCGATGTACTGGTGGCGGCACTCTTCGGCATTGGCGTAGCGCGTCACCTGCTCCAGTTTGTCAAAGGCGTTATGCTTGTAGGGACTCTCTTCGAGCTGTTCGATGAACTCGCGCTGCATCATCATGTCCGAACCGCTATACAGCAGCAGAACCTCAGAGTCAAGACCGTCACGCCCCGCACGGCCGATCTCCTGATAGTAATTTTCTATTGTCTTGGGCAGGCTCATGTGCACGACAAAACGGATATTGCTCTTGTCTATGCCCATACCAAAGGCAATGGTAGCCACGACGACTTGTATCTCGTCATGGACAAAGGCCCGAAAGGTCTCCTCTTTTACATTGTTGGCCAGGCCGGCATGGAAGGCTTTTGCCTTGACACCTTTACTCTGGAGAAACTCTGCCAAAGACTCGGTCTGCTTACGGGAAAAAGCATAAATTATCCCGCTCTCGTTTTTAAAGTTCTTCAAAAATTCAAGCAGCTGTTCTTTACCGTCTTTGATGCGTGTTTCTACGCTGATATGGAGGTTTTCTCTGAAGATCTTGCCTCTGATCTCTACCGGAGTTTTCAGACGCAGAGACTGGCTGATATCATGTTGCACTTTGGGCGTGGCTGTGGCGGTAAAGGCCGCGATGCCGACCCGGGGAAAATGCTCGCGAAGAAGGTCAAGCTTTCGGTAATCCTCTCTGAACTCATGCCCCCACTCGCTCACACAGTGCGCTTCGTCGATGACGAAGAAGTTGATAGAGAGCTGTTTCAAAAGTGTCATAAAATGCGGCGAGGAGAAGCGCTCAGGAGCCACGTAAAGAAGTTTAAGTTCATTGTTCAGCAGCATATAGCGGACAAGGTCCAGCTGCTCGTTCGTCTGCATAGATGAGATCATCTCGGCCTTGATCCCGTTTGCTTTCAGTGCAAGCACCTGATCGTGCATCAAGGCCAACAAGGGTGACACTACCACGGTCACGCCGGGCATCATCAAAGAAGGAAGCTGATAGCACAATGACTTCCCGCCGCCTGTAGGCAGGATCATCAGCAGATCTTTTTGGCGTAATATCGTATCAACCGCTTCTTCTTGAAAAGAGCGGAACTTCTCATGCCCGAAAACCGATTTTAGTATCTCATATTTTTGTATCAAAACGTCTGCAATCCATTCATATTTTTTAATATTATTATCGTAAAAATCTCTTTATTATCATATCAGGATTATGCTAGAATATAGCCATTGGACAAGGAGTTTGTATGAAACCGCTGCTCTTTTCTACCGGTCTTACTGTTTTTGCACTGCTTTTTGGCGCCTGTTCACAAAAAACAAGTTTTATGGAACAAGACCGCCTGCAGGCCGCCGGAAACTACAATGAAGCCATCATACATGCCCAAAAGAAGATAAATAAGAGCGATAAAAGCGCACGGGACAACCTTCTGTGGGAGCTTTATCTGGGACAGTCTTATTTCTTCAACGAAGAGTATGCGAACACCCTTTCTGTCTTTGACGAGGCCGAACGGCTGATGAAGTACCACCGCGAACGGCTCCTCTCGGTCGAGTTTGCCAAAGATGTCGGCGCGCTGCTTAGCAGCAACAATGCCCGGCCCTATATGGGTAACGAGTATGACGGGATCATGCTCAACACCTACAAGGCTCTGGCCTATCTGTATCAAAAAGACTACGCCGGTGCCCGGGTTGAGTTCAACCGTGCTATTGACAGACAAAGACGGGCAAAAGAGTTTTTTTCTGCGCTGATCGCAAAAGAGAAAGAGCACCTTGAAAAAGAGCAAAAAAACAAAAATATCCCCAGTGACCTTAGCGAAGAGGTCCAAAGCGAACGCTACCAAAACATCCTGCACAGGAACTATCCCCAGCTCAGCAGCTACAAACTCTATCCCGCATTTGTCAATCCCATGACCAACTATCTTGCCGCTCTTTTTGCCCTTGCCAACGGAGATAAGGACAAGGCCGAATTTCTGCTCAAAGAGTCTGCCGCGATGCTTAGCGAAAACAAAGCCGTGCAGGAGGATTTTGAGTCACTTCAAAAAGACGAGAGCGGACCGAGAGTCTGGCTTATTTATGAAGAGGGTTTGGCGCCTGTACTCAATGAGATGAGGATAGACTTTCCCGTCTGGATCTTCACCAATCAGCTCAACTATGTCTCTCTTGCCCTCCCCCGCATGCAAGAACGCTCCGGCGCCTTTGAGAAGCTTCTTGTTCGCCATGATGGTGAACAGATCGCTCAGACGCAGATGCTCTCGAGCATGGAGCGTGTCATGCAGACAGAGTTTAAAAAGCGCTATAGCAGTATTGTGGAGCGTGCGCTCTACTCTGCGCTTGTCAAATCAGTGCTGCAGCATAGTGCCAATGACTCAGGAAACAATCTTTTGGCTTTTTCCGCAACGCTCTACACCCTACTTTCAACACAGGCTGACACGCGCATATGGACGAGTCTGCCTAAGAATTTTCATCTTGCAAGTTTTGAGAACAAACCTTATGAGCGTGTTGATATTTATACACCCTCAGGAGAAAAGATCGCATCAATTAAGTTACTTCCTGTTAAATATACACTTATTTATGTTAAAATTGCTACATTGGCGCACTTGCCAAAAATCGCTATATTTTCATTAGGAGAAACACAATGACAAGGTTATGGATTTTTCTCACTTTACTTCTGTTCGTCCTAGGGTGTGCCCCCCAGCCCCATGTCGCCTTTGTAAACAACAATATCTCACGTGTAATTAGCGTGGAAGGGGTAAGAGAGCGTAATGTGGGACAGCTTAAAGAGATCGAAGTCTACGGAGAGAACAAGTCAGGCGAATACATGAAGTTCCGTTACCGCGTAGTCTGGAAAGACAAAGATGGCTTTGAGATCCCTTCGCTAAGTGCGCAGTGGACAGAGTTTTCTGTTTATGAAAAGACCCCCTACCAGTTCAGTACCATCGCACCGAGTATAGATGCGGCTGAGTATATGGTCTACATCAACAAGGATAAGAAATGCAATTAGTAATAAGCCTTCTGCTAGCAAGCCTTCTGATTGGCGGATGCGCAGAGAAGACAGAACGCATCGACATGCAAAAAGATGAAGCCGGCGAGGTGATGGGTCTGGATTACCGCGACTTCAATGAGGCTGCCGGAAAAGCGGTGCAGTCCATGCTCAAATCCGGCGCACTGGACAGGCCTGGCGGAGACAGGTATGTTATCGCTATCTCTACGATCACCAATGACACGATGCAGCATATCGACACGGATCAGCTGATCAAAAAAATACGCGTTGACCTGCTTAGAAGCAAACGTGCAGTCATCACGACTTCTATCGGCTCCGAAGGAAATGTCGACGAGATGAGCAAAAAGGCACGTGAGCTTAACGAGGACGAAGACTATAACCCGCGCACAACGCCGAAAAAAGGACAACTTATCGCACCGGACATGAGTCTATCAGGCAAGATCATCCAAAGAAACATCACAATGGATGACGGCAAGCAGCAGGTAGAGTACTATTTTCAGCTCACCCTGACAGAGATTGCAAGCGGTTTGGCCTGGTGGGAGGATGAGACGATCATCGGAAAGCGCGGAAGCGGAAAGTCCGTCGCCTGGTAAAGAACGGGACTTTCTACTCGCGTGAGGTATAAGAGAACTTCTGCGCGCCTGTGCTGGCTTCGAGCATCAAGCCGCCTTTGACCGAAGTATAGACCGACACATCTTTGTCAAAATTCACATCACCTGAAAATCCCGAATAGAAAGGAACCAGTGAAGACTGTGTGCTATCCTCGAATCCTCCTTTCTTAAACTGCGTGAAAGCATCCTTTGTTTTAAAAAAAATGATCTCGCTGTAGGCCTGGCCGCCGGCTTGAAGTCCGAGGGTAAACTGTGTCAGTGTGACATCGCCTATCCATCTGCCGTAGCGGAATGCACGCCCCTGCCCATATGCCCCGCCAATGATTGCTCCGCCCTTTCCAACATCAGGAAAGACAACATAGGCATAGGCCTTGTTGACCAGTTCGGTGATCGTCTTATTGTCTTTCATAAAGGCACGTATCGTAGTGTTGTAGTGAAGGTCTTCTGCCTGCTTTTTTTCATACAGAGCGCTGCTGCCGGCGTACAACGAGGAGATGGTGAGCAGAAAGAACAAGAGTAGAGTTTTATTTAACATAAACTGCCTTTTGAGTGTTATTGATACAAATCCCGCTTCGTTACATCTTTAATTTAGCGTCTACCTAGTTAGCAGGATTTGGCATTATTATAGCAGGGTTGGCTATACTTTCACTAAAAAAGAGAGATCATGCCACTATATACCATTCCCTGTATTTTGTTTGCCGGTGGAAAAAGTACGCGCATGGGAGAGGATAAGGCCCTTCTTCCATTCGGTGAAAAAGCTACACTTGCGCAGTACCAGTACGAGCGGCTCGAAGAGCTTTTTGCGCGCGTTTATATCTCTGCCAAGGACGCAAGCAAGTTCAGCGGCTATGATGCGGTCGTCATCGAGGATGTGATCGGCAAAGAGACAGATGCGCCGACAGCAGGCTTTGCCAATGTCTTTAAACAGCTCAAAGCAGAAAATGCCATTTTTGTTCTCAGCGTAGACACTCCTTTTGTAGACGAAACGATCATTCAGAAGTTTTTGGACGTTCCTAATGCACAGAAATACGATGCGATTATCGTTCGGACACCCAAGGGTATCCATCCGCTGTGCGGAATCTACTCGCGAGCCCTGGAACTGCCTTTGTTTAACATGCTTATCGAAGGGGAGCATAAACTGACAAAATTGCTGGAAAAATCCAATGTCTTTTATATCGACATCGAGGACGAGGATGCGCTTATGAACCTGAACACGCCTCAGGAATACCAGCGGGCGTGCATCATACAAGAGCAGCTATAGCAGCTCTGCATGGCGTCTGAGCTGATAAGCGGACTCGGTAAACTCAAGCCACCACGGTTCGTACCGTACACTGTGGTGATCATTGTTCGCTCCGACGATCATAATGTCAAAAAGGTCCACGGCCATTGCTAGGAACTCTGACTTGTCAAGCCTTACACTAGTGTACGCGTCAGCAAGAATCACGCTTTTTTCTTCAAACTGCAGACTTCTGTCCGCATACTCAAATTCACTCTCCTGTGCGATAGCAAGATAGAGGTGGCGGACAAAGGCCCACTCATTCACGCTAAAAAAGCTTTCTAGAAGCGGATCGCTGCTTTTGGCATACGTCATATAGATGTCAATATCCTCATTCCACTCGATCTGGACACTTTTCGATACTTCCACCCTTACTCTTTATTGATCTTCATGCGCCCGTACCACTCTTTGTCATACGGGCCCAAAAGATCCAGGTAATCCCAAAAGTTTCGCGCGGAGTCGGCTTGGGATCGGATGCCGTAGGCGAACTCTATAGAAAGTTCCGCACCGTAGTCACTGGACTCTTTTTGCGCATAAGCCACGACAGAGCGTGGGTCAAAATCAGCCTTAAAATCACTGTCAAAGGCTAAAAAATCATGCGTTTCATCCGTGGCAAGAAAAAGACCATACTTTTTCATATTTAAAAGTTCATAGCAGTCCGCATATTGCTTGGGATTGTTGAGGTCGTACGTCGCGGTATAGATAAGGTGGTCCTGCCCGTTTAAGCGAAGCTGCACAAAGCAAAGCCCCACAGTCTCATCCTGATAGTCGATGTTTAAGATCGAGGCTTTCAACTCACAAGAGAGTGCGCCCTCGCTTACAATCTCTTCTTCCGGTATCTTCACTGCTAAAAAAGGAAGTCCTGAGATCATCCCTATAGGCATGGCCTGCTCTCCTGAGAGCACCTCGGTCAAACCTTTAAGGTTCTCCGGCAAGTCTTCATTTGTATTCATACTTATTCTTTTTCCTCTTCGTCTATATCAATATCCCAAACAATAGAAAGGCCGTACTCTTGGTCCAGCACAGCCCATTTAAAATACTCTTTTTTGGCTCTGGCGCTGTAGAGTCTGACTTTGACCTGCTGCTCTGCCAAAACAGTCCGTATCTCATTCTCGCCGATGGCTTTTTTGTTCCAGCGCAAAAACTGGTTTTGGAAGATACGAAAAGAACAGGTCGCATCATCTGCGAGTTCGCACATGTCAAACTCAAACGTCCAGCGGGCATTTGAGCAGGCATAGAGCTTGATAGGCTTTGCCTCGACTTCTATCTTGCGTACTTCTATCTGCCCGTCATCACAATAAGGGCACTTGCCTAACTTTTTATAACTCATCAGAGCCTAGTGTTTTATCACAGCTTCGTTCAACCATCTGTCCAGGGCAGCCTGAACGTCTTGAAACTGGAGCTGATCCTCGTGCAAAGAGATCTTTTCTTCCATCACGATGCGCATAGAACGCGCCAAAACCTTTCCGCTGATCGCATCACTAATACGCGCTTCTACCAAAAGACGCGCATCTCCTTCTTGATAACGCATAAAGGTTTGGGGATTTAGACTCAAGGCCAGCGCGCTCAGATTGTCCCATTCTTTGTCATCAGGATGGACTTCTACCATCGAGACGGCGATCTGTATGATCAGAGTATCCACCTGGGCAACGTCGACCAGCGTGTAGTTTGCACTGTTCTTTATGATGTTTTGGCGATACGCAGCAGTTGCATACGAAGAGATCTGATCATACAAAACATTTTCTTGGGCTGACTGGCTCTTTGTGTTGGGAATAACCTTAATCTCGGGGACAAGGATCTTCTCGTATGCACTCAGGTCGGCGCCCTCCAAGGTTTCAAAATAGTATGTTTTATCTGAAACCGCTTGTGCGGAAAACTCATATGAGCCAAGGAAACCACTTCGGTTTTGATGCGGTTGCTGTGTAGCACAGCCGCTGATAAGGGCACTCAAGGCAACTGCTATAAAAGGTTTGATGATCTTCATTAAAATAATCCTCTTGAAAAAGAAAGTCCTACGGCGGCTTTTGTAACATCTCTGTCATAGTCGATCAAGCTCTCGCCATAGCCTTTGAAAAGCTTAATATACCAAAAAGTATTGGATGAGTCCATAAAAGGATAAGAGTAGTTAAGTTCTATCGCGCCTTTGTTCTCACTGCCAAGACGCAGATTGTTGCGTAGAAGAAGCCCGATTTTGCTGTTTTTGTAGAGATAATCCAGCTTGATGTCGCCATAGCCTAGATAGTTCTGAATATCAGGATTGTCATCGCCCCCTTCATTCGCGCCCATAGGGCCAAGGGTTCCCTCATAATACGCTGCCGACTTCTCCTTTTCTGGTATGCGATACCAGACACGTGTTGTCAAAAAAAGGTTTTTCCACTGCCACATCCCGGTCGCATACAAACGGTTCCATGAGCGGGAGCGGTATCCTTCCTGACCGTTGGACTCGTGCAAAAACCCCAACTGCAACCCTTTCAGTCCTACTGCCTCACTTATATTTTGAGACGTCGAGACTGTGACAAAGACCTCAGGAAGGTAGTTGGTCTCTCTGAAGGGACCGGAGTAGGCGTAGCGCTGCCACCAGACTTTTTGGGTGTAGGCGATATTGATATACTCATTAAAGCCAAAAAGATTGTAGGTAAGCTGCTTTTTCAGACTGAGCTGAAACTCTACTTCTGTGCGCTTGTCGTGCTTGCTGGACGTTCCGGGATAAGTACCCACGTCATTAGGATGGATAGCCTCGTAAGTATGCGGAGGCTTTTCCCATCCGTAAGACACAGGCAGAAGAAAGTTCGTCGCATAGGGCTGTAGTCCAAAAAAGCTGTCGCTCATAATGGATTTCAGCAACTTTTTTGTCTCCAGCGTGCCGGTATCCATTTTGGCTAAAGAGTACTCGTTTCCGCGCTGGATACTGTCATTTCCGAACTGCTTGATGATATGCGACAGCACCGAGGTGTTTTCCTCTTCACTCGTCTCGCTCTGCATATACTCATAACGCGAAGCTGCACGTTTATACCACTGCATGGCCTGTTCAAGGTCCGCTTTTGTGCCGTAACCATTTTCATACATCTGCGCCAAGCGGTACTGCGCTGCATTGTTCTCTTTTTGTGCCTCTTTTAAGATAAGAGGAAAGGCTTTGTCATAATCTTTTTGCTCGTAATGGCGGATTGCTTCGGCGTAATCTTCACTTCCAAAAAGCAGTGTGAAGCTGCCAAGAAAAAAGAGAAGAAGAAGTTTTTTAGCAAAGTTCGCCGATGCAGACACGCTCACCACCAAGCTATTTCAGTCAAAATAGCGCACTATCTCATCCGGTGTGTTCCAGATCCGGTGATGCTTTCCTTTGGGGCTGAATCCCCAGGTCACAAAGGCACTGTCGATGCCCGCATTTGCAGCGGCTTGCATATCTTTTGAGTTATCTCCGATCATCAAAGCCTTCTGTGGCGCTTTATAGCCATAGCCGTTTAAGATACGCTCAAGCATCTCCTTATCGGGTTTGGGATTGGCGACGCTGTCCGCACCGATGATAAAATCAAAAGACTCAGACACACCGCAGGATGCGAGCATTCTCTGCGCAAATTTTGTGGGAGCATTGGTGGCAACGGAGAGACGGACTTTTCTCTCACGCAGGGCCAAAAGAGACTCTTTTATCCCCTCGTAAAGACGCACATTTTGCACACATTGAGCATGGTAGTGCTCCTCAAAATACTCCCTGTCAGCATTTTCATACACTTGTGTGCCGTAAAAAAGCTCTGCGAGATTGCGCTTTTCGCGGTTTATGGCTTCTACCACATAATCTTCACCCAGTTCGTCCAGACTGTGGTTAAGCCGGCGCACGGCATTGATGGAAATAGTGATATCCTTAGCCGAGTCCAGCAGTGTCCCGTCCATATCAAATATCGCGATCATGTCATCTTCATCTTTTGGTATAGCTCCACCAGAGCTTCAACGAAGAAGGGATGATCATTGACACAGGGTGCCACCTTGTACTTCTTAAAGCCCAACTCTTCGGCGATCTCCTTATACTCTATGACCAGCTCATACTCGGTTTCTGAGTTATCGATGGTAAAAGCGATGGGGTAGATGAGTACGTTTTCGTTACGTGTTTTCTCCAACATCGTTTCAAGTGATGGCTCCAGCCACTTCAATGGACCGACCTTAGACTGGTAGGCCAATGAGACCTGCTTGAAGCGCAGACCTTTTTCAAGCAGTTTCTCTTTCAACAGCTCCACATGCCGCTGCACATGCCGCTGGTATGGATCGCCTGCGTCGATGATCTTTTGTGGCAGACCATGTGCAGAGAAGATCAAGTGGTACTCCTCGCTTTTGTCCCCTTCCAAGCCTTCTGCAACACGCTCGACGACCGCGTCATTGTAACGCGACAGTTCATAAAAGTGCTTCTTCTCAAGCAGTACCGCGTCCAGACCCGAGGCGCGGAAGGCCTCTTCAAAATCTTCAAGCGAAGACTTTGTCGTTGTTGTCGAATACTGCGGGTAGAGCGGTATCAAGAAGATCTTGTCGATGTTTTTTTCTTTGAGTCTGTCTATCACTTCGGGCGCAAAAGGCGGGGTATAGCGCATAACGTAGTCAATGTAGACTTCAGGCAGAGCATTTTGCAAGGCACTGACAAGTTTTTCAGTGTAGTCGACGATAGGGGATTTCCCTCCTATCTGTCGGTATATCTCCTGAGAAGACTCTGTCCTGAAAAAGGTGATCATCGTGCCTATGAACTTGCGTAGCAGCGTACTCTTCATCGTCAGGATGTTGGGGTCGCTAAACATGTTTTTCAAGAAGAGCTCTACTTCTGAGAGATTGTTAGGGCCTCCCATATTAAGTAGTATTATCGCTTCTTTGCCGCCGTGCTCTTTGTTTGTTGTATGTTTGCTCATTGTGTGTCCAAGACCTTTTTTATATGTTCTACAACATCGGGGTTAAAGAGGATGTCATTGTGTGCTACACCTGCATACTCATAAAAACCCGCCAGATTACTGACATAACTTTTGAGCATTTTAGCATGTTTCACATTAACTACCCTATCATCGCTCGCGGCATAGATATGCACCGGCACATCAATATGCGGCACAAAATCCACCGAAGGAAATCTCTGCTTCAAGACCCAGTGTATCCCGCTGAAAGGGTAGCGCTTTTTAATGACCTCGTAGACCGAGTCATACGGCGCCATCAGCAGAACTTCGCTTACCTGACGCTGCGAAGCCAAAAAAGAGGCCACACCTGTACCCAGCGAGTAGCCCATCAAGATGATGTCTTCGGGTCGGTAGGCATATCGCAGCACCAGATCGTCATAAATATGCACCGCATCTTCAAAGAGCCTCTTTTGGCCGGGTTTTCCCCCGCTTTTACCGTAGCCTCTGTAATTGTAAGTCACAAAGGGCATTTTCGGATAGTGCCGGGCAAACTTCTCTACCAGAGCGACGCTGTCTTGCTGTACCCCTGCGAAATAGAGGATAATTTTTCTTGCAGGCTCGCGCGGCTCGTACAAGATTCCCTCCAGCAGCGTCTCGTCAGCGGCGGGAAGTATAAGCGGGGTCAGGAACGCTTCAAGCTCTGCAAGCCTCTCATCATCGCGATAATACGTCGGCGAGAAAAAGAGCCTGCTTTGGAACACAAAGATAAAGAGCATCACCGCGGCATAGATAAAAAGCAAAATTCCAAAAAAAATGATGATATCTGTCATAAACTTCTTGCCTCTTTTTTCGCCCAGCGCGTATGAAAACGTTTGGGTTTTAGAAATTCGGGAAGTTCCTGCGCATCAAGGAGATGTTCCGTCATCAGATTCGCCAGATAAGGGGCCAGGACAAAACCGTATCCCCCTGCTCCGTTGATCATATAGCACTCACTATAGCAGGTTTTCGCAAGCGTGTCTTCGCCTGGTATCATAGGCCCCAGAATAGGAAGGTAGTCGTTTGAACCGGAGCGCATTCCACTGTAGATCTGTGTGACCTGCACCTCTTCAAGTCTGACGCTTAAGCGTGCAAGTCTCAGCAGCTCCTGCGCTGCGGCTTGATCAGAGAGAAGGTCTTCTTCACTCAGGTAGTGGCTGGCGCCTACAGAGATAAAACCGCTCTTCTTCGTCGCCGAGACCGAGACTGCGTGATGGATAGTGTCGGGCATAAAGGTTGCACTCTTTATCTCGCAGCGCTGCCCGAAGATGCGGCGAAGCTTGATGTAAGGCTCTTTAAATATCTCCTCAAAAGCACCCGTACAGAGCACCAGCTTCTTCGCTTTGGCATCTGCTATCTGCCACATACCCTCGTTGTAGAGCGGTCTTTCCACCTTCATCTTGCGATATTCGACATCCTTCAGCATGGCGCTGCAGACCTCTTTTGCTTCGACGATGGCGCTCTCTTCTAAAAACACAGATGAAAAGGAGGCAGCGTAAGGGGTAAGAAGCGCGGTTGTCGCTTCTGCCGGTCTGCCGGTTTTCAAGGAGGTGTGCGCTTTAAAATACTCGACCTTCTCGTTTTCCTCTTCGCTCTTGGCAATGTGAAGAAGCGGCGCGGCAGTGGTGAACTGGGGAAATTTTTGTGTGTAAAAATCGATGGAGTAGCAATAGGCTTTTTCGATCAGCTCTTTGAGCGGGCCTGATTTTGAAATCTTAGGGTTGATGAAGGCACCCGCCGCACCGCTGCCGCCGCTGGCAATGCCCTCTTGTTCAAAGACCAGCACTTTTTGGCCGCGCTGTGAGAGCGCATAGGCCAGAGCAGCACCGTTGATACCGGCGCCGATGATGAAGATATCGTAGGTCTTCACAATAGACCTAGATCGAGATCTCTTTAATATCCGCAATGGACTTAAAGCTTTTGTAGACGGAGGAGACAAGGTTCTTGCGGTTGGCTCTGAGCTTTTCATCCTCCGCGTTTACCATCACCTTGTCAAAGAAAACATCCAGTGTCGGCTTAAGCGAGAAGAGCGCGTCGAGATGCTCCTCATAACTTGCATAGCGCTTTGCTTCTACCGCTTTGCAGGCAGCATAGAGTTCTTTTTCCGCGTCCAGCTCGAACAGTGTCTCATCTATGCTCAGCTCGCTTTCGATGTTGACATCTTTGGTGATGTTGGCAACACGTTTGAAAGTCGAGAAACGCTCAGGAAAGCTCTGTGCACTTGCGATCTCATTCAAGGCTTTTATTTTGGCATCCATGACGACAATATCGAGTTCACCCGCAGCTATCACCGCCTTGATGATAGAGGGATTGACCTTGTAAAACTGATAGATGCGCTCCAAAATGAACTCCTGCAGCGGCGCATAGTCAAAACTGCTGTACTCCTGTGCAAAAAGTGTTTCCAGCGACGAGATGTTAAACTCAAACCCGTAGGCATTGACGATACGGAAGATTCCGTTGACCGCGCGTCTTAGGGCAAAAGGATCACGCGAACCGGTTGGAATCTGGTTGATGCTGAAAAGTCCGATCAGCGTGTCGAGTTTGCTTGCCAGCGCTACGACCGCACTCACCTTTGTTGAAGGCAGTGCTGACTCCTCGCCGTTGGGAAGGTACTGCTCTTTTATCGCCAGGGCGACTTCAGGGTCTTCGTTTTGTGCCAGGGCGTAGTAGTAGCCCATCAGCCCCTGAAGGTCGGTAAACTCAAAGACCACTTCACTCATCAAGTCGGCTTTAGAAAGTTCTACCGCGCGCTCTACCTTTGAAGCGTCCGCACCGTAAACGGCTGCGAGTTTAAGTGCGATCTTCTTTTCGCGTGTGATCTTCTCTTTCAGCGAGCCCAGACCGTTCATGAAGGTGACTTTTTCAAGACCCTCATTGCTCAGACCTCGCTTAAGGTCATTGTTATAGAAGAAGAGTCCGTCGGCAAGACGCGGACGCAGTACCTTTTCGTTTCCTTCAATCACCTTGGAGAAGTCATCACTCAAGGCATTGCTGACGACGACAAAACTGTTGGTGAGCCGGCCTTCTTTGAAGACAGGAAAATAACGCTGATGCTCCTTCATAGAAGCGATGATCACCTCAGGAGGAAGACGCAAAAAGGCTTCATCGAAGTTTCCAAGAAGGGCATTGGGATGCTCTGTGATCGCAACGATCTCCTCCAGAAGCTCTTCGTCGCGCTCGATACTGACCCCGTGCTTCTCTTCGATCAATGCGAAACCTTCGAGTACCTTCTTGCGGCGTTCATCCGGATAGAGAGTAACCGCCGAGCGCTCAAGGCACTCGAAGTAGGCTTTGATCGACTCAAGCTTCTGCGGCTCGTAGGAGAACATTCTGTGCCCGAAGGTCTGCTTGGATGCGCGTACACCAAATAGCTCCATCTCTACCAGTTCCTCTCCCAACATCACATTGAGCCAGCGTATAGGACGGATAAAGCTTTTTTCAAGACTTCCCCAGCGCATCGACTTACCGAAGTTGAGACTCTCGATAAAATCGTTTATCATGGCTTCTAGCAGAAGACGGCTTTCCTGGCCTGGAAGCTCTTTTTTATAGTAAAGGACTTCTTTGCCCTCTTTAATATGTCGAGAGAGTTCATCGACGCTTACGCCGCATTTGCGTGCAAATCCTTCGCAGGCTTTTGTCGGTTTTCCGTCCGTATCAAATGCTATCGCTACCGGTGCACCGAAGAACTCCTCAGTCGAATCTTTTTGAACGCGTGAAAATTCTCGGTGCCATAGCACAAGACGGCGCGGAGTGTAGTAGAACTCAAACTCGCACATAAGCGACTTCTCTTCCAATACTTTTGCCCATTTTTTCTCAATATTGTTCAGTTCTTTTAACAAAGGGACAGCAGGAAGTTCTTCAACACCAATTTCAATCAATAACGGTTGCAACATCTAGAAAACCTTATTATGTAATAGAGACATCCGACAGCAGTCGTATCTCGTTTAGAATGGCTGCGATTTTATCCAAAGATGGGTTAAAACTAGCAAAAGCGGTTTTTGTGCAACAAAAAAGTTTCTTTAGAAAACTAGCAAAAGCGGTTTTTATGCAGTAAAAAAGTTTATGAATGCTAGAAATGGCATTCATCACACGTCTTTAAATGACCAGAAAAATATCCTCGCCCTTTAAATTTAGATGAAACTAAAATTAACTTGAAAAAGTTATGTTTAATTAAAAGTTTAGCACGATAGAATACGCCTAATTTCAAACAGGAGCAAAATATGCCAAAGATTAACAAATATGTTGATATCGATACCGTAGAACGCGAAGCTAAAAAAGATTTAATTGACCGCCACTCTCCATTCATCACAGTAGAAGGTGATGCAAAAGTAGGCGAAATGCTTAAAGTCAACATTAAAATGGGTCAAGAATATACGCATCCGGATGACTTTGATCACTTTATCGAAGGTATCACTCTTTTTGACGGTGAGACTAAATTAGCAGCGGCTTCTTTCGTGCCGGGTACTCTTGGTAATGAGAAATCTCATGCAGAAGTAACTTTCAATATCCGCCCAATGGGTAAAAAACTAAACCTTGTTGCTCACGGTTACTGTACTAAACACGGTATATGGGAATCAACTCCTGTTGAAGTAACAGTAGCTCAATAGTTCTAACCTCGTTATATAGGGCTTAACAGCCTTATGTGACATCTTCTAAATCCTTCATAGATACCACATAAGTAACGCTTCATAATAAATGGATCATTTTGTGATCAATGTAATATTGCAAATCGATTAGAACAAGACTTTTATGCGTCGCAGCGCACTCCAGAACATGGCTGATCTGACATACCGATCGAAGAAGCCAATATGCCTCTAACAAAACTGACCCATTAGTGTTGACAGATCACTTAGGGGTTGTCACCTGAACCTGCGTCATCTAAAACACTCAAAAAGACGCTTAATCAAATATCACCAAAGCTCTGCCAAACGGCACTTTTGCTTTTCGTGACAATGCCCACAGCACTTCATAATTAGGAGGGATACGTGGATAAGAGCCCTCTGCATCGGTAAAATACAGAAGCATGGTCGTCATTGGCAGATTGGCTTCGACGTAATCAAACGTCGGGCGATAATCGGTTCCACCTCCCCCTTTTAGGCGAAAATCCATTCTCTCTCCCCCTTGAAATGTGTGATGAGCATGGACCTTTGCATCGGCGATAATCAGTTCGATTTTGACTGAAGGAAAGTTTTGCATGATGGTTATAAACTCCTCCATAAAGGCTCCCAAGAGTTGATCGTCGATCGAGCCACTGGTGTCGATCGCCACACACAGACTCAGCGTATCACTGGTGAGCGAGGGAAGTGCAATTCCGCGATGGATATGCTTTTTATTCGGAGGCATAAAAGCATAGTTATTGCGCATATGGCGGTTTACGGCGTTGTAAAGCTCAAATCGCCAGTCCACATCCGAGGGTTTAAGCTTTTTTCCCAAGCGCTCCAACCCCAAAGGCATAGCTCCTTTGCGCTGCGCTACTTCCTGCGCAATTGTGGCGGCGTATTGCCATTGCAATTCATCCTGCATATCTGTTTCATCTGAGATTGCATCAATGTTCGCGAAGCCATCAGAATCATCAGCACCTTGAGCCATTGCCTCTGACTGCGGCGCGTTTTCACTTATCTCACCGAAGGCATCACCACCCTCACCGAAATACTCCTCTTTGAGCGTGTCATAAATCTCTTCGGCGTACATCCCCTCGAACCTTGTATCGTAGTTTGCCCCTTGCGGGATATCCAGAGCATTTTTTGCGAGAAGATTGTTAATCGCGTAATCGGTTGCTAACTGCCATAATCGTCCTTTGCGATTTAATTTTCTCTGCTGGTGAGAAAGGACATGGTGCATGACGGCGTTAGTGAGAATAAACATCACCTCCTCGACACTTCTGCGCTCTACAAAGTCGTTATTATATATAAACCGCTTTCCATTACTCGCATACCCCGAGATAGACTCACTGGGCTCATGGTGCAGCCGAGAGGCGAGCATCCCAAAATAGGGGTATTTTACCGTCAACAGACTTTTGGCCCTAAGCAGCAGCGTTTCAGCGTTCATTATCGTAGCAGTGTATTAAACTGCCGTATCCACAGAGGCCAGCTTTCGACGTGATCGAGTTCGATTTTACGTGCGCGCAAATCTTGGATGATCATCACCGCAAACTCTCCGGGGAGTTTCAGCGAATAGGTAATGAGATTGTTCAGTTTTTTACTTCCTGTGTAGTCGTTTATCCGCATTATGAGCGCGGTCGTGAGTATATGAAGTGCTGAAGTATCACTCGGCACATCGGTACATGTACCATCAAGAATCGCGTCCAAATCAGGCAATTGCGATGCAACCATTCGAAATCCAAGATACGACGCGGCAAGTTCTTCGCCTATAGCCCCTGAGACCATCGCCATCACCAAATCTTCTTCGGGACTAGACGCCATAATGTCGTGAACATACTGCCACGTACGCGGTGTCGCAAAAGAGCGACTCTCGGCATTAAAGACAAACAGCGCATCGGGGCGATGCGCGATATAGGCGATAATGGAGGCTTCGATCCTTGCGCCGATTGCCCAGTTGCGCCAATCCTCGACATTTGCCTCCATCTCCAAATGAACAAAACGGTTTGCTAATGGTGCCGCCATCCGAAACACGACTCCTCGGTCGCTCTCACGGTTCCCTGCCGCGACAATTGCCCACCCGTCGGGAAGACGATATTCGCCAATTTTGCGATCTAATATCAACTGATAGGCAGAAGCCTGAACCATCGGTGCAGCCGTGTTTAGCTCATCGAGAAAGAGTATCCCTCGCTCTTGCGTTCCATCAGGCAAAAAAACCGGAGGTGCCCAGATTGCCGTATCATTTTTGGAGTTGAAAAATGGAATGCCTCGCAGATCTGTCGGGTCAAGGAGCGATAGACGCAAATCGATAAATCCTATCTCCGCTTCACTAGCGATCTGAGCGACGATGGAGGATTTCCCAATCCCGGGAGGCCCCCACAAAAAAACGGGGACTTTGCGTTCGCACAAATGCGCGAGAGAGCGTTTGGCACTTTGAGGGTTCATTGTTTTCCTTAATTAAACGAAGATGAGCAGTTCTACCATTACTCGATACCGATCACTGCACGTCCGCGACGGTTGAGATAATATGTCTCATAACCATCATCTCCGATACTCATGCACTCACCCAAATACCCCTCATCGTAAAGCTCTGCAATGATATTTTTAACCTCGGTTGAGTCTATGTTAGTATACTCCGCGATATCATCCGATTCGTAGATATTATATTCCCACTCATCGCTAAGATTGAAGATGGTTTGCATTACTTTGAGTTTTGTCTCAGACATGAGGTTCCTTCAGATGGGCAATTTGCTTACGCAGCACAATGATTTGAAGCGGATGAAGTTTTTCGGTTGCAATCCACATCTCAAATTCGTCTGCGTAGTGCTCTTTGATCTTTAAATGCAATTTTTGTTCTTGTATCACCAACTCCGACAACAAAGCCTTGGCTTCATCAAAAGTGTAGGTTTTAAATGGTTTGAGCCGTCGTAATACACCCTGTATTAATTTCTCATTGATATGCGCATTCGCCAAGACCAGAAACTGCGAGGCACGAAGCGGTGAAGCGTAATGTTCGTTCCAAATACGACCGTTTATCATCTGATCACACGCTTGATCAATGAAAACAGGCGCAAATGCCAACACTTCGAGTAATTCACTAAAGTCATTATCCACAAGAGCACGAAATAGCATCCGACTGCGATTACGGATATGATTTCGTAAGTCTGGATCAGAAATCACCTTTGGATTAATACGTGTAAAACGCTCCAATGCCCCCAGACGGGAGTGGTTAAATGCCATAATCGCTACATCAGTATTTGGATCACCCACCTGTATCGGATGCGAACCGCTTGGACGGTGAAATGCCCACAACAGCCGTGCTTCATCATCGAGATGTTGCAGAAAAATCGTATCGCCTTGCTCTTCGAAGTCCAAATCGTCCTTCAGTGCTTCGATGTGATCACGATAAGTCAAAGTAAACGACGTCTCCATAACGCTCAAACCTTTTTAAGTTTTTTTTCTCACTGAGTAAAAATAGCGTCTGCATGGCAGGAGCTTTTTGCACGGTGAAATATCCATCACTCAAGATTACAGCCAGGTTCTTCTCCCCTGCATGGGTGTTCAAATATTTCAGCACCGGATCGAACTGTGTTCCGCCATTCCCTTTTGCAAAACTGATATTAGGTAATATTGATTGTGCATCGTAGCTCTTTTTCTCTTCGGTATAGACACGCTCATCGAAGGGGATCACACTCACCTCAAAATCATGGTTCATGCGGACAATAGCGTCAATAATCCCTAAAAACCTCGAAAACACTTCTCCCGTAATACTCATGGAGCGATCTAAAAAGATGAAAAGGCTCAAACGGCTGCAATCATATCGGTACCCAGGAAGATAAAGGCCCTGATGAATAAAACGGCGGTTTGGACGAGAGAAATCAGACTCTTTGTCAAAAAAACTCTCTGTCATGTAAGCGTGTAAAAGCGTATGTAGATCGATGGAGGGTTTAGTGATCTCATCAAATGTTTCCAACAGTGAGGCAGGAATATCCCCCTGTTTACGAGCTGCTCCCATTGCTTGGATTATCAGAGTGTCGAGTTCTTCAACGGCTGCTTGCGTATCCCCTTCATGCTCGATGATGTCCATCTTTTGCTGCAGGGGGTTGTCTTCGCTTTGCTGCCCTTCTCCTTCACGGCTTTCACGATAAAGGATATTGTAGACCTCCTCTACACTTTTGTCGCGAAATGATTCGATTACCATTGCCTCTTCATCCGCTTGACCGACACGTTTAAAATCGTTAAGCAAGAGTCCGATCACGATATCGCAACTGCGATTCCAGGTTGGTTTTTCCCGATCCTTCATCCGAAAAGCGTGCTTGAGGAGAATATGCAGGAGCACATGCGCATAGAGGTATTTTAGACGTCCGTCATCATAACCTGATCCTTTAGTATTATCGACACGTACACTTACCCCATCGGTCTCAAAAAGCATGTGCGGGTTGCTCTGGTATTTGTGCGGGATCGAGAGAGCCAGCACGCTTAAAAACGGATGATCAAAGAGGAACTGGACCCGAATTTTTTCAAGCCTCTCCTTAAAGAATATAGTCGCCATAGTGCCCGATCCACGCGTCAAACTCGGCACACTCAGCAATAGAGGCATCTTTGACGATGGTATCTTTGATCAGTATCACCCCAAACTCAGTCGGCAAACTCTGTGCAAAGCCGAAGAGATGTTTCGAAGCCTCCGCACTTGCGCGATATAGCTCCACCATCGCAGAAACGAGAGCGTACAGTAGTGCAGGCTCACTTTTATCGACAGCAGGATATTCACCCCGATATATAGCCTGAACATCGGGGAGATTTTCGTATACTTTGACATACGATAAAAACTCAACCCCCGCGCCGTATCCGACCAAGCCGTAGATGATAGGAGCGATACGCGAAGTGTCATTATTGGTTTTCAAAACGTTCGAGAGCATATGGTAACTGCGCGGTGTTGCAAAAGCGGGATTAGAGTCATCTTCACTGACAGGTTCAGAAGTAAGTAGGTCGGGGCGAAAGCTTAAAAATCCGATCACAAACCTATGCAATCCTTCCCGAATTGCAAAGAGTTTAAAATCCTCAAAGCGCGCTTCCACACTCAGATGTACCATCCGATTGGCAAGCGGAGTCGGGAGACGAAACACAACGCCTCGATCTGATATTCGGTTACCCGCACAAATAATCCGCCATCCGCTAGGCAGTTCATATTCCCCCATTTTACGGTTTAGTACCAGCTGATAGATGGCCGCCTGTACCGATGGAGGGGCAGAATTAAGTTCATCAAGAAACAAAATCCCGCTTGAATCTTTATCACGCGGGAAAAAAACAGGAGGAATCCAAACAGTTTGTTCATCCTGAATCGCCGGAATACCGCGTAAATCGACGGGGTCCATTTGTGAAAGACGCACATCGACGAGTTCCAGGGCATGTTTTTTTGCCACTTCGGCTACAATATACGATTTTCCGATCCCTGGTGAGCCGTGAATAAAGACGGGAATATCCGCATCGATGAGGGTGTCGAGGTGGGTATAGAGTTCCGTAGTCGTAATCGATGGGGTCTTCACACGCTCACCTTCACTATAAGGCACGTAAAGCACTCTTCTTTATCATTACAATCCGCACATACCAAAGCCGCTACTTCGGTGGCATCGTAGCGGAATTTTTTCCACTGTTTATCGTTGGGACTTAACTCGCTCATAGCATTCTCCTGCAATAATAAACAGAAAATGCAATTTATGTTCGAGAATTAGCAGAGCGTATAAAATGATGCCCTCAACCAAGCCCAATTCATGATTTAAACCTCTGCATGGAGTTTGGCGACACCCCACATTCCCTTCCTGTGTCCACAAAGGTTCAAAGAGCATTTTTAGTTGCATTTAACACGCACTTGGATACACTAAGAAACCAAATCTAGGATTGTTTTTGAAGTCTTACCAAAACCTTGTTCTGCTCAAATCACTGTACCGCTATAGAGCCCTCGGGTTCTCTTATATCGACCCCATAGGCGTCAACAGCGACCCACAACCCTTTTCCATGAGCCTTCCCGACGATATAGCAGCCCTGCATAAGCAGATGGAGCAATGCCATTTATGCGATCTTAGCAAGGTGCGGCAGCGGGTGATGTGCGGGACTGGAAATCCTCAGGCAACGGTGATGTTTATCGATGCCTTTCCTTCGATGAATGAGGATGAGACGGGACAGAGCTTCAGCGGAAACTCCGGGGCTTCGCTGCAGAAGATGATAGAGAATGTCTTGGGATTGAATATCAACGAGGTCTACTTGACCCATGTTCTCAAGTGCCGTCCATCCCACAACCACAAGGTCCTTGATTCCGAACTCTCCAGCTGCAAGCCTTATCTGCTTAAACAGATCGAGCTGGTCAACCCAAAGGTCATTGTCACCCTTGGCGAGCTGGCCTACAACAGCCTTATCAAGGATGCGACAGCCTTTGAAAATGTCCGGGGCGAGAAGATACCCTATGAAAAAAAGATTCTCGTGCCCATCTACCACCCCTCGCATCTACTGCGCAACCCTTCACTAAAAAAGTGTACAATGGGCGACCTGATCAACATTAAAGGATTACTGTAAATGAAACATCTTCTGCTTCTGTTTTTTATTTCTGTGCTGCTTCAGGCACAGAGTTTTCTAATCTCTTCCGTACCTCTTCCCAAGACCTATGTACTCAATACAGATATCCAAGAGTGCGACAACGCCTGCTTGCACCAACTCATAGCTGATGAACGATTTTTCAGTTTTCTAGCCCATGCCAAAGACAAAATAGACGACCCCGCGCTCAATGATATTCTCCTCATCACAACGGCACTTTTCAATGTAGAACGGATGCGCCAGTACACTGAGCTCAAGATCGCGATGCTGCTTCCCTACCGGGTCATCGGGCGCTATGCCTACTCAACGACAAATGCTGCCTTTGCCTACTACTTGACCAAGAATCGTGCCTTTGAACTCAAGACCTACCACGCCGAATCCGAAGACCTTGAAGAGCTGGAAAGAGTACTGCAAAAAATTGAAAATGATGATTTTCACTATGTCATCGCGCCCTTGACACTCACCGGTGCGCAAAATGTTGCCTCGCTGGATCTTCCTATGCATATCTATTTTCCGACAATTCAAAAAGATGATCTTAATGTCTCTTCTGAATACATCTATTACGGCGGGATCAACTACCAAAAACAGCTTGCCAGCCTAATGCCCTACTCCAGCACGCCACTGACTGTCTTGTATGATGAAAATGCTTTGGGAAAGAAGCTCACCCAGATCACGAAAAATGAATATTTGTACGCTTTTGAGCAGAACATCACAAAAAACCGCCTTTTGCTGACTGATGATGAAGGAGAAGTCATCTCATTTGATGAGAAAGACACCCTTGATCCGGAATATGCGGCTACACCGAGGTTCTACTCTTTTCCTATTGCCAAAAACACTTCAAACTTGCAAAACCTGCTCGATGACAACGCAAAGATACAAGAAGGCTCCTTTTTGCTGAACACGCCGGTAGTCAAAAGTGCCATGATCATGTCTCAGCTGACGCTCTACGACGTCAACAGCTCAAACATACTCTCTACACAGATCAACTATAACCCTGAACTGCTGCTCTTGACGCAGGAAAAGGACAGAGAGCATATGCTGATCGCCAACTCTATCAACTACCACAACAACATCATGATAGAGTCAAATGCCCTTTTGCAGAACAACATCGTTTACGACTGGATCAACTATGCGACAATGATAGGCGCCGACTATTTCTACCATCTTATCACCTCGGCGCACAGAGAGTATCCTCAGGAGATGATAGACAACCAGATCGAATACCCTATCTCCATTGTAAGACCGACCTCCTCGCGATTTGTAACAGTTAAGACAGAGTAGATTTGCAAAAGCCTTTTGGGCATTTGCTCTTTCTGCCGCAGCGTGCCTTACGCGCATTTTTCCAGCCAAGCTCTTGTCCGTAACATAATATAATAATTTTAAATCTTTTATAATTATTTTTCATAAGCGTAACTAGACTTATTAGTGATTACAATGACAAACCAAAAATCACTATAAGGCTGAATTATGAAAGAGAGACATGGAGTCACATTTGCGCTAAAAAAAGTTTTTTCGAATTTTGATGCAAAAGGGAAGGCCTGGCGCTGGATAGAAGATCTTGCCTATTTTACGGACATAAATATGGCTCTGAAGGAAAAGAAGAAATATGCGGACAGTTTTATCTTTCCTTTTCATTGCCATTTCTACAAAGACAGACGCGTAAAGGACAGTCTTCTACGCCCTCTTTTTCATTTCAGTTCCAACTCAAAAAGGTCTAAAAGATAGGCTTGCGCCTCAGCGCTCATGCGTCCTACCTTTGCTTGCTTGACAAACCCCAGTTTTATTTGCATCTCAAAGAGCAAAAGAGCGTCTCTGTACACGCGCTGCTGTAATAGCAAGGAGGTGCTTTTAATGCTTAGAACCTCTGTTTTTACATCCAGGATATCACCTAGTTTTGCAGAAGCCTTGAAGCTGGCCTGCAAGTTTGCCGCAACAAATTCCCCCTCCTCAAGATGCGGAGTAGCACCTTGTTGAAAAAAGTATTCACTCCGTGCTCTCTCGCAAAAGTTAAGGTAGTTGGAGTGGTAGACAACACCGCCCATGTCCGTATCTTCGTAATAGACGCGTATCTTCACTTCTGTGTTCCTTGTTGCTGTAGTATCTCGGTAATGCTCTGTGCATCTTGGGGTTTGTAGTAGAGGTAGCCCTGCGCTTCAAAACAGTCATGTTCTTGTAAAAACTTCGCCTGTTCAAGCGTCTCAACCCCTTCGGCGATGACCTTGCGTTTTAGACTTCGCGACATGGCGATGATCGCATGTGTCAGCTCCATATCGTCACTGTCTTCGGGTATATCTCGGATAAAAGACTGATCGATCTTGATCTTGTCGATCGGCAGACGCTTGAGATAGGAGAGAGATGAATGCCCTGTTCCAAAATCATCAATAGCGAGTCCCACACCCAGCTCTTTCAGCTCTTTGAGCATGACGATAGCCTGTTCGGGATTTTTCATGATCTGTGTTTCTGTTACCTCAAACATCAAATTCTCCGGGGAGATCTTGGTGTCAAAGATGACAATTTTAACCGCATCGATGAAGTCTTTGTGGTTGAGCTGTACCATTGAGAGGTTGAGCGACAAGATGCCGGGGTTCAGTCCCGCTTTTTCCCATTTTACATATTGCTGCAGAGCGCTTTGCATGACCCAGCGGTCGATTTCTACGATGAGGCCTGTCTCTTCTGCTAGCGGGATGAACCTGTCAGGAGACACCAGCCCCGTTTGCGGATGACGCCACCGTATCAGCGCCTCCATTCCCGTGATCTTGTTTGAGCGTATATCGACCTGCGGCTGATAAAAGACTTCAAACTCCTTATTTTTGATCGCTTGGCGCAGTTGTGTCTCCAGTGTGATGCGCTCAAAGGCTTTTTGCGTCATGTCATCTATAAAAAATTGATACGTGTTCCGTCCCTCATCTTTTGCCTTGTACATGGCAGAATCTGCATTTTTCAGCAGCTCTTCGGGTGTTTTTCCGTTTAAAGGATAGACGGCGATGCCTATACTGCAGGTCATAAAAAACTCTTGATGCCTGAGATTAAACGACTCTTTATAGATGTTCATAAGTTTTTGCACCGTGCTTACAATGACATTATCATTCTCTGTCTGGTCCAATAAGATAGCGAACTCATCTCCACTGAGACGGGCGATAGAGTCGCTTGAACGTAAAATCTTCTGCATACATTGTGCAACAGTTTTAAGAATCTCATCCCCAAAATCATGGCCAAAAGACTCATTGATTTCTTTAAATCGGTCCAAATCGATGACAAGAACCGCCATTTTATCGTGATTGTGCCGTGCTGACTTGATCGCTTGCTCCAAACGGTCCACAAAAAGAATCCGGTTGGGTAAATTGGTGAGTAAATCGTGCTCGGCTTGATGCTGCAGCATATTGGTGCGCTCATCAAATGCTTTTGCCAAATCTTCAAGCTCGTCATGACTTCCCAAAGGGCTGCAGAGCACTTCTTTTCCATGACTTGACGCCTTTACCCGTCGATACAGTTCAAGAATAGGCTGTGTGATCTTGTTCGCTGTTCGAGTGGAGACAAACACACTGATTGCAATAAATACTAGGCCTAAAAGCAGCAGTTTGATAATCGCGTCTTTGATGGGTGCATAGTACATGGCTTCAGGCAGACCGATCTCCAAAACAATGCCCAGTTTCTTGAATATCGGCATTGTCTCATCTGGCTCATGCCGATAAGAACGGTAATCGGTATTAGGCTCAAAACTATGTGAAAAGATACTCTTGCCATCTTTTATGAGCTTCATATAGGTTGTCTCATTTTCGGGTTGGTTGCGCTGTGCTATAGCCGTCATATCAAAAACAACGATAGCCGCACCCTGTGTTGTCGAATAGTACTCGATAGGACTGATAACGACCAGCTGTTTGTCTTTTTCTTGGATGTATATGGTAACCTGGTTTAGAGCTAAAGCGGCTCGCAAATGGGAAGACTCATTGTACAGTGGCATATTTTTTTGTGTTTGAAAGATAGGTTTGCCGGCATAGTCCACAACGTCCAAAGAGACAACATCCTTGCCCTCCATAAAGTTCTCTACCAAAGGGGGCAGATATTTTTTCCTTCCGATGCTGTCGGTCAATGCATTAACAATCAATCCGTTGGTTGTCAGTAAAACAGTGTTGTCAACAAGATAGCGGACACGCTGCTCAAGTCTTTCATGCAGTGCCTTGGCCTTGTTCGCCAAAAGTGCTTCTGTTTGCTTGCTCAGCTGCTTGTTTACCAAAAAAACGACCATAGAGATGATAAGGATAAGGGCACTGACCACCTGCCCTGTCACCTGAAAAACGACCTTTCTTTTAATGCTTTGAGTATTAAAGATATCACCAAACATACTGTCCCCGCTCCACTACTATTTATTCACAGCAATGATCTTGCCGTCTGAATTCATTTTTGCCATATAAAAACTGTCTTTGCCCAATGCATCATGACGATCAGGCGTAAAAGCTGGGGCATACTTTTTTATCACTCCCTCATAAGGAGGCAGATTTTCAAGGGCCTCTTTGACTTTTTTGCGCTCCGTGGAGCCGGCTTTCTTTATGGCAAGGACCAAGAGATGCACCAGGTCATGTGCTTGTGCAACTCCTGGCGCAGCCTTGATCTTATCCATATCTATCTTGTATGCTCTCGAATAAGCATCGGCGAGTTGTTGACAATGCGGCGTTCTTTTTTGAGAAAAGGAGAAGGTTTGAAGAAAATAAAAGTCGCTGTCTTTCACTATCTTTTCATTCTCCTGAAAAAAATCTCCTCCCATGACACCCCAGTGCGATACGATAGGCAGTATCTTGTTTTGTCTGGCATTTTCTTGTACGATAATAGAAGCCTCATTGGAGTTGGCAACCATTATGATCGAATCGGCACCCGAAGCTCTCATCTGTGCCAGCTCTTTTTGAAAACTCTTCTGCCCGCGGTTAAAGACGATCGAGACTGCGTGGTGTACGCCTTTTTTACGCAGATGTTTTGTCATTCGCTCTAGGTTTTTTCTGCCCCATATCGAGTTCTCTACGATGATGGCAGGATGCTTGTACTGCCTCAGGGCAAAGCCCACTATATAGTCAGAAGCATATCTGTCATTTGCGGATGCCCGGAAAAGACTGTTCTCTTCGTGGCCGTTTTCTATGAGCTCAGCAGCACTGGCCCAGGGAACAAGATAGGGTATTTTACTCCCTTGGATAGTGTCCATCTCATCGACTATAACCGCGCTGTGAAGGCCTCCGATGACGCCGACAACATCATCTCTATGGGCGAACTCCTGAATGTTCTTGACCCCGATGCTTGAGACAGCCCTGTGGTCTTTGGCCATTACGACCAGTTTTTTGCCCAGCACCCCGCCATTGGCATTTATCTCATCGACAGCCAGATCAACACCCCGCTTGATAGCCAGTCCGGCCGTCTTGCCGTCCATCGACAAATCCGCATCAATACCGATGACTATCTGTGCTTGTTCTTTGGGGTCCGGACCGTATTTTTCTAGCAAGAGTGCTTGCGTTTTCGAGATCACATCCGCACCGATCACCTCTTCAAACTCTCTTGGGATATGCGCCGTCTTTTCGTAAAACTTTCGGCGCTCAGATTTGGTGAGTTTATGAATGATTACGCCTGCGCTTTTTATCGTCTCGATGAGCTCCTCTTCTCGTCTTTGCGTCTCTTCACGTTCCCACGGCGTAAGCTCTTTTGCCGTTTTTATCAGCATAAGCTGCTGCTCCTGCGTCAACTTCATTAAGGATATTTCACTGATCGAAAAGACATACCCGAGATAAGCATGTTCGCTCAGCGTCAGGTGAGACTGCACCTCATGAAAACCCATGCTCACAATCGCGACCAGCGGATTCTCCTGTCCGTCTACCACCTTGTCTAAGAGAGCTTTTTTCGTTGAATGAAAATCAATCGCCACCGCTTCGGCTCCGAAAGCATTAAACTGCTCCATGATCATACGGCTCTTCATGACACGTATTTTTTTTCCTTTGAAATCATCAGGAGAGAGAAATAGCTGGTTCCCCGTAAAGTGCTTAAAGCCATTTCCCCAAAATGTCACACCGATAAGACCTATCTTTTGCAGCCTGCCTAGGAGCATCTGCCCAGGTTCTCCATCGAGCATGGAATACACATCTTCACGAGAAGGAAAGAAAAAGGGAAGATCGGCATACTGCATAGAAGGAATCGGGACGCTCATCTTTGCCGTGGGCGTCAGAACAATATCCAGTTCACCGTTTCTTGCCATTTCGACCATCTGATGGTCATTGCCAAGCTCCTGGGCGGGAAAAATTTCTATCTCTATTTTTCCTTGGCTTTTGCGTTTGACCTCGTCGGCAAAGCGCAGAGCAGCCTGATGCAGTGCACTCTCAACCGGCGTATTGTGGCCAAAACGCAGCGTGTGTGTTTTTTTTGCTAAAGGATTTTTTTGTTCCGGTAGTTCAAGAGGTTGTTTAACAGGGGCAGAGAGTATAATCCATGCCAAAAATGCCACAATAATAAGCGCGATACCAAGTAAGAGCGGAGTAAATTTCATGGCGGCATCACTTAAGGTTAAATTTATTAATCATATAATAGTGAAGATACCTTTGTTTACAACTTAAAAAAAAGAGCGCTTGCTTTCCATAGACTATGCGCGGGCTATACTTTTGTTTATATCTGCTCTTTCAGGGCCCTTCGCAACCACCGCCACTTTATTGAGGTTTGGTATAATGCTTCCATAGATTTATATATGTATATTTGACAGATTTTAAGTGAAGGATTTTTATGAACACCACTGCAAAAATGGCTCTTGGAGTCAACATCGACCATATCGCCGTCCTAAGAGAAGCGCGCCGGATCAATGATCCCGATCCGCTAGATGCCTTAAGCATCTGCAAACGCGCCGGCGCGGATCAGATCACTATCCATCTGCGCGAAGACCGCCGCCATATCAATGATTTTGATGCGCAGAAGATCATGTTCAACTCCGCCCTGCCCGTTAATCTCGAGTGCTCGATCGATCCCGACATCATCAGCATCATCTGCAAGCTTCGCCCCCACCGCGCCACCTTGGTACCTGAAAAACGCGAAGAGGTGACGACGGAGGGCGGCTTGGATGTCATTACCCACTTAGAACAGATCAAAAAAGCGGTGGCACAGCTCAAATCGCATGATATCGACGTCTCTTTGTTCATAGACCCCGACGAAGCGATTATCGAAGCTGCCTCCAAGCTCGATATCGACATGGTGGAGCTGCATACGGGACGCTATGCCAATATCTATGCCATGCTCAACACCCCGCTCGCTACGACGCACCACAGCCTGGCGGAATTTGAACGTCCGCGGAGCGAACTGAAAAACATGCTCTTCACCTCCTTGGAGCAGATCAAAGATGCGGCCTATTTTGCCCACAAAAAAGGGCTTTTGGTCGCGGCAGGGCACGGTCTGAATTACCAAAACGTCGAGGCCATCCGTGATATCAATGTCATCAAAGAACTCAACATCGGCCAGAGCATCATCGCACGCTCTGTTTTTACGGGGTTGGAAAAGGCAATATGTGACATGAAAGAACTGCTGAAATGAAAAAAAGAGTCATCGCCGTCAGTCTTGGCGATCTGAACGGTGTTGGCATCGAGATCGCGCTGCGTTCGCATGAAGAGGTCTGCGCGATGGCCAAGCCCATCTACTGCATCTCACAGAAAATGCTTGAGCAGGCCTGCGAAAGACTAGATATTCCCAAGCCAAAACAGATGACACTCTTTCCTGTAAACGGAGATTTTAAACTCGATCCGGCAAAGATCAGCAAAAAAAGCGGTTCTAACAGCTACAACTCTTTTATAAAAGCTATAGAGCTCTGCGAAAAGAAGATCGCCGACGCCGTTGTCACCCTCCCCATTCATAAAGAGGCCTGGCACAAGGCGGGTATAGAGCACAAGGGTCATACCGATATGCTCAGAGAGCACTTCAAACAAGAAGCGATTATGATGCTCGGCTGTGACAAGCTCTATGTCGCTCTGTTTACCGAGCATATCCCGCTGAAAAAAGTCGCCTCAAAGATCAAAACAAAGGCGCTTAGAGAGTTTCTATTGGCACTGGCACCCAACATTAAAGGTAAAAAAGTCGCGGTACTAGGGCTTAATCCGCATGCGGGTGATGGCGGTGTTTTGGGAAAAGAGGAAAAGCAGATCACCAAAGCGATAAAAAAAGCAAACGAAAAACTAAAAGAAGAGATCTTTACAGGGCCCATGGTCCCTGACACGGCTTTTACTGAAAACATGCGAGATGAGTACCAGCATTATGTGGCCATGTACCATGATCAGGGACTTATTCCGCTAAAAGCTCTGCATTTTGACGAGAGTATCAACATCTCGCTCAACCTGCCGATCATCCGCACCTCCGTCGACCATGGAACGGCTTTTGACATTGCCTACAAAAACAAAAAACCCTCTTGCAAAAGTTATATCAATGCTGTCAAAGCAGCCCTTAAACAGATCGATAATCAGGGTATTTAGGTCTTGATCCTGCAAAGGTGATGAATTAATTTTACTTATAGGTTTTTTTTTGTATCATAATCCTCATATGAAAAAGGCTTCTTTCTTTCTTCTCATTGTCCTGTTCTGTATGCCGCTCCACGCGGTCTCTGAACTGCATATCAAGGGCATATTTCTAGAAAAGTTCACCCACCTCATTGAGTGGCCTAAAAATGATGCTTCAAAATTTACCTTATGTGTTCTCAATGACGAAGAGTTTGCAGATACCCTCAAAAGCATCTATGCCAATAAAACCCTCAAAAACAAGCCTGTGGAGATCATCAGCTTGACGCAGAAGGATACGGTACCAGTGTGTCAGCTTCTTTTCATCGGAAAGAAAACAAAAAACATCAAGCATGTCCTCTTGCAGGCATCAAAAAATGCCACCCTCAGCGTCTGTGACTATAAGCCTTTTATCCTTGAAGGCGTTATGATCACGATGTTTTTGAACGAGAAACGTTTTAACTATATCATCAATAACAACAAAGCGAAAACTTCAAACATACACATCAGTTATCTGCTCTTGAAGTCGGCTCAGGAGGTGATCCAATGAATCATTTTTCAATACAGTCAAAGTTGATTGTCTCCATCATCTCGCTGCTGTTCTTCTCTTTGAGCCTCTTTTCTGCTTTTATTTTGTATATCAACTACCAAAACCGGACATCGACTCTTTTGGAACAGTCCAAACTTCAGTCTCGCCTCATTGCAGACTATGTCGTCACCCCGCTTCTTTTTAGCGACGTACCCGGAGCGAAAGAGGTCCTGTCCAAGCTCAGCAGTATCCCCACCATCAATGCGTCTGCTGTTTATGACGAAAAAGGCAGGCTTTTTACTTCTTATACGAAAAAAGGCTTTCATAAAGAACCGGCTTTACAGATGACGCTCTTTAAGGATTCGGAACAGTTTATGAAAGATGAGATCATCATCTCCACCCCGATAAGGTACGATGGACAGTCTTTCGGAACGGCCCTCTTTTATGTCTCTACGACCGAGATCCCCAAGGCATTTTTGAAGTATGGAGCCATACTGATTTTGAGTATAACTGCACTGATGCTCTTCTCCCTTTTTGTCATCAAAAAGATTCAGCACTACATCACGCTGCCCATCATCAATCTTGCCAAAACAGCGCAAGAGATCTCGCTGACAGAAGATTACTCTGTCCGCGCACAGAAGATGTATGCAGATGAAGTCGGGCATCTTTATGATGATTTCAACAGCATGCTTGAGAAAATCGAACAAAGAGGACGTGAGCGGGATGAGGCCGAGGCCATCTCAACCAATTATCAAGCGCACTTGGAGCGTTTGACCAATGAGCTTGAAGTACGCGTAAATGAACGCACACTGGCGCTTCAAGAAAGCCTTGAACACCTTCAGAACACCCAGATGCAGCTTGTCGAAGCTGAAAAGATGTCTGCTTTGGGCAACCTTGTTGCCGGCGTAGCACATGAGGTCAACACCCCGCTGGGCATCTCAATCACGGCAGCTTCGGTCTTTCAACATGAGATCGGAAGCATCAGAAAACATATGGCTGAAAACACCCTCAGCAAGTCTGCCTTGGATGCCTTTCTCGTGACGATTGCCGAGGCAGACGAGATCTTGATGAAGAACCTTGAGCGCGCCGCGGTATTGATCAGAAACTTTAAAAAGATCTCCGTGGATCAAAGCAGCGAAGAGCTGCGTGATTTTGAACTCAACAGCTACCTTGAAGAGGTGCTCTCTACGCTAAGGACTGAGCTCAGACACCGCGCTGTCACTATCAATCTCAACCTGGACAAAGAACCCATTATCATGCACTCCTACCCTGGTGCTATCTCCCAAGTGATTATAAATATGCTGCAAAATTCGCTTCTGCATGCCTTTGATCTTGATCAGGAGGGCGAGATAAGCATTGAAACACGCTACTCTAAAGGTCATGCCATCATCAGCTTTTCTGACAACGGCAATGGAATAGATCCTGCTGTTATGAACAAAATATTTGAACCCTTTACCACAACCAAGCGTAGCCAGGGCGGAACAGGACTGGGGATGAATATCAGCTACAACCTGATCACCCAGAAGCTTTTAGGCACGATCAAGGTCGATACAGCGCATCGAAAGGGGGCAGCATTTATTATTGAGGTGCCTTGCAAGGTATCGATAAAGACACTTTAGGAGAGGCGGTTCTTATACTCTTCGTATCCGAACTCTCTGACGATTTTCAGCGCATGTTCTTTTGTCCACAAAGCCAAGGAGGGAAGCGGTATCCCGTTGAAAGTCGTATTTTTAACAAAGGTGTAGTGGATCTGATCTTCAAAGATGACCAGATCGCCGATATGAAGCTCTTTGTCAAAAGAGTAATCTCCCATGATGTCGCCCGCCAAACAGGTGTTGCCGCCGAGTCGGTAGCTAAAGGCCTTTTCGTTTGCCTCGCCGGCTCCCCTGACGGCAGCGCGATAAGGCATGGCCAGTGTATCGGGCATATGCGCTTCGGCCGAGGTATCAAGAATGGCTATTTTTATGCCGTTGTCAACGATGTCGAGTACCCGCGAGACCAAGACTCCCGTTTCCCAGCCAACGGCCTCACCCGGTTCAAGATAAACCTCGATGTTGTTATAGCGGGCCCTGAAGGCCTTGATCACTTCTATAAGGCGTGTCACGTCATAGCCTTTTTTAGTGATGTGGTGGCCTCCGCCGAAATTGACATACTTCATACCGCCGATGTACGCACCGAATTTCTCTTCAAAGGCTTGTAATACCCCCTCCAAGGCATCCACATTCTGCTCACAAAGCGCATGAAAGTTCAGTCCGCTGATGTGTCCTAGAACCCTCTCATCAAAATTTGCCTTGGTTGTACCCAAACGGCTGTAAACTCCGCAGGGGTTGTAAAGATCTACTGGAGAGGATGAGAACTCGGGATTGACACGCAACGAGAGCGAGATCTGAGGGTTGATCTCTTTTACTCTTTTTTCAAAGGCAAAGAGCTGTGAAGGCGAGTTGAAGACGATGTGGTCCGAAACAGAAGCAATCTCATCAATATCCTCATGCTTAAATGCAGGCGAATAGGTATGTACCTCTTTGTTCATCTTCTCGCGGGCAAGCTTTGCCTCGTGCAGACCGCTGGCCGTGCAGCCTTGCAGATACTTTCCCACCAGATCAAAGGTGCTGTGCATTGCAAAACCTTTCAGTGCGAGAATGACTTTCGCACCGGACTCCTGCTGGACACGGTCAAGTATCTTCAGGTTGTTTTCTAATTTTTCAAGCTCACATATATAGGCGGGTGTTCTTTTCAACTGGGAAAAATCAATGGACATAGGCGGACCTTTTTTTGAAGATAAAGAGATCTTTGCCTACTGTTTCAAGCTGTGCATCCCATCTGGAAGCCAGCCACTTCATCGTAGACAGAGAATAAAAACAGACATGTGTCGGATCGTTCTTGTAGTACCAGGCATCAAATACTTCTTTGCAAGGATACGGCTGAGTCAAAAAGAGAAGGAGCCCATCCTCTTTGAGCATCTTCCAAAGCCGATAAAGCACCGTCTGCGGATCGTAGAGATGCTCCACCACTTCCGTCGCAGTGATAAAGTCGTACTTCTTTTTCAAGACTTCTTCATCCTTGGCATAGAAATGGTCATATATATGCATGTCATACCCCTGCTCTTCCAAAATCTTCGAAAGCGTAGGTCCCGGACCGGAGCCGAAGTCAAGCCCGCTCAAGCCTTTAAGTACACGTTCACAAACCGGGTCGGAGACCTTGTGAAGATATGTCTTATAGCCCGGATCATCGGGGGAGTTGGTATGAAGATCGTAGCGCTTTTTTTCATCTTCTTCTTTGAGGTATTCACTTGGCAGAACAAAGACAAGGGAACAGTAAGCACAGATGTAGTGCTCTCTTGCGGCAGACTTTGCGTAAAGAGCCGGTGTATCGGCATGGCAAAGCGGACAGATCTTCACGACCTACTCGAGCTCGATGATCTTCCATGGCAATCCCTGCTCGTTAAGCTCTTGCATAAATGGATCAGGATCAAGCTGCTCCATGTTGAAAACACCCTTCCCTTTCCATTTTCCCTCGACCATCAGCTTCGCACCGATTACAGCAGGCACACCGGTCGTGTAAGAAACGGCCTGAGATTTGACCTCGGCATAGCACTTCTCATGATCGCTTATCTGGTAGATATAGATCTTTTTCTTTTTCCCGTCTTTGAGTCCTTCAGCGACGATACCGATATTGGTCTTGCCTTTTGTACGCGGACCCAAAGAGCCTGGATCTGGAAGAAGGGTCTTCAAAAACTCCATCGGAACGATCTTCATTCCCTTGTGCTCTACCTCTTCGATCCCCAGCATGCCAACGTTTTGCAGGCACTGCATGTGCGTAAGATAAGACTGTCCGAAGGTCATGAAGAAACGGATGCGCTTGAGTCCCTTGATGTGTTTGACCAAGGACTCCATCTCTTCATGGTAAAGAAGGTAGGAGTCTTTCGGGCCGACTTCAGGATAATCCCAGACCATCTTGATCTCCATCGGATCGGTCTCTATCCATTTTCCGTTTTCCCAGTAGCGCCCCTTGGCAGAGACTTCGCGAAGATTGATCTCGGGGTTGAAGTTGGTCGCGAAAGGGTAGCCGTGGTCGCCTGCGTTACAGTCAAGGATATCAATGGTGTGTATTTCGTCGAAGTAGTGTTTTTGCGCATAGGCACAGAAAACATTGGTAGCACCCGGGTCAAATCCGCTTCCAAGCAGAGCCATCAGCCCCTTCTCTTTAAAAGCTTCATCTTTCGCCCACTGCTCTTTATACTCAAACTTTGCTTCATCAGGGTGCTCGTAGTTGGCTGTGTCAAGGTAAGGCGTGTTGGTCTCAAGACAGGCATCCATGATTGTAAGATCTTGGTACGGAAGCGCGACATTAATAACGATATCCGCTTTGATACGTCTTATCAGGGCCGAAAGCTCTGCAGTATTGTCAGCATCGACCTGCTCAATCTCGATAGCGCCTGCAGGAAGCTCGTCTTGAATCCCTTTGCAGCTTTCAAGACGGCGGCTTGCCAGAGTGATCTTTGTGAAAGTCTCTTTGTTCATAACACACTTGTGTGTCACAACACGACCGACCCCGCCGGCTCCAATAATCAATACATGTGCCATCTCTTCTCCTGAGGAAAAATTTATTTTAAAAGTGTACTCTCTAATCGCTTAGAGTTTATTTCAATTTTGGCCCTGCAAGGCAAGGTTTATGGGAATACAATGAAGTTTATTGCAAAAAACCTATATACAAGACAGCAACCCAAATAGTGCCTGTAAGGATGAGACTGAGAAAGACCAGGGCTGCACCGGCATCTTTTGAACGTTTAGCCAGCTCATGGTAGTCCATTGTCACCAGATCAACGACACGCTCGATAGCACTGTTGGCTACTTCAGCCATGATCGGGATAAACAAAGAGAGCGAGAGGATCGCCTGCAGATGAAAAGCCAGCGGCAGAAACCAGGCGACGATGTTCATCACGACAAACAGAAGCATCTGCATTTTGAAAGAACTCTCATTTTTGCTGATGTCGGCCAGACCGGCAAGGGCATATGTCGTATTTTTAAAAAGTGTGTATTTTGGTTTGTTCAGTGCCATTTTTTCTCCTGCGTTCGTCTGCTGTTATTTGCTCTTTTTTGAAGCTTTGGCGGATTTGATGTTTATTTTTCGAGGAACACCCTTCAGGACAGACTCTTTTGTAAAGACCTGCGCGGCTCTTGGCTTGGGTTCACCGATTTGAGGCTTGGCACCCGGTTTGCCGCCAAAAGTCTTTTTTCCAAAAGGGTTGTTCTCTTTTTTGCCTTTTTTGTCCTCACGCTTTTCTTCACTCGCATAATCGCGCTTGGGTGCATTTGCGTCGAAAAGCTTTGAGCGGGTCTGTATTTTTACAGAAGCAGGTTCAAATCCGCTAATCGGCTCTTTCATAAGTGTCCTTCCCAGCAGGGTCTCTATCGGATAAAGAAGTTTTTGCTCATTAGGGTCAAGCAAAACAAGGGCGTGTGTTTTCGCATGGGCAAGACGATCGGCATAAAGACGAGGACTTTCAGGAAGGTCATAGCTGACAAGAAGATCATACTTAAGTTCGCACTCCAAAAGCTCCGCGTCGCTGAGCACAGTGACATGCTCACTGCCCACTTTGTTTCTGATTGCTTCAGCATCATTTGTCGTTGCGACAAGGATACTAAGCTCAGCATTGCATTCAAGCAAAAGATCAAGAAGTTCATCTTTGCGCTCAGGGCTGCAAAGGTGGACACGATGGTTTTGGCGTTTGACTAACTGGATAGGAGATGGCATAAAAAGTCCTTGGTAAATAAGCCTCTATAAACGAGGAGAGCTAAGCGGTCAAAAAAGATGGCTCAAGCGCAGACCGAAGGCGCGAGCAATATAATTGAAATTATAGCCAAAAAGAAGAATTTTGTGATTTGCAATTTTTGCATACGCCGCAGATCCATCACATTCTTTTAATTTATCTTAACTTATCTTTGTGTTTTGTTTTAATTATGGTATAATTACGTAATTTCAGCGCACTTCGGTCTGCGACTGACGTCGTTTTTGTCATCCTTCGATAACTTAACAATCTTACACCCTCCAGCCTAGACCGACCCAGGTTCACGAATTTTGGTAGGCTCATTATACAAGGTACAATCCATGTCATTTACAACTCTCGGCTTATCTGAGCCAATTTTACGTGCTATAGCAGAACAAGGCTACAGCGAACCAACACCGATACAAAAGCAGGCAATCCCTGTCATTTTGAACAAACAAGACGTTCTCGCCGGTGCGCAAACCGGAACCGGCAAAACTGCAGGTTTTACCCTGCCGCTTTTACAGAACCTAAGCGATAACACACCTGTAAAAGGAACCCGCCACGTACGCGCACTTATCCTTACTCCGACACGCGAACTCGCGGCTCAGGTTGGCGAAAGTGTCAAGACTTACGGGAAATATCTTCCTTTGACCTCGACTATCATCTTTGGCGGTGTCAGCATCAATCCGCAGATAGCGACACTTCGCAGAGGCGTAGATATCCTCATCGCTACTCCGGGCCGTTTGCTGGACCACGTCGGCCAAAAAACGCTTGATCTTTCTCATGTGGAATGTCTGATACTGGACGAAGCAGACCGTATGCTTGATATGGGATTTATCCACGACATCAAAAAGGTTCTTGCACTGCTTCCGAAAAAGCGGCAAAACCTGCTCTTCTCGGCAACATTCTCAAATGAGATCAAAGCCATGGCAGACAACCTTCTAAACGCTCCCGTTCTGATCGAAGTTGCCCGCCGCAATACCTCGTCCGAGCAGGTGAAACAGATCGTACACCCTGTCGATCGAGAGCGCAAGCGCGATCTTCTCTCTTCTTTGATAAAAAAAGGCGACTGGAAGCAGGTGCTTGTCTTTACCCGAACCAAACACGGCGCGAACCGTCTGACAGAACAGCTTGGCAAAGACGGGATCACCGCAGCTGCCATCCACGGCAACAAAAGCCAGACGGCACGAACCAACGCCCTGGCCAACTTCAAGCAAGGTACGGTGCGCGTTCTCGTCGCTACCGATATCGCGGCACGCGGGATCGACATCGACCAGCTTCCGCATGTTGTCAACTTCGAGCTTCCTAATGTTCCCGAGGATTATGTCCACCGTATCGGCCGTACGGGCCGTGCGGGAAATTTCGGCGAGGCAATGTCGCTGGTATGTGTGGATGAGCTTGAGCTTCTTCGCAATATCGAGAAACTGATCAAACGCCCGATTGAAAAGGTAATGATCAAAGAATTTACACCCGATCCTTCGATAAAAGCCGAGCCGATTCAGCAAAAAAGCAGAGGACGTTCCGGCAACAACAGCGGGTCACGTTCAAATGGCGGCGAAAGAAGCAAGCCACGAACAAGCAGCAGCGAGCGAGGCAGAACACACTCCAAGTCAGCCCAGTCTCCGGCTTCAAGACGTCGAGGCTAACTCCTAAAACCCAGAAGACAAGTCCTTAGTCGGCTTCTCTTCTGCACTCCGTCCCATTCTCCCATTAAAATAATATTGTCACTCCTGCCTTTGAGAGCAAAAGTATTGTCATAAGGTATTACTCATGTCAAATTTCCAGCAACGGCAGTGAGGGATTCTTTTTTTTGTAAAAGAATCTTCCTAACTGATGGCGTCTTGGAACTCTTCTGAGTCTTTCATGCACTCAAAAGAAGGTTCTTTGACAATGTCATCTCGTAGATTTGGATTTTTGTTCAGGGCTGTTTTAAGGTCAATGATCGCGTCATTGAAATTTCCAAGTTTTGCATGAGCACAGGCTCTCTGCCAGTAGGCGTAGCCATAATCAGGATCGATATTTATCGCCTTGTCACTAAGATTTAACGCCCATTCGTACTCGTCCAGATCCAAGACAGCATCCGCTTTGTAGGCGTAGGCTTCCGCATCATCCGCGTTGAGTTTAAGTATCTCGTCATACACCTCGATCTTCGATTGCAGGTTTGTTTCTAGGTTTGAACGCATCCACAACGAGTGGTTTAACTGGGTATTATAGATTTTATTTTGGTTATCCAGTATATTTCTGGACTGTTCGCCCAGACGTGTTTGCAGCAGTTCAAGTTCTTCATTATACTTCTTGGTAATCTGTTCTACACGCCGTTCAACAATGTCTTCCGTTTTTTTACGGATATCTCGAAGCGAATTCCATCCGGCAAAGATCAAAAATGATGTCGCACCGGCGATGATATAGAAGATGTTTCCCACCGTGTCGGTGATGTATCTTGCGGCTCTGTCTGTTTGCTCAACCTCTGCTCTTGAAACACGGTGCTCAAGTTCCGTACGAAGTGCTTGCTGATCTATACGGATATTTCTAAGTTCATCCAAGATATAACGCTCGATCAACGGTTTAAAAAGCGGTTTTTCTATCGACTCGTCTTCAAATTCAGCAGCGCCGGCGTTTAGGCCAATGAAGATACTCGCCATCAAGACGAATGAAAGAAGAATATTCTTTGCCTTATTTTGATCTGCATAATTTTGTCTGTTTAATCGCATGAAATTGCCTTTTTATTTAAAAATATCTATTATTTTTCCAAAAAACTTGATGGGATCAATGATCTACAGTGATTATAATAAGTGAAGTTTTTCTGTTTGTATAGTAACTAAAAGGTGCTAAAATGAACTTTAGAGGTCTCCTTAGGATACCTTTGAAGCCCTGCTTGTCGTCAGAGAGTTCAAAGCTGCTCTAGATTGCAAAATTGAAGATATCTTTCTCTGCATCAGCATCGCCGGAGAAGCACTCTTCGCTTTGATAGCAGACCATCTTGTTTTTGCCGGCACGCTTTGCCTTATACATCGCTTCATCCGCTTTTTTGATAAGATCATTGCCTGCCGCATCCGTAGGATAAACACTTACACCCATACTCATCTCTACCGGAATAACATGTCCGTTGATATGTGCAGGCGAATAGGTGATTTGCATAATTTTTCCGGCAAGTGTTTTCATCATCGTAAAATTGTCGATCTCTTCAAGGATAATGACAAACTCGTCACCCCCATAGCGGCAGACAGTGTCTTCGCCGCGAAGCATGCTTTTGAAGTAGTCCGCACAGTGCTGGAGTACCTTATCGCCGACATCATGTCCGTAGGTGTCATTGATCGGCTTAAAATTGTCGAGATCGCAGAAGAGAACAGCTACACGTTTTTGCGTTCTTTGCGCATGAAAAACTGCATGCTCCAGGCGGTCGTTCAAGATCAGACGGTTAGAGAGTCCTGTCAGCGCGTCATGCGTAGCAAGATGGGCATACTTTTTATCATCGCTGCGCTGTGCGGTAACGTCAGAAAAAATACTGATATAGTTCTCAACTTCGCCGCGTCTGTTCTTGATCGCATTGATGCTCTGCCATGCGATAAACATCTCCCCGTTTTTTTTACGGTTTTTTATCTCTCCCTGCCAGTAACCCTGCGTCTCGATCTTGTGCCAAAGATCACGGTAGAAGTTTTTGTTATGCTGTCCTGAGGCAAATAACTTCGGATCTTTTTTGTGCACCTCGTCGATAGTATAGCCTGTAATATCCGTAAAAGCATCATTAATGTGCATGATCTCATTCTCGGCATTGGCGATCAAAACACCGTCTACCGTGTGTTTGAAGATTGCGGAGCGTATATTTAGCATCTTTAGGTTGTACTGGTTGTCGATGGCTGAACCGATCAGCTGTGCCACCGTCTTGAGCGTATTGGCATCAGTAGCATCAAAAACACGGTTTTCATTGTTTCCAATACCCAAGAATCCCCACCATGTTCCGTTAGAAAAGATGGGAATGATAAGCAGCGAATTGACGCGGTATTCGTAAAAAAGAGCCTGCCCTGACTCGACTACATCCTGCTTGAGATTGTTGAAGCTCTCTGCACGCTGCAGTTGCTCTTTTAGAGCATTTAGCTTGAGCGAATTATAAGGCAGGATGCTTGCAGGTTGGGCATCGCTGTTCTCATTGATAAGAAGAAACCGCCTGGCAAGCTTCGGGTCGTCACTCTCTTCATTTTTAAACAAGAAAAGCGCAGAGGCTTCGGCCGCCGCTTTTAAGGAGCGCATCTCTTCATAAAGCGTCTCGTCCCAGTCATTGTGCTGCAAAAAACGCTGGGACATCTTGTTGACCGCTTCAAGGATATTTTGATGTCGGTTGAGTGAGCACTGAATGAACTTTATTTTGAATATTTCGCTGCTTAAACGCTCAATGACCTGTAAAAAGTGCTCTTTGTCAAAGGGTTTGAAGAAAAACTGGTTAACCCCCAGGTGAATCGCATCAAGAAGATAAGATTTGTTGTCAAAATTGGTAAAGATCGCTATCTTGACCTGACTGTCAAGATCGCGGATAATTCTGATCATTTCAAGGCCGTTCATTCCCGGCATATTGATATCAGAAAGAAGGATATCCGGAGCAAAACTTTCAAACTTTTCCAGACCTTCTTTGCCGCTGCTGGCAAGCATGACTTCGCGTTGGTCATTTTCAAGCATTTTTAAAAGGATTGTTGTCGTTATTTTGTCATCATCAACAACAAGGATTTTTAGTTTTTTCATATCTCTTTTTTAAGTAGAATTATTTATTTACATTGTATATCAATAGACTTAATTCCTACTTTTTGAGGCTTAAAAATATTTTATGTTTAAAAAAGTTCTATTTTATACCCAGCGTCTATCATGATATGCTCTTTACTCCCTCTTTATATTCATTTTCGACATAAAACCTATAGTTGTTTTTTCCATTGTTTTTTGCATCATACATGGCCAGGTCTGCTCTTTTGATAAGCGACTCGATGTCAAGGCCGTCAGAAGGAAAGATCGAGATGCCCATACTCGCACCTATCACAATCTCTTTGTCTTGAAACATAAAAGGTTCACTGATGGAAGAGATCGCTTTTTGCGCAATAACCTTTAAGTCTTCAAGGCTCCGAACATCCTCTACCAAAATAATAAATTCGTCTCCGCCCAAACGGCTTACGGTGTCTTCGCTGCGCATCACATCCAAAAGTTTAGCCGCGACATCCTTGAGCAAAGCATCTCCCGCGTCGTGACCGAAGTTGTCATTGACCTCTTTGAAGCCGTCAAGGTCGATAAAAAGCAGCGCCAGTTTCTTCCCGTCACGGTACTTGATGGCGATCGCGTGCGCGAGTCGGTCTTGGAGCAAAAAGCGGTTAGGCAACCCTGTCAGTTGATCGTGGTAGGCTTTTCTATTGACCTCCGCCTGATGCTTTTTGGCCTCTGTGATGTCCTGAAAAAGGCCGGTATACTGTTTTACATCGCCATCCGTACCTACGATTGCCGACATAGAGGTGAATTGCGGATAAAGTTCTCCATTTTTACGACGGTTCCAGATCTCGCCCTGCCAATGCCCATTCTCTTTGAGCGACTTCCACATTACGGCAAAAAAATTCTCACTATGCTTATCGGATTTTAAAATACTGATGTTTTTGCCGACGGCCTCTTTTGAGGAAAACTGCGTGATCTCTGTAAAGGCAGGATTGACAGACATGATCGTACCCTCGGCATCGGTTACGATGATCCCCTCTCGCGAGTTTTCAATGATCTCGGCAGAGAGATGCAGCTGTTCTTCGGCTTTAAGCCGTGTCTTGATTTCATTTTGAAGACTGTGGTTGATCGCTTGCAGTTCGGTTGTACGCTTTTCAACAAGCTCTTCTAAATGCTGTCTATATTTATTCAGTTCGTCTGCGATGCGCTTTTGTTCGGTTATGTCTTTGACAATCGCCACCAAGCTGCTGCTCTGAGCCTCGCAGACGACATATTGCAAATAGACTTCGACCGGGATAAGATGGCCATTTTTATGTCTGTGTTCCGTTTCAAATGTGATCGAAGACTTTGTTCCCTGAATCAAAGGGGCAATCATCTTCCGGTAACTTTTTTTGTTGTAGGAGACTCTGATATCGGCTGGCGTTAACTCAAACAGCTCTTTTTTAGTGTAGCCTAATTGCTTGATCGCCCTTTGGTTTGCATATAAAAACTTCAGGCTTACCGGGTCAAAGAGAAAAACACAGTCATTGGTCTGATCGAGTGCCGACTTAAAGCGTTGAAGCTCTATTTCGGAGCGTTGGATTGAACGTATATAAGGAATGATCATTGCCAATCCAAGAAGCATACAGAACGAGATAAGCAGTGTCGCTAGTTCGATTTGAAGCGGCGAGAGAAGAACTGTTTTAGCATTTAGAAACATTATCGCACCTCTTACTCCCATCAGAAACAAAGAAAAAGCGATAAAAAACCATGCAAGCCACCTGCGCGTGATCCCTATCAGGCGTAAGACCAAAAACACAGCGGCAAACTGCATTAAAATTGATGCTATTGAAATATATTCCGACTCTGTCATCAACTCAATCCTTTAATGGTGGCATGTATACAAATTGATTCTTGAAAAATTGAAATTGAACAATAAATATGCAGAAAACTATTATATTAAAAACAATATTATAAAACTATAAAAAACATTTACTATTTTTTAGGCTCACTCTTTAAAAAAGTTCTGACCTTATCTTGCTATGATGCTGTGAACACATACAATGCATATTAATGAAGGAGATATAAAATGAATGATTTCACCTATTACAACCCGACAAAGATCGAGTTTGGCAGAGGCAAAGAAAACAATATAGGTCTGCATATCAAAGAAGCCGGCGTACAGAGTGTTTTACTGGTATATGGAGTAGGAAGCATCAAAAAGACCGGTCTGTATGACAAAGTCATCGCCTCCCTTAAAGAAAGCGGCATTGCCTGCGAAGAGCTCGACGGTGTTGTCAGCAATCCTCTTCTCAGTCGGGTAAACGATGGCATTGCGATCGTAAAAACAAACAAACTTCAAGCCGTGCTTGCTGTCGGAGGAGGCTCTGTCGCTGATTCTGCCAAGGCAATCGCTGCGGGGGCCTGTTATGAAGGAGATGTCTGGGATTTTTACATTCAAAAAGCACAGATCAAAGAAGCGCTCCCTTTGTTTACGATCATGACACTTGGCGCAACGGCTAGCGAGATGAACGGAAACTCTGTACTTATGAATGATGAGACAAAACAAAAATATTCGTTCTCTTCTGTTTTGGCAAATCCTGTTCTTTCCATCATCAATCCCGAGCTGATGGCCTCGGTCACGCAGGAGTATTTGGCCTACTCGGCAGTTGATATCATTGCGCACAGTATAGAGGTCTATTTTACCGCCTCGCATCATCCCCATTTCAACTCCAGAATCGTAGAGTCCATCGTAAAAAGTGTTATAGAAACAACAGAGATACTGCTTGAAGACCCTGCTGATTATGAGGCAAGAGGCGAGTTTGCCTGGGTCGCGATACAGGCACTAAATGGTTTGACTCCGGCCGGTACGGCGGGCGGAAACTTTCCTAATCACATGATAGAGCACTCGCTTTCTGCGCTTTTCAATGTCGCGCATGGAGCAGGTCTTTCTATCGTTATCCCGGCATGGATGAAATGGTATAAAAACAAAAATCCCCAGCAGTTCAAACGCTTTGCTGCAGAGATCTTTGGTCTTGAAAGTGCAGATCTTGGTATACAAAAGCTCGAAGAATGGTTCAAGAAAATAGGCTCTCCGGTAAGCTTGGCAGATGCAAACATTCCAAGAGAGGCGATAGCCGCCCTGGCCGAAAACGCCGCCGGATCCGCTAAGTTATGGGGAATGGATGATATGTATACCGTGGAGGTCATCGCTGAGATATTGAAAAAAGCATAACAATAAGTTATGCTATAATCTAAGCTGAAAAAATCAGCCAAAGGTCTTTGCGCATCCTATGATACTAAACAATTTTTTATACAGCGGGTTTGATTTCAGCGAAGACGGGAGTCATCAGAAATTTAAATTTAAGATGATCAACTTGATTTTGATCAACGTCGCTTTTTTTAGTGCCCTTTTTGGCGCATTGAGTGACATGGGCATCAATGATATCGGCGACATCCATGCAAAAGTGGACTATGTGTACTCCGTTTTGACCCTTGCACTTATTCTCTTTCTACGCGTAAACAAAAAGAATTATACCTTTGTCAGCCATGCCCTGCTTCTATTCTCCATGATGACATTCATTTCCGCCCTTCTTTTTGTTCCCCAAGATGAGTACAGAATGATCTGGTTCTATCTTCTTATCTTTGTCGCCTATATCCTCAAGGGAAGCTATAGCGGCCTCTTCTATACCGCACTTTCCATCACTGTCATCATCACGGCAAACACTCTCACACAGCTGCACATTTCGCAACTAGGGATCAATTCGGCCGTACTAGGGCTTGTCATAGGAAGCTTTTTGTCATGGACATACACAAACAAGATAGCTTCCTATGAGAAGAGCCTGAAGGAAAAAAACGAGGAGCTGCGGCAGCTGGCCTCCATTGACAGTCTGACAGGCGTCATCAACCGACGCAGCTTCGACGAGCTCTCAAAATGCTACTTCGAAACGGCTCAAAGAGAAAAAGAAGATCTGACACTGCTTATTCTTGATCTTGATCTTTTCAAAAATGTCAATGACCGCTATGGCCATCAAGTCGGTGACATGCTGCTTGTGCACTTCGCCAAGGCGATAGAACCTCTTCTAAGAAAAAGCGATATCTTTGGCCGTATCGGCGGAGAGGAGTTCGCCATACTTCTTTTTCATACTGACCTTAACGGCGGTCTTGTTTTAGCGGAAAAGATCCATGAAACACTTAAAAATATCGCTATGACGCATGGAGATGAACAGATCAGTATCACGAACAGTATCGGGATCTCACAAATCAAACAGAACGACATAGACTTTGATGCGCTTTTCAAACGCGCCGACAAGGCTCTCTATCAGGCCAAAAAAGAAGGGCGCAACCGCAGTTGTTATGTGTAAGTTATCACAAAATTATTACAAATAGCGAGAAACAGCCTTTTTTATAAGATATTAACCGAATAAAACGCATAATACGTAGACTATTTGAAATACCACAAGGTTATGCCAGTATGAGCAAAATGTTTTTAGCGCGTCAAAAGATCGTCAATACCAATGGAAAGACATTTGCCTATGAACTTCTTTTTCGTGACAGCAGTGAGAGAATAAAAAAACTTCCTTCTGACATCAAGGCGACCTCTACGGTGATGCTGAACAGTTTGACCCATATAGACCTGGACGAACTGCTCGGAAAAGAAGGAACAGCCTTTATTAATGTGGACAGCGAGATCATCGAATCTGATGTCTTAGAACTTCTTGATCCCAAACGTTTTGTTATCGAAATACTCGAAAATGTCCAGCTCACCCCTGTTCTGTATGATAAAATCGTTTCTTTAAAAAAGAAGGGATACAAGATCGCTCTGGATGATTTTGACTGCAGCCAAGAGATGCTGAAAAATTTCCTGCCTCTTTTAAAATACCTAAACGTTATCAAAATCGATGCGTTGAGCGTCAATAAGGACAATTTAAAAAAACTCATCCCTAGATTCAGAGCAGCGGGTATCAAGCTATTAATCGAAAAGATAGAAAATCCCAAAGAGTATCTTTACTACAAAGAGCTCGGCTTTGATCTTTTTCAAGGCTACCATATCGGAAGGCCTGAGTCTTTCGAGTTTGACTCCATTCAAGACCCGATAGAAGTCATCATACTCAAGCTTGTCTCTATTATCAAAACAGACAAAGAGACGACAGAGATAGAAAAGTTTATCAAACTGCGTCCGGACCTCTCCTATAACATCATCAAGTTTATCAACAATCAAAATGAAACAAAAGAGAAGATCTCCTCTATTATTCAGGCGGTAACGCTGATGGGAAGGGATTCACTTCTGCGCTGGCTGATGATTTACCTTTATGCGCAAATTTCCGGCAATGAGTTTTCTCTACCCCTGTTGCAGGCAGCCGTCTTGCGAGCAGAGACGATGGAGGAGTCCGCAAGCAGAGAAAATAAAGAGGAGGCCTTTTTGGTCGGGATGTTTTCGATGCTGGACACGCTCTTCAATGCCAATATCAAAGATGTTTTTAAAGGGTTAAATCTCTCTCCTGCGATCAGCAATGCCCTTCTCTACAAGACGGGCGAGTTGGGAAAAGGACTCACGGAAGCGATTCAGATAGAAAAAGATTATTTTAAAGAGATCTTTCTGGCCAATTTTCACAAGATCAATCCCGCCGATGTCATCATCGCTTTTGAAAAAAACAACATCGACTACTAGCGCGCTATAGCCGCGCTTTTTCCAGCTGTTTTGCAGGTTTTTGCCTCTGTAGATATTTTTACAATCGCAGGTTCTACGACAGCTGCTTCATTGAAAAATCATTGTGATCAATAAATAAACAAATATTTACAAGCACATATCTATTCTTGATTAAATTTTAAACACTTAACGGCATTTATCTCTCTACGATGAGTATATACTTACCAAAATCGATAATCAAGGAGTAGATGTGGACACACGCTATGCTGAATATAAAAACTTTCAAATATCATCTGAATTGCTTCCGCTTATTAAATATATGGAACCGGTTGAACAAAGCAGAGAAAAACTCAATGACCTTAGCAAAAACTGGGATAGTCTCTCTTTATTAAGCCAGCTAGGTGATGCGGGTGTCGATATGAGCCGGATAAAGAACAACTTCACTACCCTCTCTAGCGAACTGATAAACTATCTTGGTACGGAGCTGCTTAAAAAAAGCGTCGGCGAGATAAATTCCAAGGCCCAGGTGGCCGTTGATATCGTTATAAGAAACCTTTTTGAACGAACCGCCGACATCGGTTTCCTTGCGACAGATGAAAAAATAAAAGATTTTCTGCTCATGAACCGCACCAAATATACGGAGGGGTATGAGCAGCATATCCAGGAAATAAAGCGTCACTTCCTTGAATACGTAGACAAATACAGTGTCTACTTCGATATCATTCTGATGAACACCAAGGGCGATATTCTTGCCAATATCGACAGCGAAAACAGAGTGTCCAAGTCACATGACTCCGTTATAAAGCAGGCGCTAACGACCTCTGAGGAGTACGTGGAGACATTTAAGTACCATGATTTCTTGCCCGAGCACAAAGAGAGCCTTGTCTACTCTTACAAGATTACGCAAAACAACGATCACTCTTGCGAAGCACTTGGTGTACTCTGCCTCTGTTTCAAGTTTGAAGATGAAATGAAAAAGATTTGCGACAACCTTGTCAATACACATACAAAAGAGTGCATCACCCTTCTAAACAAAGAGGGACGTGTTATCGCTTCAAGTGATCGCTACCATGTGCCACTCGATGCAAAACTCGAAGTCGTGCTCAATGATAGCTACAAGATCATCTCCTTTGGCGGAAGAGACTATCTGGCCAAGAGCTGTGAGAGCAAGGGGTATCAGGGGTTTTACGGACTGGGATGGTACGGGCATATCATGGTGCCGCTTGAGTATGCTTTTGCAGATATGGGAAAAGAGAGCTTTGAGATCAGCCAGGAGCTTCTGCTGGCCATTTTACAGCATGGTGACCAGTTCTCAGGCCAGCTTAAAAACATTCCTATCCAGGCCTCTGCCATTCAGAACAATCTTAACCGTGCGATCTGGAACGGGAATGTCAAACAAAGCCGCTCCAATAACAACAACAAGCAGTTTTCAAGAGCCCTGCTTCAGGAGATAAGAAAGACAGGTGAGAACACCAAGGGGATAATAGGCTCTTCTATGGCAAGCCTGACAAAGACGATGGTGCTTGGAGACAGTGTCTTTTTAGCCAATCTCATCGTTGACATCATGGACAGGAACCTTTACGAAAGAGCAAACGACTGCCGATGGTGGGCACTGACCTCGGATTTTAGAAAGACTCTGGAAAATGAGAAAGTCAACGCTTTTGAGCGTGAAAAGATGCATGACACCCTTGTCTATATCAACGACCTCTATACCGTCTATACAAACCTTTTCATCTACGACAGGCATGGTGTTGTTTTGGCCGTCTCGAACAAGGACGAAGAGCATCTGATCGGCCGCAAACTGACGAATGACTACATTGCAAGAACTCTTGATATCACAGACTCTTCGCACTACCATGTCTCCGATTTTGAGCCTTCCAATCTGTATGAGGGCAAACACACCTACATCTATAATGCTTCGATCCGCTCCCTTCACGATGAAGAAAAAGTTTTGGGAGGAATAGGAGTTGTCTTCGACAGTGAGGTGCAGTTTGAGTCCATGATAAACGAGTCGCTTCCAAAGGGAGAAAACGGCGCGGTCAAAGAAGGTTTTTTTGCCGTACTCGCTACAAAAGAGAGAATCCTTATCTCTTCTAACCATGAGAAGCACTCTACCGGAGCATTTCTAAATGTTGACAAAAAGTTTTTTGCGCTCAAATCAGGAGAGTCACTGAGCGAGATCATTGAGTATGAAAACAAATATTATGCCCTTGGCGTACAATGTTCCCGGGGATACAGAGAGTATAAAAGCGAAGCGGACAGCTACGAAAATGACATCTACTCTTTTGTCTTCTCTTATATCAGCGATGTCGAGGAGACTCGTCTTGAGATCAATCCTGCGTTCGCTTTGAAAAAAGATGTCTCACTTCAAATGGACGAGGACAGCGTTGACATCGCCTCATTTATGATCGGCTCGCAGTGGCTAGGTGTCAATGCCCATGATGTCATCGAGGCCGTCAGTATAGAGGAGCTCAAATCAACCGTCACGATCAATACAGAGCACCACTTCAAGGGTACTATCTTATACAATGAGAGTTTCGTCTCCGTTATCGACATCCGAAATTTTCTCCAAGAAGAGAGCCGAGCACCTTATGAAGAGATCGTCATCTTAAAATTTGGCGAGAAAGAGGAGTACATAGGAATCCTTGTCAATACTCTAGGCGACATCCCCGAGGTACATAGAGACAGAATAAAACCGCTCGAAGAGTACATCATCGGAAACGGGACCATTGCAAAAAGTGTCGTCTTCCCGCATAAGGACTCCCGTGAAAAAGATGTCCTGACGATCCTTAGTGTCGACAAGATAAACAAAGAGCTGGTAAAACCGCAGCAGACCTATATGATAGAAAGAAGCATCTCAGCCTAAGAGACGCTTCTTGGGGCACTTATATAGAGATAGCCGTCTTCATCAACACGACCCTGATCCCCCGTCTTATACCAACGCACTCCGTTTATCTCAATAATGGTCTCGGCTGTCTTTTGCTCATCTTTAAGATACCCTTTCATCACCTGTGCACCGCCGATAAGGATCAAGCCCTCCTCCTTTGCATCCAGTTCGCGCATACTGTAAGGATCTACGACCTTGAATGCCGTTCCCGGAAGAGGCATGCCTACACTTCCCTCTTTCTGGCCGACCTGGATACTAAACCCCTTGGTCTCAAGGATATCAGGAAGATTGACACTCGCTACCGGTGCACTCTGCCTTACCGAGTAGCCCTCAAGTAACATTGTGTGAAATTTTTGTACAAAGGCTTCTTTGACATCAGGAGCCAGCTTTTTTCCTCCGGCTATAGCGATACGCAGAGTCTCAAACATCAAAGGATGCACCTTTTTATTTTTCATAAAGGACCCGAAAAAGCTGGAGCTTCCGAACATGACCGTTACTTTGTATTTTGCCGCCGTCTGGGCTATACCAAGCGCATCGGCCGGATCGCTATGACAAACCATGGGTATGCCTTCTATCAGCGGCAGGAGCGTTGTGACGGTTAGACCGAGCGCATCACAAAGCGGAAGCGACGCCAAGACAACATCATCTTTGCGTATATTCAGCACATCTGAGACCTGCTTAATATTGGCCATAAAGTTCCTGTGCGTCAGCATCACCCCGTTTGGCTCTGCTTCAGAGCCAGAACCGAAGACGATTGCAGCAATGGATGTGTTCGAAACTCTTTTTAAAAACAGACGTTTTAGGATAAAAGCCGGCAGGAACTTTGACAACAATAAAACCCCAACGGCCTTTTGTTTTGAAACCTGTTCTTTGAGCGCTTCAACATAGACAAGCTCACACCCTGGCAGCAGTGTTTGCGTATCAATGTCTTTGGCCTTGAGTGTTGTGACGAATTTTTTTGAGCTGTAGACTGTTTTGATCTCTGCTTTTTCTATAGCAGCTTGAAGGGTCCTTGTCGGGGCCGCGTAGTCAAGATTTACAACCGTTTTGCCTGCCATAAGCGCCGCCATGTTGAGTATGGCACAAGCAGATGTTGTCGGCATCATAATGGCGATATTTTGCTCTTTGTGCGCCTTGAAAAAACATGAGAAGAGGATCGTTTCTGTCAATACTTTGAGATAAGAAAGACGGCTGCCTTTCGCATCGGCTGCACAGAACGCGCCTCGAAGACGGCACGCCGTATCAACCCACGCCTCTTGCAGCGAAGGCAGCTCCTGTGTATAAAGTTCCCAAGAGCTCAATGAAAGTTCAAAAACCTTCTGCTTAAGCTCTGCCGCACTGCTGTGGATGGGGATAGGTTTGCTAAAGGCAATGATCACCTCGCGTTTGCCATTTTTCTTAGCCTCTTTACGCTTTTTCGAGGCGCGCGACAAGCGGCTCCCCCACATACCCCTCAGGTAAAAAGGAAGGATTAACGCGTCGGCATCTTTGGCCATAAGCTCAAACCCTCGCCGGAATTCTCCAAGTTGGGCATTTCTGCTGATGGCACCCTCAGGAAAGATACAAACGACTTCTCCCTGGTTCAAGAGTGCTTTGACTTTCTGCGCGGCTTCTTTGACTCCCCTTGGCGAGACAGGAACGACATGAAAAAAATCCAAAAACAGCCGCAGATACCACTTCTCATAGATCTCTCTGTCCATCACAAAACGCACCCGCCGCGGCATCGCCATCTGAACGATCGCCCAGTCTAGCCAGGAGATATGGTTGCCCAGAAGCAGGACGCCTCCGCTTTGGGGGATATTGTTAAACCCGATCACTTCAAGCTTTAAACGCCGTGAGATCAAAGAAGAGAGCAAAAAGATCACCATCGACTGAGGGAGGTGGCGGATAACATAGATCGAGCCAAGCAGCGCGACCAGCAGCATCAGATAAAAAAGCCCGATGCTTTCCATGCCCAAAAGAGCAAAGATCACCGTCAGTCCCAAGAATGAGAGCATTCCGACATTTTGAACGAAGTTGTTTCCGGCCAGTACGAGTCCTAGTTCATGCTCTTTTGAACTAAACTGGATCAGTGCGTTTAAAGGCACGATAAAGATCCCCGCAAAAAAACCGAAGGCAAAGAAGTTAAACGCGTGATAAATCGGTTCCTCCAAGAAGACAAGCATCAAAAGCGATACGCTTGTCCCCAAAGCTCCCAGAGGAATAGTGCCCGTCTCGATGTAGTTTTTGGATGCTTTTCCCGAGACGATAGAACCGAAGACGATTCCGATGCCGGCCAGGGCCATCATCCCCTGAACCAAGACCGTATTGCTCATGCCGAGCACATCTTTGGCGTGCGCCGGAAAGCTGGCAAGCACCACCTGGGAAACCGACCAGAAGAGACTCAGGCCAACGATAGCATAAAATATCGTACTGTTTTCAATAAGGATACTTAGATTTTTTTTGAGGTACGCGCCGGTGTAATACTTTTTAATATCAAAACGTATATTGCTCTGAATCTTCGTATCGGGGATCTTGTAGGCAAGAAAAAGTTCAAGAAGCGAGCCCACGACCAGGAGCCAGCCGATAGGCGCGATATGGCGCAAGATATCGGCACTGTCAGCATATGTCTTATTCAGCAAACGTCCCTCAAAAAAGATCGAATAGACGATAATACCGCCAAGAATAGCCACCATCGTCACCGCCTGAACGATGCCGTTTCCATGGCTGAGGAAGCGGTTGCCCACAAGTTCTTTTATATAGCCGTATTTTGCGGGCGAATAGATGGCCGACTGGACCGCCAAGACAAAGGTGAGAAAAAATGCAAATTCAAAGGCGCCCCTATAGTAGGCATAAGTGATGCCCAAAGTAACAGCCACCGCGGCCCAGGCCGAGAGACGCATGACCCTGTTTTTGGCAAATCTGTCCGAAAGAAAGCCCGAGGGCGAAAACAGAAGAATAAAAGGGAGCAAGATAAGACCGTTGACGACGGCCGTCAAGATAATCTGTGTCTGGCCGTCATAGATCTTGAAGATAGTGTTTTGGATAATGATCTTGTGGCCCAAATCCGTAAACGCGTTTAAAAAGACGACCGTGGTATAAGGCAGAAGCCCCACAATGGACCAAATGGAGTTATTCTGAGTACGCATAAATATCTATTCCTCTGGTTTTTATAACAGGTGTTAGGAATTGTATCTTTTTATACTCTGTTTTATCGAATTGTTTGTAAGGCTTCCATGCATAGCCGTGTGATCTCTTTGAAGTTTTTCTGTGCTATCGCCTGCTCTGGCACGATCCAGCTTCCGCCCACGCATATCACGTTCTCAAGCGAAAGAAAATCATTGAGATTTTTAAGGTTTACCCCGCCCGTCGGGCAAAAACGCATCGAAGAGAAGGGTCCGCTGAAGGCCTTGAGTGTCTCCACACCGCCTACCGCCGTTGCCGGAAAAAGCTTGCAGTGATCAAAGCCGCTGTTGTGTGCGAGCATCACTTCTGAAGCCGTTGCGACACCGGGGATAAGGGAGACACTCAGGTTTTTCGAGGTCTGCATCAGCTCCGTACTGATACCAGGGCTGAAGATGAACTGCGCACCGTGATCAACAGCACGTTTAAAAGAGAGTGCGTTGAGCACCGTACCTGCACCCACATGCATCTGCGGCAACGACTTCGCAATAGCTTCGATCGTCTTCAGCGCCGCTTGCGTACGCAGCGTGATCTCCATAATCGAAATCCCTCCTTCGAGCAAGGCCTCGGCAAGCGTCAGGGCATCTTCTGGATTCTCCAGCGAGATCACCGGTACAATGGGCGAAATTCTCATCACATCTTCTGCCCTCATCACATCTTTTTCTATCATGCTCTCTCCTTGCCGCTGAGATCAAAAATACTCGCACCCTCTTCTGCTGAACCGACGTTCTGGCGCACAGTGACGAAAAGCTCACGGCCGAAGCCATGGCGGTTTGCGCTAAGATCTGGCAGACTTGGCTGACGGGCACTGAGCACTTCTTCTGCTACCAAGAGCGTGACCTCACCCTTGTCCACATCAAGCCGGATCCGATCGCCTGTCACGATCTTGCAAAGAACGCCCCCGCTCAAGGCTTCAGGAGAGACGTGTATGGCTGAGGGGACTTTTCCCGAAGCTCCCGACATTCGTCCGTCAGTTATAATGGCCACCTTAAAGCCCTTGTCCTGAAGCACACCCAGCGGCGGCATCAGTCCGTGCAGTTCCGGCATACCGTTGGCCCGTGGCCCCTGAAAGCGTACAACGGCAATAAAGTCTCTCTCCAGTTCACCTCTTTTGAAGGCCTCTTGCAAAGCCTCTTGCGATTCAAAGACAATGGCTTCGGCTTCGATTATGAGGTGCGCAGCTTCGAGGGCAGAGGTCTTTATCACGCTGCGTCCTATATTGCCATTAAGAAGTTTCAGCCCGCCCTCGTCACTGAAAGGCTCTTCGCAGCTGGAGATAATATCTTTCTCCCGTGACATTTTCTGACCCGTTTCAAATGTCAGGCAACCACTGTGCAGGCTTGGTTCTACAATGTAGCTCTCTAAGCCTTTTCCTATAACGGTCTGCACATCAGCATGCACCAACCCTGCATCAAGGAGCTGGCTTATCACGACACTCATCCCGCCTGCATCTCTGAAGTTGTTGACATCGGCCTGACCGTTTGGATACATCTTGCACAGCAGCGGCGTCGCCTTGGAGATGGCATCAAAATCGTCCCAGTTGAGCACTATCCCCGCCGCTCTGGCCATGGCGATCAGGTGGATGGTATGGTTGGTTGAGCCTCCCGTCGCCATAAGCCCGACGATGGCATTGACAAAACTTCTCTCATCAACGATCTCAGATATGGACTTGTGCTCCTCTTGCAAACCTGTCATCTTCAAGAGACTTTTTGCCGCTTGGGCCGTCAAAGCCTCACGAAGCGGGGTGTTGGTATTGACAAAGGAGCTGTTAGGCAGCTGCAGTCCCATCATCTCAAGGAGCATCTGGTTTGAGTTGGCTGTGCCGTAGAAGGTGCAGGTACCGCTGCTGTGATAAGAGGCGGATTCGGCTTCAAGCAAGGCCTCTTCGCTGACATTTCCCTTGGCAAACTCCTTGCGGATTTTTTCTTTTTGCGCGTTGCTGATACCTGAGGGCATAGGGCCGGCAGGAACAAAGATTCCCGGCAGATGCCCAAAATTCAAGGCGCCTATCAGCAGACCGGGAACGATCTTGTCACAAATGCCCAGATAAAGTGCGCCGTCAAATACATTGTGCGACAGTGCTATCGCCGTGCCCATGGCAATGTTGTCACGGCTAAAAAGGCTCAGTTCCATCCCCGGCTGCGACTGCGTCACTCCGTCGCACATTGCCGGCACCCCGCCTGCTACCTGGCAAGTCGCGCCTGCGTCGGCAAGGGTGCGTTTAAGCAGGGCAGGATAAAGTTTATAGGGTTCATGAGCGGAAAGCATATCATTATACGCCGTCACTATAGCAATGTTGGGAGACTGCATGTTCGTTAGCTTTTTTTTCTCATCTTCTTGCATCGGTGCCATCGCATGTGCCAGGTTGCGGCAGCTCAGTTTCATTCGGTTCACTCCCTGCCCTTTGGCTTGCGCCATGCGGTTTAGGTAGATAGAGCGGCTCTCTTTCGAGCGCTCCTGTATCCGCTCGGTAACTTTTTTAATGATCTCATTCATAGCAATATACCTCCACATCTTTTATGTCTTGGTGCAAAACTGCACAGATAGGCATTTTATGCCAATCGGTCTCTTCTATCGCTTCGTAATAAAGGGCCAGTTTCTCTTCTCCTTCAAAATGCAAGTAGAGATGCTCTGCACTTACTATCGCTTTGAGCGTCAGACTCATCCGCATATGCGGCGCGCTATCGGGTGCTATAGCAAGGCAAAGCGCTTCGCTGTCCAACGCAAAAGCCTGGTCCAGCTTCTCGTTTTGCGGAAAGAGGGAGGCGGTATGGCCATCGTTTCCCATACCCAAAAGCAAAACATCAAAAGGCAGCAGCTGTTCTTTTATCCTTTGACTGCACTCTTTTTGAGCCTCCTCTGCACGTTTTGCCGCAGTATACATCCCGACAAATTTTGCCCGTGAAGCCTTGTTTTGAAGCAGATGCGTTCTGACAAGATTTTCGTTGCTCTCATCATGCGAAGGAGCCAGCCACCTCTCGTCACAAAGCCCAACGGTGACCTTTTCCCATGCAATCTCGATCTGCGAGAGTCTCTCAAAAAGAGGTTTCGGAGTATTTCCGCCCGAAACGATCAAAGAAGCCCTGCCCTTCTTGTCGATGGCTTGCTGGAGCTGCTTGGCGATGTTTTGGCTGAGCGATGCTGTCAGCTCATCCTTCACGCTAAAAAGATGCAGATTCCTACTACTCATCGTGCCAGCTTCTTCCATCGCGTGCGATGAGCTGTATTGCCGCACTGGGGCCGTCCGTGCCTGCACTGTAGCTTTTCATCTGAACGATGTTATCGGCCCATCCTTCCAAGACGACATCTGTCCATTTCCATGCGGCTTCCACCTCATCCAGACGCATAAAGAGTGTCGGATTTGCCCGAATCACATCCAGAAGCAGACGCTCATAGGCATCGGGTTTATGCTCCATATTCAAAGGAGCGTTCAGTTCAAGTGAGACCTTTTGCAGGCGCATCTGTTCGCTAAGTCCCGGGATCTTGTTCATCAGCTTGAGCTGTATACTCTCTTTGGGCTGCAAAGTGATGACCAGTTTGTTTTCGCTGATGCAGCTGCCCTTGTTTGCAAAGATCGAGTAGGGCATCGTCTTGAACTGGATGACGATCTCCGAATTTCGCCTTTGCATCCTTTTTCCGCTTCGCAGATAAAAGGGCACCCCGTTCCAGCGCCAGTTGTCGATGTCCACACGCAGCGCGGCAAAGGTCTCCGTCATACTCTCACGCACACCTTCGCCTTCGAGATAGCCAGGAACAGGTTCTCCGTCGCTTGAGCCGTGTGTGTACTGCGCGCGTACCGTCTTCTGCTCGATGTCAGAAGGGCTCATCAGACGAAGCGAGCGCAGCACTTTCACCTTCTCATCGCGCACGCTGTCGGCTTCAAGCGAACACGGCGGTTCCATCGCCACAAGGCACAGCAGCTGCATCAAATGGTTCTGGATCATATCACGCACCGCCCCATACTGATCATAATAGCCCCATCTTCCCTCCACTCCGACACTCTCGGCGACAGTAATCTGGATATGGTCAATATTGTTACTGTCCCACAGCGGCATGATAAAACGGTTTGAAAAACGAAGCGCCATGATGTTTTGGACCGTATCCTTGCCCAGATAGTGGTCAATGCGGTATACCTGGCTCTCCTTGAAGTACTTGAGCACTTCGTTATTGATGACACGCGACGATTTCAGATCGCGGCCTATGGGTTTTTCCAAAACGACACGGCTCTTTTCACTGACCAGCTCCCATCGGCTCAGCATCTTGCAAATAAGCCCGAAAAAGTCAGGTGCGGTAGAGAGGTAGTTGACTCGGTCGCGATCAGGGTGCTCTTCCAGCAGATCTTTTAGTCCTTGGTAACTCTGCTTATCTTTAAAATTGACAACGACCATCTGCAGCTGCTCTTTAAACCGCATAAACTTCTCTTCAACAAAGCTCCCCTCCGATAAGAACTCCTGCAGCTTTGAGCGAACCAGGGTAATATGCTCTTCCTTGCTCATGGCCACTTTAGTTGTGGTGATAACGCGGCTGCGATGATCGAGATAGCCGTCATTGCTTAGATGATACAGCGCCGGTAGGAGCTTTCTAAAGGCCAGATCACCATGACCGCCAAAGATTATTATGTCACATAGGTTTTCTGTCGCATTCATCTGTTTCTTCTTTTAATGTTTTTGATCTTTCGCATAAAAGTAATTGGTAGCTTCAACAAAGCCGTCAACACTTCCACAGTCAAAACGTTTGCCCTTGAACTTATAACCGATGACTATCCCTTTTTTGGCCTGTTCGCAAAGGGCATCTGTAATCTGCAACTCGCCGTTTTTTCCCGGCTTTGTCGTTTCGATCATCTTGAAAATTTCCGGGGTCAGAATATACCTGCCAATGACGGCAAGGTTTGATGGCGCGCTTTTGACATCCGGTTTTTCCACCATATTTGAGATTATATAGACCCCGTCTTCGATCACATTTCCCTCAATAATACCATATTTATGAACCTCTTCTTCGGGAACTTCCATGATCGCCACGATGCAGCATCTGTATTTTTCATAGAGCTTGACCATCTGCTTCAAAACACCCTCTCCTTTTGGGTTGAAACAGAGATCATCGGCGAGGATAACGGCAAAAGGATCTCGTTCACCTACAAGCACCTTCCCTTTATAGATCGCATCGCCAAGCCCCTTCATTTCATTTTGGCGGGTATAGGTAAAGGTGCACGTTTCAATGATCTCACGAATCCCTTCTAATAGCTCTTCCTTAGGCGAACCCTTGATCTCATGTTCAAGCTCATACGAGATGTCAAAATAGTCCGTTATTGCGCGTTTGCCTCGGCCGGTGATAATGGACATCACCTCGCATCCCGCCTCCATTGCCTCTTCAACACCGTACTGTATAAGCGGTTTGGTAAGGATGGGAAGCATCTCTTTGGGCATAGACTTGGTCGCGGGCAAAAAACGTGTGCCATAGCCTGCTGCGGGAAATAAACATTTACTGATCATAGAAGTCTCCTTTAGTTTTATTTTGTCACTTAAGCCACATCATCTGATAGGCTTCTAGCGTCACCTCTCGTGTTTCTTTCAATTCAAACTGCGAGAGAAGATCACTCAAAGGCAAGGCAATCTCATCAGGGACCTTGCAGGTGAGTCTTTCATTTGAGAAGTTGTGCAAGACGAGGATATGTTCTTTACCCTCAAGATCCTCCTTCTGCATCGCAAAAAGCCCTTTGTCCAGATCAAAAAAACGAAATCCGCCGTAAGGGTTAAATGCCGGTTCGCTGATACGGATCGAGATCAGCCGCTTGTAACTGTCAAACATCCTCTTTGTCAGGCTGCCCTGCACAGAAAGTTCGTTTTCAAGCCAATCAACATGGAACTTCTCGCGGTTGATGGCACGATTGTTTCCCGTATGCTTTACACCGTCCTGGTAGTTGCCCGTGCCTACTAGCGAGTGAAAGTAGATCCCGGGAACACCCGGCATCACCAGAGCCGTCGCCTGGGAAAGAAGCATCCGTTTAAAACGCAAGGCCGATTCATCGTCCGGGTGGGAGAGTGCATCGATATAGGAGCAATTTAGCTCGTAAGGCGAACTTTGGCCTGTCTCATCAGAGCGGAAAGAGACCAGGCCGCCGTGTTCTTGTGTTGTTAGGACCAAATGCTCTATCTCTTCGTCGCTAAGTATTCCTTTGACTGCGCGCAATCCGATGCCGTCATGACTCGCTGTAAAGTTAAAAAAACAGACCTTGTCGCTGGGCAGTGTCAGTGACTGAGCCCAAGTGGTAAGCGCCTGTGTGTTTTCATTCAAAATGGAGTGCACCAGCAGAGGCGGCAAGGCAAAATTGTAAACCATCTGCGCCTCGTCATCCCCGCTTCCGAAATAAGAGATATTCTCGTCATGGGGAACATTTGTTTCCGTGATAATGATCACCTCAGGTGCGACTTCATGCAAGACCTCGCGTATCAGCTGGATAAGCTCATGAGTCTGCGGCAGATGCACGCACTCCGTACCGATCTCTTTCCAGACAAAGGCGATCGCATCAAGCCGTATCATCACCGCACCCTTTTCGATGTAGTAAAAAAGGGCATCGAGAACATTGCGCAGAACGCGGTGATTTTTGTAATTAAGGTCGACCTGATCTTTACTGAAGGTCGTCCAGATGTTGTGGATTTTTCCATCATCGTCGACAAACTCGCTCAGAAGCGGTGTATCTCGGGGGCGGATGACCTGACTCAGATCCACACTCGGATCGATTTCGATAAAAAAATCTTTGAAATATTTATCTCCGCCAAGAAAGGCCTTGAACCAGTCTGAAAACTGAGATATGTGATTGATGACGCCGTCAACCATCAGCCGGTATTTCAGACTGATCAGATAGATCTCGCGCCAAGACCCCATGTGCGGATCAACTGCGCTGTAGTTGACCACAGAAAACCCGCTGTCAGATGAAGAAGGATAAAAGGGCAGAATATGTAAAGAGTTTATCACTGCTTGCAGGTGCTCCTCCATAAAGATGTTTAACGTCTGCAACGAGGCCTCGTGGTCGCGGTTAACCTGGTCTCCGTAGCTGATAAGTATCACATCCTTTTCACTCAGATGGTAGGGTTTATAGTCGATGCGCTGTTTATATTTAAAGATAAGATCAATGACATCATTCACGACGATCTCGGCGATCTCCCTCGAATAGAGGTTATGGATACGTCGGTTGATGGTATGTTCAGAATCAGAGATATGTATCATGCATTATCCTCTCTTACATAGGCTGCAAGCTTGTCTGAAAACTCTGGCAAGACGGAGCGCACCGTTATCCAAGGAGAGAGAGAAGGCACACCCATAGGGTCCTGATAAAACTCGATGGCGGCCTCTTTCATAGCATCTTCAAATGCCATTACTGCGTCAATCTCCTTCTCCCGATCATACATAAGTCCGTTAAGTTTGCTCAAGGCATTGTATTTTAAGATCTCCGCGCGTGCTTCTTGGTAATAAGTCGCCTGAAGCGTCTTGAACGAAGCTTCGGAAAAAACGACTCCTTCTTGCGCCATAACACGAAAAACTGTCTTTGCGATATCATTTGCCATCTTGTAGATACCGCCTGAACTCTGTCCGCCGAGTTCTTGGTGTTTATGATCATAGCTTTGCATGATCTCCGTCTGGCAGATGCGGCGGTTTGAGGTATTCTTATAAACCTCGCTCAGCGTCGAAACTTCCAGGCCCCATGTCGGTGAAATAGCAATTCCTCGTCCCAAAGAGCGGATAAAGGCGAACTCTCCCGAAAGCGAATAACGAAAACTCTCCATATATTTCAGGTATCGGCTTTTGCCGAAGACCTTAGACAAAGCACGTAGCAGGGGTGAGTAGAACAAGCGTGTTACCCGTCCGTGAAGCCTGTCTGTCACACGCGAGTAGAAGCCTTTGTTGAACTCAAAGTCCAGTCCAGGATGGACGATAGGAAAAAAGAGTCTCGCCGGTATTTCGCGACTGTAGTTAAGGATGTCGCAATCATGCAGTCCAAAAGCGTAGGCTTCGGGATGCGTCAGGGCATAGCCGAGCATCGTCCATACATTTCGCCCTTTTCCGGGCGTTTGCAGACCCGGAAATCCCTCCGCGCTCAGTTCGGCATAAAGCTCTTTGATACGCGGCCCGTCATTCCATACGACATCGACCGGACAGGGCAAGACAGACATCAGCTGTTTCACCTCTTCAAACTGCGCTTTAGTGGCCTTGTCTAAGCCTAAGATGATCTTGTAGAGGTATTTTACCTGCATGAGTTCTTCAATGATCTTCTGCATCGCAGGTGTCTCGAACTCAGTATAGAGTGCGGGAAGCAGCAAGACCATACGGTTGCGGTTTGCATAGCCAGCAAGTTCGCTCTCCATCACCTCAAGCGGCCGTTCTCCAAGTTTCTGCAGGGTTGTAATGACCCCGTTTTGAAAGAAATCAGACATTTTCATCTCCTTCGTCTGTGTTCGGCTCAATCATAATCATCGCGATATCAAGCAGGTTGTTGTGTGTCGGACCGGGAATAAGAAGCTCTTTACTTTGTAAAAAAAACGTATACGAGTCAAAATCATCAAGGTAGTATTGGATATCAAGATGTTTGGCCTTGGCATTCGCGCGGCTGTGCTTGTCGATCAAAGCGCCTGCAGCCTTAGAATTTCCGTCGATCCCGTCCGTGGCAGCACTTAAAAAAGTAATGTCTGCCTCGTCTTTGAGAAGACTTAGCAGACTTAGACAAAGGTGCTGATTGCGCCCGCCCTCGCCCTCTGCTTTGACCGTAACCGTTGCTTCGCCTCCAAGGATATAGCAGTGCCTTTTTTGTAAAGGGACCGTGGCTAAATCGTAGAGTTTGCGGGCAAGACCGCTGACCTCCCCCTGCATCGGTTCTTTGATGATGCTCGTCTCTACACCCAACTCTTCCAGTAGTGCCTTTGCTTTGTGAAGAACTGTCTTGTTTGAGCCTATGATATGGTGGGAAATATGCTTCTGCTCTTCTTTGGGCGTTTCGTCATTCATCCCCTCTTTTCCTTCGATAAGAAAACGCTGGATTGACGGCGGCATCTGTTCAAAAATAGAGGCGTTTTCCAGCGTCTCTATCGCCTCTTCAAAACGCGTCTTGTCATAATACAGCGGGGCCGAACCGATAGCATGCAGGTCATCTCCTATCACATCCGAAAGCACCAGCACAATACCCTTGGCTTGTGTAAGCAAAGCCAGCTTTCCCCCTTTTACCGCAGAGAGGTGTTTGCGTACGCAGTTGATCGCGTCTATCGTCATACCGCCTCGCAGCATCAGCGTGGTGGCTTCTTGGAACTCCTCTAGAGAAATCGGTGCTTCGGGAAGCTCAATCAAAGACGAGCTGCCGCCGGAGAGCAGGTAGATAAAAAAATCCTCCTGTCCAAAACCGCGAAGCTCTTCTTGCATAGCATTTGCAGCCAAAAGACTCTGACCCGATGGAAGAGGATGCGTGCTCTGCATGTATCTTGTTTTTTCAAGTTCTTCATCGAGCGGATAGGGACCGACAATAAGCGTATGGCTGATACGCTCTTTTAAAAGCTCCTGCACCGTCTTTGCCATAGGAATGACAGCTTTGCCGGAGCCTAACAGATAGATATTCTTGTATTGGCTCAGGTCATAAGAGTCCTGCGCTACCCTTAGTGTTTCTTCTGCATACCGGCACTGCTCTGCTATTATTTTTTGCGGAGTTATTTGCTCAAGCAGGCGATTAAACACCTTGTTCAGAAGGGTTTTATTTGACATGGAAGTATGCTTTCAGCGCCGCATTCCAGCCCGTTGGTCCGGGGAACGGTGCCTTGATAAGGTTGGGAATGTTGCAAGGAAGATAGTTTCCGTCCGGATGCGGGATAAGTATTGGGGTATCAACGCTTTTGAGCATACTATAATCATTGGCACTGTCACCGAGCGCGACAGTCTTGTATTTAGATTCGAAGGTTTTTTCGTAATGCTCATGCAGCCTTTTTATTGCTGCCGCCTTGTCCTGACCTTTGGTGATCAGATGGCAAAATCGTCCCCCCTTAACAACCTCAAATCCGTCTTTGTTCGCCATTTTATTCAGCTCACCTAAGAGCTTTTCATCGTTTATGACAAAAGGCTCGGTAAAAAGACGTTTTTTAGCATCGCGGGCCTGCTCAATCGGCAGGTTCGTATTGGCCGCGATCTCTTCGACACTCATTTCAAAAAAACCTCGGATCTTGAAATCCTTTGCGTATTTTTCAAAGGCCTTGCGTGTCGCAGCATATGATTTTCCAAGCTCTATCGTTTCCGCACCGCCCTTTCTTGCGATTACGATACCTGCTCCGTTTTCGATGATCATAGGCCCTGTGATACCAAGAAGCTTCTGTATTCGCAAAACCTCATCTTTTGTCTTGCTGGTGACGATTATCAAGGGAATATTGTGTATTTTTAAAAAGTTAAGCATCTCATTTGCCGGGGCGAAACTGTAGCTCTTGTGTTCAAGCAGCGTAGCATCAAGATCTGTAAAAATAAGTGTGTTTTTATTTAGGTTATGTAAAGGCATACAAAAAGTATAGCAAAGATTTTCGAATTTGCAGTTCTAATACGTGTGTATTTGTTATCTTATATTTATTTTCCAGAAGAGATACTGACCTCCTCCGGCTTTTTTACTCTTCCTCGTCGCTCATTTCGTTCATAGTGACTGCGTCTGTTCCCCAGCCTTCATAGCGTCCGTGCTCTTGCTTGATAAGCGGGAAGATATCCTCCGTCTGTTTGGCCAGGATCTCAAAACTTACTCCGGAAAGCTTTGTAAAGACGATGCCATAGACATAGTCATCCTCGCTCTTCTCGACAAGAAACTCGTTTAAAAAGTCAAATCCAGCCTCCTGCACCGCCTCTATAAAGCGTGCCCGCTGCGTTTTTGTCATAAAAAGGGCATGGTGCTCGATGCGGTGTTCTGCTTCAAGGTCGTCGCCGACTTCTTCGAGTTCTGAGATGATCATCTCGCTTTGGATCGTATGGTACTCTGTGGCATTGGGAAGAAGAAGTGTCTTGTAGGTCTCATACTTCTTATCCCGACGGTTGCCGCTTTCAAACTGGTACTTCGGTTTGAGCGCTTCATTCAAGGCATTTTCAAAACCTTTTGCGCTCTCGCCATAGAAGTAGAACTCGGCCCAGCCCTCAAAAAGACGCCATCCGGCATAATCAAGGTCAAGATGCCTGGTCATCTCAAGTATCTTCTGCTCGAGGTGCAAAAGCTCCTCGTCATCTCCTTCTATCTTTATAAAAGCCCACAAAAGGGTATGTTTCTCTTCATAAATATTTTCATCTGGATAAAGTTCATTGGCAAAGACGCGTGCGCCCTCTTCGTCGGTGTAGAGTAAAGACATTGTTTTCCTTAGGAGCGCGCGGGCATCCTTAATTCGTTAAGCGAAATTATACTATGATTTGTTATGACAATCGAACTTCTACTCTTTATTCTTTTTATTGGCGCCGAACTCTTTGAGATGCTGTGGCAAAAATCTCCGACCCTTCTTGGAATACTCGAAAAGATCTACGGTTATTATAAGAGAAGTCCCTACCTGCTCTATCTGATGCATCCAAGCTATATCTTCTCGCTCTACCTCTTCTTCATCAGCAATTTCAACCTCTGGATAGCGGCGATCGTGGCGATCAAGAGTCTCGACATCATCTTCAAACTCCTGCTTATCCATAAACTTTTTGTTCTGCATTCGCTGAGTGTGGAGATGAAGCTGATCCTTTCGCAGCGTCTGCACCCTTTTATGCTCTCTATCGGGCTAGTCCTCTACCCCTTTCTGCTCTTTCAGGCACTTTTTTAAAAAATACAAGATTTTTTTGACAACAATCACCAATACCCTTGACATTGATAATAAATATCACTATTATTACGTCATTAAAATATACTGATAACTATTATCAGCAAAAAGGTTTAAAATGAAAAAAATTGTACTTTCCTTAGGTGTAGCCACGGCTATCAGTTCAACACTTTTTGCCGACACGCAGACAGATGCGCTCAATGAGCAGCTGAAACTGTTGACAGAACGCTTAAACATTCTTGAGAAGCAAAACAAAGAGACAGAAGAGAAGACAAATATTCTTATAGATGAAACAGCCGACCTGAAGACCGGATTTAACTTCAATGTTGTCGATTCCGACAAGTCACACAACGGTCTGGGGGCCGCTGCTTCCAAGGTCTACTACTCAAAATCGCCGCTGTCTATCGGAGGCTATGGCGAGATGTTCTATGCCGCACCGGACAACAAGGACAATTTTGCGGATATCTACCGTTTTGTTCCGTATATCGGTTACCGTTTCAGCGACAGCATCATCTTGAACGTCGAGCTTGAAATCGAGCACGGCAGCACGGATGGCGGCAAGGTCGTTGTCGAGTTTATGTACCTTGACTTCTTGATCAACAGTTCCTTCAACCTTCAAGTCGGCCACCTTCTCGTGCCGATGGGTCTGACCAACCTCCGCCACGAGCCGACGCTGTTCAATACCGTCCAGCGTCCAGAAACTGAGCGTCAGATCATCCCATCCACCTGGCATGAAAACGGGGTTATGGCCTACGGAACGATAGGCCAGAGCGGCCTGAGCTATAACCTCGGCTTTGTCAACGCAATCGACTACACCATTCAAGAGCCGGCTACCACAACAACAAGAGACGGACGCATCGGCGCAGAAAAAGATGGGACGATGAACCGCGTTGCCGGTGTGGGACGCTTGGATTATGAGGGGATCGCCGGTCTTCTTGTCGGAGGATCGCTTTATTACGGTGACGCGGCGCAGGGCAAAGTAAGCGGGGCTTCTGCCTTTACTTACGAGGTGCACGGGGTCTATGAGAACTCCGGCTTCAAGTTCAAGGGACTCTATGCCCAGACTAGCGTTGAGGGCCTGAATGAAAACAACAACTATCCCAACGCACTTGAAAAAGCATCGGGCTACTATGTCAACGCGGAGTATGATCTTTTGAACCAAATGAATTCACCCTACCGACTGCCGCTCTTTGTGCAGTATGACGCTTACAACAAAAAGCAGACCCTGGCCAATGCAGCTGATCCTGAAGCGAAAGAGAGCGTGAGCACCGTCGGTCTTAACTTCTTTCCGCATGAACAGGTCGTGCTGAAGCTTGACTATGCGATGAAAAAGTTTGAGAAGTCAACAACAGAAGATGTCAATACCCTCAGTTTCAGCATGGGCTTCATCTTCTAATTCGCATCGCGTCCAAAAGAGGCCTGCCGGGCCTCTTTATGATACAATCTCAATAAAAAGTTTTGATAATGAAATCTCTGATCCTTTTAACAACAGCACTTGCCCTGCACGCGCAGCTCCTTCTGTCTCCTTTTGATGCTATGGCGCTAAACTACGGTGAAAATGCCGAGATCAAAAAAACAAACATTTTGCTCTCCAAAGCAAAGGCAAATAAAGTCAGCGAACTCGCGCAGGTAAAACTCGAAACAAATATCTACAAGATCTACCGCGCGGTAAAAGAGGATAAACTTTTGGGCTACGGTGTCCTTGTCATGCAAAAAGTACGCAGCAAAGATGCCGCTATCCTCTCGCTCATATCACCCGAGGGAGAGCTAAAAGGTATCGAGATCATCGCCTTCAACGAGCCGCCCGAGTACATCCCTGCAAAAAACTGGACCGAGGTATTTAAAAACCGCCGTCTAAATGAACAGCTCGTCTTGGGAAAAGATATTCCAACGATCTCAGGCTCCACACTCTCGGCACGTTCCGCTACAAAAGCCGCACGCATTGCACTGAGTATTTATGAGATAGAGCTCAAAGAACAGCCATGAAGTTTCTCATCTCCAAAGATCTTCACGCCAATCCCAACTTCACCCTTCTGCTGGGCTTTTTCGCGTTCATGCTTGTGCTGTATTTTATCGGTGATCTTTTTTATCTTGCCCACTTCTTCGGCTATACTCCGCAGGCTGTTTTGGAAACGCTCAGGGGTGACTCTGACGCCTTTGTCGAGCCATTAAGCCTGGCCAGTCTTCTGGAACACCTGCATGTCTCTTTGTTTTTGGCCATCTTGGCGATCTTTACGACCATGGCCATTGTTTTGCGCCTTAGTCTTCAGTTCAGACACAAACAGCTGCTCATCTTTGTGACGATGGGCTCGCTTTTTCTCTCCGCGCTCAGCCTTTTGGGAGGCTACTTTTTTCTTGATGCGCTGGTCTATGTCTATTTCTTTTTTACGCTTCTTTGGCATCTCGGCGGACTCTATGCTCTTACAGCCATCCTCTTTGAACTCTTGGTCAAAAAAACGTGATCTCTGCGCGCCTTTTTAAACTTCTTCTCTTTTTTGCCCTGGGACTGATTTTTTTGCAGCTTGTCAGCGGTGTCTGGCTCTTTGTTGAAAAATACGGGGTGACACCGGACGAGGTCTATCTCTATTTTGCCGGAGACGAAGAGAACTTTATCGTAGCAAAAAGCTTTGAAGGGCTGTTGGAGACGGCTGTACCGCATTTTGTCGCTATCTCTGCGACGATCTTTGTTTATGCGCACTTTTTACTCTTTACCCAGGGGATCTCTACAAGAAAAAAACAGCTGCTGATCGCCGGTCTGTTTTTAAGTGCACTTGCCGATATTTTCTCGCCTTTTGGCATCCTCTACGGATACGAATTCTTTGCCTGGATTAAAGTCCTCGCCTTCTTGGGCTTTGAAATCTTAATGGGCGTGCTTTTATATACGCTTTTTTCTCTTTATCTTCTTCAAAAAAGAGCGTGAACCCCCTGCTCAAACTCCTAAAGACCGTATTGATATAGACTCTCTTATCGTTGGTGAGGACAAGATAGCCCACTTCGGGCAGGGTATCTAAAAAGCGCAGCGCCTTTTCTTTGGGCATCACCGAAGCCGCTGTCGCATAGGCATCAAGATCGCTGTTGTCAAGGAGTGCGGAGAGCAGCGTGATGGAGGCGAACTCTTGTTGAGAATGACGTGTTTTTGGGTTAATGAGATGGTTGTACTCCCTGCTTTTTACAAAACGGCGGTAGTTTCCGCTGGTGGAGATGGCCGTATTATCGCGCGCCATGGTAAATCTTGCCAGTGCAGTGTCTGAAAAAGGGTCTTGCACGGCCATCTCGCACGCATGCAGACAGCGGATATCCCCGCTCAGTGCGACAATGCCCTTTTTCACCCCCTGCTCTTTTAGAAGCGCTGCCGCCTTGTCTACGCCAAAGCCTTTTCCCATCCCGCCAAGGTCGATCACTATCCCCTGTTCACTCCAGGCCCGTTCCCGGTTAAAATGCAGTCCTTTAAAATCCACCGCAGCTTTTTTAAGTTCAGCGGCACGCGGAACCCTCTGCTTCTGGCCAAAATGAAAAAGCCCCTTGGTAATGGAGCCTACCGTGATGTCAAAATAGCCCTGTGTCTCTTTATAGTAGCGAGAACAAAGACTCAGGGCTTCGTAGGTATCGCGCGAGATAGCCACTTCATGGTCTCGGTTGAGCCGGTAGATCTCGGCCGCAGGATCATAAGAGGAGAGCGCAAGCTCCACCTCTTTTAAACGCGTAAAAACCGCCCTTGAAAGCCCTATTTGCTCTTTTGCGAGGCTGATGGAGACATACGTTCCCATCAGCACCTGCGTCCGCACGATCAGCTCCTGTGCCTGCGCCGCTGTCGCAAGAAAAAGAAGCATAAAAATATAGCTGGTCCTACCCATCTACTCTTCGCTGTAGCTTTTCTTCAGCTGCGCCTTTGCTGCGAGTGTTTTGACCGTGTTTGTCACATCGCGTTCTGCAAGATGGTAGTGTGTCTGCAGCTCTTTGAGCGAGGCGTCTATCTTGGCGTGCATATCCTCGCCCAGAGCATCGATCTTCTTGTCCATGATCTCAAAATGGCGCTCTTCGGCATTTCCAAGCTCAGAAGCCAGGATATGCAGCTCTTTTTTTGCATGTTTGTACTCCGCATAGATATCCATCAGGCGTGAGACAAGTTCATTGAGCGAGGTGTAGACAGGACGGACTTTTTGCGACTGCGCATAAGTATCCTCCATGCTCTCATGGATCGTATCTGATTTTTGCAAAAGCTTGCTGCCTTGTTTGTTCAGCTCCTGCATCTTCATCTCATACTCCTGAAGCGAAAGCATCAGCGCCTCGCTGAGCTGTTTGGTGTTTTCTAACCCGCCTGCCATCTTCTGCGCAGTATCTTTCAACTGCTCTTTCGCCTCATCTGCAATGTCCAAGACACTGTTCTGCACAGCGTGTTCTACACTGTGCAGATGCTCTTTCACGGAGGCCAAAAGTTCTTTGTACTGCGAAGCAGCGTTGCCTTCGCCCATCTCGCTTAGCAAAGTATGCAGGGTATTGAAGTGCTCCTGCTCCGCAATGCGCAGAAGATCGATATGGCGATGAACGACGGTATCTAGATCGAGAATATCTTTGGAGATAAATTTCTGAATATTTGAGAGCGCGGACTCTTCTTGAACATACATCTCTTCAAGCTTCTGCGAAAGCTTCTCTTGTTGCACAGAGAGCTGCCTAAAGACCGAAAACTCATTTTTCAAGGCCAGCTGTACCGCGTCAAATGTCTTCTCGTCAGTGCTTGCTATAGCGCTGAGTTTTTCATCCAGGGTGGAAAGATGCTCCTTGATATCGGAGCTTAGCTCCAGCAGAAGACGCTCATGACTTTCCTTCTTTATCTTGGCTCTGTTGCCCTTGAGCTGAACCATCAGATACATCACCGTATAAAAGATAAGAGAGATCAGCAGAGGCATGAGTGCATACTGGATATCGCTTTTTAACTCCCCCTCATGCGAAGAGAATATAAAGAGCGAAATAGACGAGACAGCGCCGACGATCAGCACCAAAGGCGCATAATTCACCTTGCCCTGCAGCTTCAAGACAGCAAGCTGCCGCCAAAAAAGAAAAAGAATGATGATTCCGGTTAACGCGATCCATACTTCAGGCATTGCAGCACCTCGGTTTAAAGTAGTTTATTATGCCATAACTTATACGAGAAATTTAGATGTGCAGCTTGTGATGAAAATGTTTGTCGATGTCAAAATAGATCTCGCCGCTGCTGTCTTTAAAAGTTAGATGGGATTTGTTGAGCTCTTTAATGCTCTTTATTCCCATGACGGCCAGCAGTACCTTCATGTTTTTGACAAGATTTTTGTGATAGTTCCCTATCTCTTTGCCTTTTTTGACGACAAGATAGGAGGCTCTTTTCTTGGGGTCTTGCGTCGCCATCCCCACCGGACAGACGTGCGAGCCGAAGCCTGAACACATCCGCGCGCGGATACAGCCCCCGCTCATCATAAACCCTCGGGCGATACCGATAGCATCCGCACCCATGCACATCGTGATGATTGCATCGTCAGGCGTCAAGATCTTGCCGCTGGCGATAATTTTTATATGCTCGCGGATCTTGTACTTTCTAAACATCGTGTCCAGAACATACAGCGCATTGTTCGTCGTCAGGCCGACGGACTCCATCAGCTCAAGCGGGGCCGTTGCGCTTCCTCCCTCTCCGCTGTCAACCGTGATAAAGTCAGGGATGTTTCTGCCAGACTCTTTTCGCATGGCGATCTCTTTGACGATCTCTTCCACGGCATTTGCATCTGAAACAACGATCTTGAAGCCTACCGGTTTTTTAGACAGCTCTTGCAGTTTTTCTACAAAGTCAAGCAGATGCGCCGTCGAGTCGGCATAAGGAAAGCGGTTGGGCGAGAAGAGGTCCTTGCCCTCCGGCACCCCTCGGTAGTAGGCGACATCGGCATTGACCTTGCCGCCGGAGAGTTTGCCCCCCGTCTGTTTCGCTCCCTGGGCGATCTTGATCTCTGTCATCTTGCAAAACGACATCACTTTTTGGTATTTGATCGCATCGAATTTTCCCTGCTCATCCCTGACCCCGTAAAGCCCCGAACCCATCTGAAAGATGATGTTGGGAATATCGCTCGGCACCTCTTTGGGAAAGGTCTCCGGCGCCGCCTTCCAGTTGACACGAAAGAGCACATGTGAGATCGTGTCGTAGATGTAGGTATTTTGCGTTTTTTTGTTGAGCAGGATGGTACGGTACCACTTCAGCGCGATCGCGTGGTTAAAAAGCAGTGTCCCCAGCTTAAAGGCCGCCTCTGCATAAAAAGTACTTTTGACTATCTCAAGATAATCGCAGTCATTTAAGTTTGGCTTGTGGGTAAAAAGGTGGTTTGAAGTCAGCGAACCCTCGCCTGTATTGACGGTCAACTGTGTGGCTGCACCGGCGATAGCGAAAGCGCGTACCGCCTCGGGAGAAAGCGAGCCGTCACTCATCGCCGAGCGAATAATGGGCGTATGCGCAACAAAGGGGATCTCCCTGTCTTGTCCAAACACGACCGAAAGGTCCTCACTGACCTCGTCGTCATTAAGTACGCTCGAAGCGTGTTTGATGATAAAACGTGAGCCGGAAAAGGGCTGGTTTACGGAAAACGACTGATAGTTGGGAACATCTTTTGCCGCCTTGTAGACCCAGTCGACCTTATCCTTTGACTGATAAAAGGTTTCTTCGGCAAAATACTGGCGAAGCGGCTCGCGCAGGGCTTCAAAAAGATAACGCATCCGCCCGATAACGGGGTAATTTATAAGTAAAGAGTGTTTTCTCTGAATAAACTTGTCATACACAAACGTAAAGACTAACAGTATAAATAGAGCTAAAACAAAAAACTCCGCAAAATCTACAAAAACTCCCCATGCACTATGAACGAGATCCATCATTTACCTTTTTTCTTGAAAAGCCTGCTGCGGGCTCTTATTCGCTTGATTATAAGATATTGTACCGCGTCAATTCTTAATCTTGTTCATCAGGCTTTTTCGGCGGCAAAAATAGCTCGGAAGGTCTTTTGAGTGCTTCGCTGAAAAGGAGCCGCAAAAAAGAGAAAAAACTTCCAAAGTAGGCATCTCTGGATTTAAGCGAGACTTTCAGTGCCAGAACAAAACTGACACTGAGGTTGACTAGGCCTATCATCAGCACAAAAAACAGCGTCATAAAAAAATCAAAATACCCCATAGGCTGCTGTGCGAGACAGAAGCCAAAGTTTGCCGTAGAAAAGGCGACGTGCCTGATATCAAGCGGAATGTTCAGCAAATAGCCAAAATAAGGAGTGACCCCCAGAAGAACACCAAAATAAAAGTTGCCAAGAATCGCGCCATGGTTGTCATGCAGATAGTTTGCGATCTTCTTTCTGACTGCTTCTGAAGTTATTTTTTTCAAAAAAGGTTGATGAAGGTATCTGTTTTTCAGGTCAAGATAGTCCGCCCTGTTGTCAAAAAAGCCCGCTATCAGCCCCGAACAAAAGAGCCAGACACCCGTAACCGCCGCAAACAATAGCGCAGGATAAGGGTTAAGTCCCTCCATATAATGTGCCAACTCTTCTTGCGAGAGCAGTGCTCCCGAAGCGGAGCGATATGCATAGCCGAGTAAAAAAGCCACAAGCAGGGCCAGCGCTACATTTCCGACAACGGCTGCAAGCTGGGAACGGTGCACCTGCATGGTCAGCTCAACCAGTTTTAGCTGGTTAGTTTTGTTATTGTCCCCTTTTTCCACTGCCTCGGCAAAGGTCGACGCGGTCATGGCGGGCTGCTTTGTGGCGATGGTGAAACCGAGCATATGTATCAACACAAACCCGATGCCGTAGTTTAGACTTGCCAACAGCGTCTGTGTACCTATCGTGAGTTCCATCTGGACGATGTCGATCTTTATCAGAGCCATAAAAGCGATGATCACCCCTGCTCCGCTCGCATTGTACAACATCATCAGGTACTCTTTTTTATTTTCGGTGATGTAGTGTTCCCCGTGTTCGCTGGTGTTGTTTGTCATACTTTTTGCAAGTATCTTTATGTTTTGGTTGATGATCATGCGCAAAGAGTTGCGCGAGCTGTTCTTTTCTACGGCCGCTTTGAACATCTGCACAAGAGAGAGGTAAAACGGTGTCGTGTCAAAGGCCCGAATAAGGCTGATGATCTCTTCGGTTCTGTCGATAAGCTGTTCGAGTCTTTCAAGGTTGTAAGTCACCGACACCGAGATCCCCTTGTTCAGCGACTTCTTTTTCAAAGTGCTGACCTGCTCGCGGCACTGTTCTATCAAGACGCCAAGATGCTGAAAATCAAGCGCTATCGACTCCACCTCAATGGATTTATCTTGAATAGTGTTGACCAGACTGCTCACCTCGCGCTGCAGTCCTATAAATGCGGAGCTTCTACTGGTCAAGCTCTCGTCCAGGTGTATAAAATTTTCATTGAACTCTTCAGAAGCGATCCAGACAGACAAGATCTCCGCCGAATACAATATCTCGCCAAAGAGACAATCCTTTGTTTTATGCGTCAGCTCCTTGTTACTTAAAAGCGTGCCGATAAGGTCCACCCAAAGCTCGTCCTCTACGGCGTTGACCCAGAGAGGATCATTCTCTTTGTAAAACACTGTCGCAAAAAGATACTCAAAATCGCCGCCCTTTGGCGGAGCAGGAAGAAACTTGTGGTAAAAACGTCGGACCAACTCCTGCCCAAAACCGTTTTTGGAGAAAATTCCCAAGGAGGCGATGTTGGCAGAGAGCCTGGACTCTTCTATCCAGAGGTTCAGACCGTCCGATATCTTTGTTCTGAGACTCTCATTTTCTTCAAGGTACGTCCTTATCTGCTCTATAGCGGCCAAAGAGGAGTCGATATTTTCTGTGTTTTCTGGCCGTATGTACGCAACGATCTCCGTCATCTTCTCTATAATAGAAAATTCATCCGAGTCTAAATATTCGAGTAACTCCTCAAAACTCTGCTTCAAAAACATCCCTTAAAATTGTATTTATTTCTATCTATCCACTTGCAAATTCACTTCCAGCAAGATTTTCAATCTCTATTGTAGTCAATTTTTGCATTTAAAAAACCCATAGTGCGATATTTTCAATTATTCCAGTCTATGTTATCGGGTTCATCCCATTCTTATGAAAAAATTTCAGCTTGCCAAACGAGACAAAAAGTGCAGATTCACTCACACGGATGTGTTTTAACATCGTGTGCATCACGTACTAAACGAGGAGTTATAGACACAACGTTGTTCAAATAAGTCCAAAAAAAGTACTTATTGAACGTTTGCAAATCACACAAACCTGCTCTTTTAGGCAATAAAAGATATGAATTGTTAAATAATTAAATATTTCTTAGACTTATTTGAACACAAGAAATGTTCAAATAAGTTATTGATTAAGCCTTGGTTGTATAGAATGTGCATGAATAAATAGTTGTACAGGCGCTGTGCGCCTGTACAACGGGGCGCGGATTGAACATCCGCTAGTCGTACCGTGCTCGCACGATACAACAAGCGGAA
>JAGXFN010000013.1 GCA_024637195.1 Arcobacter sp.
ACTTGCTTTACTGCCTCGATCTTAAACTCATCTGTATATCTTGGTGGCATCTTGACCTCTTGTTAATTCTCTTAAATGACTTCCATCATTTTATCTAATTAACCGATTGAAATTGTGTCTAGTTTTTTGGGGTCATTCCATACAGATAAAATAAAAGTTAGAGGTTCTACCGTTCTTATGAGTTTTTTTTCCTGTCCTAATTCGATACATTTTTCTACTCTCTTTTTAAATTTATAAATTATAGTACATTAAACTACCAGCTTAAGGTGTTTATGACATAATGAAATGTACTATTACTATTAATTATTAGAGGGATACTTAAAGACCGTATCGCTGCAGGTAAATAGTAACCTTTTCGGCTTCGGCCGAATCTCTTCTTCCAAAATTCATATTATGAATATATTTTTTTTAAGCTTTAACTTCAACAAAACTTAAAAAAAGTCTATCAAGGCAGCGTGTGAACCTTTTCCCAAACCTCTTCTCTTCATCCAAAAAAAATACTCCTTTCGCCAACGATGAAGGCATTGCGCGCCTTAAAACAGTTTTTCAAAAGACCGGTGAGGTCTACTCCGACCTTCCTTTGTTCCATCAGCATCAGCGACACATTATCCCCTGCATGATGATCCATCCCGATGCAGGAGTAGTCCTATTTAATTTTTTCAGTCTCAGCGAAAAAGAGCTCACAGGAGTCAAGGCTTCAGTTGCTAGCAAAAATGACAAAGATGCAGAGATCAAGAGCAGCGATACAAAGAGTTTTATACAGCTTCGTTTTGATGAGATATTTCATACCCAAATCTCCCCGGTGCGCTCTATTTTGATCTGCACCCATCTGAGCGAAGCGGAGTTCGATGCTCTTGACGAAAGCTTTCATATACTTATTCCTAAGAATCTGGCGCTTTTCAGCGACAGCAGCGATGAGCACTACCTCAAAAGTGTGATCCAAAAAGGCAGTCAAAGCTACGATATCGCAAAGATAAAACAGGCGATTTTCGGCGAGTTCGTCTTGCCTGACAAGAATATTCTGCTCTCGCTTGAGCAGCAAAAAGCCGTTCATCTGCCTTTTGAAAAAGAGTGTCTGATCAAAGCGCTCCCGGGATCAGGAAAAAGCTCCGTGCTTGTCGCCAAGGCCCTGTATGAAAAGATGAAAGATCCGAGCCTAAAGCTGATATTTCTCGGCAAGCTCTCCTGCAATATCCATCCATTGCAGGCCATGATCTTTCAATTTATAGAGAACTCTCACTGGGGACTTAATCCCGCAGAGATTCGTGTCATCAGTTTTGAGTCTCTGCAGCGATACGCACGCGCAAAAGAGCGATATGATCTTGTCATCTGCGATGATATCAGCGAAGAGGACCTTGTCACTGCCAGAAAACTTACAAACAAAAAAGGAAGGCTGCTCCTCTCCTCTTCCTACGAGATCGATGAAGTCTCTGTGGTGCATCCTTTAGTGCAAAACTATCGTCTCTCTTCTGCATTGTGTGCCGCCTGCGAGGGCTTAGTAGTTGAAAAACTCAGCGAAAACCTGAGCTTGCACAGCGGCAACACTTTTATGAACACGCTGCTGATCCTCGAAAAGCTTCTAAAAGAAACCGAGCCCAAAGAGATAAGCATTCTCCACCATAACAAAGAAGAACTTTTGATGCTTCAAAATGAGATCAATACTTTTTTCACACCCATCAGCTCTCTTTTCGATGCTCCGCATGAACAAGAGGAACTCCTGCTTTATCCGTTGAGCCATCTGTCTTGCCTTAACAACCGTTATGTCATCGTTATTTTAGACACTTCTGCTCCTTATGATCCTATAGAACTGATCTCGCGTGCCGACACCAAAAGCTTTATCTTGTCACAAGACGAAAAAATCCACCACTTAATCCAAGGAGAAACCCGTGAAACACCTTAAAACACTGCTCGTCTTATTGGCGCTTAGCCTTCCTATGCTGGCTTCATCTTTACATGACTCCCTCTCAAAACAAAGCAGTAATGTGAGCAAAAATCCCGTCGTAGTCATGGAGACAACCCAGGGAAATATTACTCTGGAGCTCTTTGCAGACATCGCCCCTTTGGCAGTTGAGAACTTTCTTACCCATGTCAAGAACGGCTACTACGATGGCCTTGTCTTTCACCGCATCATCAAAGGGTTTATGATCCAAGGCGGAGACCCTACCGGGACGGGCAGAGGCGGAGAGTCCATCTGGAAAAAACCTTTTAAGGATGAGTTTGCTGCCAATCTTGTTTTTAACCGCAAAGGACTTCTCGCCATGGCAAATTCAGGACCGGCGACGAACGGAAGTCAGTTCTTTATAACAGTTGCCCCTACTCCATGGCTTAACGGACGCCACACTATCTTTGGAGAGGTCAAATCGGGATACGAAAATGTCCGCAAGCTTGAGATGGTCGAGGTCTCTGCCGGTGCGAACCGTCCCTATGAAGAACAGAAGATCATCAAGGCCTACCTGCAGAAGTAGCCGCTATAGCACAACGGTCCGCGAGTGTTGGCTAATTAGTTTATTTTTAGTATACTTTCGGCTTTAAAATGCAATGTTGTAACCATATTGTCACCGTATTGCATAATCAACCCAGAGGGAACACCATGGATATCCATACACTGAAAAAACTTGAGACGAAAGCAACGGAAAGCTCTCGTGCTGACTTCTTGCGCATGGGGATAGCCCTGATGTTTATGGTTGGCGTTCTTTGGTACAGTTTTGGCGCAGGCAATGTTGCCAACAACGCTTTCTTGGCAATCGCTGCAGTTTTTGGCGCTTACATGGCGCTCAATATCGGTGCAAACGATGTCGCGAACAACGTAGGACCGCTTGTCGGTTCCAAGGCGCTGACGATGGGCGGCGCGATCATTATTGCCGCTATTTTTGAGGCCAGCGGCGCTTTGATCGCAGGCGGAGATGTCGTCGGCACGATCAAAAAAGGGATCATTGACCCTTCGCAGTTTGCTGATGTGCAGCACTTCGTCTGGGCGATGATGGCGGCTTTGCTCGCGGGCGGGATCTGGCTAAACCTTGCAACGGCTATCGGTGCTCCTGTCTCAACTACACACTCCATTGTCGGCGGTGTCGTTGGCGGCGGTATCGCTGCTGCCGGTTTTGGCATCGTTGCCTGGGACAAGATGGGTGAGATTGTGGCGTCTTGGGTGATCTCACCGCTTTTGGGTGCGATCATCGCGGCAGGATTTCTCTTTGCTATCAAGAAAACGCTTTTGTACAAGGAGGACAGACTCAGTGCGATGCGAAAGGTTATCCCGATCTATGTCGCGATTATGGCCTGGGCTTTTGCCACCTACCTGACCCTCAAGGGGCTTAAAAAAATATGGCCGACTATCACCGGAACACTCCAGTCTATTTTGCCATTCACTTTTGAAGCCGCAAAAGAGCCTTCCTTCTCTACCGCTTTGTTTATCGGCCTTGTCGCAGGTCTTATCGTCTACCTTATCGTCAAGCCTATAATACGAAAAGCGTCCATCAACCTGCAGAACACGGTAAAAGATGCCAACTCGCTCTTCACTATCCCCCTTATCTTTGCCGCTGCCCTTTTGAGCTTCGCACATGGCGCCAATGACGTTGCCAATGCAGTCGGACCGCTGGCTGCCATCGCAGATGTCATTGAGCACAGTGCCATCGCAGCAAAGGCACCCATTCCCTTGTGGGTCATGCTTATCGGCGCAGTAGGAATTTCTTTGGGGCTGGCGCTCTACGGTCCGAAACTGATCAGAAAAGTTGGAAACGAGATCACGGCGCTTAACCAGATCCGCGCTTATGCGGTTGCTATGGCGGCTTCTATCACCGTTATCATCGCTTCACAGCTGGGTCTTCCCGTCAGTTCTACACACATCGCTATCGGCGGTATCTTTGGTGTCGGTTTTTTGCGTGAGTTTCTCTCCACAACGACCGCCCAGGAAAGAATACAAGAAGAAGAAGATCAGCTCAACGAAGACAAAAAATTAAAGAAGAGTTTCAAAAGCGAACTGCATGAGCTTAAGGCTCTCGAAGAAAAAACACCTGATATTACGGCGCGAATACAAGAGCTGAAAATTGCCATTGAAGAAGAAGAAGAGAAGATAAAGTTTGAGAAAAAACACCTGAAACGGGCAAAAAAAGCAAAATATATTCAGCGTTCTGTGATTATGAAGATAATTGCCGCCTGGGTTATCACCGTTCCTGCAACCGCTGTTATTGCAGCGATCATCTTCAATATTATCAAGGTCATCGTTTCATAAAAAAGAGAGTCTTCTCTCTTTTTACTTCATTTACGCTTTTTTATCCAAGACAGAAAATCCGTTCTCAATCAAGGCATCATCAATCTTAGCAAGTGCCTTCTCGATCGTCTCATAAGCGATGTCGGGAAGTTTTCCGCCCCACATCGCTTCGGCCTGCCTAAAGCCTTCCATCGCACCCTCTCTGCCCGCACGAAGCAGCTTTTCATCTCCGCCTGAACCCATTATCACAAAGTCCGCTATACGCTCAGACGTCTGCTGAATACCGAAAAAACCCTCTTCACTAACGAGCACTTTTGCCTCATCCTGCGAGAGCGATGCAATGGGCTTGCCGGTGTAGCCGACCTCTTTTAAAAAGTTTTGAAACTCTTGATACTGCACTTCAAAGCCGCTCTCCTGGCTTTTTGTCTGCACGGCAGACTGGACCTGCGAGAGCATCTGTACAAACTGCTTCTCTTGGGACTCTTGATGCGTCTTTTTTATGCTCTCTAGCTCTTCAGCCTTCGTCGTATGATAGTTTATAGATGGTCTGACTGCACTGATCATAAGAAGTCTCCTTATATGGTTTTTATACCCCATATATCGGCAAATCTGCTTTAAATTTTAATATGCATCCAAGATGGCCTGGTGGACCTTGAAGGCCTGGCAATGCTCTTTTACATCATGGCAGCGGATCACGGAGGCCCCGTTGTCGTAGGCTTTTAGATGTATGGCCAGGGTGCCCGGAAGTCTCTCTTCAGGCTCTGAAGCGCAGATCGTCTTGATCATTGATTTTCGGCTCGCTCCGATAAGAAGCTCTTTGTTAAACTTTTTGAAATGCTGAAGATGATGGATAAGCGAGAGGTTGTCTTCGAGACGTTTCCCAAATCCGATTCCCACATCCAGAACGATCTCTTTGATGCCGAACTTCTCAGCTTTTTCCATCCGCTCTTCAAAAAAAGACTCCATCTGCTCGAAAAGGTTGCTATAGCAGGGGCTGTTCTGCATCGTTTTCTGCTCACCCTGCATATGCATGATGACGGCCTTGGCCTGATACTGCGCGGCAAGTCTGCATACCTCATCGTTTTTCAAGCCGGTGATGTCATTGATGATGCCAAAGCCGCGCTCAAGTGCATACGAAAGCGCCAAAGGAGAGTAGGAGTCCAGACTGAACTGGACCTTTTCATACAAGCGCTGCTGATAGATCGCATCAACAACCGGCTGTATGCGCTTGAGTTCTTCTTCTTCGCTGACAGGCTCGCTTCCGGGCCGAGAGGAGACACCGCCAATGTCGATGATATCAGCGCCCTCTTCTATCATTGTTTCCATCTTTACTATCGCCTCATGCGTCTGAAAACGGCTCTGGGCAAAAAAGCTGTCCTCATTGGCGTTAAGAACACCCATTATCTGATAGGATTTCGTCTTTGAAGCACGTAAAAATCTCTGCAGCTCTTTGGCGACAAGTTTCAGGCCGAAGGGTTGGGCAAGTTCTTTTTTTGAAAGGATCTGCATATGCTTGCGCGTTCCCATCAAGATACAGTCCACATGAGGGGTCTCACACAAGATCGTACCTTTAGGCACGGCAAGGTCGGCTCCGATAGACAGCGCATCTTGTTTTAGAATATTTGCTGCACCCACATGAAGTTCCTGGATATAAAAAAGATGAAAATGCATCTTTTCATCAAGTATCTTTTGTCCGCCGTCTTCGATGTTGAGTTTGGCTATCCAGGCTTTTGTATCGATCTGGGTTGAGAGTTCGCGCATATACATCTTGTCTCCTTGCTACCGTCTTATCACTTATGGTTTTGTATAAACTTCATCAGCAGCATACAAAGGATACTGTTCAACCGAGCATTCAATCCGATCAGCCTGTAGGCCGTCTCAAAGCTTTCAAGCTGGGCCGCATTAAGCAGTATCTTCTCTTCGAGTGCCTTGGCATAGAGCGACTCTATCAACTCTTTGGCCTCATGTTTTGGAGTGCGTTCATGCGTTTTTACAAAGGCAAAAAGCGAGGCGAGCTCAAGTTTTTTCAAGGAGAGTTCGAGAGGAAGCGATTCTTTTTTGTTTTTACGCGAGATAATCGGCATCCGCGAGCGCACAGTGGGCAAAAGTGCGGATTTGGACTCGGTGATGAGAATAAAGGCTATGTTTCTGGGCGGCTCTTCAAGAAGCTTCAGTAAAGAGTTCTGACTGGCTTCGTTAAAAAGCTTGGCCGCTAGAACAATATATTTTATCTTCGCTTCTGCGATATAGGCTTCGCGGATCACCTCTTTTGCATCATCAATAAGAAAATCATCTTTGAAAAAAGTAACCACTCGCGAGGGATAAAACTTCTGCCTGACTGCCGCTAGTTCCTCTTCGACCTGATCGGTGATGATGATATGCGAGGAGCTGAGCGCTTGATCGTTCATGCGCTCACTCTAAAATATCGACTTCACCGAACAAGACGGCGTTGAGCGTATTGTCAAAGACCCGGTAGAGGTGCAAAAGCTTGATGTCGAGGAGTTTGTCGTAAGAGCTCAGCGGAAATGCATTTTGGAAATCTTCATCCATAATCCACAAAAAACTGCTGTCCTCGCGTTTGGCAATATCAGCGCGCCGGTCGTCTCCTCTGCCCACATACCAAAAGAAGTACTCCTCGCCGTAGCACATAGAGAGCATATCGGTAAGCATGTCGATCTTTTCGCCGCCGGTGATCATATCGTAATAGGGATAGACCTGGTCCAGACAGATGATAGGCATGATTGGACGGTCCAGGATAGGCTTGTTCAAGGATGATGTGATGTACTTGGAGAACCATTGTCGTTCATGGTCAGTCACTAAGATAATCGTGCGTCCGTCTACGATCTGTCTGATCGCCTGGGCCGCTGCGGCTGTCCACTCAAAACGCTGTTCTTCAAGCCAGCTCATCATCGCATCATCAGAACGAATCGCTTCAAGTGTCCATTTAAGTAACTGCTGCATACAATATTTACTTATCTAGTTCAAAAGCACTGTGAAGCGCACGGACAGCCAGTTCGCTGTACTTGTCTTCGATGACCATAGAGACCTTGATCTCAGAGGTGGAGATCATACGGATATTGATATTTTCAGCTGCCATAGCAGAGAAGGCTTTTGCCGCAACACCTGCGTGCGACTTCATACCTACACCGACGATGGAAACCTTGGCAATGCTCTCGTTGTAATCGCTGCTTTTGATCTCACCCTTCTCTACAAAGCTTTTGACAATGTTTTTCGCATTTTCAAGTTCGTTTGTCGGAACAGTGAAGTCGATATTTGTCGTTCCGTCATGTGCTACGGTCTGCAAGATCACATCTACATTGATTTCCTCTAGCGCCAAAGCGTTGAAGATCTCCGCTGCGATTCCCGGGCGGTCGGTTACGCCGACAAGACTCACACGCGCCTGATTTCTGTCCAATGCCACACCGCTAACTACTGGCTGTTCCATGATATTCTCTTCCTTCGTGATTAATGTGCCCTCGGCTTCTGAGAAGCTTGAGCGTGTTACTAGATTGACATTTAGCTTTTTAGCCATCTCTACTGAACGGTTTTGAAGCACCTTTGCCCCCAGCGAAGCAAGCTCCAGCATCTCTTCATACGAGATGCGCTCAAGCTTTTTGGCCTTGGGCTCGATGCGCGGATCGGTCGTATATATCCCGTCCACATCGGTATAGATCTCACACAGATCCGCCTTCAAAGCGCCTGCTATAGCAACGGCAGAGAGGTCTGAGCCACCGCGTCCGAGCGTGGTGACCATTCCCTCCTCATTGACACCTTGAAAACCCGCTACAACGACGATCTTGCCGGCATTTATAGCCTTTTGCATGCTGGAAGGATCGATGTTCTCGATTCTGGCCTTGGTGTGGCGCGATGTAGTCACAATACCCGCCTGACGGCCTGTCATCGCTATGGAAGGAAGCCCCATCTCATTGAGTGCTATCGAGAGCAGCGAGGCCGTCACCCGTTCGCCCGAACTCAGCAGCATATCGACTTCGGCTACGGAAGGAGTGGCACTGAAGTGTTCTGCGTAGGCGATCAGTTTGTTCGTCTCTCCGCTCATCGCCGAGACGACGACGACGACCTGATGTCCTTCGTTTACTGTTTTTTGGACCCGGTTTGCCACATTTTGAATGCGATCAAGGTCACCGACACTGGTTCCGCCAAATTTTTGTACAATCAACATAGTTTAGAAATACCCTTCTTCTTTGAAATAACTCAATACTTTTTCATACACCGCGTGCTTAAAGTGTGCCGTATACGCCGAAAGCTCAGAGTAATCAACAAACTTATAGTTTGAAAACTCAGGAATCTCCGTCGCAATATTTATCTCGGCCACCTTGCTAAGCTGCACAAGATAGTATCTCTGAGTCTGCCCCGCAAAGGGCTTCATCTTCTTGGCGATATGTAAAGGGAAGTCGTAAGAGACCCATTCAGGGTATTCGCACAAGATCTTCACGTCACGCGTACCTATTTCCTCTTCCAACTCGCGAAAAAGAGCCTCTTCCGGACTCTCTCCCTCGTCAATTCCGCCTTGAGGAAACTGCCAAATGTCCGTCAGATCGCTGCGCTCGGCGATAAAGACATCCTTTTTCTTGGGATACTCTGCGCTAAGCACGATAATAGCTACATTTGGCCTATAGATTTTTTCCTGATCCATTCTGTCCCATTTGTTCCCTGCGCTATAGGGAAATTTTTATAATATTTAAAAAATATCTGCTTGCATCGACTGCTTTGAGCTTGTTTTCTAAAGACGTGTGTTCTGTGCCATTACTAAAAACACAGAATAAACATCGGTGGTACCGACCGCTTTCAGCTTGTTTTGCTAGAATTTTACAAAATAACGCATTAATAGCAATTGAATTTTACAGGGCTTTTAAAACAAAGGAAAACTATCCTACTTTATATCCATATTCCTTTTTGTGACAGCAAGTGTCACTACTGCAGTTTCAACTCCTATGTTGACAAGTTTGACCAGATAAAAGCCTATATGGACGCACTTTATCTTCAGCTTGCGTATGAGCTCAAACGCTTCGATGCCAAGGCGGACTCAATAACCTCGGTCTTTATCGGAGGAGGCACACCCTCTACTGTACAGAGCGGACTTTATGCCGATATATTTTCACTTTTAAGAGACTATCTGAAAAAGGGCGCGGAGATCACGACTGAGGCCAACCCAAACTCAGCCTCATTTCAGTGGCTAGGCGGGATGAAAGCCCTCGGGTGTACCCGTGTCAGTTTCGGAGTGCAAAGCTTCAACGACATGAAACTGAAGTTTTTAGGCCGCGAGCACACGGCGGACGAGGCTATCAGTGCCGTAAAAAATGCCCGCGAGATCGGTTATGAACACATCTCTTTAGATCTTATCTACGCGACCAAGGTAGATACAAAAGAGCTTTTGCAAAAAGACATAAAGACCGCTTTTTCTCTGCCGATCGACCACATCAGCGCCTACGCTTTGACGATAGAAGAGAAGACCCTTTTCCAGAGCTATCCCGAAGCGGCAAAAGAGAGGCTGGAATTGACGACTTTTTTTATAGATGCAATCAAAGCCAAAGGGTTTGAGCAGTACGAGATATCAAATTTCGGCACCTACCGATGCGCACACAACATCGGCTACTGGCAGCTTCAGGACTACATGGGTGTGGGAAGCGGAGCTGTAGGGATGCTGAAAAACAGACGTTTCTATCCCACGACAGTGATCGAGGAGTACATCAACGATCCATTGCAGATCACTGTCGAAGAGCTGAGTGAGGAAGATCTGAAAACGGAGCGTCTCTTTTTGGGTCTGCGTTCTTGCGTCGGCATAGATCTCAAAACGCTCTCGCCGACTGAGAAGAAGAAGCTTGCACTGCTTTTGAGCGAAGACAAGCTTCTTCTGATCAATTCACGCGCCTACAACCCTGACTTTTTGCTCAGTGATGAGATCGCGCTTTTTTTGCAGGACTAACCGACAAAGTCCCTTTGGCTCAAGACAATTATGCGCCTTGACAGCAAGGCTATTTGAATAAACAAAAAACAACCAGCAAAAACTATTCCCAAAGAATCTCGGCAAGTAATTTTTCGAAAAATAGTAAAGAAGTTTTAAACTCGGTTTAGCTAAAATCACGGCAAATAAAGAAATGCTGTGTTCGATAAAATGGCTGCTCGTTTCTTTAATAAAACAGTTTTAGGAAGTATAAATGTTTGGGATGGGCTTTGCCGAAATCGTTATTATCGCAATAATCGCTGTCATCTTTCTAGGTCCTGACAAGCTCCCTGAAACCATGGTAAATATTGCAAAATTTTTCAAATCACTCAAGTCAACGGTAGCCAGCGCCAAAGACTCACTAGAGCAGGAGCTTAATATCTCTGAACTCAAAAAAGAGGCCCTCAGCTATAAGGAAGATCTTATGTCCGCGAGCAATGAACTTGAGCGGGCGACAAGCGGAAGCGGTTTGAGCGAAGAGTTTGACCAGATCAAACAAGACCTAACCGACGTTAAACACAGCGTCACCGGCAATGCAAAAAAGAGTTCACCGGCAAAGAGCCACAAGACAGGCTATGCAGACGATACAAAACCGGCTGATAAAATAGCGCCGAAGACACCATCAATGCATGATGATGAACAGGTCACCTTTGAAAAGAAAAAGAAAGAGCCCGAGGATAACGCATAATGTTTGATGATCTACGACCCCACCTTGTTGAACTGAGAAAACGACTGAGCATCATGGTAGGCAGCGTCATTGTTCTCTTTTTCGTCTGCTTTTATTTCCATGAGCCTATCATGCACTGGATGGATCAACCCCTTCGTGATGTGCTGGAGGCCATTGCCAACATAGATGGCCAACATGCGACCCAGGGACAGCTTATCACCTCCCAGGTAGGCGGAACATTTTTTGTTGCACTGAAGGTCTCTTTTTTCGCAGCCCTGTTTTTCTCTATTCCCGTCTTGCTGTGGCAGATATGGCAGTTTATCGCCCCGGGTCTTTATGCCAACGAAAAGAAAATGCTTCTGCCCTTTATCTTCGGCGGAACGATCATGTTCAGCGTGGGTGTTTTTTTCGCCTACTACGTCGTTGTGCCCTACGGATTTGAGTTCCTTATCACCTTCGGGTATACGAGCAATTATGCTGCTTTGATCACGATTGAGGATTATGTCGGATTTTTCTCAAAGATCATGTTCGGCTTCGGAATTGCCTTTGAGCTTCCTATTTTCGCCTACTTTTTGGCACTATTGGGCCTGATAGATGACCGTATGATGAGCGGTTTTTTCAAATATGCCGTCTTGCTCATTTTTATCCTTGCCGCCATGCTCACGCCACCGGACATCTTGACTCAGTTTCTGATGGCCATACCGCTTATATTTCTATATGGTGTCTCTATCTTGATCGTAAAAGCTGTCAATCCGGCTCCGCCGCTTGATGATGAAGCCGAAGAAAACAAAAAGACGCCAAAAGCTTAATGCCCCTTCAAACACAAAGCTATGACTATGTCCTTCCGCCGGAGCTGATCGCCACAACTCCGGCGACGCCGCGCGACAGCTGTAAGCTCCTCGTCTATGACAGAAAAGACAAGAGTATAACCCACACGACCTTCTCTAAAATAGACGAATTTATTCCTAGTGACTGTGCGGTGCTTTGTAACGATACCAAGGTCATCAAGGCACGTATATTTGGCAAAAAAGTTTCAGGCGGGGGAGTCGAACTGCTTATCAACAAACCCCTCGATGCCGCACGCGTCTCCTGTCTTATCCGCGGAAAAGTCAAGCAAGGTACGCTGCTTTATTTTGAGCAGGAGCTTGTTGCTGAAGTCTTGGAACTCTGCGAAGACGGCTCGCGCATCGTAAGCTTCTGTCAAAGATCCCATCTGCTATGTTTTGAAGAGCTTATTCTTGTGCTCGATGTGATCGGCCATATTCCCCTGCCCCCATATATGCAAAGAGAAGACAGAGAAAGCGATGAGCAGGAGTATCAGAGTGTCTTCTCACAAAACGCAGGTGCGGTAGCTGCGCCTACGGCTTCTCTTCACTTCACGCCAGAGCTTTTCGCACAGCTAAAAGCCGCCCACCAACTGGAGTTTTTGACACTACATGTCGGAGCGGGAACTTTCAAGCCCGTCGAAACCGAGACGATCACCGACCATCCTATGCACTCGGAGTATTTTCACATTCCCCAGACTGCGCAAGAACTTATCGACTCGGATCTGCCGCTGTTGGCCATTGGAACAACGGTCACACGTACCGTAGAGTACTATGTGCGCACGCATAAAAGTGAGGGCGAAGCCAACCTCTTTTTGCATCCGCTCAATCCGCCTCAGCGCATCACCCATCTGCTGACCAATTTCCACCTGCCAAGATCCACTCTTTTGATGCTCGTTGCTGCTTTTATCGGTGTAGAAGAAACCCAGAATATCTATGCCGAGGCAATTGAGAAGAGATACCGGTTTTTCTCCTACGGTGATGCGATGCTCATTTTATAATTTCCTTATTTATCCATGGTTATAATGTGTTAAAAAAGCAGCCGTATGTCCGAAAATCTCTACTTCGCGCGCCAGCCTATCCTTGATCTTCACGGCAATACCTATGCCTATGAGCTGCTTTACCGTACTTCTTTAGATCAATTTTTTGAACCCATAGAAAATGACCGCCTTGCCACGGCCAAGGTCTTGGTCTATGCGCTGAACCTTAGAGGACTGAAAAATACCCTCGGAAAGACTTTTGCCTTTATCAACATCGACGAAGAGCTTTTGATGGATGAGATGCTCTTTTCCATTCCCAAAGAGCAATTTGTGCTTGAGATCTTGGAGAATGTGGTCATAAACGAGCGCATAGTAGCGCGGATAAAAGAACTCAAAAATCATGGCTACCGTTTTGCTCTGGATGATGCCGACTGTTCCAAAGAGTACATTTTAAACTTTCAGCCTATCTTTGAGTATATCGATATCATAAAACTCGATATTCCCACACTTCAAGAAAATAACCTGCCTAAGTTTCTCTCCCTCTTTAAGAGGTTTGATCTAAAGATTTTGGCAGAAAAGGTAGAGACGCAAGAACAGTTTGACAAGTATAAGGCCCTGGGCTGCAGCTATTTTCAGGGCTACTTCTTTGCCCGACCCGACATCATCGAAAACAAGGCCATAGATCCCGCTCAACTTTTGATACTGCGTCTTATTCGTCATCTTCAAAACGGGATAGAAACAGACGAGATCTGCCGTGCCTTCGAGCAAAATGCTGCCCTGACCTTGCAGTTTTTGCGCTTCATCAACTCTGCTGCTTTTAGCTTCAAATCCTCCATAAAGTCCATCCGACAGGCTATACTTCTTCTTGGGCCGAACCAGCTTAAAAGCTGGCTTTTGCTTGTCGCCTACGCCAATCCCTCAACGGCAGCAAAAGGTTTGCAAAACCCTCTTTTGACACTTGCACAGACCCGCGCCAATATGATGCAGACGTTTTGCAAAGAGATCTACAAGCACGAGTGCAGTAAGACTATCCTCGAAAAGTCAGCCTTTATCGGTCTGCTCTCTTTGATCGAAGCACTTTTGAATGCCCCGATGCAGACCATACTAAACGAGCTTAATGTGGATGAGGAGATCGTACAGACTCTTGTCAATAATACGGGGGAGCTTGGCACGATGTTACAGCTTGTCTGTGCTGTTGAGCGTTTTGATACGCAGAGTGTGGATGAGATCTTGGATACATTGCCCCTGACTCGGAAGGAGTTTTCTGCTGCTGTACAGGAAGCCTATGCACTGACGGAAGCTTTTAGCTCCAGCTTGGACAGCTAAAGAAGATATACCTTGCCGTTTACAACTTTTATCTTACCTGAAAGTTCATACTCAAACATCTTTTGTGCATTGCAAGCCAGCGCTTCTTCATAGCTTGGAGATGAGGCACAAAAAGCCAAGAAGACATCCTCTTCTTTTTCATATGTTCCAAACAGGTCGGCAAAGGCTTCGATGTCGGTAATCAATTCTGCCTGTCCTTCTTTTAAGAGTTTCATCGTCGCGCTGCTCTCTCCCAAACGGTGCGGAAGAACATAGATCTTTTTACCTGTCTGCTGGGCAAACTCAATACTTCGCATACTTCCGCTGTTTAGATCCGCCTGCGCCACGATCAAGACCTCACCCAAGGCTACCACTAAACGGTTGCGGTGGACAAAACTGTAGGCTCTGGCCTCGATTCCGTCTTCATACTCGCTCAAGAGCAGCGCATCAGAAGCGATTTTGAGCAAAAGATTTTTGTTGACCTTGGGATAGATGATGTCTGCACCGTTTGCCAAAATAGCGATAGTATTGGGATAGGCTCCCTCATGTGCTATCGCATCGATTCCCATGGCCCCGCCGCTTACCACACAGACATTTCGTTTTGAAAGTGCGGAAGCGAGTGCATGCACAACCGACCTCGAATAGGGGTATGCCCGCCGTGATCCGACTATAGCAACTTTACGGCGCTCTAAAAGAGAGGTGTTTCCACGGTAGAAGATCTGTTCAGGAGGATTTTGAAGAAGTGTGAACGCTGAAGGCAAAGGACTTAAGCGTTCAGTCCTTGTCATTTAGATCAGCTTGTTGAGATAAACAAGCTCCACACTCTGCAGTGCTTTTCTGGAGTTGCGAAGGGCCTGCAGCGTCTCTTTTCGTGGATGGCCGATGGCGATAGCAGAGCCGTGCTCTTTTGCCTTTTTGATCGCCTTTTTGATCTGTTCTTCGATATAAGGCACATTAGACTCATGGTCCAAAAAGATATCTCTGGCTAAGTAATGACGGCCCAAAGATTTCATCACCTTTGGCACCTTTGTCTTTGCCGTTGTCCGGCTGTCCAAGAACCCTATTCCCTCTTCGCTCAATGCAGCAACTAAGTCTCTGACTGCGCGCTCATCCGAAGTGAACCGGCTTCCGGTGTGGTTATTCATGTATAGCACGCGAGGGAAAAGGGATTTGATCTCTTGAACACGATGAGAAATCATCTCTTTTGTGTCACATGCGCGCAGAGTGAACTTCTCTTCTGCAGAGTAGTGCATCGCTTCAAGAGGCAGATGCACCATGTAGAAGTTCTCTAGTTCAGCAAGTCTTGCTGAGTTGGGATGGGCTAAACTCGGCGGTAGGAAGGACATGGTCAAGGGCATGTTCAGGGATTTGATAGATTTTACATCACTCGCACAGGAGACATCATCGATAATAATAGTAAGTTTCGGTTTGTCAAACTTGCTATAGACCGGGATCTTACGCACCTCTCGAACAGGGCCTCTAGGCGGCCGTCCAAGGGTGTTGGTGTCAAACTCATGCTTAGTGTCTATCTCATGCTTTATCTCTATCTCAAGTTTTTCCTTGCTCAGGACATCTTGAAGTCTGCCCAGAAGATCGGATTTGACCTCTTTTTGAGCCTTAAGCACTTCCAAAAGTTTATTCTCTTTTTCTTGGGCATGCTGCTGTTTTGACAGTGCAAGTTTTTCTGCGTCGCTGTAGCCTTTTTTGTAAGCAGCAATCGATAGTACTCCGAGCAAAAGCAGGACCAATGAGGCGGCTAGAACCGTGACCGTCCAGGAAGACGCAGATCTTCTTTTTTTTGTTTTGCTCATTTAAGAATGATTTCCATCTCAAGCACGTCAATGTTCTGGTTATTTCGCGAGCTGATATGGATATCTTTGACCTGGGTATACTTTTTGATCACTTCCATGATCTCTTCTTTCATCTGATCCATGTAGGGCAAGGCGTTTGAAGCGCGCTCATGGGCAAGTACCAGCTTCAGTCTGTCGCGGGCAACGTGGGCGGTAGATGACTTTTTTCCGAAAAGATTATCAAATAAACTCATGTAAACATCCTTTTAAAGAAGCCTTTCTTAGTGTTAAGATCAAGAAACTCGACATCCTCTCCCAAGATACGTTTTGCGATGCGGCGGTAGGCTTCGCCGGACAAGGCCTTCATATCACGGATGATAGGGTCACCAAGGTTCGTCGAAGAGATAACCTTCTCACAGTCAGGCACAACCCCGATCAGAGGAAGGGCCAAGATGTTAAGCACGTCGTCTATGCTGAGCATGTCCCCGCGTTCTACCATCGCTGGTTTGATGCGGTTGATGATCACATGTTTTTCGACCTCTTCGCCTTTTTGCGCTTTTTCGCTCTTGGCATCAATGATACCGATGACACGGTCCGCATCGCGCACAGAGGAGACATCCGGCGTTGTGATGATAAGCGCACGGTCCGCAAAAGCGATAGCATGCTCAAAACCGCCCTCTATCCCCGCAGGAGAGTCGAGCAGGATGATATCGAACTCTTTTTTCAAGGTCTCGATAAGCTCTTTGACCTTCTGTTTGTCAAGGATGTTTTTGTCACTGGTCTGCGACGCCGGTAAAAAGTAGAGACTCTTGCTGTGCTTGTCATTGATCAGCGCTTGAGAAAGGTTGCATTTGCCTTCCATCACATCGATCACATTATAGACGATGCGGTTCTCAAGACCCAAAAGCATATCCAGATTGCGAAGCCCGATATCAAAATCAACCGCGACAACCTTCTTGCCCTCATTTGCCAAACCAACCGCCAAGTTAGCCAAAGTCGTAGACTTGCCAACTCCGCCCTTACCCGAAGTAACCGTAATAACTGTGCCCATCTGATACCTTGAAAACGTTTTTCTAATTGTACCTCTAAAGCAATAAGAGTGCCATAAAAAAGGACTATTTGATATATTATCTTCAACCAGCTGTCATACTATCCAAGTATAAATTAAATATTTTCACTTCTTTTCAGCCACTCGACTTCCACAGGAACGATAAAAACTAAAAACGCCAGGTAACGCCCAAAGGAACTGCTCTTGGGGTATAATGACGCAATAAGTGCGCCGTTATTTTAGTTGTTTTAAATTAAATATTTGCGATTATACATTTTAAATTTGTGCATTGGAAAGAGATCCTATTGGCTATTAAAGTTGAAACCAGTACCATAAACGAGTTACGCGAACCGAAGATGTACCTCGTTTATATGTTAAATGATGACTATACGACTTGGGATTTTTGCCTGCGCATCATCACAGGCGTCTTTCATAAAACACTCGAAGAAGCAGACAACATCACCCAGGACATCCACACCAAAGGCAAAGGACTATGCGGCATCTACAGTTATGAGATAGCCGAAACCAAAGCCGATGCCGTACAGCGTCAAGCCCGCGAAGAAGGCTTCCCCATGCGCTGTTCCATTGAAGAAAATTAAATGAATATAGAAATTTTTAAAGAATGTCGAAAAACTAAAAGAGTGATGCAATTGCAAGGGTCTGAGTGAGGAAGCGTACTATCGTACGTGACGCCAGAAGCAACGCAGCAAGTGCGTCGCTTTTGGCACTACATACCGACATCCCTGTCGCTAAAGCGTAAATGGGGTAATGTTAGTTTTTAGTCGTGTCTACGATTTTGTTTTTGGAGATCCATGGCATCATTGTACGAAGCTTAACGCCCGTCTGCTCGATCAAAGAAGCTTTAGCATTAGTGCGCTCAGCATTCATACGAGGATAACCCGCCTGACCTTCAAGAATGAAGTCTTTTGCAAAACGGCCGTCCTGGATCTCTTTTAGTATCTCTTTCATCGCTGCTTTTGACTCGGCATTGATAACGCGCTTGCCTGAAACATAGTCACCGTACTCCGCTGTGTTGGAGATAGAGTAACGCATATCAGCGATCCCGCCCTCAAACATAAGGTCAACGATCAGTTTAAGTTCATGAAGACACTCGAAGTATGCCAGTTCTGGAGCATATCCCGCTTCTGTCAATGTTTCAAATCCGGCCTGAACCAAAGAAACAGCACCTCCGCAAAGAACAGCCTGCTCTCCGAAAAGGTCAGTCTCTGTCTCGTCTTTGAAAGTCGTCTCGATTATCGCTGTACGTCCGCCGCCGATGGCTGACGCGTAAGAGAGCGCCAATTCTTTTGTCTTGCCGCTTGGATCTTGTCCTACAGCAATAAGATCAGGGATTCCGCCGCCGCGAACGAACTCAGAACGTACCGTGTGGCCAGGAGCTTTCGGAGCAATCATCGTTACGTTGATGTCGGCTGCCGGCTTTACGCGTCCGTAGTGGATAGAGAAACCGTGGCCAAATGCGATCGTTGCGCCGGACTTAAGGTTAGGAGCGATCTCGTTCGCATAGATCTCCGCCTGATTTTCATCCGGAAGAAGGATCATAACAAGGTCAGCTGCAGCAGATGCTTCTGCTACGGTCATAACTTTGAAGTTTTTTGCTTCCGCTTTTGCCCAGCTTGATCCGCTTTTGCGAAGACCAATAACCACTTCAACACCGCTGTCACGTAGGTTTTCTGCGTGCGCGTGTCCTTGAGAACCAAAACCGATCATTGCAACTTTTTTGCCTTTGATCAGTTCGATATTACAATCTTTGTCATAGTAAACATTTAATGCCATAGGAGTAGTCCTTCTTTTGGATGTAAGTCTAAATTTTGACTTAAAATTTTCGGGATTATACTAAAGTTCTTCTCAAAATGGGCTGAAATCTTGTCTTAGACTATAAAATTTTTCTGGCTGTGCTCTTTGTTAGTTTACAACACATAAGATATAACGAGTTTTCAGTAAGGCCTAATGCGAACTCAACTAAAATATTGCTATTATTAACGACTCGCAAGGAGATCGAATGAACCCTGTTCTAAAACAGAAGATCCAACAACTGCCTGCTTTGCCCGAATCAGCGATACAGCTCGAAGCGATCTATCATAATCCCAACTCCAGTTTTGATGACATGGTCAAAGTGTTGGAGCGTGATCCTCTCTTGACAGCGGACATCTTAAAGGCTGCGAACTCCCCTCTGTACGGTTTTACCCGTGAGATAAGTTCTATCACGCAGGCCGTCGGTCTTTTTGGCATGGGAACGATCCGCGGTTTCGCATTGGCGATGATCGTCAAAAAAAGCTTTGATCTGAACCTCAAACCTTATGGGATCTCAAACACGCAGTTTTCTGATCTTTCCAAGGCGCAAAATGCCCTGGCGGTTAACTGGTATCTTCGCAAAGACCCGAAGATGATGGAATTCCTCTCTCCTGCTTCTTTTTTGATCGAGATCGGCAAGGTCCTGATTGCCCAGCTTCTTATCGAAGAGGAGAAAGAGACGCTTTTCAAAGAGAGGCTTGCTACATCTGATTCGGTGCGTGCACTTGAGGAGGAGTTCTGCGCCACCCATACGGCTGAAGTCTCTGCCAATATCTTTGACCACTGGAAGTTTGACGAAAGACTCATCAGCCTTATCCGCCACTGCGGTGAACCCGATGAAGTCGATGCCAGCCTCAAAGAAGCCTCTAAAGTACTCCATGTGATTCGTGCTGCAACGACGCTCGAGGGTCTTTTTACGGACAAGAGCCTATTGGAAGCCAAGCTCCTGATCGTTCAATACGCTCTGGATCTAGAGAGCTTTGATGCTGCTATAGCAAAAATGTCTGCGTGAAAATATTTTTAATCAAACTGACACACGGTGTCATTGAAGCCGACCTTGACTCCAAAGAGAAGGAGCTGCTGCATGAGCTTCATGCCAAGGGACTTTTAAACCAAGACGGTTCTACCTATACGCTTAACTCAAAATACCGCGCGGGACTCATCGACCTGACGCAGACCGGGCCGGCCTATCTCAAAGTCATCGGCACCTCTATGAAAGATCTTTTTATCGAAGAAAAAGACCTTAACGGCGCGGACGAAGAAGACCTGGTCATAGTTCAACGCCTTATCGGCCGTCGGGGAAAACCCTCCGCCGTCGTCGTCCATATCGTCGGAAAAGCCGAGGTATACGGAGTTGCTGCGATAAAGATCGTCAACAACCAAAAGGTGCTCAGCGACCTCAAGACCGATACACCCGTAGCGATTAAACTGCCTCTTAACGCGCTGGATGAATACAAAGTCAACGATGTTTTTCAGATCGATTATCAAAATGAGAAAATAAAAGCCCATCTTGGAAACCTGGATGACCCTTTTGTGGATGAGCTGATCGCTCTGGCCCTGTTCAACCGCCATAATGAGTTTGACGAGAGTATCTTGGAGCAGGCGAAGACCTTTGGGACTCGTGTCGATGCAACAGACTACCCTGAACGCAAAGACCTCCGCCATCTTCCGTTTTGCACCATTGATCCCGTTACGGCAAAAGATTTTGACGACGCGATCTATTTTGATGAGCAAGAGTCGGCTCTTTATGTCGCTATCGCCGATGTCTCCGCCTATGTCGAGCCCTTCGGTCCGATAGACACAGAGGCGATGTACCGCGGCTTCACCGTCTACTTCCCGCACAAGTCGGTTCCTATGCTGCCGCGCGAACTGAGCGAAAACCTCTGTTCGCTTCGCCCCAACGAAGACAGGCTGGCCTTTACTTTTAAGATCTTCTTGGATCCCGAGACACTCGATGTAACCGCTACCGAGCTCTACGAGACTCTGATCCATTCACGCCGCCGCTACAACTACGCCGAGGTCGATGCCTTTTTTGATGGTGAGTTAAAGGCCAAAGACGAACATGACAAGGTCACCATGGCCTATCTGCCAAAACTCAAAGAGGTGACCGAGAAACTGCGCGAAAAACGTATGCTCAGAGGCTATGACTTCCGTTCGCGCGAATTCGATATCCATCTCAACGAGCAAGGGCTGATCGAGAGTGTTCATTGTGAGCCAGAGACCCCTTCTCACGGCCTGATAGAGGACTGTATGCTCCTCGCCAATAAAGCGGCGGCATCTATGTTTGATCGCGGTGTCTTCCGTGTGCATGAATCGCCAAGTCCGCTTAAGCTTCAAGCCCTTTATGCCCAGCTTTCAAGCATCGGCATCGACATCGAGATCAAAGGCTCCATCCGTCAGACCATTGAGGATATCCAGCGTAAAGCCGACCGGCTCGGTCTGGCCGAAGAGGTCGATACCCTCATCATCCAGTCGCAGATGCAAGCACGCTATGCACCGGACAATCTGGGGCACTTCGGGCTCGGGTTTGACACCTACACGCACTTCACTTCGCCGATCAGGCGTTACTCCGACCTGATGGTACACCGGCTTTTAAAGGCGATATTGGCAAATGACATTGACCAGGCCGGTTACCTGATGCGCAACATAGATGCGCTCTGCGAGCAGATCAGCATCTTGGAAAGAGAGGCCGACAAAACGGCAAAAGACCTTGAAAACCGCAAATATGCCCGTTGGGCTGCACCGAGGATAGGAAAACGCGTTAAAGCCCGCGTTATCTCCCTTGATCCCTACCCTGTCGCCATCTTGTTTGACGAGATCATCGGTGCGCGCATCTTCTTGCGAGGCGATGAGGGCTTGCAGCTTTTTGGCAACATCGAGGTCGAACTGATCGAAGCGAGCATCGCCACGACCAAGATCTACGGCCGTTTTATCCGGCATATCGAGACTCTTGAAGAAGCCAATGGCCCAGAATGCCCTCCGTCTAAAGAGTTGTTGTGATCAAAAAACAGGATTTTGAGCGCCTGCTTCAGCAAGGCAGTATGCCGCGTGCGGTGATGCTATTTGGCGAGTCTGAGTTTATGATCGATTTTTATGCCCAGAAGCTCTGCGAGACATGGGCTGCAGAGGATGATGTCTTTTCGCTTTATCACCAAGACTATCATTTCAACGATGCCAAGGCACACCTCTCTCAAGGTTCTCTTTTCGGCGGAAACAATGTTCTGCTTATAAAAAATGAAAAGAAAGTTCCTGCCAAAGAGCTCGACGAAATGATCACATATGTGGCCAAAAGCCCTTCAAACTATCTGATCTACTGCTACTACGGAAGCGACTACAAAACCTCAAACAAACCCTTTTCTCCAAAGGTGGGCGCGGACAGTCTGCGTTTTTTTCATCCCTTCTTCAGCGAGGCAAAAAGCATACTCAGACTGGAGTCTCAGAAACTGCATCTTCAGATCACTGAGGATGCGATAACCCATCTGCTACTTAGCCAAAATTCCAATCTATCCCTGGCCTGCAATGAGCTTGAAAAACTCTCTGTCTTGCAAAAGCCCATCCATGCAAAAGAGATTGATGAGCTTGTTTTTCCTTTGGCAGAAGTCAAACTTGACCAACTGATTATGGCTTTGTTGGAAAAAAAAGATTTCCGCTGCAACCTTGAGCGTCTTTTGGAAACGGGAGAAAACGAAGTTCAGATCATTACGGCTATCAGCAATTTCATCACCCAGCTTTTTCTCTTTCATACCTATATAAAGGTCAACGGTGCCATAGATTCAGCAGCCGTCTTGGGCTACAAGCTCCCCGGCTTTGTGGAAAAAGAGCGTGCGGCATTGTCCATACGGTTTAAACTGCGCACCTACGAGAAGCTTCTTGATCACCTTCTGAAGACCGAACTGCTTTTGAAAAGCGGAGGACACAAGGACAACAGCGCCCTGCTTCTCTCTTCTCTTTTAAAACTTCAGATGCTGCTATAGCCCTAAATCTTCTCTCGCCTAGCATTTATTTATAATAACTTTTTAAGACGAGATTGGATAAAATTCGCGCGTTCCTTGCTCTTTGTGTTTCAATGGTGGCCCGTATATTGTATATTAGGCGCCAATATGAAATGCATAATAGACAGTTTCTATGAAATTGTCTAGATCCAGAAGGTGCTATAAATCCAAAAGGAGATCTCTATGAGACATTACGAAAACCTCGTAATCCTAAAACCGACATTGACTGCCGAAGAAATGGAAGCAGCCATTGCACAAATCGAAAACAACATCACTAAAGATGGTGGTGAAATCGTTGGTCGCGAAGCTAAGGGTATGAAAAAACTTGCTTACGAAATCAACAAGCACCCGCGTGGTTATTTCCACATTATGTATTTCAAAATTGCTCCATCTGCAATCGTGGAAATTGAGCGTCTTTACCGCATCAACGAAAATGTACTTCGTTTCGTTACTGTCAAGTATGACAGCAAACGTGAAATAAAGGCGTGGGAAGATATGGTAGCTAAGACACTTAAAGTTGCAAAAGCACCTGAAGCTGCGGCAGAAGCCCCGGCTGTAGCTGAAACACCGGTTGTAGCTGAAACTCCAGCTCCTGAAGCTCCGGCAGAAGAAGTAAAAGCAGACGCGTAAGTCTAAGGAAAAACTATGTTTAATAAAGTTGTACTGGTAGGAAATCTCACTCGCGATATCGAATTGCGTTATGCACAGAGCGGAAGCGCTATAGCAAACACGGCGATCGCGACTAGTCGCAAGTTCACCCAAAACGGAGAGCGTAAGGAAGAGGTATGTTTTATCGACATCACTTTTTTCGGCCGCTCTGCTGAAGTTGCGAACCAGTACCTTAGACGTGGTAGCAAGATTCTTGTCGAAGGCAGACTGAATTTTGATCAATGGGTTGCCCAAGACGGCAGTAAGCGCTCAAAGCACAGTGTGATCGTCGAGACAATGCAGATGCTTGACTCTAAAGCTGATGCGGCTCAGGGTGGCGGATATGACGCTCCTGCGCAGCAGCACAGCCAAGGAGCCGCTCCTTCGCAGTCTCAACAGTCATACGGACAGCCTAAACAGCAATCCAATGGTCAACAAAACAGTTATGGCAATACGCAGCAACAGCCGCAGAGCCAGCAAAGACAAGAGATGCCTCAACACAACATCCCCGTAATCGACATCGACGAAGATGAGATTCCGTTCTAGAAATATCATAAGGAAATAATTATGGCTGAAAGAAGAAAATACAAAAAACGTTATTGTAAATACTGTGAAGCAAAAATTGACTTCATCGATTACAAAGATACTAACTCGATCAAGCACTCTATGTCAGAGCGCTACAAGATCATGCCTCGCCGTTTGACAGGTAACTGTAAGCGTCACCAGGAGATGATCTCAAATGCGATCAAACGTGCACGTCAAGCGGCATTGGTTCCTTACACTGTTTCACGTAAGGTAATCGTTGCTTATCCATTTGACAACATCGTTGGATAAATAAGCTTTAGCTTTCGCCTTCTGGCGAAGCTTAACACAACCCCATGCTCTTCCTTCGTCTATTTTACTTTCCACTTTAATACTTTTACTAATCCCGAATCTTATTTTTTTTTAATATTTATTTGACTATTCTATATTCAATCAATAATTAAAAACTATCCAAAAGAGCGCGCTATGACATTTCTACAGCATTTACAAAGCAGCCTGATCTTAGGCACAAAAATGGCTCATCCGGAAGAAGAACATTTTTTAAAACAGGAGTGCAAAGAACTCATCTCCTGTATTGACAAGGACAGCAGTGATGCACTGAAACTTCTCATTGAGGCAGGTTTGGATCCCGACAAATGCGAAGAGAGACATATCACAGCACTCTCTTATGCTGTCATTCATGAGAAGAAAGAGGCCGTGCAGTGTCTGCTAAGCTACGGCTGCGATGTCAATCATGCCGACGGCTTCAACCGCAGAGCTCTGGATTATGCCTACGAGGGCAAAAACCAGGAGATAACAGAGCTTCTTCTGCGCTACGGTGCCTTTTCGCAAAACAGTGCGCTCCGCTCTAACAAACTCAGCTTTGATGTTTCTAACATTTTTGAAGCGGCCCTGCTCGGAAACCTTCATGCCCTTGTCTACTACTATAACCTTGGCACCAATATTCATCATTTTCCACCCAACAAAAGAACCTTGCTTCACCTGTGCATAGAAGGAAATAATCCCAAGCTTTTGATCTATCTGCTCAACAAAGGGATCAATATCGATGAAGCAGATCAAACCGGCAATTCGGCCCTAATGATGGCCGCCATGGAGCCGTCACGACTAAGACTTCTAGAGATACTGATCAATCGCAATGCCACACTCGATCAGCGCAATCACAGAGACACCTCCGCGCTGACACTGGCCATCAGGCGTTTTAATATTCACGCCGCAATACTGCTGGTCAGAGCCGGTGCCAATGTCAATATACGCGACGGTGTAGAGACTCCGCTTAGCTTAACGCACAAGGCGCTTGGCCGGGCATATGACAAGAGCCTTCAACAGGAGCTTAGAGACTTGGAAACCTTACTGATGAGCAAGGGTGCGCACGTCAACAATAATAACGATAAACTGATGTGGTCTCCCCTGATGCAAACCGCCAGTCACTACCCGGATGAGAGAAACTTGACACACCTGAAACTGCTGATAAAACTGGGTGCCAAGATCGATCAGAGGGACAAGAACAAGCGAACAGCACTGATGATAGCCTCTTCGCTTGGACGTATTGAGGCCTTGGGCATATTGATAAAACACGGCGCCCAAATGAATATATTTGACAAATTCGGGTGGACGGCACTGATGCTGGCTGTTTACTATAATCAAAAAGAGGTTGTGAAGTTTCTTCTGCAAGCCGGTGCTGATGTCAATATATCTACCAAAAAAGGGTTCTCTGCCTTGAAAATAGCCCTTGATAAAGAGCGGGTTTCCCTCATCCCTATACTCAAGAATTATGGGGCTGTCTTTCCCAACGAATAGCGGCTGAACGCTAACGGCATAAGCTTGCTGAAAATTGCCGGGAATGGTATGCATCTTGCTTTATCTTCCTAAAATGGACACTGATGAAGTATCTTTTTCTTTCTATTCTTCTTATTTCCTCATTACATAGCGCTGTCAGTGAATTCAAGTCTGATGATTATCAAATTATTATTGGAAAAGAGTTTGATGATGAGGCCTTGGACATTGTACAGGACTATGACAGAGATATCTCTATTGTCGGTTATACTCAAAACTTTTTGGCGAAGAAACAGGTATCACAGAGTTTCACTAATGCCTTTGATTATTTAGCGTCACAACACAGTGCTCAAGGTGAACAGCTTCGTTTGATCAAACTTGACCAAAATGCGCAGATCAGCAATGACCTCAGTTTTAAACTCACCGAGTTCAACCGCGGCACCAGTATTGTCAAAACCGTAGGGGACGGTTATCTTCTCGGCGGCTACACGCATAATGGAGATATGCTGATAGGTGCACTGGATGAACAGGGCAAGCAGTCATATTTCAAAACATTCGGTACAGCAAACTTTGACCGTCTTCATGCACTTATAGGGCTTGAGGACGGGGGGAGTGTTGCCATAGGAACAGCTCAGAGTTCACGAAAGACGCATGATGATATATTTTTTCAGGGCCTAGGAAAAAATGATCTTTATCTTGTGAGGTTTGGACGTGATGGGAAGATCCAATGGGAAAAGAAATATGGAACAACAGGAAAAGACACCGGAGTAGATGCTGTTTCTACAGGGGATGGCGGTTTTATAGTGATCGGCCTTTCGCAGGAATCAAATAGCTCAGTGCTCATGGCAGCAAAGATAAGCGAGACCGGCGACGCCTTATGGCTGAAAAAATTTCCTAAGACCGGGCATCAAAAAGCTCATAAAATCATCCAGACGGACGAAGGCAACTACCTGATCTCCGCGGGCTTTGAAAACAAAAACAGTAAAAACAACATTCGTCTGATTACTATAGACGATGAAGGGAACACCCTGTGGGAGAAAAACCTTTATGCTGATGTCGATGAACAGTTAAACGATATATGTATGGATCTCAAGGGCAATTTCCTCGGTGTCGGTTACTCCAAAAAGCCAAACTCCTCGGACATGGATGGACTTGTCCGCTATTATGACCATAATGCCAACATGCTCTGGGAAAGAAAGTTTGGCAAGAAGCGCCAGGATGCCTTCAAGAGCGTAGTACTTTTACATGATAACAGTTTTGCTATCGCCGGTTTTAGCAACTCATTCGCGGACAAAGGACGGCAGATATGGGTACTCAAGCTTAACGATGATGGAAGTTTTGTCAAAAAGCAGAGCAAGAAATATCTCGGAATATATGAAGCCCTGCTCGCCGAGTTTTCCTCCTCTGCGGATGTACATATCTACAAAGATCTTCGTATCACCCATAGCGGCCTGATCTTCAAACAAGGCAGCGCTACATTGACCCAAGAGCACAAGGCTGTACTGGATAAGTTTATGCCGCGTCTGATCAAGGTGATGTCGCGCTACAAAAAAGAGATCGAACACCTTCAAATAAACGGATACACCTCAAGCGAATGGATCGCTCCAGACACACAGCGCTATCTAAACAATGCCTACCTCTCCAACGACAGAGCTATGCACGTACTTGAGTATAGCTATCAGCTTGAGCCATTAAAACAGTACCATGCATGGATAAGCCAGATACTAAGCACAGATGGCTATTCATACTCAAATCTGGTCTATAACAATGACAAAGAAAACAGGATCCGCTCACGCCGCGTAGAGTTTGAGATAAGGCTGAAATAAAATTTTATTGGATTTTAAAAGGATTGACCGCTAAGGTTTAAAGCAGATTTTATTTGATGCAGGGTTGAGGCGTACCAAGTACGCCGATGCCATGTTCAGACGCAAGGTGCGCTGAATATTGGCATTTTATTAGCCACAAGAAGGAACATTTCCTGAATCCGAACCATATTGGAACAAGAAGTCTTTCAAGTGTGGAGCCAAACCTTTAAATTTGTCGCTTTTAAAGAATTTTTCTGCTTTGCTGCCTTCGTGTTTTTTGATGATGAGAGTAGCATCATTTGCAAACATTTCTGCCCAGCCGTCTTGTGTTTGCATTCCTGCACCTTTAGTGCCGTTACCGTGGCACTTTTTACAAGTTTTCAGGTAACCTTTTTGACCTTTTTTGATATCAGCTGAAGCTGTTGTTGACATTAAGCCAAGTGCAACAACAGCCGCCATCAATACAGAGATTTGTTTTTTCATTCTATGAACTCCAGTTAAGTAAATACAAACAATATAATACATGAAATCTATAAAAGTGAGTTAAAGAAATAAACTAACCTATGAATATTTGTTTATTTTGCCTTTTTTGTCTTAAAAAGTATCATAGGCAATATGATGTAGTTTTAATTACAAAAGGTATATTTTTGCTATAATAACTGCGATATCAACTAAAGGATTTTTATGAATAAGATTTTTATACTTTTTCTAATCGCAACGTTTTCTCTTTTTGCCTCAGATGCTCTGATGTGTGAAGTGATCAATAAAGATGAAATATACAAAATAAAATGTACCTACCAAACAACACAAAAAAGCTATGACCGCAATATTTCTATGGCCTGGACCTCGCCTTCTACTCCCCAAGACGATCGTTTCAAAACAGTCTTGTTACCTGCTGGGCATATTTCTATTTATGATTACAGATATTTTGACGGACGGGCAGATGGAAGCTGGACTATCTCTGCAACCGACGATTCAACAGGCCAAGTCACGACGACAGAGTTTGTAAAAGCGGATTTAAGTGAATCGAATATCAGTTCGCTATCCTGTGAAAAGCCCTCTATCAGCCAGCCTCTTCCTGTAAAATAGCTTTATTATACAGCTTCCGCAGAAGCGTTGGTTTTAAGCTTTTTTCATATAAATCATCACTCTAAAATTTATTCGGAAAATGGTTTTTCAGCCGAGGAGCTGTTTTTTGATCTCTCTTCATTTTTCACAAAGATCTCCGTAGTGACCTTTGAGTGTTTGATTTTTCTCAGTGCTTTACGCAGCAAAAGATCTGTCTCTTCGGGTTTTACACCGACTCGCTCAGCAATCTCCTGATTGTTCTTACCGCCCTCTTTCATACAGAAAGCATGTAACTCTTTGCGCGTCAAATGGCGTTTGAGCGTTCTAAAAAGCTCTTTGTCATCTTTGAGTATTTTGACATCATCATTGTTGATGATGCTTGATAATCTTTCATACAACGATATATTTGGACATTCTTGTTCCCAGTAGGTCATAGTTTTACCTTATCTAAAATTTGTGTTAGGTCTTTTGTTTCAATAATAATGTTGGCCTCTTTTTTCAGTATCTCTTTGGCACAAAAGGCAACGCGGGTGCCGGCATGTGCGAACATACTTCTGTCATTTGCCCCGTCGCCGACGACCATTGTCTGCGCTTCGCTCACGCCTAAAATGTTTTGAAGACGTACAATCATATCACCTTTTGAAAAGTCAAACATCATGTCTCCACCGACAAGACCGCTCAGTCTTCCGTTTTTGTGGTGTAAAACATTTGAAAAGTCTGCATCGTAGCCTAAAACATCTTTGCCGTGCATTGTCGCTGTGCGAAAGCCGCCGCTGAAACAGACCACTGTGCAGCCGCTCTTTTTCAATGCGCTGATCGTCTCTTTTGCCCCCGGCATAAAAGGGAGATTTTGGCAGATCTCTTCGACTTTTGAAAACTCCAGCCCTTTTAAGAGCCCGACTCGCTGAGTTAGACTCTCAAAAAAGTCCATCTCGCCTTTCATCGCTTTTTCGGTGATTGCAGAGACCTTCTCTTTTAGCCCTAAAGGCTCGGCAAAAAAATCAATCGTTTCGCCGTCCATCAGCGTCGAATCAAAATCAAATACACATAATTTCATTATTATCTTCTCTCAATAGCATTACTGCTATAATGTCGTTAATTATCGGAATTATACCCAGCAATTCTCAAACTGCCACTTAACCGGTGCAGAGAAAATAGGATAGACTTTGTTTGACACCCTTATCGAAAAATTACAAAATGGCAGATACATCACCTTGGAGACGACACCTTCACACTCTCCGGTTTTCCAGCCCGTTATTGACAAGATAAAAGCACTAGGACTCGACACGCTCGTTGACGGTTTCTCAACAACAGACAACCCTCTGGCAAAACTCAAGTACAATGCCATGTTTGCTGCCGTAAAGCTTCAAAATGCTTTTAACAAGCCCGTACTGGCGACAATGAGCATGCGGGATCGAAACCGAATCGCCCTGCAGTCTGACCTGCTTGGTGGCAATGAGTTTGACATACGCGCAGTGCTTGCCCTTACCGGCGACAGCGCGGCCATGTCTGACCAGCCCAATACAAAAGGCGTCTTTGATGGCAACTCCTCGCTTCTGCTGGACATCATCACCTGTCTTAACAGTGGAATCGACTACGCCGGAAAACCGCTTGCACAAAAGCCACAAAACATCTACCCCTTCGCCGTGACGAACTCGTTTTCCACCAATCCCAAGACTCTGCAGAAAAAAATGAAGAAAAAAATAGAGCATGGCGCGATCGGCCTTATCTCTCAACCGGTGTATGACATCGACAACGCAAAGCTTCTGCTGGAGCTGCTGGAAAATGCCAAAAGCGACTGCTGCGAGTCAGCACAAAAGGCGCAGATTGTACTGGGCATCTTTCCTATCACAAAGCTGCGTACTGCACAGTTTTTGGCCTCGCATGTACCGGGTATCCATGTTCCCAAGATCTGGATAGAGTCCCTTCGAAAGGCGCATGACATTTCTCCCGAAGAAGAGTATAAGGTCGGTTTTGAACTGAGTAAGAATCTTTTTGATGAGATAATGCAGCTGCACCCCAAGGTGCATTTGATGACGGCAAATCAATTCCAGATTGCCAAAGATATATTGGTCTGACTGCAGCTGCTGCAGCGCAAAACCTTGCAGCTTTTTTCAGTATCTTTAAAAAATACTTAGATTTTTTTAGAAATCCCGCTCAAGCAGTTTGTCTACTTTTAAAATAGTGAGAATCTTGTCATTTTGCTTTCCCACACCTTCGATCATTGTGTCATCTTGCATCGCTGTTTCAGGAGCAGGACCAATCTCATGTTTTTTCAAGCGGATAGCCTCGGTCAATCTGTCAATCACAAAACCTGCCGTCTCTGTCGCATTTTTCATGACGATAAAGCGGCTGCTTTCCGTCATCTTTACGCTAGGAAGGCCGAATTTCAAGCGCAGATCAATCAATGGAATAACCGTTCCTCGAAGATTAAAGACGCCTAATATATATTTTGGCGTACGCGGCACACGTGTCCACTCTATGGGCTTAATGATCTCTTGAATACTTAAGATTGGCACCGAAAACTCTTCATCCCCCACAATAAAACCGACTAATTGAACGACATTGTCAATATTTTCTGCATGCGGCGAGATCTGGTCTTGCTGCTTGTTTATGATCTGCTGTAACTTTTCACTGCTCATGATGCTGACTCCTCAGAGAAACTGAACTTGATGTTGCGCTTGACGACGTTTTGCAAATAATCCGGTGAGTACGGCTTGGTGATATACTCCACCATTCCTGACTCAACCCCACGCATCCTGTCTGACTTGCCGCTTCGCGATGTTACGGCAATCAACGGAAGATTTTTATATTTGTTGTACTTTTTGATCTCACCGGCCAGGGTATAGCCGTCCATGCGCGGCATCTCGATATCAATCAAGAGTGCGTCAAATTGGTGCTCTCCCGATTTTAAGATGTTCAATGCTTCGATACCATCCGTTGCTTCAATCAGGGTAATTCCCAGAGGTTTGAGTGCGAGCGACATGATCTTTCTGTCGGTTTTTGAGTCATCAATGATCATGACCTTGTAATCACTCGGCTGTGTCTTCTTGTGTGAGGCACCACTGCTTCCGGCCGTGTCGCCTCTTATGGCTGACTTTATTGTTTTGGCCATATGCATTATTGCCGCCACATCCACAATAAGCGTCACTCCGCCATCACCGCGGATTGTCGCACCCGCAATCCCGTCCATGCCTTTGAGATACTCTCCCATCGACTTGATAACAATCTCTTCCTGCCCGACAAGGGAGTCTACGATCAATCCTATTTTGGTCTCGGCCAGGCCCAAGACAACGACATAGGCATGTTCGCTGCTGTCAAAAACATGCTCGACCTCAAAGATGTCGGCGATATGCACCAAAGAGAGCACATCGTCACGAAGACGCATGACAGAACGATTTTCAACTGTATATATCTCATCTTTGCTAATACGCACCGTCTCAAGTACGGAAGCCAATGGAATCGCGTAATACTCCTCCTGAACACCAACAAGAAGGGCTTGAATGATTGCAAGCGTAAGCGGGATCTTGAGCTTCATGATCGTGCCTCTTCCCAGTTCGCTGTCGATATCGATAATCCCGTTGAGTTTTTCGATATTTGTCTTGACGACGTCCATGCCTACGCCGCGGCCCGAGACATTCGTCACCTGTGCTGCGGTTGAGAAGCCTGGACGGAAGATAAGGCCAAACGCCTCTTTTTCTCCCATAATATCAGCCTCTTTTTCTGAGATGACGCCCTTGTCGATTGCGATCATCTTCAGGCGGTCAGGGTCCATACCGGCACCGTCATCCGTGATCTGGATAACGATATGGTTGCCTTCATTGTAGGCTTTAAGCCCGATGATGCCGGTTTCAGGTTTACCCGCAGCCAGACGCTGCTCTATGCTCTCTACTCCATGGTCGCAGGAGTTACGGATAATGTGCACCAGCGGATCGCCGATCTCTTCGACAATCGATTTGTCAAGTTCGGTCTCTTCTCCGCCAAGCTCCAGCTCGATCTTTTTGCCCAGTTCGCGTGAAAGGTCACGGATCATGCGGGGAAACTTGTTAAAGACCTTTCCGATAGGAAGCATTCTTGTCTTCATAACAGCGATCTGGAGGTCTGTTGTCACCAGTGATACAATGGAAACAACCTGATTTAGCTCTTCAAGGAACTCTTCGCCCTCGTATCGCTCTTCCACGTCGTCATTGATCTTTATCAGACGGTTTTTCCCCAGTACCAGCTCACCGATAAGGTTCATCAAGTGGTCAAGCCGCTTGACATCGACGCGGATAGTCTGCTCAACGGCGGTTGCCGAGGCGGCTGCCGGAGCGCCGGCCTTCTTCTCTCCTGCCGGTTCCGGTCTCGCCTTTGCAGCAGCAGGCTGAGCCGCAGGAACTGGCACATTCACGGCAGCCGCAGGCTTAGCTTCTTCCGCCGCTTTGGGTTCATCTGCTGACGGCGCGTCGGGCATCACAGGAACATCTTCTCCTGCAGCAATCTTAGCTTCGCGTTTTGCTTTGTCAGCGACCTGGCGCTCTGCAAGCAGACGTTCGATCTCTGCTTCGACATCATCGTCGCTCATATTGGCATAATCAGCCTCTTCTTCAGGTTCCGATATCTCTTCTTCGATCGTGTCCACTACAAGGGCTACTTCCTCTTCGTCAGCTTTCAAAACAGAAAGATCTTCGCCCTTGCTGATCACATCAAGACGCTCGACACACTCAGAGACCTCTATCCCCTGGTCAGAACTCGTATCGCGGATAGCGGTCAACAAAGTCTTCATCAGATCTATCGACTCCAAAACGACATCCATCACATCCGCGTCCAGCACCAACTCTCCATGACGCGCCTTATTGAGGACATCTTCCATGTGGTGGGTCAGATGCGTCAGAACATCGAAGTTCAAAAATGAACTTGCCCCTTTGACCGTGTGTGCGACTCTAAAAATCCGGTTAAGAAGATCCAAATCCTCCGGAGTGTTCTCCAGCTCAACCAAGTCTTGGTCAAGCTGTTCAATCAGTTCAAACGATTCAATTAGAAAATCCTGCAGTATCTCTTGAAATTCATCCATTTTTAGGCTCCCTGTGCAACATGAGATTTGACAATACGTGCAATCTCATCATAAAAAATACTGGCATCAAATTTAACCAGATAGGCTTCACCGCCGGCTTCTATTCCCCGTGCTTCCGAAAAAAGATCACTGATTGAAGAGTTGAAAACAATAGGAATCTTTTTAAACCGGATGTCTTCTTTGACATTGGCCGCAAAATGGAATCCGTCCATTTTCGGCATCTCAACGTCGGACACAATCAGACGCAGGTGCTGACCGATCTGGTCATGATACTTCTCATAAAGCTCGTTGAGTCTTACCAGGCCCTGTTCCCCGTCTGCCGCTTCGACGACCTTGAATCCCATCTGCACAAGCGCATCTTTGACAATTTTTCTGGCCGTGCCGCTGTCATCAAGCAAAAGGACAATACCGGAGAACTCATCCTTGTGAACGTCTGCTTCCATGCTGCTAGGGGTATAAAGGCCTAGCTCCTGCACAACATTTTCCAAATCGAGAATAAGCAAAACGGCATCATTTTCTATACGCGTCACCCCGGTGATCTTGCTCTTGTCCAGTCCGCCTACACCTGCGGAAAAAGAGGCAGGTTCGATATCTTTCCAGTTGATGCGGCGGATACGTTTTGCCTCGTGCACGACAAAACCGATCAGGATGTTGTTGAACTCGGAGATGATGACACGTGCATTTTTTTCAGCATTTTCGGGAGAAACGATTCCCATCCATTTCGCAAGATTTACCACCGGAATAACGACCCCGCGAAGGTCAAATATCCCCTCAACAAACTCTGGCACACCCGGAAGCTCTGTCAGGCGAGGCTTACGAATGATCTCGCGTACCTTGGCAACATTCACACCATAAATACCCTCGTATACGCGATCTTCTTCTTGTTTAAGTATACGAAAGTCAACCAGTTCCATCTCGTTGGTTCCGACCTTTAACACATTATCACTCTTCACTCTGACTCCTCAAAACGGGTCTCTTGCAGCTGCAGCTGCTCTTTATTAGATTGTACAATAAAATATTTTTGATTGCAAGCAAACGAGGCCAAATTTATGTAAACAAAACTATGTAGTCTAAAACGTGTGTCTTGATGAAAATGCCCCTCGATAACGATATCCAAGGCATCCTTTCTCAAATAGTTCAGACGTTTTTTTATTATCTCCTGAAAGGTTTCTATCTTGTAGCAGGGATTCTTTTTTTCTCCCCTGTTTTTGAGCCATTTTAAAATACAGTTTCCACATGCCCGGTCAAGCATTCCGATAGCATAAAGTATAAAATGTGTGCGGATAAGCCGCGTATAAAGCTGGTAGCCAAGCGGAGTTTTCGTATCCCCGTGAGAGAGCTGTACCTTTTGAGCCAAAAACCGAGCAAGAACAGGCTGTTCCGGCAAAGAGTAGACAGCTATATCCGGGAAGACGCTTTTCAGTCCGAAATCATGGTTACCCTCAAAATAGATGATCTCTATCTTTTTCGAGAGACTGTTCAGGAGTTTTATCTCTGCTTCATTATCTTTTTTAGTCTGTGCTATAGCGCCAAAAAGGAGTTCAAAGATATCTCCCATCAGTATCAGTTGGGTGGTCTTGATCTTTCCCTTGTCAAGCGCTTTTAAAAAAGAGAAAAAAGCGGGATAGGCCTTGCTGTAGTGCGCATCGGCAAGAAATATCGCACCCTCTTGAAGTGTGATCTCAGGGGACATAAGCAAAGATGGGCAGGCCCACGCTCTCATCATAACCGCACATCAGATTGGCATTGGCGAGCGCTTGTGAGCTTGCCCCGCGAAGAAGGTTGTCGATTGCTGAACTCACAAACACAAACGAACCGAGCTGCTTGACGTAAAGATCGCAAAAATTCGTCCCCGCAACACTTTTCATATCAACAGGATTGCTACGCACACGCACCATTTTCTCATCTTTGTAATATGTTTGCAAAAGTGCTGCCGCGTCTATCTCACTGCTGAGTTGAAGATAAACAGAAGAGAGCATACCGCGAGTAGCCGGAACAAGATGAGGAACAAACTGGACCCTGAACTCTCTGTCCGTTTGAAGCGATATCTTTTCAAAGATCTCCGGACCGTGGCGGTGGCCAAGCGGATTATAGGCAAAAAGATTGTCATTTATCGTCACATAATGGGTGTTGCTCGTGCACTGCTTGCCCGCACCGCTGACACCGCTTTTTGCGTCAATGATGATGTCAGAACCGGCTTTGATGTGCTCTGCAAAAGGCAAAATACCCAAGATAGCAGAGGTAGGATAGCAGCCCGGATTGGCTACAAGACGGGCGTTTTTGATCGCTTCGCGGTAAAGTTCGGGAAGGCCATAGACGGCATTGTCGAGATTTTGCGCATCGGTGTGCAAGCAGTAGTGCTGCTCGTAGCGCTCTTTTTGCAGGCGATAATCTGCCGAAAGATCAACAATCTTGACCCCTGTCTCCATCAGCCCTTTGACATACTCCATGGCCGTTTTGTGCGGCACGGCCAAAAAGATCAGATCGGCGGCTTTTGCGGCTTCTGAAACGTCGGCTTTGCGTACTTCACACTCATGCACGCCCAAAAGCGAAGGGTGTAGTTCACTCAAAGTCGTGTTTCCCTCTGTCGTCGCAACATAACTGAGCTCAAAATAGGGATGTGCGAGTATCAGTTTGATCAGCTCAAACCCTGTATAGCCGCTGGCGCCGATAATGCCTACTCTATTTGCAGTCAAACACGATCTCCTGGTATTTCACTTCGAGTATTTCAAACTCTTTTACGCCGCCGGGAAGTTTTGCCTTGACCTCATCACCCTCTTCTTTTCCCAAAAGCTGTTTTGCCAAAGGAGAGTTGAAAGAGATAAGCCCCTGTGCAGGGTTGCTTTCGCATCCGCCTACGATCGTATAGGTCAGCTCTTCGTCATTTTGAAGGTCGCAGAGCACGACGGTCGAGCCGAAGCTAATGCGCGCATGCTCAAGCACGGAAGGATCGACGATCTGCGCAGAACTGAGCAGGTCGGAGAGTTCGTTCAATCGTCCATCGATAAGGCGCTGTTTCTCTTTTGCCGCGTGGTACTCGGCATTTTCTTTAAGATCGCCGTACTCCAAAGCGACCTCGATCTCCTTGACGACTTCTGGACGTTCAATATTTTTTAGGTAATTCATCTCAGCGGACAGTTTTTCATATCCAAATTTGGTCATCGGCTCTTTGTGTTCCAAAATTATTCCTTATTATTCTATTGGAGGCATTATAGCTAATCTAGGCTTTTTTCCTAAAATAGCTTTTGGTCAGTTTAAAGACGACCGGGCTGAGCAGTATCAGCGCGATAAGATTGGGCAGGGCCATCAGGGCGTTGAGCGTGTCGGCCAGAAGCCAGATGAACTTCAGATCCATCATGGAGCCAAGAGGGATGACCAATATCCACGCCACCCTAAACGGGATGATCGCTTTTTGTCCCAGCAGATAGTAGAGGCTTTTCTCCCCGTAAAAACTCCAGCCTACCAGGGTCGTGAAGGCAAAGAGTATCAGGCTGAAGGTCACCACATATTCGCCGATAAAAGGAAGCGTCTTGGAAAAGGCCAAAGCCGAAAGCGTCGCGCCGCTCTGACCGGAAAGATACTCCCCTGAAAGGACAATGGCAAGTCCCGTGATCGAACAGATGACGATCGTGTCGATAAAGGTCCCCATCATCGCGATCAGACCCTGCCGGACCGAAGAGTCTGTTTTGGCGGCCGCATGCGCGATGGGCGCAGAACCCAGGCCGGCTTCATTTGAAAAGATGCCCCGGGCGACGCCGAACTGCATCGCCGCCCAGACGCTCGCCCCCGCAAAACCGCCGCTTGCCGCCGAACCCGTAAATGCAGAGGAGAGGATCAAAGAGAGTGCCTCGGGCAAGGCGCTGATGTTGAGCAGCACGATGAGCACTCCCGTAAGAAGATAGACGATGCTCATAAAAGGCACAATCGCCCCGGCAACACTCGCTATGCGCCTGATCCCGCCGATGAGTACAAGACCCACCAAGACAGCTAATACCAAGCCGCTGTAAAGCTTGGGAATGTCAAATGAGGAAGCGAGCACATCTGAGACCGAATGCGCCTGTATCGTGTTTCCTATCCCAAAGCCCGCTATCGAGGCAAAAAATGCAAAGGCAAAGGCCAGCCACTTCCACTGTTTTCCCAGACCGTTTTTGATGTAAAACATCGGCCCGCCGACATGGTTGCCCTCTTCGTCTCTTTCTCGGTAATGCACCGCAAGAACGGCTTCGGCATACTTTGTCGCCATGCCAAAAAGTGCCGCCATCCACATCCAAAAAAGCGCGCCCGGACCGCCCAGAAAGATTGCCGTTGCCACACCGGCGATATTACCCGTTCCTATCGTGGCAGAGAGAGAGGTCATCAGCGCATTAAAAGGTGTGATCTCTCCCTCTTTTTTGTCCTCTTTGCGCCCCTTGTAGATGAGGATGAATCCCGACTTGAGCATACGAAGCGGCATAAACTTCAGCCCTATGCTCAGATAAAGGCCGGTACCAAGTATCGCAAAAAGCATCAGTGGACCCCAGACGATACCGTTTACAAGGGCGATAAACGCATTGACCTCCTGCATCTGCCGCTACGCTTCTTCGCGCAGTATGATCTGTGCTACATCGCTCAAACTGCTTTTTCCCAGCAGTTCTCTAAGCTCAAAGGAGCGCTGCAGGAATTTCTCTTTTTCAAGCGTTTCATAGACCGCATACATCTTCTCCACACTCACCTCGTCCTGTAAAAGCTCTGCGTGCATCTCCTCTTTTCCTTCAAAATCAAAGATGATGTTTGCAAGACCGACATGTTTGAGTTTGACAAACTGCCTGCCTATCCAGTACTCCAGCCTGTTGGCCTTATAGACCAGAACCATGGGTGTGCCGATAAGTGAACATTCCAAAGTTGCCGTGCCGCTGCAGACATAGGCAAAATCAGCCTGCAGCAGGGCTTCATGTGTCTGCTTGATCACACTGAAACCGGAGATGTCCCCGTAAAGGTTTTCTATCTCTTCGGCAGAAAAATGAGGCGGAATAACCAAAAGTGCCTCTTCTGCGTGTTTTTTTCGCAACACATGAAAAACCGGCATCAAGGTACGGATCTCGGACTTTCGGCTTCCGGCTAAAAAAGCGATCTTTCCATTGTGTGTCACTGCGTCTTTGAATGTTTTGATCTCGTCCATCAAAGGGTTTCCCACATAGATGCAGCGCGGGTAGAACTGCTTTTCAAAAGGAAAGATAGAGAGGATCTTGTCGCAGTATTTGTCGACTTTTAACGCACGCTTTTTCTTCCAGGCCCATACCTTCGGCAAGATGTAGTAGATGACCTCTTTTTCCGGGTACTTCTCTTTGATCTTTTTGGCAAGCGGAAGATTGAAAGCGGGCGCATCGATGAGCAAGACCTTGTCCACATCGGCACTGAGGAAAAGAAGCTCGGCCATTGCCTCTTTGGCGGCAAATATCTTTCCGATGACATCTTTTATCCCCATGACCGAAAACTCCTTCGGACTGTACAGAGGCACGCCCAGACTCTCGTCAAAAATCCCGCAGAGTTCTGCATTGCCAAGGTAGGGATAGAGGGCCTTGAGGTGAAGGTTTGATGAGGGTTCCAAAGCGGAGACCAGGATTTTTGTTGCCACTATTTTTCCTTTAGTATCAGTTGTGAGCTCTGCATTGTTGAGAGGTCATAGATGAGAATCTCATGGGCATTGGTGTTACATATGTAGAGCATACACCCTCTTTTGGCTATGCCAGAGGGCTCTGCCAGACCTTCCAAAAGTACTCTAAGCTCTTGTGAGAGCGGATCGAAGACTTTGATCGCATTATTATAACTGTCCGAAATGAAAATCCGCCCTGCTCCGCAGCCCTCCCCGTAACTGCCTGCCGCTAGTCCCAAAGGATGCTGTAGTTCATCGCCACGCAGATGTGATGTGACCTCGCCGTATGCCGCACAGCGCAGGCTTGAACTCTCACTGTCGACAAACCAGAGTTCCTCATCCAAAAGCGCCATAGCGCAAGGCTGCGCCAGAACAGCTTCCGCGTAACTTCCGTCATGCAATGACTCGCTGTTTTCACGCCCTATAACAAAGGACTCACGTTTATACTTGAGATCATAGCCTTTGATCTGATGTGCCCCCGCCAGCGCGACATAAAGAAACTTGCCGTCGCTGCAAAGATCGTATGGGTTTCTCAAGCCCTCCAGCCAGAGCTCTTTGTGTGAAAAGCCGTCGCTGACAGCGGTGATGAAGCCGCCGGCATGCGAGGCGATATAGAGTATCTCGCCGATATAGACCATCCCCTGCGGCTGCGAAAGTCCGGTAATCTTATGCAGTATCTCCCCCTGATGCGAGCAGACCAGCACCTCATCCCTGTGCGAGACAAAGAGGTACTCAGCCGATACGGCTATCTTTTGCGGGTAGTGCAAAAGCGAGGGGAGCATTTTCTCTTTGTCAACAGAAAAATTCTTTTTGGAAGGCGTATAGCTATAAAGAAGCGCCTTTATCTGATCGCGGATCGCGTCCAGATGCCCTTCGCCTCGGTACTCTTTGACGATGTATCCCTCGGGATCGATCAGGACCTGCGTCGGCCAGGCCTTGATCGCGTAGGCCTCCTTGTAAATGTGCTCCGCGTCATTGATGACGGCGTGGTTTATTTTGTAGCGTTTTATCGCTTCACGAACGGCATGATCCTCTTTTTCATGCGCAAACTTCCCCGTATGCACACCGATCACTACCAGTTCCTGTGCAAACTCTTGTTCTAAAACTGCCAGGTCAGGCAGGACATTGAGGCAGTTAATGCAGCCGTAGGTAAAGAAGTCGAGCAGGACGATCTTGCCCAGAAGCTCGGCCTTGCCAAGCGGCGCACGGTTAAGCCAAAGGGCCTTCTCTAAAGACACCGAGCGCACACCGGCTCTCATTTTTGCAATAATCTTTGCAGGGCCACAGAGCACATCGTCAGACCAAATGCCCCCGTCACACCCACAAAACTCCCCTTCACCTTGGTCTTGGCCGGTTCGCTCGAGAAGATGACCGGATACTTTTTGCTGAAGCGGCGTTTTTTCAGCTCGTAGCGGATCTTGCTGGCAAAACGGTCCCCGTGGGTTTTCCAGATCGTAGAGACTTCTATCTTGGTTGGGTCAAGCCGTTTGGCAGACCCTGTAGCCGAGATGAGTTTCGCATAGCACTTCTGTGCCAAAGCAAGCTTCGCATGGATATCATCGATTGCGTCCAAAACAAGATCATAAGGCTCAAAATCGAACTCCTCCACCCATTGCGGCGTGATCTTCATCTCTATGGTCTTGATCCGGGGATAGTGCGTATGAAGCGCTTCGACCTTAGACTCTCCCTCGTGCAGCTCAGACCACATCTGGCGGTTTTGATTGCTGATGTCATAGCTGTCGCAGTCGATGATCGTAATATCGTGGATGCCGTTTCGATACAGACAGTCCAGACAAAAACTGCCGACGCCGCCCACACCTAAGAGCAGGACCTTCGCGCCGGAAAGTTTCTCAAAACCCTCGCCCATAAGCATCCGCGAACGTTCATATCTCGGCATGGATAAAGTCGTGCAGTTTTTTCATCGAGCGGTAGGCGGTGAGATCGAGCATCACCGGAGTGAGCGAGACCTTTCCGTCTGCTATAGCATCAAAATCGCTCACACCCTCAGACTCCCGGACTTTCCACTGCAGCGGATGCAGTCCCAGCCACCAGAACTCCTCCGCGCGCGGATTGCGGTGAAGGTGGGCATCATTGGCATAAAAGCGGTAGCCGGCATAGGTGATCTGGTAGCTGATCTGATCTATTTCGGGAGGAATGTTGATGTTAAGCAGCTCGCGGTGCGGCAAAGGAAACTCGCCCTCAAGGATCTTCACGACCAACTCGCGGATGACTCTTTGCGCCAGTGTATAATCCGCATTTATTCCCTGCTGGGACATCCCCAAAACCTGCGAGATCGCGATGGAGGGGATGTTATGCAGCACTCCCTCCATCGCTCCGGCGACGGTACCCGAGTAGGTGATGTCCTCGCCCATGTTTGCCCCGCGGTTGATTCCGCTGATCAGCAGGTCGGGTTTTTTCCCCGCATACAAGGAGTGCAGCGCCAGATAGACGCAGTCGCTCGGCGTGCCGTCATCGAGTTTGTAGAAATCATCGTCCACCTGAACAAAACGAAGCGGCTTTGTCAACGTCAAGGAGTGGCCGCAGGCTGATTTTTCGCTCGTAGGTGCCACAACAGTTATACGTGCAACACCGCGCAGCGCCTCGACTAGCGCCAGAAGACCCTCGGCATCATAGCCATCATCATTGGTTATCAATATCTCTTTTTTCATAGCGTTATTTTAGCCACTATGGCATAAAAAATGCTTAAGTTGGGTATGCAGAAGATTAAAACTAACTTCATTATTCTCTCCCTTCTTGTGGGCCTTCTCGGCCTTGGTATGCTTGGCTGCGCATTGCTGCTTCCTGAGCCAAGCGGAAACAGCGATGCAGGCACGCTGGATACCACAGCGTTTGAGCAGAGCTATAGCAGCCTCAACCATCTCAGCGACGCGCTTGCTAAAGAGCTCAAAGCCGAGGAGAGGCTGCCGCTGATCTATCTTATCCTGGCCGGCCATGAGAGCATTGCATCGGCACTGAGCTTTAAGACTCCTGTCGGCAGTAAGTTCTCTGTACTCGAGAAGAAATTGGGCACGCATATCAGCTCCATTATTGAGAGTCTCAGCCCAGAAAAGGCCAAAATCATTGCGCAGCTTCACGCGGAATACACAAAGATGGGCGAGCTTGGCCGGGAACTGATCAAAGAGAAAAACCGCTTTTTCCCGCAGCCCAAGATGCCAAACCGGACGTCTATTTTTATTTCAGCCCTTCTGTTTTTGAACATTCTCGTCCTTCTTTTTATCGGGAAGCTGTATGCTGATCTTAAAAAAAATCTGCATTCCGTTTCGCCCCCACTGCGCGAAGATGAAAATATCTTCGAGGCGCTTGCGCTGCAGATGAAACGCAGTGCAGATGAGCTCCACATGACGCAGGAGCATCTTCTTTGCGCCCAGCAGGAAAAAACTCTTGCCCACCATGACTTGCACGAGGAGAAAAAAAGAGCAGATATCGCGCTCAAGGAGGCCGAAGCGATCAGCTGTACCCTGGAGCAAGAACTCTCAGCACTCAAAGATGAGCTTCATCACGCCGAGAAGGCCCTAGGTGAAAGAAGCGAGAGCTTGCCTCAAGATGAGCTTCTCAAAGAGAAGATCCAGGGTCTAAGCCTCTCTTTGAACAACTCCGCTGACAAACAGGATGAACTTCAGCGGCAGTTTGAGACTCTTTCACACGATACCGAAACGATCAGAGCCATCTTGAGCACCATAGGCGATATCGCCGACCAGACTAATTTGCTTGCGCTCAACGCTGCCATAGAAGCCGCGCGCGCAGGCGAACACGGACGCGGTTTTGCCGTGGTTGCTGACGAGGTACGAAAACTCGCAGAACGTACCCAAAAAAGCCTCAGTGACATCCACTCCTCCATCTCCCTCATCGTCCAGGCGATTATAAACGCAGCACAGAGTGCAAAAAAGACCCAAGAAGACATGCAAGACCTCATTTCAAACACCGACGCCATCGAAAAACTTCACAACACGAGGATATGAAACTTTTATAGATGCCCCTCCACGTCGCCGTCTCGACGAGGTGGTTTTTGACGTTAAGGGAGGGAGAGAACCTCGATGAATTGGCGTAGAGCATTAACAAGGACACCTTTGGGTCATATTTGAGGAAAAGTTGCTTAAGGGTCAGCTTGCCTTCGAGGTACTTTTAAAAAGTTTTTTGTGTTGCTAAGGTCTGGCAAGAAACCAACACAGAAGACACACCGACATATTTGCTAAGTCTTCGGCTCTTTGAGTTCAAACCAGAAGCGGTTCCATCCATTAAGATGTTCGTAGTGCAGTCGGTAGCCGTGTGATTCTAAGATGGCATTGACGATGTAAAGACCCAGACCGAAACTGTGCACGGCCTTATGTGATTTTGTGAAGGGTTCGGTGTAGTAGGAGAGCGGTTCGTCCAGACCCTTGCCGTAGTTTTCAAAGAGGAGCTTCCCCTCGCGCGCGGTGATGACGACTTTATTGTCGTCTGAGTACTTGATCGCGTTGTCGATCATGTTTTTGATAGCCGTCGCAAAGAGCTTGTAGTCGACATGGAGCATCAAGTCGCTGTTGATATCGAGCACATAGTTGTCACTCTCGAAAAATCCAAGATCGATCGCTTCGGAGATAACATCGACGGCCCGGTAGTCTTCCAGCCTTGTCTGCTCAAAACCTGAAGCGATCTGCTCGATCAAGGCCATCTCGTTGATGAGGCCTTCCATACGGATAAAGACATTCAAAAGCCGGCTTTTATATTTTGTATTTTCAAGCATTTCCACCGAAAAGCGCCCTTTGGTGATGGGTGTCTTGAGCTCATGCATGATGTTACGCAAAAAGAGGTTGCGCGACTCGATGAGGGTGTTGATCTTTTTGGCGGCATTGTCGAACTCGTTGGAGACCTCGGATATCTCGTCATTTCCCTCCACCTTGAACGAAACATGCAGGTCGCCCTCGGCAAACCTTTTGATCTTGTCGCGAAGCCGCCTGAGGGGATAGAAGCTTTTGAGAATGTAAAAAAACGAAAAAAGAATGATCCAGACGATGGTTAGGTAGGCATAAAGAAGATTGCCCATATGGTAGGGTTTCAGGTCCCTCGCCTCAAGCAGCAACGAGGAGACTGGAGTCGTGATATGGAAGTAGACCTTCTCGCCATAAAAAAACATCTCAATATGATTTTTATCTGCCGGCGTAAAACTTGGGTTCTCTTGATTTTGAAGGTGGTCTAGTATCTCAAAAGACTCTTCTTGAACCTTCTTGCCGTTTTCTAGGACCTTCCTGGCCAGATCCCTGTCATGCACCACAAAGAGCTGATAAAGAGCCAGGTTTACTTCCAGAAGGGCAGAGGTGCTTTCTCTGTGCAGGGAGTCACCATAGATCTGGCGTATCAGCTGACTCTTGCTGAAGATGTTGGAGAGGTACTGCTGGCGGTTTAGCTGATAAAACTCCCAGACCGTAAAACTCACCGTACTCAGCGTCACCGCCAAGGCGATAAGAACGGTGATGAGGATGGAGTATCTAGGCAAAAAGAACAACCTTCATCGCAGGCTTACTTGAGAAGCTTATAGCCGATGCCTCGGATGGACTCGATAAGTGTCTTCTCCCCGATCTTGTTTCGAATACGCCCGACCATGACGTCAATGCTCTTGTTTGAGCTCTCTTCATTGATCGCGGCGACATTGTGGATAAGGTCCTCGCGCGAGATCACAAAGCCCTGCTTTTTGATCATGAAGGCCAAGATCCCGTACTCCGCATTGGTCAGGTCCAGAAGTTTTCCTTTGTAGTGTATCTCCATCGCCTCTTCGTCCAGGACAAAATCAGACGGCGTGCTCAAAGGTGTGGCATCAATGTTTTCATAGCGGCGCAGGACTGAGTGGATTCGCGCTTCAAGTTCGCGCGGATCGTAGGGCTTGGGCAGATAGTCGTCCGCACCAAGCTCTAGAGCCTTTACCTTGTCGTTGATGTCAGAACGCGCAGAAGAGATGATAATCGGGACATTCTGTTTTGCACGTATCTCTGCGCAGACTTCCAGTCCGTCCATACCCGGCAGTGTCAGATCCAAAATCACCAGATCAAAATGCTCAAGCTTAAGACGGCTTAGTGCTTTGAAAGGGTCCTCTTCTGTCTCAATACTCATGCCGAGATCAACAAGGAACTCGCCCAAAACTTCCGCTAGTTCGTAATCATCTTCTATCATTAATATTTTTATCATAATCACCATTCTATCAAAGGTCTGTTAACCAAAATCTAATAAGGACACTACTAAACTAAAACTCACAAAAATATTATACTCTAAACTGCTTCATTTTTTTCAGTTATAGTTGTTCAAGTAATCAATAGCGTAATTCGGTAGGCGACAAAGGCCAGAACATAGGCCACTGTTGTCGTCAGCGCGAAAAGATAGAAGAAGTACTTGATCCCTCCTGCCTCTTTGGTAAAGACGACCGATGCCGCGAGGCAGGGAAGATAGATCATGATCACCACGATAAATGCTACCGCGGAAGGAAAGGAGATATTTTTCGAGATCACCTTCATCAGCCCTGAGTTTTCCGCATCGACCTTGTCTCCCAGTGCATAAAGCACGCCTAAGGTGGAGACGACGACTTCTTTGGCGGCCAGTCCGGCCTGCAAGGCGACAGCCATCTTCCAGTCAAAGCCCAAAGGCGTGAAAACAGGCTCGATAAACTTGCCAACGCGTCCGAGGTAACTCTGTTCCAAAAGCTCCACCTTCATCGTATTGCGTAACACAGAGGCTTTCTCTTCACCGACGGATTCGATCTGGCTTGCATAAGAGGCTTCGAGGGCCGCATTGTGTGGGTAGTTGCTCAAGAACCAGACCAGCATCGATGCCGCGGCGATAAAGGTACCCGCTTTTTTCAGATACATCCATGTCTTTGTTTTGACCGTGTGCCAGATGAGCTTGAGTGAAGGAAGCCTGTATTTTGGCATCTCCATAACAAAAGGCTCGTCCAGACCTTTGAAAGCCGTCATGCGCAGGACCTTCGCCGCGACCAGGCCGATCAGCGCACCGCCGATATAGATCGCAAACAAAATATTTCCCGCAAGACTTTGAGAAAAGAAGGCGCCCGCAAATAGAACATAGACCGGCAGACGCGCTCCACAGCTCATGAAACCGATGATAAAGAGCGTCAAAAGGCGGTCCCTGTCGTTTTTCAGGACACGCGCGGACATATACGCAGGGATAGAACAGCCAAAACCTGTGACCAGCGGAATGAAGGATTGCCCGTGAAGGCCGAACTTATGAAAAAAACCGTCCAGTAAAAAGGCCACGCGCGACATGTAGCCGGTACTCTCAAGCAGAGCGATCCCGATAAACAAGATAACAATATTGGGGATAAAGAGCACCACCGCTCCGACGCCGGAGATGATGCCATCCACGACCAAAGAGCGCACATCAGTATTGGAGATGCTCGAACCGATAAGCCCGCCAAACCAGGAGAAGAAGGCATCTATCCACTCCATAGGAATGGAACCCACTTCAAAGGTGAGCTGAAAAAGTCCCCACATAAAAAAGAGAAAGATAGGTATACCAAAAATGGGATGGATCAAGATCTTGTCGATCTTCTCTGTCATACTGAGCCGGGCGTCGGTGTTTTCGGCCTTGACGGTCTCGGCAATGATCCCGCGGTTGAAGGCCAGGTACTCTTCGGCAAAAAGTTCTTTGATATCATCGGTATTGTGGTGAAGCGCGATGTGTTTGTCGGCTTCTATGAGCAGGGGCAGCAGCTCTATCCAGATCGGGTTGTCGTGCAAAGTACGGTAAGTCTTCTTCTCTTTTTGCAAAAGGTTGATCGCAATGTTGCGGTTGGAGATAGCCGCTTTGAACTTGTGTTTGTCAAGATAGCCCTTAATCCTTGTTATCTCCTCTTCAAGCGCCTCGGAAAAGATGAGTTTTAGCTCCTGCTCCGAGGCCTTGTGCGTCTTTATCGCCAGGTAGAGCATCTCTTCAAGCCCCGTTCGCGCAACGGCAGAGACCTTTGCGACGGGAAGGCCTGTCAGTTCACTTAGATACTTGCCGTCTATCGCTATTCCCTCCGCGTCAGCCTCATCCATCATGTTGATCGCCAAAACCATCTTTTTGCTCATCGTCATCAGCTCAGAGGTCAGCTGGAGGTTTTTTTCCAGATTGGTCGCATCGACGACGTTCAAAATAAGATCATACTCTTCATTACAGAGGTACTCATGGGTCACGCGCTCTTCGATGGAGTAGTCCGTAAACGCGTAGGTGCCGGGCAGATCGATCACGGTGAACTTGTAGTCTTGAAACTCAAACATCACGGCAGTTTTCTCTACCGTCACACCGGTGAAGTTTCCGACTTGAAGATGAGCATTTGAGATTGAATTGATAAGCATACTTTTGCCGACGTTAGGCTGTCCGACAAGGGCGATCTTGATCTTATTCATTAATATCTACCTCAATAAGTTCGGCCTCTTCTTTGCGAAGGGCAATGCGCATCTTTCCGACTTTGATCTCGACTGTGCTTTTCGTCGCCGAGTACTCCAGCAGCTCTATAACCACGCCCTTCATCATCCCAAACGAGAGAAGGCGCTGTTTCAAGGGGCCGCTTGCATGCAGTTTTACAAGCCTGCAGCTACTCCCTTTTTTACACTCTGTCAGTTTTTTCATCTTCTCTTCTTTGAGACGCTTTTTATATTTGTAATGATAATAGAAATCAATTTAAAACCTGCTAAACTTATCCTGCATTTTATCAGATTTTGCAAAAAAGTGCCGTGTACCCTCAGCGTTTCTTAATTTTGATAGGATTTTTCCTGATATTATAAAGAAAAAGAAACCTTGTTTCCTCACTCTGAGACCCTGTGTTTTTAGACTTTAAATCTTTCATTTTATGGTTTTGCTGTTCTGTCATATTGTTCAAGTGACCCTGCTATTGTGTCCATTCTTGTAAAGTTTCCTGTTATAGCACTCACAAAAAGCAAATAGAGACTCTGAATTTCGATATACTTTTATTTTTTAAATAAGGAAATTAATGTCATTTCTACGCAATCCCTCAAACCACTTCAACATTGCCAATCTCATCACGATGGGAAACATTACTTTTGGACTTTTGGCTGTCTATTTTATCACCCAGCAGAACTTTTTTCTTGCCGTTGTTTTAGCATGGATGGGCGGCGCCTTTGACATCTTTGACGGAAAAGTCGCTCGAAAGTACAAACTTTCCAACGAGTTTGGCGTACAACTTGACTCCTTTGCGGACTTCTTGACCTTTGTGCTGATGCCGACCTTTTTGATCTTTGAGGCAGTCTTTGCCGACAGCTCCTTGACAATGAAACTTCTTGCCGGAGCGGGAAGCATCTACTATGTCATCTCAGGACTTCGCCGTCTTATCCAGTTCAACATCGCCGCCGATCCCGGAGAGGCTGCTAAATACTTCACCGGTGTGCCGACGCCTCTTGGCGCCATCTTGCTTTGGCTGGTCTTTTTGGCCAATGTCTATCTTGGACTTTCGGCTGTGGGCGTACTTGCGTTGGTGCTTCTTATCGGGTATCTGCTCAACTCCAATGTCAAAGTCCCTCACCCCTAGTCTGCTTTCTAAAAAATAGCATAAACATCTAAAAGGAAAAACAGTGATAAATAAAAAAGTGATAATAACAGCGCTTGTAGTCATCGGCGTACTCTTTGCAGGAACGATGCTTGTCTTGACAGGCAAGGAAGAGCCCGAAGTCCTTGTGATCGATCAGGCCAATGTGCTTAAAAAAGTGATCTCCGTCGAAGGAATGACCTGCGAGTCTTGCGAGGCGACAATAGAGCGGGCCTCAGAAAAGATAGCGGGCCTTATCAGCATTGAAGCTTCCGCTTCAGACAAACGCGCCATCGTCGAGTTTGACGCGACGCAGACATCGCTTGAGCAGATCATGCAGGCCATCAATGCCACAGGATACAAGACGCTTGGGGCCGAGGATTTTAAGGAAGCGATTGAAACGAATGCTTCTGCTTCTCGATGCGGAGCGGAAAAATGCGGTACCGGCAAATGCGGCGGCGCAGAATAAAGAAGAGTGCCCTCTCCTCTTAGCCAAGCTGGCGGACGATCTCACTCTCAACGATCTTGATATCTTTCGTTCCGTCAACACGGATATATTTCAGACTCTCTTTTTTGTCAGCCTGCGCCTTGTAATAATCGACAAGCGGCTGTGTCTGTTCATGGTAGACCTTAAGACGGTCTTTGACGATCTCTTCTTTGTCATCAAGACGCTGGATCAGTTCTTCCCCCGTCACATCGTCTTTTCCTTCGACTTTTGACGGGTTGTAGATCAAGTGGTAACTGCGGCCCGAATCCTGATGAACGCGGCGGCCCGACATCCGTTTAACGATCTCTTCGTCCGGCACATCGATCTCGATGACGGCGTCAATCGCTATTCCCGCCGCCGTCAGTGCATCTGCCTGGGGAACCGTGCGAGGAAAACCATCCAGCAAGAAGCCGTTCTTACAGTCATCTTCTGTAATGCGGTCCTTGACCAGACCGATGATGATCTCATCGGTGACCAGTCTGCCCGAATCCATAAACTCTTTTGCCATCTTGCCCATGGCCGTGCCCGCTTTGATCGCGGCACGGAGCATATCACCTGTCGAGATCTGAGGAATATCATATTTCTTTGTCAGAAATTGCGCCTGAGTGCCTTTGCCTGCGCCCGGTGCGCCAAGAAGAATAATTTTCATGCTAAATCCTAAAATGTAATGGCGGAATTATAAGTAAACTCTTCTTAAGAGCACCTCGAATTTTTTAGCTGCTTTTGTCCTCTTTGAAACGGCACTCGCCGACGGCGACCGTTTTTCCTTTTTGACACTCCGCTTCGACATGATCAAACGTTCCTTCAGGAGGAATATCGGGGAACTCCTCTTTGATCAGTCTTAGAACTTCACTCTGCGAAATCTTTGTCCATGTCTTCTCATAATAGAACTGTGTTAAATACTTCATCTCAATCCTCTCTTACAGCAAGCATCTGTCATCATACATCGAATGGAAGATGAGCCGGGTATAAAAATATTTTTCATCCGAGGAGGTCTTGTATTCGTAAGCCAGTTTTTCCGAGAGCCTCTCTATCATCTTGGTGCCGATATAAGAAGAAAAAAGAGTATCGTCTTTTCCGCCGATCTCGTTTATGATAAAGATCTCATTGGGTTTGGCCGTGACATAGATCGTCGAATGGTACTTGGTGTGCATAAAGATATTTTCAAATACGGCCTGAAGTACTTTCTGCATCGCATCCTTGTGTGTGTGGATGATGAATCCTTTTTCCCACGAGGCCTCTACGTTCACACTCTTCTTCATCAGTATCGGACCGAAGGCCTCCTGCATCATCTTGCAGTTGTCCTCCATATTGACATCTTCAAGTCCCAGCTGCATGTCCCATTCAATCGACTTCAAAAAGAGCAGCTCTTTGAGCTTGGAAATAATACGCGCGATATCTTCCTGGCTTTGCAGAACAAACTCCTGCTTGTCCATATCCTCATCCTGTTCAAAAAGCGAAAGGCGTGCTTTCAGTACGGCTATAGGGGACTTGAGTTCATGCGCGGCCTCTTTGAAAAGTGCCTGTTTTTGGACACAAAGGCTCTCGTTGACATTGATAAGGGAAAAGATGGCCTGGTGGAGAGTTTGTGACTCGTAGGTGCCGTTGCAGCGAAGGACAGCAGTGTTCTCTTTCTTGTAGGAGTTGCAAAAATCGATTAGGCAGTTAAGCCAGCGAAACTGCCGTCTGACATAAAGAACAAAGACACCGACCAACACGGCAAAGATCAGCAAAAACAGGGCAAGAGTTCTTAAGGTAAAAAGAAGTACCACCTTGTCCATCAGCGCATGGCTGCACGAAAGATAAAGATACTCATGCTCGGAGATCTTCTCATAATGTCCCACACGGCTCGAATCTTCCCCGGGAAGTTCCGTCGTCACCTCCATTCTAAGATCATCGAAGAGGTGCCCGTAAGAGCTTTTTTTTGCTACCTCAGAAAAGAACTCCACTTCTTCAAAATGAAGGTTCTCATCAAGATGCTGATGTCTGACATCGGAGAGCATGATCTGCAATACCCCTTTGATGTTCTGTTTGAGCTGCTGGTGGTAGCTGTAGGAGACGTATATCAGCGTGAAGCTCATCGCCAGCAGCGCACTAAAGAAGAAAAATTTGATGATATTGGACTGCATGCTCTTAGATTTCAATGAAGTACCCTCGTGTTTTTACTGTTTTAATCAGGTCGACCGGAAGCTTTTTGCGGATATGGGCGATGGTGACGCGGATGGTGCTTGAGGCCAGCTCTTCGGGATGAAGATAGAGCGCATCAAGAAGTTCGTCGCTCGAAAAAATGCGGTTTTTGTTCTGAAGCAGATAGAAAAAAAGTGCGCTCTCTTTTTTGCTCAGCTCGATGCTTTTGCCCGCATAGGTGACGGCCTGTGTATTCAGATGACAGGCCATACCTTCGACTTCGACGATACTCTGCGCGTTGTGGCGGCGGGCAAGGGCATAGATACGCGCCAGAAGTTCGTCATTGTCAAAGGGCTTCTCCAGATAGTCATCCGCTCCGACATTAAGCCCCTCTATCTTTTCACACACCGTGCCGTAGGCCGAGAGAATGATCACCCCGGTCAAAGGATTCTTATTTTTTACCGTGTCTATCAGTTCCAGGCCGACATCAGCACCGTTTATGTTTCGATCAAGCAGCACGACATCATAATCATAACGTTCGATATAGGCTCTTGCTTCATTGGTATCATACACACAATCCACCATGAACTCTCTCTTCAAATAGCTGTGCACCAGACCGGAAAGAGCTCTGTCATCTTCTAGCATTAAAATTCGCATCGGCTACCTTAGAAATTGGATCGCATAAAATAAAGAAAAAAGAATCGGCTGCTGCAGGAGATAGACCGCCAAGGCGTGCCGGCCCAGGAAGGAGACTCTGCGTGTCAGACGGTTTTCGCCAATACGCAGCCCAAAGACTCTTTTGTGCATCACAAATATCCCGATCAAAACTACGCCGAACCAGGGAGTAAAACTCACCACATCAACAGTATGGCGGGGAAGAGGAAGATGGAGTGACAAAAATTCAAGCAGTCCGTCAAGGCGGAAAAGATCCGCCACATAACTTAAGATGATGACAATTCCAAGAAAAAGAGCCAGATTCGGCGTCTTTACAAAGAGCACGCCGACCACAGAGGCCACGGCGATAAAATGGATCACTCCGAAGTAGATCCACTCGGAAGGGAAGACAAGATAGCTTCCCGCCGAGATTATGACAGAGACAGCAAGAAGTTTTACCGTACGTTTAAAAAGCTTATCCCCTTTGATCTGCTCCGAATACGCAAGATAGAGGCTCATCCCCACCGAGATCAGAAAGAGCGAAAGGATAAGAGCGCGGAAAAGTATCCATTCCAGGTCCTGCGTCGTTTTAAAGTTCGCATAGCCGAAATAGGCCAGATCATATCCAAAATGAAAGATCAGCATTAAAACAACCGCGCTTCCGCGCAGAACATCCAGTTCAAAATAGCGTTTATTCATCCTGTTATTGTACACAAGTTTGCTATAATTTTGCGTAAACCAAGGAAAACCCATGCAGCAAGCGATCTTGAAGAACTATACGATCTTATACGTTGAGGATGATGAAGAGGTGCGAAAAGTCGCCGTCGAGTACCTCAGCCGGATCTGCAAAAAGGTCTATGAAGCCGAAAATGGGAAGGTCGCTTTGAATATCTGGCGCGAGAGCAGACCTGACATCATCATCACCGATATCTCCATGCCCAAGATGAACGGCATCGATATGGCACGCTATATCCGCTCCGAAGATCTCAAGACTCCGATCATCGTTGCAACCGCCTATACCGACCAAGAGTATCTGCTAAAAGCCGTTGAGCTTCAGCTGGTCAAATACATCATCAAGCCGATCACCAAAGAAAAACTGATGGGTGCGCTGGAACTCTCCGTGCAGCGTGCCCAAGATAAGAGCAAGTTTGCCCTTCCCCTTTCAGAAAACTGTGCTTACAACGCCTTTTCTAAAGAGATCATCTGCGACGGTGCTCCCGTAAAACTGACCAAAAACGAGCTTCTCTTTTTGGACCTGCTCGCCTTCAACACCTCGCGTGTCGTCACCTATGAAGAGATCGAGTCCCAGATATGGCCTTATGAGGGGATGAGTTCGGACGCCATCCGCTCTTTGGTGCGAGCCCTGCGAAAAAAACTCCCCGAGGACGCGCTTGAAAACATCTCCGGTGTGGGGTATAAACTGAGGGCCTACTCACCCGAGTGAGTGCTTCAGGCTTCTAAAGGAAGCGAGACTATAAACTCTGCGCCCTCTTTGCTGTTGCGCAGGCTAAGCGTGCCCTTCATGTGCTCTTCGATGATCATCTTCGACATATAGAGCCCCAGGCCCGTTCCCTGGCTGGCTTTGGTCGAGAAGTAAGGCTCAAATATCTTCTCTAGGTTCTCCTCTTTGACCCCGTCCCCGTTGTCGCATACACTGATCTTTGCTCTGCCCTGCTCTTCATAGATGCGAACCCTTATTCTTGCCTCCTCTTTGCCGCTGAGCGCCTCCTGGGCATTCTTGAGCAGATTGAGCAGAACCTGGAGCATCTCGTTCTTGTAGAGCATGAGTTTTTTGTCACAAAGGTACTCTTTTTCCAGACGTATCGCCTGCGTCGCCAGCCCTTTTTCAATGAGCCCTATTGCGCTGTCTGCCAAGTCGCACAAACACACCTTCTCTTTCTCCTTGTCGGGTTTGAAGAAGTCTCTGAAATCGTCTATCGTATGCGACATGTACTCCAAAAGATTTTCTCCCTCTTTGAGCTTGGATTGAAGGTACTCCTGCGAGAGCGTTCTCTCATCATAGGCACCTTCAATGTTCATCATCACATAAGAGAGCTGGTTGAGCGGCTGACGCCACTGGTGTGCGATCATGGAGATCATATCTCCCATAGCTGCCATCTTGGACTGCTGGATCAGCATCTTCTCTTTCTCCCTTTGCGCAGCCACTTCTATTTCAACCCGCTCTTTGAGCGAATCATTGAGCGCCTGAAGAGCATTTTCACGCTCTTTTACACGCTCTTTATACTCGATAAAGATTGTACTTATACGGCGAGAAAGAGAGAGCGTCATCAAGATGACCAGTACTGCCAGGATAAAAGAGAAGATCAAGATTGTGCGGATCTCCTCTTCTATCTCTTTTTTGAGTGAAGCCTGCTGCTTGTCGATCGCTTTTTGAAGGTTTAGCGCGTAAAACCCTGTCGTAATCACCCAATCGAAGGGTTTAAAATAGACACTCAATGTTGTTTTATAGGAGAACTGCTCATGTCGCCTTGATTTTGAGTGGTAAGTCACATAACCACCGCCCTCTTTTTTCGCAGCAGAAATCTGTTCTTTTATATACTCAAAACCGTTCTTGTCTTTGAGGTGCAAGATATTTGAGTCAAGCTCCATCTGGGGATGGTAGATGATCCGGCCTTCTGAGTTAACGATATAGTAGTATTCGTCCGGATCGCTTTGAATCGCAGAGAGGTTTGTAATCATGTTTTTCTTGATACGCTCATACTCATCATAGTAGTACATCCCCGTACTGAAAAACCAGTTGTAATGTCCGAAATCTTTAAGATACTGCAATTGAATGCGTGGATTTTTAGGGTTGAAACGCGTCTTTATAAAGGCTTCTTTCTTGTCATCTACAGCCGCAATAGCTTCTTGGATGATCTTACGTCCGTCAGCGTCTTCATACTCAAAAATATTTCCCTGCAGCTCTTTGTCACGGGCTAAGAAATTGTTTCCTTGTTTGTCTATGACCCAGATATAGTCCTTCTTCTCTCCCCACTCCATCCGCGACAATGCACCCAGGATCAGCACCTTTACCGCCTGTTCATTGTAACCTTTGGAGTATCTGTGGTAGAGGAACCGGGCCGTGTCATAGGCGATATTCACCCGTGAAACAAGCTCCTCCCGCATCGGCTCTTCCATGTTTTCATACTTTTTTTGAAGGAGCATCTGTATGGATTGCAGCCGTTCTTGCAGCTGTTTTTTCTCGCTGAGGATATACTCCTGCTTCAAGCGTTCGCTCTCGATCTTGAAGTGCTGATGACGGTACAAAATGTAAAAATAGGTGATCAGCACGGTCAGGAGTATGACCGAAAGTACCGGCACAATGATCATCAGACGCGGGATGTTCTTCTCACGCAGAAGCAGACTAAACATCAGCGTAACTCTTTTCAAGAAGAGAAGCATCTATCTTTTTCTGCGTCTTTATCCCCAGTTTTTTCATCTCCTCTGTCCGGCGTATCAGGTTGCCGCGGCCGCTTTTCAGCTTGTTCATCGCCATGTCGTAGCTCTCCTGCGTCTTGTTAAGTTGCATACCGATCTTGCTCATATCCTCAACAAAAGAGACAAATTTGTCATACAGAGCAGCCGCTTTCTGGGCTATCTCCTGGGCATTTTGCTCCTGACGCTCGTTTCGCCAGATATACTCGATGGTGCGCAGGGTCACCAGAAGTGTGGAAGGGCCGACGACCATGATGTTTTGGCGTATCGCCTCCTCAAAGAAATCGGCATCGTTTTCCAGCGCAAGCATATACGCGCCCTCTATAGGCGTAAAAAGAAGTATAAAGTCCAGACTCTTCACTCCGACAAGATCTTCATACCGTTTCTCGCTCAAGCCTTTGATATGTGCGCGAATTGAGGCCACATGCTGCTTTTTCGCACTTTTTTTCGCCTCTTCATCCTCGGCTTTTATGTAGTGCTCGTAAGCGATCAACGAGACCTTCGAGTCGATGACGATATCTTTTTTGTCGGGCAGATGCACCAGTACATCAGGACGGTAGAGCTTGCCCGCGCCGTCTTTGTAACTGCCCTGTGTCTCATACTCATACCCCTCGCGCAGACCTGAGCTTTCAAGTATCCGCTCCAGTATCAGTTCTCCCCAGTTTCCCTGAGTCTTATTTTCCCCTTTTAGCGCCTTGGTAAGGTTGTTCGCGTCGTCGCTAAGACGTTCGTTTAGACTTCGCAGCTGGATGATCTGGTCTTTGAGCAGATGGCGCTCTTTTGTTTCGGTAATATAGTTTTCTTCAATCTTTTTACCAAAGGCATTTACCTGCTCTTTAAAGGGCTTCAAGATTGTGTCTAACTGCATTCTGTTCTGCTCAGCATGCACCTGTGATCTCTGCTCAAAGATATCATTCGCAAGTTTTGAGAACTGAAGTTTCATCTCCTCTTCAGCGCCCTTGAGCAGTGCCAGTTTTTCGCTGTTTTGGCGGCGTTCCTCTTCCAAATGTACCCGCAGTGAAGAGGCTTCAGAGAGAGCAAGTGAATACTTGTCCTGCAGATTTTTAAGGACACCCACCTGTTCTTTGTAGATATTTTTTTCCACTTCGATACCTGAAAGCGCCGTCTGAATCCCAAGGTTCTCTTCGCGTAAGGCTTCATATCGGATCTGTATGTTCTCACATTCTTTTTCCAGCTCATCGCCGGCTTCTTTCATGCTTCTAAGTTGCTCCTCCTGCATCTTCATCTTGGGAAAATAGAGCAGGTAGGCTGTTGAAAAACCCAGAAACAGGCCCGCGCCGCTGAGTGCAAATATCGTGTAGTCCATTAGCTATCCTAAAATGATCATTGTCAGGTCAATTATACTCAAATTCCCCCGTATTCGTCTAAACTAGGCACTAGTAGAAATTCTTATGGTAATTATTAGTATTTTTTAAGTATAATTCCGCAAAACAAGAGAATCGCTCGGTAATTACCGATGTTTCTTTAGTAAAATTTAATTGAGACCAATATTTTGTTCATGGGAATAGTACCTTGTGGGTGGATGAATGGTTTCACACACAAAGGTACCACCATGACATTTCAAGATTTCAATTTCAATGCGAACATTATGCGTTCAATCGAAGCCGTCGGCTTCAAACAGCCAAGCCCTATCCAAGAGCAGGCTATTCCACTTATTATGGAAGGCCACGATGTGGTCGGACAGGCGCACACAGGAACCGGTAAAACAGCAGCTTTCGGTCTTCCCGCTATCAATGCCGTCAAGGGCGATGGCGTCCAGGTTCTAGTCATTACACCGACACGCGAACTGGCTAACCAGGTCAGTGACGAGCTTTACCTCTACGGACGCAACTCGAACGTGCGTACTGTCACCATTTATGGCGGCCGTTCATACAGCCGTCAGGTAGACCTTGTCCGCCGCGGCGCTCAGGTCGTTGTTGCTACACCGGGTCGTCTTTTGGACATGCTCTCTAAAAATATGATCAAAGACTTCAACCCGTCTATGGTCATCCTTGATGAAGCCGACGAGATGCTTGATATGGGATTTTTGGATGATATCAACGAGATATTCAACTATCTTCCGACCGAGCGCCAAACTCTTCTTTTCTCAGCGACTATGCCTCAGCCGATTAAAAAGCTGGCTGACCGTATCCTGAAAAGCCCGAAGTTTATCTCTATTACACGTGAAGAGACATCAAACGACAACATATCACAAAACTACTATGTTATCGACGAGAACGAGCGTGATGATGCGATGATCCGTCTTCTTGATGCAGGCGATACTAACAAAACTGTTGTCTTCTGCCGTATGAAGCGTGAAGTTGACCGAGTTTCGAACATCCTTTCAGCTGCAGGCTACTCGGCGAAGGGTCTTCATGGCGATATGGAACAAGACCAGCGTGACTCTGTCATCAAGGGCTTTAAAAGCGATGCAATCGATATCCTTGTCGCAACCGATGTTGCCGCTCGCGGTATCCACATCAACGATGTCAGCCATGTTATCAACTACCATATCCCTTTTGATTCTGAGTCTTATGTTCACCGTATCGGCCGTACAGGACGTGCAGGAAATAAGGGTATCGCCATCACATTGGTAACGCCGCATGAGTTCAAAGAGCTTCAACGCATCAAGTCCAAGATCGGCGCAACGATGGAGCAGTGCTACATCCCGACGAAGAACCAGGTTGTTCAGAGCCGTTTGGGCGCACTTGCTGACGAGATCTCCAAGCAGAAGGTCTTTGATGAGGCACAGCAGATTGTCACCGCTCTAGGCGACAGTTTTGACCATGAGACACTACTCTACAAGGTCATCTCTGTTCTTTTAAGAAAAGAGCCGGTCAAGGGACCTGAAAATATCGGGATCAACGAAGAAAAACTTGCGGCGATACTTTCTCGCATCGAGCAGCGTAACAGCGGTAAAGGTGGCCGTTCAGGCGGCGGGTACCGTGGACGAAGCACAGGCGGCGCTCCTCGCGGACGCACAGGCGGCGGAAACCGTGAGGGTGGCCGTTCAGGCGGAGGCTACCGTGGTAACAGCGAAAACCGCACAGGCGGTCGTGACCGCTAGTCACTACTTGCATGAGGCGCAGTCTTGGCTGCCTCATCTTTTTACAATTAAATCCCTTCACTTCGCACTTTTTTACTCTATAATATCTTTTATCTTACGTCTAAAGTCCATACCATGATTATTTATACCCATGCCGATTTTTATATCGAAGTCCACCAAAGCGAAATACCCTGGCTCAAACTCTTTACTACCGTACCCTACAAAGAACTCACTGACGCGCCAAAAGCGCTTCGTATGATGCTCTATGAAGCTGTGGAGACTATTGAGATGCTGATGCGTGAATATTATCAGCCTGAAAAGATAAACATCGCGGCCTTTGGAAACTATCTGCCCCATCTTCATCTTCATGTGATGGCGCGCTTCAAGGAAGACAGTTACTTTCCAGAGCCGATGTGGGGGGTAAAACAGCGTGAGGCTGCACTTAAGCTTCCGCCTTGCGAGCCTTTTTACAAGAAAGTCCAAAAGGCGCTGCAGGAGCTATAGCTAAACTTTTTTGCTTCTGTCTTTTTGCATCGCTTCTATCAACTCTTTATTCTCTTCTTCCATCCTGCCAAAGGCCTCTTTCAAGGCCGCATGCAACTCCTCGTCACTCGAGTCCTCAGGGATTGCCGAATATTCACGAAAAAAGTCACTGTAGGGGTTTGTACCGGAAGAGAGCAGCACCTTCAGGTCTATGTTCGGAAAGTAATACTTCCACGAAGGTGAGACTCTTTTCAATACGGCTTTATTGTTTATCCATGAGAGCAAAAAAATAATGATCATGACGATAGACAAAAATACGATAAAAAAAATGATACTCTGTGCGATACCCAGGGCCTTGAAGACATAAGGGTTGAAGATCAGCGCGAACTCGATAAAAGGAAGCGATAAGAAGAAAAGCACGATAAGCGCACTGCTTATACCGCCTAGAGGCGCCAGATTGTAAAGCGTGCGTTTTTGAATACGTTTCTTAGCTCTGCTGCTGATACTGTCTAAAATAGAACGTAAAGCGTAGGTGGACATAAAAAGTTCCTTATTGAGTTAGAGAGAAAAAGGTATAAAACTAAAGCAGAATGCTTTAGTTTAAAGTGCGGTGTGACGAATCACCACATCAATACTGACGAGAATGATCGCACATAAAAATAGTGTATTGAACTCTCTAAACACTCTGCGCGCATGAATCAGCTTAAAATCTTTTTTAAGAAGCTGAAAACTGCTCGCCAGGCAGAGTATGGCAACAAGAGCCAAAAGCAGAAGGATGATCATGTTGCTGACATTAAAGGTCAGAACCATAAAATACCCAGCCTGTATCGTAAAGAGTGTCCATACGAAGGTCAGACGCTGCAGGCTGTTTTTTCCGAACAGGCGCATAGCGGTAGGATAACCCGCAGTCTTGTACTCTCCGTAAAGTACCATGACAAGAAGCCAGAAATGCGGGATCTGCCAGATAAAGTAAAACAGCCCCAAAGAGAGAAATTCTACTTCCATCAGACTGTGCCCTGCAGCGAGCCATCCGATAGCAGGAGGCACGACACCCAGCAAGGCACCCGGAACTACTGCCAATGCACTCTTTTTCTTCAGCGGAGTATAAAAACCGTTATACCAGATAAAAGAGAAGAGAAAGAGGTTGACACCGATCCAGCCCAGAAGATTGTAAATCAAGACAAGAGAAGCGGTGATCAAGATTGCAGCGATCAGCAGACCGGTTCTAGGAGAGTACTTTCCAGAGGCGATAGGACGGTTTTTGGTACGCTCCATCTCGGCATCTTCTTTGTATTCTTGTACCTGGTTGACCGTAGAAACACCCATTGCCACAAGAAGTACGGCAAAGGTTGCGATAAACATGTCCGTTCCAATCTCGCCCTTTGCCATAATATAGGCAAAGAGTGCGGAGAGACTCACCGCAAAAGAGAGAACGAACTTAGTCAGAACAATGAAGTCCTTGATCATTCAGCTGTCTTAAGGTAATCAAGAAGGTCAGCAACCTCTTCATCGGACATGCTAAATGCCGGCATAACACCTGGTGCAAAACCTTCAGGAACATTTTTGTCAGGATTGACAATCGCATCTTTTAGGTAGGCTGCGTCGTATTTTGCAGTGATACCTTTGAGTGATGGACCCACAAGGATGGAATCATCTGATATAGAGTGACAGCCGTTACAGCCGTTTGACTCATAAAGCTCTTGACCTTTTGAGATCACAACATCTTCAGCACCCGGAGTACGCTTGTCACTTTCAAACCATGCAACATACTCAGCCGGTTCCATAACATGAATCTTGGAGTACATATAAGAGTGGCGTGTACCGCAATACTCAGCACATTCGACATCATACGTACCAATAGCGTCTGAGTTGAACCACTGCTTAGTCACACGACCAGGAACAACGTCCTCTTTCATACGAAATGCAGGAACATAATAAGAGTGGATAACATCGTTGATCGGCGCGCTCATGCTCAAAATAACATTTTGTCCTTTTGGAACAAAAAGCTCACCAGATTTGTGGACATACCCATTAGCATTAGCAGGATAGGTATAGTTCCATGACCACTTTTTACCTTCTAGATCGACAACGATCGAAGTCGATGCATCCGGCATTGTTCGTGCCGTTTTCATCGAGTCATAGCCATACCAGAAAAAGACCATAAGCATGATCGTCGGAACAACTGTCCATGTGATCTCTAGTCCAGTGTGGTGTGTAAAGTTTTCGATCTCTTCATTTTTAACATTGCTTTCGCGGTATTTCCATGCAAAGTAGAGCATTGGCAGGACAACTGAACAAAACAGTGCAACTGAAATCCAGATATGGATCCAAAACGCCTGATCAATATGTGCTGCTATGCTCGTAGCACTTGTATTAAATCCTTCTAACATATGGCCCCCTTAGTGCGCAGGAGATGTTATATGACTAACATCGCCGAATTGAAAATTGTTAACGTCTATAATAACAATAATGAAGAAAACAGTGACCAAGAATAATGAGAACAGTCCCATCGCTCCGATAAGTTTCTCACCTTTTAAGTGCATGTAATACATAAGAATCATCCATGCTTTAATAGCACCGATAGTCAACTGTGCAGCAAAGGTATGATCAGTAAGGAACATGCCCGGCTGAATAAATGTGACCGCGGTTAAGATCAAAAGTCCAACAAGAACCTTCCAGTAGCCAGCGTACTCTGACTTGTAGTTTACGTTTGTATTAGTGTCCATGTACAACTCCTGCAATATCACCGGCACCGATCATATAGAAATAAGGGAAGACAAATACCCAGATAAGGTGTACAAGGTCCCAGTAAAGTGCGATGTTGAAATGTAAAATGTGGTGACCCGGTGTTACCTTGCCTGCGTTAATACGCTTAAGCAACCATAACATGATCCCGATACCGATAATGATGTGGAAACCGTGAAGTCCCGTCATCGTAAAGTACATACCAAAAAACAAGATCTCGCCAAAAGGCTTAGAGAACTCATTGCCGGCTTGAAGCGCGTCAAGACCCAAGAAAACACCATGATTATACTCAGCTGTCCACTCAACTGCCTTGATTCCAAGAAAGACTATCGCAAAAAAGATAGTCGCCCAAATCATCAGCTTTGCGCCTTTGACATCTCCGCTGCGCATTTTTAAGAGGCCAAGCCCCATGGTCAATGCAGAAAAGAGAAGAATCACGGTATTGATACCGCCAAGCACTCTGTTAAGACTCGCAGATGCGTTTATAAAGTCTTGATGATGCAATGAAAAGTAGTAGGTCAATACAAGGAACATCGCTCCAAACATCATAACCTCAGTAAACATGAACAACCAAAATCCAAGTTTACCTCCGTATGTATCGTCTTGCCAACCTTGAACCTCGTGTTCCTTCCCCTCGCGGTCTACCGCGATCTCTGGTACATATGCATGAGACATTAGTCAATCCTTTTCATATTTTCGTCAAACTTAACAACAGGCTCACCGTGGTGATACTCGTATGGGTTAAAGTCTACATATGGGACTTTGGTATGGTTTTCTAACGGTGGTGGTGATGTTGGCATATGCCATTCAAGTGTCGTTGCTCTCCATGGGTTAACACCGACAGACTCGCCTTTTCTCCAGCCCTGAATAAGGACATAGAACATATAAACAAGTCCTGTAATAAAGATGATCGCTCCCCAAAATGAGATCTGGTGATAGATCTGGAACTCTGGCAGGTAGTCAAAGTAACGGCGTGGCATACCAAGGTAACCCGCGATAAACATCGGGAACCACAGCACGTTGAAGCCGATGAAGTTCAGCCAAAATGCGATTTTAGCATGCGTCTCGTTGTACATTTTTCCCGTAACAAGAGGGAACCAGTAGTGCATACCGGCGAACAGTAAGAAAACAACCCCGCCTAAGATCGCGTAGTGGAAGTGTGCAACCGTATAGTAAGTATCTTGAAGGTGGATATCAACACCGACCATCGCGATAGTAACCCCTGTCAAACCGCCGATTGCGAAGGTAATGATCGTGCCCAGTGCCCATAGCATCGGCGTAGCAAGAACAATCTTTCCCTTGTACATCGTTGCAATCCAGTCATAAAACTTAACACCCGTCGGTATAGCAACAAAGAATGTCAAGAACGAGAAGATCGTTTTTGCAAGGTCTGACATTCCTGAAGTGTAGAGGTGGTGGCCCCATACAAGATAACCGATACCTGCAATTGAAGCAGATGAAAGTGCGATCGTACGGTAACCGAAGATCTCTCTTCGTGAGAAAACCGGAATGATCTCAGACATAATCCCGAATGCCGGAAGAATCATAAGATAAACCGCTGGGTGAGAGTAGATCCAGAACAGGTGTTGGAAAAGTACAGGATCGCCCCCTTTTGACGGGTCAAAAATTCCAATACCGAAAAACTTCTCCAAGATAGCAAGAACAAGTGTAATACCAACAACCGGAGTAGCAAGAAGCTGGATCCATGCAGTTGCGTAGATACCCCAGACGAAAAGAGGCATTTTGAAAAAGTCCATGCCCGGAGCACGAAGACGGTGAATCGTTACAAGGAAGTTAAGTCCCGTAAGGATAGACGCCATACCAAGAATAAATGCAGCCACCAGTGTTGTGATAACATTCGTACCTGTGTTTAAGCTATACGGCGCATAAAATGTCCAGCCTGTGTCCGCGAAGTTGAAGACTAATTCACCATCACTGATGTTGAAGTTGAACAGTGAAGACAACGCAACAATACAGCCTAAAATATATAGCCAGAATGTAAACCAGTTAAGACGTGGGAAAGAGACGTCTTTCGCCCCGATCATCAATGGCATAACAATGTTTCCAAATATTGCCGGAATTCCCGGAATAATAAACAAGAAGATCATAATAACACCATGTAGCGTAAACGCCTGGTTAAATGTGTCCCCGTCCATATACTGTGCGCCTGGTGCGTACAGCTCAAATCTCATTGCAAGCGCCGTAGCGACTGCAACGAAAAAGAATGTAAACATAACAGCCGCATACATAAGGCCGATACGTTTGTGGTCTACTGTAAGCATCCACTGCATAAAAGTGCTCTTGGGATGACCAATGGCACAATGTGTTTCATCGAAATAACTTTTACTCATCTTTCTCTCCTTTGTTTTGATTGCCGTCTTCTTTTCTGCCTATTTTTACCAGGTAGATGAAGAATCCTAATACGATTAACAACATGACCCCTCCGACTAGCTTTTCCCATATGAAGACATATTTCTTGCCTTTCGGGTCATACGCGAAGCAGTAAAGCAATGTTTTTGCTATTGTAGGACCGACTCTTCCCTCTGAAGATTCGACCAGTGCCATCTTTACGTCAAAAGGAAGCTGCTCTATCCCGTTAAGATAACGCGTGACCTTTCCTTCAGGCGAGATGATGATCATTGCCGCAGGATGGATATAGTCCACTTTTCCTTGCGCAGAAACGGTTTTTTCAAAAGTAAAACCGACCTTCTCGGCCAAGATACCCGAGCTGTTGTTCTCGCCGATCACGAAATGCCAGGCATCCGACACATAAGGACGTGACATAGAAGCAAGGTGGTTTTTGCGTTTTGCCGCAGCAAGAGCAGGCGTCTCGTCTTCTGCGAAACTCACCGTGACGACTTTGTAATCAATATTTTCCGCAAGATCCAATCGGCCAAGCATTTTGGCAAGATCTTCAAGCTGAGGCGTACAGATCCCCGCACATCTGAAATAATTCAGCGTAAGAATCGTCGGCTTGCCATTCATCAACTCTTCAAGTGTTACTCTTTTTGAATTTTCATCAATGAAGGTCAGATCCAAAGGAACCATTTGGCCCAACTTCTCATTTATGCCCAATTGCTCTGCATATAAAAGATTTAGAGTCAACACGAGTAAAAAAATAAATTTCTTCATGTTTACCCCATTTCCCTTGTATTATTTTTTTGCATATTACTCCATTTCTTTAATATTAATTTTATTTATTGTTGGATTTTAGGCATTAATTGCTTAAATGATTATAAAAAGATTAGTTTTATTAATGCATAGTTAACACTTTTGTAACAATTGTGGGTCATTTCGAAATCTATTAGAGTGACTTATATTTATAATAAATATATCGTATGATTTTTTGATAGTTTATAATGTTACTATATGTGATGAATAATTTTATTTTTTCTCACCTTCCCACCTCGCTTTAAAGCAATGAACAAGTAGGAAAAAGCCAATAAATATGGCTTTTGTAAGCCTTTATATACATTTGGCCAATATTCTTATTTGCGCACTTAAAAGGTATGGACTGATAGCAATACTGCCTAAGAAGTTATCTTTAATTATTAAAATCAAGATAAAATATTAATTATCAATATAAGGTTTTATTATTAAATGACGCTAAGACGCTCTTTGTTTTTTATTCATTTTCATTTATTTTAAAAATAAGTTTTGCTTAAATGATTTGGTTTTAAATCGCTCATATCTTAATTGTCGCCGCGCCTCTAAAAAAAGTTTTCTGACACTGAATGAGCGTCAGCAGACATATGAAACTAAAGTAAACCTTAATTAGATTATGCGTTTTTGAACTGCTCATAGATAGAACGGACTTCATCTATATGTGAGATAAAGAGTTCACATAGCTGGGGATCGAAATGCCTTTCACTCTGCGCTTGCAAATACTCGGTCGCTCTTTCAAAAGGCCACGGCTCTTTATAGGGACGTTTGCTGGTCAGTGCATCAAAGACATCTGCTATAGCAGTGATACGGCCATAAAGAGGAATCTGCTCGCCTCTGAGCCCCTGTGGATATCCGCTGCCGTCATATTTCTCATGGTGGTTTTTTGCAATGATCGCACCGGCTTTAAGATAGGGGTTTTCGCTGGAGTGGAGGATCTTCCAGCCGATGTCGCAATGTTTTTTCATCGCATCCATCTCCGTCTCATCAAGTTTTCCCGGTTTAAGAAGGAGAGCATCGCTGATACCGACTTTGCCGATGTCATGCAAGGGGGAGGCATAAAAAATGATCTCCTGCTCCTCTTCGTTGAGGCCATATTTTAGCGCCAGCAGTTTTGAGTAGTGTGATACACGCGCGACGTGGCTAGCTGTCTCTGGGTCCTTGTACTCTGCGGCATTGGACAAGACCTTTAGCGCTTCTTGCTCTCGCTGAAGTAGGGCCTGCGTGGCTTTTGAGACCTCTTTTTGCAGCTGATGATTAAAATCATCCAAGATCAGCTGTGAAAGCTTAAGCTTGGTGATGTTGCTGATACGTGCACGGTACTCCGCCGCATTGATTGGTTTTTTGAGAAAATCTATCGCGCCCATCTTCAGCGCTTCGAGTTTGACCTTCTCGTCATCGCCTGCCGCAGTGATCATAATCGTCATGATCTCAGGATTGATCTCATGTGCCAGTTTCATCAGTTCGATTCCGTTGATCCTGGGCATCATGTAGTCAACGAGTAAAATATCAACGGGATTGGAAGAGATATGTTCCAATGCCGACTTGGGATCAGTGAAGATCAGCATATGGGGATATGTCTGCAGCGAGATCGCTTTTAGAAGTTCAAGATTGAAAGGTTCGTCATCCACGGCAATGACATGCAGCTGTTCGCGCATCTGTTCCTCTGTTCCTGTTTTAGTCTGCATCTGTGCTCCTGCTATAGTAGCTTTTGAGATTATCAAGCTGTCTGCTGAGCACTTCAAGCTCCTTTACATAGTCTATCCTCTGCCCGTTTTTGACAGAGTGCTCAATCCGTTCTGCTACTTTTGTTATTCTTTCAAAACACAGCGAAGAGCTTGCTCCTTTGAGCTTGTGCGCCAGTGCCGAAAGGTCTTCAAACAGGCTCTGCTTTTGCGCCTGTTTCATCTCATTGAGAATATGTTCTGTTGTCAGCAGAAATTTTTCCAGCAGACTCCACATGATCTCATCAGAGAGCTCCAGCTGTTTTCCTGCCTTTTGCAGCGTAGTTTCGATCTCACGCTCTGACATCTGTGTTGTTTCACTTTTTGTATTTGCAGAAGAGTATTTACGCAACAGGGCTTCAATATCACTACTTTTTATCGGTTTACCCACAAAAGCATGCATTCCCGCATCAATAAAACCTTTGATATCATTCTCGGCCACATTTGAGGTCAGTGCCACAATCGTCGGGATCTTGTCAAAGGGCGCCGCTTCAATAATCCTCTTTGCCGCTTCTATTCCACCCATTACCGGCATATTGATATCCATCAAGATCAGATCAAATTGCTTTTGCTTCGCATACAAGAGTGCCTCCTGTCCGTTTGCCGCGATATAAGGAGTTATTCCATATTTTTTCAGAAGCTCTTTGATCAGTATCTGGTTGACTTCATTGTCCTCTGCAACCAAGACCTGCAGATGGCTTCCGTCGAAAGGCGGGTGCTTATCAAGATCTTTGTACGAGACGCTGGCATGACTATGGAGTATGTTGTAGAGCCGTGTTGAACAGCGCTGATAACAGTTGATCATCTGCAGGTTTGAGCTCAAAGGCATCATCTGGGACTCTGGGTCGATGCAAATAAGAAGTATCTGCTTGTCATCAAGTTCGTCATGCAGGGCAAGCGCTTCTTTTTCATCAAAAGAAATGATGATATTTTTGTTCCCTTCGCGCAGTCTTTCTATAGAGATACTACGGCTTTTAATGCCGAACATCTCGAGATAGGCACTGACCTGGTCACTGTCTTGACTGTTTTCTACAAGATGTATCTGCTCTTCGCGCATTAGATCTGAAAGTTTTTCCCCCTGCGATATACATTTGTCAAGCTCAAGAACGAAAGAGAAACTGCTCCCCTCGTTTTTGTCACTGCTCAGATCTATTTTGCTTCCCATCAACCCAACCAAAGAGGAGCTGATGCTCAACCCCAGGCCGGTTCCGCCAAATTCACGCGTGGTAGAGCTGTCTTCTTGGGCAAAAGCCTCAAATATCTTCTCTTGGCGCAAGGCAGAGATACCAATTCCCGTGTCCTCGACTAAAAACTGTATCTGCTGAGAAGAGGCGCCGTCCGTCAGTAATTTGGCAGAAATCCGGACCTTTTGTTCCGCACTGGTAAACTTTATTGCATTGTTGATCAGGTTGGAGAGCACCTGTTTGAGATGCAGCGCATCCGCCTGCAGACATTCGCTTATCGCAAGATCTACGTCGAGATAGTACGCGATTTTCTTGCTCTGAGCCGTCGAGAGGTAGTTCATATAAAGCAGCTCCATCTCTTTGAAGAGATTGATATTGATCAGATTGATATCGAGTTTTCCCTGCTCGATCTTAGAGTAGTCCAATATCTCATTAACAACTTCCAAGAGCATATTGATCGAATTTTGAATCACCTCAAGGTAGCGCTGCTGCTCCTCATTTAAAGAAGTCTCCCCAAGCAGGCTTGCAAAACCGATAATCCCGTTCATCGGTGTTCTGATCTCGTGACTCATATTTGCCAGAAAATCAGACTTTGCATTTTTAGCCTCTTCCGCACGCAGTCGCGCACGTTCAAGTTCGGTAATATCTGTCAGCGTGGAGATATACATCTTTTCATCATTGAGAAAAATCCGTTTGGTACGCACACGAAAGGTCAACACATTTCCGTGCTTGTCAAGCAGATACTCCTGCTGAAGTATCTCATCCTCGCTATTTTCAAATTCCGAAAGATGGCAATCCTCGCCGCAGCCGATATTCTGGCCTATTTCATCAGCGTAGAGCTCACAGATACAGTTGTGTTCGCCTAGAAAAGCATCCAGATTCGTGTAGTCAAAACAATCGAAAAACTTTTTATTCAAAAAGGTCACCAGTCCGTGCTCTGTTGTGAGGGCTACGATGCTTTCTTGATTGTCGAGTATCTGATGCAGACGCTGCTGGCCCATCTCCAGGCTCTTCTCATACAAGATCATCGCAGTAAGGTCCTCGCGCAGCGCCAGATATTCGAATACCTCTCCGTTCTTGTCCATGACTGGAAAGATGGAAGCGTGGACATAGTAGCTTGAACCGTCTTTGTTACGGTTTTGAAGCATTCCTGTCCATATTTTTTTGGATTTGAGCTGTTTCCACATCTGCTCAAAAACCGATGAAGGCGTATCGGGATGGCGGACGATGCTGTGCGGCTGGCCGACAAGTTCATCTTTCGAATAGCCGCTCAGTTCGCAAAAACGGTCATTTGCGTAGCTGATGATACCCCGGGTGTCGGTCTTGGAGACCAGGGTCGATTTATCGAGTGCATTTTTATACTGACTAAGCAAAGAGATCGAAGACTTCTTATCTTTGAGCTGTTTGTCCAGCTCTCTTGTCGTTGCCTCTATCAAATGATGCATAACGGCTGTGGAGCGTCGGTTGTTCGTGTTTTGTACAGGATCTGCTTTTTTTCTTTTTGGAACGTCGCTGCTTTCACTGAGCCCCAAGAGAACGCTTGTGATATTAAAAAAACGGTTTTTCCCCTCACTTCGGGAGAACTCGCCATAAGAGAAGAAGCCTGTCTGTGGGGCCAGCTGTGCTAATGACTTGTACTCCACCTTCGTACTGTTATTAAAAAACAACTTTCTGGCCCCGCAAGAGTAGACAAAAAGCGACTCCAGCGGTTTTAGCAGAGTCCGGGCATAGATATCGGCCGTATTCTCGATCGAACTGCTCTCATCTCCAACGCCAAAATACACAGAGCTTCCCTCTTTTATATGCGAAGAGAAGCGGATGGCCCCATCATCCGACACACCTATAACCGAGCGCGCGATCTGGACCCCGTCTTGCTCAAAGATCAAAGGAAACTCGATGATGGATTCTGGGATGTCATCCACAATCTCTTCGCCCAGATACTTTTTATATACCGAAATGGCGGCTGTTCCGTCGATCTCATAAACAGAGTTTCCTATTGAACGAGTCACCTGCATGCTTTTGCCGATGCACTTCCAGCCGAAATTGTGATCCGTAAAACAGTGAAGCTCTTTCCCGCTTATTGCCGCGGCAACAATCCCTCCGGGTATAGTCTGTGTATCATGAATAACATAGGGAGCGTCAAAGAGAAAGTTGTCCCCGGCACTGCCTCCGGTCAGAAGGATTTCACTGCCGCCTGCCTCATTAAAACCCCTGAGTACCTCATCGCCGCTATAGTGCAGACTGTCAATAAAAAGAATGACACATTTGGTGTCATCATGAAGCAGCGAAGCGGCCATCTCTTTTCCTGTTTCATAGGCGTCGCCTCCGCTGCTGCCGAATGTGTCCAGTCTGCTTTTTTCAAATTCGCTGATACTGATAAGCGTCTTCTGCTCGTAAGTGTTGCCATCGGCGATCTCACCGCAGCTTGAAGCACCGATAATAAGCGCGCGAGGAAGATGCGCTTTGATGCTCTTGGTGATCTCGGCAAGTACTTTTTTGTCCAGAACTCCGTCAAATATCTGTACTAATATTTGCTCGGACGAGACGGAACCCCATTCTTGCTCAAGCCAGGAAAGCATCTTGATTTTTGTCTCATAAAGATGATTATTGCTTCGCATTATTTACTGTTCCCATTGGCTAAACGCCCTAGTATAAAAATTTAAATAAAAACATTTTCTTATAATTTACCAAAATTACTACTTTAATTGCCATAAAATTGTTGTTTTTTATAAACGCCAATGATTTTATCACATTTTTAAGATTCAGTGGTTATTATGATCGATTTAATATCAATAAAATTCTTTGCATTGGGTTATTATGGGAAAAAATATTTTAGTTGTTGACGATAACGATGTCAATCTTGAAGTGATTACACTGCTGATAAGACAGTATGCGCAAGAACAAAAAGAGTCCATTGAAATCTTTACGGCTACCGACGGAAAAATGGCCGTTGACCTGTGCAAGACGCAACAGATCGACATCATCTTCATGGACCTGATGATGCCGATCATGAGCGGTATTGAGGCAACCAAAAGCATCAAAGCCTCGCATCCGAAGACGATGATCATCGCCGTCTCTGCCTTCGGAGATGAAGAGAGACAAAAGGAGATGCTGCGAAACGGCGCCGAAGATTACATGATCAAGCCGCTTAATGCCCTCCTCTTTAAAAACCGTCTTCGCAACTACCTTCAGCTGCTAAAAACTCGTAACCACATCGGCAACAAGGCAAAGGCACGCAATCTTTTCACCTCAAAGGTTTACAACTATCATATGGACTTCACCGTAGCGACCGACGCAGATCTTTCTGAGTTTTGGGAAGCGATACTGATGCGTTTTGACTTTCAGCGCCACATCGAGCATGTGAGTGATTTTGTCCGTTTCATCTATCGTCTGGGCACACTTCAGCTGCAAAACAAGTACAAATTTCACATTCTTATCGAAGAAGATACGGAGCATTTCTACTTCACGCTTGACAACATCAAGATGATAGGATGCGAAAAGATCAGCGCCCTGCTTTTACAGTATTATGAGCAGGCCAAGTATCTCTGCAAGGAGAACACCTTGAGCTTTTCGCTCGAGAAAATGACACCCGAAGAGATGGAACCGCTTTTCTCTGATGCGCCTGCCGTAGCAGCCCCTGTACAAAGTGCCGATCTTACGATCATGCAAACGCCCAAAGATGAAGAGAGAAGAACATTTGCTATCCTCGAACCCGATGAGCTCAAAGAGTTTGAGGACTACCTTCTAAAACTGCGCTCGCTTATCCTTTTAATGGAAAACAGCAGCCTTGAAACCTCTGATATTGAGGAACTTTGCAGCTGTTTCAACGAAATGGCCTCTATCCTCTCCATCTCGAACGATACCTATGTTCTCTCCAATGCCCTCAAAGAGCTCTCTGCTGCAATCCTGCAAAATCAGGAGAACTTCAACGAGAGTTCCGCCCAGCTCTTTGACTTTGTCAACGCTTTTGTCAATGACCTTATCTTTTGGAAAAATAAAATTTTTTACGAGGGTGCACCAAGCGTCAATTTCCTCAACGACTCCATCACCAGCAACGCCAATATGCTCCACTCGCTCTTACAGCCCGAGTCAAAGAGTGATGAAGACCTTGATGATATTTTTGATTTTTAGAGGTGTCCTTTAACTTGGGCAGAGCCAAACTACCTTTTTAACTTAGGCGATACTATGCAGCAAACTATGTACGAACAGATTTTTTTCAAAGCCAGTGCCGGAATGGCCCTCAAACGACTTGACGGAAGCTTTGCAGAAGTCAATGATGCTTTTGCACAGATGTTGGGATACACCCCGGAAGCCTTACGAAAACTCTCCTATTGGGATATCACTCCAGACGAATATCTCGATCAGGAAAAAGCACAACTGGAACAGTTGGAACACGCACAAAGATACGGCCCCTACACCAAAGAGTATTTTCACGCAAACGGACACCGTATCTTTGTTCGATTAAACGGCATAATAGTATCTGACCCAGAGGGTGAGCCCTTGATACTTTCAAGTGTGGAAGATACTACAGGCATAGAAAAAACCATGCAGGTCCTGCAAAAAGCCCAGGAGTTAGGAAACATCGGGCACTGGCATTTGGACCTTATCAGCAATGAACTCAACTGGTCAGATGAGACCTACCGTATTTTCGGTTTGCGCCCGCAGGAGTTTCAAGCCACCTACGAGGCGTTCGTGGAGCGCATCTACCCAGAAGACCGAGAAGCGGTCAATACCGCCTACAGTGACTCCATAGCCATTGATGAGCCCTATCAAATCGAACATCGCGTGATACGTCCTGACGGCACAGTGCGTTATGTCATCGAACGGTGTGAACATTTTCACAGCAAAGAGGGCGCCATTATCGGTTCGATCGGGACGGTGCTTGACATTACCGAGCGCATAGAGCATGAAAAAGCGCTGCAGCTCGCCAAAGATCAAGCTGAAGCCGCCAACGAAGCCAAAAGTATTTTTATTGCTAATATCAGCCATGAGCTGCGTACACCGCTAAATGCCATTTTAGGCTTTTCAAATCAACTTCAAAAGAGTTCTAATCTCACAGAGTCTCAACATAAAAATCTTTCTACCGTTCATCAATCAGGCGCCCATTTGCTTACGATTATTAACGATATTTTGGATTTTTCAAAAATCGACTCCGGAACAACCACCGTAGAGAGAGGCTCTTTTGATCTGCTCGAGTTTATGACCTCGATATCGAATATGATGTCATTTCAGGCAGACCAAAAGAGACTTGCATGTGCGCTTGATATCGCCCCTGACGTGCCGCGCTATATCGAAGGTGACGCACGCAAGATTAAACAGATATTGCTTAATCTCTTAAGCAATGCCATTAAGTTTACCGACCATGGAAACATCACCCTGCAGATCCAAAATGACACGCAAAAACAAAAGATGCGTTTTACGGTTACAGATACGGGCTACGGCATCGAACCGCATATGATCGAAGCTATTTTTGAGCCTTTTATCCAAAATGACGGGATCAAAAAAATCGAAGGCGGTACAGGACTGGGACTGGCGATCAGTCGTAAGTTGGCGAAACTCTTAGGAGGCAGTTTAACCGCAGAAAGCACCCCGAATGAGGGCTCACGCTTTACTCTTGAGCTGCCGCTGCTTGCACCCAGCCAAGAGACCATCACCTATACTCAAACCCTCAAGCACACACCGCAGGAGGAGATATCGCTCGAAGCCTTGCCTCAAAGCTTAAAAACGCGTCTTCGCCAAGCCTGTGAGTTGGGCAGTGCTCGTGAGGTAAAAGCCGTACTTGAGGATATGCAAGAAACATTTGCGCTGCCTGCGCGCATCGTTTCAGAACATGTGGCGCGTTTTGACTTTGAAGGAATACTCTCTTTGTTAAAGGAATCAAATGTCTAATTTTACTATTTTGGTAGTGGATGACACCCTTACCAATATCGAACTGCTCTCTTCCATACTCGAAGACGTTCCCTATGATGTACGCGTAGCCACAAGCGGAGAAGCCGCGCTTCGGTCCTTGGAAGTCAAGCTACCTGACCTGATACTCCTGGATATCATGATGCCCGGACTTGACGGATTCCAGACTTGCGAACAGATCAAATCAAACCCAAGAACCCGCAATATTCCCGTCATCTTCTTAAGCGCCAAAGACCGAATCGAAGATAAAATCAAAGCCTTTGAAGTAGGAGGCATAGACTATATAGTCAAACCTTTTCATGCCAAAGAGGTACTTGTCCGTGTACATACCCATTTGAGCATCTATCAACTCCAATACGAACTCCAAGAAAAAATAAGACTTATCGACGACAATATCATCACCTCAGAAACCACCCTTGAGGGCATCATCACCAAAGTCAGCCAGGCGCTGTGTGATATTTCGGGCTACACCAAAGAGGAGTTCATCGGACAATCGCACCAGATATTACGCCATCCCGATATGCCGCATGAACTTTATGAAGAACTGTGGAGTACCATCCAGAGCGGACAGACATGGGAAGGAGAGATTAAAAACCTTGCCAAAAACAAAGAGCACTATTGGGTAAAAGCCACCATCTCTCCCAAACGCGATGCCAACGGGGTCATAACAGGCTACCGCTCGTTCCGACAGGTCATCACCGACCACAAGAGGGTTCAAGAGCTCTCCATCACCGACGGACTCACTCACTTATACAATCGAAGATATTTTAATGAGGTCCTGCCCAAAGAGATCAAACGCAGTCTGCGCCAAGAGGAAATACTTTCCTTTTTAATGCTGGATGTGGACCACTTCAAACGCTATAACGACACCTACGGCCATCAAGCTGGTGATGCGGTGCTCGAGCAGATCGGACGTGCGCTGCAAACACAGTTTAAACGCAGGGAAGATTTTGTCTTTCGACTCGGAGGCGAGGAGTTTGGTGCTATCTATACAACCCTTAATGCACACGACAGCCAAAAGATCGCCCAAGAACTCTGCGCGCGCATCGAAGCGCTGAAGATTCCGCACCAAGCCAATGATGTCTCAGCTTTTGTAACAGCATCAATCGGTGTTGTCATCCTCGACGGCACCGATCCAAATGCGTCAAACGCCGATGAAGCAAAACTTTATAAACAAGCCGACCAAGCGCTTTATCGCGCTAAAGAAAACGGGCGCAATCAAGTAAGTTTTCAATAATACCAGATCCTGCCAGTCAGGGTTTGGTATAACTTTTTGCCGCAAGTATAGTTTCCCTGTATTTTGAGAAAGTTGCAATTAAAGATCAGAGAAAAGGCAGCCAGGAGGTACTCAGAGCGCAGAGCTTTGCTCCGGAAGTCTGCGTATTATGTCCGCAAGTCCTGCCTTTATTTCCTCGTTGTGGGCCGCATAGGCAAAGGATTCATCCTCTGCCTGTGCGGCAAACTCGACGAGTCTTGCTATTTCAAAGAGTTCCATGAACTGCATATTGCCCGCACTGCCCTTGATGGTGTGGACAGCGTGCTCTATGCCGATGTAGTTTTTGTCTGCTATAGCAGCATCGAGCTTCTCGCACATCAGCTTTGATTCGCCAAGGAAGCTCTGGATGAGGCGCGGGATATATTTGGCTTTTATACCCATGCGCAGAGCGAGATGCTCATAGTCGATCGTGTCGGGGTTCGCAACAGCGGTCTCTTTCGGATACGGAGATGGTTTCAGGCCGTTTTTTCGTTCTTTGCATTTTGCGATCTCAGGGGCTACAAAATGATTGAACAGTTTTGAGTTGATAGGTTTTTTTATAAAGCGTTTCGCCCCGATGCTTTTCATCTTGTCAATGTCACGAAAATGCTCATAGGCACTGACGACAAAAAGCGTCGAAACAAAACGACGCGAGAGCAAAAGAAGCTTCTGCACGAAGGCAAATCCATCCATCCCGGGCATTTGAATATCGCTGATGATGATGTCCGCACCGCTTTGTTCTATAGAGTCCAGCGCACTTTGGCCATCGTTAAAGAGATAGATCTCTTCCTCCTCTACGCCCAGCTCTTCAAGAAGTGCCTGAATGGTCAACAAGACGGTTTTAGAGTCATCCAAAACTACTATTTTCATGCGGCTGCTTTCATCAAATTTGTCCGAAGACTTGGTATCTTATTGTACCAAAAAACCACAAATATAGATGTGGTATATGGTCTTTTTACTGCTTGCCATGAGGGCGAGCTTAACGATCATGAGATATACAACCGCTGCAAGGCCAATAAGCTCTTGTTGATGAACGAGAAGATCGCTTGCATCAATAAAGATCATAATACATACTATACATAAAGAGATAAGACTGGATTAAGTATCTTCTTCTATTTAAATGCTATTATAAGAACCAGTAAACAAAAGTCGGGGAACGTATGCATAAAACAGCACTGCTGCAATTCGCACTCTTATCAACTCCTCTGCTGGCTGTCGAGCTTCCGACTGTTATGATCGAATCCTCAAAACTCGATGAAGGGGCGCTTGATACCGCACAGACAGTTGAGATCATCGATCAAAAAAAGATGGACAGCTACCATATCAAAGATGTCAAAGAGCTCTCCAGCACCATTGCCAATGCCAACATCTCAGGTCTTGGCGGCCGCACCAACCGAACCTTTACCTTTCGCGGAGTCAGCAACTATGTGACTTATGAGTCAAGCGTGGCGATGTATATCGACGATGCGCCTGTGCCTTTTAGTTTTGGATACGGAGTTCTTGATATCAACAATATTTCAAAAATAGAGGTACTAAAAGGTCCGCAGGGTACACAGTTTGGCAAGAGCGCGGAGTCCGGGGTGATCAATGTCTACACCAAACCGGCAACAAAGAGATTTCAGAGTGAGGCCAGCGTAGATCTGGGCAGCTATGATTCCAGAGACTTTTACGGACGCATCAGCGGTCCGATGGGCAGTGATGACTTCAGCTATGCCCTCTCTGTCTCCAACAGTTCGCGAGACGGCTTTTCTAAGAACCTGCTGACGGGAAACAGGATCGACGAGAGAGAACTCACCAGTTTTTCCGCCAAGCTTCGCTTCAACCCGAGCACTTCCTGGGATATAGGGCTGAACTATACGAAAAATAAGACGGATGACGGAGGGTCTGCTTTTAAGACAGGGACACGAGAGAATCCCTACGAGATCGATGACAATCCTTATGACGACCGCAGCGAGATGAACAACGACCTTCTCTCTTTTGTCATCAAATACAAAGAAGATGACTACACCTTCACCTCTACCAGCACCTATGCAAAGCAGGACGTTGAGAACAAGAGTTATGCAAGCTCCTTTGGAGGACTTCTAGCTGACCTTGATGTCGAGATCGAAGAGTTCACACAAGAACTCCGACTCAAGTACAGCTTCGAGGATGCAGATCTTTTAGTCGGGGCTTTTTACAGCGACAAGGTGAAGTTTGATTACAGAGAAAACATCTACTTCTATCCTGCTTTAAACAGTTTAAGTTTAAACACCCTGCACAGCCCTGACAAGAACATCGCCCTCTTTACAGAGCTGAAGTACTGGTTTGATGAGCACTACGCGGTGACTGCCGGTGTCCGTTACCAGGAGACAAGACGCTCTTTTGATCGAATTTTTAATACTTTCCCGGCTGAAGCTTCGACGACATGGTCCCATGTCCTGCCCACGCTTTCACTCTCCTATTATGCAGATGATGCTTCACATACCTATCTCAGATACGCCAAGGGGTACAGACCCGGAGGCTACAACTACAGGGCAGTGAACCTTGTTCCTTTTGAACCCGAGATCACCGAGAGTTTTGAGTTGGGGCACAAGCGAAACTTCTCCGACAAACTTAGTCTGAACACGGCGCTCTTTTACAATAACATCACCGATCATAGGACAGTGGTCTTTGCCGATAATTTGGTGACAAGCGTGCTGAATGCAAAAAAGGCCTACAGTTATGGGGCAGAGCTGGATCTCGCCTATAAGACAGAAACTCTTTTGCTCTACGCCACACTGGGTGTGATACAGGCAAAGTTCAAAGAGTTTGACAAAGACTCTAATGCCTATGAAGGCAATCACCTTGTCGATGTCCCCGATATGACTGCTACATTTGGAGCGACTTACAATCTCAATGCCAATTGGTTTATACAACCTTCTGTGCGCTACATGGGCCAACGCTATTATGATATTGAAAACACTCAAAAAGAAAGCGGCTATGCAACGGTTGACCTGAGCCTGGGTTATGCTGACCTTAACGGCTTCAAAGCCATGATGTATGCGACCAATCTATTTGACAAGGCAAACGTCGATTTTGCCATTCATACGCCCTCGCAGGAATACTACCATTTTGCCGACCCGAGAGTAGTCGGAGTTAAGGTGAGCAAGAGTTTTTAAGAAGGGTTCTCTATTAAAAAACTCTCTTGATTTGACATCTATGCTCAAACTGTAATAATAAACTCCACACCCCGCGCTCCCCTTTGTCGTAAACTGCATCTCAAATACTTTTTCAACAGGCTCTATGATCTGGCTACATTTTGATGTAATTCTAGGTATATCTGAATGATTTTTAGATAGAATATTTGTTCTTAGAAGTTTAAATGAATGTTGTTGAAAGTGCTTGTTTATGGGAGTTTTGAAGTATCATGGGATGGTGTCAAGAGCGAGACTTGAACTCGCGACCCCCGGCTTATGAGACCAGTGCTCTAACCAGCTGAGCTACCTTGACGTATTGGTTATAGAGGACGGAATTATACATTTTTAATACTTATTCTTTTCTAAAGTGCCAAAAAAGATTCATATGATACAAATTGACTAAGTAAACCTTAGTCAAAGTGACTAAGGGTATTGACAAAAAAGCGATAATCAAGTAAAATTCTTCGACATTACATTAAGAGGATTCGCTATGAACTTTCAACCATTAGGTAAACGTGTTTTAGTAGAACGCGTCGAAGAGGCACGCACAACGGCTTCAGGAATTTATATCCCTGATAGCGCCAAAGAGAAACCTTCCCAGGGTAAGGTGATCGCCGTAAGCAAAGAGGTAGAGGGTGTTACCGTTAACGATACTGTCGTATTTGGAAAGTACTCAGGCAGCGAGTTGAGCATTGAGGGCGCTACCTACCTTGTCATAGAGCTTGACGACCTGTTCGGAATCATTAAATAACTGACCTTACGCACCTTGTCAAGACAAGATGTGAAAGGTTAGTTATTCTCCCGTATCCCAAGGATGCGGGTAGCTTTAGAGGGTTGTAGGGACATCTGTCCCTGCCACTTTGGGGACTTTGTTCCTAAAGTGCGTAATATCAGTAAATAACTTAACACTATAAGGAAACAAAGATGGCAAAAGAGATTATATTTTCAGACAAAGCACGCAACGCGCTCGCAAACGGCGTTCAAAAACTAACCGACGCCGTAAAGGTGACAATGGGGCCGCGCGGCCGCAATGTACTGATCCAAAAAAGTTTCGGAGCACCCGTCTTGACCAAAGACGGTGTCTCCGTGGCCCGCGAGATCGAGCTTAAAGACCCGCTTGAAAACATGGGAGCACAACTGGTAAAAGAGGTCGCTTCCAGAACAGCTGACGAGGCGGGTGACGGCACAACAACCGCGACTGTCCTTGCCAACGCGATCTACCAAGAGGGCCTGCGCAACATCACCGCCGGCGCCAATCCTATCGAAGTAAAACGCGGTATGGACAAGGCGACAGCGGCCATTTTAGAAAACCTCAAGGCATCCTCCAAGACGGTCGGCGGCAAGACAGAGATCGCCCAGATCGCTTCGATCTCGGCAAACTCGGACACGGCCATCGGTGACATGATCGCAGAAGCGATGGATCAAGTCGGCCAGGACGGTGTTATTACCGTCGAAGAGGCAAAAGGTATCGCTGACGAGCTTGTCGTGGTAGAGGGAATGCAGTTTGACCGTGGCTATCTAAGCCCTTACTTCATCACCAACACCGAAAAGATGACCGCAGAGATTGAACAGCCTTTCATTCTTCTTTTTGACCAGAAGATATCCAATCTCAAAGACCTTCTTCCCGTGCTTGAGCAGGTACAGAAGACAAACCGTCCTCTGCTTATCATTGCCGAAGATGTAGACGGTGAAGCATTGGCAACCTTGGTCGTCAACAAGCTTCGCGGTATATTAAACATCTCTGCCGTCAAAGCACCTGGATTTGGAGACCGCCGCAAAGCGATGCTTCAAGACATTGCAATCTTGACAGGCGGACAGGTCATCTCTGAAGAGGTCGGCCGTACTCTAGAAACAACAACTTTGGCAGATCTCGGCCAGGCAGCCCGTGTTATTATCGACAAAGACAACACGGTCATTGTCGACGGCGCTGGAACCAAAGAAGGCGTCACAGCCCGCATCGGCGAGATCAAGACACAGATGGAGAGCACAACGTCTGAGTATGACAAAGAGAAACTCCAAGAGCGTCTTGCCAAACTCTCCGGCGGTGTAGCCGTCATCAAAGTCGGTGCCGCTACCGAAACTGAGATGAAAGAGAAAAAAGACCGTGTCGACGATGCACTTTCTGCAACAAAAGCAGCTGTTGAAGAGGGCATCGTCATCGGCGGCGGTGCGGCACTTATCCGTGCGGCAGCCAAGGTGAAGCTGACACTTGAGGGCGACCAGAAGATCGGCGCAGAGATCATCCTTCGCGCGGTCAAAGCACCGCTGAAGCAGATCTCGCAAAATGCCGGTTTTGACACGGGTGTCGTTGTCAACACAATCGAAAACGCTACATCCGAAAACATCGGTTTCAACGCGGCAACAGGCGAATATGTCGATATGTTTGAAGCGGGTATCATCGACCCGTTCAAAGTTGCGCGTGTCGCACTGACCAATGCCACATCGGTAGCCTCAATGCTTCTGACTACCGAAGCCGCTATCTATGATGCGAAGCAGGAAGACGAAGGCCTTCCTGGACCTCAAATGGGCGGTATGCCGGGCATGGGCGGTATGGGCGGTATGATGTAACACCATAGTGAGTTCCTCTCTTCAGGAGCTCCTGCCAAATCTTCTGTAAAACTAAACATATCAATAATTTTGTATGATTAATCATAAATTGTTATTATCTTGTATACAATCTCATAATATGAAAAAAATACTCCTTATACTATTGCTCTCATCACTCTCGCTCTTTGGCGGTCAAAAGGTTGTACTGCAGCTGATGTGGCAACATCAGTTTCAGTTTGCCGGCTATTATGCAGCCAAAGAACTCGGTTATTATGAGGATGTCGGGATTGATCTTGAGATCAAGCCTTTTGGTCTCACGACAGACCTCGCCACTGTGATTGAAAAAAAAGAAGCCGACTTTACTATAGGACGCTCATCCTTGCTCATCAAGGCCTCTGATGGCAAAGATATAGTCGCTCTGGGAGCGATCTTTCAGCAATCTCCGCTGATACTCATAGCCAGAGGCGACAGCGGCATCAACACCATAGAGGATCTCAAAGGCAAACGTATTATGCTTACCAATGATGTCAAAGAGTCGGCCTCTGTTCTGGCCATGCTCTCTTCAAAGGGTCTGACGAAAGAAAAGATACAGATCCTGCCCCACAGCTTTAATCTAGACGACCTGATCAGTGCAAAAACGGACGCTTTCATAGCCTATGCATCCAATCAGCCGATCATAATGGCCGACAGAGGGATCGACTACAAGATCTTTAATCCCAAAGACTATGGCTTTCACTTCTATAGCGATATTCTCTTCACCTCCTCAGCGTTTATCAAGAAAAATCCGAAACTGACAAAAGATTTTTACGAGGCCACCCTCAAAGGCTGGGCCTATGCGTTTTCACATATCGTCGAGACCGCCGAACTTGTCCACAGTCGCTACAACACCCAGAACAAAACACTGCTGCAGCTGATCAAAGAGGCTGAGAGTTTAAAACGTCTGGCCTACGATGGCGAGACCCCTTTAGGGTATCTGGACAAAAACCGGCTCCACGACATCATAAAAATCTACCAGGTACTGGGACTTGCCACCAAGAATATCGATCTGGACAGCTTCATCTATGAGCACAACCACCCAAAAAAATTCTTTTTCTCTCTGGAGTATGACGAGCTATTTTATATTCCTGTCATTATAGTGCTCCTTCTGATCGGGTTGGCATCTATTATTATCTTTGTCAGTCTTGAGCGGCAGTGGCTTCACACGCAAAATGACCTTAACCAGGAGATCGAAAAGCAAAAAGAGAAGATCGAAAAGCAAAACAAGCTTATCATAGCCCAGTCAAAACTGGCGGCTGTAGGGGAGATGCTGAGCAATATCGCGCATCAGTGGAGACAGCCGCTTAATATCATCACTCTCAACACCGTCAAAATGGAGACCGCTGCGCTTTTAGGCAAGACCTTCAACGATAAGGAGCTTCTCTGTGTCACCGAAGAGATCAACCGCCAGGCCCAATACCTCTCTCAGACGATTGATGACTTCCGAAGCTACTTCAATGCCGATACCCAAAATGTCGCGCCTTTCAATCTCAAAGAGACGGTTCAAAAGACAACCGATCTTGCCAAAGATCTTTTTAGCAGCCACTTTATCGAAGCCGTCATCACCGTAGACGACTGTGTGATAGAACACAACGAAAGCCTCTTTATTCAGGCTTTGATAAATATCTACAATAATGCCATTGATGCCATCGCACAGAAAAAACCGGCACATAGATACTTCTTCGTAAACCTACAACAGCACAATGACCAAAAGATTGTTCTGTCATTTAAAGACAGCGGCGGCGGCATTGACAAAGATGTAATAGATAAGATCTTTGAGCCCTACTACAGCACAAAGCACTCATCAAAAGGAACAGGGCTTGGTCTTTATATCACCTATGAGATCATCACCAAGCATCTCAACGGTACCCTGGAGGTACGCAATGCAAACTACAGCTACAAAGGGCAGCGACTCAAAGGGGCAGAGTTTATACTCACATTGCCACCTTGCTCCTGCAATGTAGCAGCTACTTAAAAATTTTATCTCTAAGCCCTATTTTTCTCTTCACCCGCTATACTTTCATAATTAATTTTTTATACCTCTTGTCGGTATAATCTCAAGGATGAGCATGCGCGTTGCCCCAAGTATTTTATCGGCTGATTTTGGCAATCTGGCAGCGGATGTCAAAGCGATCTGCGAAGCCGGCTGCGACTTTGTACATGTTGATGTGATGGATGGCCACTTTGTCCCCAACCTCACCATCGGACCCGTCGTTGTTTCAGCCGTTGCCAAAGCGGCGACAAAACCCCTCGACATCCACCTTATGGTAGAGAACAACACCTTTTTTGTGGATCTTTTTGCCCCTTTGAAACCGGGCTATATCACCTTTCATATCGAAGAAGAGAAGAACCCGCATCGCCTCGTGCAGTACATCCGCGAACTCGGCATTAAACCCGGCATCGTCCTGAATCCGCACACTCCGGCCGAAGCGGTCGAGTACCTGCTGCCTGATGTGGAGATGGTCCTTGTGATGAGCGTAAATCCGGGATTTGGCGGCCAGAAGTTCATCTCAGGTGTTGTTGAAAAGATCAAACGCCTTAAGCTCCTGCGTGACCGCATCAATCCAGACTGTCTCATCGAGATAGACGGCGGCGTGAATGATCAGAACATACAGATGCTACGCGATGCGGGCGTCGATGTCTGCGTCGCGGGCTCCTATGTGTTTAACCACGACTCCTATAAAACAGCGATAGATAGCCTAAAGGTTTAGCGTGCGTGTAAAGATCTGTGGAATCACCTCCTTACAAGATGCCCAACACGCGATAGCTGCGGGTGCAGACGCGCTGGGATTTGTCTTTTACAAAGACTCCCCGCGCTATATCTGCCCCGAGGATGCAAAAGCCATCATCTCACAGCTTCCCCCCTTCATAGAAAAGGTCGGCCTCTTTGTCAATGAAGATGCGGCGAGCATCAACACAAAGGCTAAAGTCTCCGCTATCACTCTTGCTCAGCTTCATTTTGATGTTGATGAAGAGTTGTGTGCTGCACTTGAGCTTCCTTATATCAAAGTCGTGCGTGCGCAAACACGTGATGATGTCAGTGAACAAAGCCAGGAATACCGTTTGGTGGACGCTTACTGTGAGGCTTATGGCGGCATGGGCAAACGACTGAACCTTGAGTGGTTTGATACACTCGACTGCTCGAGGATCATACTTGCCGGCGGATTAAGCCCTGAGAATGTCAAAGAGTGTCTTCCCTACGGTTTCTATGCGCTCGATGTCAGCTCCGGTGTGGAAAAGTCAAAAGGAATAAAAGATCCGCAAAAAGTCTCTGCCTTTATCAATGCGGCCAAATGCTGAGTAAACTCGACACTGCTCTTTCCCAGCAAGGCATTACAAAAGAGCGTTTTTACAAGGCACTGGACAAGTTTGGAGAGAGCGGACTTTTGATCGAGCTATTGCGCGCACAGGGGCTTCCTCTACATGAACACCAGGGCAAGTTCATCTATAAGACTGCCATACAGAGCATCGCACACGGCAAGTTTTGCATTATGGATATCGAAACAAACGGCAGCAAACCTCTGCGCGGTGACACCATCATCGAACTCGGTGCTGTCATGTACCAAGACGGCCACATTATCGATACTTTTGAATCATTTGTATGGTGCGACAAGATCCCATATGTGATCAGTGAACTCACCGGAATCAGTCTTGAAAATACGCTCAATGCCCCTTCTTTGAAAAAGGTGATGTATGACTTCAAGCATTTCTTGGGAGACGCTGTCTTTGTCGCCCATGATGTCCGTTTTGACTACAAGTTCACCTCTGCGATGATGGAGCGCGTCGGACTCGAGCCGCTTGCAAACCGAAAACTTTGCACCTTTGAACTTGCACAGCGCACCATCCCCAGCCACCGTTATGGCCTCAAGTACCTAAATGAAATCCTGCATCTGCATCACGAGGCAGACCATCATCGCGCACTCTCCGATGCTATAACAGCCCTTGAATTGATGAAAATATCGCTTAAAAAACTTCCAAAACGCGTTTCGACAGTTGAAGATCTGATACGCTTTTCTAAAGAAGCCGCACGTATTCCAAAACCGCTGAATGAAAACATAGAAAAAGAGTCTGAAGAAAAAGAAAAGAATCTGGAAAACAGAGCCTAAAAAAGCTCTTGTAAAAAATAGCAGATGAAGAAAGTTTACTCTGAATAGGCCCCGTGTGAAACAAGACGTATATAACGTTTTTCCATTCTCACCTCACTGCTCATATCCTGAAGTTCTTTGAGTGTGTCTAAGAAGTAATCGCCCAGGGCTTTTGCAGCACCCTCTTTGTCTCGGTGCGCGCCGATAAGCGGTTCGTTGATTACATCGTCGATGAGATCAAGTTCTTTGAGATCGCCGCTGGTTATTTTCATGGCTTTTGTCGCCGCTTCGGCTTTGCTAGGATCGTTCCACAAGATCGCAGAGCATCCCTCAGGCGAGATAACAGAGAAAACAGAGTAGCGCATCATTGCCAGTCGGTCAGCAACGCCGATGGCCAAAGCACCTCCGCTTCCGCCTTCGCCAATGACCACAGATATGGTTGGGGTATCCAGCGTTGAGAGTTCAAGAAGGTTTCTGGCAATAGCTTCAGACTGGTTGCGTTCTTCTGCACCAAGTCCAGGATAAGCACCCGGGGTGTCGATCAGCATCAAAACAGGCAGTCCGAATTTCTCGGCCATCTTTGCCGCACGAAGTGCTTTTCTGTAGCCTTCCGGGTTTGGCATACCGAAGTTTCGCTTGAGCTTGTTCTTCGTTCCGCGTCCTTTCTGTTCGCCAATCACCATTGTCCGCTGATGACCGATATAACCGATATAGCAGATGATCGCATTGTCATCAGAGAAGTGGCGATCCCCGTGAAGCTCATAATGATCATGCATCAAGAGGTTGATATAATCCAAAGCATAAGGACGATCTTGATGACGGGCGAGCTGTAGCTCTTGGAAAGGGGTAAGATTGGAGTAAGTCTTTGCCACCTCTTTACTTAAATCTTTTTTTAAGATTTCGGCAGCGTGACCGTCGTGATGCACCTCGGCTGAGATGATCTCTTCTTGGATCTGCTTGATTTTCTGTTCAAAATCGAGATAAGTCGCCAAGGAAATCCTTTAGATTTTTCTAAAAATCACAACACCATTGGTTCCGCCGAAACCAAAAGAGTTACTCATTACAACGTTCAGCTCTGCCTTACGTGATTGGTTAGGAACGATGTCTAGATCACAGTTCTCATCCGGAGTTTCGTAGTTGATCGTCGGTGGGATGATACCATCGCGCATCGCCATGATAGAAACAACCGCTTCGATACCGCCTGCTGCTCCAAGACAGTGGCCTGTCTGTCCCTTTGTTGAACTCATAGCAGGACAGTTCTCTTTTCCGCCGAAAAGCTCTTTAACTGCTGCTGTCTCGTTTTTGTCATTGACCGGAGTCGATGTGCCGTGTGCGTTCACATAGTCGACTTTCGGCTCGCCGGCCATCTTGTAGGCAGCTTTCATCGCACGAAGCGGACCGTCCAGGCTCGGTGTCGTGATGTGGTTGGCGTCACCGCTTTCGCCAAATCCGATCAGTTCTGCATATATTCTTGCACCGCGTGCTATAGCAGAGTCATACTCTTCAAGGACCAAGGCAGCGCCGCCCTCGCCCATAACAAATCCGTCGCGGCCTGTGTCGAAAGGACGTGAGGCTGTTTTGGGATCATCATTTCGAGTCGAGAGTGCTTTCATCGCGGCAAAACCGCCGATGCCGACACCAGTGATAGCAGACTCAGCCGCAACAACCAGCATCTGTTCAGCACCATTACACATGATCGTCTTCGCTGCTTCGGAGATAGCGTGGGTACCCGCTGCACATGCTGTTACACAAGAGAGATTAGGCCCTTTGATCCCGTGTTCGATCGTCACAAACCCGCCAAGCATGTTGACCAGGGCGCTAGGGATAAAGAAAGGAGAGATACGGCGAGGACCGCGCGTATTTAGAATGATGGAGTTTTTCTCAATCGTAGGCAGCCCGCCGATGCCCGAAGCAGCACTTATACCGAAGCGCTCTTTGTCAAAGTCTTCTGCAAATGCGGCATCTGCCATCGCTTCTTGAGCTGCTTTGAGACCAAGGTGGATAAAGCGGTCTGCTTTTTTAACCTCTTTTGGTGCCATAACGGTTTCCGGATCAAAATCTTTGACTTCACCTGCAATTGTTACAGTATGCCCTTCTGTATCAAAAAGAGTGATATCGCCAATGCCACATTCACCTTCGCACATCGCTTTGAATGAACTCTCTTTATCGTGTCCGACTGCATTGATCATGCCCATACCCGTTACTACAACTCTTCTCACATCTACTCCTAAGTATATGTTTTTATATTTTTGCTTTTGTAAGTAAACATATAAAAACAGAAAAATTTGTTTAGAAAAGCAGATGCTTTTCTAACATCAAGGAAAATCCCTGCTTACTTGCTTTCGATGTAATTAAGTACATCTTTAACTGTTTGAATTTTTTCAGCTTCGTCATCCGGGATCTCGATGTCGAATTTCTCTTCAAGGGCCATTACCAGTTCAACTACGTCAAGGCTGTCTGCCCCAAGATCTTCTACGAACTTCGCATCTTCTTTTACTTCGTCTGCGCTTACGCTTAGTTGTTCAACCACTACTTCTTTGATGTCGTCCAAAAGTGCCATGAGGGCTCCTAGCTATTTTTTTATAAGGGGAATTATAACACACTTAACTTAAACAGTAAAATAAATTTCTACTAATTTTCACTCTGTATCAACAAAATAATTCTGCCCCATAACTCCCTTTGCAGCTCGCTGCAGAGGTGGATATGTACATAATTGTGCTGATTATAGAGGAAAAGCATTTAAAGGACAGGCAGTGATTTTTGGATAAAAATAGTAAGTTTCTTGAATTTTGCAGATAAAAATTAGTCTTAAGTCTAACCTTAGGGCAGGCTGTAAATCCTGCCTTGCAGAACAGGCACTTAGGCCATGTTCATCCCTCCGTTTACCTTCAGTGTCTCTCCTGTAATATAAGAGGAGTGATCGCTGAGCAAAAAAGCGGTCGCGTCTGCCACTTCCGAGGCATGTCCGAAACGTCCCATCGGGATCTTGGCTGTAAAGCCTGCTTTGATTTCATCACTGAGCTCATCTGTCATATCCGTAGCAATAAAACCCGGTGTGATAGTATTGTAGCGGATACCGCTAGAGGCGGCTTCGAGTGCAAAACTTTTCGTCATGGCTATAACACCGCCTTTTGACGCGGCATAATTTGTCTGGCCCGCATTTCCTGTCTCGCCGACAATGGATGCAATGTTGACGACAGAGCCAAACTTCTTTTTGCGCATCACTTTCATCGCCTCTTTGCACCCCGTAAACACAGAGGTCAGGTTGGCATTGATGACCGACATGAAATCTTCGTTTTTCATACGAAGAGCCAGTTTATCGTTGGTGATCCCCGCATTGTTGACAAGATAGGCCAGTTCGCCGTCTGCCGTAACGATCGTTTTAATCCCCTCGACAAAAGCCTCTTCATCGCTCACATCAAAGCCGATCACCTCAGCTTCTCCGCCTGCGGCAATAATATCCGCCTTTACTTTTTCCGCGGCCTCAGCTCTTGAGCGGTAGTTCACCCATACCTTCAAACCAAAACCCGCCAGACCCTTTGCGATCTCCGCACCGATTCCACGACTAGCTCCCGTGACCAAAACATTTTTTCCACTGAATTTCATTTTTTTCCTTTTAGATTATTATATACGGTTCCGGGCAAAGGCTCGGATGCTTTTTGACTACAAGACAGCTCCAAAAACCTATACGAGGGCTTCGTCCATCTCTTCGGGGATTGGCAGTCCCATCAGTTTTAATACCGTCGGCGCGATATTGTTCAGTCCGCCCGTTTTAACGTTTGTTACGCCCTCGGCATCAACAAAGCACCATACTTTTCCGACGGTGTGGTTTGTCAGTACGTTTCCTTCTTCGTCTCGCATCTCTTCGCAGTTGCCGTGGTCAGAGGTGAGGACAAGCGCGTAGCCATTCTCTTTTGCCTTCTGTACGATCAGTCCGAGCTCTTTGTCTACAGCCTCTACGGCCAGAATCGATGCCGTAAGGTCTCCGGTGTGTCCGACCATGTCTCCATTGGCAAAGTTCACCACGATAAAGTCCGTTTTTTCATCCATCGCTGTCTGTACGGCCTTACTCACTGCGGGTGCAGACATCTCAGGCTTTTCATTATAGGTACGCACTTTTGGACTCGGTATCATGATGCGCGTTTCATTTAAAAATGGCTCGTCTATCCCTCCGTTTAAGAAGAAGGTCACGTGGGCATACTTTTCCGTCTCTGCGGTATGGAGCTGGTTAAGCCCTGCCTTTGAGATGATTTCTGCCAGTGTGTTTTCCGGCACTTTTTTAGGGAAGAGCACGGGATAAGAAAAGCTCTTGTCATACTCTGTCATCGTCGCAATATGAAGTTTTTTGAACTCCCGCGCAAAACCGTGGAAGGTCTCATCTCCCAAGGCCGTGATGATTTCACGCACGCGGTCGCTGCGGAAGTTGATGCAGATCAGTGCGTCGCCCTCTTGCACCCCTTCATAAGCCGCCATTGCCACCGGCTCGATAAATTCATCAAACTCATCTTTTTCATAAGAAGCCCGGATGTACGCCAATGCCGAGAGTTCTGTCGAAGGCGATGCGTCTACGATGGCATTATAGGCTGGCTCGACTCTTTCCCAGCGGCTGTCTCTGTCCATTGTATAAAAACGGCCGCTGATCGTGGCGATAGAGATCTTTTCATTGCACTCTTTTTCGACTGTTTCAATATACTGGGCAGCTGAGACCGGTGAAACATCGCGTCCGTCGGTGATCAGGTGTAAAAAGACCTCTTTTCCCTGGGCAGCGGCGATCTTGGCTATGCCTATAAAGTGGGAGATATGCGAATGCACGCCGCCGTCACTGAGCAAGCCCAGAAGATGGACCCGTCCGCTTGAAGCGAGTGTCTCTTTTAGAACAGTATTTTCTTTGAGTGTGCCTTCTTTAAGCGCCAGCGAGATCTTGACCAGGTCCTGATACAGCACGCGTCCGCTTCCAATCGCCATATGCCCCACTTCGGAGTTGCCCATCTGCCCTTCAGGCAGACCGACACTCAGGCCAAAGGTGTCGATCAGTGCGTACGGCACCTCTTTGAAAAGTCTGTCGTAGCTTGGTTTTGCAGCATGAAAAAAGGCATTGTACTCGGTACGTTCACTGTAGCCTATTCCATCCGTGATCACCAATATTGCTTTTTTTGTTGCCAATTTGCTCACCCTTTATGAATGTATTAGTGCGATTATACTAAAATGTCACTTTTATTTTTATAATATGGACCGCATATGCTTTATTGGCTCTACCGTCATCTTGACATCAACCTCTTTCAATACATCACCGTTCGCGCAGGCTTTGCATTTTTTATCGCACTCTTGATCACGCTTTTTGTCATGCCCCGCTTTATCAAATGGGCGCAGGACCGCTGTGAACAGCCTATCAACGGTTATGCCCCCGATTCGCACCAGTCTAAGGCCAAAACACCGACAATGGGCGGCATCGTCTTTTTGGGCGCGACCATCATCGCTACTGTTCTAACCGCTAAACTCAACTCCGATTTTGTCATCGGCGGCATTTTGACGATAGTGCTTTTTGGCCTGATAGGACTGCAAGACGATCTCTCCAAGGTGCTTAAAAATGAAAACCTCGCAGGCCTGAGCGCAAGAGCCAAACTAACGCTCCAGCTTTTTAGTGCCGGACTCATCGGCTCTTTTCTCTACTTCTATGCCGATTTCAATACCGATCTTTATCTTCCGTTTTTTAAAAACCCCCTCTTTGACATGGGAATTTTTGCCATCATCTTCTGGATCTTTGTGATGATAGCAACCTCCAATGCCGTCAATCTGACCGACGGACTAGACGGACTGGCAACGGTACCTTCGATATTTGCGCTGATCTCGCTTTCGGCTATCGTCTACATCACGGGAAATGCCATTATCAGCAAATATCTTCTGCTTCCCAATTTTCAAGTCGGAGAGGTCGTTATCATCGCCGCCGCACTGATCGGTTCTTTGGCCGGGTTCTTATGGTTTAACTGCCATCCGGCCGAAGTCTTTATGGGAGACAGCGGCTCCTTGACAATAGGTGCTTTTATCGCCTACATGGGCATCATCGGCAAGAGCGAGGTCCTGCTGATCGTCATTGGCCTTGTCTTTGTTATCGAGACCCTGTCGGTCATGCTCCAAGTGGGCTCATTTAAACTACGCCAAAAACGGGTCTTTTTGATGGCACCTATCCACCATCACTTTGAGATGAAGAACTGGGCTGAAAACAAGATTATTGTACGCTTTTGGATCATCTCCATGCTTTCCAATCTTATCGCCCTTATCACCTTGAAGATACGCTAATGAAGAAGGACAAACACCCTACTTGCGCTTTAGCGACGGAAGTATCGGCGTTTAGTGCCGGAAAGGTCTCATTCTTCGGCTACGGAAAAACGACGCGGGCTTTGGCAAAAAAACTTGGTCCCTCCACTTTTTACGATGACAATGTCACCAAGCCTTTTAAAGATGAAGAGAGAAACAGCCTCCGGCCCGTTTCTGATTTTGAACCGAAATACTCTGCCTGCGAGATCCCTTCGCCGGGTATGGCCCCTTCACACATCCTCATCCAAAAGGCACAGAACCTCATCAGCGAATACGACTATTTTGCAAAATCGATGCCTCCTTCCGTCTGGATAAGCGGCACAAACGGCAAGACAACGACCACGCAGATGGTCCAGACCCTACTCGCTCAGCACGGCTCTGTCGCGGGCGGAAACATCGGAACACCGCTGGCCGAGCTGGATGAAAAAGCACCCTTATGGATCCTTGAAACAAGCTCTTTCTCCCTTCACTATACCAACATAGCCGCGCCGAAAGTCTATCTGCTCCTGCCGATTACGCCTGATCATCTCTACTGGCACGGTTCTATGAAGGAGTACGAAGAGGCAAAACTCAAACCGCTGAGTATGATGCAAGAGGGCGACACGGTCATTCTTCCTAAAAAGCATGAAAATCACCCTAGCCGCGCGATGAAGATTGCCTATGAGAGCAACGAGGACCTGGCAGAGTTTTTCGATATTGATATCTCCAGACTCCGTTTTAAAGGGGCCTTTTTGCAAGATGCACTGCTTGCTTTGGGGGTGAGCCGGATTCTTTTTGACGAGTGTGACTACGACCTGATTAATGCTATGGCACTGGATGCCCACCGTCAAGAGGAGCTGTACGACAAAGAGGGGCGCTTATGGGTAAACGACTCAAAGGCAACAAACCTTGATGCCACGATGCAGGCGATCCTGGCCTACCACGACAGACCTTTGTCTCTGATCCTCGGCGGCGACGACAAAGGTGTGGACCTTACCCCGCTTTTCGAGATGCTTCAAGGGCGCGATCTGCATATCTACACGATAGGGAAAAATGAGCCGAAACTGCTCGGACTCTCTCACAAGTTCGCGCTCAAGGCCACTGCCTGCCAGACACTCGACCTGGCCTGCGCAAAAATAAAGGCCGAGGGGGAGAAAAACCGCACCGTTTTGCTCTCTCCCGCCGCTGCAAGTCTGGATCAATTTAGCTCATACAGCGAAAGAGGCGACAAATTTAAAAAGTTTGCCTTGCTTTAAGTTTATTGTAACAGATTTATGGTTAGTATTTCGTCCTCTTAAAAATATGCATGGCCTGTTAGCTCAGTCGGTAGAGCAAGTGACTGAAAATCACTGTGTCCTTGGTTCGATTCCGAGACAGGCCACCACTTTTTATTTTTATGAACTTCTACTGTGGCCTGTTAGCTCAGTCGGTAGAGCAAGTGACTGAAAATCACTGTGTCCTTGGTTCGATTCCGAGACAGGCCACCACTTTTTATTACTCTTTTTCCTTTACTCTTTGTTGTCGATCAGTTCATGTACAGATGTACATTTCTCTAATCTCCGCCGCGATTTAAAAATTGTAGTTCATAAAGAAGAGTATGCCCTCTTCTTTTGCGGCCTCGTTTTTTTGAATGGTGCTGTTCCAGATGGCGTCGATCTGCGTTGATGGCTGCATATAGCCAAAACCGAACTCGGTACTTGCATTTTTGTCATCATGCAACAAGACTCCTGTCGAGTAAGACTGGTTCTCATTGAACTGCTGCATATAGATCTTCCCTGCGTAAAAGCTCATGCTGCTGTTAATGCGAAGATCCGAGTAGTCAAACAGCTCTTTTTTCTTCAACTCCGCATCTAAGGCATACAGGGATAAGGATGATAAACATAATAAGATTATTTTTTTGTACAACAGCTCAGCTCCTTACATTTACATTATTATACTAGAAAAAGATGTTGGACTTGTGGGATAAAAGCTCATTCAGACACTCTACGCGGACATCATCTCTTTCTAATGGAACTTATGCTATTTTTTCACCATTGATTTTATTTTGGAGATTTTTTGAAACAAGCACTTAAGCGCTACTTCCCTTATATGAAAAGCTACGGCTGGTACTATCTTCTCGTCTTGATCGGGATCATGATGACCGTGTCCGCGACTCTGGCAACAGCACAGATCGTACAGCCGATGATGGATGAGATGTTCATCGCCAAAGACGAGAGCATGCTTCTCATCATCCCTCTTGCCTTCGTCGCAATCTTTTTTGTAAAGTCTGTCGGACGCTATCTGCAGAGCGTTTACATGAACTACATCGGCATGCACATCGTCTCAAGGCTGCGCGAAGTGCTGCTGGAGAAGATGATGTTTCTGGATATGAAGTTCCTCTTTTCCAACCGCAGCGGCGAACTCATCTCCCGTATCACCAACGACATCGGAAGAGTCCAGTATTTTGTCTCAAACATGCTTCCCGAACTCCTCAGAGAGAGCATCACTGCCATCGGACTTATCGGCTACATCATCTGGCTGAACCCCCTGCTCGCCTTCTACTCCCTTGTCGCCATGCCTTTGGCCATTTACCCGCTTATACTGATCGCAAAACGCCTCAAACGCCTCTCCCACCGTTCCCAGGAGAAAAATGCCGATGTCGTAACGCGCCTGAGCGAGGTCTTTAACAACAACGAGGTGATCAAGGCCAACGCAACCGAAGCCTTCGAGCTCAAACGCTTTCATGACGAGAACTGGCGTTTTTTCAAGCTCAATATGAAAGGGGTCTACACCAACGAGATCGTTTCCCCTTTGATGGAGATATTTGGGGCCTTGGGTCTGGCCTTTGTCATCTATATGGGCGGGAAAGATGTCTTTGACGGGAAGATGAGTCCAGGCGAGTTCCTCTCTTTCTTTACCGCTGTAGGGCTTACCTTTCAACCCGTACGGCGCGTCGGCTCGATCTACGGAAAGATCCAAGATGCTGTCGCATCGACGGAACGCATCTTTTCTATTGTCGATATGAGTCCAGAGGTGCGCGACGGGGAAAAAGAGCTTGCAGAAGGTATAAACAGCATCTCTTTTCAAGATGTAGGCCTGCGCTATAGCGGCAAAACAGCACTGAAAAATATCGATCTTGAGGTGACAAAGGGTCAAAACATCGCTCTTGTCGGCGACAGCGGCGGCGGAAAAAGCTCGATGATCAATCTTGTTTTGCGTTTTTATGATGTCAGCGAGGGCAAGCTGTGCATCAACGGCACCCCCATAGCCTCCTTCACACAAAAATCGCTTCGCAGCCATATCTCTCTTGTCTCCCAGCGCGTCTACATCTTCCAAGACTCCCTCGCCGCCAATGTCGCCTATGGCCAGGAGATAGATGAAGAACGGGTCAATCAAGCATTAAAACTCGCCGATGCCAAAGCATTTGTTTCGACCCTCCCCGAGGGGATCCACACCCTCATGGACGAGTCCGGGACAAACCTCTCCGGCGGACAGCGCCAGCGCATCGCTATTGCTCGCGCCATCTATAAACACGCCTCCCTTCTGATCTTCGACGAGGCGACGAGTGCCCTGGACAACGAGAGCGAAAAACGTATCCAGGAATCCATTAAGTCCTTCACGAAAGACAAGATCACTTTCACCATAGCCCACAGGCTCAGCACCATCGAAGACGCCGACTTAATCCTCGTCTTTCAAGAGGGGAAGATCGTCGCAAGAGGAACCCATAACGAGTTGATCAAAAACTCGCCTGAGTACCAAAGATTAGCGGGAAAAATGGAGTAGGCAAAAAGGGTTTGCATTCTTGAATGCTGCGTCTGTGTTCTCTTTGTATTAAGTTAAACAGTATATAATTATGTTTAAATTTAAACCCACAGGATTTCGCTTGTCTCTACCGATTTTAATTTCAAACCGTCTTATTAAACTTACCGGCAACATTAGCAAACCTTTTTCATACATTTTCCATTTTTTCTTTCCTAACAAACGCTTTCTTATCCCCGAATACAGCAAGCCTATCATCGCTTCCAAAAAAACGAGCACGATACCAAAGATCATTTGGCAAACAAATTTTACAAACCGCGTCAGTCTTCCTGTTTATTTAAATTACCTTTTCAATCGCCTGATGTCGCTAAGCTATGAGTACCGTTATGTCAGCACCGAAGCGCGTTTGTCGTATATCGAATCGAACATGTCAGATGAAATCAAAACCGCATACAAGATGCTTATCAACGGTGCATCACAGGCCGATCTGTGGCGACTGCTTGTTTTAAACAACGAAGGCGGCGTCTATTTAGACATTGATGCCCATCTTGTCTGGCCTCTGTCTAAGATCATTAAAGCCGAAGACAAAGAGGTCTTTTTATTAAACAAACAACACTACACCAACTATTTTATTGCCAGTGAAAAGAAAAACCCCCTTCTAGAGGATGCCATCAATATCGTTATCGACAATATAAAAAATAAAAAAGTCGAAGGCGGTGTTTACAGCCTCACCGGTCCGACAGCCTTAAACACCGCACTTGAAGGCAAAGAGTTTAATCACAGGTATTACCGCGACACCTGCGTTCAAGGCAGCTTTACGAATGAATATTTTCAGTACATCGACCGGCCAAGAGGAAAATGGACGCACATGAAAAACTCCGATCTCCTCGCTGACACCGAAAAATAAAAAGGACAACTATGAAAAAAAGAATATTAGTCACCGGCGGCGCCGGTTTTTTGGGTTCACACCTCTGCAAGCGCCTGCTAGACGAAGGCAATGAAGTCATCTGCGTTGACAACTTCTTTACCGGGGACAAGAAAAATATTGAGGCACTTATAAGCAATCCCTATTTTGAAGTCATCCGCCATGACGTGACCTTTCCTCTGTATGTCGAAGTGGATGAGATCTATAACCTTGCCTGCCCGGCCTCTCCTCCTCACTATCAGTTTGACCCCGTGCAGACAACAAAGACGTCCGTTGTGGGTGCGATCAATATGCTCGGGCTTGCCAAACGCTGCAAGGCGAAGATCCTGCAGGCTTCGACATCCGAGGTCTATGGCGATCCCGAAGTCCATCCGCAGCCAGAAAGTTACAAAGGCTCCGTCAGCACAACAGGCATCCGCGCCTGCTATGACGAGGGAAAACGCTGTGCGGAGACACTGTTTTTCGATTATTACCGTCAGCATGGCGTAGACATCAAGGTCATGCGCATCTTCAACACCTACGGACCGAACATGAATCCTTATGACGGGCGTGTTGTCTCCAACTTCATCGTCCAGGCGCTCAAGGGTGAAGACATCACGATGTACGGTGACGGTTCACAAACCAGGTCATTTTGCTATGTTGATGACCTTATCGAAGGGATGATCCGCCTTATGAACTCCCGCGACGGCTTTACCGGCCCCGTAAATATCGGAAACCCGGGCGAGTTTACGATGATAGAATTAGCAGAGAAGATCATTGAATTGACCGGATCAAAAAGCAAGATCACCTTCCAGCCTCTTCCACAAGACGACCCTCTCCAACGTCAGCCGGATATCACCCTGGCGAAAAAAGAGCTCGGATGGGAACCTCGCATCAAACTCGAAGAAGGTTTAAAGCATGCTATCGCTTACTTTAAAAGCGTGATCTAGTGAATAAACTTCCGACTGCAGTTATCTGTCTATCCCCCTACTCCGGTGGCATGGAAATAGACAGTATTAAGATGGCCAAGAAACTTGTTCCTTACTGCAAGACTCTTCTGATTGCTAAAAAGGATCATTTTATTGCTAAAGAAATGAGCCGTAATACAGACGGAATAACGCTAGAGACCATTCCTTTTAAAAGCAACCTTGGACCTGCACTTATTTTTGGAATACGAAAACTTATCAAAGAATATGGGATTAAAAATGTTATATTTTTTGGTGCTTCTGAACTAAAATCTCTCTACTTTTCTTTTTTAGGCCTGGATATCAACCTGATCATCCGTCATGGGACAACAAAATCACGACCGAAAAAAGACTGGTTCCACCGCCTCATCTATTCCAAAGTCAATTATCATGTCGCTATTTGTGAGCATTTGGCCAAAAATGTAGAATATATCATTCCGTTCGGAAAAAAGACAAAACTTAAAGTAATCTACTCTTCTCTTATAAATACTTCCGAACCAAAACCTCATACAACCGGCGAAGAGATCAAACTCCTTCATATTGGCCGTATTGCAAAAGGGAAAGGTCAGGAGGATGCTATCCTTGCTTGTCAAAAACTTTTTGATGAAAACATTGACTTTAGTCTTACTCTTGTCGGCGGTTTTGATGAGAGCTATAAAAATGAATTTTTAAAAATTATTGAGGAATGCTCTTACAAAGAAAACATCAAGTTAATCGGTCACATCCAAAACGTACAATCTTATATTGACATGTCCGATATATTTATCTTCCCTAGTCACGGTGAAGGACTAAGTAACGCTTTTCTAGAAGCTTTATCCAATAATTTGGTTTGTATCAGTTACGATAACACTTCATTTCCTGAACTACAACACCTCGGATTCTACTTTCATCCCGTAGAAAACGGGAATATTAGAGAGCTTCAAAATAAACTATTTAAAGTATCTCGCTCTGTCGAAATTGAAAAAGAAAAGTGTCAAAACAATTATCTCTTAGCCAGTAACACCTTTTCTATAAAAAAAGAGATCACTAATTATCTAGAAATATTAAAATAGTCATAAAAGGGTCTCAATGAGTCATTTAAATAAAATACTGTTTATTGTAAAAAATAAGAATGAGGCATCTTCACGTTTTCGTGTTTTTTCTTATCTTAATCATCTAAATAAAGACTTTGAGGTCTCTTTCTTTTACGCCGAATATAGAAATAAAAAAGTTCCTAAATTTCTTCGTTCAATTATCAAACGATTTCGTTTTTTTTCCCTTATCTATTTAGTTGGTAAACACGATACTGTGTTTATGCAAAGACCTATGAGTACAGATGGAAATAACAGTACATTCTTTGAATGGCTTTTAACGCGGTTTAATGAAAATCTTATTTTTGATTACGACGACGCTATATTTGTTGTTAATGAAAAAAAGATGAAATCTCTAGTCTCTTTATCCAAGGCCTGTATCTGTGGAAATGATTACCTAGCTGATTTTGCAAAAAAATATAATCCGAACACCTATATAATACCGACACCCATAGATACTGACAAGTTTATACCCAAGGAAGCCTCTGCTAAGGAACTCATCACGATTGGTTGGACAGGGACCAGTGGTAACTACGCCTTCTTTACACCAAAACTCATATGCGATATCAAAGATATTCTAAAAAGATATGACAATGTAGATTTTTTATTTATATGTGACCGTAAACCTGAAGAAAAGTTTGACTTTCCTTATGCATTCGTAAAATGGGATGACGCGACTGAAGTCAATGACTTGCAACACATAGACATTGGGCTAATGCCCTTAATTGACAGTGCATGGACAAGAGGGAAATGTGGTTTTAAATTGATCCAATACGGAAGTATTTCTATTCCATCTGTTGCTTCTAATGTGGGTGTAAACTCAAAAGTTGTGTTAGATGGCAAAAGTGGGTTTCTAGTTAACGAAGAAGAGGCAAACTGGGCAGAACATCTTGAAAAACTGATTAATGATCAAACTTTAAGAGAGTCCATGGGTAAAGCTGCCAGAGAACACATCGAAAAAGAATACAGTGTCAATAAGAACTATCCAAAATTAAAAGATATACTAGAAAACTTGGACAAGACTGCTAAATAGTACTCTTATCATATAACTTTCTTAGTAATATACTTGTTTCTTCATACACATCTTCAACTGTCGGAACAGTAAAATTCTCATTAAAGACAACGGCATGCTTGACATCTTTTGGCAGATACCGAATTGCAGAGACGCCCGGTGACCACATTATCCCCAGAGTCGGGGCTTGCATTGAGATAGCCATATTTCTAATGCCGGTATCACCGACAACCACCAACGATGATCTAGCTAGAAAGGCCATAACCTCTTCCAAGGGCATACTGTCTTGATGAATAACATCTTCATACTCTGCCAAGGGTGCATACAGATCATTAAACTGTTCATCTGCTTTAATGCCCTTAAGCACAATGTGCTTGTATCCGGGAAATGCCGCTCGTACCTTTTTGATCAGTTCTGTGAAGTTTTTCTCAGACCAGCACCTTGCCTTCATCGATGTTCCAGCAAAATATATAATATATGGTGACTGAACATCTCTGTTATACTCTTCAAAGCCGTATTCTAATGGATATTGAGGTGGTGCCCCGAGAACATTTAGCTGATGAAGCATGCTGTCCGTTTCCAAAACAAAATCACTTCTCGGCACAGCAATATCAAAAAACAGCTGCCGAATATACCGATACGGATAACCCACTTTTAATTTTGCCTTTGTGAACAGGACGATCAGAATAGTCAGCGTACTGTCGGTAAGATCAAAGATAATATCTTGCTCACCAAGTTCTTTAATTTGGCGGAATCTACTAAAAAATGATGTTTTTTTCGAAGGTTGATCCTTTACTCTCTTATCAATGATATGAACTTCATCCACCAGATCATGTGGCAATCCGTACATAGCACTTCTATCAACGCTCAATGTAATCTTGGCCTTTGGGAAAAAGCGTTTTAGATGAATCAAAAAAGGCCTCATAACAACAAAGTCACCAATGGCGGCATGTCTGATAACAGCTACTTTCTCAACATCATCCCGTGTAAGCGCATTCGCTGTCCTTTGTGCTTTTTTTGTTACTCTAGCGCTGTTTCTTCGCAAATTCAAGTACATACTAAATCATCCTTCTTTTATTACTGTTATTATATATCATTCAAAACTTCACTTAGTTTTTTAAACTGCTTTTCATTCGAAAAAAGTTTTTCAACTCTTTCTTTTCCACCTTTTGCTATCTCTTCACATTTGAGTCTATTCGCATGTAAATAGATCAGTTTATCAAACAGGTCATCACTACTGTCTCTTTCAAACAATAATCCGCTTTTCCCATCCTCAATAATCTCTAATGGTCCACATTGATTTGTTGCTACTACTACCGTACCGATTTGCATAGCTTCTATCACAACCAGACCAAAGGTCTCACATTTCGTTGCCAAGACCATAACATCACAGGCTTGCATAAAACGGTGCGGATTCTTTGTAAATCCAAGAAAAGTAATTTCATTTTCCAGGCCTTTGTCTTTGATCATTACTCCAAGTTCTTTTTGATAGCTCTCTTCCATGGCGTGTCCTACAAAAACAATTCTGGCTGGGACACCAGCTTCTTTGAGTTTTTGTGCCGCTTCAATGAGAAGGTATTGCCCCTTTGTCTCTTCAATCCGACCTACCATGCCGACTACAAATTTATCGTTACCAACTCCGATCTCTTGTTTGTAGGTACGTATCTCATCTTCGCTGAGTAGTTCTGGTTTGTCAGAACCCATATAGAGCACTTCTACTTTTGGGCGGATGGATTCGGGAATAAACTTTTTGATCTGTTCGGCCACTTGGTGGGTCACCGGCAGGATCATGTCCATATGCTTATACAAAAACCGGTGGTAAAAATCATCTTTGAAACGCGTCATCGTCATGTTGCGCGTCTGGACAAGCTTGGGTTTCTTTTTTGACATCACTTTCGCCATGACTGCTATCGGCAGGTCTTTTGTCCAGTGCATGTGGATCACGTCGATGTTGTTTTCGTCAATGATCTTTGCTAACTTTAGCGCACTTGAAAATGAAAGACTTCGCTTGCGAGAGATTTTGAGATATCGGTAGTGCGTCTCTTCATAATACTGTTCAAGTTTGCTTGTCGTATTGATGACCGAGACGACATTAAAGGCATCGTTTAAAGCTTTAGCCGAGCGAACCATGTAGAGTTCGAGTCCGCCAAGATCGGGGGAGAGGCAGAGCTCAAGTAAATTTTTACGCATTGTTTTCATTCTCCTGCAGTTCGAGCATGATCACGTACTTCATATAGGTGTTATAGGCCGAAGCAAAACCGACATGCCACTCATGCAGACCTCCGAAAATACCGCCTTTGATGATCATCCCTTTGAAAAACGCACCCAGACCATGCAAAAAAGGATCATACCACGAAGCCCGTTTTCCCTCTTTGTGCCGTACATGGGCAAGATTGACAGCAAAACGGTCTGCTTTGCGCACCAGCATCCCGAAATCCGTAAAGGAAAAGTGCAGCATATCGACATCCAGTTCCTTAACATTTGCTGTCTGCACGCTTCCGTGTTCGCCCTCGGTGTTATAGCCACACTTTGTTCTGTCATACAGACGCACTACCCTGTCCGGATACCACTGGCGGATGTATTTTTTCCCGATAAAACTTTTTCGGCGAAACGAATAGCCTTCATAAGAGCTGTTATCAAGATCCATCTGCGCTATAGCCTCGATCGCCTCATCCTCAAAACGCTCGTCGGCATCGATACTGAGTATCCAGTCGTTTTTGGCAAACTGCTCGCAAAAAGCCTTTTGTCCGCCATCACCCAAATACTTCTGTTCGATCACCTTCGCCCCGAGACTCTTTGCGATCTCGACTGTCCTGTCAGTGCTGAACGAGTCGACTATGATCACCTCGTCACAGACCTTTTGCACATTCTCGATCACCTCACGAATATGTTTCTCTTCGTTTAATGTTATAATTGTGGCCGTAATATTTTTTTGCATCTGTATACTTTAATAATAAAAAATTTATGAATTTTAACACAGGCATACTTAATGGGCATCAAGTACAAACTCTACGATGATTTTAAAATATTTCAAGACGACCTTTTTAATATCAAAACAATTTTTACGCAGTATGACGACGCGATCCACAAGGCGAGAAACGTTTTAAAGATCATCCCTTTGCACGGTATCGACACTGTCGTCAAAGCTTTCCGTCTCCCCAATGCGATCAACCAGATTGCTTATGCCTACCTCCGAAAGTCAAAGGCTTACAAGTCTTATTTTAACGCTGTAAAACTAGAAGAACTTGGTGTCAATACTCCCTCCCCTATCGGTTTTATCGAGTTTTACAGAAACGGTTTTTTCAAAGAAAGCTTTTTTCTCTCCAAACATTATCCTTACGACTTTACTATGGCTGATGTACGCGACAACAATCCCTCAGACAAAAAAGAGATACTAGAAGCATTTGCCGCCTTCACTTACGCGCTCCATCAAAAAGGAGTCTGGCACGTCGACTACTCGGGCGGAAATATTCTTATCAAAAAGAATGAAAAAGGATATATTTTTTCACTCGTAGACATCAACCGTATGGAGTTTCGTTCTGTAACTGAGTACGAAGGTCTGGAAAACTTCAACAAACTCTGGCTGAATGAAGAGGATCTAACACTCCTCGCTCTCAGCTATGCGCAGCTGGCAAATCTTGATGCGCAAAAAGCAGAAGAAGAGATCCTCTCCCATGACAAAAAGCTAAAAGAACACGTGCTCAGGCGCAGAAGATTCAAGGCCTTTTTCAAGGGAAACAAATAATTGCTCTTTAACAGCTACGAGTTCATATTTTTATTTCTGCCCTTCTCTTTTTTCATCTATTTTTACTTATTGGAGAAACGGCTGATCACAGGGGCGAAAGGCTTTCTGGTCTTTGCCTCTCTATTCTTTTATAGCTGGTGGAATATCTCTTATCTTCCTATCATACTCTCCTCTATGCTGTTTAACTATGTCATCGGTAATTCGCTCAATGAGAACTTCAAGAAGGTACGTGTGCATAAAAAGTCTCTGTTGACTTTTGGTATTATTGCCAATCTTACCCTGCTCGGTTATTTTAAATATACTGATTTTTTACTTGAGAACTTCAATCTTGTCTTTGATGGGTCAGTCCCTTTATTGCATCTGGCACTTCCATTAGCGATCTCTTTCTTTACTTTCCAACAGATCGCTTACCTTGTTGATAGTTTCCGAGGAGAGACAGCCGAGTATGACTTCTTAAACTACTCTCTTTTTGTTACCTTTTTTCCACAGCTAATTGCGGGACCTATCGTGCATCATGCCGAGATGATGCCTCAGTTCGCCTCAAAATGGAACCTGGTAAAGAACTATAAGAACATCGCTACAGGTCTGTTCATATTTTCCATCGGTCTGTTCAAGAAAGTCGTGATCGCTGACACTTTTGCTCAGTGGGCAACAGTCGGATTTGATCAGGCTGAGTACTTGAATTTGATTGAGGCCTGGGCCACTTCTTTGTCTTATACCTTTCAGCTCTACTTTGACTTCAGCGGCTATACGGACATGGCTATTGGAGCGGCGCTGCTCTTTAATATCAAGCTGCCGATCAACTTCAACTCCCCCTACAAGGCTTTGGATATTCAGGACTTCTGGAGACGTTGGCACATCACACTTTCACGTTTTTTAAGAGACTACATCTATATTCCTTTGGGCGGAAACCGCAAAGGCTCATTTCGGACCTATAACAACATCCTAGCGACCTTTGTTCTTGGCGGCATTTGGCATGGAGCGGGATGGACATTTGTCTTCTGGGGGTTTCTTCATGGGATGGCCCTCATTGTTCACCGTTTCTGGAAAGCGCTTGGTTTTACGATGCCCAAGGTTCTTGCCTGGTTTATCACTTTTAACTTTATCAATATCGCCTGGGTCTTTTTTAGGGCTAAGGAGTGGGAGGATGCGGTTAAGGTGTTGAATGGAATGTTTTTAGGAGATATCATCATCCCTGACAAGTACCTTTCTAAACTTGAATTCTTACAGGACTATGATGTAGAGTCTGGTCAATTTTTATTTCACTTAGGTGGACATTCAACAACATTAATATGGCTATTTGTCGGATTTATATTGATTTTTATGAAAAACTCCATGGAACTAAAAAAATGCTTTAAAGCGACAACTGGGTACTGTCTTTTTGCGATTATAGTGGCATTTAGTGCAATTTTAAATCTTTCAAAGGCCAGTGAGTTTTTGTATTTTAATTTTTAGGAATGATGCATGTATAAAAAATTCAGTCTATACTTTTTATTTTCAATCTCAGTACTAAGTTTTTTTGTTGGTGCTATCAATTATGTTATCGACCCCTATTCAAAAAATAATGTATTTACAAATACTCTCAACACAAAAAAAGCTGTTCGCGATGAGAGGATAAGTAAGTTCAACCTTATCAAAAAAAATCCCGAGGCAAGAAGCTTTTTATTTGGGTCATCAAGAGGCTTACTCTTAGATCCTGTGCAGTTTGAAAATATTACAGGATCATCAACGCTCAACCTTGCGTTTAGTAGTGGAAGTGCCGATGAGCATTATCTTTATATTAAATACCTTCTTGATACACGTCCTGTTGAGCATATTATGATCGGGATAGACCTTTTTGCCTACTCAGAAGGTTTTTTTTCACATGGGACATTGCCTCAGGAATTACGAGATTATTTTAATCTTGACGGTGACTATTCATTGACAAACTATATCTCATTCAATATGCTGAAAAAATCAATAAAGACCATCAAATACAATATAAAAAATAAAGAAAAAGAAGAACATAAATATACTTCAAAAGGTCAAATTGCTTCGAGCGGTTATAAAAATGTTCAAGATGATCCAAAAAAGCTAGAAGAGTATCTTCAAATTAATGTTATAAACAAACCTTCTCGTTGGGATACCAGGTTTGATTCACTTGATAAAAAGCGTCTTGCTCAACTTCAAGAGATCAGTAAACTTTGTCAAGACAAGGGAGTTCAGCTTCATCTTTTCATGAGTCCGCTCTACATCAAACAGATACGTATGAAGCAAAATAAATTTTCTCTACAAAAAGAACTTTTAGCTTATATCGCAAAGAACATCTCTGTGATCTGGGATTACAATGCTATCACTGCTATAAATCTAGACCCTTATGCCTTCGACGACGAATTTCACTACACATTCAAGACAGCAGATTCCATTATGGCAGAAGTCCTGACAGGAGTTCCTACGATAAAGGAGTATAAGGGAACTTGTGTCACAGCAGAAAATGTGGATGATTATCTTTCACACATAGATTAAAACTCTGCTATCTCTTTTTTTATCGTTTCAAAGAACTCTTTACGACGGCTTTGTTCTAAAGGAATCATCTTATTATTTTGTATCTTTTCTTCACTGATACTCTTCCATCTTTTACTTGAAGCAAAAAGCGAATCCGCAAAAAATGTCATTGTCGGAGTTCCGACCATGGCTGCTAGATGATAAGTCCCCGTTGATGTCGAGACGAAGAGTCTGAAACTGCTGATCAAGGTTGCAAAGTCCATGATCGTGCCTTCTGACTTGTAAAGTACGGCGTCTTTTAATCCGGCTTCTTTCACAGCATCATATAAGTCATCTTCTCCCGGGCCGAAGGTGAAGACAACCTGATATTCAGCTCGGCCTACGAAGAGTCTTGCCAACTCGATGTACTCTTGAACCGTCCAGTTAGCATCAGACGAGCCTCCGAAACCGGGGTGAAATGCAATGATCTTTTTTTCTTTGCTTATCTTGTATTTTTGTATAAATTCATTGTATGATTTTTCTTTTTGTTTCTCTTCTATTGTGACGATCGGAGAGGGGAAACTTAGATCTATGTTCGGAAAAAGCGCCTTGGCCAGCTGGAGGTTGTACTCAAACTCTGCCATCTTCACCAAAGAGCGTCTTTGCTTTATGCGATGATTATAAAAGATTTGAGCAATTTTTGTTGCGGGAGCAATTCGTATTTTGATACCTGCTAGAAACTGAGCCAGTGCGACTTTCGTATTTGAAAAAAGTGTGATGGAAGCATCAATATTTTCATTTCGCAGCTTTTTTACCAATACAAGAACTGAATTCGTATCATCTACGATAACCTTGTCAATAAAGGGCATAGACTCAGCTAGTGATTTATTTAAAGGAGAAACGCAGGCAATGATCTTATTTTTTGGTTCATATTGTTTAAGTACATACATCGTTGGTAAAGCTGTTATAAAATCACCCAACTTATCATTACGTACAACAAGAATATTCATTCCATTTCACCTCAATATTTGTTTAATTAGGTAAAATTATATCTAATTTAAAAAACATGAGACTGGATCAACCAAAGGTATTATCCTCACCATTGGTAGCTAACGTAAGTTTCGAAATAGACATAATAAACCTTAAAATGGTATTTGGACAAATATAATGATTAATGTAACTAAAACATATCTTCCTGACAAAACAAAACTACTCAAATATATAGATGAAATCTATGAAAATGGTTGGCTAACAAATAATGGACCATTGGTAAATAAATTACAAGCCAAGCTAGAAAACAATTTAGGTGTAAAAAACTTATTACTAGTTACTAATGCCACATTAGCCTTACAAGTTGCCTATAAATTATTAAACCTCAAAGGTGAAGTAATAACAACTCCATTTTCATTTGTGGCAACCAGTAGTACTATTGTATGGGAAGGGCTGAAACCAGTATATGCTGACATCAATCCTAAAAGCTTCAATCTAGAGCCAGACAATATAAAGCAACATATTACAAATAAAACATCAGCAATTGTTGCCACCCATGTGTTTGGTAATGCTTGTGATGTTGAAAAGATCAATGAACTAGCCAATGATAATAATCTCAAAGTCATCTATGATGCGGCTCACGCTTTTGGAGTTGACCATGAAGGTAATAGTCTATTATCGTACGGTGACATCTCTATAATAAGCTTTCATGCGACAAAGCTTTTTCATACCATAGAAGGTGGCGCAATGATTATCAATGATGATAATCTGTACAAGCAAGCAAAACTAATGATTAATTTTGGAATTGACGGTCCAGACTCAGTGGCAAGTCTTGGTATCAATGCAAAAATGAATGAATTTCAAGCAGCAATGGGTTTGGCAATAATAGATGATATGCCAGCAATTATACAACATAGAAAAAAGATTTTTGATAGATATCATAATGAACTTTCCAGTTTTCTTGCCTTTCAGGAACAAAACTCAAAGAGTAGCCAAAACTTTAGTTATTTTCCTGTCCTATTTAAAAGTGAAAATGAACTTTTAAATGTTATAAAAAAACTCAATGAGCAAGACATATATCCTCGTCGATACTTTTATCCTTCCTTAGATCAATTGCCATACTCTACGGGTACAATTATTATGCAGCACTCTAGAGACATAGCTAAGCGAATACTTTGCTTACCAATTTATCAAGATCTTGAATATACTGATCAGACAAAAATTATTAATATTATTTGTGAGAGTCTTGATGAGTAATCTCAATATTCCGAATGTAAAAACTTTTGAATTCACGAAAATAATTGGTTTTGAAAACATTGAGTTTGGAAACTATATTATTATTGATGATTTTACACTTATTTATGCCAAAGAAAAAATAACTATAGGGAATTATGTCCACATTGCTGCATTTACTTCTATAACTGGAGGTGAGTCAGTAATTTTAGATGACTTTAGTGCTGTTTCTCAAGGATGTAGAATTTTAACAGCTACTGATGACTTTAAATCCTTTGGATTTGGAAATTCAACGCTTGATAACAAATATAGAAATATAAAACAGGCTCCCATTCATATAGGAAAGTTTTCTATTATTGGAGCTAACTCTGTAATTCTTCCAGGTGTAACCATAGGAGAGGGTTCTACAGTTGGTGCGAATTCTGTAGTGACTAAAGACCTTGAACCATGGGGAGTTTACATCAATAATAAAAGAGTTGCAGAACGTGATAAAAAAGGCGTTTTAGCTAATTATAAACAATTTCAAGACAATCCAGATTCTTCAGTTGGTTCTTTATTTAAAGTAAAATCATATCATGACTAAGCAACCCCTAATTTCAGTTCCTATTTTCACCTATAATGGGGCTGAATTTTTAGAACAACAAATTGAATCTATCTATGCTCAAACCTATGAGAACATAGAGGTTATAGCCTGTGATGATGGGTCTACAGACGAAACGGTAAATATTCTTAAAAAGTATCATAATTCACACAATCTAAAATATTTTGTGCATGAAAAAAATGTTGGAGTAAGTCAAAATGTTGCCAAAGCTTTTTCTTTATGTACAGGTGATTTTATTGCCCCTTCAGACCAAGACGACATTTGGAAGCCCGAAAAACTCACAACTTTAATAAAACATATTCACAATCATATTTTGATATATTCCTTATCAACACCTATTGATATTAACAACAAGATTCTAGATGCTACATTTCTCTCCAGGGAAGTCTATATTCAAGGCAAGAACAACCTTGGCTTTTTATTTGAAAATTGCATTTCTGGACACAATATGATGTTTAAGAAAGAACTTCTTAAACATCTAAAGGTGTTGCCTAGTACTATTTATCCGGATTGGTGGATTGCCTTTGTAGCTGCAAGTTACGACAGTATAGGATATTTCAATGAATCTTTAGTTTACTATAGAAGGCATGCCTCGCAAATAACGAGTCAATCAGTAAAACAAAATAGCAACTTTTTTTCGAGATCTTTTGTTAAAGACAAAAATAAAAAAAAGACAATCCAAGATATCATTAACAGACTCCAATCTTTTAATAACTTGGATATTCTCGATAATAAAACACGACAGTATATACTTGATCTTGAAACAGAATTTAAAAAACTATTCAACCTTTACTATAATAAGCAACTAGAACAACTACTTGAGTCTAAGAAAGAAAAAGTCTTTGCGATGTATGATAAGAATACATCACGGCATATCAAAAAACTTGCAAGAGGCATATGGTACTACAGAGCAAGGTTGTACATTTAATGTTTACCATACTCAAAAAAAAGTTACATATTCCATCCGAGAATTCACTTAACCTTAGCTTGAACCATTTAGCTGTTGTATATGCTTTTTTTCTTCCGATTAGCTATTACGGTTACGCTCGCTCTTTTATCTTTAGTCTGATAATAATACTTATTGCATTTCGAGGAAATTACAAGTATTACTTTACAAAATCATTTAACCATCCAATTGCTATAGCCTTTTTACTTTATGCCGGAATGTATTATATCTGGCTTATTGGAACGGAAGACATGGACTATGCCAAATGGACCTTACACTTCGTAAAGGTCTGCCTATACCCTTTTATATTTTATACCTTTTTAGATGCACGTTTTGCAACTAGAATTCTTACTGCAATGATTATAGGCGTTATGCTGAGTGAAGTAGTATCATACCTTATGTTTTTTGAGATCATACCCTGGGAATTTGAACTTAAGAATGTTAATCTTCCTTGGAAAGACGGACTTACTACTATTGGTTTTTACAAACCAATGCACTATCATGATCCTGCTCCGTTTTTATCACATGAGATATATGGACCGCTCTTAGCCTTAAGTGTTACTTTTCTTGTATATAATTTACTATCAACTAATAATTCCAAAATGACTATTCTTGTTTCATCAATTTTTATCTTAACAATGACAGCCAACATATTTATCGTAGGTGGTCGTCTAGGCCACTTACTGTTTTTCATTATGGTATTTAGCACCTACTTTATTTATAAAAAGAAATTATTATTTAAACCATTCATATATAAAGTTCTCTTTCTTATCACTGTTTTTACTATCGCATATCTAAGCAACGGTATATTTACTAAACGTTTGTATGAGACAATACATAGTATAGAAAAGTCATATAATAATATCTACGACTTTCATTCATCAATGGGGGGCAGATATGGACTATGGTATTACAGTCTAGATAGTATCAAAGAAAATCTTATTTTTGGCGTTGGCACGGGAGATCAAATGCATGTTGTACGAGAAAACATACCAGAAAAAGATTCTCATTTAAAATATTTAATAACAATGCATAGCCAATATTTTGACATCCTTATACAATTTGGGCTTGTAGGTTTAGTTATATTCTTTAATCTCTTATATCAAATCATCAAATATGATACAAAAAACAAATCATACAATGATATAAAACTGTACCTAGTTTTTACACTTTTCATGGTTGGCTTCTTGTCACCACTTTTTCTATTTTTTTTAGCTATGGCTTCACTTTTAATACCTGCATTAACGGCACACAAAGATATTCTAAAATCAAACATAGAACCGATTAACTCGAAGTTGTTTAGTAAGTATGCACTTTTCGCGATTGCTTCTTATTTTTATCAACAAGTGCAATGATTATTACCTATATATTCAGCAAGCGATGTTAAAATTATTAAAAAGGCTTCAATATCTCAATCTTCAAATGGGACCCTTATTCTGACCAGCCCTATCAGCTCAAAGACAGAGCCTTTAAAAAAGCAGCGCGCAAGAAAGAGGTGTGGAGTCTTTTCTACACCTTTATCAGCGCTCTCTTCATCCTGCCGCTTGCCCTGTTTTTCCTGCCGCTGTTTAGAAAAAAACAGAGCGATACTGCGCACTTCTTCGGTATGAGCGTGAACCTTGACAAAGAGCCTTTTCTAATGCCAGAACTGATAAACGAGCTGGGGATCAGACATGTCTTGGTGCGTTTTCCCCTTGGCGACATGGAAAACATTGAGAAGTATTTGATCTTTATCAAGAGCCTCGAATGCGACTCCGTCTTGCTCAATGTCATGCAAGATCCGCAAACCATAAAAGAGAGCGAGCTTCTCGAAAAGAATTTTAGACTTCTCTTTGAAAAATTCTCCCCTTTTGTTACGCAGTTTCAGATCGGAACGACGATCAACCGGAGCAAATGGGGATTTTTCTCCGTCAACCAATACCTGAGATTTTACGAGGCCGCCTATAGAATCAAAAAAGCACATTTCCCCGAGCTTAAACTGCTCGGCCCCTCCGTCATCGATTTTGAGTACCATTATGTCGTGCATGCGCTCTTCAACTTTTTCAGCCTTAAATATGATGCTGTTTCTGCTCTGCTCTATGTCGACCGTCGGGGTGCGCCCGAGAACACCCAGATGGGGCTTGACTTGGTCTCGAAGATACATCTGCTCTACGCTCTGGCCACGCTCTCGCCGAAAAGCTCGAACGAGATCGTCATCACCGAGACGAACTGGCCTCTAAAAGGTACGGCGCCGTATGCGCCTACCAGTGAGCATGAGTGTGTTGATGAAGAGACATACGCGAACTATATGGTGCGCTACTATCTTTTGGCTCTGGGTTCGGGGATGGTAAGCTCCGTCTACTGGCACCAGCTCATTGCGCCGGGATACGGCCTTGTCGACAACAGAGAAGGCAAGATACTTAAGCGTCCGGCCTTCTTCGCCTTCAAGACGATGCTGAAGCAGCTTCAGGGCGCACAGGTTCTCTCTTTTTCCCAGCATAAAGCATTTTATGAGATGGTCGCGGAGCAAAATGGTGAGATACTGCGCGTGCTCTGGTGTAATGACACGAGTTTCACACTCCGTTTTGAAAATAAGGTCAGCGTCATGTCACGCGACGGTGTGGCCTCGCAAAGCAGATCTGTCCAGCTCAGCGGATCACCTCTATATATGAAGGAACCAAATTGAAAATCCTTATCATCCTTCCCAACTGGCTCGGCGATGCGTTGATGGCGACGCCTGCTATAGAGCACCTTTGTACGCTCTATCCCCACGCGCGTCTCACCTTTGTCGGCTCCTTTGTCGCTATCGAAGCGATCAAGCACCATCCTAAGGCGGAAGCCTCCTTTGTCGATGAGACGAAGAGCCAGCCGCTCAGCCGCCTCAGAGCGACGCATGCTTTTGCAAAACAGCTGGGGCAGTTTGACCTTGCTATCAGTTTTCGCAGCAATGTCTATGCAACCTTGCTTCTTTTTTTTACGCCTGCGCATTTAAAGATCGCGCGTAAATCCTGGCACGCCTCCTTGCTTCTAGACAAAGCAGTCAAGCTCTCCCGCGACATCCACCTCAGTGAACAGTATAATAATCTCGTCAATGTTGTGGACGAGGAGCCATCGTCCGCTCCAAAAAGCAGACTCTATATCCCCAAAAAGAGCTACGCTCAGCCGACACTTGGGATCAACCCCGGGGCTACCTACGGTTCGGCGAAACGCTGGTATCCGGACAAGTTTGCCGAGGTCGCCAAGGCCTTTGCCAAAACGCATCACATCGTGATCTTCGGCGGACCCTCCGAGGTCGATATGGGCGCAGATATAGAAAAACGTCTACAGGAGATGGGTGTCACAAACTATTCCAACCTGGCCGGAAAGACGACGATACAAGAGCTCTGTGCCGGGATAGGCGGGCTGGACGTCTTTGTCACCAATGACAGCGGGCCGATGCATGTCGCGGCGGCCTATGGGGTGCCAACCGTAGCGATCTTCGGGCCGACCCGCCATTTTGAGACCTGCCAGTGGAAGAACGAAAAGAGCATTATCGTGCGCCGGGATGATGTCCCTTGTGCGCCCTGCATGAAACGGACCTGTCCTTTGAAACATCATGAGTGTATGACAAAGATCGAAGCGGGTGATGTGATCAAAGAAGTGAAGAAACTGATTGAAGCGTAATACAGAAAGCTGCCTATAGAGACAGCTTCTTAGGTCTAGAACTTGACTTTGAAGCCGATGTATCCGGCGTCATTATAAGTATAATCACCGCCTAGACTCTTTTCAAAATCCGTCTCAATCTTGCGGTAACCTACAAATAGTGTAGCCTGTTCAACGATTTGGACACCGAGTTCCACGCGTTTTTCCATATATCTGTCGGCATCTTTAAACGAGAGAACAGAGGGCGCATAATCCAAAGAACCCGAGATAATAACAGGTATTGCCATATCGATAGGAAGCGTATAGGCCAGCTCAACGCCCAGCGGGACTGCCGCATGCTTTAGTCTTCCTACTTCCGTATAAGTTCCCTTGAAGCCAAGCCCGAAGCGAAGACCCTGCACCCCTCGCACCTCTTGTCGCAATTTAAATCCAGCCTCTAGCAGAGCATCCACATCAACATTCTCATTTTCAGCATTCAAAAATCCTAATGTTAAAAAGTAGATATTCGGATAATCTGACTGATTGAGTTCGCCAATATCTACATTTCCTTTGACCTCAAGGTCGTCGTTGTTAAGGTTTATCGATGCATCGTGCATTGCAAATGCAGCCGTTCCCAGCGCAAGTGTCAATAATAATTTTTTTAGCATAGCGTGTTGTCCTTTTTTATTTTTTCTATGGTCTTTGTCGTACTTTTGCCGTCAACAAAGTCCACGAGTTTCAATTCTTGAGCAAATTCTGTTCCGACGACGGCTTTTCCTTCGTAATCACCGCCCTTAACCAAGACATCTGGCCGGATCATCTTTATCAGATCATGCGGCGTCTCTTCAGAAAAGATCACGACATAATCCACAACTTCCAGCGCCGCCAGGAGATAGGCTCTGTCGTATTCGGGGTTGATGGGGCGCTCAGGGCCCTTCAATTCGCGCACAGAGCTGTCCGCATTCAAACCGACAATCAGAATATCTCCAAAGCTCTTTGCGATTTCAAGGTACTTGACATGGCCCAGATGTAAGATATCGAAACAACCGTTGGTAAAGACGATGCGCTTGTTTTTGGCATGCGCTTGTTCGACCACCTTGGCAATTTCGTCACGGCTTTTGATGTGCATATCCGAGCTGCTCTGATGAATTGTCGACTCATATGCCTCGATCTCGTCCATATTGGCCGTAGCTGAGCCTATCTTTCCGACAACAACGGCCGCAGCAGCATTGGCAAACTGAGCTGCTGAGATGATGTCTTTTCCGCTGGAAAGCGCGTAGGCCAAGGCCGAGATGACCGTGTCTCCCGCTCCCGTAACGTCAAAGACCTCTTTGGCGATGGTGGGAACCTTGTGCATTGCTTCGTCAAAGATGGCGATCCCGTCTTCGGAGAGCGTGATCATGGAGAGTTCCAGCTCACATTCGCGTCTGAGCCACTCTCCCGCTCGAAGCAGGCTCTCATCATCAACGATGTCAATCCCCGTCGCTTCGCAGGCCTCTTTTTTGTTCGGGGTTAGAAAGTGCGCGCCTTTATACTTGCTGTAGTCTCTTCCCTTGGGATCGACCAGGACTTTTTTGCCTATTTCGGCTGCCGCTTTGATGATCTCTCGGCACAGTTCTACCGTCAGTACCCCTTTGCCATAATCAGAAAGAATGATCATGTCATACAAGAAAAGATCTTTTTTGATTGCGCCGATGATCTTGTCCATAGATGTTTTAGAAATATCCTCTTTGCTCTCTTTGTCGTAGCGAAGAATCTGCTGGTTTGAGGCGATGATACGGCTTTTTTTGCTTGTCTTTCGTCCCTCTTGCGTGACCAGACCTTCCGTCTTTACACCAAGACTTTTGAGCATCAGCATCAGCTCTTTGCCGATCTCGTCCGCTCCGATAACCGAGGCGACACTGACGCTAGCACCCAGAGCGTGAAGATTGTTGACCACATTTCCCGCGCCGCCGAGAACGGCCGTCTCTTTGGAAACATTGACGACCTGCACAGGAGCTTCGGGCGAGATGCGGTCGCAGTCCCCCCAAAGGTAGTGATCGATCATCAAGTCGCCAATGACCAGGATGTTGGGTTTAGCACTGCGAAGCGAGGCGATCATTTTTTCACTTCCGTCTCATATATCCGTCTAATCTCGCTCACATAGGCCTTGATAGCATCTTCCATCTCGTAAGCAGGCTCATATCCCAGTGCTTTTCTGCTGGATTCGATGTCCGCTTCCGTATGAAACTGATAACGGCCGATAAAGGGATTTGGGATATATTCACAGGGGTACGAAGTCCCCAGTTCTTTTTGCAAGATGTCGACCATATCCTGAAAAGAGCGAGCCTTGCCTGTTCCGACATTGTAGATCCCACTCTCACTCGGGTGCATCGCTTTGACATTCGCCTGGATGATGTCTTCGATATAGATAAAGTCACGCAGGATCTTGTCAGAGTCCTCAAAAAGACGAGGATTTTTCCCGGCCAACAGCTGATGGCCAAACTGTATCACCATAGAAGCCGTCGTATTTTTGAAGTACTCACGCGGACCGTAGACGTTGAAATAGCGCAGTCCTACAATTGAGATATCGCTCTTTTTCATGTACTCACGCGAAAGATGGTCCATCGCCAGCTTGGAAAAACCGTAGACATTCTGAGGCGCTTCGCGTCCGACACGCTGCGGAGAGGGTGCATCGCCGTAGGTCGCACCCGATGAGGCGTAGATCATGTTCGCACCATGCGCCACAGCCATATCCAGAAGGTCTTTGTAGGCATTGACATTGGTCTTGATCATCAGGTCTTGCTCTAGTGCTGTCGTGTCGGAGATAGCCGCTTCGTGGAAGATGTAGTCAAAGGTATAATTCTCGCGCAACTCGCGCATCCCCGCAGGATCATTGATATCGCCGCTGATCACCTCGCCGCTAAAGCCCAGCAGGTTTTTAAAATGGCCGAAACTCTTGAGATTGCCGTTTGAGAGGGTCTCTCCACTGCGAAATGCATCGTATACAACGACCTTCGCCTCAGGATGGTTCTGCTGAAAATAAAATGCAAGATTGGAGCCGATAAAGCCCGCTCCGCCCGTGATTAAAATCGTTTTTCCGCTTAAATCTCTGTCTGTATATTTCATTTCTATGCCTTATGGTCTATCTCTATAGACGCGATTTTAACAGATATGAGTTGATAAAAAGGTAAATCAACCATTCACAATCTGCGTATAACAATATTTTAACTCTATTATAAGACTTGGCACTATATAATACTTACAAATTTTATTAACGGAGAAATACAATGAAGAAAATTGCTCTTGCACTTATCGTAGCTGGTTCAACTCTAATGGCAGCGGATGGCGCTGCACTATATAAAAAATGTGTTGCATGTCATGGTGCTAACGGTGAGAAAAAAGCACTTAACAAATCAGCAGTTATTGCTGGTTGGGATGCTGCTAAAACTGAAGAAGCACTTAAAGGCTACAAGGCCGGTACACGTAACATTAATGGTATGGGCGCATTGATGAAAGGTCAGGTAGCTGCTTACTCTGATGCTGATATCAAAGCTGTTTCTGCTTACATAGCAGGTCTTAAGTAATCTCTAACTTCCGGACTCTGTCCGGAAACTCTCTACGCTTCTAAACCCAAACAACTCCCAAATAAACGCTCTTAAAAACACTAACTATGCTAAAATTGCGCTATGAATATAAATGAAAACTGCCATAAGACTGCCTCCGCATGGTTTGAAGAGCTCTACAGAGAAAACTTTCTCAAAAATGAACAGATTCCCTGGGCAAAGATGCATGCCAATGAGTACTTGCTGGAGTATCTTCAACACAACCTTCCTAAAGGAAAAGCCCTCGTTGTAGGCTGCGGACTGGGCGACGATGCCATTGCCTTGATCGAAGCCGGTTTTGATGTCACCGCCATTGACATCTCCGCATCAGCTATCGCCTGGTGCGAGGAGCGGTTTGAGGGTTTTGGCGTGGACTTCAGAGTGCAGGACATCTTTGAGCTTCCTGACGAAATGCTAGGAGCTTATGATTTCGTCTTTGAAGCGCTTACCATTCAGTCTCTGCCCCTAAGGTTTAGAGATAAGATGGTCACAGCCATCAGCTCCCTTGTGGTACCAAAAGGAAAACTCCTCGTCGTCGCCAACGGCAAAAGAGAGGGCGAAAAGTACGAAGGTCCGCCCTGGCCTCTGGAAAGAAATGAGGTGCGTCTTTTTACAATGAAAGCTATGAACGAGCTCGAATTCAGTATCTACGAAGAGCCCTCCACTCTTTCGACCCTAAAGTTCAGGGCGCTTTATCAAAAAGAGAGCGTAAAGTAGTAGATAGTAAACGAGCACACCCGCTAGATCCACCGCCAGATCAAGCAGATCAAAACAGCGCGAAGGCAGAAAGTGCTGTACGGTTTCGATAAAGAGCCCGTAAGAAAAAAGTATCGCAAAAGCTGAGCGTACCCCCGAGCCAAAACCCTGCTCCAGAAGAAAAGAGAGCACAAAAAAAGCAGCAAAGTGGTTTAAAATATCGCTAAACGAAGTGATCTCGGGCAGGTCGTCATAGTTGGGTAAAAAAGCAATCGTGGCGATAGTAAGCAGCGACCCGACAAAAGCGAGCCTGAAAAAAGTCTGTATAACCGTTGGTTTTGGCATTGCCACTTCCTTCTTTTGAGTATTTTTTAAAAATAAGAAGTATATCATGTGTTATGGCCTATCAAAAAACAAAAGAAACTTTTACGAAACTCTTATGTAAAATATCAAGACTAAAAATGAATGGAACTATACCTATGTCTCAGACCTTAAATACCCAACCGTCCGTCATACACAAAGACGACAGCTACGCGATAAACGCTATCCACATCCGCAAAAAACATCCCACAGGTTACCGCATAGTGCGCCTGAAAAAACCAAACAGCGACCGTCAGGAGATGGAAGAGATCACCCTCTACGAAGACGCCGAGCTGAACTTAAAAGATGCCGAAGCGATGTCGGTCGAGTACGCTATAGAAGAGAACGAAGAGAATATTTCCCAGCTTAAATGGATCTTCTTGCCAGAATGCGACAAGGTTCTGTGAAATAAAAAAAAGAACCTCCCCCTATTATAATAAGTAAAATATTTCACAAATTTTTATAAAAATTAAGAATTTTAAAAATATTTTGTTTATTCTTCCAAAAATCTAACTATCAAAATTTTATTTTCATGACAATATCACTCTTTAAGAAAGCCTATTTATAGGTATTTCTGAAACATAAAAAGATAAATTTTTACTGTATTTTATTTCTTTGTTGCAAATTAAAAGATTTGCAGTATGATTCCAGATCAAAATTCAGGAGAGTCAAATGAACGTTATGAAATTAATAGCACTTGCACTGGTTGCAGGATTGATGATGGTTGGTTGTGATAGCAAGACAGAGTCTTCTGCAGCAACTGAAACAGAAACACCGGCAGTAGTTGAGCAAGTTGCTCCAGAAGTAACAGAAGACGATAATCTTAACATTACAGAAGATGATGAAGAAGTGATCGTTACAGAAGAGAATGAAACAATAAACTAATGTTTTAACGCCCCCGGGTTTTAGCCCGGGAACGCTCTGAACACCTCTGCTCTTTTCTGTCGCTGAACCTACCCGTCGAGACAATCCTTTTCTATCTTTTTAACTCAACGCATTTTTTAATCCGGAGGCCTGTACTCTTTTTTGCGTCGCTCTTTTTCCGCCGCTTCGTTGAGTTCCTCTTCGCCGTCAAAATGCACAGAGTTCATCATCTTGTCTTTGTCGTCAAACTGTCCTGTCTTGATCGCCCACATGACGCCAAAGAGCGCTAGCACACCTAAAATAAGAGAGATGCCTAGCATCATGATCACTATACCGCTGCTCATCTGTTCCACTTCCATTTGATCCGAATTGAGTTGCCCACCACCAGCAAGGAGCTAAACGACATCGATACCGCCGCGATAAGCGGGATGACGTAGCCCGCCATTGCAAGCGGGATTGTGATGGCATTATACACCAATGAGATGGCGAGATTCTGCTTGACGAGCTTAAAAGTACGCCGTGAGATCACAAAGGCTTCTTTCAGACTCTTTAGCGAATCATTCAACAGCACCACGTCGCTCACTTCTATAGCGATGTCCGAACCGCTTCCCATCGCAATGCCGATATTCGCACTCGCCAGGGCAAGAATGTCATTAACCCCATCACCGACCATCACCCTGACCTTCTCACTGTGACTGGCCACAACATCGGCTTTTTGCCGAGGTGAAAGCGCTGCTTGGTAGTTTTTTATCCCGACCTCCTCGGCGATAAAACGTGCGGAGCTTTCATGGTCGCCGGTGAGCATAAGCACTTCGATGCCGCTCTCTTCGCAGAATGCAAGCAGCTCTTTTATCCCTTTTTTTGGCCTGTCTTTTAGCTCGTAGTAACAGATCAGCTCCTCGTCGATCGCAAAGAAGAAGAGGGAGAAGTGTGTCTTGACGTCAATGTTGATGCCGTTTTCTTTCATAAACTCTGCGTTTCCGCCAAGGATCTTGCGTCCTTCGTGTACTGCGACTATTCCGCGCGAAGGGAGCTGTTTGGAGGTGTGCAGAGCCAGCGGGCGCAAGGAGGGTTCTTCATGTTTGAGATGCGCCGCCACTGCCTGGGCTATCGGGTGCAAAGAGGAGCTGCACAGCGCCAGTAGCAGCGCCTTGTCGACCTCTTTTAAGATATTGCTGTCTACGACTTCGGGCCTGCCCTGGGTAATCGTACCCGTCTTGTCCAGAATAAGCATCTGCGTCTTTGCCATCGTCTCAAGCTGGGCAGCCTCTTTGAAGAGAATGCCCCGTTTTCCGCCCAGGTTCAAACCGATAAGTGTTGCCACAGGCGTCGCCAGCGCCAAGGCACAGGGACAGGCGATGACAATCACCGAGATGCCGACCATAAAGGCGCGGTCAAAGGAGTGCGGCCAGAGCCACCACAGTAAAAAGGTCGCCAGAGCCAAAAGCAGAATGACCGTTGAAAAGTAGCGTGATATCTCGTTTGCCACCATCTCGATGCGCGGTTTTTTACGCATCGCGCTCTCAAGCATTGAGACCAGTTTTGACAGGGTTGAGCGGGAAAAATCTTTTGTGGCGCGATAGTGGAAGAGGGCATCTATACAGATCGTTCCGCTGATGATCTTCTCGCTCTCTTTTTTATAGATCGGATGACTCTCTCCGCTCAGGCTTGACTCGTCAAAAAAGCCTTCCCCCTGAATGACCTCTCCGTCAATAGCCGCCTTTTCTCCGGGTTTTATTGCGATGATATCGCCGACTTTGACCTCATGTACGCTTCTTCTCTCACTCTGTCCATCCTGCACTACCGTGACCTCGTTGGGGACATGTTTGGCTATAGCGTCCATCGTGTCGGCAACAGATTTTTTGCTCAGAACCTCAAGAAATTTTCCAAGCAGTACAAAGGTAATGATCATCGCCACCGAGTCAAAATAGGCTTCTCCCGACTGTGAGAGCGTGATATAGATAGAGTAGAGATAGGTCAGAAGTGCGCCCGTCGCCACGAGCATATCCATGCTGACGATCTTATTTTTAAGACCATAGTAGGCCCCTTTGAAAAAGCCCCATCCGCTGTAAAAAAGAACCGGCGTCGCCAAAATCCACTCGGCCACGTTAAGTATCGTCTTTATCTCCTGTGTCATGCCCGAAAAATAGCCCGCGTACTGTGCAATGGCGATCCACATGATGTTCATTGCGGCAAAAAGGGCTACGACGATGCGCAGATAGTACTTTTTGCGCTCCTTATTTGCCTTGGCTTCTTGGACAGAGGGATCATAAGGGTAGGCGTTGTAGCCGATAGCACGGATCATATCGATGATGGCGGAGAGCTTGACGATGTGGTCCGCCCAGATGATCTTCGCCTTGTTGTTGGTGAAATTGATATGCGCCTCGACGACGCCTTCGAGTTTATGCAGAACTTTTTCGTTCAGCCAGACACAGGCGGCGCAGTGAAGTCCCTCGATTATCAAAGAAACCTCGCAAAAACCTTCGCTGTTTTTTGTGACAAACTGTCCGTAAAAAGAGTCCGAGTCAAAGGCCGTGCTCTCTTCCATCGTATGCGTGGGCGCAGAGAGTTTTTTGTCGCCGAGCTTGTCGTAGAAGCTCTGCAGACCTGAGTCACGCAAAAGATGAAAAACCCCTTGACAGCCCTTGCAGCAGAAATAGTGTTCTTCTTCTTTGATCATCACCTCTTCATCAAAATCAAGATGGCAGTGACTGCATTCAATCTTCGACAATTTCAAACTTTCCCAAGATTCTGTTCTTCACAATTCTGTCGTGTTTTGCCACGGAACCTTGCATGCAGATGTAGACTCCGGGCGTGTTTTGTGCTTTTGCAAAGCCAAGCGCCATGGCAAGGTTTGCCGTCGCCTCTACGGGATCGATTTCAAAAGGAACCATCGCACCCGTCAGCACAAGAACCTTGTCTTCAAGTACCTCGGCCAAAAATGCGGCGCTTTGGTGCATAGTATCGGTACCATGGACAATGACAAAAGAGCGCTCGTGCGAAGCGGAAATGATCTGTGCCATCATCTTTCGATCCTGGGCATCCATATCCAGACTGTCTTTATAAATCACACCCGCTACCTCGACCTTGGAGGAAAATGTCGCGAGGATCTTTTCGACGGCGAGGTTGTCATAAGGGACTTCGAGCTCACCATTGACGGGGTTGTAGCGTTTGTTAAAAGTTCCGCCGGTATTTAGGATCAACATCTTTACTTCTTTACAAGGGTATGGAGCGAATGGATGTTTTCAGTCGCCTTCGTCTGTGTCGGCTCGTGTGTCAAGAGATAGCTCTCTTGAAGGCCGGCACTTAGCGCCGCTTCGATGTCGCGTTCGCTGTCGCCTATCAAAACCGAGTTCTCAAGGTCGATATGCAGCTCTTTGGCCGCTTTTAGCAGCATTCCCGGATGCGGTTTGCGGCAGTCGCACTCGCCGCTGATATCGGGATGGTGGGGGCAGTGGTAGACCTGAGCGATCTCGACCCCCTCCTTAGCAAATGTCTCGATCATCCAGAAGGTGAGGTTTGCAAAGTCCCTCTCGCTGTAATAGCCTCGCGCGATGCCCGACTGGTTTGTTACGATGACGATCAGATAGCCCCTGCCCTGATAATAGCGGCAGAGTTCAAAGATTCCTTCGATAAACTCGACGTCCTCTTTTTTGTGCAGATAGTTCTTCTCGATGTTGATCACACCGTCACGGTCTAGAAAAAGTGCAGGCCTTGGTTTGGCTGATGCGTAGAACTCATTCACCCCGCTACTCCACAACACCCTTGCCAAATAACTCTTTTTCGATGATATCGCAGATCATATGGCCGATGAGGATGTGCGACTCCTGGATTCGCGGGGTGTCACTAGAAGGCACTATGATCGCGAAATCGGCAATGCGGGCCATCTCTCCGCCGTCACGTCCTACGAGGGCTACGGTCTTTACCCCTTTTGCCTTGGCGGCAGTGATCGCATTGATGATATTGACCGAGTTTCCCGAAGTCGAGATCCCGATAAAGAGGTCTCCCTCGCTTCCCATCCCTTCCATCTGGCGCGAAAATACCTTATCGTAGCCGTAGTCGTTTCCGATTGCTGTGAGATTGGAGGTGTCCGTAGTCAACGCTATAGAGGGGATTGAGGGACGGTCGAAGCCGTAGCGTCCGACCAGCTCTGCCGCGATGTGCTGGGCATCCGCCGCCGAACCACCGTTACCTGCAAGCAGGGTCTTCTTGCCATTGCGATAAAGCGCAACACATTCGCGTCCGACTTGCGCGATCGTCTCCATCAGCGCATTGTCTTTTAAAATCTTCTCTTTTGTATCTATCGATGCCTGAATCTGGTTTTTAATATAGTTGATCATCGTTGCCCTCTTTAAATTAGTACGCGTATTATAGCATTGAAAAACTTAGCAAGTAAAAAAGCTCTGCAATGATAATTTTATTTAACATTATATACCTTATATAGTTAATCATTTTCAACTTGTTTATATCCAACGGTTGGTAATATCTCCCATCAAATTTAAATTTCCAAGTCGTATGATAACAGGGAGCGAACAGAAGTGACATGGCTTAACGATATGCGGATCTTGGCTGCGCTTGCAATTATTGTCGTTCATGTCTCGCAGGTAATGCTTAATCTGCCCGATGATATCGATTCATTTTTGTGGTGGACTTCAAACCTCTATCTTTCATTTTCTTTGTGGGGCGTTCCTGCCTTTGTAATGATCAGCGGCGCTCTTTTGCTTTCGCCCCTGAGAGAGTATCCTGATCTCTCCACTTTTTATATGAAACGTATCAACAGGCTGCTGCTTCCTTTGCTTTTTTGGACGCTCTTTTATCTCTTCTGGTCCTATCTTAAAAGTGTGATGATGGATAGAGATGTCGCGGCAGACAAGATCCTGGCCAACATATTAAGCGGGAGACCCTACTACCATATGTGGTATCTTTATATGGTCTTTGGCTTGTATGTTTTTACCCCTTATCTGCGCAAGATCGTAAAGCATTCCACAGAGTTCGAGCTTCTTGTCCTCTCTGTTTTGTTGATGGTGATCTCAATGCTCAGCGTTGCGACACACAGCTCACCGCACAAGGCAACGCTTTTCATACAGATGTTTCCTCTTTATCTGGGATATTTTTTTGCGGGGCATCTTATTTTTAGCTCGAAACTCATTTTCAAGACCCGCTATGCAGCACTCCTCTTTGTACTCTTTGCTCTTTTGACTGCCATTGGCCATTATCTTCAGAACATCTATTTCGAAGGAAACTACTTTTATCAGAACTTCAGCATTACGGTCGTGCCGATGTCGATTACTCTGATGTTTCTAATAAAAAACATCCACCACACTATACCCATCAATCCCGACTTCAGAAAAAATTTGGCTGTTTTTTCTCTGGGCGCTTATCTTATCCATCCCGCCGTATTTGACGTTATTAAGAGGCTGCACTACTTTGGTTTCGATCCCAAAGCAAATACACTTCTGGTCATTCCTTTGACCGTTTTTGGTATCACCCTCTTTTCGCTTATTATCGCTTATACTTTTTCTAAACTTCCCCTGCTCAAAAGAACAATCTGATCAGCATCTGCCGTTTTTGACGCATGACTCGATCTGTCCGACAACGGCCGGGTCTTCAAGTGTGGATATGTCCTGCGTGATTGCTTCGTTTTTTGCTATAGCGCGCAAGATTCGGCGCATCACCTTACCGGAACGGGTTTTGGGCAGGCCCGGAACAAAGACGATATCGTCACAAAGAGCGATATTGCCGATCTCGTGTTTGATGACCGTGTTGATCGCCTGCATCGTCTCGACCAGCTCGCCCAGGTTCTCTTCGCTTTTAAGCACCACATAGGCGAAGATCCCCTCCCCTTTGATATCGTGCGGTTTGCCTACGACTGCGACCTCGGCCACGTCTGGAGATTTTTTGATTGCCGCTTCGATCTCGGCCGTGCCCATGCGGTGGCCAGAGACGTTGATGACATCATCGGTTCGCCCTGTGATCGTGATGTAGCCCTCCTCGTCGTAGATCGCTCCGTCTCCCGAGAAATAGACCGGTTTTCCCGCTTTGCTCACATCGCCAAAGTAGGACTTTACATAGCGCTCCTCATCTCCCCAGACGTTTCGTATCTGAGAAGGCCAGGGACGTGTGATACATAGAAGTCCCTGCTCTCCCGCCTCTTTTTTGTTCCCCTCTTCGTCAACGACCTCCGCCATGATGCCCGGAAGTGGAAAAGTCGCGCAGGCAGGCTTGATCGGAGTCGCACCCGGCAGAGGTGAAACAACATGGCCGCCTGTCTCCGTCTGCCAGTAGGTATCGACGATGGCGCACTTCGAGCCGCCGACTGCTTCATAGTACCATTTCCATGCCGGCGGATCGATCGGTTCACCGACAGTTCCCAGTACCTTCAGACTGCTCAGGTCGTA
>JAGXFN010000014.1 GCA_024637195.1 Arcobacter sp.
ACCCAGAAGCTAAGCCCCTCTTCGCTGATAATACTGCACCTTTCAGGTGTGGAAATGTAGGTCGCCGCCTGGACTTTTTACCATCTTCATCTTTTTAACCTCCAACACTTACTTAATTTACTCAATCAATTACCTCTTCTGTCAATTGCTTTATTAAATTAAATTTTCTCTGCTCGTCATTGCGAAGAGCGAAGCGCCAATTTGTCTTGCTCCATCTCTTCTGGGCTGAAATACCGATTCAAGTAGTAAGACATTATCTTTTTAACTATTTGTACTAACATTCATACTATACTTAATAGTTTGCAAACAAACAATACAATCAAATTTGCAAGTAATTAATTTTTAGTGAGAGCAGCAGATGGACAATCAAATGAAACCTTACTATTATGATTCATTCTATGGAAATGAGACTATAGTTTTTTTGCACGGATTGGGTGCTAGTTCATTGTCTTGGGAATATCAGGTGGATTATTTCAAGGAGAACTACCGTTTGATCATACCTGATATCCGCGGACATGGAAAAAGTGCTCTCGGCAGTGATTCCTTTAGTTTTGAGCGTTGTGCGGATGATGTTTATGCCATTTTGCAGGACCTGAATATTTCTAAAGTTCACCTATGCGGATTTTCATTCGGAGGGATGGTTGCTTTTGAATTTGCGGTCAAATACCCCGATGCGCTTCACTCTTTTTGTGCCGTAAACGTTTTAGCACGTTTTGAATTAAACACTCCCTGGATGAAGTCAATTTACGTGCTGAGGCGTGCACTTGCCCGCATTTTCCCTTTAAAATGGCTTGCTTATTTTATGGGACTTACACTTTTCCCAAATAAAGAAGATGCACATCTGCGCCGTAAAATGCTATTGCAGAGTGTATTTATGAAGAGAGCGGGTTACATACGCGCCTTAGATGCGATGAAGGGCTGGAGCCGTGAGAATGAGCTTGATAGGATCAAAGTCAGAGCATTGTTAATCGGCTCAGAGTTTGATTATGAAATTTTTGATAAGAAAGAAGAATTGGCTCAAAGGATGCCGAATGCTCAATATATAGAGATAAAAGGAGCTCACCACTTCGTCATATGGGAGTATGCGGATACGTTCAATCGTACCTACAAGAGCTTTCTAGATTTACATTAACGACATTTTTTAGCATTATGATACCTGCAAAGCGGCCGCAACTGCCATTTTCTGCACGATAGGAGTAGAAAATATCCGTATTGCAGGCGCTACAGTAGTGTGAGGCTTCTATGTTCTTTGTGTCCAGTTGGAGCTCTTCAAGCTGTCTGCGGGCGATAGCGAGGAGATCGAGATAATAATGTTTGCCTTTTTTCTTAAGCGCAAAACCATGTCCATATTTTTCCGCTTCCTCTTTTACCTCTGGGCCTACTTCATAGCAGCATTGATGGATAGCGGGACCAAAACTGACCATAATATCTTCTGGCCTGCAGTGATAGTGCTTCTGCATCTTTTGAACCGTTTGAGGCAGGATTTTTGAGAAGATGCCTGCGCGCCCTGCGTGTACTGAAGCTACCACTTCTTTGACAGGGTCATAGATCAAGATCGGGATACAGTCGGCCACCATCACCATCAAGGGTACGTTCTTCAGCGCGGTGATCACTGCGTCGCATACAAGAACCGTAGCAAAATCAAAATCTTTGTCGATGATCTCTATATTGTCGCCGTGTACCTGCTCCATACGGATAAGTTTTTCGAGAGGAAAATCTAGGTGGAGAGAAAAATGAAGATGGTTTTTTCTGACATTTTTGGGATCATCGTTGACGTGAAAGGCCAGATTGTTCCCGCGACATACTCCTTGAGAGAAGCCGCCTGTTCTGGTGCTGTAGCCATGTAGGATATTTTCACAGTTACTAAGAAGAGGACTCTTGATACTCTTCATTCAGGCGAGTCGAAAAAAACCTATCTCATTGCAGTTGCTTGCTTGGTTCTGTTTACAGTTGCGGTAGACAATCTGATGTTTTTTCCAAAAAGCCATAAAGCTGGCAAAGCTTATAAATGCAGCTATAGCGGCTCCTTTAAGAAAAAGGACAAAGCCTTCATACAAGGCGCTTGAAAATGAGAGTTCGGACTGCAAATAGGTAATAGCACCATAGCCTATACCGACAAAAATCGAAGCGACACTGAGGATAAGAGCAAAAATAAGCGCAAATTTGTAGATCAGCATCATGCTGTCATTTAAGTATATAGGTGTTTTTTGCATGCTTATGCCTTTGTTTAAATATTCTAATTTTAGCATATTTATGCCTATATTCATTGTATCTTATCGTGTGAAGAGCAGCGAGTAAAGGCTAAAAAGATAATTGTTACAAAAATTCACATATTATATTTTCAAATATAACATAAATAATCAGTAAAGCCATCAAAGACAATAAGAAAGAAAACTCTTTGTAGGATTAGCGTAAAAATATTCTCATTTTTAGTTTTTCCTGCTTTATATGGGCAATCTGCTAACGGCTTTGTATGAAATCTGCTAAAATGAGCCTCAATCAAATCTGGGATAGTTCGAAAGACAGTCCAAGGATTTACAAGGATAGTACACATTATGAATGCAGAATTTATGCATGCACTACATACGCTTCCTCCTACGCTGGAGGGAAATAGTGCAGAGGATAAACGTGAAGAGATCAGAGAGTATTTTCATAAGACATTCACTTTTTTTGAAAAGCTCTTCGAGTGCTTTAAAGATGAGAGTGTTTTTTATCAGAAGTCTGAGCCGACACGCCATCCAATAATTTTTTATTTTGGCCACACCGCAACATTTTTTATTAACAAACTACTCGTCTCAAAGATTATTCATGAACAGCTCAATCCCGAGTTTGAATCTATGTTCGCCATCGGTGTGGACGAGATGAATTGGGACGATATGAACGCACACCATTATCAGTGGCCGAAGGTTGAAGCGATCAAGGCCTATCGCCAGCTTGTACGTGAAAAAGTAGATGCTCTGATCTCTGCGCTTCCCTTAAGTCTTCCCATCCGACAAGAAGATCCGATGTGGATCATATTGATGGGAATAGAACATGAACGGATACATATAGAGACATCTTCTGTACTGCATCGACAGCTTCCGATAGAGATGGTTGAAAAAAACAGTTTTTTTCCTGTATGCGATGATGTTTCCGATGCTCCCGAAAATGAGATGGTTCCGGTCGCGGGCGGGCTTATTCAGCTTGGGAAACCAAGCGATCACAAGCTTTACGGATGGGACAATGAGTATGGCACAGATCAGATCGAGGTGGCAGACTTTAAGGCAAGCAAGTTCCTTGTCAGCAATGGTGAATTTTTGGCCTTTGTCCAAGAGGGAGGATATGAGAACAGAACTTTCTGGAGCGAAGAGGGGCAAAAGTTTTTAAAGATCAAGGAAGCCCAGCACCCGGTTTTCTGGATAAAGCAGAAGGACGGAAGTTTCATGTACCGTGCAATGCTCGAGGAGATGCAGCTGCCTTTAAACTGGCCGGTAGACGTGAACTACCTTGAAGCAAAAGCATTTTGCACATGGAAGAGTCAAAAAGATAAAAAAAATTACCGGCTTATGACGGAGGCAGAGTGGATCCGCTTGTACGAAAATGCAGGTATTCAGGATGTGCCCGAGTTTGATGATAGCAAAGCAAATATAAACTTCGCTCACTGGGCCTCATCCTGCCCCGTGGATAGATTTGCTTTCGGCGATATTTTTGATCTGATGGGAAATGTATGGCAGTGGACTGAAACGCCGACCTATGCCTTTGAGGGCTTTAAGATACACCCGGCCTATGATGATTTTTCTATTCCGACATTTGACGGTAAACACAACCTGATCAAAGGCGGCTCATGGGCTAGTACGGGAAACGAGCTGATGAAACATGCCCGCCATGCCTTTAGGCGACATTTTTACCAGCACGCCGGATTTAGATATATAGAAGGAGAGTGTGTGCAAAACACAGAAGAAAATATTTACGAGACAGATGAGTTGGTGTCGCAGTATTGCGATTTTCAGTATGGCGAGGAGCACTTCGGCGTAAAAAACTTTGCTGTTTCCTGCGCTAAAAAAGCGATTGATTACACAAAAGAAATCAAACAGGGCAGTGCGCTTGATCTTGGATGTGCAACGGGACGCGCCTCCTTTGAGCTGGCAAAGGCCTTTAAAGAGGTCTGCGGAATAGATTTTTCAGCGCGTTTTGTGCAGGTCGGAGTCGAGCTTCAAAAAATGGCCACGGTCGGATACTACCAGAAGGGCGAGGGAAGTCTTAAAAAACGTAAAGAGGTCAATCTCGAAGCCCTTGGTCTGGCCGAGGTCAGCGAGAGGGTTGAGTTCTGGCAGGGTGACGCCTGCAATCTTAAGGCGCATTTCAAAGCCTATGACCTGATCATGGCGACGAACCTGATCGACCGGCTCTACGAGCCGCGTTTGTTTTTAAACAGCGTGCATGAGCGTATTAACGAAGGTGGATATTTGATACTGACCTCCCCTTATACCTGGCTGGAAGAGTACACGGCCAAAGAGTTCTGGATAGGCGGCTATACGGACGAGAATGGAAATGAGGTCACGACTCTTGAGGGACTAAAATCAATTTTGGACAGACATTTTGAGCTTGTCGCCACCGAGGATGTTCCCTTTGTGATCCGCGAGACTGAGCGCAAATTTCAGCACACGGTCTCACAGATGTCGGTATGGAAAAAAAGTAGATGATAGAGCTCAGCGACAGCGTAAATTTCAACAAAGCCTCCAGTAGAGAAGACACAAATGCGGAAAAATATGTTCTGAGAGAAAAGCTTTTCGGCTCGGAGGATGTGCTTCCGATGTGGGTGGCGGACATGGATATAGAGACACCATTTTTTGTGATCGATGCGATCCGAGAGCGGCTGAAACATCCGATCCTGGGCTATGAAGAAGCACCTGAGCGGATGTTTGAAGCACAGATCGAGTGGATACAAAAGCATCACGGCTATACGATGCAAAGAGAGTGGATGTTTTACTCGCCGTCTGTCGTGGCCAGCATCAATATTGCTATCCAGGCCTTTACCCGGCCCGGCGACAAGGTGATCGTGCAGTCGCCTGTCTACTTCCCATTTTTCAGTGCGGTAACAAACAACGACCGTCTTGTACTGAAAAACAGACTGCTGGAGAACGATGGTGATTATGCGATGGATTTTGATGCGCTCGAAGCCTCTATCGATGAGCGTACAAAACTGCTGTTGCTTTGCTCCCCGCACAATCCTGTCGGACGGGTCTGGAGAACGGAAGAGCTGCAGCGATTGGGCGAGATCTGCAACAAGCATGATATTGTGATCCTCTCTGATGAGATACATAGCGATCTTGTGTTTGGCGGGTTCAAGCATATGCCTACGGCCGCAATTTCAAAAGAGATGCAAGCACGTACTATTACCTGCTGCGGACCGGGAAAGACCTTTAACATGGCGGGACTTGCCATCTCCACTGTCTGTATTTCCGATGAGAGGCTTCGCGAACGCTTCAATAAAGTCTACAAGAGCGTCCACTTCGCCGAGGGCACGGTATTTGGACATGTCGGTTTTGAAGCAGCCTACAGCAAAGGCGAAGTCTGGCACAGGGAACTGATAAAACATCTGCAGGGAAATATCGACTATCTTGACCTCTGTCTCAAAGAGTATATGCCCCGTATTAGCATGCATAAACCCGAGGGGACCTATCTCGCATGGCTTGACTGCCGTGCTCTTGGACTCAACTTCAAAGCATTGAAGAGTTTTTTTTATGAAGAGGCGAAGCTTGGACTTTCAAGCGGAGTGAGCTTTGGTAAAGAGGGAGACGGCTTTATGCGTATCAACCTTGCCACACCGCGATCTACCGTCGAAGAAGCGGTCTCGCGGCTTCACCGGGCCTATGAATCGCGCTCTTTTTAAGGATGATGCACAAAAAGAGTTCCTTTTAAAAATAGTTATATCGTTTATGTGCTAATATTAAAAAAATTTCCAGAGAGAGACTATGGCCAAGATTAATTGGGACGAATATAAAACTTACAAGCAAGAGCGTGATGATGCCGAGAATTTTGACAACTTCGGGATGCTCTTGGAGTTTCTTCGCAGTTTTTATAACAAAAGCTCCACACATGAGGTCTACGACATGCTTGACGATGACCCGCTGGGAAGAATGATGCTGGACAAACGAGAGATATCTAAACCTGAACAGCTTGAGACCTATCTTTATAAAAGGCTTTCACTTTGATTACGAAAAAACACTAGTTGTTTTTTCGTAATCAAAGCGTTACGGACAGAGAGTACTATTTTGAAACCACATAAGGAAAACAGATGCAGTTCTTGACGAAATTTACAATTACTGAACTAGACAATGGATGGGAATGGCCCGATATTGAGGGTATTCAAGACGGTAAATATTTCTCAAAAGAGATGGCGCTTCGTCTGTTTTGTGAAGAAGAGCTTGAAATTCCGCAGCAATTTTTAAAAGATATTGTACTCTATGAAGAAGAGATGCAGATACAACTCTGCCGCGACAGATCCTATATCCGAGAGGATTGGTATGTCAATCTTTCTCGTATCAGTGCCTAAAATAAGGTTACAATCAGGCATCTAGAGCCTAAGACCAAATAAAGCGCGCATAGAATTCTGCAAGGCATATATGATGAATAAGATCCCTGAAAACATGTGCAGCTTTTTTAGCGAGCACCATGTCCTCTCTCTGGCAACTTCTTACAAGGACAGCATCTCTGCCTGCAGCCTCTTTTACCTTTTTATCCCCGAGGAAGCCTGTTTTCTCTTTGCTTCGGATGAGAAAACGGAGCATATGCAGTATATTTCAGGCAACCCAAACGTCGCCTGCACTGTCCACAATGAGACCAAAGAGGTGATGCATATCAAAGGTATCCAGGTCAAAGGAGTCGTAAAAGCTGCGAATGAGGGCGATGAGCAACTTTATACCGACGCCTATCCCTACGCCAAAGAGATCAAGAGTAAACGGATATGGAAACTAAAGATCACAGAGCTCAAATATACCGACAACAGCCTGGAGTTTGGGCAAAAAGAGATATGGAAGTATGCCTAGAGGCTGTTATTTGTTCTGCTTCTCTTGAAAGCTCTGACAAGGAAGTCCGGAACTCTGCTTGACAACCATGGAGGGGATGGCCTTTGACTTGAAGCCATAAGCGCGGCATCCGTGCGGCTGCGCTGTCTCCCAGGTAACATAATAATGGATACATTTTATGCAGTTGACTCGAATCATAATGACATTATATTACACTCGCTATAATTATGTAATAATTTTTAAGGAAAATGGATAAATGCAGCAAATTTTAGAGATGTTAAAACTTCAGCAGGCGTTAAATGACTCAACCAACGGCGAGGGATGGGAAAAAGGTGTGACCAAAAACGGCAAGCTGATCGACTGGAAACGCTGTATCTATATGGAGTCGGCCGAATTGATCGACAGCTTTGCCTGGAAACACTGGAAAGCGATAAACCAAGAGCCTGACTGGGAAAACATAAGGATCGAAGCCGTCGATATCTGGCACTTTGTCTTGAGCCTGCTGCTTCAAGAGTACAAGCTTCACAACAAAGGAAGCATAGAAGCTTTGTCGGAGCATATCGTCTCTCAAGAGGGCTATAGTGCATTTTCAAAACTTGACTATCGTCCGGAAGCGGATACATACGAAATCATCAAAATGGTCGAGAGCATGATGTTTGATGTGCTTAAATCCGAAGGTTTTGATCTGGATGCGTTGATCAATGACTTTTTCACGATGGCGCTGCATTGCGGTGTAAATCTTCAAAAACTCTATATGCTTTATATCGGGAAAAATATCTTGAACCGTTTCCGTCAGGACCACGGCTACAAAGAGGGCTCTTATATCAAAATCTGGAATGGGAGCGAAGACAATGTTGTCATGTTAAGTCTTATGGTCGCAAACCCTTCTTATGGGGCAGAAGAACTCTACACAGCGCTTAGTGGAGCCTATCAAGGTCTATAATTAACGGACGATAGCCCCGGGATGACCCAGGTGTTCATCCAAAATCCGCCATACATCTTCTGAGGGCAAACCGTAGGCGAGCAACAGTTTTTCTGCGCTCTCCTGAGGTGCCTGCTCCAAAGAGAGCACCAGTGAATAGAGCCGGCCAAGCTTGCCGACGTGATTTAACAAAGCATCTTTGATCACATCTTCTACACCCAGTTCATTCAAGATCAGCGGCAAAGGCATCTCAAAAACCGTCTCCAGCAGAGACAGAAGTGCAACAAAACGTGTCTGTGTCGCAAGCTCTTCATCTGTATTGCCCATGCGTTTTAAAATGCCGAGCATCAGGTCTATGCGGTTTTGAAGTACGATGGAGGAGGGGTTGATGTCTTCATCTCCGTTACGTCCGGATTTGGCATAGACGATCAGCATCAGCCACTGCATCAAGGGTTTCTTGCCGATAAATTCCAAAACATCGCAGATGCTTTTTGGAGTAGTCTTGAACTCAAACCCTCCCGAATTGACAAACTGCAAGAGCTGCAGGACGATCTCGTTGTGCTGTTCAAACTCAGCACAGACATCCGACATAGAAACAGCACCTTGAAGCAGGTTAAAAAGACGAATGACGCCTAGATGGTGCGGGTCAATCCTGTTTTTCTTGATCAGTTCCGGCTTGCCCAGATAAAAGCCCTGAAAATAATCAAAACCGATCTCTTTATAGGAATTATAGACAAGTTGAGATTCGATCTTTTGTGCAATAAGCTTTTTCCCCGAGTACAGTTCCAGCTTCCCCTCTAACTCATTGTAATCTATGCTGGTTGTATCAAACTTGACATATGTGACATAAGGCAGAACCCGCCTGACGTTGTCGCTGTATGCCTGATCAAGGCGTGCATTGTCCAGAGCAAAGACATAGCCGTTTTTATGGAGCTCTTTGATGCACTCGTACTCTTTTTGATTGATCTTTATATTCTCGTCGAGTTCAAAAACAAAACGCTCTTTCGGGATTGTGTAGATGATGTCCGTCAGCAGGATCTTGGCATCGATATTGATAAAGGCCAATGCGTCGCCGACCAAAGTGCGCAGACCCATTTGATTGAGTGCGTTAACCAATACGGAAGCGGTCGCCAAACGCTTGTCCGGCAGGGTCATCTCCTGATCATCTTTGCGATAATAGAGCTCATAACCGAAAATATGTTTTTCTTTTGTAAAAATGGGCTGTTTGGCTATGTACAGAAAGTTTGACATTTTTCTTCTTTATGTGTTAAATATTGCATACCTTTGTTATTGAAATGATAATAGCATTAAAAACATTCAAAAGCAATAGATTAAGACAGGATACTTCTAAAAACTCTATTTCCCCTCATCGCTAGAAGATGCCGCAAGTTGAACAGATAAACGTATAAGAATTAAAATTCTACACCTTCATACCTGTCATACATCCACGTCGCGATCTTGTTGATCTCTTCCTCGCTCAAAACTGATTTTTGAGAGGGCATCACGCCAAAGCGGTCGACGGCTCCGGGGTGGCACATCGTCTTCATCAGGCCGGGATACTTGATGTAGTCTTTAATAAAAGCGATCACCACAGCGCGGTGCACATCGGCGTCCTCGTCTTTGATCACAATATTTGTCTTCAGCTGCATGGCTACCTCGTTCATGGGCGGCGCTTTGAGCGTTTTGAATGTTTTCAATGCGGTCTTCTTGTCCATCAGTTCGGCATGGCAGCTTGCACAGACCCGGTCAAATATCTTTTTTCCCTCTTTATGCTCGTCTGAGTCATTGGCAAGAAGTATAAGAGGCAAAAGCGAGAGCAGTAGAAATATTTTTTGCATGGTTGTTCCTTTTTTTATTATTTTAATATAAATATCTTCTAAAAAAATTGATTGTGGTCAAGAGCAGGTAAATAATGATTTAGAGGTGTCCTTTATTCTTAATTGGTTAAAATCGCGTACCTAAAAAAGATACAGTTATCTCTTCTGCTGTGATAGAAGAAGAGTCTTGGAGCGTAAAAATGAAGATGGATAAAGTTTATTTAAAAGATTATGAGAAGCCGCCTTACGAGGTAGAGCGCATTGACCTGGAGTTCGATCTGCATGAGAACAGGACGATCGTCAAAAGCACCATGAAGATCAAACGCCTCTGTGAGCCGAACCGTCCGCTTATGCTTGAGGGCGAAGAGCTTGAGCTGCTGCGAGTCGTCTTGGACGGCCGTGAACTGCATGAGAGCGAGTATGAACTGAGCGAGATGAGTCTGAGCCTGCATCTGCTGCCGGAGCGCTTCACTCTGGAGATAGAAAACAGCATCAACCCCGAAGCCAACACTGCCCTGGATGGCCTCTATCGCTCAGGCGGGATCTTCTGTACGCAAAATGAGCCAGAGGGTTTTAGACGTATAACCTACTTTATGGACAGGCCCGATGTGATGGCCGTCTATAGCACGAAGATCATCGCGGACAAGCAGGCCTGTCCCGTGCTGCTGAGCAACGGAAATCTTTTTAAATGCGGCGATCTCGAAGGCGGAAAACATTATGCACTCTGGAAGGATCCTTTTCCTAAACCCTCCTATCTCTACGCTCTTGTCGCGGGCGATCTGGGGTGTGTTAATGAGACTTTTGAGACGATGAGCGGCAAAGAAGTCGCGCTTAACATTTACTGCGATAAGGGGAACGAAGCTAAATGTTCTCATGCGATGGCCTCGCTGAAGGCTTCGATGAAATGGGATGAAGAGCGCTTCGGACGCGAATATGATCTTGACATCTACAATATCGTCGCCGTAGACAGTTTCAACATGGGGGCGATGGAGAACAAGGGACTCAATATCTTCAACTCGCACTATGTTCTAGCTGATGCCGACACGGCAACAGATGACAACTTTTTAGGCATCGAGAGCGTGATCGCGCATGAGTACTTTCATAACTGGACAGGAAACCGCATCACCTGCCGCGACTGGTTCCAGCTGACGCTCAAAGAGGGCTTGACAGTGTTTAGAGATCAGGAATTCTCCTCAGATATGAACACTCGAAGTGTCCAGCGTATCAGCGATGTCAAGGCCCTTCAGGAGCGTCAGTTTGTCGAAGATGCTTCTGCGACTTCGCATCCGATCAAGCCCGACTCCTACATCGAGATCAACAACTTTTACACCGCGACGATCTATGAAAAAGGCGCCGAGGTGATTCGGATGATCCACACTATGCTTGGCGAAGAGGGTTTCAAAAAAGGGATGGACCTCTATTTCGAGACCTTTGACGGGCAGGCCGTGCGGACAGAAGACTTCGTCTGGGCGATGCAGGAGGCTTCAGGGTTTACGAAAGAAACATCAGCTTCACAGACTGCCACGGCTAGTTTTGACCTGGAGCAGTTCACACTCTGGTACTCCCAGTCGGGTACGCCCGAAGTCGATGTCACGACGCGCTTTGACAAAAAAGAGAAGCGTTTTGAGATCACGCTGACCCAGTCCTACCTCTCGCCGACGCAAAGCGGACAGAAACCTTACTTTTTCCCTTTCGCACTCGGGCTGCTTGATAGCAAGGGAAGCGACATTTCTTTGAAACTGCAAAATAGCCAGTATCAGCCCCTTATCGACAAGGGAATCTTGCTGATCCGCCAAGAGAGCGAAACCTTTGTCTTTGAAGAGGTCAATGCGGAGCCGGTCATGTCGCTCAATCGTAACTTCTCCGCGCCGGTCAAGCTGCATACGGCGTATACACTGCAAGAGTACGCCTTCTTGATGGCGCATGACAGCGACGCGTTCAACCGTTTCGAAGCCTCGCAGACGATTGCGGCTATGGTGCTTCACAAGCTGATCGATTCAGTGGAGGTAAACGGCCCTATGACTCTGAGCGAGACCTATGCGGAGGCCTTCGCGAAGGTCCTTCTGGATATGAATATGGACATGTCGCTAAAAGCTGCCTCATTGAGCTTGCCTTCGGTCTCCATGCTGATGCAGGAAAGAAAAATTCTGAACGTAGAGGCGATCTATGCGGCGAGAAACTTCTTGAAGCGTGAACTGGTACGCCGCTACGGAGCCGATATCCGCGTGCAGTATGACTCGCTCAACATCACGGGCGAGTACCGTTTGGATAAGGACTCTATAGGAAGACGAAAGCTCAAAAATACGCTGCTCTCTTTTATGAGTGCTCTGCGCGATGAGAGCTTGCCGCTTGCGCAGTACGAACATGCCAACAACATGACCGACCGCCTCTCGGCGCTCATCCTGCTGGCCAACTCAACGACGCAGGCAAGGCAGAAAGCTCTGAGTGATTTCTATGCCCGCTACAAGTCTAACACCCTCGTGATGAACAAATATTTCAGTGTTATTTCTTCTTGTGAGCGCAAAGATACGCTGGAAAATGTGAAAACATTGCTCAACGACGAGGTCTTTGACATCAAAGTCCCCAATCTTGTTCGTTCTCTCATCGGCTCTTTCGCACGAAACGCCCTGCATTTTCATGCAGCAGATGGAAGCGGCTACCGCTTTATTTCACAGAAGATACTGGAGCTTGACAAACTCAACCCGCAGATCGCATCGGGTCTGGCAGGTGCCTATAAAGATTACGGCCGTCTGAACGAGAAGGCTAAAACACTGATGAAAGCAGAGCTGGAAAAGATCATCACCGCTGAGGGCCTGTCTAAAAACGTCTATGAGATAGTCTCTAAGATCTTGGGATAGAAAATATATGTACAGTGTCCAATATCTATTCTTTACATGCAACGTTTAAATAAATAATCAAAAAGCCGGCAGCGGATTTTTGATTGCTTGTTTCACCTTTTTCGAGATGGAATACATAGCGTAACCAACTCAGAAGAGGAGGATTGAAGAAACGGGACTGCTGCCTTTGAATTTACTGCTATTTTACCTATTTTTTATAATGCAGAAACCATTTTTCTCCTGCAAAAATCAGAACAATTCCGATTGCTGAAACAATGACAACAAAAACATCAGAACTGGCTTTAATCCATAAAAAAGCTATTAATATAATGAAGTCAAGGATTAGTGCTGTTATCAAGATAAGTCCGTTTGCTTTTATCTCTTTTCTCAGATGTTTAAATACTCCCCAATGAATGATCATGTCCATCACCAAATAAAAAATAGCGCCGATAGAGGCAATACGCGATAAGTCGAATAAAATAGTTAATGTAATGGCAATGACAACGATATATAGCAACATATGTTTTTGAACACTCCCGGACATTCCAAAATGGCTATGCGGTATAAGCTTCATATCCGTTAACATAGCTGTCATGCGCGACACGGCAAATATACTGGCGATGACTCCCGATATGGTGGCTATAATTGCTATCGCTACCGTAAAATAAAGCCCGTAATTCCCAAAAGCCGGTCTTGCTGCTTCTGCCAATGAGTAATCTTTTGCTTTGATAATTTCGGGGATAGAAAGGCTTGCATTGACGGCAATGGCAACTAAAAAATAAATCACAGTACAAATGAGTAAAGAAATAATGATCGATCTTCCCACATTTTTGTGAGGTTCGGTGATTTCTCCCCCGCTATTGGTAATCGTTGTAAATCCTTTATAAGCCAAAATAGAAAGGGCTATGGCCCCAACATAACTTGCAGCTGAATAGTCATCTTCAGCCGCAGTGGCAGAAGCAGGCAATAGATCACCTAAAGTGAAATGGGCAGCCCACAAGCCTCCGATTGCAAACACAATAATCCCGGTTATTTTTACAAATGCCATAAACAGTGAGGTTTTCCCGATAACCTTATTTCCGGATATGTTAATAATATATGCAAATATCAATAAGGCGACACCCAAAGCCGGCACCCACAGAGAAGTACTTTCCACATCAAAAAGCTGCATGGTGTAAGACCCGAATGTTCTTGCCACCAAGCTTTCATTGATAATCATAGAGAGTGCCATCAAAACCGAGGCGGCTGCCGTGAGGGTCGTTTTTCCGTAGGCTTTAATTAAAATCATAGCTATTCCACCGGCAGAGGGGTAGGCATTTGAGACTTTGATGTAAGAGTAAGCACTGAAACCAGAAACAATGGCTCCGATAATAAAGATGTATGGAAACCATGTCCCCGATAATTCGGCCACCTGACCTAACAGTGCAAATATTCCTGCTCCGATCATAACTCCGGTTCCAAGAGCCACCGCACCTTTGAGAGTCAAACTGTTTTTTTTGTAATTGCTCATCTATGTATTCCTTTCATGATTAGATAGGAGCGAGAGGCTCCTTACTGCGAGAATTCTTCTTTCAGCTCAAGTGCATCCATCAGAATCGGTACGATGATCAGCGAGACGATGACGGCGGCTATAGTGCCGAAGATGAGGGCGACGCCCAGTCCGCCAAATACGGCGTCGGATGCGAGGAGGGTAGAGGCTAGAATGATAGCTGTGGCCGTTAACAAAATCGGTTTTGCGCGGGTGGCTGCAGCGTAGGCAATGGCTTCTCTTTGAGGCATCTTTTTGTCCAGAATCAAAGACTTGGTAAAGTCCAGAAGCAGAAGCGAGTTACGCGATGAGATGCCGATGAGGGCGATAAAACCGATCAGTGAGGTTGCCGTCAGGAAGAAGGTGTCGGTAGTAAAGAGATCCATGATGAAGTGGCCTAAGATCACCCCGATGATAGAAAGAAAGCTACCCAACAGGACGATTCCGCTGAGTTTGAAGCTTTTGTAATAAACGACCATCAGCAAAAAGATCAGGATCAGCGCGGCGATAAAGGCGGCGCCGAGTTCGACGAAGGTATCTAGTGTCACCTCCATCTCTCCGTCCCAGACGAGTTTGTAAAGCTTACTTGTTTTTTTGTCAGTCAAATTGAGGTTGAAAAGGCCCGTTTTTTCTATTTCGTATTCGTCTGAAAAGCTCTTTATGATCACCGTGCGCGCGTCCATCAGCGGATAGACCTGCGAGACCATATCGGTTTCGGCGACCACACTGCTCACTTGCCTGAGGTTTTTAGAGATAATCATCGGATTTGATTTGAGAGAAACAAGGGTGACGAGCTCGGTAACAGGAACCATCTGTCCTTGCGTATTCATGAGTTTCAGACTGGCCAGTTTGGCCTCTATAGCCTCTTTGCTCTTGGACGTCAAGCGCTTCGTCTGTGAAGAGAGACTGAGGTAGATAGGGATCTGCTCGTCATAAAGAGGGGAGTTTTTAACAGAGATCTGCATCCCCTCAAAGGCAAGGTAGACGCTGTCGTTGAGCTGTTTGACATCGAGGCCGGAGCGTGCGATCTTGATGCTGTCGACACGAATCTCGAACTTCTCATAGATATCGTCCTGGATGATATCGACATCGACAAGGCCCGGAGTCGCTTTGAAGACCTGCTCGACTCTGCCGGCGAGGTGGCGTATCCCTTCGGCCTCATCCCCGTAGATCTCGGCGACGATAGCGGCAAGCACTGGAGGGCCCGCGGGCGGTTCGACAAAGGTGAACTGTGTTCCGGCGTAGATGTTTGCGCAGTTTTTTTGGATGAGGGGGCGAATGCGCTGGACCATCATATAAGAGGGTTCTTCGCGCTGATGTTTCTTGCTGAGGTTGACGACAATCTCGGAAACATTCTCGCTGTTTTTGAAATGCGATCCTTTGATGAGACCTGCAAAATCAAGGGGGCTTCCCATCCCCAAAAATACTTCCATGTCAAGGATCTGCTCCTCTTGCTGAAGCAGATCTACAACACACTCAGAGACTTTTTGTGTCTGGTAGATGGAGGAGCCGCTAGTAAGAGTAAGGTAGATATTGAAGGTGTCGTTATTTTTGCCCGGAAGCATCTTCGCCAGAACAAGCTCGCCGGGAATCATCATCACCGAAAGAACAAAAGCCGCCAAGGTACCAAGGAGGATGAGACGTTTTTTTGTTTTGCTTGCAAGCACTCTGAGGAGAGCATCTTCAAATTTCTTATACACCTTTCTTCTCCTTGGGGTGATCGGGTTTTTTTAGCAGGCGCGTGGCCAGGTAGGGGGTGAAGATGTAGGCCACAAAAAGCGACGCGATCAGCGCGACGGGAACATTGGCGGGAATAGGTTTCATAAACTGCCCCATCATTTGCCCGACAAAGGCCATCGGGACCATCGTCAAAATGATCGCCAGTGTAGCGATATTTGTCGGCGGCCCGATCTCATCTGTAGCCATTGTCATCAGCTCGTCCGCGTCCATGTCGGCCGCGTCTTCGGAGTGGAAATGGCGATGGATGTTCTCGATGACAATGATGGCCGCATCGACCAAAAGTCCCAAACTGAGCAAAAAGGCAAAAAGAGTGAGCCGGTTGATCGTCTGGCCGCTGAGATAGGCGACAAAAAGAGTGATAGCCAAAATCGCCGGAACGCTGAAGGTGACGATCAGCGACTCCCGCCAGCCCAGAATAAAGATAAGCAAAACGGCGATGATGATGATGGAGAGAAGCAGGTGAAAGACAAGCTCGTTGACGGCCTCGTTTGCCCTCTCACCGTCATTTCGTGTGACCACATAGGAGATGCCCGCCTTTTTGATCTGCGGTGTGTATTTTTCAAGCTCTTTGACGACGGCGTCTGCGATGAGAACAGCGTTGGTCCCCTGAAGTTTGGAGACAGTCAGTGTAACCTGCTCCTGCAGAGCAGAAAAGCTCCCGTCTTCCTGCTTGATCGAGATCAAAGCGGATTTGAACTCTTGGATATTGTGCCCTTTGCTGACGCTGGCGACTTGTTTGAGGTAGATGGGTGAGCGGCCATAGGAGGCAACGATGATGTTGCCGATATCGTCGGCCTCGTCGATGGCATTTTTGATTCCGAGCATTACGATCTCATTGGTTTTGGTGCGGTTTTTGATTGTAGGCACATTGTAGGAGAGCGCTTGTACGGATTGCACAATCTGGCCCAAAGAGAGGTTGTAGCCGGAGAGCTTGTGCAAATCGACGAGGATGTTATATTGGTGCTTGTGTCCGCCTTTGACGTTGGTGACGGCGACATTTTCAAGGGCGTTGATACGGTGCTGAATGGACTTCACCCTGTCATAAAGCTCGGAGGGCTCCATCTCTTTTTTATGCGAATAAAACGCGACCGATACCACGGGAATGTCGATGTCGATATCGAGGGGTTTGATGATAGGCTGCATCGCTCCTTTGGGGAGGATGTCCATGTTTTGAAGGACCTTGTCGTAGACTTTTAGGTTGGAGTCCTCTTTTTCCTCGCCGATATAAAAGGCCGCATTGACGATGGCAATATTGTCCATGGCCATGGACTTGATGGTTTCGACGCCTTTGATCTCTTTGAGTTTGCGCTCAAGAGGTTTGACGATGATCTTTTCTATCTCCTTTGCCGTCGCTCCTGGCAGGGCCACGATCACGGTAGAGCCGCTCACGACCATCTGCGGGTTCTCTTCGCGCGGCATCAGCGACAAGGCAAGATATCCCAGTACCAGCAAAAATATTCCAAGCAGAGGAGTCAGCGGATTTCGGATAAAGAGCTGAGAAAGTTTTCCGGCGATATCTTTTGGCTCGTACATTTTATTCTACCTCTACCGTTGCGTACATACCCGGAAAAAGATGGTGTTTTTTGGCATCAATGGAGATCTTTACCTTGAAAGTGTGCGTCATCGGGTTGGAGGAGGGGATGATGGCATTGACCTTGCCGTCAAGTTCAAGTTCAAAGGAGGGGATCGTAACCTTTACTTTTTTACCGTACTGGATACGAGCCAGTTCGCTCTCTGCTATCTCAACGGCGACTTTTAGCGCGGATAGGTCCGAGAGAACGAATGCAGGCATTCCGGGCATGGCCATCTCGCCGACATTAATGTTTTTTGCGATGATGACTCCGTCATTGGGTGCGGTGATATGGAGATACCGATATTGGCTCTTGACCTCGTTTAGACGGGCTTGTGATATGGAGATCCTGTCTTCAAGATTTTTAGCCGCAAGTTCGATATTTTCGACCTCGTATTTAGAGACCATGTCTTTTTCCAAAAGCCTTCTGTGGCGATCAAGGTTGAGCTTTACATTGCTGTACTGGTTCTGATACATCTGCAAAGAGAGTTCAGCCTGGCGTACAGCCGAATCGATCTCCTTGGAGTCGATGCTGTAGAGCGGCTGGCCTTTTTTGACCTGTTCCCCCTCAGAAACGGCCACTTCGGTGACAAAGCCCATAAAACGGCTGGTGATCATTTTCTCGTTGTCGGAGATCACTGTGCCGGAGAGGATCAGGTTTTGTGCGCATAAAAGACCGGTAAGCGCCACTGTCATTAAAATAATTCGTGTCATCGTTTTTCTCCTTGAGTCAATGCTAGGCGTTCGAGTGCGAAGATCTGTGTGTTACGGCTATTTTCAGCTTTTAAAAGCTGGAGTACGTTTTCTAGCCAGCTGCTTTGTTTGATGATGACATCACTCATCGAAGAGAGCTGCTCGTTGTAGCGCCCCTCGTAGTTTTCATAGATCTGCCGTGACAGGGAGAGTTCGCTTTTCAGGCTTTTTATCTCGCTGTTTGCCGTCTTGATCTTCGTCTGGATCTCTTTGACTTTGAGTGCGATGCCTTGTCGGGCAAGTTCGCTCTGTGCTTTCATCCTTAGCGTCTCAACGCGGGCTTTTTGTATCGCCGCCTCATCGCCGCCGCCGCTGAAAAGGTTCCATTTAAGTTGCAGGCCCACAGTGTAGGACTTGTGATCATTGGCATCGCCTAAAAAGGTGTCATCGCTTGTCTGCAGCTCTGCCATAGCGCCGAGGGTGGGAAGATAGCGGGACTCTTCGGCGATGAGTATATTTTCGCGCAGCTGCAGGGCCGCGGCGGCTTTTTGAATGTCGATACTGTTGCGCAGTATCTCTTCGGCGGAGATGTTAGGCTCGGCCAGATCATACTGAGGCGTTGTGATCTCGCTTATTTCCTGGTTGAGCAAAAAAGAGAGGTAATGGTAGAGCAGCTCCTGATTGGACTCAAGTTCGACGATGATGCGCTGGACATTGGCCTTTTTGGACTGCACCTCCAAAAGATCGATGTTTTTGGCATAGCCCTCAGCGATCATCTCTTTTGTGGTCTCCTCTAAGCGGCTGATGTTCTCAAAGATGATGTGGAGGTTTTTTAGCGAACGTTTTAAAAGCGCCATGTCAAAATAACTCTTGCGTGTCTCATACACTTTTGTATTAAGCTGTTCCTCTTTTTCCAAAAGCGAAATGCGGCGCATCGCCTTGGCCATGTTCTGATAGGCAGCGATCTTGTTGCCGCTGTAGAGCGGGAGAGCGTAGCTGAGCTTGCTCTGGAAATAGTTGTGGTCATTTGGATAGTTGAGAGCTTGCACTGGTGCGTCATTAGAAATAGTCCCTAATTCACTAAAGCCGAAGTCGTTGAAGCTCGCTTCCCTGGAGGCAAGTTTGAAACCGAAGACATTTCCCGCATCATTGGAGCGGGAAATGTTTTGTATAAAATCGAGTTGGCCGTAATCCTGGGAATCGGCCATCTGCACGCTGTAAGAGGCGCTTTGCAGTCCATATCCGGCTGCCTTTATCTCAAGGTTCTGCTTTTTGATCAGCTCTAGAGCCTGTTCGAGTGAGATAGACTCGGCAGACAGTGTGAGGGAACAGAAAAAGATTAAAATAAAGAGTCTCAACTTATCCCCTTTGATAGGTTATATTTTTGATTATATTAGATTATAACATATTGTCATCACAAAGATATTGCGTGTGCGGGTGAAAAGATGCTATTATTTGAAAAAAAGGGAAGAAATGATCGTTCATATTGTGATGTTTGCATTTAAAGAAGAGCATAAAGAAGAAAACCTGCACAAAGCAAAGGCCATGCTCGAAGCGCTGGTAGAGAAGATACCGAGCCTCTCACACATGGAAGTCGGGCTTGATTTTGCGCAGAGTGAACGTTCGTTTGACCTGGTACTGACCGCGACGTTTAAAGACACAGAAGGTTTGAGTGCCTATGCTGAGCATCCTGCACATCTTAAAGTAGTAGATTTTATCAAAGAAGTGACATTGGCGGCGAAGGTTGTGGATTACGAGAAGTAGAGGTGTTCTGCTCGTAAAGAGCAGCCCCGTTTTTAGAGTGCGTGCTCTTTTTTGTAGGCAATAAGCATTCCGTATGCCTCGTCTTTGAGTAGAAGTTTCTTCTTCTTAAGCTCTTCGACTTCTTTATCTGTCAGTACAAGCTCGCCGTTTTCTGCTTTTGTGATCTCGTCGTCAAGTGCATTGTGCTTGTCAAAGATGCGAAGGAAATGGCTGTTTGCCTGCTGGTTCTCTTTCATATGGGTGATTATATCTCTGTATTCGTGTAACATCTTTAATGATCCTTTGTAAGTGATGAAGCAATAGATTTTATACCTATATGGCATAAAGTTAATTGAAATTCAAAAAAAATCACATCACCTTTATTAAGGCCTCGTCAAAATCTTTTTTGCTATAGTAGACACGATAAAAAAAGGCAGGCCATGAAAGAGAAGCAACTTCTAAATATACGAGAAAATATTGCTGATTTTGAACACAACAAAGAGCTGATCATAGCGCAGTGGATCGCGTATGAAGAACCCAAAAACATCTTGGACTTTCATAAAGTCGATATGACCCTTTTCAGGGAGTATTATGCCTCAGGAGTTTTTGACTACTTTATGGCAGTCATTAAGCAGGAGATGAAAGTAGGCGACTGCCCGGTGATGAGCAAACTGCTTGCCTACTTGAAAGACCGAGAGATCTCTGCGAATGAACTTTTTACGATATGCAGTCATTTTCGCAAGTCTATGGTGGACTTCTCTTATGATGTGCAGATCAACTCCAAGCAACTTTTTAACGAGATCTCTTACGTTTTTGATGAGAACTTCTCGGGTGTGTTGCATCTCTATACGGACACCATCTTTCAAAAAGAGCAGGAGATCGCCAAAAATGTCCAGCTTCTCAACGAGTACAAAAATGCCCTTGATGAGAGTGCTATCGTTTCCAAGACGGATGTGAACGGGCGTATCATCTATGCCAATGAAAATTTTTGCCGGATCTGCGGCTATAGCAAGGATGAGTTGATAGGGAGCTCCCACAATATCGTGCGGCATGAAGATACGCCGGATGAATTTTTTCAGCAGATGTGGGAGACATTGAACACAAAAAAGATGTTTAAGAGCACCATTAAAAACCGAAAAAAAGACGGTTCCTCTTATTATCTTGATATTACCATCGTTCCTATCACCGACCCGATTGAAGGGGTGAACGAGTTTATCGCTATCGGTTATGAGGTGACGACTCTGATCACGGCACGCCAGGAAGCCCTGGACGCAGGAAAGGCGAAGGAGTCTTTTCTTTCGTCAATGAGCCATGAGATACGCACGCCTCTCAATGCGATTCTTGGCTTTGTCTCTATCTTGCTTGAAGAGGAGGATGACCCGCGCCACAGCCATTATCTTAGTATCATCAATAATAGCGGCGAAAACCTGTTGGGCATTATTAACGATATTTTGGATTTTTCCAAGTTGCGCAGCGGGGCCTTTAGCGTTGAGCAGAAACTTTTCAACCCGCATGACGAGTTTGCCCATGTTCTGGAGCTCTTTTCGCAAAGTGCCTATGCCAAACATATTTTGATCCGCTCTTTTATCGATCCCTATATGCCTTTTGAACTGATCGCCGACCCCTTACGCATCAAGCAGGTCTTCTCAAACCTGATCTCCAATGCGATCAAGTTTACTCCCGAGAAAGGCGAGATCGAGATACTGGTCGAGTATCACGAGAAGATGCTCAAGATCTGCGTGAGCGACAGCGGAGAGGGGGTTAAAAAATCGGAACAAGAAAATATCTTTGATGCCTTTAGACAGACCAAGGATACTCAGGGCGGAACAGGTCTTGGGCTTTCGATCTCAAAAGAGCTGGCTGAACATATGGGCGGAAAGATTACCTATCACGAGCGCGAACCCAGGGGGAGCCGATTTGAGTTTGAGATCCCTGCAGGCGAGCCTTCTGCAGAGCTTGCTTTTCCCTTTGATCCGACGCCTTTTCAGAAACTGCGTATCGCGATCTTTTGCAAAGAAAGAGAGTTTGAGGCGCATTTCGAGTTTATCCGCAAGTATTGGGACAGTTTTAAACTCAACACTTTCTGTATCACGAGCTTGGATGAGGACGAGTATGATCTTCTCTTTTTTATCGACGAGCATATCCAGAGTCAGCACAGAGAACAGATTGCCAATCTCAAGATACCAAGCATCGCCTTGCTCAATACCCCGAGTAAAAAGTATGAGGAGTACGCTTATGTGACCCCGCTGGTCTATCCCGTCTACTGCGAAAAGATGTATCATGCTTTTTTAGAAGCGCTGCAGTTAAAACCGCAAGATGACGGGAAGTATGTCAAAAGGCAAAAACAGCGTCGTTTCAAAGGACATATTTTAGTCGCGGAGGACAATGTCGCCAACCAGGAGCTGATCAAGATCATCCTGAAACGCTATGGGCTGAGCTACTACATCGCCTCGGATGGTCTGGAGGCTGTACAGACCTTCAAGGTGGCCGATTTTGACCTGCTCTTCATGGATGAGCAGATGCCCCGAAAAGACGGACTGGAAGCAACACGGGATATTTTGAAATATGAAAAACTTAAGCACAAAAAACATACCCCCGTTATCGGACTCAGTGCAAATGTGATCGAGGGCGCAAAAGAGCGGGCCTTTTCTTTTGGCTGTGATGCTTTTTTAGGAAAACCTCTGGTGATACGGGAATTTGAGGAGATCTTGGAGAAGTACCTCGTTGAACAAAGCAGTGTGGAAAATGAGCTAAAGGCCGAGGAGTTCAAACAAGGACGCATAGATTTCAAGATGCTCAAAGAGGAACTGATGCTCGATGATGAGGAGATCAAACTCCTGCTTCAGACCTTTGTGGCCAAGATGAAAAAATCATTTCCTCTTCTTGGCCGCGCTATAGAAAAAAAGGACTACAAGAAGATCTCGCTTGAGGCCCACTCTATAAAAGGCTCCGCCGCCAACTTTAGATTTGAGCGTTTAGAGCGCTTAGCCGGCGACATAGAACTTGCTGCGCGCACAGAGAGCGAAACAATTGACTACAAACAATCATTAGAGGAGATGGAGGAGATTATGGGCGATTTGATGGCCTAAAGGCGCACAAAAGCTACGCTTCGAGGTAGTAGCCCATGCCAGAAGCATTTTTTATGATATCTGTCGGAAGCTTGCTGCGCAGCCGCCAGACAAGAGTGCGTACGCTGTTCTCAGTCGCTCCCTCGTCTTCCCATACATACTCCATCGCCTGCGAAAAACTGACGACCAAACCAAGCTGGGCGACAAGAAGACGGATAAAGGCATTCTCTTTTTTTGTGAGTTTTATCTTCTCGTCTTTATAGAAGGTCTCGCAGCTGCTGATGTCAAGATGGTAATTATAGGCAAAGGGGACAAGCGGCTGGTCCGAGACTTTCTTGGTGTAGAGCAGTTTTTCCAGATGCTCTTTGTCTATTTTCAAAGCGTTGATATCCTCTTTTAGTTTACGCTCTTCTTTAAACTTGTAAAGCGCCATCTGGATAGTAGAGTGCAGGCTTTTAGGATCGAAAGGTTTGACAATGTAGCCATAAGGCTCGGTCACCTTCGCCTCATCCAAGATCTCATTTTCCGCATGCGAGGTGAGATAGATGAAGGGGATGGCATGTTTGCTTCGAATGTGTGAGGCGAGGTCGATCCCGTCTGTGTTCTCTTGCAAAGAGATGTCAAGCAAGATGGCATCGGGCTCGTATATCTTGATCTTGTTGCGCGCCTGGATGGTGTTTTCAGCCACAGGAAGAACCTCATAACCGAGTTTTTGCAGGGTCATCTTAAGATGCATCGCAGTGACTTCGTCATCTTCTACGATCAGGATCTTCTCTTTTCTCATCAGGCTGTCCTTGCATTGAGGGAAATAAAATTAAATAGTTAATTGTAACGTTTCTATATCACGAAGCTATCACAGCCTGGTCATTTTGTGGGGCTTTACGTGCAGAAAATAAGCTTTTTTTGGAGCCTGCTTATTGCAAGTAGACTCCAGAAGCTGTGTTAAATTTCTTTATTCTCTTTGTTTTCGCATCCTGAGTTCATGCCTAAGAGAGCATAAAGCGGACAGAAGCCAAATATTGCCGTTAAGAGGGCAACAATACCGAAGAGGCTAAGCCACCAGTAGGGCGTGAGAAATGCGGCAGCAAAAAGAGCCAGCGCAATGACTGTTCGAATGATCTTGTCAATTTTTCCTACGTTACACATAGTAAATCCTTTTGTGATGAGGTAAACTTAAACTTGAAAAAACCATTATACGACATAAATCAAGAAATGTGACTTTTGTAAGTGCCATTGCAGGCCAAAGTACTCAGATTAAGTGTATAAAGTCATTGATTTTTTTTCAGAAGTGCTACAATTAGCGCATGAAAAATACCATATACAGCAAACGACGGAAAAAAGTCCTCTCTCAGATGCAAAACGGTGTGGCGCTTGTCCCATCGGCTTCAATGCAGATGCGAAGCAATGACACGGAGTTCCCTTTCAGGCAGGAGAGCAATTTTTACTATCTCAGCGGCTTCAATGAGCCTGATGCGCTGCTGCTTTTGAGCAAAAATAAAAAGAGCAGCAAAACAGTTTTGTTTCTGCGCAAACGCGATCTTCAAGCGGAGATGTGGGTGGGCAAACGATTGGGTGTAGAAGACGCCTGCGCGGCTTTGGGCGTGGATGAGGCCTATGATATCGAAACGCTTGATGAAAAACTGGGCGAACTTCTGCCGGGCCATCTTAACCTTTACCTCGACACTTTCAGTTCAAACAGCTATCTGCTTAGAGCAAAAAGAACGGCCGAAAAGCTCTCCCATACACGCAATGTAGAACGCTCTCCGCACAACTTCATCCATCTCAATACCCTGCTTGAGAAGATGCGTCTGCACAAAGAACCGTATGAGATAGAGCAGATCAAAAAGGCTCTCTCCATCACCAAGCAGGCGCATCACGCGGCGATGGCGGCGGCCAAGCCTGGGATGAAAGAGTACGAGATACAGGCGCTCATCGAGTACATTTTCAAAAAACATGGCTCGCAGCATGATGCCTACGGCACCATCGTCGCCGGCGGCAACAATGCCAATACTCTGCATTACATAGAAAACTCAAATCTCTTGAATGCGGGAGAGCTGATGCTGATCGATGCGGGCTGCGAATGGAACTGTTATGCCTCTGACATCACGCGTACAAGTCCTGTAAGCGGGAAGTTCTCCAAACACCAGCAGGCCCTGTATGAGGGGATACTCGATGCACAGTTGAAGATCATAAAAGCTATCAAGCCGGGCGGTTCAAAACAGAAACTTCAAGCAAAAAGCGAGCGCTTGCTTACGGAAGTGATGCGGGACTTGGGGATTTTGAAAGGCTCTATGGACGAACTGATCGAGAAGAAGAGTTTTAAGAAGTACTATCCTCACGGCATCGGCCACTGGATGGGCTTGGATGTACACGATACCTGCCCCTACAAAGACGAAAACGGAAAAGACATTCTTTTTGAAGAGGGGATGGTACTCACGGTAGAACCGGCCATCTATCTCCCCTTAAACGATCCGGACATTCCCGAAGCCTTCAGGGGCATAGGCATCCGAACAGAAGACGATATCCTGCTTACCGCAAAGGGCCATGAAAACTTATCCCATGACATCGCCAAGAGCGTAGATGAGGTGGAAAAGATCTGCGCTATGGATTATCGGGAGTTTATCTGATCGTCCACGCTGAATTTTCCCGGACCATGGGCCAAGACAGTCAGAAGACCGCCTAAAATAGCGATGTTTTTAAGAAACATGATCATCTGAAGCCGGTATGCCTCAGGGGGAACACTCCAGAAGGGGTGAAAGATAAGTGTCGCCGGGATAAGAAAAAGAGCGAGCATCATGACCCCGTAGTGTGTTTTGTAGCCAAAGAGAAGACTTAAGCCCCCCATCAGTTCAAAAATAATGGCGCCGCTTAAAAATAAGCTGGACATAGGCATTCCATGCGCGCTCATATAAGCGGCGGTGCTGTCAAAACTTCCAACTTTTCCCGTGCCGCTTATGATGAAGATAAGGGCGATAAAGATCCGTCCCGCCAATGCAGAATAATTTTGAAGTGTGCTCGACATCTTTTCTCCTTGTATTACAGCGGCCTGCTAAAGTGCATCTTTGATAACACTGGCAATACCGATATGCATATTGTAGTGCGCGATGGCAAAGTCCTCTTCCTCATACTCCGTGTGGATATTGTAGCGTTTCATATATTCTGTGAGCACGCTGAGATCGACGGGCGTATAAGAGACATCATTGTACTCTGTCCGGCAGAGCTGGCCCTTTTCATTGCTCTCTTTGATCGTAAAGTAGAGCAGCTTCAAGGAGACCAGGTCGGTCCATCGCATAAACGCATCAAAGTCGAACTTCTCTATGCGTTTCCCTTCGGGGTTAAAAAGCAGATCCTGCGCTTTAAGCGGAAGGATAACGGAATAGATGGCCTGGAGAAGCGGCGTGGCTTTTTCGGCAAAAAATGGAGACTCGTTTTTGTTGTGCAAAGAGAGTTCTACTGCCTGGGTAAGCTGTTTGACATCATCTTCTTCAAACATAGTTTTCAGTGTTTTCATATCGTACCGCTTTCAATGTAGGCATTTAGAATTGCCCTGTAGTTTTAGTGACGAACTTATAACACTTTATGTATAATTGCCCTCTTAAAGGAAAGACAATGAAAATAAATAAAAGCTGTATTACAAACTTAGCTGCGCTGCTTCTGGCCGTAGCAGGATACTTCTCGCCGGAGCCTTTTCATGTCCCGCTGCTTTATGCCGGACTCTTTGCGCTCTCTGGCGCCTTGACCAATGCCATCGCTGTGCATATGCTCTTTGAAAGGGTGCCTTTTCTTTACGGATCGGGCGTGATAGTACAGAACTTTGAAGCCTTCAAAATCAGCATCAAAGAGCTGATGATGCGGGAGTTCTTCACCCCTGAAAACATGCAGCGATTTTTGGAACAGGAGGAGAAGCGGCTCGATCTCGAACCCATCATCGAAAAGACCGACTTTGCGCCGGCATTTAACGCTCTTTCGAAGACCGTGATGGAGTCCTCTTTTGGCGGAATGCTCGGAATGTTCGGCGGAGAAAAAGCGATAGAGGGCCTAAGAACGCCTTTTGAGTCCAAGATGAAGCTTGCCGTCAAAGAGATCGCCAAGAGCGAAGCCTTCCAAAACAATCTCAACGATGCTCTCTCGCACTCAAGTCTAAGCCTCGATCTCAACACCAAGATAGAGTCCGCCATCAACGCCCGCATGGATGAACTCGATGCGCAGATGGTCAAAGAAATGGTGAGCCGCATCATCTCTGAACATCTGGGCTGGCTGGTCGTCTGGGGAGGAGTTTTCGGAGGAGTTATCGGATTGGCGAGTTCTTTGCTGGTATAGAGAGAACTCAAAGCGTACATTACTGGCCGCTTCTGTCTGAACGATGTCCAGATTAAGAAACTGAAAGAAAAGCTGGCTTCTTCCAGAAGTCTTGGTCTTTTTGAGGCTGTTGTACTCCCGGTCAATCACATGATTTCTGGCATACGAAAGGTCGAAATAAGAGGAGAAGGGAACTTGCTTTTATTTATACTTGTCACCTGACCCCTAACCCCTAACCTCTGTTTTTGTATTATTAACTGACTCATATAAAGCCCCAATTCCAGAGCAGCCTTCAGTAAAATTCTTAGTCGAAATATGAAGTTGAAAATTAAGCTTCTACAACTATCTACAGAGCACATAATAAATCATATAAACTATAATGGCTTGAAAAATCAAGAAAAAATATACAGTATAAATAGAATAACTTTATAAGTTAAGTATGAATTAGTTTTCTAGTGATATACTCGTATGTTTAATTTAGTTTAATTTAGTTCAAGAGATTAATATAAGGAAATAAAATGTCTATAAAAGTAACTATTGATGAAAAAAATTATGATTTAACTATTAATCCAGAGACTCCACTGCTTTGGGTTTTAAGAGATCATTTAAATCTAACAGGTACAAAGTTTGGCTGTGGTGTTGGAGAAT
>JAGXFN010000015.1 GCA_024637195.1 Arcobacter sp.
AATGCTGAAGTTAGAGTAAGTGGTGTCGTAAAAGCGGATGTTTTTATGCAAAATATCATAAGGTCTGCCGAGCTTGTTTGCACTCTGTACATCTGGAGAATAAGGATTTCCTACCATAAACGACTCAGGGTGAGGGTGTGGCGCATCGTTGTAACCGTCTATGACTCCAAATTCTTCTTTCAAAGAGTCAAGACTGTAGTACCAGTGGGCAGGCATACATACGGCATCTGAGATAAACATACCCCAAAGAGCGTTTTCAATCTTTTGTGAATTTTTCATCTTGCAACCTTTTCATTAATATATCTGCGTGAATGAATCTCTTCTTTTAAGCATTGAGGGGTGATGACAAGTGAAAATAACAGTAATTTAAAATTACACAGCCGCTGATAAACCAAGATCCTAGTCTGCCTCATACACCAGGTCAGGCTCTTGCACGCGACTGAGCATAAAATCGCGGCTTCTTTGGGCGAGGCGGACAGGATGCCTTTTGGGAATATTCATGATATACCTTTGCGCAAGAGCTTCAAAGGCTTATTGTAACACTAATTAACTTTAAATAACTGTATTATTTATCCTGACGTCCTGCCCACCACATGCGCACACGAAGAGCCCATTCAGAGGTATAGCCGACCTCGCTAAAGGCAAGTCTGTTCTGCGCGTCATAGATGAAGGTCACAGGAAAGGCGGGAACAAGAAACTGCTCTGCATAGCGGCCGTCTTGATCGTTGATGACCTTGAAGTCCAGCCCGTGCTCTTTGAGATAGGCCTTTATGGTCTCGTCGCTTCCGGATTTGACGGCTATGGTCACGACATTGTAATCGTGCGAGAGCGATTTGATGGAGGAGGCTTCGAGTTTGCAGGTCGGACACCAGGTCGCCCAGAAGTGGATAAGCAGCGGCTTGTTGCGGTATTCAAGCGTAGAAAAGCTTTGTTTGTCTATGAGCGTGGTTGTGATCAGGGGCAGCATCTCATCCTTGAGTGTCGGGGCACGAAAATAGCTGATCGCATTGGACACAACAAAAAGAAGGAGCAGGGTGAGTATTATCTCTTTTGCCCAGCTCTTTAACCTTGGCGAAAAACTCATCTTTCTCTCCTTTAGAGCTGTTGATTTTCTATCAACTCAACTTTTTCTTCAATATGAAGAAGCTCGTCTATCAGCGCTTCATACAGTGCCTCTTTGTCGGTGAGTTCCTTAGAGATCGTACTCAGGCCTGTCTCTTGGTAGCACTTAGGATCGGCTAGACAGTTGTTGAGCTTTTCAATCTCGCCTTCGAGGACTATGATGCGTTCAGGAAGGGCCTTTAAGGCCTCTTTTTCTTTGTAGGTCAGTTTGGTGATCTCCGGTTTGGCTAACTTTCTGACCTCTTGCTTCTGTGCAGGAGAGTTTTCCATCTCCTCCAAAGAGTTGAGTATCTTTTCAATGTTAAGGTACTCGGTGTACTCCTGCAGGCTCTCCTCGATCTGGCCGTTTCCTTTGAAGATCAGCAGTTTTTTGGCAATCTTGTCTACAAAATAGCGGTCGTGGCTGACGATGATTACCGCACCGGGGAAGCTCTGAAGCTTCTCTTCGAGGATATTGATCGTCGGAATATCCAAGTCGTTGGTCGGCTCATCGAGGATCATGATATCGACCTCTTTGGTAAAGAGAAGTGCCAGAGCGATACGGTTTTTTTCGCCGCCGCTGAGGATGCCGATCTTCTTATCGAGGTACTCGCGCGGGAAGAGAAAGTTTTTCAAGTAGCCAAATACGTGCATATTTGTCCCCTGCACCTGCACCCGGTCGCCGCCGTGCGGGCAGAAGGTCTCAATGAGGTTTTTACTGTCATCAAGCATCTCTCGGTGCTGGTCAAAATAGCCGATTTTGAACTCGCCGCGCTCTATCTTGCCCTTGTCGGGTTTGAGGCGGTCGAGAAGAAGTTTGAGCAGGGTAGACTTGCCGCTTCCGTTGGGTCCTACGATGGCAATGACATCTTTTTGCAAAACGCGCAGATTGAAGTCTTTGATCAGGAGCTTATCGCCTATAGAGTAGGAGAGGTTTTCCACCTCAAAAAGCATCTTCTGTTTGTTGACGCTCTTGTCGCGCTGGAAATTTTTCTGTTCGCGTTCCAGTTCTATCTTCATCTTTCTTATCTGTGCGGGGTTGGTCTTGGCCGTATCGCGAAGATCCAGCAGACGGGCTTTTCGCCCCTCATTGCGTTTCAAACGTGCGCGTACTCCTTTGGCATACCATTCATTCTCGGCTTTGAGGTATTTGAGCAGGTTGTCGTGCTGTTTTTGCAAGGTGCGCATGATCTCTGCTTTTTGGGTCAGGTAGTTTGAATACCCCCCGCTAAAACCGCGTATCGTTCCGTCTTCTACCTCGACGGTGCGCGTCGCAATGCGGTCGATGAAATATCTGTCGTGCGAAATGAAAAGCAGGGTGAACTTCTCTCGCAGCAGCAGCTCTTCTAAAAACTCCACCATATAGACGTCAAGGTGATTGGTCGGCTCGTCAAGAAGGAGTATGTCGGGTTTGAGAAGCAAAAGCCCAGCAAGCGCAACACGGCGCTGTTCGCCTCCACTTAGCAGATCGATGTTCTTGGTCTCAAACTCTTTGAGTTTAAAGTGCTCCAGAATGCGCTCTATCTTGTCATCAAGGTTCCAGGCACTGTGGTGGTCAAGAAAGGCCGAGACTTCGGAGTGCTCTTTCAAAAGCGCTTCATTCTCATAATCTTCCGCAAGCTCAAGTGAGAGGGCGTCAAAGCGTACACTGGCCGTTTTAAGCTCGCCCAGTCCATCTTCTACCGCATCTCTTACCGTGGCGCCTACCTTGAACTTAGGCACCTGGTCGAGCATTTTGATATGAAGGCCTTGGCGGGTGATACGCTCGCCCTCGTCAAAATCAAGTGCCCCGCTGACGATCTTCATCAAGGTGGATTTGCCGCTTCCGTTTTTACCGACGATAACGATACGCTCTGCCTCGTCGATGTTGAAGTTTACATTGGAGAGTATTTTTTGCGCGGAGTAGTTTTTATGAATGCCGAGAAGATCGATGAGTGCCATGATATGTCCAAAAATAGTTGTTTAAAGAGACTCCTAGGAGTCGTTTTAGTGGTGAAATTATAGCTTATTCAGCTTCAGAACAAAGGGTCATATGCAGATACCAGGCGGCAATGTCTTTGTCGGAGTAGGTGAACTCCTGCTGCACGCGGGGAATAAAAGCATGAAGAAGCTTGGAACGCAGTATCCCGATTAAAATAAAAGCCAATAAAAAGGCGGAAAGGGCATAATACCAGTTATAAAACCACCAAGCAACCACCGCAAAGAGATAGGCACCATAGCTTAAAAATAAAGCCAGGGCTATAGTAAGAAGCCGGCATACTTTGTTGGGCGGGGAGGGTGTTTGTGTGTAAATTTCCATACCGAAAGTATAGCAGATGCATATAGATTTAACCAAAGGCGACATCAAAAGACAGATCAAAAAAATGGCTATCCCTGCCAGTGTCGGCTTTTTCTTCCATACCATGTTTAATGTGACCGATACATACTTCGCCGGAATGATATCGACTCAGGCGCTCTCCGCGCTGACCCTCTCCTTCTCCATCTTTTTTATGATGATCGCTTTTGCCGGCGGAATGAGCGAGGCGGTGACGGCATTGGTAGGAAATGCTCTGGGCGAAAAGGACAAGGACAAGGCACTCCATATTGCTCTTAATGCTCTTCTTTTCGCACTGCTGCTCTCATGTGTGCTGACGCTTATCGGCCTCTCTTCTGCGCCCTATCTGATGAGTCTGCTTGGTGCAGAGGGAGCGTATCTGAGTGAGGCTTTGGCATATATCAACATCATCTTGTACGCCTCTGTTTTCTTTGTCTTGAGCTTTTTCATCAATGCTCTTTTAAATGCGGTCGGCGACACGGTCTCGTTTAGAAACGTGTTGATCTTCACGGCAATCGTAAATATCTTTTTGGACTACTGGTTTGTTCTGGGCGGCCTGGGGATAGCGCCAATGGGAATAAAAGGGATCGCTTTGGCCACGGTGATTGCAGAGTTTATCACCTTTTTATACCTCTTTTATAGAGTGCGAATGACCCCTCTGCTTCAGAGCTACAGCGCGTTTTATGTGGATAAAAACGTCTTTGCAGCGCTGCTAAAACAAGGGCTTCCGCCGACTACAAATATGGTCCTGATGGCAGCGGGGATCTACATTATCACCTATTTTGCCGCCCCTTATGGAAAAGAAGTTGTGGCGGCGTTTGGCATCGGCATGCGCATCGAGCAGATCATCTTGATGCCGGCTATCGGCCTGAATGTCGCGGTGCTGGCCATCGTCTCGCAAAACAATGGGGCAAAAGAGTTTGAACGCATAGCGCAGGCGCTGAAGCTTGCACTTTACTACGGACTGCTGGTCTCTTTGCTGGGAATGGTCTTGCTGATTGGCGGGGCACAGGATCTTATGCGTCTTTTTAGCAACGATGCGAATGTCATTAAAGAGGGGACGCTCTACCTGCGCATAGAGGCCTTTATCCTTTTCTCTTTTGTCGTGATATTTGTAAATCTAGCCATGCTGCAGGGGATAGAAAAGCCCGCTTTTATCTTCTATATCTCGCTCTTCAGACAGATCATTGCTCCGATACTGCTCTTGAGCTTTTTTTCTTTTTTAGGTCTGGGGGTGATCTGGATTTGGCTGGGTATCGCCGCGATTGTGACGCTCTCGGCCTTGATAACATGGCAATACAGCAAGGAAAAGCTTTTAGAGATGAGCTTAAGTCAAAAATGATAAAATGCCATTACTATGAATCAATGAAAATAAAAGGAATAATATGCTTAGTTTAGCGGTTGGAATCTATACTCTTTATATCTTGGTCCGGGTCTATGTCAGTGTGATGCAGATCGGCTATCTATCGCAAGCAAAGCTGCAAATGGCTGTGCTTCTGGCTCCTAAAGAGTATCTGGAGGCAGGAAACTACGCCATCTCCAAAGAGCGCCTTGGCCTTGTCTCTACGATCGTTGAATTTGCCCTTTTTCTCTTTTGGATAAGCTTCGGGATAGCCTGGCTGGACGGACTCTTCCCAACACTTGCGCCTGTGTGGCATACGATCATCTTTGTTCTGGGTTTTGTGGTGTTAAACTCTCTTGTCTCCTTGCCGTTTGATCTGTATCAGAAGTTTGTCCTGGACGAGGCCTATGGGTTTAACAAGTCCACAACCGGGCTCTACATCAAAGACACTCTTATCAGTACGGCGCTGATGCTGATCTTTGGCGCTCTGGTCATCTGGGGTCTGAACGAGATTATGAGCCGTTTTGAGATGTGGTGGTTTTACAGCTTTGTCTTTATCTTCGGTGTTATTGTGCTGATCAATATGCTTTTTCCGACGGTACGTGCGCTCTTTTTTGACAAGGTGACCCCGCTTGAAGAGGGTGAGCTCAAAGAGAGTATTGAAGAGATGATGTGCAAGACAGGCTTTGTCAGTTCAGGTGTTTTTGTTTCCGATGCGAGCAAACGTGACTCACGGCTCAACGCCTATTTCGGCGGTTTGGGAAAGACAAAACGGGTTGTTCTCTTTGACACCCTGATAGAAAAGCTCTCCGCAAAGGAACTTTTAGCGGTGCTGGGCCACGAACTCGGCCACTTTACTCACGGCGATATCTATAAAAACATGGGGATGATGGGAATTTTACTTTTTGCGATGTTTGCGCTTTTTGGCAACTTGAGCGAAGATCTCTTTTTACAGATGGGTGTCGCGCCAACACCGGGTGTGGTCATGGTGCTTTTTATGCTCTTTATGCCTGTTCTTGGTTTTGTGATGATGCCTTTGCTGGGGTTGGTAAGCCGTCATAATGAGTTTGAAGCGGACAAAACCGGTGCCGAGCTTGGAGGGGGAGAGCATCTTGCCTCTGCCTTGCAGAAGCTGGTGAGCGAGAACAAGAGCTTTCCACTCTCACATCCGGTCTATATCTTTTTCAACTACACCCACCCGCCTGTCATAGAGCGCCTCAAAGCGCTTGGTGTCGAGGTAGTCTCTCATCACAACGACGCGAGTGCAGGTGCATGTCCAGAACTATAGAACAATGGCTCGAATTGGGTGCGGCTCAGCTCATGGAGGTCGCCGAACGGCCGCGTAGAGAAGCAGAAATACTTCTGGAACATATTCTCAAACGCGTGCGGCTCTACCTGATCACGCATCTTGATGAAAATGTCGAGGCGGAGGGTTACATGGAACTTGTCGAGCGGCGCGCGCTTAATGAGCCTATCGAGTACATCACCCAGAACGTCAGCTTCTTCTCTCAGGAGTTCTATATTTCGCCAGGAGCACTCATTCCGCGCCCCGAGACAGAGCAACTGATCGAAAAACTGCTTGAAAGGCTCGATCCTTTGAGCAAGGAGCATCTGGTCGAAGTCGGCGTGGGCAGCGGGATCATCTCGATCGTTCTGGCCCAGCATCTTAAAAATGCAAACATTACGGCCACCGACATCAGCGCCGATGCGATAGCAATCGCACAAAAGAACATAAAACTCAAAGGAATGGGTGGTCGTATCACGCTGATACAGACAGACCTGATTGAGGGTATTGATACTCAGATCGACATCCTGGTCTCCAACCCGCCCTATATTGCCAACGAGATCATACTGGAGTCAAATCTAGACTATGAGCCGCAAAATGCGCTTTTTGGCGGCGAGATCGGCGATGAGATATTGCAGCGCCTTATTGACGAGGCTATAGAGCGAAATGTCCGCATCCTGGCCTGTGAGATGGGGTATGACCAAAAAAAGAAGATCCTTGCCTACTGCGCTGACAAAAAGATCAAATCTTTGGAGTTCTACAGCGACTATGCAGGGCATGATCGCGGGTTTATCATGGAACTGTTTCAAAACAATAAAAATTAAGGAGCTAAGATGATGAAGTTAAAACGAACTATGGACATGGTCTATCTGATCTTGCTAGGAGCGACGATAGGCGGGATACTGGCGATAGGCATTATTATGACCTCGACGATATTTAACTCAGAGGCCTATATCGGACCGCTGCTTTCGCATTATCAGGAAGGGAGCATTATGAGCGCGGGCTTTGACAAATTCTCCTACTTCTTAGGCTTTATGGGAATTGTGATCTTTGCCTATGAGATGTTCTCCTACAAGATACTACAGCGTGACAAGACCGTCATGCTTGCGACACTTGTCGCGCTTAGTGCGATAGGGCTTTTTATCGGCGTCTATATGCCAAAGATCCTTGCAATGCAGGCCCAGGGAGAAGAAGCAACAAAGAGTGCAGCCTTTGAAAACCTGCATCTGGGCAGTGAGATCGATTTTAAGATCCTGCTGATTGCTTTGATCGTGTTGATGGGGCGCCGTCTTTATGTACTGCTGGGAAAAAAATACGCATGATCTACTTCAAAGATATTTATAAACGCTTTGGAAAAAGAGAGATACTCAAGGGGGTTGACCTGCATATCGTCAAGGGCAAGACGACGGTTGTCCTCGGGATCTCGGGCAGCGGAAAGTCAACCATGATCAAACACATCGTGGGACTTTTGGCGCCTGATAAAGGTGAGATCATAGTTGACGGAGAGCAGATCGTAGGCTGCTCGGAAGAAAAGATGCGTGCTATCCGCAAGGAGGCAGGGTTTTTGTTCCAAAGCGGTGCGCTTTTTGACAGCATGAATGTTTACGAGAACATCGCTTTCCCTCTGCGTGAACACACCACGATGAGCGAGGAGGAGATCCATGAAAATGTCTTTGCAAAGCTCGCTATGGTCGGGCTCAAAGCAGAAGAGATGGCCACACTTTTTCCAGATGAGCTCTCCGGCGGTATGAGAAAACGCGTAGGCCTGGCGCGTACCATTGTGCTTGAGCCGAAGATTATTTTGTATGATGAGCCGACTTCGGGGCTTGATCCTGTCACCAGTGACCACATTACGCAGATGATCATTAAACTTCAGCGTGAGCTTAAGGTGACCTCGGTTCTGATCTCACATGACATTCAAGAGAGTTTTAAAGCAGGAGACTATTTTGCGATGCTGCTTGACGGCAAGATCATCGCTTACGGCGATGAGGAAGAGATCAAAAACTCATCGCATCCTGCCGTCCAGCAGTTCTTGCACGGAGAGAGTGAAGGTCCTATTCAGTTTGCATAAGCAGACCGAGGCTTACTTCTTTTTAGGACGGTTGACATCTCCAAATCGTGCTTCCCACCACTCATGCGGCGATGCCGCCTTATCTCTTATCTCTTCTTCTTTGAAACTGTACTCATAGCGGTTGCAGTACTCTAAGATGACCTGGTAGGCCTCATTGATCTGTGCACTCATCTTTTGTGCAGTGATGGTATCATCCGGGTTTTTGTCGGGGTGCCATTTTTGCATTAGATTTCTGTATCGCTGTTTGATCTCAAAGAGGGTGGCTTTGTCGGAGAGGCCAAGTAGAGTCTTGGCCTTAAGGAGTGTAGTTACGGAACTCATAAAGAGACCTTTGCAGGTTGATAGACTTTATAAGGAGTCTATCAACGGATTTAGTCTTTTTGCTGTCGCATATAGGTCGGCACATCCAAGAAGGCTTCACTGCCTTCGAAGTTGTCACCGCCGACAACCTTCAGCATAGGGCGCTGGATATGGACTGTCTTAGTCTCTTTTGGCGTGTCAAAACTTGCATTATTCGTTGCGTTTGTGCCCTTGTTTAACTCTTTTTCAAACCCGGTGGCAACAAGTGTGATACGGACATAGTCCTTCTCGAGTGTCTCATCAGTGGTAGTTCCGAAGATAATATCCGCATCTTCATCTGCTGACTCTTCTATGACCTGCATCGCTTCGTTCATCTCGATAAGCGGGAAATCGGGGTGCATGTGGAAATGCACAAGAACACCCATCGCTCCATTGATCGACATATTGTCAAGAAGAGGTGACTCGATAGCAGATTTGATCGCTTCATAGGCTGCATTCTCGCCTTGATGGATACCCACACCCATCAGCGCCATGCCTCTATGGCTCATAACTGTCTGAAGATCGGCAAAGTCAAGGTTGATGTCGTTTGCGCCTGAGGCCAGTATGACACCCGAAGTGCCGCTGACTGCTTGGGCAAGTACGCTGTCAACAAGTCTGAAACTCTCTTTGATGCCCATATTTCTATCGACGATGGACATCAGTTTGTCATTAGGAATAACAACAATAGAGTCAGACTCTTTCTTAAGCTCTTCAAGACCTGCCATCGCAACCTTCATGCGTTTGCGCTGTTCAAACATAAAGGGCTTGGTCACCACTGAGATCGTCAAGGCACCGACCTCTTTTGCGATCTTTGCGATTACAGGAGCTGCACCTGTACCTGTGCCGCCGCCAAGGCCTGCTGCAACAAAAACAATATCAGCGCCCTCAAGTGCATTGCGGATGTCGTCATAGCTTTCGATGGCCGACTCTCTGCCGACATCGGGCTTCATTCCCGCACCAAGACCTTTGGTGAGTTTTGTTCCCAGCTGTATTTTAGTACAGCTTTCAGCATGATCGAGCATCTGTGCATCGGTGTTGGCAACGATCATCTCGATGCCGGTGATGCCCTCTTTTATCATATGCGCAATCATGTTTCCGCCGCCGCCGCCGACACCGACTACAATGATCTTAGCTCCCGAAACAGCTGTTGTCTCTTCTACACTAAATGCTTCCATTATACTCTCTCCTTAAGTGAACTAAAATAATTGTGTTGCCCATTGCCAAACCTTATTGAAAATATTTGGCTCATCTTTTTTAATCTTATGCGACGCGATGGATGCCAATTCGCTTTTGACATCGCTATTGCGGATGTTCATGTTTATCTCTTCGTCTTCGCCGATGCTCGGGGCGATATTGCTTATATTTGGTGTCAGTCTGTCTTCCATGCTCTCATTTCGGTGGCGCATATGCTTGTTGACATCGATCTCATAAGGAGCGTATCCGCCTGCCGAGTATTTCAAAAGACCTATTGCACCGGAATAAGAGGGGTCTCTGAGCGTGTCAAAAAGACCTTCCATCTCATTGGGCTTTGCCAGACGTACCGGCATATTGTCAAAAATGGCAACCGCGAGTTCACGCAGTCCATCCATCTTTGTAAAACCTCCGGTAAGAACGATACCTGCACCCAGATGCTCTTTCAGCCCGCTTTTTTCGATGGACTGGGCAATGATCATCAAGGTCTCTTCGACACGGGCATAGATGACATTGTAAACGACTTCCAAAGAGACTTCATGCGTCGTCTTCTCGTCGCCTATGACCGGGAGTTCAACCAGGTCATTTGATGGAGCGTGCAGACTTCCGTAGGTCATTTTCACATTGTCTGCCGTATTTAACGGCGTATGCAGTGCCATAGAGAGGTCATTGGTGATGTGGTTTGAGCCGACACCGAGGAAGTCGTTATACCGGACAGCATTGCCTGAATGGATGACAAGGTTACATGTCGAGCCGCCCATATCGATCACTGCGGCACCCAGTTCTTTTTCATCCGAGTTGAGTGTTGCTATAGCAGAAGCGTATCCGCTGAGAACAATGTTTTCAACCTCTACGCCTGCTGCACGGACCGCTTTGCGGAGGTTGTTTAGATTTGACTTCTGCGTGGTGATGATATGCGTCTCAACTTCCAAGCGGGCAGCGTTCATTCCCAACGGATCTTCAATAAAGTCCTGATCATCGACTTTAAAGTTATAAGGAAGGGTGTGCAGTACCTCATACTCATTAGGGATGTTCGCGTTATACAAGGAAGTCTGCATGACGCGGTTGATCTCTTTGAGGCCGACCTCTTTGTTGGGGATGTTGACGATACCGCTTGAGTTCAGGCTTTTGGTGTAGGCTCCGGAGATGGAGACAATTGCCTTGGTGAAGTTTGTGCCGGCAACACGTTTGGCGTCATTAAGGGCATTCTTGATCGATTTTGAGGCAAGTTCTATATTGGTGATGCTGCCTTTTTTTAATCCTTGTGCCTTGCTAATTCCGGCGCCTAGGATCTGTATCTTGTCATCTTCATCGATATCAGCGATGATAGCACAGATCTTTGTCGAGCCGATGTCAATGGCAAGTACTGTTCTATTCAAAGTCAATTTCCTTTTAGATATGAAGTCACCGGATACTGTGCTTCAAGTTTTTTCAGTAATCCATCATTCAAGAGAGATGTTTTAAGGCGTAATACATTTTTCTCTTGGGTCATATTTTCTTTTTCTAGCAACTTCTGTTCCAAAATATTAAAGAGTACGATCTTATTGCCCTTTAGCTCAATAAATCCGCGTTTTTCCTGCTGGGCAAAAAGTGCTTCAAGAAACTCGGCCGCTTCGTATTCGGCTAGAGGAGGGAGCTTGGAGATGCTCTCACGTGTTATGAACGGAGACGTTTTTCCTTCAAAAGTCGCCAGAGAGTTTTTGGCCAGTGTTCTAAGCTGGGCGGTTGTCTGCTCCGCGCTCAGAGCTGTTTTGACCTGCTCTTTGGCTTCTTCATAACTTTTTGGCTCGCTTCCCTTGCTTTCTACGAGTTTAAAGATTAAAAATTTACCCTCGATCTCTTGAGGTTTGAGGTAAGGTTTCTGCGATGTAAGTTTAGCGATCTGTTGAAGCACGTCTGGACCAAAAGGATTGCTGCTTTCGCTGATGACAAAGGCTTGTGTCGTTACTGATGGATCCAAGGATTCTTTTTTGTAGCTGATGTAAGTACGAAGGGCCTCTTTGTTCGTAGCTTCGTTATTAAGAGCAGCTGTGACTTCCGGCTTAGCCTTTTTAAAGCTTTTTATTATTCCTTCTTTGTTTACAAACGTATGTTTGCTGTTTTCATAAGCCTCTTTTAGCTCGTCTTCGCTGTAGCTCTTGATAACAGGACTCTGCTCGATCACCTCTACTTGAAAGCTTGGTTCGCTCATATACTCGAACTTATGCTCTTCCCAGTAGCTTTTGAGCTCTTCTTCGCTTGGCGAAACCTGGATCATCGAAGCGTCTATCACCTTATAGGAGATCTTGTCGTTGATATAGATTGCCATGGAAACGGCTTCTTTTTCTATAGGAAGGGCTTGTGGAGAGAAAATGTCCATCATCTTGTTAAGCAACAAAGAGCGTCTGACATCGCTCTCATACTGAGAAATCTTCAGCTGCGCCTGTTTTAGAACTTTTTGATAGGTCTCTTTGTCAAATTTTCCGTCTTTGAAAAATGCGTCTGTCGCAGCGATATTACTGCTTAACTCTTTGTCGGTGACAACAAGCTTGAACTTTTCGGCAAGGTTAAGCAAAAGAGCTTCGTTGATTAGCTGGCGCAGGGCTTGCTGCTCAAGACCAAAGGCTTTGGCCTGGGCCTCATCGAACTTGCCTTGGAACATCTGGTTGTACTGTGCAAAAAGTTGGCGATAGCTTGTGTTCATCTGATGAACAGAAATCTCTATGTCGCCAACTTTGGCAACAGAATCCGCACTGCGTCCTGAAAAGCTTCCGCTTCCAATAGCGAACATCGGACCGGCTGCAATAAAGGCACCACCGCTGATCCATAGGGTGATGATTAAGTATTTACGATGTCTTTGCATCCATGTAATCATATAAGTTATCCTTAAATTATAATTAGAGATATTTTAGTGTGTTGAGTATTAAAAGACTATAAAGAGGACCCGGATACGCGCGAATTGTGCCAGATGTAACAATATATCTGGACTAAAGGGGGGCTTGACTATAATTTTCCAAGCAAAAAGCTCTCTAAAAGGGAAAACATGACAAATAAAATTATCGCTGAACGCGATTTAAAGGTGCTGTGGCATCCCTGTACACAAATGAAAGATCATGAGTTTTTACCCATGATCCCCATCAAGTCGGGTTCTGGCGTCTGGCTGGAGGATTTTGACGGCAACCGCTATCTCGATGCGATCAGTTCGTGGTGGGTCAATCTTTTTGGCCATGTCAATCCTTATATCAGTACAAAGATCAAAGAACAGGTCGATACGTTAGAACATGTGATCCTGGCGGGGTTTACCCATGAGCCGGTGGTCAGACTCTCTGAGCGTTTGATTTCTCTCTCTCCGGAGGGGTTACAGCGTTGTTTCTACGCAGATAACGGCTCTTCCGCAGTAGAAGTCGCTTTGAAGATGAGCTACCATACACACAAAAACAAAGGGGAAGAGAAGCCTTTGTTTGTATCACTAACAAACAGTTATCACGGTGAAACGCTCGGGGCGCTTTCTGTGGGTGATGTTGAGCTTTATAAAGAGACGTACGCCCCCCTGCTTATCCGCTCTATTCAGACCCCTGTTCCCATGGATACCAGCGAAGAGGCTGCACGAGTAGCTGCGCGTTCACTTGCGGCACTTTTTGAGGAGAGAAGCAGCGAGATCTCAGCACTTATTCTTGAACCCTTGGTGCAGGGTGCGGGATATATGCATATGTATCACCCGCTTTATCTCAGCCTGGCAAAGCAGTTGTGCGAGACGTACAATGTGCATTTTATTGCGGACGAAGTGATGGTGGGATTTGGACGTACGGGAAGTCTTTTTGCCTGTGAGCAAGCGGGGATCACTCCTGATTTCCTGATTCTTTCCAAGGGCTTGACCGGAGGGTACCTTCCTCTGTCCGTCGTGCTGACAACGGAAGAGACATATGCGGCATTTTACTGTGACTATGGACTGTTCAGGGCTTTTTTGCATTCGCACTCTTATACAGGAAATGCCTTGGCCTGTGCGGCGGCAAATGCGACCTTGGATATTTTTGAAAACGAAAATATTATTGAAAAAAACAAGAAGAGTGCCGCCTTTATGGCCAAGAGCCTGGAGCGTTTCAAAATGCTTGACAATGTCAAAGAGGTCCGTCAGACGGGCATGATTGCCGCCGTGGAACTCAAAGGGTATTCGCCTGAAGCACGTATCGGTCTGAAGATCTATGAATACGGACTAAAAAAAGGGGTGCTGCTGCGTCCTTTGGGGCATATTATCTATTTTATGCCGCCTTATATTATTACGGAAGAGGAGATGGAGCTTATGTTTGAAACCGCCTATAGCGCTATCAAGAGTGTCTGAAAATGGAGTTTTTTGAGGGAGATACCCAGCAGATCGGTGCTGCTGCGGGGCTTTTGATCATGATGGTCTATCTTGGATTTCAGCTTTTTCGCAAGAAATAGGGCATTTAAAATTCGAGGTTTTGGTTTTTTGTCACGGCGCCGAGCATCAGCAGGCGGCAGCTGTTCTCCAAGATAGCAAGACGTCTGGTCATGCTGTGTATATCTCTGGAGTAGGTAAATACCCCATAGCCCTTAATAATAATAATATTTGTTTCGTTGTGGATAAAGTACTGCGGGATCTCGCTGTTTGCTCTGTCGTACCAGTCGTCAAGGTTTTTTGGGTCGTAAATGTTGATACTTTTAAACTCCTGATTTCCAAAATAATCCTTGGGCACGATAAGCGAGTGGTTGAAAGTATATGCTGTGGTATAAGGCGGCATGGAGAAGCTGATGAACTTCGCATCTGAGACATGGGCGTAGATCTGAGAGTGGATAGCAGTGTCTATGCTTGACTCTTTCCAGCGATAATCCTTGCTGTGGCTAAGCTCGAGCAGATCTTTCTCTCTCATCTGATGAAAAATAGCCTCTTTTTTATTGATAATAAAACGGTTACTATCTGTTTTGGCGGAGATTGAGCCGTGAAACAGCCCGAAAAAGTCATTTTGAAACATTGACTGGGAGAGAACAGAGAGTTCTGTTTTGAGATGCTCGACCATTAAACGCCTTCGTATAAAAATCTGTGTGAGTATAGCGTATTGCAGATAAAAAGTGCAGCCTCGAGCGGCGATTAGTGATAATATAAGAGCGATTCTGCTATTATAAAGAAATTTTTTAAAAGGCCGCCAGTTTGCAAGATATTCCCCATGTACCCGTTCTTTACCGCGAAGTCGAAGAAACTTTCAAGGATATCCACGCGGGCATTATCATTGACTGTACAATGGGGTATGCAGGGCACAGTTCGCTGATACTGGAGTCTAACCCGGCTATCCGCCTGATCGGCATCGACCAGGACCAGACGGCGATCGATTTTTCCACTAAGCGTCTGGCCCCTTACAAAGAGCGTGTAGAGATCAGAAAAGGGCGCTTTTCAGAAGTAGCAAAAGCAATCTTTGCCGAGCATTCCAAGGATGAGATCCGGGGTCTTTTGGCGGATATCGGTGTCTCCTCTTTGCAACTCGATGAGAAAGCGCGCGGTTTCGGTTTTGAGAGCGAGAATCTGGATATGCGTATGGATCCCAGCCGCGACTTTAGCGCAATGGAGGTGGTCAACAACTATTCGCAATGCGAGCTGGAACGGATACTCTTGGAGTATGGCGAGATAAGAAATGCCAAACGGCTTGCCACCGAGATCATAGCAGCCCGGCCTCTGAATTCGGCCAAAGAGCTCTCTGCCGTAGTACGCCCCTTTGCGCCAAAAGGCAAGAAGATCCATCCGGCGACCCTGGTCTTTCAGGCGATACGTATCGAGGTCAACAATGAACTGGGCGAACTTGAGGCGCTTTTGGATACGATCGAAGAGGCAGGACTGACTAAAGCGCGCGTGGCGATCATCTGTTTTCATTCGCTCGAAGACCGCATCGTCAAACAGCGCTTCAAGAAGTGGTCGATGTCCTGCATCTGCGATCCCCATGCGATGCGTTGTACCTGCGGGAACAATCACTCTTTAGGTAAGCTTGTGATGCGCAAACCCTACGAGGCAAAGCCAGACGAGGTGAAGCAAAATAGCCGAAGCAGATCGGCAAAGATGAGGGTCTTTGAATTTGGAATATAGCGAAAAACACGATATTTTAAGTGAGATAGACACGGTCATCGGTGTCCAAAAAGAGCTGAGTTTCGGCTATCTTGTGGCTGTTTTCATGGGAGTTGCACTGATACTGCTCCTTGCCTTTCCCAAGATATTTTTGCAAAGTAGCATCTATTATAAAAGCCGTGACATCTCTTCCTTGGAGCGTGAATACAAGAGTCTCAAAGAGGAACGAAAGATTATCAGCAGTGAGGTTGAACGCAAAAAGTTCAAGAATCAGATCCTGGACACACTATTTTAGGAAATTATAACGCATGCTAAAAAAATTCATAGAATTTGCTATAGACAAACCACTTTTAAACCATATATTTCTTGCCTTTATCGTTCTGCTTTCTGTGTTTGCCTATATCAATATTCCCAAAGAGATCTTCCCTCCGGTGCAGATGGACAAGGTCGTTATCTCGGGAAATTATGCCGGTACGAGTGCCGATATCTTAGATAAGATGGCGGTTAAGGCGATTGAGGACGAGCTGAAAAACATCAATGCCATGCAAAAGCTGCAGACGCAGGTGAAAAACGGCAGTTTTATGATTACGGCGGACATCAAACCCGAGGCGGATAATATCTCCGCCTTAAATGATGTCAAAGACGTGATTAGTAAAATCAAACGCGATCTTCCCTCCGACATGGATGAGCCGATCGCACGCCTGTTTGAGCAGTCTATTCCCCTCGTTCAGGTTTCCGTTTCTGCGCAAAAGCCTACAAATGAGCTGCTCGACATGGCAGAAATGCTCAAGTCCGATATCTCTGCCTTCAAAGACCTTAACGAGGTGACAATCCGCGGAGATGCGGATGATGAGCTCCTTGTAAAGATAAACCTCTCCAAGATCGAAGCGTACGGGCTCAAAAGTGATGATGTTATCCGGGCTCTTCAGTCGATCAGTTCGATTTTTCCTATAGGAACGATTAAGGAGAGAGGTCATCATCTCTATATCAGTACGAGCAACGGTGAAAAAGAGATCGAAAAGCTCAATAATACGCTTTTAAGCATCGGAGGAAAAAAAATTCGTCTTGAAGATGTGGCGGATGTGAAATTTACGATCTCACAGCAGAGCGAACTGACTCACTTTAACGCCCTGCCAACGATCTCGATCAATATCACCAAGTCAAAATCAGGCAGTGCTATTGTCCTTGTCAAGCAGATACGAACACTTTTGACACGCTATGAACAGACGTATCCAGAGTTTAAGTTCAGTGTCTATTCAGATACGTCGGTTTGGATAAAAAACCGTTTGAATACGGTCTTTTCAAATATCCTTTTTGGTCTTTTCCTTGTCTTTGTAGCGATGATGCTTAGCGTCAACCGGGGCATCGCCTTTGTCGTGGCTTTGGGTATTCCGCTCTCTTTTATGATCGGACTTATCGTGACGGAGAAGATAGGCTACTCCTTAAATATGCTCTCCCTTTTGGGCGGGCTGATCGCGCTGGGGATGCTGGTGGACGAGGCGATCGTTGTCGCTGAAAACATTTACCGGCATCTGGAAATGGGAAAAGATCGGCGAGAAGCGGTTGTAGAGGGGACTCGAGAAATGTTTCCTGCCGTTTTTGCTGCGACCTTGACGACGGTATTTGCTTTTTTGCCGCTGCTGATGATGACGGGAGAAATGGGGACTTTTATCCGTATCTTGCCGATCATGATCTCTGTCTTGCTTGTCTCTTCGCTCTTTGAAGCCTTCTATTTTTTGCCCCTGCATGCCAAAGATTTCTTGCATGTGCGCAAAGATGACCATGTCAGCCATGACATCTGGAATCGTTTTTATCGCAGATACGAGCAAAGCCTTCACTTTTTGATAGAACGCAAGAAGAGTGCGTTGGCGCTTATGTTACTCTGCATCATAGGCCTGACCCTTCTGTTCGCCAGTATGACGCGCTTTCAGCTCTTTCCTGATTTTGATGTGACACAGGTCTTCGTCTCGGGAAAACTGGAGATAAATCACGATCTTGAAGAGTCCGAGAAGATCGTCTCACAGCTTGAAAAGGTGATCTTGGAGTATAAAAAAGAGGGGGAAATCATCTCGGTGACTTCTACCGTCGGCATACGTATCGATGCAAAAAACCAGGCGCAGATGGGGGAAAATCTTTTTCATATCTTCATCGACCTGAACGAGCGTGCACCGACAAACTTTTTTGAGCGCTACATCAATCCTTATCTCAGTGTAGAGTATGATGCATCGCTGTTGACCCGCGAGCGCGAGGCGGTAGAGATCGCGGAGGATATCAAAGAACTATTGAAACCGTTTGAAAAAATTCAGGAGAACGGGGTAAACCTTTTTGATGAGCTGCGCGTGACGATACCGGGTACAGGTGTGGTCAAAAATGACGTGGAGATTGCCCTCTCACTTAAGAGCGATACCGAGCTTTTGGCGGGTTTGAAACGCATCGAAGCAGAGATGACAAAGCATGAGGGAGTCTACAATGTAGCCAACGATGCGACCGAGGGTGAAGAAGAGCTGAAGCTGCACATCAACAGCTACGGACAGAAGCTTGGGTTTACAGAAGAGATTTTGAACAAAGAACTGCGCGCTTACTATCTTCAAGGAGAGTACGGCAAGATGTTTAATGCGTCCGGTCTGGTGCGTATCCGAGTTGAAAGCAAGAAAAAAGATGAGTACGAGAATCTGCAGCATATATCACTGAATATTCCCGGAACACAAAAACGTGTGCGCCTTAAAGAGATTGCGGATTTTGAGTTCCAGACGGCCTATGTCAGCATAGAAAAAGAAGACGGCAAACGGATACGTTCGGTCTTTGCTTCACTGGACAAAGAGAAGATTACCGCCGGTGAGCTGACAAAGATACTCAAGCCCCTGCTTCAGACCTTGAAAGAAGAGGGTTACGGGGTAGATATCAAAGGCGAACAGCAAGAAAATGAGAAGACAACACGCGAGCTTTCCCAGGCGGCAGTTATGGCGCTATTTTTGATCTTTATCACCCTGGTATGGCTCTTTGACTCTTTGGTTGATTCGCTTATTGTGCTCTCAAACGCCGTTTTTCTGGTCTGGTTCGGAGTCTTGGGCGGGCATATGTTGATGGGAATGAACATGACGATGCCGAGTCTTATTGGCGCGATCGGACTGGCCGGGGTTGTTGTCAATGACGGACTATTGATGATGCTCTTTATTAAAAAGGCCAAGAATACGGACGAGCTTGTGAAGTACGCCAGAACCCGTCTACGCCCCATCGTCCTCACCTCGGTTACGACGGTTCTGGGGCTTTTTACACTGATGTTTTTCGCATCCGGACAGGCGATGATACTCCAGCCTATGGCAATCTCTTTGGGATTCGGACTGGCCTGGGCTACGGTACTAAACCTTCTATATGTCCCGCTTCTGTACAGTGTCGTTAAAAAGGTGAAGCCCCCTTTAAAAGAAGTAGAATAGACCGAAAAAAAAATGAATGGTGGCCGCAAGAGGATATCCCCCTCATCTTTTTAGCGGCCTGATTCCAGTTCCACCGCTTTGTTGATGCATGCGGCTATAGAAGTGGTGTCGGCGATGTAGGGTTTTATCTCCGGCGGGAGGTATTTTGCCGTGGTCTCGCCTATGCAGATCGCACTGAAGCTCTTCTCCCAGGGGTAGTGTTTTAAAAAACACTCGATCGAGGAGGGGGAGGAAAACACGATATAGGAGTTTTTAGGCAGTTTTTCTATCTTAGGTTCGAGGTCGCAGATGTTTTCATAAACGATCATCTCATCGCAGCTTACACCGCCTTCTTTGAGTAATGAAACCAGGTCGGAGACAACTTTTTTACCTCTGACATACAAGACTTTTTTACCCTGAAGCTCTTGAATCAACTCATGTGCGAAGGCATTGCCATGTTTTTTTACCCCGACAAACTCCAAATTTCCACCCAGCTTCTTAATAATTTTTGCCGTTTGGGGCGCAATGGCATATGCAGGTACTTTCTTCCACGCGCTATTGAAAGAGTGAAGAGCCTGAACAGCATTTTTTGAGGTAAAAACCAGGGCATCGTAATTCGCAAGATCAACATCACTTTTGAGATACTCTATTTTAAAAAGAGGCAGATTTTTGGCCCGCTTGACCTTTGTGTCATTTAGCAGGTAGATGTTCATTTTGTTTATCTTTATTTTATTGAATAAGGAACGGATTGTTTTTGCCATAAAGCTTTCATGTTCTTTGTCGTAAAGATGCAGTTTTTCAATGATTTTAGTAAATCTATTCATCTTTTTATTTTACCAACAATATGTAAAATATAGGAGTAAAAAAATGATTTTTGTAGAGCTTGAAGTCTGTGTACAGATGGAAGCACAGCCATTCGCGCCCCTGCGCGAGAGCAGAGATCACTTTTCTGTGAGCTTTTTGGAACTAAACCTAAGCCATAAAAAGCCAAATATTCCTGCAAAAAGGGAGGCAGACAAGATCCCGACCTTGGCTTCAAATATGGACGCCTCGTCTCCTGCAAAGGCCAGATCCGCCACAAATATCGACATCGTAAAGCCGATACCGCCTAAAAATGCTACGCCGAATATTTGACTCATGGTGCTGTTTTGGGGAAGTTTGGCGATACCCAGTTTAATGGCAAGCCAGGCCACTCCGGCAATGCCCAGTACTTTTCCAAGTATCAGACCCAGGATGATCCCAAGAGAGATAGGCGTTGCAACCGTGTCGCCGATAGAAGAAAAATCTATGCTGATCCCCGCATTTGCAAGGGCAAAAAGCGGTATCACGATCAGCGCCACGGGAAGGTGCATTGAATGTTCAAGCTTGGCAGATGGGGAGGTGACGGCATCAACCTTGTCTTTTATGTTCTGCAGTATCGCTTTTTGATTTTCATTGAGTTTTCCGCCAGGTTGGGCACGGCTCTGATACGTCTGCAGGAGGTTTTTTGTTCCCTGCAAAAAGCTGAGAGTAGTGAGTTTTGGTTGGGTAGGGATAGCCATAGCCGCGATTACACCGGCGATGGTCGCATGCACACCCGAGAGAAGCATAAAATACCACATAATCCCCCCGATGATAAAATAGGCCAGCGCACTGCGGATGCCGAAACGGTTGAAGGTGACCATGATCAGGAATGCTCCCATCGCCATAAGGAGGTAGTTGAGCTGAATCTGCTCCGTATAAAAAACAGCGATGACCAAAACCGCTCCGAGGTCATCGACGATAGCCAGAGCCACTAAAAACGTCACCAGTGCTGTAGAGACACGTTTTCCGAGCAGAACCAAAGCACTGATCGCAAAGGCAATGTCCGTGGCCATAGGGATCCCCCAGCCATTTGCAGCCTCCGTGCCATAGTTGACGCCGAGATAGATCAGTGCAGGCAGTATCATGCCGCCGATGGCAGCCAGGATAGGAAGCATTGCGACCTTGATGTTGGAAAGCTCGCCGACCAAGATCTCTCTTTTTATCTCAAGCCCCACGATAAAGAAAAACATAGCCATCAATCCGTCGTTGATCCAGTGGTGGATGGAGTGGGTGAGACTCCATGAGCCAAACGCAATGCTCGCTTTGGCGTGAAACAGATCAACATAGGTCTGTGCAAACGGTGAATTCGCCAAAAACAGAGCAATAACCGTTGTCAGCATAAGGATAAGTCCCGTGGTCGTTTGTGCATGAATAAAATGTTCAAAGGGTGTCGCTATCTTATTAAACGTCTTTTCCCAAGGGGCATACAGTCTCATGTTTTTCCTTTAGAAGGTATCATAATCATTGGCGTGCATCATATCGAAAAGGTACAAAGGGGAGTTTTAACTTCACGCGGCTTATTTCCACTTTTGTTTCACCAGATAAAGAATGGCGACTTTTGCACTGAGCAGACCGGCGAGCAGATAGAGCGTCATTTCGGGAAAAAAGAAGCAGATCGTTCCCAGTGCCGCGCCCAAGAAAAGAAAGCGCAGGAAAAAAATAGCATGAAGTAGAGGTTTTCGGCATTTTTGCAGACAGATGAGCTGGAAATAGAGATGAGTGAAGTACAAAAGAGACAGAATGTTTCCTCCGATAAAGAAAAGAAGCTCTTTCATTTTTTGTAAATAAACACTTTCCAAACCGAGTAAAGCGCAATAAAAAGGCCCAGAACGATAAGGCTGATGGTCCAGGAGGTACCGCCCATATCCGTTTCTACATTTTTATCCAGATAGCCGCCGAGATAGCCGCCGATGACCATAGGCAGAGCCACCATCCAGCCTATTGCGCCGACAATGATGACGGTTTCCCATAAGATCCCTTTTTTGCGCCATTTTTTTATCCAGGAAGCCTTCTTGCCGATGTCTTCTTCAAAGCTGATCTTCTTTTCATCTTTATTCAAGGCCGCGCTCCATTTCGATCATTTTTTTAAAAAAGGCTTTTTGAAGATTTTCCATGTTGAGGTGGAAGATGGACTCTTTCTCCTGCCGTTCTTTGGTAAAGCGCGCTATGGTCGCTTTGAGTTCGTCGATCTGTTTACTATGTACAAACTCTTTTGTCGTCACCGTCAGCATCTCTTTTTTAAAAGAGAGTATACCGCCGTTAAAGGCAAAATACTCCTCCACACCGTCGATAAGCGAAATGGCGATTGAAGGTTCCAAAATTGTCAGAAACTCAATGTGTCCAGAAAGGATGCCAAAAGAGCCGCTGCTGTCTTCGGCTCTAAAATAAGAGAGCCCATCCAGCTTTTTGATATGCGAGGGGGTGATGATGTGCAGGCTAAATTCAGGCTTCATCAATCGTTCCTATCATATAGAAGCGGCTTTCGTCAAGCTCGTCCATCTCGCCCGACATGATCTTCTTGCAGCCGGCTATCGTCTGCGAAAGTTTGACGCTTTTTCCTTCTCTTCCCGTAAATGACTCGGTCACAAAAAATGGCTGTGTCAAAAACTTCTCCAGTTTCCTTGCCCGGGTGACCGTCAAACGGTCTTCATGACTTAGCTGCTGCATTCCAAGCATTGTGATGATGTCTTGAAGCTCTTTGTATTTTACCAGCATCTCTTTGACCTCTTTAGCAACACGGTAATGCTCCTCTCCGACGCTGAGCGGATCAAGAAGTTTGGAATGAGAGGCCAGGGGGTCTATAGAAGGGTAAAGCCCCTTGGAAGCATATGCGCGCGAAAGGATGATGGAGGTGTCAAGATGGGTAAAGACGGAAGCAACGCCGGGATCGGTGATGTCATCAGCCGGAACATAAACCGCCTGAACTGAGGTGATCGAGCCTTCTTCTGTCGAGGCGATACGCTCTTCAAGCTCGGCGATCTCGTTGGCAAGTGTGGGCTGGTATCCGACGCGAGAGGGTATCCTGCCCAACAGCGTGGAGATTTCCTGCCCGGCCTGGATAAAGCGGTAGATATTGTCAATAAGCAGCAAGACTTCCTTGTGCTCCTCGTCTCTAAAGTATTCGCTCATCGTCAAAGCGGTAAAAGGGGCCCTATAGCGCACGCCGGAGGCTTCGTTCATCTGTCCGAAGACCATGATCGTTTTATCCATGACCCCTGATTCTATCATTTGCTCATAAAGCTCATGACCCTCTCTTATCCGTTCGCCGACGCCGGCAAAGACGGAAACTCCGTGGTGCAGTGAAATGGATTTGAAGATGAACTCCGTGAGCAATACCGTTTTGCCCACACCCGCTCCTCCGAAAAGCCCCACCTTGCCGCCTCGGATAAAAGGTGCAAGCAGATCGATGATCTTAATACCTGTCTCATAGATCTTGACGTTTCCGCTTTGTTCGGATACCCCCAAGGAGGGCTGGAAAATAGAGCGTTGCTCTGAAAACTCTGCTTCTTTTGTATCTATCGTGTCGCCAAGTGCGTTAAAGACACGTCCAAGAGTCTCTTTTCCGACAGGAACTTTGACCGGTGCATAGGTTCTTTGTACCTGCATCCCTTTTTTTACACCCTGCATATATCCCAATGCAACGGCTCTGATAAGGTTTCCATCAAGCTGCTTGCGCGTTTCAAAGTAAAGTTTCCTCTGGGGCATTTCAAGCACAAGGACTTCAAATATAGAGGGAGACTCTTCTTCAAAATAGATATCACATACTGTTGAATTAAGGGCTACAATAATTCCATTCATGAGTATTTTAATCTTCCTTGAAAGTTAGATAGACTATTATAACTTAAATGATTTATAAAAGTTGGAAAATATGAAAAATAATGTTTTTCCTGAAACAGTATGGGAAATTGAGATCATGGACTTTAATGTTGTACTTACCGACACTGTCGTGACGACATGGGTTGTTATGCTCTTCTTGGCGGTGTTCTCTTATTTTATTTCTCGCAAGCTTACTGTTTCGCAGCCGACTAAGCTGCAGCTCTTTGCCGAACGGATTATTGTCGCCATAAAAGATACCCTTGAGAATTCGGCCGTCATTCCAGTCTGGTCTTTGGTGCCGTTTATCGGTACACTCTGGATCTTTATCGGGGTGATGAACCTTATCTCGCTTATACCCTATTTTCACAATCCGACCAGAGACCTGAGCACGACGGCCGCACTCTCGGTGATCGTCTTTTTTTCCATACATTATTACGGTATCCGTTTCGGCGGACTTAAAAACTACCTCCAACGCTATATCGAACCTTCGGTATTTTTGCTGCCTTTTAATATTTTCAGCGATTTTTCGAGAATATTTGCGATGGCGATCCGCCTTTTTGGAAATATGCTCAGCTGGGAGATGATCATCGCCATCTTGATCGTGCTGGCCGGGTTTTTAGTGCCTGTTCCCATGATGATACTCAGTATCGTCGGCGATCTGTTACATGCCTATCTTTTCGGACTGCTCGCTTATATCTTTATTGTAGGCGGACTGCAGGCTGAAGAACGTACCTTATCACAGGAGAAAAAACATGGATAGTATGACTATCATCATTTCCGTTTCTATTATTACAGCAGGCCTGACCATCGCAATCGGAGGATATGGACCCTCAAGAGGCGAGGCCGATGCCCTGACAAAGGCGATCGAGACCATCGGCAGACAGCCTGAATCGGCAAATGACATTACCCGTTTGCTTTTTGTGGGAATGGCTATGGTCGAGTCTGTGGCGATTTACGCGTTGGTGATTGCACTGATCATTCTCTTTGCAAACCCGCTGCTTAGCTATGTCGTCAAATAGAGCCGCCTATGTTTAACTGGTGGACCTTCTTTTTTCAGCTTGTTAATTTTTTCATTGTTCTGTATATCCTTTACAGACTTTTTTTTAAACCGCTGCAAAACATTATAAGAGCAAGAGACGAGACGATAAGTCAAGGTCTGAACGAGATCAAAGAGGGTGAAGAACGCATCAAAAAAGAAGAAGAGCGCTATAGCGAAAAGATGAAAGAGATCGATAATTTGCGTGAAAAAGAGATCGACAAGGCCAGAAAAGAAGCCTTGCACGAGAAAGATCGTATGATGAAAGAGACGGAAGAGGAGATTGATAAAGCCCGAAAAAAACATAGCCGGATCATTGAAGAACAGCAAAAAAAGATCGAGAAAGAGATCCGGCGCAAAAGTCTGGAGTTCAGCCTGTTCTACAGTGAAAAACTGCTAAAAGAGCTTAGCGACGAGATGCTGCATCAAAAACGCATAGATCAGTTTTTGCAGGCCTTGGAGCAAAATCGGAGCAAAGAGATTTCACAACTGAAAGAGGAGCTTGAGGGCAAAGCGTGCGCACTTGATCTTTACACTGCGTTTGAGCTCTCCAAAGATTCGCTTGAAAAGATAAAAGAACAGCTGCACGGTCTGCTTCAGTGTGACTCGCTTGAGATTGAGAGTACGCAAGATACTGCACTCATCGCCGGTATCCGTCTGCTAATCGGCAATAAAGTCTTTGACGCTTCGCTAAAGGCAGAACTGGAGCGCTTCAAAGAGAAGATGGAAAAAGAGATTTAGATGCAGAGCAACGAACTGATCGACAAGATGTTCGAAACCCTCTATCAGGCTGCCGAAGGGGAGACACAGCGCTTCAGTGCAGAAGAAGAAGGATATATCTCCAACATCAGCGACGGCATCATTGAGGTCAAAGGGCTTCCTAGCATCGGCTATTTTGAGCTCTTGGCACTGCCCCATGACATGTTTGCACTCGCACTCAATATCAAACAAGAGTCGACCCAGGCGATCGTCCTGGGCGAGTATACGCGACTTAGTGTCAAAGACCGGGTCAGGTACACCAACAAAAGTATCTCGATCCCTGTCGGCCCAGAGCTTTTAGGGAAGGTGATCGATCCCTTGGCCGTCACGCTGGACAAAGGCCGGCCGATCGCAACAAAGGAGCGCTATCCTATCGAACAAGAGGCCATTGCGATGATGCAGAGGGATTTTGTAAAAGAGCCCCTCTATACCGGGATCAAGATCATTGACGCCATGATCCCCATCGGAAAGGGTCAAAGGGAACTGATCGTTTCGGATGCTTCGTTGGGAAAGACCTCTATAGCGGTTGACACTATCATCAACCAAAAAGGCAAAGACGTCATCTGTATCTACGTCTCCATCGGGCAGAAAAAAATGCAGATTGCGCGCGTGATCGAGGAACTTAAGCGCTACGATGCCCTTTCCTATACGGTAGTCGTCGCGGCATCAGCCGACACCTCTTCCGGGATGAAGTTTATCTCCCCCTACGCAGGATGTGCAATCGCCGAATATTTCAGGGATCAGGGAAAGGATGTGCTCATCGTTTATGACGATCTTACCAAACATGCGGATGCATATCGGAGCATCTCTTTGCTGCTCGAGATACCGCCCGGACGCGAAGCTTATCCGGGAGACATCTTCTTTATTCATTCGCGCCTTCTGGAGCGGGCCGGAAAACGAAGCGACAAATTCAACGGCGGCTCCATCACGGCACTTCCTATTATCGAAACGCAGGCGGGACGTATCTCTGATTATATTCCTACCAATCTTATCTCGATAACAGACGGGCAGATCTATCTCGAAAGAGAGCTCTTCAATCAAGGCTTTCTTCCGGCGATCGATATCGGCCGTTCGGTATCGCGCATCGGCAGCAAGGCACAGCCTCCTGCGCTCAAAAAGATGGCGGTGAAACTAAAACTGGACTATTCGCAGTTTTTAGAAGTGGAGGTCTTTACAAAATTCGGCGCCAAAGTCGAAGAACAGACCCAAAAGCTCATAGACAAAGGACGCGCACTGAGAATAGCTCTTAAGCAGAAACGTTTTGAACATGTCAGCATGCCAAAGCAGGTCCTCATCTTTTTTCTGAGCAATGAGGGCTATCTTCAGCAGCTGCAAAAGAGCGAGATAGAAGCGTATATAGAAAAATTCATCCTTGAGATACGAGAGAGTATGCCTGATATACTCGACACTCTTGAGGTAACGAAAGAGATCGACGAGGCCTTGATTGAGCGTCTGCGCCGCGCTGCAGAAAAGTTTTCGCAAGGATGGAAGGAATGAACAGCGCACTGCAGATGAACAAAAAGATCAAAAGTGTCAATGAGATAGAAGAGATCGTCTCGTCGATGAAAGCATTTTCGAACTACAATGTCCAAAGCGCCAAGCGCCAGCTTCCTTATCTGCGCAGGTATGAAAGAAACATCGAAAATTCGGTGGGCGACCTGGTCACGATTTTCCCGCATTTAAAAGAAATCGAGCAGAAACTCCCTGAAAAAACGATTTTTGTGCTTTTTTTGTCCGAAGAGGGGCTTTGCGGCTTTTTCAATGAAGACATCCTTGATTTTTTCAGCGCCATTGAAAAAGAGAGCCATTTCACCCTTGTTATCGGCGAAATGGGCACGCAAGAGGCTATAGCGCGCGATCTCTCCTTCAGCCAGTCCCTCAAGGGCGCCTCTAATGTAGAGGCCATAGACAACTACACCATAGAACTCTCGACCTATCTCCATGAACTGGTCGCAAAAGAACAACTGAGTACGCTGAATCTTGTCTATGCCCAGCATAATGATCAGGGGAGCTATGATGTCGTCAACAAGAAGATTCTGCCTCCTGATTTTTCAGAATTTTACAAAGAATCGATCAAAAAAGAGCCTCTGCTGTACCTTAAGAGCCATGATATTTTGAACGCTTTGATCAAAGAGTATCTTCACACCTCATGTTACAGAGCCTTTCTCGAATCCGTCGCCAGTGAAAACCAGGAGAGGTTCAACAGCATGAACCATGCGAAAAACAGCATCAAGGAGAAAAAAAAAGAGATGAAACTGGAGCTAAACGCCTTTCGGCAAAGAGAGATCACCCAAGAGCTTCTCGAAATCGTCAATACCTACCGCTCGATGGTCAAAATATAGTAGACTGCTTGTCCGACTCTTTGCTCTGTGAGCTATACAGGGTTGTGCAGGCAGTCTGGTATGATTATTTGTCACAAAATGCATTGAAAGGGCAATATGGATCTTCCTGTTGATATCAATATCTTGTTTTTTCTCGGAATTTCGATCATTCTTGCCTTTTATATCGGTCAGGGCGCACGTATTATCCGGCTTCCGATGATCTTGGGCTATATGCTCACGGGTATTCTTGTCGGCCCTTCCTTTTTGGGTCTTATCGAGTATGAAACACTTGAAAATCTCTCTTTTATCATAGACGTCGGGCTTGGGATCGTCGCATTTTCTATCGGAACGGAGCTGGATTTTACCTCCTTGAAACGGCTTGGATTAGGTCTTGTCACCCTTATCTTTGCCGAGTCATTCGGCGCTTTTTTGGTCGTTTTTTCTTTTGTATACCTCTTTTCGCAAGACATGGTGCTCGCCATTATCTTCGGTGCGATCGCTCCGGCAAGTGCTCCTGCGGGCACTGTCGCGGTGATCAAAGAGTACAAGGCCAAAGGGCCGATGACCAAGGCCCTCTACGCGGTTGTCGGATTTGACGATGCCCTGGGAATCATCATCTTCGGCTTTGCCCTGGCCTTTGCCAAAGCCTTTGTCTTTTCGCAATCTTCCAGCAGCGGCGCTGCCATAGACTTCAGCCTCTGGCAGCCGCTGAGCGAGATTCTTATCAGTATTGTTGTCGGGACTGTATTTGGATGGGCATTTGTCCGTATGTCTGAAAAACTGGGCGAAAATGGGAAGATGCTTATTCTGGTCATGGGGACTGTTTTGTTTCTCGCCGGCATCTCGTTGCAGTTTCACAGCTCGCTTATTTTGAGCAATATGATGGCCGGTATTATCTTGAGCAATTTCAGCCACGAATCGCTGATCCAAAAGGTTCGCGCTACGATAGACATAATCCTGCCCCTGGTCTTTGTCCTCTTCTTTTTGGTGGCGGGACTGCATCTTGAGCTAGCATTGCTCCCCTCACTTGGGTTATTGGGACTTGTTTATATTGCAGGGCGTTCTGTCGGTCTGCTCTCGGGTGCGTATCTCGGAAGCGTGGCCGGAGGAATGGAAAAAAATATCAGAAATTATATTGGCTTTGGCATACTCTCGCAGGCGGGTCTGGCCATCGGTTTGGGATTTGTCGTGAAAAACGAGTTTGCCAAGATCGCTGTAGAGTATAATCTTCCCGACATTGCAAGCATAGGTACCAGCGTGCTGATCACGATAACGGCAAGCTCTGTGTTTTTTGAGCTGATAGGCCCGATCGCGACGAGATTTGCGCTGGAAAAAGCGGGCGAAATAGAATCTGACGAAGAGAAAGGATAGCAGATGAGCGAGACAAGGGCTAAGATCAAGGGCAGTATCAAAGATGTAATGCAGAGGATACATGAGCGTGTATTGCCCACGGTGATCGAAACGGCCAGATTGGATGAACTGATCGATGCGTTTGAGCGTTCGAGACACTCCCGTATCCTGTACGCCGTCGATGCAGACAATAAGTTCCTGGGTATCATCGACGTCAAAGATATCTCCCGCCATCTTCTTTTCCACTACAATGAGACGAAACTGGGTTCAAGAGAGCTGATCCGTCTCGTCACCTCCGAATACGCGAAAGACTTCATTAAAAAAGAGAGCTGTTCGGCCTTGATCGAGGAGACTTACGAGAGTGTCCTTGAGCAAATGTTTAAACACGGAGCGGATGAGATCCCGGTCTTGTCAGAAAACGGAGAGATCATCGGCGACATCACCATCATCGATATGATCGAATATTATGTCTACAAAACAGGACGGGACAAGTTAGGTATACATCTTTAAATCAGAAGAGGATTAGTTCAATAACGAAGCAGAAGAGATCATGCAGTCAGACGGGCCAAGGGTCTTGGATCCGACTCGAAGCAGATCCCCGTGCAAATCCAAGGATGATTGTTTTCAAAACCGCCTGCGGCACTCCTGCCCGATGGCAAAAAAGAGCTTTTGATGTGCTAGAGGTGTTCTAAAGCCAAAACCCCCTAAAATACGTCTAAAAAACAAGAGGAACTCCCTAATGCCATTTTCAGCACTCGGACTCTCGGCGCCGATAGAACGCGCACTTCAAAAAAGCGGCTACACCGAGCCGACACCTGTCCAGAAAAAGGTTATTCCTTTGGTGCTGAATCATCATGATGTGATGGCAAGAGCACAGACAGGCAGCGGGAAAAGTGCAAGTTTTATCCTGCCTGTCTTGGAGCTTTTGTCCAAAGATGTCCGTGAGGGAAAACCCAAGATCAGAGTATTGGTACTCACTCCCACGCGAGAGCTGAGCGTTCAGGTCGCGGAGGCTTTTTCTGCCTTTGGCGCCTTTTTGCAGAAGAAGCCGAAGGTCGTGAGCATCATCGGCGGCGAAAAAATCGGCGACCAGATGCTTGCCGTACAAAAAGGGTGCGATATTGTTGTGGCGACCTCGGGCAGGGTGCTCGATATCCTTAAAAAACAGCAGATCAATCTCTCGCATATCGACTTTTTTATCCTTGACGAAGCCGACAAGATGCTGGACTTAGGCTTTGCCGAGGAGCTTGAACTTATCTTGAAGGAATTGCCTGAAAAGCGCCAAAACCTCCTCTTCTCCGCGACCTATCCACCTAAGATGCTCGAGATCGCCGCGCGCATCACTAAAACACCGCTGGAAGTCACGATAGAAGAGGAGCCTACGGTTGAGAGTATCATCCAACGTGCCATAGCGGTCAACCGTGAAAACCGCGGTCCTTTGCTGCGAGAACTGCTCAAGAGTGAAGAGTGGGAGCAGGTGCTGGTCTTTATGGCCAACAAGAGAGCGGCGGACAATATCGCAGCGAAGTTTAAGAAGTACGGCTTTGCGGCAGACTCCTTTCACGGCGATCTTTTTCAAGAAGAGAGGAGCGAGACGCTCAAGGCCTTCAAACAGAAAAAAATCCGTATCCTTTTTGCAACGGACATCGCTGCGCGCGGGCTTGACATCAATGATATCTCCTGCGTGATCAATTTTGACCTTCCCCGCTCTCCGGCAGACTATATCCACCGCATAGGACGCACGGGCAGAGCAGGCAAAAGCGGGGTTGCACTCTCTTTTATCGCTTATGAAGACATGGAACACTTTGCTCTTATCGAAAAACGCAGTAATATCAAGCTTGACAAAGAGCAGATAGCAGGCTTCGAACTCAGCGGTGAGGCCCCGGAAAAAACAAAAGGGCCCGCACCGGTAAAGGGCAAAGGAAAAAGCAAGAAAGACAAGGCGAGAGAGCAGGCGCTCAAAGCGGACAAGTTTTAAGATACACTTGCAAAGATAAAACATTATAGGAGCGTGCGTGTTAGATTCATATGAAGCCTTGATACCGGAGTATATCTCCAAAGAAGAATTTTTTAGATTTGGCCTTGAGAAGACAATCTTTATTCCCGATGAGAAAGTCAAAGCGGAGTGGAAGAAGCTAAAAGAGAAGATCAGTACCAATAAGACAGTCTACATGAGAGGAATGAAAGAGACCGGCGGCAACCACCTCTTTTATGAGTTCTACGACAAGGTCTTGAAAAATAAACAGGTCCAAAAAGACCCCTCCAATACCCAGACCCCGGCAAAGATCATTGAAGATCTCACGGGTTACAAAAAGTCCAAAGACCTTCGCAATTACCAGCTGACCTCGATCTTCGGACGAAGCAAGAACATCTTTGCCTTTGCTGCACCCTGGAATATTGTCTACATCCCCAACCTTTTGGACGCACTGCTCGGCCCAGACGCCAAAGGCACACTGGCACAAGAATATCAGCGAGTGTTTTTTGAGCACAGTGTTAAGAAGTTCAAACCCTACATCAGCGAGTTCAACGATATTGTCACCAATATGCACTTTCAGCGCGCGGTAGATGAGCATTTCCAAAGACTCTACGAGGACTCCAGACACGATAAAAATGCCGTGATAAAATTTGAGTCTGTCCTAAGAGAGGAATTTGCACCTATCGTGCTATAAGAGAAGGGCAAAAGGGCGGTTTGGTTTCGCGCTTGTTCTTTTGCATGCATCCACCGACAAAAGATTAAATGCGCTTTAGCTTTTCACCTTCTGCACTCTTACACAAGAGAGTAAAAGCTCGGTTAGGGCAAAGTTGCAAAATTGGATTAGAAGCGGCTAAGGCAAGTGCTAAGCTTGCTGTGCTATAATCTGAAAATTTTTCTAAAAGAGACAAAAAACATGGATAAATATTCAGCACTATTTGAAGACGAAGACGATATCTTCTTAGGCTCGCCAAAGAGCAAATTTTTTGACGTTGTCTTTAACGCGAACAATGATGTGGCGCGCTTTGAACTCGAATCAATGGTCAATCGCATGGCGGCAATGGAGCTCTATATGGAAGAGCATATGGACTCATTGGAAGCGGTGGAAAATAAGATCAAAGATTTACAGTATTCCAAGGCAGATGAGGTGGAAGCACACGCTAAAAACACCTACATCTTCTATATGGGGGCTATCCTTTCCAAAAGCGAGTAGATGAAAGCGATTGTCATTATGCTGCTAATGCTCTGCTTTGCCCAGGCGGCAGAGTGGAGCTATATGAAAGAGATCCGTCTAAAAAAAGATCAGCTTCAGACGGTATTGGTCAAAGAAGAGTCTGAGATTAGAGTATTGAAATTCAGATGGACGCTGTACGCCTCAGAAGGCTTGGTGATGCATCTGAATTTTAATGATCTTGCTTCGCAGTTTATCTTGTACAACAACTACAAACAAGATATGTACAAGCTGCGTATTTTGCCGAAGAGATCGGTGTATGAGCGCGTTCCGCTTTTGTACCTTGTCTTTAAAAAGTTTGATCACAAAACGAAAGAAGCGTATTTCGATATTTTAGTCGATGATCCTGAAAAAAGGGCACTGATTGAAGTTAAACCATTGAAAGAGAGTCGATAAAAGTCAATGTTAGAAGCCGTAGAAAAATGTATGCTTTTTTGGATAAACGAGATGGAAAACGAGGAGATCAGTGCGCTCTTTAAACAGTTACCAAAAGGGAAGCGTCTTCGTGCAAAACTTGTGCTGAAAATCGCAGGAGAATCAAAAGAAGCCGTCAAGCTGGCTGCCGTCATCGAGCTTATCCATGCGGCCAGTCTGCTGCATGACGACGTGATCGACGAAGCCTCTGTGCGCCGCGGTACGGTTTCTGTAAACGCAAGCAACGGCAGCAAGATCGCGGTGATGATGGGGGATATTCTCTACTCAAAAGCCTATACAGAGCTGGTAGATTTTGACCAAAAGATCTCACAGGCGGTTGCAAAAGCGGTAACGACACTCTCGATAGGCGAATACATCGATGTGAAGATGGGCGAGCAGTTTAATCCTGACGCAGACGCGTATATTGATATGATCTACAAAAAAACAGCCTCACTGATAGAAGCGACAGCCTATTGTGCAGCTGTTCTCGCCGGCAAAGAGGCCCAGGCATACAGCCTGTATGGGAAAAATCTGGGACTTTCATTTCAGATAATTGATGATATCCTTGATATCATATCGGACGAAAAGAGCTTGGGAAAACCGGCGTTAAGCGACTATAAAGAGGGTAAAACGACCCTTCCGTATATCTATCTCTATGATGCTTTGGACGAAGTTTCCAGACAAAGGCTTCAAAAAGCGCACGCAAGTCAACTGGATGCGGATGAGGCCTCATGGATCAAAGAAAAGATGAAAAAACACAGATCTGTTGAAGCCTCATATGCCTTGGCTCAGCGGCTGAGCAATGAGGCGGTCACTGCTGTTTCACACTATGATGAGACGGCTCTAGTCGGTATTATCGACGATATGATGAAGAGAGAGTTTTAATGCATTATCTGCTTGTCAGTTTTTCTCATCACAACTCGACTTTGGAGATCCGCGAGAAATTAGCTTTAAATGCTGATGAAGAAGTCCGTGTATGCCTGGAGAAGATGATTTCGCATCCTGTAATCAATGAAGCTCTGATCGTGTCGACCTGTAACCGTTTGGAAGTACTTACCTCGGTTCAAAACGTTCTCGAAGCTACCGCCTATATTTTCTCGCTTTTGGCCAAAAACTCAAATCTCTCCATCGCCGAGCTGGAAGGGCGTGCGGATGTTTTTGAAGACCAGGGTGCGATGCATCATCTGTTCAATGTCGCGGCCTCTTTGGACTCCTTGGTCGTGGGCGAGACACAGATCGCGGGACAGCTCAAAGACGCGTTCAGGTTTGCCTTTGACAACAACTACTGCGGACAGAAGCTCTCACGCGCGATGCATTACGCCTTCAAGTGTGCGGCAGAGGTGCGCAATGCGACCTCTATTTCGTCAAAACCGGTCTCTATAGCAAGTGTCGCAGTGGCGAAGGCCAAGTCGTATTTCCCGAGTCTCGCGGACAAAACAGCACTGATCATCGGCGCAGGAGAGATGAGCCGCCTGTGCGCGAAACACCTTTCATCTTCGGGGACACACTGCGTCATTATGAACCGGACACGTTCAAAAGCGCAGGAGATCGCGGATGAGTGCGGCGAACTGGTCAGCGTGCGAGACTATAGCGAGCTCGAAGAAGCGATCAACGAGTATGATTTCATCTTTACGGCAACAGGCTCTCCAAAGTCCATCATCACAGACAATATGCTCAAATCCGTTTCGTTTGAGCGCCACTGGTTTGATATGGCGATACCGCGTGACATCGACAACTGCGAGATGAGCGGTCTGTCTATCCACCGCATCGATGACCTCAAAAACATTGTCAGCGAGAACCTTGCTCTGCGCGAAGATGAGGCCAAACTCTGCTATAGCATCATTGGACGCTACACAATAGAGTTCTTCAAATGGCTGCAATCCTTGTCCATGGAGCCTTTCATCAAGGGGATCTATGAAAAAGCGATGTCCTGCGCTGCACATGAGACAGACAGAGCAGTTTCAAAAGGCTATATTCCAAAAGAGTATGAACAACAGGCGTTGAAAATGAGTGAGCAGGTGTTAAAACGTTTTTTGCATGACGCAATACATCGTATGCGCGAACTCTCCGGTGACACGGAGTCGGACACCCTGATCGAAGCAATGAAATATTTATGGGAAACAGATGAACAAAGCGCAGACAACATACCCAACAAGTACAAGTGTGAAGGACAACTATGAGATTTTCTAGACTGTATGCACCAACAACAAAAGAGGCGCCAAAAGATGCGCTGTTAGCCAGCCATATCTATCTTTCACGTGCCGGTTTTATCTCCCAGGTGGCGAGCGGTTTGTATAATTACCTGCCTTTGGGCAAGCGCGTTCTTAAAAAGATCGAAGCTGTTATCAACGAAGAGATGGCTAATATTTATGCCCAAGAAGTGGAACTGAGCTTTGTGACGCCGATAGAGTTTTGGGAAGAGAGCGGACGGATCAACAAGTTTGGCAAAGAGCTGCTGCGTTTCAAAGACAGAAAAGACAACGGCTTCGTCTTGGGACCGACACATGAAGAGATGATGGTCAATATCGTAAGAGGCCGGGTCACCTCCTATAAGCAGCTTCCGCTCAATCTCTACCAGATCAAGACCAAGTTCCGCGACGAAGCACGACCGCGTTTCGGACTGATGCGCGCACGCGAGTTTGTGATGAAAGACGGCTACAGTTTTCATGCGAGCTATGCGGACATGGACCGTGAGTTCGATCTGATGGAAGCGACGTATAAACGCATCTTGGAGCGTTTGGGACTTGAGTTCAGAATAGTCGAGGCCGACAGTGGCGCAATCGGCGGCTCGGGCTCAAAAGAGCTGATGGTACTTGCTGACAGCGGAGAAGATACGATCGCGGTATGCGACACGTGTGAATACGGAGCCAACGTAGAAGCAGCTGTGCGTGCGGAGCCAAAATGTGATGCACCTGCGCAGGTCTTTATTTATGAGAAAACCCATACGCCTGATCTTAAAAACATAAAAGATCTCAGCGAGTTTTTTAACGCCGATCCTTACTACATCGTCAAAACAGTGGCAAAACGTCTGATTTTTGAAGAAAATTCCAAAATCGTGCTTTACTTCCTGCGCGGAAGCGATGAACTACAAGAGGTCAAAGCGGTCAATGCCGTCAATGCCCTTGAGATAGCGGATGTGAGTGATGAGGAGCTTCGTGAGCTTGGACTCGTGCCCGGCTTTATGGGCCCTATAGAGCTTGAAAATATTACCATGATCTTTGATACGGCACTCAAAGGTGCGCAATCGATGATCTGCGGTGCGAATGAAAAAGACTCCCACTATACGGGAGTCGATCTGGAGATAGAGCATCTGGAGTATTTTGATCTTGCGCAAGTGCAAGAAGGCGACGGATGCGCGCGCTGCACCGGGAAGCTCTCTTATACCAAGGGGATCGAGGTCGGCCATATTTTCAAACTGGGCACGACTTATTCCAAGCCTTTGGGCGCCACTTTCTTGGATGAGAACGGCAAAAGCCAGGAGATGGTGATGGGAACCTACGGCATGGGGGTGAGTCGTCTTGTCGCCGCGGTGATCGAGCAGCACAATGATGAGAAAGGGTGTGTCTGGACAGAGGCTACCGCACCCTACCGCTTCAATATTCTCATCTCCAATATAAAAGACGAAGAGCAGGTGGCCTATGCAGAGGAGCTCTACGCCGAGCTTGTCGCCAGAGGCATCGAAGTGATCATTGATGACCGAAAAGAGCGTTTCGGTTTTAAGATGAATGATGCAGAACTGATAGGATTTCCCTATACGGTCATCGTCGGAAAAAATCTAACCGACGGTATGGTTCAGATCGCTCCGCGCAGCAGCAGCGAGAAGATCGAAGTAAAAAAAGATGAGCTTTTGGCAAGGCTTATGGAGTTAAAATGATGATGTATATTTTTTTAGGCTATCTCTTTGTCGAAGTCTTGGTATCGGTACAGACAGCAGGTCAGCTTGGTGGAATAGGCACATTTTTGGAGATCATATTTTCAGCTGCAGTAGGCGTTCTTCTCTTGCAAAACTTTAAGACTACGATGCTTGAGAGTCTGCGGGCAGTCTCAAACAACTGTATCACAATGAAAGAGTTCCAAGAGCTGAATATTTTTGCACTTTTAGGTGCTATTCTTTTGATCTTGCCAGGTGTTTTAAGCGACCTTGTCGGTGTTCTGATGCAGTTTTCTGTGTTTAGCGCCTTGATACTGAGCCGTTTTAACAAGGACAAGGACGAATGCAAACCAAATAAAGGAGAAGATAATGTCATTGATGTTGAAATTGTTACTCACGATAACCGTCTTAAGTAGTTTTGTTAATGCAGATGATGCCCAGGTGGTCTCATTCTTACAAAAAGGGATAGGTTCCAACCCGAATATTGTCTCTTTGGATATCAATGTCGTCGACAAGATCGACATGGAAAAGCCAAAAGGCTGGAAGGCCTATGTCGTTGAACTCAAGGGCAAGGCAAAACGAGGCGATCAAGAACAGCCTATCTCCCAACGTTCAATCTATTTTGTCGGTGATGGACTGATCACCTCCGATCTGTATGACCTCAAAAGCGGACAGAAAATAAATTCATCACTTTCCCCGACGTTTAAAGAGAAATATTATGACAAAGCGCATCTTCTTTTCGGAAATGCAGACGCGGCACACAAGGTCGTGATCTTTTCCGATCCGCTTTGCCCGTTCTGCCGCTCCTTTGTACCCGAGGCTTTGGCCTATATGAAACCATACCCGAAGACCTTTGCCGTTTATTACTACCATTTTCCTCTTAGCTCGCTTCATCCCGCGGCTGTGTCTTTGGTAAAAGCAGCCATTGCTGCTGAGCTGCAGGGAACAAAAGATGTGGTAAAGAGTCTTTACGAGGTTGAAATCGGTGGCCGTGAAACAAATCAGCAGAAGATACTCGATGCGTTCAACCGCAGCGCAAATACCAAGCTGACACTCAAAGAGATTACGAGACCTGAGATAGAGCAGCATCTTGCACACGACATGAACGTAGCTCAGGAACATCTGGTCAATGGCACGCCGACGATATTCATAGACGGAAAAATTGACCCGACTAAAGCAAAATACAAACATGTCAAATTAATAAAGTAGGTAGGACAAACATGGATAAATTAATCATCGCAACCCGTGGAAGCAAGCTGGCCATGTGGCAGGCTGAGCATATCAAAGCACGTTTAGAGGCCCTTCGTCCAGGCTTGAACGTTGAGTTAAAGATCGTTATCACCTCCGGCGACAAGATACAGGATGTAGCACTTTCAAAGATCGGAGGAAAGGGTCTTTTCCTCAAAGAGATCGAAGAAGCGATGCTTCGCGGTGAAGCCCATATGGCGGTGCACTCTTTGAAAGATGTGCCGACGGTCATGCCTGCGGGTCTGCCTTTGGCGGCGATCACGCAGCGCGAAGATGTGCGCGATGCGATGCTAAGTGAAAAATATGAAAACTTAAGTGCCCTGCCTCAAGGCTGTGTTGTGGGAACCTCTTCGCTGCGCCGAAAGATGCAGCTTTTGCTGCTGCGCCCGGATCTGGTGATTAAGGACCTGCGTGGCAATGTAGATACGCGAATTCGTAAGCTCAAAGAGGGCGAGTATGATGCGATTATCCTTGCATCTGCGGGGATCAACCGCCTGGGTCTAAATGGTACAGTGAAGTATTTTTATCCTATTTTACTCTCTGAGATGATCCCCTCAATGGGTCAGGGCGCATTAGGACTTCAGACCATAGATGATAAAGAGGTCTTTGATCTTGTGCGTGAACTCAACCACAAAAAGACGGAGATGGAGGTGACGATAGAGCGTGATTTCGTCGACCTTTTGGAGGGCGGATGCCATGTTCCTATCGGTGTGAATGCGAGCGTACAGCCAGACGGTACCGTTATAAGCCGATGTACACTGGGACTTCCCAATGCCTTGGAGATACTCAGCGATACGCTCAGCGGAGCGCAAGAGGAGTACATGACACTCGGAAAGAGACTGGCCCAACAAGTCATTGACAAGGGTGCGCACGATCTGCTCGAGCGCGCCAACAATATGTAAGACCCCTTAGCTAAAGGCTGATAATGCAAAAGACCATCGATCTGCTACGCTCGCGTGGGGAACTTCGTGAAATCCATGATGAACTTGATATCTATTTAGAGATTCCCCATATTGCCTATGCGGAGGTGAAAAAAGAGAATTCAAAAGCGCTCCTTTTTACGAGACCTGTCAATAAAAAAGAGGGGATCGTTTATGATATCCCGGTACTGATGAACCTTTTTGGCTCATACGGGCGTACAGAGCTTCTTTTTGGACGCTCGGTCGAAGGGGTGGCGGAAGAGATAGAGACCCTGCTGCACATGAAACCGCCGGCATCATTAAAAGAGAAATTTTCTATGCTCGGCAGTTTGTTCAACCTTAAAAACATTTTTCCAAAACGCTTAAAAGGTGAGGGGAGATGCCAGGCAGTCAAGTATCTGAGCGAGGATGTGGACCTGGCTAAGATCCCTGTCTTGACGACTTGGGAGGAGGACGGGGGTCCTTTTATCACAATGGGGCAGGTCTATACCCAGAGTCTTGACGGCGAACTGGTAAATCTGGGAATGTACCGACTGCAGGTGTATGACAAAAACCATCTTGGTATGCATTGGCAGATACACAAGGATGCGTCGCACTTTTTTGACCAGTATCAGCGCGAAGGTAAGAAAATGCCCGTTTCTGTTGCCATAGGCGCAGACCCTCTGTACACCTGGTGTGCTACAGCGCCGATGCCCTACGGGGTGAATGAGCTCTTGCTCTACGGCCTGGTCACTAAAAAAACAGCGCAGCTTGTAAAGTCATTGACAACACCGCTTTATATTCCTGAAGATGCTGATTTTGTTATTGAAGGGTGGGTAGATCCTACCCGGCTGAAAGTTGAAGGTCCCTTTGGTGATCATACCGGCTACTACACACTGGCGGAGCCTTATCCTGTCATGGAAGTCTCTGCCATAACCCATAAGAAAAAACCGGTCTATTTGGCAACGGTCGTCGGAAAACCGCCCTTGGAAGACAAGTATATGGGGTGGGCAACGGAGCGTATCTTCCTGCCGCTGCTTAAAACGAATGCAAGCGATCTAATCGACTACCATATGCCTGAAAACGGAGGTTTTCATAACCTTATCCTGGCCAAGATGAAGCCTCTGTACAAGGGCCATGCCAAACAGTTTATGCACGCCTTTTGGGGAGCGGGCCAGATGAGTTTTGTCAAGCATGCACTTTTTGTCGCAGAGGATGCGCCGCGTCTGAACAATTATGAGGCGATAGCGACCCATATCTTAAATAGGTTTCATCCGAGCCGTATGATGATTACCGAGGGGATAACAGATGCACTCGACCACTCCAGTCCTGAGGCTTTGGTGGGGGGAAAACTGGGTGTTGACTGTACAGGACAAGCCGTGATGGAAGCGCCTAAGATGCTCAAAGACGAAGAGCTTCTGAAAAAGTTAAAAGCCTGTGACAGCTCAATTGCGGGTGTCCGTCAGTACATGTGCCGCACACGAAATCCGATCACGGTTATCAGTGTCAATAAAACGAGCAGTATGAAAGAGGTGTTTGAAAACATCAAAGCTTTTCAGGAACAGCTTCGTATTGTTGCCTTTGTCGATAAAGAAAAAAATGATCTGAACAATCCTTATATGCTGATCTGGCGCGTTGTCAACAATATCGATGCCGGACGTGATATCTTCATCGAAGGCGATGTCGTCGGGATTGATGGAACGAACAAGAACGCGTTGGATGGCTTTGAGCGCGAGTGGCCGGGAGACGTTGAATGTACTCCATCCGTGCTTCACTCGCTCAAGAAAAGCGGAGTCTTGGATATAGATGAGGCACTAATTTATAAGTTTCAATTATAAAATGTTTCATTTCGACTCACACTCAATAATTATCGTATTCATTTGTGCACTTGAGCAAATTCGTTAATTTTATTTTGGCAGGTTTAAGCCTTTAGGTATTAGAATAAAAATAATTAATTTATGAAGATTAAGAAATTTTAGAAAAGACTTCTCTTTTCTAGTATGGAGTGTAGTTATGAAATTCTCTTTTGCTTTGGTGCTCGTTTTGTCTCTGTGTTGTCTTCCCACCTTGGAGGCTGCCGTTTATAAGGGTCAAAAAGCCTATGTGAAAAAATGCCGAAAGTGCCATGGCGGCGGACAGAAAGTGGCAGCGAGCAAGCGAATGAAAGATTGGAAACAACTTCTGAATAAAAAAAATAAAGGCTCCGGTTTGGCTAAGCTTCATTTAGAAAATGAAAAAGCAAAAGCTTCGTGGAAATACTTTGACAGCAAAAGCTACAGAAAGAGCGCAAGACATTTACGTGACTTTATGGTTGAGTATGCAAATGACAGCGGTAATGTTCCCGCATGTAACTAAAGTAATAATCGGTATACCTCTTTCGAATTTTATTCGAGAGGTGCATACATTAATGTTTTGTTCAAATTTTTTATTTTTAATCCTTCCAAAAAAGCCATAACAATAATGTTTAAAAACTTCTTTTTTTCCCTGCGACCCCTTCTGAAAAACAGTTTACTTTTTATTGTCATGCTTTTCTATATAAGCGGATGTACGCTTATTCCGAAGCCGCAAAAAAGCAGAGAATATTTCCCCTCGCAGCAAAGAGCCTTGAGCGAACTGAAAAAAACGCAGGCTCTTTTTGACCGAATGCAGGGCATCGATGCGGCCTTGTATCTGAATGAAACAGATTTTTCTGCGCTTGTCGGTAAAGCATTTAATGATTTTTCGCAAAGATTAGAGGAGCTGGAACCTGAGGAGTTTTCCAAGGTGGACTTAGGAGAGATCAATCTGAACTTTTCAAACCAGCAGCTTCTTTCACAGATAGACTTTTCGTTTGAAGTGCCTTCGTTGAAGATCAAACTGCACGGCCAGCTCAATGCAGAACACAGCCTCCAAATAGGTGCAGATGAGTTTATGCTAAGTACAAAATTTAATGAAATTGTTTTAGAAAGCGCAGATGAAAAAGAAAAATTGGAAGAAAATGGTGAAAATAAAAACCGTATTGCCCGTGCCGTAAAAAACTTTATGCACAGGATCAATCTTGAGATCATCAACACCCCTTTGCGTATTCCTGTTGATATGAACATACTCGCTCATATCAACGGAAAAGATATCCTCCATTCAGATAACTATAAATTTCATTCAGCCAATCCTGTAAATATGCAGACGAAGATGCAGATCTACCTGCCCTATATCACCAAAAAGGGGCTTGTTCTTCTTGGGAGCAGCCGGTTAAAAGAGTCTGAGAAGGAGCGTATCAGCACAAATGAACTTGAACAGTTGTCTGCTGCGCTTCAAGAGCAGATAAATCTTGGCTTGTCCGAAACGATGGACATCTCGTTAGATACACTGCAGGGGCACTCTTCTTTTTATATGAGCAAGGCATATCTTGCCCGGCAGATGAACCTTGCTCTGGATGCAACCGACCTTCGCATAATCAATAGCTTTTTTCTTAAGATTGCTGAGCAAGAGCAGACCTTCTCAAAAGAGATCTATTTTTTTGGCAAAGAGCATCTTCCTTCATGTGAAGAGGTACGAGTGGATTGTAAGGAGCAGCTTTTTGTGTGTGATAGAAATTGCAGTGAGAGCTATGGCGTGCATCAATGTGTTTCGTGTGAGGGCATGAACAACCCTTTTGAAAAAGTACGCTGCATGAGCAAGTATGAAGCTTGTAAATCACAGCAAGAACTCCGCCTGTACGAGTGCCATAAAGAAGAAAACAGATGTGCAGTCCAAAATACCGAGATCGAAACGAAGTGTGCGGTCGAAAATTTAGAGCGGGTTGCAGGATGTAATGAAAAAAAAGAGAAGCTTCTTTTTTCAAACGGCGAGATACTGCTGTCCAAGATACTTTTTTCTTTCAAGATAGACAGCTCCTATGCCGTGCAGCGCATACGCCAGATCAGTCTTGATCCAGAGCTCAAAAATCTTAAGACTCTGCGCGACATCCATATCAGCGTAGACTCCAGATTGACAGCTGAGACAAAAAAAAGTCCTATTCCTGATATTGAGTGCAGACTCGGAATATCTGCGCCTATTTTGACGCACTCGCAATCAGATTATGTTTCTCAAAAAAAAGAGCGTTCACTTTCTATACAACGAGGTGAAGAGGGAGAGATGCTGCTAAAGGCCATAAGCCGACCGGATTTTTTAAGCGTACATCTCAAAAATAGTGTGTATGACCAATTGCTTGCATCGGAAGAGTTTGTGTTACGCTGCGATTACCAAAATATACCTATGGAGCCGATACCGGCAGAGAAGCTTCTGGACAAAAAAGATATTCCTTATGCGCTGAACGTTCTCCTTGGCGAGATCGAGCTGGAGTTTAAAGAGGAGGAGCTCTCTTTTAACATTTCGCCGGTGAAGATCGGGGAGGAACTCTACTTGTATCCTGTGATGGAAAAGAAGGCGATAGGATTTAGCCGCCAGAGTAGCTTCTACTAGTAAGATTGCTGTGCTTAAAGCATACCTTTGCGCTATAACGAGCATTTATAAGCTTTTTAGAGGGCCCTTTTTGTTAGAATACGCCAACTTACAAATCGGAGATATCGATTATGCAAAAAATGTGGTCTGGTCGTTTTACTGAGGCATCGTCATCACTTTTGGATGAGTTTAATGCCTCTGTTATGTTTGATAGAGAGCTTTATCAAGAAGACATAGAGGGTTCTGTCGCGCATGCAACAATGCTTCAGGAGCAGGGGATTTTAACTGAAGATGAGCTAAGCTCTATCAAAAATGGCCTGGCACAGGTCAAAGAAGAGATCGAATCGGGCGTGTTTGTATGGGAGCTTAGTGATGAGGACCTGCACATGGCGATTGAAAAGCGTCTGACGGCCATCATCGGCGAGGCAGGAAAAAAACTGCATACCGCACGCAGCCGAAATGACCAGATCGCCGTAGACTTCCGCCGCTATGTGCTTCGCAAGAACAAAGAGATCATGCAACTCACCCATGACCTTATGCGTGCAATTCACACTATAGCCCAAGATCATAGTGATACGCTGATACCTGGGATGACCCACCTTCAGCATGCCCAGCCGGTTAACTTCGCCTTCCATATGCTGGCATACGGAGCGATGTTCAAACGTGATTATGAGCGTTTTGAAGACTCTTACAGAAGAAACAATGTCTCGCCTTTGGGCTGCGCCGCGTTGGCCGGTACGCCGCATAATATCAACCGTCATAGTACCGCCGAAAAGCTCGGTTTTGACTCAATAAGCACAAACTGCCTCGATACGGTCAGCGACAGAGACTTCGCGTTGGAGATCTTGTTTAACATCTCGATGAGCATGATGCATATCTCACGACTCGCCGAAGAGATGGTCATGTGGTCCTCGTATGAGTTCAAGTTCATCACCTTCAGCGATGCCTACTCCACGGGAAGCTCGATCATGCCGCAAAAGAAAAATCCCGACGTGGCCGAACTGCTTCGCGGAAAAAGCGGTCGTACCTTCGGAAATCTCATGGGGCTTCTGACCGTAATGAAAGGGCTTCCTTTGGCCTACAACAAAGATACGCAAGAGGACAAAGAGGGTGTTTTTGACAGTGTCAAGACCCTTGAAATCTCTTTGAGTATTTTAAAAGAGGCGATGCTGACGATGAGCGTGCATAAGGAAAATATGGAATCTGCCTGTAAGGTAGGACATCTCTCTGCGACGGACCTGGCGGATTATCTGGTACAGCACTGCGATATTCCTTTTAGAGAAGCACACTTTATCACCGGCAAAGCCGTTGCAAAATCAGAAGCGCTGGGCATTGATCTCAGCGATATCCCTTTTACAGAGCTCAAAGCCATTGATGCGCGCATAAAAGAGAACGTGATGCCGTTTCTAAGTATCAAGCATTCGATGAATGCCCGTACCTCAGAGGGTGGAACAGCGGCAGTACGCACGATGGAGCAGCTGTCACACCTAAATACATGGCTCGAAGCCAATCAAAAATAATACAGGAGAGCAGCGTGAAAGTAAGCGTAACACACCAAGAAGGAATGAAGTTTGAAGCGAAGACGGAGAAATCCTCTTTTATTATAGATTGTCCGACGATCAGTCCTATCGAGTACTTTTTGTCCGGTATTATCAGCTGCAGTGCGACGGATATAATCCTGGTCCCTAAAAATCAGGGCTACGAAGTGACGGAACTCTCTATAGAGGGCGAGGTCGTGCGAAACGATGCCATGCCCAAAAAATTCAACAGTCTGCATCTTGACTACCATTTCAACTCGGGTGCGCAAGATGATTTAGCGGCACGCTGGGTTATGGCAAGTATCGAGACTTACTGTTCAACGATCAATACGATCCGCGGGGTAACAAAGATCACTTACTCGATCACGCACAACGGCAAGAAGATTCGCGATAAAGCGGAGATCATCTCAGGCGAAACCGCTACAGATTTTGGGGCGCTTGAAGGGTGTTGTCCCTCCTAAAACTCCAAGGAAGATCTCCTTGGTCTATTTTTAAAAGAAATCTTTCGGATCAGCATCCGCAAAGTGTCCCCAGCTCAATTTAGCTCCGCCCAGAAGATGCCAGTGCAGGTGTTTTACCTCTTGCCCGCCATTGTCTCCTACGTTGGTGATGACGCGGTAACCGGATTCCTTGATCCCTACGACCCCAGCAACCTCTTGAATAAAGCTTGTCATGCCGGCCATCGTCTCAGGACTGACCTCATTGAAGCTGTCCACATGGACCTTTGGGATGATAAGGATATGTGCAGGTGCTTTGGGATTGATGTCGTGAAAGGCCAGAAAATCATCATTTTCTTTCACGGTGTTAACTGGAAGCTCTCCGCTTACTATTTTACAAAAAATACACATTTTAATTTCCCTTGTTTCAAAGTGAAAATATTATAACTAAAAAACAAAAAAAGATAAGCAGTGCCGGGTGTTTGGAGCTGTTTATTATCAAGAAGTCTAAAAATTAAAGGCGATTGTAATGCGTTTTTCCCTATAATCGCGAGAATATTCTAAGGTTTTCTCTGATTTTGGAGCGCCTTTAACCCTACTAAGGAACTACTTTGACCAAGTGGATAGAAAAAATTGAATCAGCGCAGACGCCTTCGCAGATCGAAGAGATAAGAATTGCTATTTTTGGAAAAAAAGGGGAGCTGACGGCAGCTTTCGCTCAGATGAAAGATGCGTCAAACGAAGAAAAACCCCGCATTGCCAAAGAACTTAACGACCATAAGACAAGACTTAATGCCCTTTTGAACGAGAAAAAAGTTTCTCTGGAAACAGAAGCTCTTAAAAAAGCGATGAAGGCCGAGGGGATTGATGTTTCTCTTTACTCGCCACGCTCAGAACGCGGCGCGACGCATCCTGTTATGGACACGATGGACAGGGTGATCGAGTATTTCACAAACCTTAACTTCTCAGTAGAGACAGGCCCTATGGTAGAAGACGATTTTCACAACTTCGAAGCGCTTAACCTGCCCAAATACCATCCAGCCCGAGATATGCAGGATACTTTCTATTTTAAAGACGAGAAGCTTCTGCGCACGCACACTTCTCCGGTTCAGATAAGAACAATGATGAACACCAAGCCGCCGATACGTATGATCGCACCGGGTTCGGTCTTCCGCCGTGATTATGACATCACGCATACACCGATGTTCCATCAGGTGGAAGGGCTTTTGGTGGATGACATAGGAAAGGTCTCCTTTGCCAACTTGAAGTTTATCTTAGAAGGCTTTTTACACCATATGTTCGGAGACGTAAAAGTGCGTTTCCGTCCGAGTTTCTTTCCCTTTACGGAGCCTTCGGCTGAAGTCGATATCTCCTGCATCTTTTGTGCGGGAGAGGGATGCCGCGTCTGTTCCAAGACCGGCTGGCTCGAGGTGCTTGGCTGCGGTATCGTTGATCCGAATGTCTTTGATGCCGTCGGGTATAAGGATGTAAGCGGGTACGCCTTTGGTCTGGGTATTGAACGTTTTGCGATGCTGATCCACCAGATCCCTGACCTGCGCTCTTTGTTTGAGGGCGATATAAGACTATTGGAGCAATTTAGATGATAATTACAAAAAGCTGGTTAAACGAGTGGATCGACATTGAGGACAAGAGCGGCGAAGAGCTGGCGAAGACATTTAATGCGATCGGTCTTGAAGTTGATCGCCATGAGGTCTATACCGTACCGAAAAAGATTGTCATCGGAAAGATTCTCTCTTGCGAAAAACACCCGGATGCGGATAAGCTCAATGTCTGTCAAGTGGACATCGGTACGGCAACGCGTCAAATCGTCTGCGGTGCAGCAAATGTTCGTGCAGATATTTATGTCGCGGTGGCAACAATCGGCGCAGAGATGCCCAACGGTATGAAGATCAAACCGGTGCAGCTCCGCGGGATTGAGAGCATCGGCATGATCTGCTCCTCGACGGAACTAGGGCTTGCTAAACTCGAAGAGGGGATCATGATACTCGATGAGAGCATCGGTGAGCTAAAACCCGGAGCGGAACTTTGCGAAAACCCTTATCTGAACGATGAACTGATCGAGCTTGAATTGACAGCAAACCGGGGAGACTGTTTGAGTATTAACGGTGTTGCCCGGGATCTTTCTGCCGCCTATGACATCGAACTCAAAGAACGCAAGAAATCTGTTCCTGAAGAAAAACAGATAGGAATAGGACGTATTTTACATCTTAACCACACGCAGCAGAGCGATGTGAACCTGATGTACAAGGCGTTTAAGAAAAACGATTTTGAGCTTCCGCTGCTTTTGCGTTTGCGTATGTCGATGCTTGAAGAGGAATGCCAGTCGGCTATTGATGCACTGCTCTTTTATGCCACCTACAGTTCGGGAGTGATACTGCGTGCCTATGGCTATAAGGCCTTCCCTATGCAACTTGAAAAAGCGCAAATTACACTGGACAAAGATGCGAACGGTTATGCGATCATCACAGGAAAAGAAAAAGCGTCGACGGTGGGTATTATCCAGTATCCTTCTTCACGCATTACCCCTGAAGATGAGATTGTTGTTATTGAAGCCTCTTATATTCATCCTGACACGATCTCACGAAAGATGGGAGAGCATAAGATTGAGAACGGCCCTCTTTTTTATCGCACATCCCGAGGGTCTGAGCCATACTTGGAATTCGGTCTGGAGTATTGTCAGGAGCTTTTGCGCAGCTATGCACAGACGGAAGTCTTCGGCGGAAGTTTGGAGCTTCGTACCCCGCATGAGGAGCTAGTGCTTCATATGAGTATTGAAGGCATCAGCGATATTATCGGAATGGATGTCCATAAGGCGCAGGTGACTCAGCTGTTGAAAAATCTCGGATTTAATATACTTAAATCTCAAGCAGGACAGATTGTTGTCGGCGTGCCTCAATTCAGACATGATATCACTCATATTCAAGATATTGTAGAAGAGATCGTACGTCTTGTCGGAATAGACAATATCCCCTCCAAGCCTTATGCCTTTACGGAAAAACCACATCATAATGATGCCAGCATCTTTTTTAACAAACGCAAGCACTATCGTCAGCGCGCCGCGGACTGCGGTTTTTTCGAAAGCGTACAGTTTGTCTTTAATGAAAAAGCAAAACTTAAAGGCTTCGGATTTGATCTTATTGACGAGAGACTTGATCTGCTCAACCCGATTGCGGGAACCCTTGACACGCTTCGTCCCACGCTTCTCGTCGGTCTTTTGGAAGCTGCCAGCAGCAATTCCAAGGCCGGACGTAAACAGGTCCCTCTTTTTGAGGTCGGTTCGGTCTTTGATACCCAGCGCAATGAGACGATCAAGATGGCCTTTATATTCAGCGGACAAGAGAGTGCCGAGAGCATTGAGAATCACGGCAAACCTGCCATGATTGGATTTGAAAAATTTGTACAGAAGATCTCAAATATTATCGGAGATTTTGAACTGCGGCCGGTGGAACTTTCTCATACGCTGGCCCACCCCTACCAGTGTGCACAGATTGTTGCAGACGAGAAACCGATAGGAACGCTCTTCAAGCTTCATCCGGGTATACAAAATGAGTATGACCTTGAGAGCACTTGTCTGTGCGAGCTTGAGTTTGATGCACTTTTTTACGATCTTTGTATTGCGAAACCCTCTTCAAAATACCAGTCCTCCTCCCGTGACCTTTCTATTGTGATACCAAAGTCTCTGCGCTATACAGAGCTCAAAGAGGTGATCCAAGCGGCTCAAAGCCCTGAGGTTGTGCGTTTCTATCCGATTGACACCTATGAGAGCGAGGCGCTGGGCGAGCAGATGAGTCTGACCCTGCGTTTTATGCTCCAATCCGAGCAGAAGACACTCGAAGAAGAGGACATCACTTCTTCGATGAACTCTATCGTTGCCGCTCTGAATGAAAAACTGGGAATCGCACTACGATGAAAAATGCAACAATTTACTCTGCGGCAGAGGCCTTTAGCCTAAAGTGCGACCAGATTGCACCGGATAAGTCGATCTCTCACCGCTGTGCGATGTTCTCACTTTTGGCAAAGGGCGAGTCGGTCATAGAAAACTTTTTGCGTGCGGAAGACACACTGAACACCCTGCAGATCGTAAAAGACCTGGGTGCCGAGGTCAAAGATGATGGTCAAGTGATCCGCATCAGGTCAGAAGGAATAAAAGAGCCGTTTGATATCCTCGATTGCGGAAATTCGGGGACGGGAATGCGTCTTTTCTGTGGTCTTTTGGCCTCGGCAAAGGGACATTTTATTCTCACAGGCGATGTGTATCTCAAGCGCCGTCCGATGAAGCGTGTGACGCAGCCTTTAAGAGATATCGGTGCATTTTTAGACGGAAGAGAGGAAGGGGATTTCGCCCCGCTAAGCATCCGCGGCGGTTCATTAAAAGCCTTTGACTATCAGAGCAAGATCGCCTCGGCTCAGGTCAAGTCGGCGATGATCTTGGCGGCACTCAGTGCAGACGGAAAATGTAGCTACACGGAGCCGGAACTAAGCCGCGACCACACGGAGCGTATGCTAAAAGGAATGGGCGCCGAACTTGAAGTGAAGGGTTTGACAACGAAGATCACACCGCTCAAAGGGCTTCTTGAACCGCTTCATATCCGCGTACCAGCTGACCCCTCATCGGCCTTTTTCTTTGCCGTGGCCGCCGCTATAACGCCGGGAGCAGAAGTACTGATCGAGGGGGTGACCTTCAATCCGACACGTATTGAAGCCTTTAAGGCACTTGAACGGATGGGAACGCAGATCTCTTATGAGCTTAAAGAGCAGAAGTATGAGCCCACAGGAAACATCCGTGTTACATATGCCCCGCTAAAGGCGATAACGGTCGAAGAAAACATCTCCTGGCTTATCGATGAATTGCCGGCACTCTCAATCGCTTTTGCCTGTGCGCAAGGAGTGAGCACCGTCAAAAATGCCGAAGAGCTGCGGGTCAAAGAGAGCGACAGGATCACAAGCGTGGTTACCAATCTAAACCATTGCGGTATCAAGACAGATGAGTTCGAAGACGGCTATAGCGTGAGGGGCGGGGTGCTGCAACCGGCCTTGATCAACTCATATGGCGACCACCGTATTGCGATGAGTTTTGCGATAGCAGGGCTGCAGTGCGGAATGAAGATCGAGGATATCGCGTGCATTCAGACCTCATTTCCAAACTTTTTTGATATTTTGTCCAAAATTACGCGGGTTGAACTCTAGAAGGGAAAAACAATGAAGATAAGATTGGCAGAAAACTACGGATTTTGTTTCGGCGTAAAACGTGCGATAAAAATTGCTGAAGATAATGTCGGTGCATCGACCTTTGGTCCATTGATCCACAACTCCAAAGAGATCGAGCGTCTCAACATTGACTTCAAGGTCTCTTTGGTCGAAGACATCTCAACCTTCAAGCCCGGAGACAAGGCTGTCATCCGCACACACGGAATACCTAAAGATGAACTCTCGGCGCTAAAACAGAAGAAGATAGACGTTATAGATGCCACCTGTCCTTATGTGACAAAACCCCAACAGATCTGTGAAGAGATGAGCAAAGAGGGGTATGATATTGTGATCTTTGGCGACGTAAACCATCCGGAGATCAAAGGGGTTATGTCGTATTCTCAAAGCGGAGCGACGGTCGTGGAGAGTGTTGAAGAACTTGAGGGAAAAACATTCAAAGACAAGATCGCTGTCGTTGCCCAGACGACGCGCAAGGTCGAAGAGTTTATGAGCGTCTGCAACTATCTTATGCGCACGCACAAAGAGGTCCGTGTTTTCAACACGATCTGCAACGCGACCTTTGACAACCAAGACGCGATACGAAAACTCTCCAAAGAGTCTGATGTTATGATCGTCATCGGCGGAAAAAACTCCTCAAACACCAAACAGCTGCACTCTATTTCCAAGGAGGAGTGCCCGGATAGCTATCTGGTGGAGGGGCCAGATGATCTGGAAGTCTCCTGGTTTGTAGGTAAAGAGGAGTGCGGTGTTAGTGCCGGTGCTTCGACCCCAGACTGGATCATCAGGCAGGTAACGCAGATGATAGAAAAACTCTCTGCCTAAAAAGCCTGCCAGTCTATAATAGAAACAGGCAGGCTGGAACAGTTTAAATCTTCACATTTTTAATTTTTAACTTATAACTTTCATAAATTTGTCCCTCTTATAAAGATATAGCAAGAAACAATTAGCTATAATTTGCAAATTTTTATTTGTAAACAAGGGATATTTGTATGGCTCAAGAGCTCGAACCAATGGAAGAAGAAAACTTTGCAGCGATGTTTGAAGCATCAGAAAAACGTTCTGAAGAATCAAACCGTATTGTTGAAGGTATCATCGTAGAGATCCAAGAGGATAAAGCACTCGTAGATGTGGGTGAAAAACTAGAAGGTCTTTTGTACCTTAATGAGATTCAAGATGAATCAGGTGAATTAAAGTATAAAATTAATGACCGAATTCAGGTAATGATTACAGGATTTCGTAACGAACGTCCAAAGATCTCCCACCTAAAAGTGCTGGAACAACTTAAAACACTAGAGTTTATCAAAGCGCACAAAGATGATTATGAAGACCTCATTATCGAAGGTACTATCACGAAGAAGAACCGTGGCGGATACATCATCGAAGAGGACGAGGTCTCCTTCTTTATGCCGCGTTCACTCGCAGCGTTGAAAGATGACGAAGATGTTATCGGGCGCAGAATCAAAGCCGCGGTTATCAAGATCGACGAAGATGAGAACTCAATTGTTCTTTCCCGTCGCAAACTTCTGAATGAAGACCGCAAAAAACGCAAGCAGATCATCGATGCGCTTCTTGAAGAAGATACGGTTGTCGAAGGTACGATCAAAAAGATCACTTCGTATGGCATGTTTGTTGATATCGGCGGTGTAGACGGTCTTGTCCACTATAATGAGATCTCTTACAAAGGCCCGGTCAACCCTTCAAAGTACTACAAAGAGGGCGATGTCGTCGAATGTAAGGCTATCTCTTACGACAAAGACAAGCGCCACCTTTCACTCTCTATCAAAGCGGTAATGTCTGATCCTTGGGAAGAGGTTGAGTCTGAACTCGATGAGGGTGATACGATCACAGTTACGGTCTCTAATGTTGAGCCTTACGGGGTCTTTGTCGACCTTGGTAATGACATTGAAGGTTTCTTGCATGTGTCTGAAATCACATGGGACAAGAACATCAAATCGCCAAAAGACTACCTTGAAGTCGGTCAAGAGATCGATGTTGAAGTCATCGAAATCGATCCGAAGAAACACAAGCTTCGTGTATCGCTTAAATCACTTCAGCCTAAACCGTTTGATGAGTTTATCAAGACCTCACGCGAGGGTGACATCATCAAAGGCACAGTAACAACGCTGACTGATTTTGGAGCATTTGTGAAGATCGGTGTGGTTGAAGGTCTTCTTCATAACCAAGACTGTTCATGGGACAAAAACACAAAATGTAAAGATCTTTTCAAAGTCGGTGACGAAGTTGAAGTGAAGATCGTTAAGATCAACCGTGAAGAAGAGAAGATCTCTTTGAACCGCAAGGCACTCCTGGAGAGCCCGGTTGACAAGTTTGCCAAAGAGCACAAGATCAATGAAATCGTTAAGGGCAAGGTTCGTGACATCAAAGACTTCGGTGTATTTATTTCACTTGAAGACGATATGGACGCGCTTATCCGTAACGAAGATCTTGAGCCATTGATAGCTGAAGAACTTAATGTAGGCGATGAGATCGAAGCGGCTATCGCAGTGATCGACGTCAAACGTGATCGTATCCGTCTTTCTGTCAGAAAACTTCAGCGTCTTAAAGACCAGGTCGCTCTAGACGAAGTCAATGCTCAAGATGACGGAGGGAACCTTTTAGGCGACCTGATCAAAGACCAGCTAAAGTAAACGTATGCACACAATGCTTGCAAAATGGCTTTTTCCGGCAATCTTTGTCGGAGTGGCCATCTTTCTGGTTCTCTTTTTGGTTCAAGTCAATCAAACAGATGCAAGCATTTATGCACAAAAGGCAGATATCCCCAAAGCCCAAGAACTGTCTTACATTCCAAGCCGAGAAAAATGGATAGAACGTTTTTCCGAGCATGAGAATGAAGGATTTTTTTACCCGGTCACAGAAATCTTTGTGCAACTCGATCTCAAAGAGCCGCCGGAAAAGACAAGCATCTATCAGCTTCAAGCAGGCGATCTTGATCCGTATCAACTTTTTTGCCTCAAAGAGGTCTTAGCACAATACAAAATCACTTATAAGTTTGAGCAAAACAAGAATGATATGAAGCTTGTTATCTATTCAAAAAACCTGTCTCAACTTCAAAATATAGTAAAAACATTGAAAGATTATGCTATAAATGCACGCATAATTAAGATAATAAAATAAAATCAGCGCCCCAAAACATTAAAAAAATATTCTGGGGCGGCTTGAAAGAGGGTAATTAATGTCAAAGCCAAAAATAGTCGTTTGTGACCATATCCATGAAGCCGGTCTTGAAATGCTTAAAAACGATGATCAGGTAGAGTATGTCTTTGCTGCTGATGTTGACAAGAGTGCACTTTTAGATATTATTGCGACAGCAGACGTCGCCATTACACGCAGTTCAACGGATGTTGATGAGAAGTTTATTAACGCGGCAAAACAGATGAAAGCTATTGTCCGTGCAGGCGTTGGTGTGGACAATGTTGATATAGACGGATGTTCAAAAGAGGGCATCATCGTTATGAACGTGCCGACTGCAAATACGATTGCCGCGGTAGAGCTGACGATGACGCACATGCTCTCTTGTATGCGGATGTTTCCATACTCCCATGACCATCTAAAAAACCAGCGAGTCTGGAAACGTGAAAAATGGTATGGTTATGAGATGAAGGGCAAGCGCCTCGGTATCATCGGTTTTGGTAATATCGGAAGCCGTGTCGGTATCCGTGCTAAGGCCTTCGAGATGGACGTTGTGGCTTATGATCCTTATATCTCCTCTTCAAAAGCGACTGATCTGGGCATGAAATATACGAGCAATTTTAACGATATTCTCTCTTGCGACATCATTACGATTCATACACCGAAGAACGAAGAAACCCTTAATATGATCGACGAAGCGGAAATCGCCAAGATGAAAGATGGTGTTGTGCTGATCAACTGCGCACGCGGCGGTCTCTACAATGAAGAGGCACTTTACAATAACTTGAAATCTCGAAAGATCCGTTTTGCGGGCATTGATGTCTTTAATAAAGAGCCGGCAACAGATCATCCGCTTTTAGAGCTTGATAATATCATCGTTTCGCCTCACCTGGGCGCAAACACCTTTGAGTCGCAATACAATATCGGTGTCCAGGCTGCCGAACAGGCGCTAAACGCGGCCAAAGGTATCGAATTTAAGAATGCCTTTAACCTGCCGATAGACGAGAGCAAGATCCCTGCCTTTGTCAAACCATTCTTGGAGCTGACCCAAAAGACAGCCTTCTTGGCAGCGCAGATGAACAAGGCGCCGATCAAGTCGATCAAGATAAGCGCGCAGGGTGATATCGCTCAGTACCTTAAATCGATGATGACCTTCGCAACTGTCGGTGCCTTGACAGAATCTGTAGGCGACAATATCAATTATGTCAATGCAGAGTTCGTGGCGCAAGACCGCGGCATCAGCTTGGATTTCAAAGAAGAGGCAAATACAAGCATCTACAAGAACAAGATCAGAATCAAGCTGACGACAGAAAAAGATGTGATCTCGATCTCTTCGACGATCTTTGAAGAAAATGTCCAGCGTATCGTAGAGATCAACGGGTTTGATCTTGATATCGAGCCAAAAGGCAATCTTATCATCTTTAAAAACACGGATGTCCCGGGGGTCATCGGTCATGTCGGTACTACATTGGCCAAGCACAATGTCAATATCGCTGATTTCCGTTTGGGCAGAAGTGACAGCGAAGCACTTGCTGTCATTGTCGTTGACTCCAAGGTCTCCAAAGAGACACTCAAAGAGCTTTCTGAGCTAAAAGCCTGCATCAGCGTAGACTACGCGCGTATATAACCCTTACAGCTGCCCATAAGGGGCAGTCTCCTGGAAACATCTTCTTTCTTTTGTGAAATCTTCTGGACTAGATCAGTTTCGGCTTGCCCAAGAGGCTGCCTTGAAAATATTTGATACCGATGGCCTGCAGCGCTTCTTTTATTGTTTGATCTTCAAGATTTGTGGCTATGATCTTAATATCTAAACTTTCGATCAGGATCAAAAGGGCAGGGTTGTTTTGGCCTTGGAGCATGTTATGCAGATAGATGCTGTCGATTTTTATATATTTAGGTTTAAGCATCTGCAAATAATTAAGGTTGCTTTCTTCTTCTATGCTAAAACGATCGATTCCAAGATTGTGTCCGTAATGACGGAGCATGGCCGCAAAGGCAAGCGCCTCTCTTAAAGAGCCGAGGAGACTAGGATTGGAGAGTTCAAAATTAAGCACTCTTTTGCCGGACAAGCCCGCTAGACGCTCTTTAAGCCACTGTATCATTCCGGGCTCTTCAATAAAACGCAGCGAGATGTTAAATGCTATCTCCCGCTCTTGCAAAGAATTCTCTTTGAGGGCATAGTTAATCACATTCTGGTCCAGTTTGGTGTCAAGATGCATTTTATGGACCAGTGGAATAAAGTCACCTGCGGTGTGCAGGTTTTTATCTTCATCGTAAAGCCTGACATAGGCCTCGGAATGAAAGATGTCTCCATTAAGGTCATACACATCTTGCAACGCCAAAGCGATAGAGTTCTCTTTTATTCTGTTCTCAACGATCTTTCTGTCAATGTTGTCTCTTTGCGGTTCTTGCGAGCAGACAGAGGTGATACTGTTTTTCTCGACAGAAGAGAGCTCTTTTTCGATTTTGTTTAGAAGAAGAGCAGAAGTGTCTTGTGCAGTGTAGTTCAACTGCAGAAGTTTTACAGCGCAATCGCAATCTTGAGCCGATGAAGCTTCGATGGTCATGATCGCCTTAGCCAAGATCTCATCTGAAACCTTTTCGAGATCATTGTTTTGCATGCGAGGGAAGATAACCGAGATTTTTGTCCCGTCTATGCGCGCGACTACGGCTTGTTTCTGCTCTTTTGTCTCCTGGGCAACACTCTGCGAAAGCTCTTGGATAAGCGTGTCTACATTTTCATGGCCCAAGACTCTGTTGGCTTCAACAATACCCTCGATATAAAGCGTAAGAATAGTTCCCTTGGAATCTGCTTCCTCAGAAGAGAGAAAGTCATTAAGTTTGAGCTCAAAAAAGTTGCGGTTTCCCAGCCCGGTCAGTTTGTCCTTGTAAAGAAGTCTGTGGTTCTCTCTGGCCGAATCAGCTTCTCGTGCAAAAATATCTTTGACCTTGGTGACCATCTTGTTCATCGCCAGGGTTACCTCTTTAAACTCTGTTGTAGAGGGAATATTCTTGTTAATGATAAAGTTGTTGTTGCTGACAGCTTCGGCTTGCTCTTTTACGCGTGTGAGTGACCTGAGTAAAAATCTGAGCATAATATACAAAAGAGAAAAGGTGACCAAAGCGATCAATGCAAAACTTTTGAGTAGCTCCCGGAAGTTCTCATAAAGTTTGATATGTGCATTTTCCTGCATCGGTATTACCTTGATCGTACCGATGGGATTCCAGCCAGAAGAGACGGTTGCTGTTGCGAGGGGTGACTTGAGCGTGTACAGTGATCTGAACCAGGCAGGAATATCTGAGAGTTCGCTGGGCATCTGACGTTCATGGATAAGCTTATCGTTCGCATCAAGCAGAACGATCTTTTGAAAATATCCGCTGTCAAAGAGGGCATTGATCATCGTAGCCATCGTGGAGAGGTCGCCCTTGGCGTTGGCAAGAGAGAGGCTCAGTGAAGAGGCAGTGTTTTGCGCATTGTTTGCCAGTTCAGCTTCTGCGTATCGTGTGGAGGATTGAAAATTCAGGGCCATGACGGCTAAGAGTATCAAGAATAAAAAAAGCGACATTATCGTAGTGATCTGTTTAAATAGACTCATAGTTTGTTCCTTTTAACACGTTGGTTGAGTTCTTCCCATTTTTTATGGGTGCTTTGCTGAGTGGACGAATTTTCTATCGTATCGACGTTAAAGTTGTAGACGGGAGTGAGGTCGCTGCGATTAGAAGCAGTTTCAATATCTGCAGCGATGTTATCTAAGACCAGAGGATCGGATTGGGGTGATTCAAAATAGCTAAGAACCATATGAGGACGTTTGAAACGTTTTGAATTGACATAGGTGAAATAGAGTCGCTTCGGATCAACCCCAAGCGTTTTCAGTGCAAAATATTTTGCGATCACATAATCTTCAGAATCTCCTTTATTACGCGCTAAAAACTCCAATGGCGTTGCCCAATAATCTTCTTGCTTCCAGTTTTCTATGTCGCTGAGAAAAGGGATGGCATTGAAAAAATCATTGACCAGCTTAAGTTTGCTGCGTTCAGAGATAGGTTCGGCATTGCGAAGCATCTTGTTGTAGGCAAGATAACGGCTTACGACGAAGCCGCCATACTTGCGTTCGGCTTTTTTCATCACTGCTTCAGAGATGCTCTGCCCATTGAAAGCAAAGGCGGGCAAACTGAAAAGAAGTAAAATCATTAATTTTAATATTGGCATTTTTTATTTTAGCATTTTCAAAGAATAAATCATAGGATTATTTGAAAAAGTTCTAAAACAGAGGGAAATTTTTCCTTTTTTCAAATAGATCTGAGGCTAAACCTTTCTTATTTTTTACATTTTGGATAAAATTTCAAAAATGATATTTATGAGGATACGCGATGGCAACCATTGGAATGGGTGATATTAAGAAAAACGTGCGTTTAGAGATCAGCGGTGTCCCGTACAAGGTTGTTGATTTTCAACACGTAAAGCCGGGAAAAGGCGCAGCCTTTGTACGCATGAAAGTAAAAAGCTTTATCAACGGAAAAGTGATCGAAAAGACGGTGCATGCCGGCGACAAGTTTGAAGTACCCAATATTGTCTACAAGACTATGCAGTATCTATATGATGACGGCGAAATGCTTCAGTTTATGGACACAGAGACTTATGATCAGCTAGGTCTGACTTATGAGCAGTGCGATGATGCGATGAAATGGCTAAAAGACGGAACCAATGTGGATTTGGTACTTCATAATGAGAAACCGATCTCCGTAGACGCTCCTGAGATCATGGAGTTACTGATCACAGAAACACCTCCCAACTTCAAAGGCGATACCTCCAGCGGTTCAAAAAAACCGGCTACCTTGGAGTCCGGCGCTGTTGTTCAGGTTCCTTACCATGTTCTTGAGGGTGATTTGATAAAAGTCAACACCATAGACGGCGAATACCTCGAAAAAGTAAAATAATCCACACGCCAAAAAGCGGCTATAGCCGCTGACTCTTGGCTTCTCTTCTTCTTCTTTTGTTTCTTATTCTTCATGATAGTTTAATTTTGTTATAATGCCTTTACAATTGATTGACAGGAGCTATGATGGCAAAAGTTTTAATTCCACTTGCAGAGGGTTTTGAAGAGATAGAAGCGGTAAGCCTGATAGATGTTCTACGCAGAGCAAAAATAGAGGTCATAGTTGCCGGCGTGGGCGCCATTCAAATAGCAGGCGCTCACGATATTCAAATCCAAACTGAGTGTCGACTCAGCGAGGTAACCAGCAGGGAGCTCGATATGATCGTCTTGCCCGGAGGCTGGGGAGGCACGAAGGCCTTGGCGGATGATAAGGATATTTTGCGCCTTTTAAAGGAGATGGATGCAGATGAGAAGCTCATAGGTGCGATCTGTGCGGCTCCTTTTGTTTTGAACAAAGCGGGTGTCTTGAAGCAAAACTACACCTGCTATCCTTCAGTAGAAGAAGAGATCAGAGAAGAGGGATACACCAAAGAGCACAGTGTCGTCATAGACGGTAATGTCATGACTTCCAGAGGACCGGGAACGGCGATCTGTTTTGGACTGGCAATCGTAGAAAAATTAAAAGATACGCAGACAGCAGAAGCTTTAAGAGAGGGACTGTTAGCCGAGTATTGTTAGAAAGAGAGGCAAAGATGAAAAAGATGATTTTTTTTATCTTTCTCTCATGCAACTTGACTATAATAAAGAAAATAATAATCTAAAGAGTTTTCATGTCTGTACAACAATTTACCCACCTTCATCTACACACCGAATACTCCCTTCTTGACGGCGCCAACAAGATCACAAACCTTGTCGAAGAGGTTAAAAAACTGGGAATGACATCGGTGGCGATGACAGACCACGGAAACATGTTCGGCGCTATCGATTTTTACAAACAGATGACGGCTGCAGGCATCAAACCTATCATCGGGATGGAGGGGTATATCCATAACGGGAAGAGCTTGGACGACAAGACCTCAAAGCAGCGCTTTCATGTCTGTCTTTTTGCTAAAAACCAGGTTGGCTATGAAAACCTGATGTACCTTTCCTCAAAGGCCTATATTGACGGTTTTTACTACTTTCCGCGGATCAACAAGCATGAGCTTCGGGAGCACTCCGAAGGGATTATCTGTACCTCCGCCTGTCTGCAGGGCGAGGTCAACTGGCATCTCAACCTTCAAAACGAGCGAAATGTAAAAAATGGGGCAGGAGGATACGAAGGGGCAAAAGCTGTCGCTCTGGAGTATAAAGATATCTTCGGAGATGATTTTTATCTCGAGATCATGCGCCACGGCATCGGAGATCAGCTTTTTATTGATGAGCAGATCCTGCAGTTAAGCCGCGAGACGGACATCAAGATCGTTGCGACAAACGACACGCACTATACGTATCCCGACGATGCACAGTACCATGAGGCCTTTATGTGTATCGGGATGAATAAGCTTTATGACGATCCTAACCGTATGCGCCACTCTGTTCACGAGTTTTATCTCAAATCACCCGAGCAGATGGGGCGGCTTTTTGTCGACATTCCCGAGGCGATAGCCCACACCCAGGAGATCGCAGAGAAGTGTCAGCTGGAACTCAAGCTTGGCGATCCTATTCCTCCCAACTTCAAGTTTACACAAGAATATGCACGCGCAGAAGGCTTGGAAATTGACTGTGAAGATGATGCACCGTTAGACGCTGCCGCAAGCGGTGAAGACAAAAAAAAGTGGATGGGCGCGGCTGATAAAAATGATGCGGACTATTTTATCCACCGCTGCAAGATCGGTCTGGATAAACGCTTGCAGCATGTGCCGTCTGAGCGCCATGATGCGTACCGTGAGCGCTTGATCTTTGAGATGGATGTCATCAACTCCATGAAGTTTCCCGGCTATATGCTCATTGTTTGGGATTTTGTCAAGGTCGCCAAAGAGATGGGTATTGCCGTAGGTCCGGGGCGCGGTTCAGCTGCCGGATCTCTCGTCGCCTACTCCTTGGAGATCACGGACATTGATCCGATGAAGTATGACCTGCTGTTTGAACGTTTTTTGAACCCGGAGCGTGTATCGATGCCCGATATCGATATGGACTTTATGCAGGCACGACGCGGTGAGGTTATCGACTATGTCGTTGAGAAATACGGACGCAATCAGGTCGCACAGATCATCACCTTCGGCTCTTTGCTGGCAAAAGGGGTCATACGTGACGTTTCACGGGTTCTGGATGTTCCGCTTTCTCAGGCTGATAAGATGGCCAAACTGATCCCTGACGAGCTGGGCATAACCCTCAACGGAAAGATGAAAAACGGGGAGCTTACGCCGGGAGCTTTTCAAAAAGAGCCGAAGTTGCGCGAACTGATAGAGACAGATCCGACAGCGGCGCGGGTGTGGGAATTTTCAAAACGTCTGGAAGGCTTGAAACGCAATGCGGGGATGCACGCGGCGGGCGTGGTTATCTCCAACCGCGAGCTCTGGTACAAGACGCCGATCTACAAACCCTCAGGCGAAACGACCTTTGTAACCCAATATTCGCTCAACTATCTTGAGGATGTGGACCTGATCAAGTTTGACTTTTTGGGGCTTAAAACGCTTGATGTCATTGACTCGGCGATCAAGCTGGTCAAAGGCCGTTATGATGTCGACGTCAACTGGCATGAGATCGACGAAAATGATGCAAAGGTCTATCAGGTCATCCAAAGCGGCGAGACGATCGGAATGTTCCAGATAGAATCTTCGGGTATGCAAGACCTTAACAAACGTCTAAAACCTTCAAGTTTCGAGGATCTCATTGCGGTCCTGGCGCTTTATCGACCGGGTCCGATGGAGTCGGGGATGCTTGATGACTTTATCGAGCGAAAACACGGACGACAGGAGATCGTGTATGTTTTTGAGGCGCTTGAGGAGATACTCAAGCCGACCTACGGGGTCATTGTCTACCAAGAACAAGTCATGCAGATCGTTCAGACCATAGGCGGAATGAGTCTCGGCGGAGCGGATATCGTGCGCCGTGCGATGGGTAAGAAAAAAGTCGACGAGATGCTCAAGTACAACAAAGAGTTCTCTCTGGGCGCTCAAAAACAGGGCTTGGACTACAAAAAGGCTTCAGAGCTTTTTGATCTTATTGAGAAATTTGCCGGATATGGTTTTAACAAATCGCACTCGGCAGCCTATGCCATGGTCACCTTCCAAACGGCCTGGCTCAAGACCTACTATCCACAGGAGTTTATGGCTGCACTTTTAAGCTCAGAGAAGGACAAGGTGGAAAAGGTCGTCAAGTACATCGACGAAGTCAAACGCATGGGCATGGAACTCTTGCCTCCTGATATCAATGATTCACAGTTTGAGTTTTCAGCAACAAAAAAAGATGAGCAGGATGTTATTCTCTTTGGACTGGGGGCTATCAAAGGTGTGGGGGAGTCTGCAGTCGAATCAATTTTAGAGGTGAGAGAAAGCGCTCCCTTCAGTGACTTTAAAGATTTTGTCAACAGAATAGAACCGCAAAAAGTCAATAAGCGCGTTTTAGAATCGATTATAAAGTCAGGCGGATTTGACCGTTTCAAATACTCGCGTCGCGCACTTTTGGAGCAAATAGAGACGATTATACAGACGGCAAAAGACGCGGCAGGCGCACGCAAAAATGCGGTAGGAAGTCTTTTTGGGGATGATGCGGAGATTACAGAAGTCGATCTTAAGCTGAACGATGCCCCGGAGTTTGATCTTAAGCAGATACTCGAATTTGAGAGGGATACCCTGGGATTTTACGTATCAGGACACCCTCTGGACAGTTATCGTGAAGAGATGGACCAGCTCGACTATACACTTTCGTCCGAAATAGACAATATCAAAGATGGCTCCACGGCGATTTTTATCGGAAAAGTGGAAGAGATCCAAAAAAAGATCTCCAAAAAAGGAAACCAGTTCGGCATTGTCAGTCTGATGGATTTTCACGGAAATATAGAGGTGATGCTTTTTGCAGACAAGCTTGACCAGCTCGAGGCGATGGAGCTGAACGAACCGGTTGCTTTCAAAGTAAAAGTCACCCATACTGAGATGTTCACACGAATCTCGGTTGTGAAGATATTTACGCTCAAAGAGGTTAAAAAAGAAGCGAAGAAGGTGCAAACGAAGATCATGGAAAAACCGCAAGAGCCTCTGCTTATCACTGTTCGTCTTTCGCGCAACCTCCAACAGCTTGAAGAGCTCTACCGCTTGATCAGACAAAACCCGGGCTCACGTCAAATGAAACTCTGTATCACTTCAAAGCTGCAAAACGTTGTGCTTGATTCGGCAATTCGCGTCGATAGCAAGATCATACTTGAAATTGAAAAGATGAGCGATGTCAATGTCGCCTGAGTCGACAATCACAGTTCTAGCGCGCTTGAATGAACTCTTACAAGCGCGCTATCAAGAGCAAAATGTGAAGGTAAAAAAATTCAGGCAGCTGCAGATGATGTTGCTGCTTCTCTCTTTTTCTGTGGGTATCGTTCTTTTTGTCCTCTACTCGCCTTCACTCTTTCAGATGGGATATATCCTGATAGGCTTCAACCTTCTTTTTTTTGTCGGATTCAAGCCCCGCTCTTTCTATAGCAAGAAAAATCTTGAGCAGATCAGGCTGCGTATTGCCGATCTTCAGTCACGGCTAAAACAATTTATAAGTGGCGAAGAGGTGAGTTTTGACGGACAGAAGTGCTCACTTCGCGAAGAATGGATCTTTGATAAATGGGGTATGCACACAGAAGACAAGCGCATTGACTATGGAGAGTTTTTATATGACAAACATGTCAAAGGTCTTTATATCGAAGCCTTAAGAAATAAAAAGTAAACCTTCATCTGCTATAATAAAAGATACTAAAACAGAGCGCAAGGTGTTCCTGTGTTTAAACGATGATATCGTCCTTCTGCTCGCAAAAAGGGTGTAAAATGCCAGGTTTAAAATTTTTCTTTTCTTTTCTTCTTTTTACGGCACTTATGTCTGCGGACACTCTACATCAGGCCGTAAAAGATATAAACGAGCCTAAAGTGCACCAGCTTGTTGAGGCCGGTGCTGATGTCAACGCAGTGGATCTAAAGGGAAGAACCCCGCTTCATCTCGCAGCACCCATCGGCCGCCTCTCTCTTGTACAGTATCTTGTTGCGCAGGGAGCAGATATCCATCTTAGAGACAATGCGCACAAGACGCCTCTGGTCTATGCTATTGAAAAAAACCATATTAAAGTAATCATTTATTTAAGCGAAGAAACAAGAAAATACAAGGCAGAAGTGAAGACCGATCTTTTCAGTGCAGTCAGGACGGGAGATATCGAACAGGTTAAGCTGTTTTTGCAAAGCGTTGATGTCAACAGCACAAACAAGGATGGGAAAACAGCCCTGCATATCGCCTGCGAGTACGCAAGAGGAGCCATCGTAAAGCTTTTGCTCAGCGCTAAAATCGACAAGAGTATACACGATGATGACGGACGGGATGCCCTCAATTATGCTAAACTTTCGGGAAATAAAAAAATTATAGAATATTTACAGGATGCCAATGCAACAAAGTGAATTCAATGATGGGGTTTTAGAGTTTTTAAAGGAGTCGCCTACGCCGTTTCATGCGACAAAAAATATATCAAGCCGTTTGGAAGAAGCAGGGTTTATACGGCTGAATGAAGCAAATCGCTGGAATCTTAGCGCAGGCAGCAGGTATTATCTGACGCGCAACGACTCGTCAATAATCGCGTTTATCTACGGGCAGGAGGATATTGCCGAAACGGGTATAGCTATGGTAGGCGCGCATACCGACAGTCCCTGTTTAAAACTCAAGCCCAATGCGCTTACCCATAAAAAAAGCTACATTCAGCTTGGTGTAGAAGTCTACGGCGGGGCACTTCTTCATCCCTGGTTTGACCGAGATCTCTCTCTTGCAGGACGGCTCAGCGGTCTAAACGAGAAGGGAGAGCTGATCCACCCTCTCATTGATTTTAAGTCCGCGATTGCGACGATCCCTTCTTTGGCGATCCATCTGGACAGAGATGCCAATACAGCCCACTCGATCAATGCACAGACGGATATTCCTCCGATTGTGATGCAGAGTGAGGAGGGGTGCTCTTTTGAGGAGATCTTGTGCAAACAGAGCGGACTCACGGAAGTACTGGATTTCGAACTTCTATTTTACGATACGCAGCCCCCTGCCTTTATCGGACTGCACAAGGAATTCTTAGCCTCGGCACGTTTGGACAACCTTCTCAGCTGCTATGTCGGCCTCAACGCGATCACGCATGCATCTACGCATAAGAGCGCACTATTGATCTGTTCGGACCATGAAGAGGTCGGAAGCAATTCGACCTCTGGCGCTGCCGGACCTTTCTTGGAGATGTTTCTGAAAAGGGTTGTTCCGGATCACGAAGCCTATGCTCGCATGATCGACGCTTCGATGATGATCTCAGCAGACAATGCGCACGGACTGCATCCGAACTTCGAGGCCAAACACGATGAAAACCACGGTCCGATTCTCAACCGTGGTCCCGTTATCAAACTCAATGCAAACCAGCGCTATGCCAGTAACTCGCAGACGGTCTCAATGTTCAAACTCCTGTGCAAACAAAGTGGTGTGCCTTATCAGAGTTTTGTGACACGTACAGATGCGGGATGCGGCTCAACGATAGGTCCGATCACAGCAACACGTATCGGCGTCAAAACGCTCGATATCGGTCTTCCCACTTTTGCGATGCATTCGATACGCGAGCTTGCCGGTGATAAGGATGCCCATATGCTTTATAGAGTTTTAACGCACTACTTCTCTTGATCTTTTAACAAGGAGGGGACTTTCGTGTTTTTTGCAGAGAGTTCTTGAAAATGTTTAAACTCACGCATAAGTGTATCTCTGTGCTCTTGTAAAAGCCTCTGTACCTCTTCTTTGGCATCATCAATTTTCTGTAAATGCTCATTCTCCATGTCGGTTAGTTTGGCGAGATAAGCCTTAAAGAACTCCTTGTCCTGCGTAAGCAAGACGATGTCTTCTCTCGGTGCCCATTTTCGTTTGATGTCGGGTTTTTCGCCAAATTCAAAGATGATGTTTTTGTTTTTGGTTGAAAGTATGTATTTGGGCACCTGGTAGGAGATAAAATGCTTATCCGCGGAGTCGTGAAGGATCTGAATCACATAATACATTGTTCTCCTCCTACTGCTTTTCTATACTCAGGGTAAAACGCGCTCCGTCTTTTGTGTTTTGGGCGCTGAGTTTTCCATGATGTTTTTGCGCGATCTGTAGGCTCATATAAAGGCCAATTCCTGTGCCCTTTTTATTGTCTTTTGTCGTCACGTTGGGTTTGAATATGTCTTTTATGATGTTTTCAGGGATGCCGCCTGCATTGTCGACGATCTGCAAGATGATATGCTGTGGCGTCTCATTAAAACCGATAGCGACCACGCGTTTTTCTATACTGTTCTCATTAAAAGCATCTTTTGAATTGTTGATCAGGTTTAAGAGTAGGTGCTTGAATTCGTTCTCGTAACCGAGGATTTGGACATCTTTTTGCTCTTTTTGCTGTATCTCGATGTTGTTATTGATCAGTTCATCTTTGAGCAGGACCCGGACAGAGTCGATGCTGGCTTTTAAAGAGAAGGGTTTGATCTCCTTAGTCGGACGAAAAAAGTTTCTAAACTCGCTGAGTGTTGTCGTCATATGTTCGATCTGAAGATGGATGATATCGCTCATCTCATTGATCTCTTGTGATTTTTGCATGCTGATCTTTTCGGGATCACACTTGATCAGGTCAGCTGCTATAGAGATGGCATTTAAGGGCTGTTTCCACTGGTGCGCAATCGCATCGACCATCTCGCCCATGGCAGCGAGACGTGACTGTTCTTTTAAGAGTGCATCTTTTTGCGAGACATTCTCCATCTCTTCTTGCACGCGCTTTTCCAGGCGCTCTTTATACTGGTCAAGTTTCCAGTGGGCATTTTTAAGCTCTGCTGTGCGCTCATCAACTTTTTCTTCAAGTGTTTCTGCCAGTTTTGCAAGCTTTTGTGTCTCACGTCTGAGACGTACTCTTGAGAGTTTCATGCTGAAAACATAATAGCCCAGAAGCAAGATGATGATCGCCTGTATCAGCATAAGCTGGAAGAGTTCGTAGGTGCTTAACTGAAGTTTTGTCTGCTTGAAAATATGCGCAGCCAAGACAAGAAGATTATAAACAGCTATCCAATAAAGAGCAGTTTTGTAAGGGCGCAGCAAAATGGCGGGAATAGGGTAGATAACCAGGAATATCACGGCCTCAAGTGCACTCGGCGTTGTGGCAAAGCCCGTAAAAAAGAACAGAAGAGAAAAGCCGAGGGTGACATTGGTGAGGACAGAAACATCTACGCTGTTACGAAGGACGAGTACGCCGATCAAAACACTAAAAAGAGAGAGTATAAGTCCAACACTTGCATCCATGATATTGTGCAAAAAATAGTTCAGACTTCCCAAAATAATACCGGAGAGAAAGGTGGTTATCAGCAAGATAAGCAACATCTTTGACTCATCAGTATGGGCATTGGAAAAAAAAGAGTAAGTTCTTTTGATCACGCGCTGCCTTGTGTTTTAGTATTGTAATATTAACTAAAAAATAGATGAATCTGCTTAATCTGTTATAAGAATTTATTTAATTAAGAGGATGGGTAAAAATGAAATTTTTTAAAAATAGCATGCGAATGATTTAATTTAAAAATATTAAAAACGCGTTATACTTGCTGTGATTATCTTAAAAAAGAGACCTATGCCAGAAAATAATGATGAGATTTTAGAACAACTTCAGATGCTGATTTCGCAGACCTACAAGGTCGAAGAAGAGTATAAGACCCTGCGCAGCTCCTATAACCACCTCCAAGGCACGATAGAAAACCTAATTGAATTTTTGCCCAATGCCCTTTGGGTCATCTTTAAAAGTGGAGAGATCTTTACCCAAAACTCCCGCGCGAAAGAGCTGTCGCGTTTATTGGACGTGATGGACTGGGAAAACAGCGATTATGAGATCAATTTCGAAGAGCAGAGTTACCTGATAAAAATCAGCAGCTACAAGGACAAGATACTTGTCTCTGCCACTGATATTACCGAGCAAAAACGCAAAGAGAACCTGGCTACCATGGGACAGATGGCGGCACATCTCTCCCACGAGATACGAAATCCCATAGGCTCGATTTCGCTGTTGACATCAACGCTGATGAAGCGGGTAAAGCTGGAAAACAAGCCGATTGTTTTAGAAATCCAAAAATCGGTTTATCGCATCGAGCGCATTATTAAGGCGACATTGATGTTTTCCAAAGGTGTGCAGGCGGTAAGTTCTTCTTTGAAATGGAGTGATATTCTTGAAGATATAGAACTTGCCATCGGCTACTACTCCTATAGCAAGGAGATACGCTTTGAGTTTCCCAACGGTGATTTTGAGATCGAGGGTGATATTGATCTGCTCTCTATGCTCTTCACAAATTTCATCTTCAATGCGATCGATGCCATAGAAGAGGATGAAAACGATGAGGGCGAGGTAAGCATCACTTATGAAGACGAGGGTGCATTTCACCTTTTCAGAGTCTATGACTCAGGTCTGGCCATAGAAAATAGAAAAGCGCTTTTTCAAGCCTTCAAAAGTACAAAAGAGAAAGGTAACGGGCTGGGCCTGGTCCTCTCAGCGCAGATAGCTCAAGCGCATGGAGGCGAGGTCTCCTTGTTTGAAGGGGATCGGAAATGTTTTGAAATCCGACTGGGGAAATAGACTCCTCCAGTCGGATTTATAAACATCGCTACGGCTTGTTTTGAAATCAGAGTAAGTGCGAATAAATTTAAATATCAGGATGAATGATGTGGAAATGGCTGGAAAAAAGCAGAGGTATCAAAAATGATCTTTTAAATTTTAAAGATGAACCCCTCTCAAGTCTCTCGGTGGTTTTGTTGATTATCCTGGATATTTTTATCTTTACCAATGTGATGATAGGCGTCAACGGCGAAACGGCAAAGGTGCCGAAGCCTGCTTATTATTATCCAAGCGAGTGCAGCAGACATTTTAACGATCTTCAAACGAACTACAAAGGCTTTGAGTCCTCCTCATACCGAAACACGTACGCCTCTCACCTGCGCCCTCATCTAAGTCAACAGTGCCAAGAGCTGGAAAAAATCATAAAGGGTCTCAGGTCAGACGAGGCTTACACGCTAAACCTCAAATCCTTGTACACCATACAGAGCAGGCAAAAACAGAATAAGGCGCGTCTCGAGCAGCTCACCACACAGTACAACACCCGCCTTTTTGAAAGTATTGCCCAGATGCCGAACAATAAAAAGCTTCACGATGCCAAAGGGGAGTATGATGCGCTGAATCTGGACAACGCAAATCTGGAAAAAGAGCTGAAGGCGCTTCCTTCTGTCACTGCTTTGGCCGGGTATAAGGCCTACGAAGCGTATATTGAAAGCAATAAAGCCTCCTTTATACAGGCTGAAAAATCCTATGCGTTTTGGCAGCCTTTCAAGGCTTACGGGCATATGCTGATCTTTATTCTTCCGCTTCTGCTTCTTTTTGGATTTTTATACCGATGGAGCAAAGGTAAAGAACTGCGCCAGGAGAACTACAACCCTGTCGTAAAGATCATCTCCGCACACATCGGACTGATATTGGTGCTTCCGCTGGTCTGGTACACGCTGTCGCTGCTCTATCATGTCTTGCCGAAGACGATTTTGAAAAATCTTGTAGAGTTCTTGGTCGAGATAGGGCTGATCTCACTCTTAAACTATCTCGCGATATTTTTGGTCGTACTCTTTTTTGGGGGATTGATCTACTTCATACAGAAAAGAACACATAGGCAGAAACAGACGGTGAGCTATAGCAAGAACCGACAAAAACTCATCTCCTGGTCACAATGTTTTGAATGCGAGTATAAGATAGACTATGCGAAGGCGCACTGTCCCTTTTGCGGGGTGGGCCTGCACGAGGTTTGCTCAGCATGTCAAAAAGAGACAAACCTGCATGAGCGTTTCTGTTCGCATTGCGGAAAAGAAAAATAGTCTGCTGTTCTACTCTTGAATGATGTCAAATTCTTTGGGGATTTTCGGTGTGAACAGACTCTGCTCCATCGGGCGGTTCTGTTTTTGTTTGCTAAAGCGGATCTGCACCTTGTTCTCAAGCGGGTCGGTATATAAGAGTGCCTCGATAACACCGTCTGTCTCTTTGAGCGTAAAAGAGATGTTTTTGTAGTTCGCTTTGTAGTGGTTCTTGTCAACGATCTCTGCAGAGGCGAGAATACCGAAAAAGTCGATCTCTCCCTCTAGCTTCTTGATGATAGCCTGTTCAAGCTCAGGCTCAACGATTACTGCAAACTTGCTGTTAACATAGATCTTTTTATTGATCGGATCATTGTAAAGCCATAAGACCGAATTGGGGCGTTTGGCGTGCATTGTACCTCTATACGTCAGTGTCTTGTTCTCTTCGTCGGTGATCGTCTGAACAAAATCGGCTTCAAAATTTTGAATATTCTCCCCGAAGGCAAAGAGCGAACTCATAAGCACTGTAAAAACAAAAAAGTATTTCATAATATTTCCTTTGTGTAAAAAAGAAGTTTACCGTTTTCCGACTTTCAGGTGATTGAATCGCGCACTACAGCAGACGAAAGCCTCTTTTAGGATGATCATAGATTTAATATGATAAAATCGGCCAATTTTAAACAGGGGTTTTTTTTGAAACACCCTAAACCATACAAAGTAGGTGTATATGCTTCAACGGATGCTAGGTAAAGTATTTGGAACAAAAAATGATCGTGAACTTAAAAAATATGAACGTCGTGTAAAGCAGATCAATGATCTCGAGCCAAAATATGAAAAGCTCAATGATGAAGAACTAAAAGATGCGTTTAATACTATCAAAGTTTCTGTACTGAGTGAAGAAAAGCGTCTGGATGATGTCTTGGTCGACTCCTTTGCTATAACACGCGAAGCAAGCCGACGTGTGCTTGGAATGCGTCATTTTGATGTGCAGCTTGTCGGCGGTATGGTGCTACATGAGGGGCGCATAGCCGAGATGAAGACAGGGGAGGGGAAAACTCTGGTTGCGACTCTGGCCGTTATTCTCAACGCGATGAAGTCCAAGGGAGTGCATGTCGTTACGGTTAATGACTATCTTGCCCAGCGTGATGCGGGCGAGATGAGTGCACTTTATGCATTCTTGGGCTATAGCACGGGTGTTGTTTTGGAAACAGAGTATGATCCTGCCATCAAACGCCAGCAGTATCTAAGTGACATCACTTATGGGACGAACAACGAGTTCGGTTTTGACTACCTGCGCGACAATATGTCCTATTCAAGAGAGCAGATGGTCCAGCGCGAACACGCTTTTGTCATTGTGGATGAGGTGGATTCTATTCTTATTGATGAGGCGCGTACCCCGCTTATCATTTCCGGTCCAACCAACCGCAAAGTCGCAAACTATGCCAAGGCTGACAGTGTTGCCAAGGCGCTGCTCAAAGATGAGCACTTCAGCGTCGATGAGAAGGACCGTGTGATCTTGATCACCGAAGAAGGAATCGCAAAGGCAGAAGAGCTTTTTGAGGTTGAAAACCTGTACAGTCCTCAAAATGCAGAACTCTCACACTATCTGGACAATGCGCTTAAGGCGAACTATCTTTTTGAAACGGATGTGGATTATGTCCTGCGCGATGGCGAAGTCGTTATCGTTGATGAGTTTACCGGACGTCTTAGCGAAGGACGCCGTTATTCAGAGGGGCTGCACCAGGCTTTGGAGGCAAAAGAGAAGGTCACCATCAAAGAAGAGACGCAAACACTGGCTGATATCACCTTTCAGAACTACTTCAGGATGTACGACAAGCTTGCGGGGATGACGGGTACGGCACAGACCGAAGCGACCGAGTTTGCACAAATCTACAGCCTTGACGTTGTTTCTATCCGAACAAACCTCCCGGTAAACCGTGAAGATCTCAACGACCTTATCTACAAGACCGAACTTGAAAAATTTGAAGCGGTGATGCTGAAGGTAAAAGAGCTCAATACCAAAGGACAGCCGGTGCTTATCGGTACGGCCTCGATCGAAAAGTCAGAAGCGCTGCACGCCTTCTTGGCGAAGGCGAAGATCCCCCACACGGTCTTGAATGCAAAACAGCATGCCCAAGAGGGTGAGATCATTAAAAATGCAGGACAGAAGGGCGCAGTGACGATCGCTACCAATATGGCCGGACGTGGGGTCGACATCAAGATCACAAATGAGGTCAAGGCCCTCGGTGGACTTTACATCATCGGTACAGAGCGTCATGAAAACCGCCGTATCGACAACCAACTGCGCGGGCGTTCAGGCCGACAGGGCGACCCAGGAACCAGCCAGTTCTATCTGAGCCTTGAAGACAACCTTCTTCGTATATTCGGCTCAGACAGGATCAAAACGATCATGGAGCGTCTGGGTGTCGAAGACGGCGAATACATCGAATCACGCATGGTGACGCGCGCTGTAGAAAAAGCGCAGAAAAAAGTCGAAACGATGCACTTTGAAGGGCGAAAGCAGATCGTCGAGTATGATGATGTCGCCAATGAACAAAGAAAGATCGTCTACAAGTTCAGAAATGATATCTTGAATCCGGCCTATGATATTGACAAAAAAGTGGACAGTATCCGAGCTGAGTATGTTGTCGGTACCCTTATGAACTGCGACATCTTTGACGGACAGAGCAGCGAGGACTTCAATTTGGAAAAACTCTCTTTGCTTTTCAAAGAAGAGATCAACCAAGATATAGAGACAGAGACGCTGCACAACAAAGAATACGAAGAACTTGGTACGTACCTCACAAACACGATCAAACACGCATATGACGAGAAGATGTCCGTGCTTGATGATGAGATTCGTCTGGCCGTTGAGCGTGAGATCTTCTTGAAGACCCTGGACCAAACTTGGCGTGATCACCTTTACCAGATGGACACGATGAAAACAGGTATCCGTCTGCGCGCGTATAACCAAAAAGACCCATTGGTCGAGTTTAAAAAAGAGTCCTACAACCTCTTCTCGGAACTGGTAGAGTCGATCAAGTTCGAAACGATTAAGATGCTTCAGATCATTCAGTTTAAAGCAGCAGAAGAGGAGGCGGAAGCCTTGGTGGAGCAGCGCGAAATGCAAAAGCGCCAAGATGAGATGAACATGCACCTCTCACATGAAGAAAACCCTGTGTTTGACAAGAAAGTCGCACGTAATGATCCCTGTCCCTGCGGTTCTGGCAAAAAATACAAGAATTGCTGTGGGTTGAGCGGTCCTAAAAAAGGGGCATTGGCTCAGGACAACGCGTGAACAACTCTCTTGTAAAATATATGGTAAGGCGATATCTTCGCTTTGACCAGGACCAACCTTTTATCTTTCTCTCGGCACTTTTGGCTTTTTTGGGCATTCTTCTGGGTGTCATGGTGCTTATTATTGCCATGGCGCTGATGAATGGTTTTGATGCTGAGTTTAGAAAAAAACTCACCGTGATGAATTACCCCTTGACTATTGTTCCAAAGTTTTACGGTTCGGTTGACAAGCCTCTATACGATGATCTCAGATCAAACTTTTCGCAAATGGCCTTCAGCCCTTATGTTGCCTCTCCTGTTATTGCGCGAAGAGGCTCGACGATGGAGGGCGGTTATCTCTTTGGCGTGGATCTCAAGGCCGAAGCCAAGGCAAACGCTGTGATCGCCAAGGCTACAGAGGGTAAAAGCTTTGAAAAATTTGATGTTATCGTCGGCAAGACACTCTTTGACGAACTCTATCTGAGTGAGCATGAGCGCTTGATGTATATCTTCACTCAGGCGGAACCGGGCGGACTTACCCTGACCCCGAAGATCAAGCGATTTAAGGTGAACGGTTATTTTGATTCCGGTCTCTCTGCCTATGACAAGGCTTATCATTATACCTCCCTGTCTGCTCTTCAGACGATTATGAACCTGCCAAAGAGTCAATACGACGGGATACATATCTATTCTGAAAACCCGCATCAAGATATCAAGATACTCAAAGCCTTTCTGCCCGATACGGTGCGCATAAAAGGCTGGTGGGAGGATAATGTCTCTTTCTTCTCTGCGCTAGAGCTGGAGAAGCATGCTCTTTTCATTGTGTTGATGCTGATTATCTTGATTGCCGCGGTCAACATCATCTCTTCACTTTTGATGACGGTAATGAATCGCCGCAGCGAGATTGCTCTTTTTATCTCTTTGGGTGCGAGCGAGACTGAGGTAAAGAAGATCTTTTTATACCTTGGTGTGATCATCGGTATAAGCGGTATCATCGCCGGAACGATTCTGGGACTAAGCGGCTTGTGGGTGCTTTCAAGCTTTGACATCATCTCCCTGCCTGCAGATGTCTACGGGACCTCGCGTCTACCTTTGAAACTTTCGGTAATAGACTTCGTTTCTATTATCGTGGGTGCCTTTGTCATCGTTGTCCTTTCCGCATGGTACCCGGCCAAGAAAGCAGCGCAGGTCGATGTGCTCAATGTGTTGAGAAACGAATAAACAGACGGAGTTTTTCCCGCGTAAAGAGCTATTTGCTTGAATTGCTCTCTTTACTCTCAAAGAGATCGAAGATCTTGAAGGGGAGGGTGATAGTGCGCTTGATGATGTTGTAGGGTGCTACGATAATGCTCTTGGCTACGGCACTTTCGACCTTAGGATCGCTCAAGTCGCCATGTACTCTTACAGTAGTAGAAACGGTCTCATCGCCAAAGATAAGGTAGCCGATAAGAGGGATGTTCTTCGCTGCGCTTCCGATTTCTGTTTTCACCTCCATCAGCAGATCAATGCTGTCCTTATCCAGATCAGATTCACCCTCCGCTGTGATAGTGAGCTCTTTTGAGTCGATCTTTGTACCCTTGATAGTGATCTTATTATTGTCGAAAACGAACTGTGAATACATTTCGCTGACCTTGAGCCCTCTTTTGGAGTAGCCGGGGACGGAAAAGGTGACCAATGAGGGGATAGTATTGAAAAAAGCAAGGGCGTTGTTCAAGACGGTGTAATCTTTGATAGTGGTATTGTCTATTCGTGTCACCCCTTCAAACTGATCAAAATTTCCCTGCCCCATAAAAGAGAGAACACCGCCTTGGAAGGTTGAAAACTTGAATAGCTGGTTCATAAAGGTATCGTCAAGCTCACGGCCGAAAACAGAGAAGTCATTCCCCTGGCTTTCAAACAAAATACCGCCATTCTTGTAGACAAGTTCTGCATGGATGGCCGAAGGTATGATGTCGATATTGATGCTGTCTGAAATGATCTTTCGCTGCGAGTCGCCCAGGATGAGTGTGCACCCCTTTGTCTTCACTTTCAGCTCCATTGTCCCCTTTTCCTCGCTATTGTTGATGAGTTTGAGATAATCCCGAATGGGGAAAAGGTTGAACTCGATATTTGAAGCAGTGACTCTGCCTTTTTCGCGGTAAACCAGGTCAAGCTGATCGTTGATGCGAAGCGTGGCCGTCTTGTTTTGATAATCGCCTTTGATGGTGTACTCTTTTACCTCTTTGTTGTTTTTTGAAAGCAGGGGATGAAAATCTTTGATGCGTATATCCACACCAAGATGCTCACCGATAAGGGTTAGATTGGCACGACCGGCTTTGATGTCATACCGCTGCATCAGGCCCGAATAGGGGTAAATTTTTGAGAACTCTTTTATATCAAGGTCAAGGTTCCCCTCCTGGTCTACGACAGCATGCACCGCGTAGCTGTTGATATCAAGATAGTGCTTGTCCAGACGTTTTTCATACAAAAGCTCAAAGGACGGATCGATATAAAGGTATTTTTCTGAGATAAATCTGCTCTTTTCAAGCTGAAATCTCGCCTTTTGAGAACCTAAATGATGGCGCATAGAGATCTGTGCAGAAAAATCATCATCAAAAGCGATCCCGGTAGAATTTAACTCCGCATAATCATCTTTAAAATGAAGGCGTGCCGGCTTAAGTACGATATTGTGTTTGTTTAGCACAAAAGCTGTTTCGGATGGCAAGGTTAAAAGGGTCTTGTTGTCTGCGTGCTTCAGTGTCAGCGCAAGTCTTTTCTCTTTCGCCCTAAACTCAATGTCTTTGCCTTTGTAGTGCAGGCCGCTAAGGCTTATATTAAGATCTGCGAGGCCCTCTTTTGGATCAAAATATCCTTTAATACTTGCATCGGCGAGATTTTCAGCATGAAGGGTAAGCGCCTTTATGTAAGCCTTGGAGCTGAACTTTAGAGGGAAGAAGAACCTGTTGGCGTCAAGCGTGAGTATCTGCTCATTTAAAGCCCAGCGTGTTTTTGCAAAGCTTAGAGTTTGCGAGTTTTTTGAAAATTGCAGCTGTAGTCTAGTCGCCGGGCTCAGAAGTTTTAGCTGCATCTGCTTGGAGAGGTCAAGCCCAAGCTTTTCTATGTCAAAGAAAAAAGTTCCCCTAAGCTCATGCAGGTCAATATTCCCGTTGAGTTTAGTTGAGAGTATCTCTTGATACGCCACATCAGCAGTATCAATACTTAAGTAGTTTTTATGGAGTCTGATGGCGGTATTTTTTATGCTGTAGTCGACGCCGGCAAAGATGATATCAGAGTCTTTGATGAAGAACTCTCCCGAAGCAGAGGCTGCTTCTGTTTCTAGATCAACATTGATTTTGAGATGGGCATCCGTAGTGCCGCTTTTTTGCAGCACAGGCAAAGGGATATTGTAAGCATTGACTATATCAACGATATCCTGCTCCAGCCTTGTTTTTGTATTGAGATCAACCTCAAGGCGCGTTTGTCCTTTTGAAAAATCGATGTTGACCTGACCGTTTTCTACAATATGATCATTGTAACTGATATCCGTAGAGCTTATCGTTAAAAGACTTTTTGAAAAATAAGCATCAGCCTCTTTTGCTATGAGGGGCGAGAGCGATTCATTAAAGGTGTAGGCGAGATCTTTTTCATGTGCATGCAAGAAGAGGGTGTCGAGGACCTTTTTCGGATCGTGATAGTCATAGATGCCTTTTGCCAAGAGAAGTTGATAGCTTGAGGCCCGGTTGTACTCTACGATCCATTTTGAGATACCTTTTTTGAGTCCAAAGAGATCAACAACAGGCGCCAGGTCTGCAATCACATCCGAAGAGGCGGTAAAAGCAAGGAGATTTCCATTGCCTTTGGCATAAAGCTCGATATTGGCTGAGTTATCTGCAGTGACGGTAGCATGTGCGTAGTTTATCTCATCTTTGAAATCAACAACAGCGTTTGAGCGGATAGAGATTTTGCTTGGTTTATGCCTGAAGTAAGGCATATCCACAATAAAGAAATCATCATACACCCGATAGTTCAGAACAGCTTCTATCGCATCGCTTTTTATATGAAGACTGTTATCTTCAACCTTCTGTGCCGAGTCTTTGTAACTAAAGGTAACTCTAAAATCGTCAATGTTTAATTCTTCTATAACAAATGACCGGAAGCTTTTACGGGCAAAGTTGATGATGGGATGAAGTCTTAAAACTTTTTCCGGGGAAGAGATCTCTTCTTGGGTGTTACCTAAGGACACATCTATCCGTTTGGCATGGAAGATAAGCTTTTTATCAAGTTTGATGTATAATTGCTCTGCTTTAAATTGAGGCAAAACAATCTTTTCAACTGAAAAACCATACGACAAAAGAGCATAAAGAATGACACTAATAGAAAAAATAAAAGCAAAAAAACTATATATAGCAAACTGGATTTTTGAGATCATATTGCTTATTGTACTGCTCTTCATTTATTATCTAGCCCAGCCTCTTCAAACCTCTAAGGTGCTATATGTGCCCTCGGGGTCAATAAGTGCGATTATAACACATCTACAGGCAAAAAATATTACGCTTAGCTCTGCAGACCGCATATTTCTAAGATTGATAGGAATGCCGCAGCAGGGATGGATATATATGGGTGAGACTGAGATGACGCATGGGGACTTTCTTTATAAACTGACACGGTCCAAGGCGGCCATGAAACAGGTGACGCTGATTCCGGGCGAAACAAGCTATCAATTCTCCATTCAGCTCGCTAATGAGTTGGGCTTGAACGCACAGAAGCTGTACGAAGAGTTTAGTACCTTGGCACACTACAAAGAGGGAGCACTGGTACCGGACACCTATAATCTGCCCTTAGGTATAGACGAAAGAAGAGCTGCTCTGCATCTTCTGCGCGCTTCTTATGAGCGTCATAAGGCCTGGTCAGAAAAGATATTCGGTACCTATAATAAAAAAAGTTGGCAAAGATATCTCGTGATCGCTTCTGTAATCCAAAAAGAAGCGGCCAACAAAGAGGAGATGCCTATTATCGCCTCGGTTATCTATAACCGTTTGAAGCGGGGCATGAAGCTGCAGATGGACGGAACCTTGAATTATGGAAAATACTCGCACCATAAGATCACATCGCAGCGAATTCGTCAAGACACGAGCCAATATAATACCTACAAGTATAAAGGCTTGCCGCCTCAACCTGTATGCAATGTCGAGCTGGACGCCATCAAAGCGGCAATCTTCCCCGGCAAAACGGAATACCTTTATTTTATGAAGGGCAAAAATGGCAGGCATGACTTCTCGCGTTACTATTCTACACATTTAAGCAATATACATAGTGCTACAAAATGAAACAAATAGAAAAAAGCTCTGCATTATAATTGCTATTAGTGCACAAAAAAATCTTAAAGTGCTATGATTTTGGAATATAAAAATGAACCAGAAGGAACATCATGTCTAAAATTATTTGGTCAGTTATTGACGAGGCTCCAGCTTTGGCAACTTACTCGCTTTTACCTATCGTTAGAGCGTTTACTAAGGCAGCAGGCATAGAAGTGGCTACGAGTGATATCTCACTTGCAGGTAGAGTTTTGGCTGCTATGGGATTAGCTAAGGACGAGTTGTCTGAATTAGGCGAAGTCGTATTGCAAGATGATGCCAACATCATCAAACTTCCAAACGTCTCTGCATCTGTCGGTCAGTTGAAAGATTGTATCGCGGAACTTCAGGCTCAAGGCTATGATATTCCAGACTTTCCTGAAAATCCGGCAAATGATGAAGAAAAAGCTACCAGAGCTAAATACAACGTCTGTTTAGGTTCTGCCGTTAACCCAGTGCTTCGTGAAGGTAACTCCGATCGTCGTGCAGCAGCAGCCGTTAAGAAGTTTGCTCAAAAGAACCCACACAAACTTAAGCCTTTTTCTGAAAATTCCAAGGCGTATGTTGCGCATATGGAAGGAAATGGCGATTTCTACGGTAACGAAAAATCAGTTACTATGAAAAAGAACCAAAAAGTTGCTATTGCGCTTAATGGAAAAGAATTGGCAAGTATCGATGCCCTTGACAAAGAGATCCTAGACGGTACGTATATGTCCGTAAAAGCCTTAAGAGCGTTTATCCAAAAAACTATTGATGATGCAAGAGCAAAAGGTGTTTTATGGTCAATCCATCTTAAAGCAACTATGATGAAGATCTCTGACCCGATTATGTTCGGTCATGCTTTTGAAGTCTTCTTCCAGGATGTGTTTACCAAGTATGCCGATACATTCGCAGCGCTAAAAGTAAACCCAAACCAGGGTATGAGTGATTTAGAGAAGAAGATCAAAGGTCACGCTAAAGAAGCAGAGATCAAAGCAGCCTTCCAAGCGGTAGTTGATTCTGACAACCCGCAGATCGCTATGGTCGATTCTGACAAAGGTACGACTAACTTCAACGCGTCAAATGATGTTATTATTGATGCTTCAATGCCGGTTGTTGTACGTGAAGGCGGTAAGCAGTGGAATAGAAAAGGTGACGCGATAGAATGTGTTGCTGTCGTTCCTGACAGCACATATGCAATGTTCCATGCTGAGATGGTAGCTGATTGTGTTAAAAACGGTCAGTATAATGTATCTACAATGGGGAATGTCGCAAACGTTGGTCTAATGGCACAAAAAGCTGAAGAGTATGGTTCTCATCCGACTACATTTGAACTTGCAGAAGCTGGCAAGGTTACTGTAACTGCTGAAGACGGAACAGAGCTTATGGCATTTGACTGTGAAGCCGGTGATATCTGGAGAATGTCTCGTGTTAAAGACATCCCGATCAAAGACTGGGTTCGTTTGGCAGTTGAGCGTGCTCGCCTTACAGGCAATCCGGCAGTATTTTGGTTGGATAAAAACCGTGCCCACGATGCTGAGATGATCAAAAAAGTTAATGAGTACTTAAAAGATCACGATACATCAGGCTTAGATATGCCGATCATGAACGTAACTGATGCTACTCGTTACACAAATGCACGAGTACGTGAAAGCAAAGATACTATCTCTGTAACAGGTAACGTTCTTCGTGATCACTTGACAGACATGTACCCGATCTTAGAGCTTGGAACATCTGCGAAGATGCTTTCTATCGTTCCATTGTTGGCAGGCGGCGGTCTGTATGAGACTGGTGCGGGCGGTTCTGCTCCTAAGCATGTTGACCAATTCTTGGCTGAGGGTCACCTTCGTTGGGATTCACTTGGTGAGATCTTGGCACTGGCAGAGTCTTTACGTTTTATCGGTAACAAAAAATCTGATGACAAAGTAAAAGCACTAACGGTTGCTTTGGATGTTGCTAATGATGCTTACCTTGATAACAACAAAGAGCCATCACGCAAATGCTGTGAGCCGGACAACAAAGCGTCTCACTTCTATGTAGCTCAGTACTGGGCCAAAGCACTTGCTGAAGGTAAGAACGCTGAACTCGCTGCCAAGTTTGCACCTGTTGCAAAAGCATTGATTGAAAACGAAGACAAGATCATGGCTGAACTTTTGGCTTCTGAAGGTTCACCTAAAGACATTGGCGGCTACTTCCACCCGGATGCGGCCAAAACAGAAAAAGCGATGCGCCCTTCTGCCACGCTAAACGCTATCATCGACAGCATCTAAGTTTAAAAGAGCATAATCAAGAGCTTCGGCTCTTGTTTTGTTTTTTTCAGCTGACCTGAGGGCTAGCTGGAAAAGACAAAAGTCTTTAAGTTCAATAATCAATGTTCGGCCTGTCTTGATGTATACTTAATCGTTGTGTGCTAGCACGTACCATTTAAGTGTATTAAGAAGGTAAAGAACGTTACAGAAGGAAAAAAAATGCATAAACATGGAAAAAGAGTCGCAATAATCGGTGCAGGCAACGTAGGGTCCACGGTTGCCTACTCACTTGCGATGCAGGGTGCTTGCCACGAGATTATTTTAAGAGACAACAAGATCGAGATCGCAAAGGGCAAGGCGCTTGATATGTCTCAAGCCGCTTCGGCTATCCGTTCTCATACCGTTGTCAGTGTGGCCGAATCAATGGCTCAAGTGACAAACTGCGATGTTGTCGTTGTGACTGCCGGAAGTCCGCGTCTTCCGGGGATGAGCCGTGATGATCTTTTAATGATCAATGCGAAAATCACCCGAGAAGTACTCCGTGACATCAAAAAATACTCTCCCGATGCGATTGTCATTATGGTTTCAAATCCGCTTGATGCGATGACCTATGTTGCGATCAAAGAGTCCGGCTTCGATAGAAACCGTGTCCTGGGCATGGCGGGGATCTTGGACTCTTCGCGTATGGCCTCTTTTATCCAGGAAAAACTCGGCTACGGCGGCGGACAGATCCGTGCTTCAGTCATGGGCGGACACGGAGACGATATGGTACCTCTTCCTCGTTATTCTACTGTTGCCGGTGTGCCTTTGACGGATGTACTTACCCATGCCGAGATCGACGAGATCGTTCAGCGTACACGCCTAGGCGGCGCGGAAATCGTCACCTATCTTCAGACCGGTTCGGCCTACTATGCACCGGGCAAAGCAACGACTATTATGGTTGATGCGATCTTGAAAGACACGAAGCAGATTCATCCCTGTGCAGTCTTGCTAGATGGCGAATACGGCTATAGCGATGTTGTTTCGGGCGTGCCAATTATGATCGGGGCAAACGGCTGTGAAAAGATTATCGAAGTTACGCTCAACGATATAGAAAAAAAGATGTTTAAAAAGTCTGTTGATTCTGTTCAAACTTTGATCGATACCTTGAATGAAAATAAATTTTTTGAAGGAGAGTAATATGGGTTTTCGTACTGAAAAAGACACCATGGGTGAGATCAAGGTACCTGAAAATGCCTATTGGGCTGCTCAGACACAACGCTCGATAGAAAACTTTGCCATAGGCGAAGAGACCATGCCGTATGAGATCACACGCGCGTTCTCTTACTTGAAAAAGGCCGTGGCCCTGGTCAACAAAGACCTGGGAAAGCTTGATGCTAAAAAAGCAGAAGCAATAGCGCAGGCAGCGGATGATATGCTCAGCGGCAAACTCGACGGGAACTATCCTCTTGTTGTATGGCAGACAGGCTCCGGCACGCAGTCAAACATGAACAACAACGAAGTTCTGGCCAACCGTGCGACAGAGATCCTTGGTGGTGACTTCAGAAAAGAGAAACTGGTCCATCCAAATGATGATGTCAACAAATCCCAGTCTTCAAACGACACTTATCCGACAGCGCTTCATGTGGCTTCGGTTATCGCTGTAGAAGAGCGCCTTCTTCCGGCTATAGCAAAGTTGAAAGCGACCTTGATCGATAAAAGCGCCAAGTTCGAGTCTATCGTCAAGATCGGCCGTACCCACCTTCAAGATGCCACGCCTATCACTCTGGGTCAAGAGATCAGCGGTTGGGTAGAGATGCTGAACAAGTGTGAAAAAATGGCCAAGACTGCACTTGAGCCTGTCCGTGAACTTGCCCTTGGCGGTACAGCAGTCGGTACAGGCCTGAACGCACACCCTGAACTGGGCGAGCGCGTTGCTGCAAAACTGACAGAACTGACAGGGCACGACTTTATTACGGCTCCGAACAAGTTTCACGCCTTGACATCGCATGATGCCCTGGTCTTTGCCCACGGTGCACTCAAAGCACTCGCGGCAGACATGATGAAGATCGCCAATGATGTCCGCTGGTTGGCATCTGGTCCGCGCTGCGGAATCGGCGAGATCGAGATTCCTGAGAACGAGCCGGGTTCATCTATCATGCCGGGCAAGGTAAACCCTACTCAGGCTGAAGCGGTGACGATGGTCACCTGTCAGGTCTTCGGAAATGATGTTGCTATTTCTATGGGCGCATCTCAGGGGAATTTCCAGCTGAATGTCTTCAAGCCGGTCATTGCCTACAACTTCTTGCAGTCTGTTCGTCTTTTGGCTGACTCTATCACCTCGTTCAATGACCACTGTGCCGTTGGAATCGAGCCGGTAGCGGAGAAGATTGATCACTTTTTGCACAACTCATTGATGCTGGTTACGGCGCTTAACCCGTATATTGGGTATGAGAATGCTGCAAAGATCGCCAAAACAGCCCACGCTGAAAAGTCAACGCTCAAAGCGACGGCCGTGAAGCTTGGACTTTTAACAGAAGAAGAGTTTGATAAATACGTCGTCCCAGAAGATATGATCGCACCTAAAGCATAAAACTTAAACTTAGAAGGAGAGTTAATGAATATTCACGAATATCAGGCAAAACAGATTTTCAAAAAATACGGTGTTCCGACACCCCGAGGTATTATTGCAAGTACTCCTGCTCAAGCTGCAGTCAATGCATCAGAGCTAGGCGGCGATGTCTGGGTGGTAAAAGCTCAGATCCATGCCGGTGGACGCGGTCTAGGCGGCGGCGTAAAGCTGGCCCGTTCTATTGATGAAGTGAGAACACTGGCTTCTGAGATCTTGGGGATGACCCTGGTAACACACCAGACCGGTCCTGAGGGAAAACTTGTTCAAAAAGTCTACATCGAAGAGGGTGCGGATATAAAAGCCGAGCTTTATCTCGGTGTTGTACTTGACCGCGCAAAAGAGATGCCGGTTATTATGGCTTCTACTGAGGGTGGTATGGACATTGAGACTGTCGCTGAAAATACGCCGGAAAAGATCATCAAGGTTGCTGTCGATCCGGCTATCGGCTTTCAGGGTTTCCACGGCCGTGAACTGGCATTTGGGCTAGGTCTTCCTAAAGAAGAGCAGGGCAAGTTTATCAAGTTTGCCGCAGCACTTTATAAGGTCTATATGGAAAACGATGCAGAGATGATCGAGATCAATCCATTGATAAAAACAGCTTCGGGCGACTTTATGGCACTTGACGGAAAAATGGGCTTTGACGACTCTGCACTGGGACGTCACCCGGAAATCGAAGATATGCGTGATATCTCTGAAGAAGATGCTGATGAGCGCGAAGCGGCACAGTATGGTCTTTCGTACATCTCTCTTGACGGCGAGATCGGCTGTATGGTTAACGGTGCAGGTCTTGCGATGGGAACTATGGACACGATCAACTATATGGGCGGAACACCGGCAAACTTTTTGGATGTTGGCGGCTCTGCCAATGCACAGACCGTTGCCAAGGGCTTTGAGATAATTCTTAAGAACCCTAAGGTAAAAGCGATCTTTGTCAACATCTTTGGCGGTATCGTCCGTTGTGACCGTATTGCCAACGGTATTCTTGAAGCGACAAAGCTTACGGATGTTAATGTTCCGGTCATCGTTCGTCTTGACGGAACAAATGCTCCTGAAGCGGCAGAGATTCTTAAAAATGCAAATATTTCTAACATTATCGTAGCGACAGATCTAGGTGATGGTGCGGCAAAAGCCGTAGCAGCAGCAAAGGGAGAATAGTAGATGTCAATTTTAGTAAACAAAGATACCAAGGTTATCGTTCAGGGCTTTACAGGAAAAGAGGGTTCTTTCCATGCGGAGCAGTGTCTTGCTTATGGAACAAAAATCGTCGGCGGTGTAACACCCAACAAGGGCGGTCAAGAACACCTTGGCCAGCCTGTTTTTAACACAGTAAAAGAAGCAGTCGAGACTACGGGTGCAACAGTTTCTATGATCTTCGTTCCGCCGGCCTTTGTTGCTGATGCGGTAATGGAAGCGGCTGACGCAGGGATCGATCTTGCGGTCATCATCACTGAAGGTGCGCCGGTACGCGACATGCAAGCGGCTAAGGCCTACGCGACAAAACATAACATGAAGACAATCGGACCGAACTGCCCTGGTATCATCACGGCAGAAGAGTGCAAGATCGGTATTATGCCGGGGATGATCTTCAAAAAAGGGAATGTCGGTCTGATCTCAAAATCAGGTACATTGACCTACGAGGGCGCGAATCAGGTTGTCAAAGAAGGCTTTGGGATTTCAACTGCAGTTGGTATTGGCGGGGATCCGATCATCGGTCTTTCTTACAAACAACTGCTTCCGATGTTTGAAGCCGACCCTGATACGCACTGTATCGTTATGATTGGTGAGATCGGCGGTGACCTTGAGATACAGGCTGCTGCTTATATTAAAGATCATATTACTAAGCCAGTGGTTGCTTTTATCGCCGGTCAGACAGCGCCTAAGGGCAAGCGTATGGGTCATGCGGGCGCCATTATCTCAGGTTCTGCGGGTACTGCTGCTGAGAAAATGGCTGCACTAGAAGCTGCCGGTGTAACAGTAGTTGTATCCCCGGCTGAGATTGGAAAAGCAGTTACCAAGGCAATGGCAAAGAAGTAATATAGAGTTTTTAGGTCGCTCATATCCGCGGTGGCGGATGTGCTTCAACAGTCAAAAAAGCCCTCCTAACGGAGGGCTTTGAGAATGTTGAAGTTGGCCTCTTGTGTGAGCCTCGAAAGGTTACAAGTATCTTTAAAGACGAAGCGTTAGCAGCACACTTTATTACGACTTTAAGAAAACTAGGTTATTCTCTCGCCAGCAAACCCTAGGAAAAGTGGATTCGACTGGACTTAATGCCAAGAGCTTTGCTTCTTGTGCACTAAGAAAGTTTAGTTTAGTAAACGATAATTAATTTTAGGAGAATATATGATAACAAGTGGAATGATTGAATTCACAGGGGCACCTGTCTGGATCAACAGAGACAACTGTAAAGCATGTGATATCTGTGTATCAGTATGTCCATCGGGTGTATTAGGAATGAGATATGACTCTACATCAACTTTGGGGGCAATGATCTCCATTGATAATCCGGATTCATGTATTGGTTGTAATGACTGCGAACTAAACTGTCCTGACTTTGCTATTTACGTGGCAAGCAAGGAAGATCTGTCGTCAGTCAACAAAAAGTTTGCAAAACTTACAGATGAAGCAAAAGAACGTCAAGAGAAGATTGTTGCAAACAATTATATGTCTTTAGACCAGCAGGGAGTTAAATAATGTCAGATACAAGAGAAGTAATATCAAGTGGTAACCACTTAGCCGCACTCGCTGCTGCTGATGCTGGATGTAGATTTATGGGTGGTTATCCAATTACACCTTCATCAGAAGTCATTGAACAAATGTCTGATCTTTTACCAGCTCGCGGTGGTTCTTGTATTCAGATGGAAGATGAGATAGCTGCAGTTGCTGCTGCAGTTGGTGCTGGTATGGCTGGACATAGAACATTGACAGCGACTTCAGGCCCTGGTATTTCATTAAAAGCAGAAAACCTTGGTCTTGCACAAATGTGTGAAGTTCCATTGGTTGTTGTAAACGTTATGCGTGGTGGTCCATCAACTGGTCTTCCAACACGTGTATCTCAAGGTGATGTTCGTCAAGCGAAAAACCCATCTCATGGTGATTACCGTTCAATCACTTTATGTGCCGGTAATCTATCTGAATGTTATACAGAAGTTGTACGTGCATTCAACTTAGCCGATCGTTTCATGCAGCCTGTATTTGTATTGCTTGATGAGACTATCGGTCACATGCATGGTAAAGCAATACTTCCAACTGAAGAAGTTGTTAAAGCTGGTATTGTTCCACGTAAACAATTTACTGGACCTGCTGAAGATTACCATCCTTATGAGTGTGAGTCAGATCAACCAGCGGTACTTAATCCAATGTTTACAGGTTACCGTTACCACTTTACAGGTCTTCACCATGATAAAAATGGTTTCCCGACTGAGGAAATCGAGACATGTCGTAAACTGATCCAACGTCTTGAAGACAAGGTTATGTTACACACAGATGAACTTGAACTAAATGAAGAGTTTATGCTTGATGACATGACGGGTGAAGAGGGCGAAGTTCTTATTATCGCTTATGGTTCTGTTTCTCTTGCTGCGAAAGAGTCTATTCGCCATTTACGTGCTGCAGGTATCAAAGCGGGTCTTTTCCGTCCACTTACACTATGGCCTTCTCCAGAGAAATCTATCAGAAAATATACTGATATGATAAAAAATGTTCTTTGTGTTGAGCTAAACATCAGACAATATACTGAAGAAGTGGAGCGCGTTTCATCTAGACTTGATATCGAAGGTCTGTTCAAAGTAAATGGTCGTCCAATTTCTCCACATGAAATTGTAAGTAAAGTAAAAGAGGTATTCTAAGATGGCATTTAATTATGATAAGTATTTAAGACTAGAAAAAATGCCAACACTTTGGTGTTGGGGTTGTGGTGATGGTGTTATTCTTAAGGCATTCGTTCGTGCTGTTGAAAAACTAGGAATTAACCAAGACGACATTTGTGTTGTCTCTGGTATCGGTTGTTCAGGACGTTTCAGCTCTTATGTTGATTTCAATACTGTTCATACTACTCATGGCCGTACAGTTGCATTTGCAACAGGTATTAAAATGATGCACCCTGATAAGATTGTTGTTTGTGTTGCCGGTGATGGTGATGCACTTGCTATTGGTGGTAATCATACTATCCATGGTGCTCGTAGAAATATTGATATGACACTGATCATTATCAATAACTTTATCTATGGTCTTACAAATTCACAAACGTCTCCGACTACACCTCAGGGTATGTGGACTGTTACTCAAAAAGTGGGTAATATTGATCCTACTTTTGATGCGTGTGCTTTAGGTATCGCTTCAGGTGCTTCTTTTGTTGCACGTGAGAGTATGCTTGACCCTAAAAAACTTGAGAAAATTTTTGTTAAGGCTATGGAGCATAGAGGTTTCTCTTTCCTTGATATCCTTTCTAACTGTCACATTAACCTTGGTCGCAAGAACAAGATGGTTTCTGCTATGGATAACCTTAACTGGATTGACAGTATTACTATGCCTGTCAAGAAGTATGATGCACTTCCAGAAGAAGAAAAGCTTAACATCTTCCCAACCGGTATCTTAAAAGAAGATAAGACGGTTAGAGAATATTGTGATATGTATCAAGATATTATCGATGCACACCAGGGTAAACGTAGTAAAATTACGCAAGATGACTTTGAGAAAAAAATATAAGGATAGCTGATGAGTAAAACATTAATGAGATTTACGGGTGTTGGTGGTCAAGGTGTTCTTCTTGCTGGTGAAATTTTTGCAGCTGCAAAAATTGCAAGTGGCGGAGAAGGCCTAAAGACAGCAACATATACATCACAAGTTCGTGGTGGACCAACCGTTGTTGATATTCAACTGGATGATCAAGAAATTTATTACCCATATGCAAATGATGGTGAAATCGGCTTTATGCTTTCAGTTGCAGATGTTTCTTATAACTCATTCAAAGATGGTGTCCAACCTGGCGGAACAATTGTTGTTGATCCTAACCTTGTTCACCCAACAGATGAGGATAGAAAAACTTGGAAGATTTATGAGATTCCAATTATTACTATCGCGAAAGAAGAAGTAGGAAATGTAATTACTCAATCAGTTGTTGCACTTGCTATCGCAAATACTATGATGAATGCTGTTGACAAGAAAATCCTTGTTGATACTATGCTTTCAAAAGTACCTGAGAAGGTTCACGCTGCTAACTTAATAGCTTATGACCTAGGTGAAAAATACGCCAAAGAAGCTATGGAAAAAAGATAAAGAACCTTTAGGTTCTTTATTCGACTCTACCCTCCATCACATACAAACCTTCCCATATATTAGACTTCTTACCTATCTTCTAGTATAATTTTAAAAATTTAACACAGAGAATTATTATGCAAAATCAAGAAATGTTAAAAACCCAAAAGTGGTTAAGCGTTGAAGAAATCAACGATAACTTAAAGGGTGTAGAATTCATTCTTATGGCTGCACCAACAATGGACAACGATGCATCAACTCCTATTCATTTTACGCTCTATCTAAATACTCAAGAGTTGCTTCCTGATGAGATCGTTTCTAAGGTATTTGACAAGTTTTGTGATGATTACAAGATCACCAAGGTGCGAGATATGATCAACGGTCTGCTTCCGGTCGCTTTTGCTTTAAATGACAGAGATACCGCCATGCCTTTGCTCTTTCTAGATGGGAGAGAGAATGAGTCTGAACTTGAATACATACACTTATATGTTTTTGATTTTGAGGGCAATGCGAAAGAGTTTAAAGAGTGTAAGACCGAATCAAAGACAGGCTGGACATACTCCTATAGTTCTGATGACTAATAGGTTGTTCTTTATGAAGATTATCCTATAATCACGCCTATGGTATAGCAACGGCAGCTTGCGTTCGCAAGAGGAAAGTCCGGGCTGCTGTGAGACAGGGTTCCATCTAACGGATGGCCATGGTAACATGAGGGAAAGTGCAACAGAAAACGTACCGCCTGTTCTTCGGAGCAGGTAAGGGTGAAAAGGCGGGGTAAGAGCCCACCAGTCCTGCTAGCAATGGCCGGAGCTTGAAAACCCAACCCGCAGCAAGAAGCAATTGGTTACAGTCTCACAATGTAATGCTTCGCTAAAGCGTTATAGTAATATAGCGTTTAGATGAATTGTCGTTTAAATACAGAACCCGGCTTATAGCTGTGCCATACTTCTTAAACGCCTTGTTTTAGGGCTTTATTTACTGTCTCTTTCTCAACTGTAGCGGTATTGTAGCGGAAGAGAGAAAAATCAGGTCCTAAATCAATGTTCTTGACATTGATAATACTTGCATAATGTTCCAGTGTGATCTTTGGGCTTGAGTGTCCAAGCAAACCGGCAAGCTCGTTTATGCTTACAACGTTTTCTTTTAGCATAAACGTCGCGAATGTATGGCGTGTGCAATACATCTTAAACCTTCTTACACCACTTTTTTCCAAAATATTCAACCAAAAGTATCTCAACTTAAGCGCGTCATCGATGTCTCCAAAGATGAACAGCTGCTTTGGATCTTGAAACTTTTTTACTTCATCAAGCAGATAAGCCGGGTAGGGAACTTTTCTCAGGGCGTTGTTTGTCTTTCCTGATCCGAGCATCCCCTTTGTCCTGGTCCGCCTGATGTGGATGAAACCGTCATCCTTGAAGTCACCGATCTGCAGTCCCAATATCTCGCTGACGCGCATACCTGTGTTAAATGCGATCATCAGGTACGGTACCATCACACCGGTGGCCGCATCCATGATCTTTGTGACTTCATCGCGTAAGAAGTACTGCACATCTTTTCTGACGTCCTGCTTGAGCTTGATGCTTAGTGCCGGATTGAAGCTTATCACACCGTCATCAACGGCAAGCTCGAACACCTCTTTGATGCAGCTCTTGTATGCGCCTTTTGATTTAGACAGCATATCAAGTGAATTAAGATACTGTTTTACTTCCAGCCGGGTGATCGAATCGATCTCGCGTCCTTTGAAGTGCTCTATCGCTCTGAGCCAGTAGCCTTTCTTCAGATGGTACGTCTTGTTGCTGTCTCTGTGTTCTAAAAATATACGGCCGTAGTGATCAAATGTCTTAGGCTTTTTCTTGTATATCTCACCTGTAGCGATCTTCATGTCAAGTTTTGGAATGATCTGTTCGGTAACTATTTTTATATTTTGAGGAGTGTTTTTCAGCTTCGCAGATTTCAGGAATCTCTTTCCCTCAACGTAGTAGCTAAGCCAGATAGTCTTTCCTCTGATATAGTAGCTAGTCATCTTCTTGGTACTCCTTTTGGGAGTAACAGTCTTACTGTGCGTTGACATAATAGCACCTTTTTATTTAAGTGATTTGGTATGGGTGAGTTGATTTAGGAAGGGGGTTGTAGTTAAGAGACGAGGAATGCATCTAGATCGAAGTCGACGTTATCGTCCCCGGCTGATACTTTTTCTATCTTTGCATAGAACTCATCAGGGTCTACGAACACCCTGGTGAACCCTGGCTTTTTATATTTTGTGAGCTCCCCATTTTTAAGCATAGCTTGAATAGAGGATGGGTCAATGCCGACATCTTCGGCGAGTTTTTGTATGGTCTGAACTCTATTCATGGGTGTTCCTTTCAAGGGATTAGTATAATAAGGTTAATGGCAAATATGCTTTAAGATATCAGATGCTTTGTCAACATGGTCAACAGCTCTTTGGATATCTTTACATTGTTTTTTACATGGGTTTAGTTTCTGCTTGGCAACAACTGCTTTACCAAGTTCTATTAAGTAGATTTCTTCAATAGAGTAGGGTCGTTGAATACGTTGTTGGTCTAGACGATATTCCAGAGTTTTAACTTTCCAACGAAGTGTCTCAAGTTCGCCTTTCATTTCGATCTGCTTGTTCTTGTAGCGAGTGTTGGCTGCTTTTATTGAAGAGTTCTTTCGTGGATTTACTATGTAGTCTTCAGCCCAGTCTCTGAACTTCTTAGCTTGTTCTGATTTTATGAAGAAGCCTAAGCGGACTATGCCTTTTTTAGTCCAAAAGATAATCTTTTGCTTGCCGCCCTTGGTCTGAACTTCTAGTCGAACCCAATGTTTTCCTTCTTCAAGTTCATCTTTATGGTCGTTCTTATGTGTAGCGAGGGTGTGAGGTTTTATCCCATATCCTAAAGCAACTTCTTTATTTGATAATAAAAACTCATGTTCTTGGTTTTCAACTAAGTGTAAGTTATGGTCTTGGAAAATGATACTCATGCTAATCCCCTATGCTAATTAATATACGATAATTCGTATTAATAATGGGATTATATAAGAATTTTCATACTATGTCAAGTAATTAATAAGAATATTCATAAAATAAATATACTTTAATTCAGATAATCTAATTAAAGGGTATCGGTAATTCTGATACCCTTATAGTTCACTAGCTATTTTGTAAGCTTCTTTAAAAACATAAAGTTTTTGTTTCAACTCTTTATTTTCAATAAGAAGCTTCAATGCAAGTTCGGTCATCTTAGGGATATTTCCTTTAGCCCAGTCAGATACAGATGCTGGGCTAACTTCCAATTTCTCAGCTAACTCTTTTTGAGTTATTCCAAGTTCTTTGCATGTAGCTTTTACGATATTTTGTTCTTCAATTTTATTTAGTAAGTATTTAGCCTGATCTTTCAATTCCTTAGTTTGTTTGACAGCTCCTTCTAGATAATCTCTATACCCATGCTCAGATAACCAGTGTAGTACCTCGTCTTCTGCGATAATCCAATTTTTATCTTCAAGTAGATTCGCGATTACTTCATCTCGATAATCTATAACAACGGATCCTTGTAAATTTTCAAAACCAATTGCCTTACCTAATATAATCCATGCAAGACGTCTTGAGCCTTCTCCTTTGTATCCCCATCCCAAAGTAGTACTTGATTCTAGAAGTTCGCCATTACAAGTTACAACGGGGTCTTTACCTTCAGTAATAGAACCTTTAAAAACTTTTATATCTTTCATTATTTACACCAATCCTTTGTTTTAGTTCCACCGTCATAACTGACAGCAAGCTGTGAGTTGATAAGCTTAGAAGCCAAGCTCTCATTATCAATATATACATCAGCTACGATACGAAAGTATTTACCACGCTTCATGTTGCGAAGCTCAATTTTCTTTCCAGCACGCAGAGCTGCTACAGTTATCTGCTTTGCTTTACGAGCTAAGTCTTTTTCTTGTTGGCACTTGCCTCTCATCTCAGGAGTATCAATACCGTTTACCCTAATTCCTATTCGATAACCCAAGAGATCTGGATAGTCTTTAATATTTACTCTGAAGGTATCACCATCATAGATGCTTGTTATCTCCGATACAAGAGCTATCCCATAGTTTTTGTTGGCTAATGATTCAGCATGACAAAAGGAGGTAACTAGGATGACTAAAATTAATATAACACGGATTTGTAAAATAATCTTCATATCATTTACCTTCATTAGATTTATTGTTTAAAATCCATTTTGTATTCTTTATTTATATATGTGAACAAATCAATCGCTCCATCTTTTGTTTGTTCCATATAGTTCATTACTTTATCTGCTTCATTCGTGTTAAGATGCTTTCGCCCTTTATATTTGAATAATTCAAGTAATATCCCCGTCATTGGACGTTTCATCTCTGATACCTTCTTGTACAACTCTTTATAAAGGTTTGATGTTATGTTTGGGTTGTTAAGCTCAGCATGTTTTTTTTCAATAAGTTCGTATAGGGGGTCCAGATAATTATTAAGGTTACTTTTTTGAACTTCTAGAATAATAGAGGCAACCTCATTTGCTTGATCATGGAGATATAATATATTTCTTCTAAGTGCGGTCTTTGTTTCTTCTTCTTTATGGCTTTGTGCTTGCTTGATTGATTTTATCATAGCAATAGAAGCCATGAATGCAGAAATTAATATAGCAAAGGCTGAGAACAATGCAATTCTACTCGTCGGAACATTCGCAATTAGAAGGAGTATTATTAATATTGTAAAAGCTCCAATACCCCACAACATAATTAAGGACATTGTGGTCAAGTCTTTATTTTTGAAAGCTGTTTTAATAAAATCAATTTGCATAGTGTGAACATCTTTGTAGTATTCAGATATGTTCTGTAATATGTAATGGAGTGAAAGAAGAATGGCACAAATGATTATTAATTGTAAAATCATAATAGTCCTTGGTTTGAATTTCTTATATATATGTAAAAAATATAATTTAAAATTAAACTAAATTATATTAAATTATTTTAAAATAGTACACACAATTTTCGTTTAAATCATAAGTTTGTGTGCATTCTTCGTTTAAATCACAAGTTTTCGTAGTCTTTCAGTAATTATCCAACTTGCTGCGCGATATAATCCAAGTCACTGTCTTCAATATAGTTGCACCCTTTTTCAAGCCCTATCAGGTACCACTCATTGGTTTTATCATCCCATTGCCCTAAGGTCATCTCACCAAGGTATTGGACCCAGTAAAAGCCTGGCCTTCTCATGCTATTCTCTTTTGTATTCCAAGCAAGAAGTCCTTGATCAGATAAAGCTGCTCGTTCATCTTGTCTCCCATCTGGTTTTTAGTGTAGATCAAGAGTCTTGTATCTATCGCCATAAGGATATCATCAACGTAATAGCCGTTTGAGTTCTTTGTCTTCTCAAGACCGTATTTTTTGAGCCTTGAAAACTTGCTGTGAAGCTGCTGGCTTTTTATGTTCAGCTTTTTGCTCAAGTCATTGATATATACGATCACGATGCATCCTTTTGCTTAAGCAGCTCTCTGATCTCTTTGTCCGTGTAGGGCTTTCCGTTGATCAGGACGGTATCTACCTGGCCAATGGCTCGGCCTTTGAAGAAGCCGGTCATTTTATGTATCCCATTTTTTTGGCAGCGTTGATGTTTCTTGGATCTACGGTCTTATGTGCCATCGGCAGCACCAGGGAAAAGGACTCTTTAAAAGTCTCTTTGTCGAGCGCCCTGGGAGTATTGTTTTCGTCGTGGAAGTAGACGATGGGCAGTTCTTGGGTGTAGTCGGTGCGGTCTACCCAGACGGTGTTGCCCTTTTGGTTTATGAAAGGGTGGGCGGTCAGGCATGCGGTTTCGAATTCTAATTCGCTTATCATGCTGTTTCCTTTTTTAATAGCTTGAAGAGATGTCGGAAGTGTCCCCGTTCTCTACCATGGCCTGGTCACGCCCACGTCCGTACTTCTTGTTGAGCTTGTCAACGGCTTCTTCTTTTACTTCCGGGAGTGCGAGTGAGACCTGTATGTTTACGAGTTCTTTTTCATAGTTGTCCATGCTCATCATGAAGCCTTTATCGCGTGGAAGAGCTCTTCGGCGTTGAAATTGTTCTGCTCTGTGTAGGCCTTTATCGCATCTGCTTTTGCCATCTCGCAGAGGGCTATGAGCTGGCCTTTGGTGATGTTGATCGGCTCGTTGTCCTTGATGGAGTTGAACTGTTTTTGCAGTTTGGTTTTTTCTGACATGGGTTTTTCCTTTTTGGTTATGCCGAGCTGGTGCCAGACTGTGTTTAGTTTTTGGGTGTAGTAGGCGGCGGCTTCGGCTTTTGGCATTCGCTGGGGGATGCCTGTCGGTACTGCGTTCTCGAAGTGGAACAGCCGGCTGGACTCGGCATAGACTTCTTGCTTTTTCTCGAACCACACCTCGCCGTGCGTGCTCATGGCAGCGCCGCTTCTCTGCGGGCGGTCACTGTCAGTTTTTGTGCATGTAGAAGTCATCGATCACGTAGTCGTCGCGGTTGGTGTAGTCTTCTTTTCGTTTTTTGGCGTAGTATTTTACGACCAAGGCGACGAAGATCAGGGCGAGGCACAGGAGGAATACACCCCATCTAAACATGTCCAGCGTTATAAAGTCAGTCATTTTTTATCCCTATGCGGCTTTTGAAGAGGGCCAGCTGCTTGACGGCGTCGGCTATCTTGATGGGTCTGTGCTCGGGCGCGGACAACTTGAGGCGAAGGAACTCATGCTCGAGTTCGGCGGTCGATCTTGCTATAGCACGTACCATCCTGACCCCCTGTGCAGAAGGTCTTCTGTGATGTCGGTCTTACATGGTTTAAACAAGATCCTGAACTTTTTGCGCATGGTCGAGGGGGCGAAGGCCCGGCGTTTCCTTTTTGTGTACATAGGCTTTCCTTGATATGAATATTGACTGGCTCGTGACGTTCGGGGCCTCGTCGAGCAGGCCGCGTTTAAGAGGCTTTTTCATCTGTCTGTCAGAAAGGAGCACAGACGTCTTTTAATATCTTTTCCGTCCTCATTCTCATACAGAGAGGTCGAAAAAGATGGTGCCTTGTCCTTTGCCCACCCCCCTTCAAATACTTGGATGCTAATAGCATCTACATGACCTGAAAAATCGCATATGACATGATGATCGGTAATGTCGTTTATCAGCTTACATAGTGCGAACAGTTCTAAAAACATCGGCTCTCCTTTTCTTTGTGATATACTTTTCATCTACTTTTACAAAATCTGTTCGGCGAGCTGCTCTAGCAGCTCTTCGAACTTATCCCATTTGTTTTTTATGTATTTCATCTTTTTCCCGTTAAACGTTTTATGAAATACCTGTTGGTATCTCAACAAAAAGTTTCAGATCATACTTCGCTTTCATAACGCCGCCAGATGAGTAAAGGAAGCTTGCGATAGGTATGGTCTCTTTTTCATAGGGAGAATGTTAGGGTGGGGACTGCAGGATTCGAACCTGCGACCTTAGATGTACAAAATCTACGCTCTGACCAACTGAGCTAAGCCCCCGTTAAATTATTATTTACGGTGGAACCCTTCTGCTATAATGATGTTGACAAACCAAAACAAAAGGGCTCCATAATAAACATGTGGAGAAGTGAATATGGGGTATCGAGAAAAACAACGTGAAAGTTCAAACAAGATTACTGCCGATTATGAGGATAATTTAAAATTGCACTATGAGGCAGTACGAAAAGAATTAGATATATTGATCGGATCCACAATGCCTCACCAGTTTAATGTGATAAAGACATTACTGTGGCTTAACATTGTTTTTATTGGTATTTCTATTAAAATAATGGAGGATGGTGCTTCTTTATGGTTTACAGTACCATTTTTTATCGTTTCTGCGGGTAGCATATTTTCTTCACTCATAGGAATGCGGTCTGGAAGGTATGTCCACTATGGCGTTCCTGGGAAAGTATCATTTATGAGTAAGACCCCCGATGGAAGATGGGCAAAGTCCAATGGTTTGGTTTCGATGCTGTATGAGGCTCAACGCGCAGTACGATATAATGGAATCAATATCATTAGGAGATCCAAACTGATAAGACAATCAAGTGGATTAACATTATTGACGCTTGCCTCACTTTTAGCTTTGTCTACGCATACAACATTTTATTACAAGGAGAGCTGTCCTGAGCCATTACAAAATACTTTAGTGTCAAATAAGAAAATGTTTCATTATGATAATGCAATGTTTGCATTGCCTGATAACCTAAAGGTATATAAAAGACGTATTCTTGAAGACTATATACCAGGTACTAATATTAAAAAGAATAGATAAAAAAATAAGGTAAACACATGTCATCAAACAATAAGAAGCCTATTCAGCCCGTTGTAAAACCAAGCGACTATGGTAAAAGATCAAATGATGCAAAGCCTATAAAGCCAAAAGCATCAAGAGATATCAATTCAAGTAAAAAGTAAGCCATCTGGCTTACTCATCAAGCAACCATAAAGTCATAGTTAATAAAAACCAGAAAAACCATACATCCATTTACTTTCCTTTGTGCTCTTAGTGCCGTGCGAACACGACACCTTAGAACATTCAACTGCACATTTATTCCAGCGTCCGTTGACGACGCTTCCCGCTTCCGCTCGAATATGTACGGGGATCATTTGAAAACGGCCTCTTATTTACCTGCGAGAGCTGCCGCTGAAAAGTCAAAAAACACTCCAATCCTTATCCCGATTCTTTGGCCGGGATGGATTGGATTTGAAAATGATACTATCTGTGTCATTAAAGCAAACTTAATAAAGACACATTTAGTATCATTATGCTATACTTTTAAAAATTTAATATTGAGGAATGGAGATTGCTTAATGCAGAGTATGACAGAAGCAGACAAGATCAAGATTGCATTATTTAAAAAGATAGCCAAAGAAATTAAGGGGAATTACATCGCCGTTCCGGAAGTGTCTTTACCTGGAAGTGTCGCAGATATGTTGGTCACAAATGGTGATATTCATATTTATGAGATTAAATCAAAGGCTGATTCATTATCTCGTATAAAAAAACAAATAGAGAGCTATAAAAAACATGCTCACCGTGTTACAATAGTTGCAGATAGCAAGTTTATTCAAAAGCTTAAAGAAGCACCTTATATGGAAGGAGTAGGGCTTATTGAAGTAACAAGCCGTTATCAGCTTAATTCTATAGATGAAGCTTATAAGAATAATAATGTTTATTCTGAAAATTACTTGGCATATTGGGCGCCGATTGAAATAAGAGAAACACTTAGAGGTTTCCCTGGGTGGTACAAGTATGATACTTCAGAGGCTAAGGCAAAATTACTTGATCTACTATCTGAAGATGAACTAAGGCGCTTGACAATTTTTAGAATTAAGCAAAAATATGAGGAAGAATTCTGGAAGCGTATGGATATGATTGAAAGTAAAGGGTTTAAAGAAGCTCTTAGCTCACGGTTTGATGATTTAGGTAAATTACGTATTACTCCACTACTTGATATTCCAGTTTATGTATTTAGAGAGTTTTTTTAAAGCCTTGCTATTGTGACACCATTATGTTTCATACACTGTGTCTTTGCTTTAGCTAAACCCATAGATTCTATTGTGTATAGGCATGCGCATGCCTCACAGTGCTCAGGATCAAGATAAGATTTGTCAACCTTGTCATCTTTTATATAAAATTCTAATAGATGATTCATTGATTTCTTTGTTGACTGTGTACCACGTTCTGATTCCACTTTTACCTTGTAAATACATATTTTTTTAGCATCTTTATTTTGTAAAAGATAGAGCGATGCATTAGGTATCATTCCGGGGATAAAAGATGTGGCAGTATTTCTGTCGTAGCCACAATAATCTGCAAACCATATATTTTTAATGTTGTGTCTCTGCAGTCGTAAATACCCTGATAGAGCTATATTTTCGAAGTAATTATCGCCATATTCTCTTTTGATATTTTCATAATCTGCACTCTCTTTGGCATATATTATTTGTGGGATATGACCACGTTTTTGTAAAGAGTTTAGTATAGAGATTTCTTTGCCCTCTTTTATACCGTTGAATTCAAGAATGATATAGCTTTTATCTAAAAGAGATGTGAAAGGATCAAGGTAGGAACTGATGTGAGTATGAAAGTTTTCCATGTTCATAACTCTAAATACAATAGTGCCGAAATGTTCTAAAATTGTTTTTACAAAGAAAAGGTAATTGCTGTCAGCTGGGGTAGATGTGTCTATTCTACAAGTTGGAATGATGGGAAGGCATGCAAATAGTTTCTTATAGTGAAATATCTTTTCTTCTGCAGAGGCAGGAGTATATATTTCGTCTGGAAGATCTGGTTTATTGGGGGACTTTCTTTTTTTATTTCGTATTGACTTTATTTCATCCCGATGCGCTCTATTCCTCATTATCTCTAGATCATAAAGATCAAGGAAATGTGGCTTAAGAAAGTTGTCTTTTCTATATTTTTGTATGTCACCATCCTTTCGAACATCGATAAGTGGATAGATAGTCTTATTTGCATTGTTATGCACGGCATCAATGATAGTAAAAATTGTGTCTGTATATTTTAATATAGGGGTGTAGGTAGGCATAAACCCACGCGTAAATGGAGAATGGTTGTTATGCTCATCAACTTCAATAGATGGAAGAATTGGAAGTGTGGGAACAGATGATGAAAGTATGTAGTCTATTCCAAATAGGTTAAATGAGGTATTTAATTCATAATCTATCTTGTCGTGTGTAAAGTTAAAGGTTGTTCGTGATGTTGCGCCAATAGGTGTAGCTGAACTGAGGTTAGGAGGGGATAAAATACCATGGAATATGGTGGTTCCCTCGAGAATCACTCTAACGCGTGTGTCATTATAACTCGCTACCTGTATCATTTTTTGAATAATTTTGTGCATATTACCCCTACTGTAAGTCGTTGTTGATTTTTGAACTAAACAGTAAACCGTATTTTTTAAGACTAATCTCTAAAACAGGAGTTGACACGTGAAAAAATTTTTTTATCAGTGTTGCTGAGATACTTTGATTGTCTGGGATACGTTCAAGAAGTCTTTCCAAAATAGCTCTTGGTACGAGAAGTTGTCCGGCAAATTCATTTGCCTCTGCTTCTATTGTGTTGGTCGTAGTGGTATTTCTTGCCGCTTGCATGACAGGTTGATAGTTTGTACTATTTGTCGGTAATGCTGAACCGCCTATATGCTCATCTATAAAGACCGAGTCAATGCCAGTTGAAAAATGTACAAAAACATGTCCAAGTTCATGAGCAATTGTAAACTTATCTCGTACAGGCTGAGTTGCCTTATAGGTTATTCTAATAGTTTCTCCATCAAATTCACATTTACCTATATCGCCTTGAAGATCATAATTTTGGTCTATTTTAAACCCAAAATATTCCGCTATATAAAAAGGATCTATTGGTCCAAAGTGCTCTTTAGTATAGATAAGTTCTATGATATCAGCAGGTGATGTAATGTGTTGTGGTACAGTTTCTTTAAAAGATTCGATAATGATTTTTTGTTTTTTTTTCATAAGATTTGAAAGTAGTTGATTATCTTGATTGTATATAAACCGCATTAGTTTGTCACTACCTGGATTTTCTATCTGTTCAAGTAGCTGTTTAGTGTCATGTATCTGTTCATTGATATTTTGTAGCTCAGTCATGTGTAATCTCTATCAACCCTTTTGGGTTTGCGTTACGGTCTCGTCCAAACCATTTACGCCAGTAATCTATATGCTTCTGTATTGTATCATAGTGTTCATGATCCGCTGGGACAACAACAACAATATAGCCATCAATATTGTACTTTCGTTTTGTCTCACCTACTGAATGGTTCATGTCAAATAGGGCCAGATGATCGTCTAGGTCAGAAATATCGATGAAGTTAACAACATCAATATCTGATGGATTTGGCTTTAGAGTGGTAAAACTACCATCCATCCATTGCTTGAGAGGATGGCTTAGACAAGCATTTAAGTCAGCGTTATAGCGTTCAAACTCCTGCCATCTTTTTCTTCGTATATTTGTGTCATTAAGTTGTAACACAAATTCTTGTTCACATTCTTGTAGCGTAAGTGGGATAAGTGCATAAGGGATTGGATTTTTGTATTCATCAAAACTTACTTTTTTCAATTATTCGCCCACAAGTCTTAATCGTGCTGCACGGTTATTGAACTTGAGCTTGTTTACGGCCACGACCTTGACGAGTTTGAGGGCGTCCATCTCGTCATCGTCTATGCGGAGGATGCGGGCCTTGAAGTCCGGGGATGAGTTGTAGGGCTTGAGGGAGATGATGCCCGCCTCTTCGTTTCGCACGAAGACCTTGACGGCGCTCTCACCGTGGAGGGTGTAGTGAACCATGTCGCCGTGCTGCACCTGGGCCGATGGATTGCATATGATCTCATCACCGTCCTCGATGTCGGGGGCCATGGAGTCGCCGCTAGCTATGACGCAGTAGAGATCGGCGGCGAAGTTGTCGCCGTTGTAATAGCAGAAGCGCCCCTTCTGATCATGGCTTACCTCAGTAGATCCGCAGGACGCCGTTCCGACTACGGGGATTCTTGCCACAGGAATGGTTTCGTGATCGTTAAATAAATCTTCTACTCCAACCTTCAACACAGCAGCTAAGGCCTTTATACGCTTATCATCTTTCGGCCAACGTATGCCGTTTGACCAATTTGTTACAGCTGATCTCGTTATCCCTAATTTTTCTGATATTTCAGCTGCAGTGATATTATTTTGTTTCATATATTTTTTAAGATTATCGGCAAAAGCCATTATTAAATACCTTTATTCACATATTGATACTAATTGTATCTTCATATATGACACAGTGAGTATCATATTAAGCAATAATTAAAGACACAGATAGTATCATTACCGCATGAACACTATTAAAAATGCACTCAACACAATTTATGCCCCGTCATCGGTAAGGGCAATCCTTAACGGAAAACGACGGCCTGTCCTCGAAAAGGCTATAGAGTTGAGAGACAAATTTTCTATTCCAGTTGATGCTTGGATGGATATTAAGTCTTATATAAAGAATGATACAAAAGAAGCTGCTTCACAATCTAATACAAATCCAGAAAAAAAGGTATCCGCATGAGCGATTACACGCAAAACAAAGCACCAAAAGACACCCAGTTCTGCAAAATATTAAAAAGATCCATCAACCTTGACAGAAAAAGACAGGAGTTCAGCTGGGACGATGCAGCTAACGAGCTGGGGCTCAACGGCGGCACGCTTGAGAACAAGCTAAAACCGGCCATGCCGACAAGCGACATCACGATCAGCGAGTTTATCCACTTCATGGAGCTGTCTGCAGACTACGATGCGCTTGAGTACCTTGCCAAAAAGTTTGACCTTGCCCTGATCCCAAAAAGTCAGGCAGAGGCAAAGGCTTGCGACGTTAACACACTGGTAGATATAGCGAGCATAGAGAACAGCGACGTGTTTAGAGTCGTAAAGACTGCCATGGCAGACGGTGTGATTACGGAGGAAGAGAAAGCCGCGATCTTAAAAGAGATCGACGAGGCAGAGAAGGCAAATGCACTTTTAAAAGACAAGGTGCTGCACCTGGCATCTTCCGAGCTGAAAAAGGACTAGAAATGGCAACCGTCAAGTTTAAGAAAGACTCAATACCGTATACCATCCACGTCTATCTAAGTGCAGGCAACTCGCTGACGCATGACGAGGCCTACGATAACCTCAAGGTCCGCTATCTTTCCCAGCGGATCGCTGATCTTAAGATCAAGTTTGAAGAGGCTGGGGTTACTGGGCACATCCTTGTGCTGGATGAGGCAAACGCTCGAGGGAATACGCATGCACGCTACTTCTACAAAGACTGTGGGTGTGAGCATGAGGGTAAATTTGGGGTAAGGGTTTACTAAGCCTGCATCCTTGATGCCTACCGTTCTGTTTCCTTCGGGAGATAGATCGTGGGCACCGATGGTTTAAACGTCCTGGCAGACACCATCGATACTCTTCAAAAACGTGCACAAAAGTACACTCGACATTGTACCACAGTGCTTTCAACTATTATCGAAAAGGGTGGGTCGCGTTGGTGGTTCTTGGCTTCCCTCCCTCCTTTTTCAATGATGCAGGAACCAAGGCTTAAGATGGGTAATAATAATAATGATCTCACAATCGACATGGAGCGCGCCGTACTTTCGAGCGTGCTGCATGCTGAGATGTTTGACGAGTGCCGCGGCATTCAGAGCGTTGACCTTGACCGCGATGTGTTCGCGTTCGGGTTTCATAAGAACGTGGTTGATGTCATAAACGCGCTTCGCGACAAGAAACGCCGCACCGACGATCTCACTGTGCACCTGGTCATGCAGCGCAACCGCATTGACAATGAAGAGTCTTTTTTAAGCATCTTATCTGCGAATCCTTTTTCTTCTCTCGATATGTTTAAACACTATGTGTCGCAGCTGCATGAAGAGACAGTTAAATCCCAATGGACTCGACTGTGAAGCGGTTTGACGAACTAGAAGGCATCAATCAGCGCCTTGCGAATGAGATAGGACGGGCGGAACGTGACAAAGACTACCAAACCGGCATAGCACTCAAACGCGAATATCACATGAACAAGATAGAGATGCTGGATCTGCTTGAGGGCACCCAGGGACAAGATGAGGGAGTTTCTCTCACTCAGGCTATAGCAGAGATGCAGGCGATGCCGTTTCGTCCAAAATACGCCACTGGCGTTGATGTGGTGGACAATCATTTTGAGGGTGGGTTTGAGGACTCACAACTCATTATGCTCGGCGGGGAGAAAGGGGCGGGTAAAACTGCTTTTGCGCTGCAGATGATCTACAACATCGCTAACGGGCATCCGGCGGTGTTTTACAGTTATGAGATGCCGGTGTGGAAGATGGCGCAGAGAGCTGTCAAGTCACACCTAACAAGCGGGCAGACGGATCGCATCATCCTTGTCGGAGCCGGGCGTGACATAGATCAGCTTGAGAAGTCTATACGATCACATGCTGCGATGGGGCGAAAGTTCTTTGGGGTTGACTCGTTGATGAAGATCACCAACAAGCGCAATGCAGGAAAACGCAATGAGCAGATCAGCGACATTACTGACCGTTTGGCTGCGCTGGCTATCGAACTGGGGCTTCTGATCGTGCTGATCGTCCAGGTGGCCAAGGCCGACCTTCAGAGTGGGCACATGGCGGTCAAGGGCAGCGGTGACGCGGACTATGATGCGGACATCATGCTCTTCTTTGTCAAGGACAAGGCGCAGATCGATAAGCGTGATCTGATCTGTGAGAAAAACAGGCAGAACGGTGTCGAGTTTAAAGAAGCCGTCTACGTTGACAAGGAGAGCGTCATAATGTACTCGATGGGCAGTGCACGGGCGCCGGTGACCATTCATTATGAAGATGCGCCAGAAGGTAAAAAAGAGAATATGGGCATGAGCAACAAGATCGAGGCGGTACTGATATGAGTCACATTAAAATAATAGCCGGGGATAAGAACGTCATTAGCTTTCGACCGGAGTTAAAAGGGTTTTTTAAGAGCACGAATGCGGCTATCTTGTTGCAGCAGATCATCTACTGGAGTGACAAGAACGATGGGTCATTTTATAAGTTTGTTGAGCCGTGTGATCATGACAAATATAAGGTCGGTGACAGCTGGTGCGAGGAGCTTTATTTCTCTCGTAAAGAGTTCGTCAATGCTATGGCAAAACTTAAAGAATATGATCTTGTGAGTACTAAAATCAACATGGAGCGCGTGACGTATTATACGCTCAACATTGAAGCTACTGAAGCAATTTTATCCTCCATCTATGGTGACGAAACCACAGTACAAAAGGGAAATTACATAACGAGACAAAGGGACGTTATGCAACGAGACAAAGGGACGTTAGATATAGGATCAGACAGTAACTTTGCAGAGACTACTACAGAGAAGAAGAGCACGTCATCTTCGAACGAAACGACAATTACCAGCATGGCAGAAGACGGTGAGTTTAATGCAAATTATTCTGAGCTGAGAATGGGCAGTCAGAGTAAATTTCTTGGAGGTAAAGAGACTTCTTTCAAGGCATACCTCGGGGTGAAGAAGTTTGTCAACATTAAGATCATCGCCTTTGCTTACAAGCAGTACAGCCGCGGGGTTGCCGACGGTGGTAAGGTAGTGGGGCTTGGGACCTTCATCGATAATGAAATGTTCCTTGGATTTATGCCGGAGCATTGTGCGGTCGAGCTGGGCGGGGTGATGACACTTGGCAAACGCAGCGGCGGGATGTTCTACCCGAACGAGGGAGAGGCTATGCGACTAGACGACGAGACCTTTGTGAAGATGCTGCATGGCGGGAAGATCAAGTTCCAGGCTGATAAGTTGAGGGAGATTTAGGGTGGAGGTTGATTTCAAACTAAGCGGGTTGGATCGGTTGGTATTGGCACTGGATGCTAAGCTCACGAAGAAAGTGGTGAACCGCACACTCAACAATCTGATCGACCGGGGTACCACTGCAGGAAAAAAGAAAGTCAGAGAGAAATACAATATCAAAGCAAAAAACCTTGGGAGATATATTAAGGGCAAGAAGTCAAATCCAAACAGTCTCGAGGCATCCATCAGTGTCAATACTAGGACCGTATCCCTTTTTAACTTTATCAACGCTGGCAATATTAAAAGCAAACTGGGGGCGACTAGGAGAGGCAGAACCCCAGTCAAGGTAAAGATCATACGAACGGCAGGGGCTCACAAACTTAGTCATGCGTTCGTTATGATTGGAAAAGGTGGGAACATTGGTATCTTTGAGAATGTGCGCGGGGTTAAAACAAGCTCCGGCAAGAATAAAATCAAGCGACTAAATACGGTCGGACCGAGCAAGATGTTTGAGTCCGAAGGGGTGCCGATAATGCAGAAATATATCGATGATAACGCCGCCCGTATCTTCAAGCAGAACTTCAATTTTTATATAAGGAGCAAGTGAGATGATGCCCCAGCCAAATAAATGGGTCCTTCTAGAACAACCAACCAGACAAGGGGCTGCGACTCTCGAAAAGCGCGTAGTTTTGGGGTTTCAAACTCACTCAACTTTTTACGGGATACAAAAGTTGACTCAACAAATTCAAGCATGAAAGATAGATAATGGAACACCTGATAACCGCTTCGGAATGCTGCAAGAAACTTGGATCAGATCTTGGATATGTCTGCAAAAAAGACTACTTCTCAAAACTTGTATCTGAGGGTAAATTTACAACACACAAAAAACCGAACAGCCCAAAGAAGTGGTTTAAGTATGAAGAGGTCGAGGCGGTTGTTAAGACCTTCGCCCGGGTAGCCCAGGCGGAAGCGGCTCCTGTTATAGCACAAGAGAAGTCCGGGCTCTTTGGGCAGGTGGGCAAGTTCTCCTCTGTGGCAGACATGAGTAAAGAAGAGATCCAGGCTCGCTTTGAGGCGGAAGCTGCAGCACTCAGAGAAGCGAGGGAGCAGGCGGCAGCTGCAGGCGTTGACATAGCGAACCCGATCAACAAGGACGAAGAGGCAGAGGACGGCATAGAGTTCTTTGGCAAGACGCTCAATGGGGTCAAGATACAAAAAGAGTTCTGGCTCGGAAAAAAAGCAGAGATCGAATACAAGCGACAGATGAATGAGGTGGTCAGCATCGAGGAGGTGAACAGAAACGCCTTCGAGGTCGCCCGCCTTGTCCGTGACAGCCTGGGGGGAATGTCTGCGCGCTTGACTTCCATGCTGATCACTGAAGATGATCCTCACGTCATCCGCACGCTCATCGACGAGGAGGTGAACCGAACGCTCACTTCTGTAAGTGAGTCGATCTATGGTTAATCCGTACATCGATGGTTTTGCGCGGGGACTAAAGCCTGACCCTTATCTATTCATCGATGAGTGGGCTGACAGGTTTAGAAAGCTGCCAAAAGGTGCCAGTGCCGAAGCTGGGCAGTACCGAACTGACCGCATGCCCTACCTCCGCCCACTCATGCGCGCACTCAGCCCGCAAAGCAAGTTCCAGCAGATTAAAGCGATTAAGGGAACACAGCTCGGGTTTTCAGAAGCTGGGCTTAACGCCGCAATGTACTACATGGACATCGTGCCTACCTCACAGCTGACGATCTTGCCGACTGAGTCACTTACCAAGGGACACAGTACAAAGAAGCTCACGCCCTCTCTGCGTGACATGCCACACCTCGCCAACAAGATCAAGCCAGGCAAGACAAAGGATGACATCGGAGAACTCTTCGACAAGACATACGACGGCGGATCGCTCAAGCTCGCATGGTCTTTTTCCCCTGCAAACTTCCGCTCGCTGTCTTGCCGTTTTGTATCGATGGATGACGTGGACGGTTTCCCTCTAAACATAGAGGGGGAGGGGAGCCCGCTCGATCTTGGAAAAAAGAGAACAGACGCATTCGGCGTACTTCGAAAGATCTACATCAACTCAACACCTACCAAAGAGGGCGAGTCAAATATTGAAGAGGAGTTCGCGGACAGCGATCAGCGGCACTATTACATGCCATGTCCGTCCTGCACGCCCAGAGAGATCGAACTACAGACCCGCGAAAACATGGTCCTCTTCGAAAAAGACAACTTCGTTTTTGACTATGACAAAGAGACTTACACGCTGCTTGGGGATGTGCAGTTTTGCTGTCCTCACTGCGGCACACTGACGCCAGAAAGCAAAAAGACATGGATGATGAGCGCCGCGTCCGGTGCGCGTGATATCCCTCATAATGAGGGCCATATTCATTTCGGAATACGCGTGCCTTCTTACTACTCTCCGGTCGGGTTTTTGAGCTGGAACGACATCTTTCGCGAGATGCTTTCGGCAAAGAAGCTGATGAAAACAGGTGACAATCGAAAGATGAAAACCTGGGTTAACACCCGCGACGCAAAAGTGTGGGAAGAGCAGTCAACGTCAGTCAATGTCGACAACCTCCCAGCCCGAAAAGAGGAGTACGGTGCAGAAGTCCCGGAAGGAGTCCTCGTGCTCTCCGCAGGCGTGGATACACAAGATGACCGTTTTGAAGTTGAAACAGTTGGCTATGGCAAAGACGGCGAGACGTGGAGCATTGACTATGAGATCATCAACGGCGATCCGAACACGCCTGAAGCGCGTGCGGCTTTGGCCGCGTATCTGAACAAAACATTTGTCTGCCATGACGGCGCAACAATGAAGATATATGCAAAAGGAGTCGACACTGGAGGACACAGACAAAAAGCCGTCTATGCGTTTTGCAAACCCCGCTTTGTGCAGCGCGTTTATGCGCTCAAGGGATCGAGCACGGTGAACGCTCCGTTTATAAACAAGCGTGCAAGCAAGAACAAAAAAACTGGAACAAATTTATTTTTGATAGGAGTAAACGTAGGTAAAGATGAGATATATGCAAACTTGGAGATCACAGAAGAGGGCCCGAACTACATGCATTTTCCAAATAAGCCAGCCTATAGCGACGAGTATTTCAAGCAGCTGACCGCGGAAAAGCGTGACAAAAAGACGGGTATATGGACGAAGAAGCGACATAGAAATGAGGCGGTTGACTGCCGAAACTATGCAAATGCATCCTTGCAGCTCGCAGGTATAGACGAGCAGGTTCTAAACATGGGCCGCCGTTTTGGAATAGTTTCGGCGGGAACGTCGACGGGAGTTATGAAAAAAAGCCAGGGCAGAAGAACATTATCAAGGGGATCAAGATGAGCAAAGAATACAAGACGCTTCTAAGAGCAAAAGTTGATATAAATATCATGAATGTCATCGAAATTATCAAAAACAACAAAAGCACCGAAGAAACCGGCGTGATCTTGAAGATGTTGCTTATGGAGAGCCCGACTTTTGCCCGAGAATATGAGAATACCCTGCGATTTTTAGGAAAAGTTTAATATTTTTATGCGGTTTTGCCAGAACCCGCAGACAAAAATAGTGAGAATTTCCCCTCTTTTACCGTAAAAAATCAGTAAATTTACAAATTTTAAACAAATTTTTAACAGTCTTTTTTGAGTATTTTTAAACAAAACTCAAAAAAACAGCTTTTTTGCCCCCTTATTTGCGTATTCCGATAGTGCTAGCAAAAAAGAGGACTCTATGCATAGACACCACTTTTGGTGTCTTTCTTTATTTTCTCGATTTTGCGAAACTTGCAGCACTTAAAATTTGGAGATGCGATTTTGGCACAGACACTCGCTCAGCAACTAACAGAGATACAAGATTCACTGTCAGCAGCGCGCAAGGCCATATCTTACAAGCAGGGCGACAGGGAGCTCACGCGTTCATATAACCTGCTTCTCTCCGAAAAGAAACAAATCCTATCTCAGATTGCAATCCACGGCAGCGAATACATCGAAGGCCAGAACGTCCTTCCTGCAAGACGCGGGCCTGTCTTCAAAAAAGCAGTGTGGAAATGAACAAAAAACCGACTGTACACATGAACATTCTTGACCGTGCCATCATGGCCATCAGCCCAGAGCAGGGGATTAAGCGCGTACAGTCAAAAATGAAATATCAGGCGCTTGCCTCGGGCGGCTACATCGGCGCAGACAGCTCCCGCCGTGCAATGCGCTCGGCCAACACCGTCGCCGGCTCTTCGGATACTGACGATCTCCCCTCTTTGAAAAACCTTCGCGCTATCAGCCGTGATCTCTACCGCAACGCCCCTATCGTTCGCGGTGCCATTGACACCATGCGTTTTAATATCGTCGGTGCCGGGCTCACTGTCCAGTCGCAGATAGATCACGAGTTTCTCGGGCTCTCACTAGAAGCCGCTCATGTCTGGGAAAACAAGGCTGAACGAATTTTTAAATTTTGGGCCGAGTCGGACAATGCAGACGTTGAGAGATCATCTAATTTTTACGAGTTGCAGACTATCGCACTCATCGGCATGCTCACTAGCGGCGATATCTTCGCAGCACTGCCTTACATCTCGCGCAAAAACTCTTCCTTTTCACTTGCCGTCCAGCTCATCGAAGCGGACAGATGCTGCAATCCGAACGGTAATATGGACTCTGCAGAAATAGCGGGCGGCATAGAATTTGACGCCCTTGGAACTCCAGAATTTTACCATTTCACAAAATCCCACCCTGGCGGGAATGTTTACAAAAATGAATGGACAAAGGTGCCGGTCTTTGGAAAAAGCGGCCGCCGAAACATCATCCATCTTTTTGAGAAGTCACGCCCAGGACAGAAGCGCGGACTTTCCATTTTGGCACCGATCATCGAGCCGCTCAAGCAGCTTACCGACTACACCCACGCCGAACTCACCGCCGCGGTGGTCAGCGGTCTTTTTACTGTTTTTATCAAAACCGAAAGCGGAGAGATACCGATGGGCGTTGAAGAGAGCGGCATCACTAACGACACCGACGAGATCAACCTCGAAGCGGGCGCGGTCATAGGACTGCGCGAGGGAGAGTCTGTGGAGACGGCCAACCCAAATCGACCGAACACGGCTTTTGATCCGTTCACGCAGGCTATTTTGAAACAGATCGGCGCGGCGCTTAACCTGCCTTTTGAAGTATTAATGAAGCATTTTAGCTCTTCATACTCCGCGTCCCGCGCGGCACTTCTCGAAGCGTGGAAAATGTTTCGTACACGCCGCACCGTCTTCGCGCAGAAGTTTACTCAGCCGGTTTATGAAGCCCTGCTCACCGAAGCTGTATTACTGGGCTACCTAGACGCCCCAGGTTTCATCGAGGACCCCATGATCCGCCGAGCGTATTGCGGTGCTTCGTGGAACGGCCCGGCACAGGGTCAACTTAACCCGGTCCAAGAGACCAAGGCCGCAACAATGCGCGTAGAGGAAGGTTTTAGCACTCGCACAAAAGAGGCTGCCGAGATGAACGGAACCGACTTCGACCAGAACGCAAAACGCGCCGAGACAGAAACAGCACAGCTCCACGCTTCGGGGCTCGTGATCTTGAAAAACGCACTGGTCATCGACCAGGCAAAAGAAGGAAAACAATGAGCAGCATAATGCAGACTCTCTCCAGTCAACCCTGGATGATGATGCCGGACAGACTCGAGCTGATGGCGCAGATATCAAAACGCGAGCACGAAGTCGAAGCACTTGCCGCGCGCATCGGAAAACCTCTTGACAACACGCGCACCGTCGAGACAAGAGGAAGTATCGCGATCATCCCGGTTATCGGCGGCATCTATCGCTACGCCAACATGTTCACCGAGATATGCGGCGACACTTCGACCCAGGTACTCGCCACCGACATCACCGCGGCACTTGAAAACCCGGCTATCTCTCACATCGTTCTCAAAGTCGACAGCCCTGGCGGTCAAGCCTCCGGCATAGCCGAACTGGCCGAACTGATCCGAAAAGCCAGCGCGACAAAACCTGTGATCGGCTATGTCGATGACCTTGCCGCTTCTGCCGGTTACTGGATTGTAAGTGCCTGTGACCACATCGCTGCCTCAAAAACAGCGATGGTCGGAAGCATCGGCGCAGTGTATTCTTTTCGTCTCTTTGACGACGGCAGCGAGAAGATCGAGATCGTTTCGTCTGTAAGTCCGAAAAAGCGCCCCGACATCAAAGAGGATGCGGGGCGCACTCAGATTCAAGCCTGGGCGGACAAGCTCGGCGAGATCTTTGTTGAAGATGTTGCTAAAAATAGAGGTGTCACCAGAGCCGAAGTAATGGAAAAGTTCGGACAAGGTGATCTGCTCATCGGCGACGACGCCTTAAAAGCCGGAATGGTCGATGAAATCACAACATTTGAGGCGCTTATTTCGGCGCTTCAATCTTAAATTAGGAGATAGACATGATGTACAAAGACACCGATATCACCGTCGTGATGATTCAGGAGAGTTTCCCTGACGTCGCTGCGAGTATTGTAGCGGCAGCCGCCGTTTCCCCTTCGATTTCAGCGGAGTCGCTGAGAGAGAGCCACCCCGACATCGTCGCCGCATTCATGAACGAAGGACGTTCTGAGGCGAGCATAGAGGTAGCGGCGGCAGTAGAAGCCGACAGAGAAAGGGTTTTGACGATTCAGGCTATGGCGCGCCCTGGATATGAGAACATTATCAGCGCAGCAGTTGCCGATTCCGGCACTACGCCCGACCAGGTGAAGATCCAGCTCTTCGATGCGATGCAGGGCACGACCGCTTCGGCGCACGCCTTGCACAAAGAAGACGGAAAAGAGTTAGGCACAACGCTGGCGCAACTTAGCGGCGGGTCTGCGGAGGGCGGCGAAGAAGCCATCCCTGCAGACGTACAAGCGGAGGACTCCATGGAAGCCGCCGGCAAAAAAAGCAGAGGAGAAAAATAAATGTTAGTAGATACTTATGTACCGGACAATTTAATTGCCGGCGAGACATCACTGGTCACGGACGCCGTGACAGTAGCTTCGAGCGCAGCACTTAAGCGCGGCGCGGTTCTTGGACAGATCACCGTGGGCGGGAAGTTTCTTCTTTCGGCTTCGGCCGCTACAGATGGAAGCGAAACGCCTTATGCCGTCTTGGCAGAGGACTGTAATGCATCGGCCGGCGACGTTACGAGCGTAGCGGTTTATATCAAAGGTGAGTTTAACGCGAACGTGTTGAGCTTCGGAACAGGACACACGGCAGCGACAACAAAAGCCGCACTTCGTGACGTCGGAATCTTAATCAAATCAGCAGTAGGAGCGTAATTATGAGCATTTATTCAACTAAGGCAATGGCCAAAGCAATGCGCCAGGACAAGCCAGCCGGCACGTTCTTGATGGATCTTCTTTTTAGCAAGGTAGATCCAAAGATCGGCATGACGGTCACGATCGATATCATCAAGGGAAAACGCCGGATGGCTCCTTTTCAGACGCCTCGCGTCGAGGGCGCACTGGTAGAAAAGCTTGGCCACTCTACCCGCGAATACACTCCGGCTTACATCAAGCCGAAGCAGGAGTTGACAGCATCCAGTGTTGTTGATGACCGCATCGCAGGTGACAACGAGTACTCCATGACATCTCCGCAAGAGCGCGAAGCTATCGCACTTGCTTCTCAGCTTAACGATCTTGAAAACATGATCATCCGCCGCGAAGAGTGGATGTGTGCGCAGCAGCTAGTAAATGGCTATGTTGATGTTATTGGAAAGGGTGTAAATTATCGCATCGATCTTGGTATGGAAGCTTCTCACAAGATCACGGTCAGCCCGGTCTGGTCTGAAGCGGCAACGGCAACACCAAAAGCAGACATCGGCGACGCGGTCAAGCTTATTTCCAAAGACGCCGGCATCTCTGCAAACGTTCTTTTGGGTAACAGCTCAACCATAGAAGAGATGCTAAGCACAACCGAAATGAAAGAGATGCTCAATACTCGACGTCTTGACCTCGGACTGATCGCACCTGAGCAGTTTGGCGAAAATGCTACTTACTACGGCGATATCGTTGTTCAAGGCAAGCGTTTGCAGGTCTGGTCTTATGATGAGTGGTTCGAAGACGAGAACGGCACAGAACAGCCGATGATCCCGAACGACAAGATCGTCGTCACGTCCACAAACGCCGATTTCCGCCGCCATTACGGCGCTATCAAAGACAAAAAAGCAGGCTGGGCTTCGGTTCCTCGTTTCCCAAAAGTCTGGGATGTTGAAGATCCTTCTATCACATGGATTATGGTCCAGTCCGCGCCGCTTCCTGCTGCCCACCAGATTGACGCTATCGTCGTTCTTTCGGTTTAAGGAGTAGCTGATGAAAAAAGGTGAAAAAATCATCACGGTAACTTCCGTAAAAATCGACGGCTCTCTTCGTCTGCCGGGCACCGTGCTCGAAGTCGGCAAAGAGATTGGTATCAAAGAAGCCAATCGCTTTTTTGAAAACGATGCGGTCAAACACCACTTTGAAAACGAAGGAGATCAGGGCATGGACACAGCGCAGCTTGCCGGACTCGAAGATCTTTCGTCTTTGAAGGTCTCGGAATTAAAAAATGTGTGCGAGTACCTTGGACTCGAAGGTTTTTCGAGCATGAATAAGCCTGATCTTATTGTGCTGATCGAAGAGTCTCGCAAAGAAGAGGGATCGGCTTTTGACGATATGGACGAGGAAGAACTCCGCGCCCTGGCAGAAGAAGAGGGTCTCGACATCCCAGAAGACGCAACAACCGAAGCTATCCGTGCGATAGTAGAAGCGGCGTTCAACTAAGATGAACTTCAAAGAGCAGTGCCTGGCAGACCTGGACGCTGTGTTTTTCAATGATACCGAGTTCACCCTGCCGGCAACGCTCAATGGCGTAGGGCTGTCCGTATTTTTTGACTTGGACCGCGACGTCATGTTTTCGGGCAGCAGCGGGATGGATACAAATGTAGCCGCCGCAACGCCTACCGTCACCTGCAAACGCTCGGATGCTATAGCAGCTGAGTTTGGAGATACGGTCATAGTAAACAATATGACTTATTACATCATCGACATCGATCCGCCAAACGACGGGACGGTCAAGATTTATCTTAGTGAGGACCAGCCATGAGCCGCCGTCAAGAGATCGTCGACATCCTAATGCTTCGCCTTAAGGCAATCAGCATTGTAAACGGATATGCAAACGACCTCGTGACTGTGGACGAATGGCGCGCCTCCAAGGTTAATGAAAAAGAGATGCCTGCACTTATCCTGCGTGACACCTCCAGCTCAGTCGGCAACCGCGCCAGCGGCTCATCGGATCATACTGTGCAGATCGAGATCGACGTCCTTGTCAGCGACAAGTCAACGACAATGGCAAAACTTAGAACAATCCTCGCCGACGTGCTCAAAGCTGTCGGCGCAGAAAGCGATGACCTGCCTGAGCATCGCACCTATGAGGGTGACGAAATTTTGGCAGAACATCAAGACCACCTGTACGGTGGAGCACGCATGAAATTCACGGTCGTTTACGACACACCAAGCTGGGAGATATAAAGATGCATACTGCCGAAATACTGCGCAAAATAAACAACCTTATCTCCATTGGCACAGTGACTGAGTCCAAGAGCGAGCAGGGTCTATCTCTTGCCCGGGTGAAGATACTCGAGCGAGTGACGGACTTCCTGCCCGTGGCGCAGAGTTCAAACAGCTTCAAGACCAAAGCTTCTCCTGTGCGTGTTGGCGAGCAGGTGCTTGTCTTCTCGCCGTATGGTGAGGGAGACAGCGGGATTATCTTCGGCGCCATCTTCAATAAGGGGCAAAAAGAGCCCGTCGGCGCAAATGATACGACCGAGATCACGGAGTATGAAGATGGAACGCGTATCAGCTACGATAGTGAAGTGAAAGAGCTCAAAATCCAAGCGGCAGGAAAAGTCACAATCATATGTGCTACGGCGACTATTACCGCAGATGCTGTCGAAGTTACGAGCGGTAGTGCCAAAGTTACTGCAGACGCTGTGACTGTGGATAGCGCCAGCATCGATCTTGGAATAGGGGGTACCGGCGTTGTGACAGGAGAATCTATCTGCCCGTTTACCGGTTCTCCGCACTCTGATGTATCAACAAATACAAGGAGCAAGAAATGACCCAAGAACTCACCGTCCTCGACTCTATCCGCCGCATTTTATCCACTCCTCTGGGTAGCCGCGTGATGATGCCCGCCTACGGCTCGCTTCTCTTCGAGCTGGTTGATCAGAGTGTGGATGATGAGTGGGTGCTTGACGCCATCCGCTATGTTAGTGAAGCTATCGAGACGAACGAGCCGCGCTGCATTTTAAAAAAAGTGAAGATAAACACCGCAGACACAGCGACTTTCGTGATCGAGTACAAAGAGGGCGAGGTCGAAAATACAGCCCTTATCCCTTTCGAGGAGGTAGCCGATGCAGCTGCTTGATCTGCCAGCACCCGAAGTCCTCGAGCTCTTTAGTTTCGAGACGATAAAAGCGCGAAAACTTGCCCGCGTCATTGAGATCATGAAGGCCAAAGACATCGCCTACGTTCCGAGCGAAAGCGACGACTTAATGACTATGATCGAGGCCGATGCTTATGACGAGATGCTGATGCGTACCCGGATCAACAACGCCGTCAAGTCTCAGCTTCTTGCCTTTGCCAAAAAAGCCGACCTTGATCATCTCGGCACTTCACGGTACGGCGTACCGCGCCTTAAGGGTTCGCGCCCTTATGCGCTCTTTTCGTTTGCGCTCTCTGCCGCCAGGACTACGAGTACTACCCTCCTTAATGGGCTCAAATTAGGTGACGGAAAAGCCGCTATCGCTCTGCTTCTCGCAGACGTTGTAATCCCTGCTGGAAGTCTTAGTGCTACCGGCATGGTAGAGTTGCAGGAGTTTACTGAGTCAAGTGTATTGAAGACCGAGTCTATCTTGACCCCGCTTCCCTATGTCGCATCTACAACGCAGAGCGAAGCTTTTCACTCGGGCGCAGATGCAGAGGACGATGACAAATACCGCGAGCGCATCTGGCTCAGCCGCGAAATGAAGAGCACGGCTGGGTCCATGCTGACCTACAAGTACTTTGCAAAAACAGCAGATGCCCGTATCTCCGAAGTCGAACTCATCGATGACGAGGCAGGCGTAGTGAAAGTCTATCTTCTCTCAAACACAGGCGCGGCGGACCAGGTTATGATCGACCGGGTCAATGCTGTTCTGAGTAAAGAAGAGATCCGCCCACTGACCGATGACGTCCAGGTGAGTTCGGCGACCATAGTCGATGTTATCCTAACGGCCGAGATCGTTCTTTACGATCTCACCTATGAGGCAGGTGTGCGCGCTCTTATCGAAGCCGCTGTCGCTGAGAACACTATGATCTTCGGGCGCAGCTTGAGCCTCTCTAAGATCTATGGACTTCTTGAGAGCGAGCAGGTCAAAGACGTGATCCTCACAGCACCAGTAGATCCGGTTACGCTCTTGAAAAATGAGGTGATAAACATTTCGGCCCTCAATCTTACTTTCACGGGAGCTGCAACATGAGTCTTCTGCCTGCATATATGAGCGAGCCATGGAAGGCATACGAGGTCATGTCGTTTGAGGACCGTGCTAACATGAGTCTGGCGCTGTTAAAAGCCTCTCCGGAACTTTGTGCCACGGCTGTTCTGCCATTTTTGGCGTGGGAAGTGGACGTGGACATCTCCGGACTGAGCGAAGCCATTTCGAGAAAAGCCATCCGCGCCGCATACGACGCGATGAAATATGCCGGAACTGCCCGTGCCCTGATCGGCCCGGTTGAAGCACTCAGCAGCACGGTAGACGTGGTAGAGTGGTTTGACTATGCCGGGCTCCCTTTCCATTTCCGCGTAGAAATAAACGCAAGCGAAGAGGGGCTCAGCTCCGCGCTGATAACTAAACTTGAACAAACAGCTATGAAACAAAAGAACGCACGGAGCGTGCTCGAGAATATAAAGATCAGCATGCTCAGCCGCGCGACGATGTGCCACGCGGCCTCAGTTCAGAGCGGCGAGAATGGAACGGTTTACCCATATTTTCCAGGCCCGATTTTGATCTCTACCGTGCAATACCTGGCTGCCGCACACCACGCGGTCGAAACAACAATCATCTATCCACAAGGAGCGTAAAAAGTGTTTTATACAATTTTGACAGATATCGGAAAAGCAAAGATTGCCAACGCCACAGCGCTTGGCACGGTAGTACAGCTGACGCACATAGCGGTGGGCGACGGAAACGGGGTCGAAATCGTCCCCGATGAGACGGATAATATCCTCACGAACGAAGTGTGGCGCGCTGCGCTCAATAGTATTGATGTTGATTTGGTAAACCCTGACTGGATAGTCGCGGAAGGGTACATCCCCTCGACCGACGGAGGTTTTACCGTTCGTGAAGTAGGATTGTTTGACGTGGCCGGTGACATGATCGCTATAGGAAGCTACCCGGATACTTACAAGCCTACATTGGCAAGCGGATCGGCCAAAGACCTTTACATCAAGGTCATTATCGAAGTCAGCAATGCCGGTACGGTTGAGCTAAAGATTGATCCTGCAGTCGTGCTTGCAAGCAGAGGTTTTACAGACGCTACTTATTTAAAGAAGGATGGTGCACAAACAAAAACAGGAACCCTCACCCTTGAGAGCAGCCCTATAATCCCCAACCCGACAGCAGATCAACACCCAGCCTCAAAAATCTACGTTGATAGTAGAACTCCAACAGGACTAATAGCTATGTGGAGCGGATTAGTCACAGCTATACCTACTGGATGGTTTTTATGTAATGGAGCCAATGGAACACCAGACTTAAGAGGAAGATTCGTTTATGGTGCAAGTATAAATGGTGATGTAGGAGTTACAGGAGGTAGTGCTGATGCCGTTGTTGTTTCGCACACGCACACTGGTCCATCGCACACACACTCTACGCCAAATCACTCGCACACAGCAAGTTCTAATACGACTGGTGACCACACCCACACTATTCCGCTTTATGGGAATTTAGCAAGTGTTACAGCAAACCCTGCTAGTTCAAGTGCCGCATATAGTCAAACAAGAGCAAGTGGGACAGCAGGAGCACACTCTCACACAATTACGGTGAACAGTGGAGGCGGTGGAACAACAGGAGTTTCAGGAACTGCTGCAACGGGCTCAACTGGGGTATCTGGCACTGGTGCAAATTTACCTCCATACATGAAACTTGCCTACATTATGAAGGCCTAAGATGGAAACAATAAACATAAAGATAAAGGATGGAAACGTCTCAATAGAATCTGACTGCTCACACGAGAGCCTATTTAATGCCCTCACCGTGTTCACAGCATCGGTAGCTATGAACAGCTCGGACACTTTAGACGAGCTGGTTGAGACTATAAAAATTAATGCTTTATCCATTATAGAAAATAGTTATTTGACAGTAATAAAAAAAGAAGGAGAGCCGAATGACATTTAATGATATAAAAACACTAACCTATGTTGGAAATACTATGATAATTAATGGTGTGGAATTTCAAATTCCAACAACTCTTAACTCAGATATCTCAGCAGTTCAATACCACAAAGGCAGAACAGTTCTTGAAGAGCCATTGATGGTTACGGCGGATAATGTGAAATATCAGTATGCAATAGATGAGTGGGTTGAAGCAAAAAGAGTAAGTGGATTACCGCCGGTAGTTACGCAGGAAGATATTAACGTGGCGACCTCGAATGCTATACAAAATATGCTTGATACAAAAGCACGGAATTTTAGATATGACGATATCAATTCAATAGGCAAGTATCTTGGATATGACAATGTGTTCAGAGCTCAATGCGAAAGCCTCGGTCAATGGGCTGCGAACTGTTGGACACTTGCTGGACAGATTGAGGCTGATGTATTGAATAAAGTTAGGCCAATGCCTACTGTAGCAGAAGTATTGGCGGAGATGCCAGCTTATGTCTGATAAGAAAGACCTGTGCGCTTGGTTTCCTGAGACTTGGAGAGGTGTTGATATAAGTGGATGTTGCGAACGACAGAAGAATGAGGACGGGCTGTTATGAAAATCCTAACTCTCGAACCAACCCAAGGGAATCGCTACCGGCTGCTCGCCCCGTTCAGATACAAAAACGTGCAGGTTCCCGCCGGCTTTGTAACAAACGGGGCAAATATCCCACGGCTGCTATGGAGTATCTGGCCGCCAAATAAAAGCGACTTTATGAAAGCGGTTGTCATACATGACTATCTCTGTGATAGAGGAAAGTATGCTTTGGCTGATCAGCTTTTTAAAGAGGCACTTCAGGCGGCAGGAGCATCCAAATTCACCGTTTGGCTGTTCTATACATCGGTGGACATGTACCACCGCATCAAATATCCATCCCATTATAAAAGGAGTTTCTCATGAGTAAAAACAGAGGCGTCGTAGTTGACGTAGTAAGCACGGGCGCACGCCCGATAAGTGTATCTAGTACCATCCCTTTGGCGCTCGTTCTAACAGCAGATGCCGGCGTAACTGCCGGAACGCACTATTTTGATAGTGTCAAATCAGCCCTTGCCGATGTAGGTTTTGCGGCGGCTACGGGGGGAAACCTTCTTAAGTATCTCAAGTTCGGTGAAGACAAGTACGGCCTGGTCGTTCCTCTTATCGTTTCCGTGGCACATGTGGATGTTGATCCGGCTATTGAAAAGTCAAATGTGATCACAGCGGTCAATGCTCTTGCAACAGCACCTTCGCTTTATGGTCTGCGTCCGGACATCATCGGGGTGGGTGATTATGCCGCCGACATCGATGTACAAAACGCTATCGTTGCGAACTGTGACAAGCTGAAGGCGCGTGCTTTTGTTGGTCTTGATGCGGTAGATAATGCTGACGCTATCACGAAACGCGGTCTTCTTGGAAGCCGTCGCATCACGCCGGTCTTTACAAACCTTATGGACTGGAACACAGTTGCCAGTGCGACAGACGAGTACTCCGCATCTATCGTACTGGCCTATCTTCGCGCCTCAATCGATGGAAGCAAGGATATCGGCTACAGCTATAGCATCTCTAACCGTGTTATCCCGGCAAGCGGTGTAAAAGTCAACCGTGAGTTCTTGGCAGGTTTTCAAGATGAGACAGATCCGCTTAATGATGAGCAGATCACATCGTTCATTAATTACTCCGGCATCCGCACCTGGAACTACCAGACATGCGATATCGATGCCATGTGGCAGGATGCCCGCCGTGTCCGCATCTTTGACCTTGCAAGCTTTGCAGTCATCGACGGGATCATGTGGGCAGTCGACAAAGACCTGGCAGCACTTGACGCGGCACTTGACTCGCTTCGCGCATTTATGGCGTCTCTTGTCGGGGCTGATGTTATGTTGGGCTTCAACGTCTATCTTGACAAGGACCGCACGACACCGACGGCCATCACAAACGGGGAGTTCTACTTCACTATTGAAGCTCAAGAGACTCCAAGCCCCGCACTTATCAAAGTGACATTCGACCGCGTTGACGCTTATTCAAGCGTTGTATATGAACGATTAGCATAAGGAGCTGAAAAATGGCAACACGTAAATTACCATCACGACTAAAAGAAGTTAACCTGTTTGTTGACGGTTTCGGGTTTTTGGGAACCGTGGAGAGTTTGTCTCCTCCAAACCCGAAAACTAAAAAAGAGGTTCAAAATGGGCAGCACATGGACACTGGAATGCTTGAACCTATGGAGTTCGAAGCTGAGCTCAATATTATGAATATGATCATCTACAAAGAGATGGCAAAGCTTCAGAAGGCGAAGCTTAAGGGGAAAGGGTCTTATCAGGAAGACGGCGCCAATAAAGCTGCAGTCATCACTCTGGCTGGCCCGCTCGACATCGACGCCGACCCGTGGAAAAGCGGAGACACGATGAAAGTTAAAGTTAAAATGTATGTGAACGTCTATAACCTGCAGCTAGACGGTCAGGAAGTTATCGACATCGATCTTCCGAATTACATCGCAAAAATCGGCGGCACCGATATCTATGCATCGGTCCGCTCGGCGGTGCAGTGATGAAGGTTCTAGCCACGCACTATATCTGCATCAAGGACAAGACAGGTAAAGATCTGCTTGTGCTGCGCACCGGCGACGAGAAATCGCTAAACAAAAAAGAGACCGAGCTTCTTGAAAAAGAGGCCTCCGGAAAATTTAAAATAATCGAGGACGAAAAATGAGCAAAGAAATCAAACTATCTGGTGGCAAAGTAGTGAATATGCGCGCGCCGAAAGTGCGCGACATGATGTTGGTTAAAGACATCTCGAACGATACCGACCGCGAGATCGCGCTCATCGGGAACCTGACAGAGAAGACACAGGAAGAGCTGTATGAGCTTGATCTTTCGGACTATGTTGTCCTGCAAAAAGCGTTTATTGCTTTTCAATCTGCCGGGTTGAAGATATAGTCCGAAGCTGCGCGATGATCGGCCACTGGCTTCACTTTAGCTACGGCGACCAGATGGAGATGGAAGTTTCAGTCTGGGAGATGTTTTTGGCGGAGACGGTCGCGATGGCTAAGTAATCAAGAGAGTCTTAACAGACCCGGCGACCCCCGCAACAAAGACGATTATAAAAGTAAGAAGCCCCAGAAATGGGTCAAGCAAAAACCCGAAGACGGCAAGGACAGCCGCGGCCAAGATTGTGCCGACAAGTCCAACAAAAAAGAGTAGTGCTGATCTGAGCGGATAGAGTCTGTTCATATCATTATTATATCACAGGAGCAACAGATGGATAAGATGTTTACACTCGGAGTCGTTCTAAGCGCGACAGATATGCTTTCCCCTGTGATGGGCCGGGCAAATGCAAGCGTCGGCAAACTAGCAACGAAGATCCAGGCTGTAAGCGGGAAAATGGCTATCGCAGGGACTGCTGCATACGGTGCAGGGCGCGCGATGCTCTCCTCTGTGATGGACACGGTCAACGCCTACAATATGCTCGCGCAGGCGCAGGGTGAGATCGCTTCACTCGGTATAGGCGCGGCAGGCATCGACGCTATTACGAAGAGTGCAAAAGAGTTTTCGAGCCAGTTCGCAGGAACCTCCGCACCAGACTTTATAAAAGCGTCCTACGACATCAAATCCGGTATCTCTACACTATCTGACACGGCGGTCGGAGAATTTACAAAGATGGCCGCGATGACCGGTGCTGCGACCAAATCAACAACGGCCGAGATGACAAAGCTCTTCGCACTCGGACACGGAATCTTCCGAAAAGACTTCGGCGACGACGTGCAGTTTGCAACACAGTTCAGCGGGGCCATCTCGGGCGCAGTCCAGGCATTTAGAACTGATGGTGCAGACCTCACTCAAGGGCTCTCGAACATCGGAGCAGCGGCCGCATCAATGGGAATTACACTTGCAGAAGAGCTATCAATTATTGGTGTAGCGAAAGGCTCTTTTGATAGTGCCAGCGAAGCTGCTACGGGCTACCGAGCGTTTCTAGACAACGTAGGAAAAGCACAAGGCAAGCTCGGCATCGAGTTCACTGACAGCGCGGGCAAGATGCTCCCTATGGTTGAGATCTTACAGCGCATTCAAGACAATGTCGGAGACTTGAGTGTAGTTGAAAACTCGGACATGCTCAAAGAAGCCTTTGGATCAGCCGAAGCGGTCAAGATTATAAAGAGCCTAATCGACAAAAAGGAAGATCTTACCTCGGCCCAAAAGACGTTAAATTCACACATGAAAAATGGCACGAAGCTCACGACCGAGATGGCGCTGGCTATGAACAAGGGCAAAGAGTTTGAGATAATGAGCGAGCAGTTCACAAACCTCTCAAGCACTATTGGAGAAATGTTCGCACCGGCTGTCTCTTCGGTAGCTATTGTAGTAGGGGATATGGTAACTAGCATCTCAGAATGGACGAGCGAGAACAAAACCGCAGCAAAGGTCATCGGCTACACCGTCGGAGGACTCGGCGCGCTTCTCACAGTTGTGGGTGCGATACTCATCCCTGTCGCAGCAATCGGCATGGCGATGCCTATGCTCGCCGCAGGGTTTACGATAGTCAGCGTTGCAATAGCGTTTATGGGAACCGCACTGGCGACAGTTGGAAAAATATTTTTGATGAACCCTATAGGGTTGATCATAACGGGGATTGGCCTTGCGGCATTGGTTATTTATAAGTATTGGGAGCCTATATCAGGATTTTTCACCGGGCTATGGGAGGGGGTAAAGGGCATCTTCGGCGCAGCGGCCAACTTCATAGGCTCCATCTTCGACGGGATCTTCAGCTCCATAATGAGCAAGATCGAACTTGTCGGTGGCTGGATGAAGACGGCTAGATCGTGGTTTAATTTCTCCGGCGGAGACGCAGAGATGAAATCAGCCTCGGCATCTTCAACAAAGATCACGGCAGTCCCCGCAAAGCAGATAGCAGGTATCAGTGACACGCCGAAGATTAAGACGATGGCAACGGCAACCGCTGAGGCCGCTTCTATGACTAATACGAACAGCAGCACCAGCTCGGTCAAGATCGACAAGATCGAGATCAATAACCCCTCCAGCGACGTAGATGTTGTGCGCGCGATAAACCGCGATATTGAGAGCAAGCGCAATCGAAGCTATGAAGATCAGGAGATATAAATGATACTGAAAATAGCTACTTTCGTCTTCAATCTGAACGATACCGACATCGACAGTATCCAGCACCAGCTGAGCTTCGGCTGGAACAGACAGCAGCGTGTTGGCAACCATCAACACACACAGCGCGACGGTCTATGGAGCGAGTCGATCAATTTTGCAGGCAAGCTGGTGATGAAAAGTGTCTCCTCCCTCAACGACTTCGAGGAGATAGCAAAAAAACAGCTTCCTGTGCGCATAACATTCGGCACCGGCGAGAGCTATCAGGTCACGATAGACAGCCTCAGTCGTACGAAAAGCGGCTTTTTAAAAGATGGCAAGTATCGCTATCAGGAATACTCGATCTCACTGCAAAGGTATTTCAAATGACACAGTACAGACCTCAAGAAGGCGAACGTCTCGACACGATCATCTTCAAAGCATACGGAAGCCTGGACGCGGACATAGTCGAAAGAGTCATGGATGAAAACAAACACCTCCTCGAGCGCACCGTGCTTGTTGCCGGGGACGTTGTATATCTTCCGACTTTTGAGCAGAGCAGCTCAGTATCTACGACGAAAGCGCTCTGGTAATGACACCGATCTTTAAGATAGAAGCCAACGGTAAAGACGTCACCGCAGCACTGCAGGCGGACATCGTCTCGATCGCGTTCAGCGATGAAGACGGAAACCAGTCCGACGAGATCACGATCAAGGTCGCAGGAGACTTCACCCGGCCGAAATACGAAGACGAACTTAGACTATGGCTAGGCCATAAAGAGACGAGCCTCTTCTTTTGCGGTGCATTTCTTGTCCAGACAACCGAGCGCGACAGATCGGGCGTGACGATAACAGCCACCGCCGCGGACTTCTCTTCTGCACTGAAGGCTAAGCGTGACACGAGCTATGAAGAGCTCTCAATTAAAGATGTAGCGGCCATGATAGCAGACCGCCACGCGTTGAAGCTGAAGAGCGACTACGATGACCTGAGCGTAACGCATATCAGTCAGACTAAAGAGAGCGACATGGCCTTCTTGAAACGCCTGGCAAGCGAATACAACGGGATCTTCTCGATCAAGAACGGTACTCTCGTGCTGCTCAAGCGCATCGAGGGAGAAAAGGCCTCCGACACCCTTCCGGTTTACACCCTAAGCGCCGACGAGGTGACGAGCATGAGCATCAAACACGCCAATAAGACGCTCTACCTCTCCTGCACCGCCAGCTGGCAGGACACAAAGGAGAATGAAGCGAAGTCGATCACAGTCGGCAGCGGAGATCCCATCCTCAAGCTCGATGGCAACTTCAAAACAGCAGCCGAAGCGCAGGCAAAAGCAGAAGCAAAACTCCAGAAATCAAACCGAGGCACCCGATCCGGATCGATAAGCATGTACGGAAAAGAGATCTATGCAGGCGGCATCCTGAGACTGAGCGGGGCAGGCGAAGACAACGGCGACTACTCAATCAAGACTGTTTCACATAACTTTTCAAAAGGATGGACGATGAGCATCGAGATAGAGAAATGAGGCTTGCAGAAACTATAAAAAAGGGGAGAAGATGATAACCGAAGGCGCTACTGCAAAGCTTATCTACAACACGGCGGCACTCTGCTTTAGCGGAACGCTTACATATCTAGGATTGAACGCTGAAGGGTTTTTGCTTTTTGCCTTGTTGATCCTAATCGACTACATAACGGGCGTCGCAAAAGCAAAAGTTCTGGGTCACTCTATCACGTCAAACCGGATGAAATACGGGATCATCTCGAAGTTATCTCTACTCTTCATTCCGCTAGTCCTTGCGATAGGGGCCAAAGCAGTGAGTGCGGACTTTGCGACGATCTTGTTTGTCGGCATAAATATCCTTGTGATCTCGGAAGTCTATAGCATCATCGGAAACATCTACTCTATACGCACGAAAGAAGAGCTGCCCGAGTATGACGTGATCGCTGTCATCGGCCACCGCATCCGAAAAGTGCTGATCAAGTACGGTGAGGAGGGGGTATGATAGATATTATAAAACCCTACCTTCTCTCCGCCATAGCGCTGGCCTTTTTGGCCGCCGGGTATATGGTCTACTCGATCATACAAGATCTCGAAAGCTCCCTGGCATCTCTCAAATACGAGTACTCTCAGCTCCAGAATAAAAAACTTGCCAGCGATCTCGAAGCGGAACGGTACAAGAAGAGTCTTGATGAGTTCGCGTATGACATCAAGGTCCAGAATATCGCTTATGAAGCAGCACAAAAAGAGCTTGTAAGATGGAAAGCAGACGCTACACGCTTCGCAAAAATCGAGAAGCACTTGCCTACAAAAAAGATTATCAAAAGGGGGAATTGTGACGACATTAAAACTTATTTTAATAGCCTTGATGGCATTGATCTTGACAGCTTGTAGCCAAAAATGCGAGCCGCAAACCCGCTACCTTGACAAGCCGGTGCCTTACCCAGTCCCGGTCCCCTGCAAGATAGAGCCAGTGATCTGCGGCAAGCTAATCGGAAACGCGATACAGAAACAGGACCAGAGCTTGAAGTGTATAGCACAACTTAGAAGATCAATCGAAGGATGCAGCAAATGAGCTTATCAAAAGCGCAGTGGGAATTTTTAAAAGATGTTGCAAAGCTGATAACGTATGCACAAGAGCAGGAGCTTATGCTCACGGGCGGCGAGCTCTGGCGAAGCGATGCGCAGCACGCATTAAATCTCAAAGAGGGAAAGAGCCAGGCGAAGCACTCGGATCATCAAGACCGCCTGGCGATTGACTTCAATCTTTTTGTCGCCGGGGAAATACAGTGGAGCAAAAACGAGCACTGGGAGAAACTTGGCAGTTTCTGGAAGTCTCTGCACAGCAGCAATGAGTGGGGCGGAGACTACAAGACACTGCATGATCCCTACCATTTTGCGCGAAAATATAAGAGAGGTGTATGATGAGTTTTAAAGCAGAGCTCGCCAATTTTTCGACCCGGATGAAAGCGTGTGATTCTTAACCAAAAACTGTAGCAGAAATGTAGCAACAAACCTACGCATACACAATAAAACTGTTACAACTTTCGCGGTAACTGCGTGGTTTGCGGCCTTGCATAGACACGGCTTATAGCTGTGCCATAAAAACCTTTCTTTTATAAATATCACAATTTAAGTATCCTTATATATGTTTAATACTATTATTAATTATATTTACTAAGGTGACGCATGCCAAATGATTTTTTTCTAGCAAGACAGCCTATTTTAAATGCCAACCAAGAGATAATAGCCTATGAGCTTTTGTATCGTGACAGCGAAACTAGTGCTTTATATGCGAATGAACGCCATGCTACGGCGGCGCTGCTTGTCAATGTGCTTAACCAGGCGGGCCTTCACAACGTGGTTGGCGATTGCCTGGCCTTTGTCAACATCGACGACCGATTTTTACGCCATGAGATCATCGATACGATCCCTCCGAAAACATTTATTTTCGAGATAACAAGCAGCACCACTTTGGATGATCTTACTGTCGAGCGCATAGAAGTGCTGCATAAAAAAGGGTATGTTTTCTGTCTGGATGCGGCTGAGTTCAAGCATCTCGACCAGAACAAGAAGGTATTTAACTACCTGAGCTACTGCAAGATCGATAGCAACAAGTTGGATCCGGCGCGCATTGGCGAAATCGTGAAGTTATTGCACACCTACAGGATACAAGCTATTGCGACAAAGCTTGAAGACGCGAATCTTTATGAAAAATACAAAAAGAGTGGCTTTGACGCTTTTCAAGGTTACTATTTTGCCAAGCCCAATATCATTCATGACAAAAGACTCGACACTGACAAGATCTCGCTTTTTAAGCTCTGCGATCTCCTGCAATCCGGCGGTGATATGGGCGAAATTGTCGAAGCCTTCAAAAACAGCCCGGGTCTGACCCTGCAGCTGCTGCGTTTTATGAATTCGGCCTCATTTCATTTTAATAACCGCATCTCCTCTATCCATCAGGTCATCACGCTTCTCGGACGCAACGCTTTAGTGCAGTGGCTGATGCTGCTTCTGTATGCTAAACCGCTTTCGTCAGAGCTTGACTTTGGCAATCCGCTTATCTTGATGGTAAAACAGCGTACCGATCTGATGGGCCGTCTTTTGAAGATGATAAAGAGCAAGAGTACGCAGCGCGAGGAGGGGGAGGCCTATTTTGTAGGTATCTTTTCATTGATGGAAGCACTTTTTAGAGTACCGCTTAAAAGCATCATCAGCGAGTTCAACCTTGATGAGAGCGTCACAGAGGCGCTTGTGAATAAAAAAGGCGAGCTAGGCGAACTTTATACAGTCGTCCTGGCGATAGAAAATTTTGAAACAGACACTATCGATGCCTTTATTTCTAAATATAAGATAGAGAAGGCCGCCTTTGAAAAGATGATGTTCGAGACGATCCAGGCTTCTGCCGAGTTTTCAAGAACCTCCGTTTAAACCCTCTTTGATACCAGCTTAAATCTTGCCTCGTATGACGATCTTTGAGATCTCGCTAGGGGCGAGGACACGAAGTGGCGGACCCCAGTAGCCCGCACCCCGACTGACAAAGATCTGCTTTTTAGCGTCATGGCGGTGAAGTCCTGAGAGATAGGGCTGATCGAGCATCACTAACACGCCGAAAGGAAAGATCTGACCGCCATGGGTGTGGCCGCTGAGCATCAAGTCGCAGGCTCTCTTCTCAAGACGCAGTATCGTCTTTGGCTGGTGTGCCAGGACAATGCACGGCAAGGTTGGGTCTGTCTCTTTGTAGGCTTTCTCTATGTCTATAGGGTACTCTCCTATTCGTTCGCCCAGAACATCCGTCAGACCGATAAGATTGAAGTGAACATCTCCCTCTTTGATTTGCAGCGACTCATTGAGCAAGACGGTGATCCCCAAACTCCGAATATGGGTGATGATCTCTGTCGCGTTGTGAAAATGCTCATGGTTGCCCAGGATGAAGTAGGTCGGTGCAACGAGATTTTGAAGCGGAGAGAGGTCCTCTTTGATCGCGTCGAGGCTGTGGTCGATCAGGTCGCCAGTGATGACTATGATGTTGGGATTTTGCGCATTCATACGTGTGACCAGCTCTTCGACAAAGCTCTTTTTTATAGTCCGCCCGACATGCAGATCGCTCAGCTGCATAATGACATAGCCCTCTTGCGAAAAGCCCTCTATAGCAACATCGACGGCGTTGAGCACAGGTTCTGAAAATCCTCCTTTGAATCCTCTGAAAAGGTAGCTGATGGCCAGAATAAGCATGGTCGCATCGAACATGATCTTGATGAATTTGCGGCGTTTGTACTGGTAGGGGATGCGCTTGAAAAGCGAGAGATTGAGATCGTAGACCAGGGTGATAACAAAGAGCACAAAGGTGATCCCGATGGTGGCGGAGAGGAGCCAGTAAAGCGCTAGAGAGTCGATAAAGACGCGGCTTATCGCCTCGATAACAAAGACAAACTCGCCTAACATCAAGAGCGAAGGGATCACGCAGGCGTAGCGGTTGAAGGGATAGTCCAGCTTTTTGAAAAAGCGTTTATAGATATAGTAGTTGAGCAGGGCCATCACAAAAACAAAGATTATAAAAAAGAAAGAGATCTTCATAGGAGGCGATATCGTATTGCTTCGCTCTCGAGAAAATCCGTGAAGAGCTTAAAATGCTTTACGATCTCCTGCTCATCTCTTCCGCTGAGGGTGAACTCGACGCTTGGGCAGCCGTCATTCATCATTGGCAAGGAAGAGAGCTCAATGGTGCTGGATACTAGCATCATCAGCGATGTGAGTCTGTTTTCGCCGACTTCGGCGATAAAGCTTTTGCTAAAACTGGGCTGGCTTTGCGGGCAGTATTTGCAGAGGATCTCTGCGATCATAGGCTGAGCCATCTCAGGAAAGCCGGGCATAAAGAAGTAGCGCTCGTCTAAAAAGAAGCCCGACATATTGTTGATCGGGTTGTAAAGAAGACCGGTGTCTTTGGGCAGGTCGGACATTTTGATGGAGTGCGGGTAGGCGCGTTCGCCAAGACGTGTAAGGATATCTTTTTCAAACTGCGGATGACGGTAGAGTATACCGTCGCAAAAGACCTCGGCTACGATCTTTCGTGTAAGATCATCCGGCGTCGAGCCAATTCCCCCGAAACTGAAAATTATCGCGGCAGGGTCTTTTTTGAGCATCTCGTAAGTGCGTGCGATCAGCTCTTTGTCATCTTTGATGATAAAAGAGGCGAATAGGGTGAATCCCTTCTCCTTGAGCGCATGGGAAAGAAAGTCAAAATGCTTGTCTTCGCGCCTGCGATCGAGTATCTCGCTTCCGATAATTACAGCGTAAAAATGAGGTTCTTGTATCACAATGTGTCCTGCTATAGATATAGGAACTTAATTATATCAGATTTGATTTTTATCTTCTTGCATCTGCATTCATCAAATAAATGAGCTATAATAAATTACAATAGAAGCAAACCAAGGAAGCGATGTGTGCGAAGCTAGCAATCTTTCAGAACTTCTTGATTACATAGAAAACACGGTAGACAATGAGACCTACCTTAACTATCTGCATGAGCAACACTACAAAAGCATCTCTTCACAAGAGTTCGTACGCAGCGTACGCGCCTTGGCAAGTGCTTTTCAAAACAGAGGGATAAGACAGGGAAACACGGTCGCCATTATCGCCGACTCTTCTCCTTTTTGGCTGATAACGGACTACGCCCTGCAGTGTCTGGGTGCGGTATCGGTGCCGATCTTTGACGATATCTCGCCGGAAAACCTGCAGCATGAACTCGAAGATGCCGGCATTCGCTATGTTTTTGTCTCCACGCAGACCAACTACAAACAGATCATGCCCTTCTTGGAAAAGATGGAATTGGTGCTGGTTAAAGATATAGAGGCCAAAGGCGCAAATGTGCAACAGTGGGAAGCGTTCATAGGCGATAATTTGTGCTATAACAGACCCAATATCCGTGCGGATGATCTCGCAACCATCATCTATACAAGCGGTTCGATGGGGCTGCCAAAAGGGGTGGAACTTTCGCATGAAAACATCATTACCCAGCTCAAAGACACGCAGCTCTGTTTTGAGGTGGAGCCTTATTTCAAAGCGCTGAGTTTTCTTCCGTTGGCGCATATTTTTGAGCGAATGGTGATGAGCTTTTATCTTATGCGCGGTATCTCAATCTATTTTGCAGATGATGTGAAGAGTGTCGGGAGGCTTTTCAAAGAGGTGAGGCCCCAGGTGGTGACGGCTGTTCCGCGTCTTTTGGACAAGATCTACACCAAGATGCACGAGCGCGCGGCTCAGGAGAGAGGGCTGAAATGGCTGCTAGCCAAAGCCGCTTTTTACAGAGCCGATCACAAAGATCCCAACAGCGAAACGGATGGCGTGACGGACAGGCTCTTTGCGCGTTTGGTCTATTCAAAACTTCTTGATGCCTTTGGCGGCGAACTGCGCTATCTTATCTCCGGCGGTGCGCCCCTTTCTCCGAGAGTCTACGGCTTTTTTTATAATATCGGCCTTCCTCTTTACCAAGGTTACGGACTGACCGAGAGCTCTCCGGTGATCAGTGTCAATACCCCCCGCTTCAACAGAGTCGGGACCTGCGGAAAAGCCTACGCGCATGTGGAGGTGAAACTGGCAAAGGATGGCGAGCTTTTGGCGCGCGGGGACAGCATTATGCGCGGCTATCACAGACAGCCCGAGATGACACAAGAGGCGATAGATGAGAAAGGATGGCTACATACGGGAGACCTTGCAAATATCGATTCAGAGGGCTATATCACTATACTCAGCCGTAAAAAAGAGCTCTTCAAAACCTCCACGGGCAAGTACATCTCGGCCGTAGCGATAGAGCAGAAGGTCACTGCCAGCAAATGGATCGATTTTGCAGTTGTCGTTGCCGACAACAGGCCCTTTGTTTCGGCACTTATTTTTATGGATGAGGCAGAGTGTGAGACACTGTCGCAGGAGAGTGTGCAAAAGATAGTGGCGGATGTAATTTTCAAGGTCAACAAACAATTCAACCACTGGGAACAGATACAAAAGTTTCATATCGCCAAGCAGAGTGTAAGCATCGAAAGTGGTTTCTTGACCCCCTCGATGAAGATAGCACGTAAAAAGATCGAAGCGAGATACAAAGACGAAATAGAAAATTTTTACAGGAGTGAGTCATGAAAGAAAGAATTGCTATCATAGACGGCCTGCGTACCCCCATTGCCAAAGCGGGCGGGAAACTGAAAGATCTTCAGGCAGAACGCCTAGGAGCGCATATCGTCCAAGAGTTGGCCTTGCGGGTGGGACTGCCTTTTGACCTGTATGACGAGATCATTATGGGAAATGTCTCTCAGCCCGCGCATGCCGCAAATGTGGCACGTGTTATTGCCTTGGAAGCGGGATTTCCGGATTCGACGACCGCCTATACGGTGCATCGAAACTGTGCTTCGGGAATGGAGTCGATCACCTCGGCTGCCTGTAAGATACTCAGCGGCGACGGAGAGATCTATTTGTGCGGCGGGGTCGAGTCGATGAGCAATGTGCCGCTGATGTACGGTGACAAGATGAAGGCCCTCTTTGAGACCCTCTCCAAGGCAAAGAGTCTGAGCGAAAAGCTCTATACCCTGACACACTTCAGGCCCCGGCATATCAAGCCGATCGTTGGACTGATGCAGGGACTCACCGATCCTGTCAGCGGTCTGATGATGGGATCGACGGCGGAGATATTGGCTCAGGACTTCGGGATAAGCCGGGAAGAACAGGATGCTTATTCTTTGCAAAGCCATAAAAAAGCCGAAGCAGCGATCAAAGCGGGGATCTTCAAAGAGGAGATCGCTCCCATCGTGTATGACACGAAAGCCGGCAAGGTCATGGAAGATGATGACGGGGTGCGTTTTGGGCAAAACATGGAGGCGCTTGGCAGGCTTCGTCCCTTCTTCGACCGTAAAAACGGTACCGTGACCGCAGGGAACTCTTCGCAGATATCCGATGCAGCAGCGGCGGTTGTCGTGATGAGCGAGTCCAAAGCCAAGCAGATGGGGCTTGAACCTATGGGATATCTCAGCCACTATGCCTACGCGGGACTTGATCCGAAACGGATGGGAATGGGGCCGGCCTATGCCACGGCAAAACTTTTTAAACATCATCGCCTAAGCTTGAAAGATATTGATCTGATTGAGATGAACGAGGCCTTCGCAGTGCAGGTATTGGCCAATATTGTCGCTTTTGAGTCTGATGCTTATGCGAAAACACATCTGGGTAGAAACAAAGCCTTGGGCAGTATTGACACAACACGTCTCAATGTCAACGGCGGCGCTGTTGCGCTTGGCCACCCTGTCGGTATGACAGGTACACGTCTGGTGATCCACACCCTCAAAGAGCTGCGTCGAAGAGGCAAGAACAGAGGTCTGGCGACGCTGTGCATCGGCGGCGGACAAGGTGCTGCGCTAATTTTGGAGGTAGAATAATGAATTTTTTTGATTTTACTGTTACAAGCGGAGGTATTGCGACACTCTGTTTTTCGCGAGAAGACGGCGGGGCCAACATCCTCTGTGCAGAGGCGCTAAAGGCCCTGGACACAAAACTCGATGAGCTCAAAACTGCGAAGGAGATCACGCTTTTAAAGATCACCTCAGCCAAAGAAGGGATATTTATAGCGGGGGCGGATATTGCCGAGATCAAAGGCTTGGAAGATGAAGAAGTGGCCTATGAGAGAGTACGCGAAGGCCAAAAGATACTGACTAAGTTCTCTGCGCTTGCTTTTCCTACTCTGGCGATCATTGACGGGGCCTGTCTGGGTGGGGGATTTGAGCTGGCGCTTTGCTGCGACTACCGACTATGCACAGAAGATGCGAAGACGAAGATAGGTCTTCCCGAGGTCAATCTCGGTGTGCTTCCGGGATTTGGCGGGACACAGCGGCTAAAACGGCTTATCGGACTCTCTAAAGCCTTGGAGCTGATTCTAGGCGGAAAGATACTCAATGGAAAAAAAGCAGAAAAACTTGGTCTGGTGGATGGGTGCGTACCCAAAGGCTATCTCGAGTTTAAAGAAAAGAGTTTTATTGAAGAGATCTTAATGCATCCCGAAGAGATTTTAAAAAAACGACATAAAAAAACAGTAATGGAGCGTTTTGTTCCTTGGCTTATTTTCTCTTATGCGCGCAAAAGTGTTATGGCAAAGACAAAAGGAAAGTATCCCGCAGCCATGGAGATATTAAAGCTTTTTGAAAAGACACAGAACAAGAAGACCGAAGCAGGGCTGGTCGATGAGGCAAGGGCCTTTTCCAGGCTGGCTGTCGGCGATATCAGCAAAAACCTGATAGAACTCTTCTATAGCTCAGAGGCACTGAAAAAAGAGCGCGGTGTCAAGCGTAAAGTCAATCCTCTGCACATCAATATGATAAATGTGGCAGGCGCTGGCGTAATGGGTTCGGGGATCGTATATCAGTTTTCGCTTATCGGCAAACTGGTACGGATGAAGTTGCGCGGCTATGAACAAGCGGGCAGTGCGATGCAAAGCATTCAGAAGATGTACGATGAGATCATCAAACGCCACCGTCTTAACAGCGATGAGGCTGAGATAAGGATGGGATATATCTCTTATACTACCGAATTTGACGGCTTTGAAAATTGTGATCTGGCCATAGAGGCGATCGTAGAGAATGTGGAGGCAAAACAGGAGCTCTACACCCGGCTCGAAGCCGTTATGGATGAAAACGCGATCATTGCCTCCAACACCTCCTCACTCTCTATTTCGATGCTGAGCGAGAAGATGGCTCATCCTGAGCGCTTCGTCGGAATGCACTTTTTCAATCCGGTTGCCAAAATGCCGCTGGTTGAGATCATCCCCGGTAAAAAAAGTTCAGACAAAACCATCGTGACGGTGGTAGAGCTTGCAAAACAGGCCGGTAAAACACCCATTGTGGTGGGAAACTGTGCCGGCTTTTTGGTAAATAGGATTTTGATTCCTTACATCAACGAGGCTGCAAGACTCTTTGAAGAGGGCGCTGATTTTGAGCGTATCGACCGGCTTATTTTAGATTTCGGCATGCCTATGGGTCCTTTTGCTTTGGCAGATGAGGTGGGGCTGGATGTGGGCTACAAGGTTGCCAAGGTCTTGGAAGAGGCCTACGGCGAGAGGATGAGGGTCAGTGCTGTTCTTGACCGCGTCTATCATCAGATGCAGTTGCTGGGCAAAAAAGGCGGCAAAGGCTTTTATGTCCACACGGCAGACAAAGCCAAGGCCAATGACGAAGTGAAAAACCTTGTCTACTCCAAGCGCTTCTTTGAGGAGCAGGAGATTATAGACCGGACCATACTGATCATGGTCAATGAGGCAGCGATGTGTCTGGAAGAGAAGATAGTTGAGAATGCCCGCTATCTGGACATGGCTATGGTGATGGGGACCGGTTTTCCTCCTTTCAGAGGCGGTCTTCTTCGCTACGCGGATGCGATCGGGATAGAACGCATCGTCATTACCCTGCAGGCACTGGCCAAAAACTACGGCCTGCGTTTCGAGCCGACAAAACTGCTCCAAGATATGGCTAGAGACAAAAAAACATTTTACTAATCTAAAGGACAAAATATGCAATACCTGATTATAGTGTTGTCAGTCGGACTGCTCGCATTATGGTATGTTGGAGCAAAGGCCATCTACTGGGCGGCACTGCTCGCACTTGTTATCTACTTGATCAAGGAACCTGGGTTTGTCTTCTGGCTGTTCTATATTCCGCTGAACATCATTTTTCTTTTGCCTGGTATCCGCAGAGAGCTTGTCTCGCGTCATCTGGTCGCCTTGATACAGAGGTTGCACCTGATGCCGAGTATTTCCAAGACCGAGAAGATAGCGTTGCGTGCAGGCACTGTTTGGGTGGACGGAGAGTTTTTCAGCGGAAAGCCAAACTTTGACACGATCTTCAAAGAGAGCTATCCGGCTTTGACTCAGGAAGAACAGGCATTTTTGGACAATGAGACGAACCGCGTCTGCGCAATGACTGATGACTGGAAGGTCTACCGTGAGCGCGACCTTTCTAAAGAAGTTTGGCAGTACCTTAAAGAAGAGAAGTTTTTTGGCATGATCATCCCCAAATCGTACGGGGGTCTTGGCTTTTCAGCGCTCGCGCACAGTGCTGTGATCCAGAAAATGGCCTCGCGCTCTCAGGTCTTGGCCATAACAACGATGGTGCCCAACTCATTGGGGCCTGCCGAACTTATTTTACATTACGGAAGCGCGTCCCAAAAAGCGCATTATCTTCCGCGTCTGGCTGACGGAAGAGAGATTCCCTGTTTTGCACTGACCGAACCGCTGGCAGGCTCAGACGCGACCTCCATTCGCTCACATGGCGAAGTATTCGAAGATGAAAACGGAAAGATCCGAATTCGCCTTCAATTTGAAAAACGCTACATCACGTTGGGCGCTGTTGCTACGCTTATCGGTCTGGCATTTGTTCTAAGAGATCCGAAGAAGATCCTGGACCGAGGCGAGGACCTTGGCATCTGCTGCGCTCTGGTCAGTGCAGAGACCAAAGGCATCATCCAAGGCCGTCAGCATGATCCTTTAGGCGTTCCTTTTATCAACTCTCCGATCAGCGGTACGGATGTGGTCATCGGCATTGAGGACATCATCGGCGCAGAAGAAGGAATAGGCGAGGGGTGGATGATGCTGATGGAGTCGCTCTCCGTCGGCCGCGGTATCTCTCTGCCATCGACAAGTACAGGCGGCATCAAGCTCGCAGCCAGGGTGGCCGGCGCATATGCCCAGGTGCGCGAACAGTTTGGCATCAGCATTGCGAAGTTTGAAGGGATTGAGATAGAACTGGCCAAAATAGCCGCGTTTACCTACATGATGGATGCGGCGAGAAAGTTTACGATAGGTGCCATTGACGAGGGAAAAAAACCGGCCGTTATCAACGCCGTAATGAAATACCATTCGACGGAGAAGTTTAGAGAGGTGATCAACCACGCCATGGATATACAAGGCGGTGCCGCGATCTCTCTTGGGCCAAAAAACCTCCTTGCAAATGCCTATTTCGGCGCTCCTATCGCCATCACGGTAGAAGGGGCCAACATTATGACCCGTACGCTTATCCAGTTCGGACAGGGACTCATACGATGCCATCCCTATGTCTATAAAGAGATCGAAGCCCTTGGCGAGAAGGATATCGAGGCCTTTGACGAAAACTTTTTCAAGCACATCGGCTTTACGCTCAGAAATATGGTGCGTATGCTGCTCCTTAGTCTGACACGTGGCTACATTCACCTTTCAAAACGTTCCGGACTTGTCGCAAAATATGAGCGCAAACTGGTTTGGAGCAGCGCGACATTTGCCTTTTTAAGTGACTTTGTGATGGGCTATTACGGCGGAAGTCTGAAGCAAAAGGAGAAGATCACGGCACGTTTTGGCGATATTCTCTCCTGGATGTATCTGCTTACGGCGACAATGAAGCGGTTTCAGGCAGAAGGCGAAAGAGAAGAAGACAAAATATTTCTCAAATGGATAGGGGATCATGCCCTGCATCAGATACAAAATGCTTATGAAGAGATCAGTAACAACATCGACCGCTCCCTCGTAGGTCTCTTTTTCGCCTATCCGGTGGGATGGTATATCCGCCTTAATTCTCTTTCAAAAGCTCCCGACGATGCACTTTCAAAAGCATTGGCGGAAAAACTTGTTAGCGAGGGCAGTGAGCGCGAACGCCTGACCGAGGGCATCTATCTGCCCGACAATGCACAAGAGGCCCTGAGCCGTCTGGAACACGCCTTCAGACTCTCCTGCCAGGCAGAGATCATTACTGCCAAAGTGAAAAAAGAGATCAGGTCCGGACAGCTGCAAAAGGGCGAGACACTCTATGTGGATGCTCTTAAATCGGGAGTGATAGATGAGGCAGAGTATGCGCTGCTGAGCGAGGCTAAAAAAGTCAAAGAAGAGACGATCATGGTGGACGAGTTTAGCGTCAGCGACTATTTGAAAAGAGCCTAAATGCGCATCAGGCAAGAAAGAAAGCAATGAAGAACATATTTTTTAACTCCAGCTCCTATCTGGTCGGGATGATGGAGTCAGTACTGAAAACAAATATCCATCTGCACGGCGAGGAGAACCTTTTAAAAGACTCTCCTACGCTTTTTGTCTCCAACCACTTTACCCGCTTTGAGACCTTTGTGATGCCCTACATTATCGACACCTACGCACATATGAGTGTGCGCTCTTTGGCAGACCACTCTATTTTTGTCGGCAGTTTTTCAAAATACCTCGACCGCGTCGGCACCGTTTCGACGCAAAACACCCAGCGCAATGAGATCATCCTGGGTGATCTTATGACCGGGCGCGATAACTGGATCATCTACCCTGAAGGCATGATGGTGAAAAACAAGAAGGTCAGCAAAGACAAGGGATTTATACTGCATACAGACAAGCAAGACTTTACTGTGCGAACCGGCTCAGCGACCCTTGCTATCATGTCTGAACTTTTGAAACAGGAATACAGACAGGCTCAGCGTGAGGGCGACATTATCAAAATACGTGCTATGCGTGAAAAGTACCGCATTTCTTCTGAGGAGAGCATGGCCTACAAAAACAGCATCGTAGTTCCCGTCAACATCACCTATACGCCCATACGTCCGGGGATAAATCCTCTGATGAGCCTGGGCAAAAGTTTTTTAGAACCTATAGATGCACGGCTGAACGAGGAGCTAGAAATCGAGGGAAACATCCTTCTTGATTCGGAGATCCATATCCGTTTTGACAAGCCTATTGACATTGCGGAGTATCTTTACCATATACACAAAAAGATGCAAGATCTCAACCAGCCTTTGAGCGAAGTACTGATAAGCAGTTATACACGCCAAGACCTCACCACGCGTTTTATGGATGCGATCTATAAGAACACCTTGATCAATTTTGATCATATCTTTGCCCTGGTCTTAGAGTATTATAGTAAAGAGTTCGTTCGCAGCGATGAGCTTAAAAGTGCTATTTTTCTGGCGGCAAAAGCGGTGGGATCTTTAAAAACGTACCATCTGCACCACAGTATCACCGAGGCGCTTTACAAACTGCTTACTGACGAGAAAGACCCCTGGTTTGAAAGTGTCCTTGCTTTGGCGCTGGAACAGAAGGTATTGGTACACGTCGAAGAAGCGCTCTACAGGATCGATAGAGAGGTCTTTGAAGACGAACACGATTTCCATACGATACGTATAAAAAACACCCTGCGTGTTATTCTAAACGAGGTCTCTCTTTTTTCCAGTATCACACAGAGTGTAAAGGATACCCTGCAAAAAAGTGCGCACGATATAAAAAATGAGGTCTTTTATGCGATCTGTAAGAGCGATGAGAAGCGCTACACCAAGGACTATAACAACTTCTACTCGGCTGTGCTGTCAAAACCAAAAGAGATAGGTGCTCCTTTTGTTTTGTATGATCCGGCGTTCACCACCGGCCTGGTCCTCTCTCATGGTTATAAATCCTCCCCTTCAGAGATCAAAGAACTCTCACATTATCTGCATGAAAGAGGCATAAACGTCTATGGCATAAGGCTTCAAGGCCACGGCACACTAAGCGAAGATATGCGCGACAGCACCTGGGAAGAGTGGTATGACAGTTTCAACCGCGGCTTTGCGGCGATGCGCCAGGTCAGCGAAAAGCTATTTGTCGCAGGCTTCTCTACCGGAGGATTGCTGGCTATTTTGGCCACCGTGCGAAAGCTCAACAAGGTGGAAGGGCTTATCGTCATCAATGCCGCGCTAGAACTGCAAGATATCCGTGTAAACTATGTTGTGCCGACGCTGAACCGTTTGAATGATTTTCTCTCGCTATTTAATGCGGATCTGGAGTATGTGCAGAGCGAGCCGGAGTTCCCGGAATTTAATTACACCCGAAACTACATCAAGTCGCTCAATCAGCTCAATGAACTGATGAAAGTATGCCGCTCGTCGCTTCCTTTGGTCACAGCGCCCACACTTATCGTGCAAGCCGACAATGACCCGGTAGTCAAGCCTGAAAGTGCGCAGAAGATTATGGAAAAGATAAGCTCAAAGCGCAAAGATCTGAAAATGCTTCCCTTCTCGCGCCATGTTATTGTTTTAGGCGAGGGGAAAAACGAAGTGTTTGAGAGGGTCTACGCCTTTATACAAAGCATAGCAAAGGCGGACAAAAGCGGTTAAACTACTTTTCGCTGACCATCTTGGTGATGATGTGATGTTGCAGGTCTTTGTTTTGAACACCGCTTTCTATGGCCTGAGAGTAGATCTTTGAGACCTTTTCGCTGTTTTTACTGTAGTCAAAATGCGGGAAATGGTTTTTCCATGCTTCCATGATCAGGCGTTTGGAAACCTGCTCGATCAACCAGGCTTTAAACAGGGCAAAGGTCGAGAAAAAGAGCACGGTAAAGACGATAGAGGAGAGGATCAGTGCGTGGCAGTCTATCTTGGCAAGCAGGGTGTGAAAGATCAGTGAAGGCGGGGTAAGGATCAGCAGCCACAGGATAAGGAAGACAAGATAAATGCGCCCCAGACGAACACGAAAACCTTTCATGTTGTACTCAAGGTTCATGCCGTCATTGTAGATCTTGTTGGCACGCATCAGCTCCTTAAACAGCATCGGCTGTTTACAGGTCGTAAATACAAAGGGGATAATACGTGTTTGCGTAAATGTTATGATCGGATTTTTCAGTGTTGCAATAAGACTCATATCTCTTTTCCGTAAAATTTATTTTTTGTATTATACCAACTTGTCCGGCTTATTTCTGTACAATCTCAAAAAAGGAGTTACCATGGCAAGAGCTAGCGCACGTCACATCTTGGTCAAGAGTGAAGAAAAATGTCTGGAACTAAAGGCCCAGATCGAAGCCGGAGCCGATTTTGCGGCAGTGGCAAAGGAGAACTCCTCCTGTCCTTCAAAGGCAAACGGCGGCGAGCTTGGAGAGTTTTCTCCGGGGCAGATGGTGCCTGAATTCGATCAGGTCTGTTTCAACGAAGCTGTCGGCGAACTCCATGTCGTAAAGACGCAGTTCGGCCACCACATCGTTGAAGTCACTGCCAGAAGCTAACGCACAGCTCTAAAGACTCTTCTTGAAGGCAAGTATCGCGGCTCTAAGCCGCTTTGTAGCCTGTTCTTCTTTATTTCCGTAGCGCTGCTGATGGTAAATGGCGCTGATGGCAGCCAGACCACTGTAGCGGCTCTGCGACTTTGCAACTCTGCGCAAAAAGTCAAACATCGTTTCCCCGAAAGCCCTGACAAATCCCTCTTTTTTGAGTATCTTCATCAGGTTCTGCATCTCGCGCAGAAGCGGATCGGCATGCTGCTGTCTTTGCAACAGGACAAAGAGTAAAACCGAGACAAGTACAAAGCCTGCTATAGCAGCGACAAACTTCAGCAAAAAGAGCGTGTTGTTCAGCAGTTCGTTCAAAAGGGCTATTTGCTTCGATCGTGAGTAGTTCAAGACCCAGGTGTTGATGACATAGCGGGAGTAGAGGTAGTAGATGTTCGCTAGTTTGAAGAGTTTTTGCAGCTTTGAGGCGTCTGTAGATGCTGCGCTGTTGCCACCCACGGGTGCTGTGCTGTCGGGAGAGAGTATCTGTTTTGCGGTTGACGTCGGCTCAAAGCGTGTCCATCCTTTGCCGCTAAGATAAAGCTCTACCCAGGCATGCGCATCTGATTCTCTGACGATGAGGTAGTTGTTGATGCTGTTGACGCGGTCTGCTTTATAGCCGGTAACGATACGCGAGGGCAGACCCAGCATCCGAGCGCTGTTGGCAAAGGCGGCGGCAAAATGGACGCAGTAGCCGACCTTGGAATCAAACAAAAACGAGTCCACGGGATGTGCCAGATCTATCTCCTTTGGTTTGAGGGAGTAAGAGAGGTTCAAAGAGGAGAAAAACTGCAAAAGCTGCAGGGCTTTCTCTTCATCCTTCGCCTGAAGATCCACGGCCTTTTTTAAGGCTTCATAGCTTCTTTTGTCACGTTCTATGTCCACGTAGAGCGTATTCTCATGCAGAGATGATGATTCCTGCATGAGCTTATATTCCAGCGCTGAGCGTCCCTCATAGGAGTAGATCTCTTCTACCGGCTTGTCGCGCAGCGTAATGAAGTCCTGGCCGATGCGGCTATTGTCGGGACTAAGCAGCGGAATGTCCAGCATATACAGCCAGCGCTTATGATGCGCATAGAGTTTGACGCTGTAGTCTACACGTTTATCCAGCTCGACTGCCTCTGTTTTTGCTCTTTTACGCTCGCCGCGTTCCCACCGCGTGCCCTTGTCCACATAGAGGGTCGATCCCCTGAAGTAGAGTGTATTGTCCGGGGGGACATCTTTGCCAAAACTGACCTCCATGACCAGTTTGGACGAGGGGACCAGCAGGGCCTTGGAGTCAAGATACATGGTGCCGTCATGGCCGGTGCGCTTCTCCAGCTCCGCCTTAAATCCAAAGCTCGCATTTTTATACGAGATGCGCGGAAAGCTCAGAAAAAGCAGGACGACGATGGGAAGGCTGAAGAGAAAGAGCAGGGCGTTGATGCGCAGGGCATTGACAAAGGAACTCTTCATCCGCGCATACAGCAGTAAAAAAGTAAAACAAAAGAGGGTGAAAAGTGCGTAGAAGAGCATGCCGATGGAGTTGTAAAAGAAGAAAGAGAGCACCATCAGCAGTGCAGGCGAGATTAGAATATAAAAGTTGATGCTTCGGGTGAGTCTTTGCAGAACAAGGGCGTAAACCAGCAGGGAGAGGATCACAGAGACAAAAAGAAGGAGTCTGGAAAAGTTGGAAATATTGTAATCCGCAAAAAAACTCCCGGCAATGGCCAGAAAACCCAGAAGGCCAAAAGCGACAAGCACACTCTTGGAGCTCTTCTTTTTGATAATGAAGACAAGTGCGAGCAGAAGATAGGCCAGCATAGGAAGCTTGAGCGTAAAAAGATGCGGCAGAAGAGACAGAATAAGGGCAGTGTCGAGCAAGAGCGCCTTAGAGGGCGTAGCGTGCGAGAAAGCTGAGAATCTCATGATGGCTCCTTTGACGTGAATGCAGGACTACAGAGGGAAAATGGATGGAGTAGCTGATGCGCTTTGCGTTGCATTCCAATGCCCACAGACACAGCTGCGAGAGTCTCTGTTCGTCATCCGTTCCGCAGTTTTTAAAATAAAAGTGCAGATGCTTGCTCTCTTCGAGCAGGACAAACTCTTTTGCCATCAGTTCGCCGCTTTTGGCATAAGAGGGCCAATGAATAAGGGCCGGTGATTCGCCTTCTATGAAGTTGCGTATCCCCTCAAAATCATCATGCTCTCCAAAAAAAGAGCGGTTTTTTGCAGTGAAACTCTCCAGACTCTCTCCCTTGGGCTCGGGATAGACGAGCGTCTCATAATCCAGATCAAGACGGCGGTAAAGAAGCTCATGCGGCAGGGGAAAATAGCTGCCGATCTGCAAAGAGGGAAGGCGAAAGGGCCCGCGCTGTATGGGAGTGCAGCTCAGTGTGAGACTTTTGCTCTGCTGCGCCTTGAGAAGGTCGAGGGAAAAAGAAGTGTCGGCGTTGGAACACTCCAGCGCGTAGCGTTCTCTGAGCGTGGGGTTGTATATGCTCAGCGTGTAGGAGGAGGCGGTATTGGCAAAAAAGTTCTGGGCAACAAGTACCGAAGCTTCGAGCTCATAGAGGTTCAGGCGGCCGATAATGCTCGATGCCCCGGCGAGGGAAAAGACAAAGAACATGATGAGGTAGACGATGTTGTAGTTGTGCATATAGGCTAAAAAAAAGAGCCCGACAATCCCCAATACGACCATGAAAAAATATTTCGTCGGCCGGGTGTGGATTGTTCTAACTATCTGGATGAACGTGGCTAAGTATTTCATTGGCGATATCGCTTGGGCTGCTTGAGCCGTCTTTTGATTTTAAACGGTGTGCGGTGACAAAAGGGAGCAAAAAAGCAATGTCAGAGGGAATGACATAGGCTCTGTCCTGCAAAAGTGCCCAGGCCTTTGCCAGTCGGCTGAGCGTCAGCGCGCCGCGTGTTGAAAGGCCGCTGCTATAGAGACCGCTTTGGCGTGTAAAGGCGAGTATCTCTTGCATATAGTCAAGCAAAGGCTCGCTGATATGAACCTTCTGTGCCGCTTCGCGAAGGCTGTGAAGGACACTGATATCGACGCTTTGAAGTTCGTCCAGATTTAACTGTGAATGTGTGCTTAAGATTGAGCGCTCGGCCTCATGGTCGGGATAGCCCAGAGAAAAAGAGAGTGCGAAGCGGTCGAGCTGAGAGCTGGGCAGCTCGAAAGTCCCCATCTCTTCAAAGGGGTTTTTCGTCGCCATGACAAAAAAGGGTTCGGGAAGACTCATCGTGTTCCCGTCTATGCTGACCTGATGCTCTTCCATCGCTTCCAAAAGCGCGGACTGGGTCTTTGGCGTAGCACGGTTGATCTCGTCGGCGAGCAAAAACTGTGAGAAGATAGGCCCTTTTTTAAACCGAAAGGCCGAGATTGTCGTGTCAAAATAGTTCACGCCAAGAATATCGCTGGGCAGAAGGTCGGAGGTAAACTGCACACGGGAGTATTTCAGCCCCAAAACACGGCTGAAGACCTTTGCCAAAGAGGTCTTTCCGACACCGGGGAGATCTTCTATGAGCAGATGTCCGTCGGCCAAAAAAGCACAGAGCGCGAGCTGGATCTTTTCGCGCTTGCCGACGATGCGTTTCTCGACTTCACTGATAATGCTTTCTATTTTCGCTTGCATAGGCCATCTTTTTTTAATTTATATTAGCATAATTACTCAAATACACAAGCACCGCGACTGATTTACGTATAAACTTTGTCTCAATGATCAAAAACTGCTATGATAACAAAAAAAAATTCAAGGCTATGTATGTTTTTTGAACCCGGTTTTTTGGGCACGCGTGCTCCTATGTATCTCGATATTGTGGCTATCTATTTTATGCTGCTTCCTCTTCTTCTGTTTTTCTCGGTTCGTTTTGCTGTAAAAGGTGAGATCAAAAAGCATCTCAACTCGCAACTGATTGTCTTTGTGCTGACACTGGTGATGATCGTTGTGTTTGAGGTGGGCATGCGCATGGCCGGCGGGTTTGGCGGATATTTGAAAGAAAGCTCGATCTCTTATAGCTATTTTATCACCTTCTTGATCGTGCATATCATCGTTGCTATAGCAACGGTAAATCTCTGGTCATATCAGATCATCTCTTCGGTAAAAGCCTATAAAAAAGGGACGCTGACAGGTGAGGTTGCCCAAAGACACAGGAAGATTGCGAAGTTTTTGATGCTGGGCATAGGAGTAACACTGATCCAGGCGGCGTCGATCTACTACTTTATGTTTGTACTCTAAGCGCATTATAAATGCCGGCTTGGGCGCCATTCATAAGTATACGCTGATTCACAAAGGCGTCTGTTATGTTATTGATATGGGTTTTTGTTTTAGGGGGGATTGCTGTGAGGCGAGGCATAAAGCCCGCCCCATTTAGTAAAGAGTTTTGGAATTCATAAGAGCGGTTTTATCCACAAGAAGGAACATTTCCTGAATCGTTTGCATATTGATAAAGAAAGTCTTTAAGGTGAGGCGCGTATTTTGCAAATTTTCTGCCATTGACGTATTTTTCGCCTTTAGTACCTGCGTGCCACTGTTTGAATACTATTGCATTGTCTGCAAATGCCTCTTCCCATTCTGCCTGGCTTTTCATTGAAGAACCTTTTGTTCCGTTGCCATGACATTTTTTACACTGCTTTAGATAGGCTTTCTGGCCTTTTTTGATATCTGCTTGTGCTGGGATAATGCTTAAAGCCAAAGCCAGTACAGCAAAAATTGTTTTTTGTAACATTTTTTTCCTTTTGAGTGTTGATTTACATAAACGGTTTTAATGATACGACATATTGTGTTAAATGTAAATAAATTACACATAGTATGTAAAATATTTACATATAGTGTGTAAGAAATAATTTTTTTTTCAGTTAACATAAGCTTGAAAAAGGTATAAATCTATTTAAAATTAAAAAGGAGAAGGCATGGCAATACTGGACAATAATAAGGATGTCCTTCCTCTTAGCAGCATCGCTGAACTTCTAAGTGCAAAGGTGCGCACGCTGAAAATGTATGAGGAAAAAGGACTTTTCCCGCATCATAAAGAGGGGATAAAAAAGCTTTATTCGATAAACGACGTGAAACTTATCACCTTTGTGCACTATCTTGCCAGCGTCAACAAGATCAATGCCAATGGCATAAAATGTATCTTGGAGATGCTTAACAGCTATATGGAAGAGGAAAACAGAGAGGTGTTTCTAAAGATGATCGAGGCAAAAATGGAAGCGCTTTCGGGCAAGGACATCAAAGACATCGAAAGCATGTAGACAGGCAAGCGCCTCTTAGACAGCAGGCTCGCTAAGCTGCTGAAAATTCCCAAGCATCTCTCCAGCTCCGCTGATATCTCTTAGTTTATAAAGTTCGTGTTTGTCGAGAAAAAACTCTTTAATCGTCTTAAAACTCCCCTTTTCAAGCATGGCCGAAGAGGTCTTCTTTTCGATCAGCAAAAACATCAGACAGATGGTCGAGGAGGCGAAGTTGGGGATAAAGACATCCTCCGATCGGCTGATATCCAGAGCAATGTCTTCAAGCTTTTCAACCCCCGTAGCCGCACTGACAAGAGGAATATCGCAATAGCGTGAGACAAGGCGGCTGAGATCTTCGCTGTTCATCGGACGGATATACTCCAAGTCGTCAAGCGTACTCGCGAGCATATAGCGGCCTATCGCATTGTTGACAAAGGGAGTGATGTTCTCCTGTGCGATCTGGGTGTTGCCATCAGCCAGACTGAGCATGGTTATCTCGATATTGAGCGCTTCTTGTACTTGATAGTTAAGCAGGCTGGCCAAACCGTCGATGCGTCCGCTGACCGGTGCATTGACAAGGACGGCGCTTAGGCGCAAAAAGGCATCGGCCTCGATGACACGGGGTCCCTGCGGATACATCTGTTCGTCAAAATGAAGACGGTGGTAGATGCTCAAAAGCTTTTCGCCTTCGTCTTGGGTCGTGATCAGCATCGCCTCCAGCGTCAGTCCTTCAGACTCGCTCGGCAGGAGAAGGGAAAAGTAGTGCTCCTGGTGGACAAGCCGTAGTTCAGGATAGACTGCATGCAAGACCTTGAAGGCGACAACAATATCGGGATTATAGACCGTTGGGTGGCTGAGTATGAGCTTTTTAAGGAAACTTCCCTCATCAGGGATGTGAAAGAGGCCGTTGATCGTATTTGTGTTATTCATTTCGACATTGTAAAGAAGATTGGTATAATTGCACTTAAAAGGGGCGACAATGTTTATAATCTTTAGCAAAAACATAGGTAGGGCACTGTGCAGCGCACTGCTTCTCTTTGTGATGACGGGATGCGCCAAGAGGGCGGAACCGGCGGCGGTGATGAGCGTAGAGAAGGTCGCGCTGAAGGGCTACGACCCGGTGGGCTATTTTACCTCGGCCACGGCCATCAAAGCAGATGCAGAACATAGCTGCAAACACGAGGGGCTAAGTTGGTATTTCGTGTCAAATGAAAACCTTGAAGCTTTTAAAGCACAGCCGCAAAACTATATCCCGGCTTTCGGCGGTTTCTGTGCTTATGAGCTAGCCGAGGGAGAACGAGTCCTTAGCGATCCTGAGCAGTGGCACATACACAATCAAAAACTCTACTTTTTTGAAGATGAAGAGGCTAAAAATGATTGGTTCACAGAGATAGACGAGAAGATACCTGAGGGAGAGAAGCAGTGGAAGAAGCTGAATACTCCTCGTGAGGAAAGTACACAGCAGGACTAGACAAAGACCTCGCAGGCCAGACCGACGGGAATGGGATCATGCAGGTGGATCTGTAGCGTCGGGTCATCTTTTGTCTTGAAAAGCTGGTAGGGCACATAAAGCAGACGCGCCGAGAGGGTGTTCTCTGCCTTAAAAGAGCGCTCTTCGACATGGATACGGATACCGCTTGAGACAGCAGGCGAAAAGTTGTCGGGAATCGTGACATGCGAGACAAGCGCCATAGCACTTATCATCTCCTCTTTGGCCTCAAATCTAAGTATCTCCAGCAGACATTCATAACGCAGGGCATCTTCTTTTTCATGATGATCAAGCGTTCTTATGGCATTGTCCGGCTCCAGCACCATAGCAAAAGGGGAGAGCTTTTCAGAGCCGGTGAGCTGTTTTGCCGCATGGGAAATGCAGGCGTCGAGCATGGTAAAAAGATGTTCGTTATCCATTCAAATCCTTTAAAAAGAGCACTAATTGTAGTATGATACCAAATCCCACCAACCTAGTACGCTTAAAACAACTCTATTAACTCAGCGTGCAAGGCGAAAGTACGCAGGGGCTACGAGTAGCCTCAAGTACTTTTAACGAAGCACGCTGAGTTAATAGAGTTGCCCTTCGGGTAAAAGATAAGCCCTCATCTGCGGCGTTGCCTCTTTTCGGATTAGCCAGCTAGTCCTTCAAAGAGTCGTCTTGCAACTAAGGGCTTATCTTTTATTTTAAGTATACAAGGTTGGTGGGATTTGGTATAATCTGCCAAAAAGCCTTTTAATGATCCTCTTTTCTCTTTCTGACATCCGTTCTATCGCCGACGCCTCCTATTTTTCACGCGGCTATGACTACAATGAAGCCGCACTGAGTGAGATCAAAAACATCAGTATGATTTCTGAGGGTATCATGCAGATCCTCTCCACGACTCAGGGCAGTAAACTCTACAAGCAGACCATTAACGTCTATGCCCAAGGCGGAGAGATCAGGATACTGGGCAAGTGTTCCTGTCCTGTTGGAAAAAACTGCAAGCATGTCATCGCTTCGGCCCTGGCCTACCTTGATCAGGCGAGTGAGCATGAAGAGAAGGAAACAAAAAAGAGCCCCACGCCAAGCAGTGCAGAAGAGAGAGAGAGCTGGCTGCTGCGTCTTCGTTCCTCGTTTTTGCAAGGAGCGCAAGAGCATTTTGAGACCTCGACGATCCTGCTCTATGAACTCCACCTCGACAAACATGAAAAAAATGTCGAACTGAGTCTCTTTACCGCACGCCAGCTAAAAGGCGGCGGCTACGGAAAAGTCAACAGGGCGCGTCCAAACAGCCTTTTTCATGCGCACAAAACACCGGAATACCTCAGAGAAAGCGACAAAGAAACGATCCTTCTGTACAAGGTGCTGGCCGAGGGGATCAAGACGACAGCAGCCTTGAGAGGAAGACTGGGCGCTTTGGTGCTTGAAGCGGCCGTGAAGACAGGACGCTGTTATTGGCAGAAGGGCTACAAAAAAGCCCTGGAATGGGCAGAGGACAGAAGCCTGAGCCTGGGATGGGAGGAAGAGGCGGAGTATGCTCAGATCTCTTTCGGACTGGGAGAAAAGAGCTATCTTGTTCAAACGGTTCCGCCGCTCTACGTTGACGCAAAAAACAAGAGCATAGGCATCATTGAGACGACACTGGATGCGCAGCAGCTAGAACTGCTCTCTTCTTCGCCCAAGGTCTTTAGCTCTGAACTCGAGGGCTTTGCTCTGGAACTGGCTTCTCACCTCCCTTCGCTCGAGATACAGACCCCGCTTAGTCTCAAGCTCGAAACCCTTGCCGATGCCCAGCCAAGACCCTGCTTGAAGTTCGCACGTAAAAATGATGAGTATTGCATTGAGCCGGGTTTTAGCTATGACGGCTTTTACATCAAGGCTTACCCGGCGTTCGCGTCACATATTTTAAAAGAAGAGAAGCTCAAGATAGCGCGTGACCTGCAAGAAGAGGCGCGCTGTATCGACCGGATCAAAGCCTACGGATTTGTACAAAGCGATACGGTACTAAAAGCGCAGAATATCCTCTCGTGGAAAAAGCTTTTGGACGATGAGGCCCAGCTGAGGGAAGAGGGCTATGAGCTCTCTAGAGCAAAGGGGTTTAAGCTCGACTTCCACAAGGTAGACAAGGTCAGCGTAAAGGTAAAAGAGACCTCACACTGGTTTAACCTGGGCATGCATATCCGCGTTCAAGATCAAGAGGTTCCTTTGCTGCCCATTATCACACAGCTTCTCAAGGAGGACACAGACCTTGAGAAAGAGGAGGAAGTCTGTTTCGAGCTGGACGGGGAGAGCTATGTCTCGCTTAGCTCCGAGATACTGCGCCCGATCTTGAAGATGTTTTATGAACTCATCGACAAGCCCAATGCTCAGGGCTTCAAGCTGCGCCGATACGAAGCGCAGGCCATGGGGAACCTGAACAGGCATTTTCAGATCGACGACACAAGCTCCTTGGACAAACTCAGCCGCGCGATATCGGATACGCAGCGCAACATCGTCGAGCCTAAGGCACTAAATGCCACGTTGCGGGCGTATCAGCAGGAGGGTGTGGCCTGGATGCAGTTTCTTAGAGTCTATGGTTTCGGCGGGATACTTGCCGATGACATGGGGCTGGGAAAGACCATCCAGACACTGGCTCACCTGCAGATAGAAAAAGAGGCCGGACGGTTAAACAGACCGGTGCTCATTGTCGCTCCGACCTCGCTTCTGGGCAACTGGAAGAACGAAGCGCAGAAGTTCACCCCAAAACTCAGAGTCGCCCTCTACTACGGCGCCAACCGCAAAGAGATAAGCGACAACATCAATGAGTTTGACCTTGTCATCACAACCTATGCCTTACTCAATCTCGACAGTGCAGTGCTGGAAAAGATCCCCTTTTACTATCTGATCCTTGACGAGGCACAGAAGATAAAAAACGCGCGTTCGGAGTCCGCAAAAGCGGCCAAAAAGATAAAAGCAGAGCACTATCTTGCTCTCAGTGGTACGCCGATGGAAAACCATCTGGGCGAGCTGCACTCCATCTTCGATACGGTGATGGAAGGATTTTTGGGCTCTTTGAAAGAGTTCAAAAGCCTCTACCAAAATCCCATAGAAAAAGAGCACGACATGACGTGCCAAGAGCGCCTAAACCGCCGTATAGCACCTTTTATGCTGCGCCGTACAAAAGAGAAGGTCGCCACAGAACTGCCGATGAAAACGGAGATGATACGCTCGGTGAGTTTTGAGGGCGAGCAGGCACGGCTGTACGAGACGATCCGCGTCTCAATGGAAAAGAGTGTACGCGAGACGATAGCGCAGATGGGCTTGGCAAAGAGCCATATTTCGATCTTGGCTGCTTTGTTGAAACTGCGCCAGGTCTGCTGTGATCCGCGCCTACTCAAGACAGAAGAGGCGCAAAAGATTACAGAGTCGGCCAAGCTTCAGATGCTCCTTGAGCTGGTGGACGAGCTAAGAGAAGAGAAGCGCCGCATCCTGATCTTCTCACAGTTCACGACGATGCTCGAGATCATAGAAGAGCAGATGATGAAGGCAAAGATCCCCTATAGCAAACTCACAGGCTCCACAAACAACCGCCAAAAAGAGATTGACAGCTTCACCTCGGGCGAAAAAGAGGTCTTTTTGATCTCGCTAAAAGCCGGCGGAGTAGGGCTAAACCTCACCTCCGCCGACACCGTCATCCACTATGACCCCTGGTGGAACCCCGCCGCTCAGGATCAGGCAACCGACAGAGCCTACCGCATCGGTCAGAACAAACCGGTTTTTGTCTACAAACTCATTGTAGAAAACAGCGTTGAGGAGAAGATCGTCCAGATGCAAGAAGACAAACGCTCCTTGGCAGACGCCATCTATGAGGGCAAAGAGCAGGGCTTTGCTAAGATGAACGAGAAAGACTTACTGGACCTTTTTAAATGATTTAGATTTTATAGGTGGCGACTGACCTAAAATCCTCATACCTAGTATTGCAAAAGCGGATATTCATCCACAGGGGGTGTGTTTTCCAGCTTCTTTGTAGTCTAACGTTTGAATAGAGCCATATAATTTTCCGCTTGCGGTAAACTATTGGCTCCTATGTTTTGTTAGATTTTCATGTCACATGTCAGTTGTTTTGGTGTATCAACATACACTTTTTCTAAATTATTTGCCATATATTCTCGAGATGAATAAATTAGCTGTGCGAGCATGGTCGCTCCAACTACAATATTTATACCTGGAATACTTAATAATGTTATTAAAATACCTAGCTTAATTGTTTTTTGACCAATGGCCATCCCTGAGAATAGTTTAAATTGAGAATAGGTTATTTGACCAGTTTTATATCTTTTCCAAAGTTCCCATACAATAATAGCAATTGAAGATATTGCCAATACTGGAAAATATGATGACAATGAATTTAGATTATTATTATTTATTAGGTTATCTACAAAATCTTCTACTTTTACAGTGATTTCATCGTTATTAATTCCTGAGCTTTCTAATTCCATTTTATTTGCAAGTTCATTTGTTACTAATATTTCACCGTTAGGATGTTCAATAATCCATTCACTAACATATGATGAACTATCTGTTGCTTTTAGCTGAACATCCCAATGCTCACCCGTATCTTTGTCGAACAACTCTACATCAAACCCTGGATGATTTGTATCTTGATACATGTTTGCATAAATAGAGTCCCCATCTTCATTCTCTAGTTTTACAAATTCCATTTCATGTGTAATCCCTTTGATATTACTAACTAGTCCTTCAATTTGGTTACTATTGTAATCACTAAGCTTTTCAGATATTTCGTCTATGCTAGAATTACTAAATTCCTCAGAAGAACGCTTTAGAGCAGAAAGTATCATTTGATTATCTTCTGTAATTTCATAGTTTGACTTAAATGCCAAATCACTCAGGCACGCTAAAATAGCTATTTCATCAAAGTTCTTTTTTAAATATTTTATGGATAGTGTGCTCAAGCTTTTTCTTTACCTTTCATTTCTTTTCGATACTTTTTACCTTCAGCTTTCCCTTCTTTTTGTGCACTTTTCCAGATGTTTTTAATCTCTTCTGAACTTAATTTTTTATCTTTAGCTCGTTCAATAAAAAGATGGTCAAGTACTTTTCCTATGCCATATGTCAATCCGTAAACTAACGGGATTGTTGTGAATCCTGCTAAAAAAGGAAGACCAACTTTATATAACCCAAGAGCAGCTTGTTGTGCTAGCATCCCAAGTCCAATAACTTTTCCTAAATCAGTTACTAGCTCTAGTGCTGAACCTTTTTGCATTGGAATGCCGCGAATAGCTGCAATTCGTTCAGCCATATATGCTTGAATGGTTGTTAATACAAATATATCAGCAAAAGGTATAGGTTGAACAGCAGCTCCAGCACATGTAGCAGAAAAAATATGAATAATTTGTTTAACTTTTTCATCAGTAGTTAAATCATCTCGTGATTCTATATCAGTAAGGTTTCTGGAAATTTTTTCTTTTAAAGATGATAAAAAATCTAGATTTTCAGGTATTTTTTCTATGTTTGGCATATTTGTTCCTTTGTAATCTAACGTTTGTCGTGAGCAATAGTTTCCGCTTGCGGTAAACTATTGCGCTCCTCGTATTTGTTATATTTATTTTGTAGTAAAGCTATTTATTACTGATTTAATTTTATTTGATGTCTTAGGCCAATTTGATTCTAGATCAGTGCCTGTTGCCAAATAAAAAAGATTACCTACTTTTATTGCCTTCGAGTAAAAATGCATATTTTTACCTTGCATATTACCAGAGTACTCCCAATGAATTTCGTTTCCATTCTCTGAACTTGAAATTGTTATTAAACCCATTTGTACAAATTGGGCTTCAGATAATTTTTTGTAATCTTCTAAACTACCTGGATATGGCTGAATTTGAACATTAACATTAGCCGAAAATCCATTTAACGCAGGCATCATCATCATTAATGGTTGAGATCCAGCATTGCTTGCTTCTGAATCAAGAACATTGATACTAAAGCCTGCTTGATTGAATGTGGCAGAACTAGAACCTGCATAAGCTTGCAGAGAAAAAGTTACTGCTAGCAAGATGGTTAATAGGTGTTTCATGATATTTCCTTTAAATATAACGTTTTAGCACCCAAATATGAGATCCGCGAGCGGATCTCATATTTGGGTGCTACGCTTTGTTATACAGTTTTTATTGCCTACTTCGCAAATAAAGCAATTAAAATTAGTATGGTTATTCCAATAACAATAACAGGCACTAAGTATATAGTTTTAATAATGTTTTTTTCAAAGTCATCTATACGAACATCTTGATATGGATGAAGATCTGTCATAAAGTTTTCACGTTTTATTTCTTTTGTTTCTTCCCCGGAACAAATGAAAGGATAAATTTTAACAAATAAAATCAACAATAGATAAAACAATATAATGTAAATAAAAAAAACAATATATGAAGGGAATTCGAAATATGTTGAGAAGGCATTAGTAGAAAAATACACAAAAAATATGAGGATACTCTGAAGAGTTGCATTTAATACAGCACTGTGCGCATTTCCAATCTTATTTCCACATTTTGGGCAATAAAAGCATTTTTTATCTTTTATACTTTTACAACCATTGTTTACTTGAGGATGTAAAATTTTAATGGCATTTAGTTGGGTATTGCAACAAGGACAATCAAAAGTGTATAAGCTTCTTATTCTTGACAAGTTTAACTTCCTTTATGTATAACGGGGCGCGGATGAGTGACGGCCCTCGTAAAAATCTTGATTTTTTCGTGGGGTGTTCGCTCCTTCCGCTTGTTGTATCGTGCGAGCACGGTACGACTAGCGGATGTTCAATCCGCGCCCCGTTGTACAGGCGCACAG
>JAGXFN010000003.1 GCA_024637195.1 Arcobacter sp.
TAGTTTTCAATGATCTCAAACGCTTCTTCTTGGCCTTAACTTAAGGTCTCATCGTTTGTGGACGGGAATTATAGGAGATTTCGTTTTTATTGTCAAGGCTTTTTTGAGCGAATTTTGAAAGTTGGGGGTTTTGTTTAGTTTCTTCCATTTTTATGATGTATTAATGTTCTTTTACATTACGTGAGCTACACATAATCCACACAATTACTCTATAAATTTCGAAATCATCTGAAGTGGACTTGTCTCAAAAAGAATTCCGTATATAATGTATATAAAACTATATGGCTGGGATTTTTGGTATAATTTCAAATACAGAAAATATAAACAAAGGATTTTTTTATGGCTTTATATGACCGTGATTATGCACAGCAGTCTCATTATGAGGATGCAGGTGTACGTAGTGAAGGAAAACTTGTCTCATTTGTAAAAGAGACCTACAAACTGTTCGCCGCTTCTATGATGGCGGGCGCTGTCGGGGCCTATGTTGGCATTCCTTTTGCAGCTGATATCCAAAATTGGTTTATTGGGATTGTAATCGTAGAATTTGCCCTGCTCTTTGGTCTTTTTGCTGTGAAGCGCAAGCCGGGCATCAACCTTGTTGTTATGTTTGCCTTTGTCTTTATGACAGGTATTACTCTTGCTCCACTGTTGACGCGCACACTCGGCATGGAAGGCGGCGGCACTATCATCGGTAATGCTTTTGCTATGACATCTGTAGTATTTGGTGCGATGAGTTTCGTTGCAATCAGAACTAAAAAAGATTTTACAAGTTATGGAAAGCCTTTGATGATCGCACTTTTTGTGATCATCGGCTTTTCTCTTTTAAACCTATTTTTAGGCAATCCTCTGATTCATGTCATCATCTCCGGTGCTGTTGTAGTCTTGTTCAGCATCTTGGTGATTTATGACACGCAGAACATTATCAAGGGTGCCTATGAGACACCGATCGACGGAGCAATCGCTCTTTATCTTGACTTCTTAAATATCTTTACTGCGCTACTGCAGCTTTTTGGTATCTTCGGAAATGACGACTAAACAATCCGCTTTAGCGGATTGATCAGGATTTATAAGCAGACACTTGCTCTTTTTATAAATCTTCTTCAACAATAGACTTCTTACACAAAGTCTAATAAAACAATCAAAGGAAATAGATGTCACGCACAAATACCTCCAGTGTCGATATGGCGGACGGGCTTAAAAACAGCCATCTTGCAACACAGCAAAAAAACAACATCGGCGGAAAGAACGGTATCGTTCCCGAGTCCAATGCCAATGCCGCACGCAAAGCCATCTCGGCTGAACAAAAAAACAAGGCAAAGAAAAAAGCCAAACTGGCCAAAGCCTCACGCAAGAAAAACAAATAGTGGACAAGGCGCTCTTTCGTGTTATCGATGCGAATATTAACCGTCTAAAAGAGGGTATTCGCGTTATTGAAGACATGGCGCGTTATGTACACAACGACAAAGCGCTCTCCACCCGCCTCAAAACACTCCGACACCTTTGCAAAATAGATGATATTCAGAGTCTTCTTGCCTCGCGCGATTCACAGAATGATGTTCTTCGCCCGACGATGCCAAGCGAGATGGAACGTGTCTCCATCGAGAGCATTATCATCGCCAACTACAAGCGTGCACAAGAGTCCTCGCGTGTGCTCGAAGAGATCTACAAGGTCATCGATCCTTTGCTCTCGGAGAATTTTAAAAATATACGCTATGAGCTCTATACGCTCGAAAAAGAAACCCTAGTTTCTGGCAAAGAGAACCTCAAAACTTAGGCTCTTTGTCGGGTAGTTCTTCATCAGTGTTTTCACCTGAGTGTAACCTAGCAGATTTCTTCCGCCGGAGACCCCGCTCTTTTTGATATAGGCAAAGATCTCTTCAATCGACTCAAACTCCAGCTCGTACTCCACCAGCTCTGTCTCAAGACGAAAATATTGTCCGAGCAGATAGCTCACTTCATCCGCGCTGCGCAAAGGAGAGCTTATCCCTGCCGTTTCGTGCAGTGTCTTGAAGGTCTTGGAGGTAAAGATCGCCAGGGAAACGGGTGCATTTAACTGCGATATCTGATAAAGCGTTTTGTCCAGGTCTTCAGCCCACTGCAAAGATGAAGCGGAGAAGATGCGGTCATACCGCTCAGAAACAAGCGCTTCAAACAGCTTCTCATCATTAAAATCCCCCAAACGGCACGCGATCTTTTCACTTTTGGGATGCAGCGCCAGCATCTCTGCAGAGAAGTCCGCCCCGGTAAGCTTTTCATAGGGCCAATTGATCTTCTTTGCTATAGTACCGCTACCGCAGCCAAGGTCTAAAATCCTCTGCGGAGCATCTTTGCACTCCTCCACCAGCTTCTGTGCTACGCGGTTTTGGATGATGTTGTACTGAGCGTACGTGTCCGCAAAACGTGAAAACTCTTTTTGGACGGCTTTCATTTTCTGTTGATCAGTATTGAGATAATAAATATCCCCAGTATCACAAGCACGATAGTAGCCCCGCTTGGCAAAGAGTAATGATAAGAGAGTGTCATCCCTATTAAAACAGCACTGGTCGAAAAAAGCAAAGAGAGGAGAATGGTTTTTGAAAAACCGAGGCGGTAACGAAGCGCTGAAATCGTCGGAATAACCATCAATGCGCCGATAAGCAGGGTTCCTACCACACGAATAGACAGGGCGATGACAACGGCGATGATGCTTACAAGCATAAAGTTGAGCAGTCTTACTCTTAGTCCGCTCACCTGCGCCACTTCTTCGTCAAAGGCAATGAAGTAAAACTCTTTGAACAGACCCAAAAGAACAGCCATAGAGAGGAAACCAAAAACACTCATCACGATCAGATCCTCATGCGAGACAGAAAGGATCGAGCCAAACAAGTAGGTGAACAAAGAGGCGTTAAACGAGCCCGACAGCGAGACGATCACGACGGCTAGGGCTAAAGAGCCGGAAAGAAAGATCGCCAAAATAGAGTCGGAGTAGATCCCGTAATAGGAGCGAAGATACTCTATGGACCAGGCTGCAAGTACGGAGACCAGCACGGCGACCCAGATCGGGTTCTGCTCTGTGACCATACCGATAGCGATGCCGACAAGGGCCACATGCGCCAGCGTCTCTGTCAGCAAGGCATAACGGCGCAACACGATAAAGGAACCGGAGACGGAGGCGAGAATGGCAATGATGATTCCGGCAAGGAAGGCATTTATCATAAAATCGTATTGAAATATCTCTAGCATAAGATAAATTCTCCTAATGGTGATGGTGATGGATCAGATGAGCATCGATTCCGTAAAGCTTGCTCATCTCCGAGCAGCTGAGCACCTCGTGCGGGTTGTTGCACGAGAGCAGTGTCTGGTTGATGCAGAGCATCGACTGGATGTCGTCTGCTATCACTCCGACATCATGGGTAATAAACAAGATCGTCATCCCGTCTTTTTGGTTCAGCTCTCGCAGTAGGGCATAAAAACTGTTTTGCGAGACCATATCGACACCGGTATTCGGCTCATCCAGGATCAGCACTTCGGGCTCGCTGGCCAGGGCACGCGATATCATGACGCGCTGACGCTGACCACCGGAGAGCTCACCGATGAGCTTATGGCGAAGGTTTGTGACATCCATCTTGGCCATGGCCTCTTCAACGGCATCTTTGTCTAAACGAGACTCTTTTTTAAACAGTCCCCGTTTCGCCGTACGGCCCATTTTCACGACCTCTTCTACGGTTGCGGGAAAATACTGATCGATCTGCGAGACGCGCTGAGGAACATAGCCTATCTTGTCCCAGGATTTGAACGCTTTTTGATCTTTCCCAAAAAGCCTGATCTCTCCGGCACTCTTTTTTTCCAGTCCCAGGAGCAGGCGGACCAGCGTAGTCTTTCCTCCGCCATTGGGTCCGATAAGTGCGCTGTACTCGCCCTTTTTGATCACAAGATCGATATCTTTCAAAATATTCGTGCCGTCGATCTTGTACGAGAGTCCTTTGACTTCAAAAATAGCAGGGGCGAAATTCATTCGCACTCCATTGCCGCAGAAAGCTTGTGCAGGTTTTCACGCATCAGGCCTATGTAGCCTCTGCCTGCCTCTTCTTCGGTGACGTTTGCCAAGGGCTGCAAAGCGTCGACTTTTGCTCCTGTCTCTTTTGCTATCGTCTCGGAGACCTTGGGGCTGACGAAACTTTCAAAAAAGATAGTTTCAATCCCCTCATTTTTGACAAGATCCATAATCTCTCTCATCTGTTTCGCGCTTGCCTGTTCATCCGGCGAGAGTCCTGTCACGCTATGAGAGGTAAACCCGTATCTCTGCCCCAGATAGGAAAAGGCGTTGTGGTTGAGTACGATCTCTGTGTGTTTGCAATGAGCCAGTCGCGCTTTATACTCATTATCAAGCGCTCTTAGCTTCTCTATATAGGCCTGCGAATTCTTATGAAACTCGGAGCTTTGCCCGGGGAAGTGCTCGGCAGCTTTTATCGCCAGCGCCTTCGTCATTAGGATCATGTTTTCTATGCTCAGCCAATAATGCGGATCAATAGCACCTTCACCGTGCGCGTGACCTTCATGCTCGTCTTCGTGGGAGAGAGACTGTGTTTTAAGCTGGACAAACTGGCTCATATCAAGTCCGTTTTTCTCTTTTTTGATCCAAGGTTCCATGCCAAGTCCGATAAAAAGAAAAAGCTCAGCTCGGGTAAGTTCCGACATTGTTTTGACCGAGGGCATATAGGTGTGCGTTTCAACGCCGAAAGGGATAAGTTTTCTTACCTCTACCTGCTCGCCTACAATGTGTGTGGCGAGATCATAAAGCGCAAAATTCGTGACGGCGATGTAGGGTTTTTCATCTTCCGCATGGCCGCTCTCATCAAAGATAAAGATCTCGCCGATAAATACAGCTAACAATATTATAAATAAGATCAATGCTTTTTTCATGACGCTGAACACCCTTTTAAAAGCGTATTGTACCCTTTCTATGCCAAATAATTATATCTAAGTTAAAGTTGGCTATAATCACGCAATTTTTTAATTAGGAAACTTAATGATATCTATTTTACTCATTGTTCAAATTGTCTTGGTCGTTCTCTTAACGATCGCCGTACTGCTTCAAAAAAGCTCAAGTATCGGCCTTGGGGCATACAGCGGATCAAACGAGTCGGTTTTTGGCGCCAAAGGGCCGGGAAGCTTTCTCTCTAAAATCACCTTCTTTTTAGGCTTTTTATTCGTACTGAACACAGTAGGAATGGGATACTTTTACGCTCAAGAGCGCACTGCTTCGGTTGTTGACACTATCATAGAAGATACAACGGTTGTTGCTCCTTCAGCTGCAGCGGACACTTCTTCTGCTGACAGCGACATGAACACTTCCACAAAATAATGAAACAGGCGCTTCTTCTCGCGCTTCTTTCCCTTACCCTTTGGGCAGATGCCCATATCTTTGTTTACCACCGTTTCGGTGATGAAAAACATGCCTCAACCAACACCTCTCTTGCTATCTTAAAAGAGCAGTTTGAGTTTTTCAAGCAGCACGATTATAAGGTCATCTCTTTACAGACATTAAGCCGTGCGCTGAAAAACACAGAAAAGATCCCCGACAACTGGGTAGTGCTCTGCATCGATGACAGCTACAAGAGCTTCTTTGACAATGCGCTGCCTCTGTTTAAGGAGTATGACTACCCTTTTGCGCTTTTTGTCTATATAGAAGCGACAGACAGAGGATATGGGGACTTTATGAGCTGGCCCCAGATACGAGAAGCCTCCCGCTACGGCGAGATCGGACTGCACTCTTACGCACACAAACATATGGTGTCGATGTCTGCCGATGCGATCAAAGAAGATACGATCAAGGGGAAGAACTCTTTTGTAAAAGAACTGGGATATGCTCCAAAATACTACGCCTATCCTTATGGTGAATTTGATACAAAAGTAAAAAAGGCCATCTCCTCTTTCGGTTTTGATCTTATCCTCAACCAAAATGTCGGTGCCGTCTCGCATAAAAGTCCGCAGAATGATCTTGACCGCATCGCCTTGACGGGAGATGTGCCGCTTAAACCAAAGCTTCGGATCAAATATTTAGATGCTCTGTGGCATTGGCCAAAAAGCTATCCTGTCAATGGAAAACTTAATAAAATTCACGTTACAATGCCACCATCAATTTCCAGGGCTGAACTCTACATCAGTGGGGGAGAGTGGGAGTACATCACCGTTAAAGAGGGGGAGTTCAAGCGCGAGCAGCCCTATCCTCTGACAAAGCGGCGTACCCGCGTTATCATCAAATCCGGAAATGCCTACACAAGCAAAATTATCGTAAAGGAATAACATGATTAATGAAATCCAAGAAGAGTGCGAACAGCAAATGGCAGGCTCAGTAGAGCATATGAAACATGATTTTAAAACCTTGCGCAGCGGCAAGGTAACGACTCAGGTCTTAGACAATATCAAGATTGACTATTACGGGACGATGACGGGACTTGACCAGGTCGCTTCTGTCATTGCGACCGATGCGACGACGATCGTCATCAATCCTTGGGAAAAATCCCTCCTCAGCACTATTGACTCTGCTATCGGCAAGGCCAATATTGGTGTAAATCCGAACAATGACGGCAATCAGATCAAGCTTTTCTTCCCGCCGATGACTGTCGAACAGCGCCAAGAGTCAGCCAAACAGATGCGTGGAATGGGCGAAGATGCAAAGGTTTCTATCCGAAACGATCGCAGAAAAGCCAACGATAAGATCAAAAAGCTTGAAAAAGACAAAGAGATCACAGCTGATGAGTCCAAGGCCGCTCAGGAAAATATCCAAAAGATCACCGACAGCTTTATCACCAAGATCGACGCGATCTTAAAAGAGAAAGAAGCGGAAATACTAAAAGTATAGTTTCGGCGCTCGCCTCTTTATTTTCTGAAGGAAAAACATGGACGTTAAAAAAATTTATATGGATGCCAATGCTCTGCTTGAGGGACATTTTAAACTCAGTTCTGGGAACCACTCGCAGTTTTATCTTCAATCTGCCAAAGTTCTCGAAGACCCAAAAAATGCAAAACTTCTTGCCGAAGCTGTTGCCGAGCAGATCAATGCGAGCGGACTTCAAGTCGATACCGTCTGTGCTCCTGCACTTGGCGGACTGATAGCAGGCTTTGCTCTGGCCACTGCGCTGGACAAGCGCTCGATCTTTGCCGAGCGTGTTGAAGGGAAGATGAGCATTCGCCGCGGCTTTGAGATCGCAAAAGGCGAGAGAGTCATGATCTGTGAAGACATCATCACGACAGGCGGTTCGGCCATGGAGGCCGCCGCTGCTATAGAGGCTTTGGGCGGAGAGATCGTAGGGTTTGCAGCTCTGGCCAACCGCGGCTTCTGTCATCGCAGCGACAGCAGTGTCACACGCCAGTCAACCTGTAAACTTCCTGCAGACAAGCCTTTTTTTGCGCTGGAAGACTTCACTTTCGAGATCTATGCTCCGCAAGCGTGTCCTCTGTGCAAAGAGGGAAAAAGCGAAGCGGTCAAACCGGGTTCGCGCGGCAACTGATCCGCCTTCTATAAGCTACAGTGCATACTGTGATCGACCAGGATCTTTGCAACCTCCTCTTTTCCATCAACAATAGCATGGATCGGAAGATCCTGCAGCATCTCTTTTTCTTCCAGACTGACGACTTTTACGATTAGATTGATCGGTTTTTCATACCGGCTGACTGCCTCACTGATTAGACGTTTTTTATCAGCATTGTCAAGCGTGATGATGACGGCCGAAGCATTTTCAGCGTGCAGTGCATGCAAGATAGAAGGCCGAGACATATCCCCGTAGTAGATCTCTTCGTTCTCCAGCAGACCCTCTTTGACATGCTTATAGGAGTTGTCCACGATAATATACTCCACCCCTCTTTTTCTTAGTTCCCTGGCAACAAACTTTCCTACCACCGAGTAACCGCAGACAATGACATGGTTTTTTCGTTCGACAAGGCCGGAGTAGTCTTTCTCTTTCAGCTCCTCTTTGGCGAAGAGCTTGCCAATCATTCCGATGCGCGTGATGATAAAAGGCGTCAAGAACATTGAAAGGACAACAACCAGGACCAGTATCTGCCCCATTTGGGCTTCCAAGAGTCCATTCAAGCTCGCCAAAGCGAAGATCGCGAAGGAGAACTCTCCTACCTGCGACAGGGCCAAGGCTGTCTTGACCGAGGTCTCCTTATCCGATCCGCTTCGCACGATAAGGTAGATCAGCAATGCTTTGAGCACCAGGATCGCCAAAAAGAGGGCGACGATCACAGGGATATTTGAGAAGAAGAAATTGATGTCGATCTTCATCCCCACGGTGACAAAAAATGTTCCCAAAAGCAGATCTTTAAAAGGAGCGATATCGGCTTCGACCTTGTGGTGATAGCGTGTCTCTGCAATGATCATTCCCGCCATAAAGGCGCCCAGAGAATAGGTGAAGCCTGCATAGTGCGCCAGCAAAGAGGCCCCGATGACAATAACAAGCACCGAGCCCATAAAGAGCTCCTCCACCTGCGAATTGGCAGAAAAACGCAGTATCCAGGTCATCATCCGTTTTCCGATGATAAACATCACACTCAAGAGAATCACCGCGCTGATCACCGTGTTTGTCAGAATCGTCGCAACATCTCCTCCGTCATTGCTCAAAAATCCGATCAGCAGCAAGATGGGGATAACGGCGATATCTTGAAAGATCAAGATCCCCATGGAGCGCTGTCCATAGGGAAGATAGATCTTTTTTGTCTGTTTGAGATAGGTCAGGACCACTGCGGTCGAGGAGAGCGAAAAAGCCAGGGCAATAATCATGGATGCCTCTACCGCAATGTCGAAAAGATAGACAGAGATCAGATAAACAAAGAGTGCCGTCAGGACAACCTGCAGACCTCCGTTTAAAAAGACATCGCGCTTCATCTCCTTCATCCGTCCAAAGGAGATCTCCAGTCCAATGGTGAACATCAAAAAGACGATTCCGAACTCGCCGATGACATGCAGGACTTCCGAATCGACCATGTGGCGCAGATCAAAGGCATATACAATGATCGTTCCCGTCACGATGTAACCGATGATCTGGGGAATACCAAAGCTTTTCAGCAAAAGGTTTATGATGATCGAAATTCCTAAAGCCAGGGTTCCGTACAGAAGGATGTCATGCATATATGACCTTTAGAAAATTTTATCTGATTATACCCTGCTCATGCCGCTTTGTCTAGTGTCAATTAAAGCTTTTTAAGTTATAATTCGCATAATAAAACGCAAAGATAAGGGCAAGTGATGACAAAATATATTTTCGTAACAGGAGGGGTTTTAAGTAGCCTTGGCAAAGGAATTACCGCAGCAAGCGTGGGAACCCTACTTAAACATTCAAACCTTGATGTGGGTATGCTTAAAATCGATCCTTATATCAATGTGGACCCCGGAACGATGTCACCGCTTGAACACGGGGAGGTCTTTGTCACAAAAGACGGCGCTGAGACTGACCTTGATATCGGAAACTATGAGCGTTTTCTAGACACCTCTTTTCTCAAGACGAGCAACTTCACAACAGGACAGGTCTACTCTTCTGTTATCGAAAGAGAGCGCTCAGGCGGTTATCTCGGCCAGACGATCCAGGTCGTACCGCATATCGTGGGCGAGATCGTTGACCGTATCAAAAAAGCGGGAGAAGGGCATGATATTCTTGTCGTAGAGCTTGGCGGAACCGTCGGTGATATCGAAGGACTGCCTTATATGGAAGCTATCCGTACGATGAAACATGATGACGAAGTCGCCGGAACGTTTTTCATTCATGTGACACTCATCCCTTTCATCAAAGCCGCCGGCGAACACAAGAGCAAGCCGACTCAGCACTCTGTGCAAGAGCTTCGACGTATCGGTATCACGCCTCAGATGATCATTGCACGCAGCGAGGCCTCTTTGCCAAAAACATTTAAGAAAAAACTGGCCGTTGCCTGTGACGTGAATCAAGACTGCGTTATAGAGGCTCTCGACGCGGCAACGATCTACGCGATTCCTATCACTTTCTTAAAACAAAACATCCTGGGGCCGCTTTCAAAAGAGCTTGACCTGGGCGAGCTTCATCCGGATATGGAGCAATGGGATGCTCTAGTCAAGCAGATCGTTCAGCCCAGCGAGCGCGTAACGATCGGTTTTGTCGGCAAATACCTGGAGCTTAAAGAGTCGTACAAATCACTTATCGAGTCGCTTATTCACTGCGGCGCGCACCTTGATACCCGAGTGGACATCTGCTGGGTAGACTCTGAAGACATTGAAGCAAAAGGCGCGGAGTTCTTTCTTGTAGACTGTGACGCTGTCCTTGTTGCAGGAGGATTTGGCTCACGCGGCATAGAAGGAAAGATCCAGGCAATAGAATATGCACGTGTCCAAAAACTCCCTTATCTCGGGATCTGTCTAGGTATGCAGCTTACCCTTGTCGAGTATGCGCGCAATGTTTTAGGCCTTGCGGATGCGAATTCGATCGAGTTCGATCCCGATACGGCAAATCCAATGGTCTATCTGATCGACAATTTTATCAACCAGTCCGGACACAAAGAGATCCGTACGCATCAGTCGCCTATGGGAGGAACCCTGCGTTTGGGCGAATACCCCTGCGAGACTAAATCAAAATCTCTGCTTCGCGAAGCCTACGGCGAAAAGGTGATATTTGAGCGCCACCGCCACCGATATGAAGCCAATCCTACCTATAGAGAACAACTGGAGCAGGCTGGCATGATCGTAACGGGCGAATCAAACGGTCTTATTGAAGCCGTTGAGATCAAAGACCATCCATGGTTCCTCGGTGTGCAGTTTCACCCTGAGTTTACCTCACGTCTGACGACTCCAAATCCGGCTATTTTAGCCTTTGTCAAAGCAACCCTTGCCTCTTTGAAAACAAATGGCTAAGCTCTCCAAAGCGCGCCTGCATGAGATACTCTCTGCGCGCTTTAGCCAAGGATTCAAAAGACTTTCTGATATCCCCGACCCCGCTTTGCTTCATGACGGAGTAAAGTCTGCCCAGCGTATTGCCGCGGCAATCAAGAACAATGAAAAGATCTATATTGTTGGGGATTATGATGTTGACGGAGTCACCTCCACGGCATTGATGGTAGAGTTTTTCAAGGCTATCGGTTATCCGGTGGAGACGACTATCCCTAACCGTTTTCTCGACGGGTATGGTGTCTCTGAAAAGATCATAGCGCGCATAGAAGCTGACCTTGTCATCACTGTAGACAACGGGATAAACGCCTTCGGCGCAGCCGATGCCTGCAAAAAACGCGGCATCGACCTGATCATCACCGATCACCATACTCCCTCATCCGAACTGCCTGATGCCTTTGCCATTATAGATCCTCAGCTCAGCGCCTGCAGCTATCCGTTCAAAGCAATATGCGGAGCCCAGGTCGCCTGGCTCCTGATGGCTTTGGTCAAAAAAGAGATCGGCTCCAGCCTTGACCTTTCGCAGTTTCTGGACCTTCTGTGTCTGGCTATCGTGGCCGATGTTATGCCGCTTAACGACATCAACCGAACGCTCGTGCAGCAGGGACTGAAACGGATGGGAAGTTCTTTGCGTCCGTGCATGGTCATCATCCGTGATATGCTTTGTAAAAACACGCTCAGCGCTGAAGACATCGCTTTTCAGATTGCTCCGCGTATCAATAGCGCCGGCCGTATGGAGGATGCTTCTATCGCTCTGGACTTTCTGACGGCACAGAGCGACCAAGAGGCTTATCGGCAGTATCAGCTTCTCGACCAGCTCAACCAGATACGAAAATCTACCGAAGCCGAGGCAACCGAAGAAGCGATCATGCAAGTGCACGCGAGCGACAATATTATCGTCGTCGCAAATACAGGCTGGCATGAGGGTGTCGTCGGTATCGTTGCCTCTCGGCTTGTGCAGAGGTTTGGGAAACCGGCCATTGTCTTGTCTATAGAAAACGAAATAGCCAAAGGTTCTGCTCGAAGCATCGGAGAGATCAGTATCTATGAGCTTATCAAAGTACAGTCGCATCTGCTTGCACGCTTTGGCGGCCATAAGATGGCCGCCGGCCTGAGCTTGGCGGAAGAGAACATTGCCGAGTTCAAAGAGGCGCTCAACAAGGCTGCCGCATCTATTGCGAAAGAAGACTATCTTCCCCAAGAAGAGATCCTAGGAGAGATTACCGGCAGTGCGATCAACTTTGAGCTTTTGGATCTGCTAGAAGAGTTTGAGCCTTATGGCGAGGCCAATCCCCGCCCGCGTTTTTTGGCGTCCAAGGCAGAGATTGTCTCTGTCCGGCGCTTAGGCCCGGCAAAAGAGCATGCCAAGATCGAGCTTCGTCTTGAAGAAAATGACAGCAGCACCCATGACCTGATCTATTTTAGATGCAGCGATGACCTCAAAGCAGGTCAAAAGATCTCCTGTTCTTATACCTTGAACAAAAATGTATTTAACGGACGCACCTCTATTCAATTGATGTTAGATAAAGTTGTTTTAAAATAAGTGATGGATTTGTAACAAAATAATGTTATATTATGTCTTTGATAACAAAAGGATATGCTATGATTATAAAAAATCCAATTGAACCGCTGACAGAAAAAACTGATGGACTTTCCCGTCGTGATGCCCTGAAGTTGATGGGAATTTCGCCGATAGCCGCTTCTGTGCTTGCCGGTACTTCTGCAACGCAGGCAAAAGCCTCTTCAGATGCCAAAGGTAAGATAGTTATCGTCGGAGGAGGTGCCGGCGGAATCATGGCGATGGCTCACCTTCGCTCATCCCTGAGCAATCCCGATATCACAATAATCGCACCCAATGAGACCCACCTCTACCAGCCTGGGCAAGTGTTTATTGCCGCAGGTGTTTACGAGCCGGATGAGATCGAGATGAGCAATAAAGATTTTATCCCCGATGATGTCAAATGGATAAAAGACGAGGTCAAAGCGTTTGATCCCGACAGTAACAGCCTGACGCTGCGCAACGGCGAAGAACTCTCTTATGACTATCTTGTTGTTGCCACAGGACTTCAGTACCGTTACGAATGGATAGAGGGTCTTACAAAAAAAGACATCGGAACGCACGGTATCTCTTCGGTTTATCTCAATGATCTTGAAGAAGGGACACATAAGGGAGGCGAACTGACATGGGAATGGTTCAATGCCCTTAAGCAAGCCGCAAAAGAGGGCAGAAAACCCCGTGCGATCTACACCCATCCCAACACCCCGATAAAATGCGGCGGCGCTCCGCAAAAGATCCTCTACCTCAGTGCTGATTATCTGAAAAAAGATGGTCTCGCTGCCGAGTTCATCTTTGCGACCAACAACGCTTCACTTTTCAGCCTTAAAAATGTAGACGAGGAGCTTCACCGAGTCCAAGATGGGTATGAGGGCATGTCGACTAAGTTCCAGCACAATCTTATCGCCATTGATGTCAAAAAGAAGATAGCCACCTTTGGGCATTTCTATCAGGAACAGGGCGAATGGGATCCTGACTTTGAGATGTACGAGACTTTCGACCGCTACGAAAAGGTCGATATGGAGTACGATTTCATCCATATCGTACCTCCGATGAGCGCTGTTGATGCGGTCGTGGACTCCTCTCTTGGCTGGCAAAAGGGAACGGCAAAAGGGTGGCTGGAAGTCGATACAACGACCCTTCAGCACCGCCGCTATAAAAACGTTTTCGGTATCGGGGATATCTGTGGTATCCCTATGGGCAAGACAGGCGGTTCCGCACGTCACCATGCACCAGTCGTCGCTGCCAACCTCATTTCCGCTATGGAGGGCAACGCGCTCAAAGAGAAGTTCAACGGTTACACCGTCTGCCCACTCAAAGTGAACTACGGCGAGATCATCATGGCAGAGTTCAACTATGACGGCCCGGCTTCATCGGTTCCGTTTTGGAAAGATGTCTCTGTTCCCCGCTCCGTATGGTGGGTCTTTGATGTCTACATGCTAAAACCGATGTATCAGCACCTGATGATGCGCGGCTGGATGTAAGTTTCGAAAAAGAAAGAAGGTTACGCCAGCATTACTGCTTGGCTAACTGTTTGTGCAGAGAGTTTAGGTCACCTAAGACGTTAATGCTCATGATCTTTGCATTTTTAAAGTGAAAAAATGCAGCCCCAGAGTAGCTGATACGGTTTCCCGTAGGCTCATATCCAAGCAACTTGCCCTCATGTGTACCTGAATAGGTCACATAGACAGCGGCTAGATTGTTCTCGTGGACTTCCATCTCGGTAGCATGGTAAAGATTCGGAAATGCTTTCATTATCATCTGCCCATACTCTTTAAAACCCTCTATACCGTTCGCAACGATGTCCAAAGAACCGCGGAAACGAACATCTGTATCGAGTATCGTGTCGGCTGCTTCAAAGTCGTGATTGTTCCACATATCATAATAAGCACGCACAAGCTGCTTGTTGTCCATAACTGCCTCTTTAGTCTATGTATTGTTGTCGGTGCGGGAATTTTTCAACGGACGCATATTCGTCCTCATCTCCCCAGCTGTCATAATCATCATAATCCAGAGTGAATATCTTTTCGTAGCCGCGTTTTACGAGCTCTTCATCGATCATTTCACTGTTTAAGGCCTTGCTTTTGCAAAGCTCTACGATTTCGGCGATATCCGCCAAATCAACGCCGCCCAGTTCCATTTCCAATCTAACATCAGAAATTTTCATTGGATCCTCTATCAAGATACGCCCGGCAGCCACCTATGGTGCCGAGGAAAAACGTTCAATAGACACTATCGAACACAGCCAAAAAACGAAAATGTGCACAGACATTTCATAGGACTCAAGGGCTTTTCTTTCAAAAAGATAACCGGCAATTTGAGTAAGAAATTATACTCCTTTTAAAAACAATTGCGGTCAAATCTTTATCAAGGAAGAATGGCATTATGCCACTGTACCATACTCAAACGATACCCTTCGCGCACAGGAAGCACCTCATGACTGTAGATCGGATTGCTCGGAAAAACCAGCATGTCTCCGGCTTTTGGATAAAATTTAACAGGCTTTCCTTCGGCATCAAAAAGATAGTTGAAAAGCAGCTCTCCCCCGCTGAAATGTCTTTCATCCGCTCCATTCTCATCATAAGACGAGGCAAAAAGCACTGTACTTATTTTTCGCAAAGGGGCAACCTGAATAAAGCCTACCGTTTCTCCCTTTTCATTCAACACTTCATTCGAATCATCCGCATGCTTGATATAAAAGTCCCCTTTTGTGTACTCAAGCACCTGAACCAAAGACGCCGTTGTCAAAGGAAGGGCAAAAAAATCCTCGATCTTTTGCTGATGTTTTTTAAAGCTTTTGTCATACTCTGCCAAAAATGCCTCAGGGAGCTTGTGGATAACTGTTTTGCGGATCGACTCATCCACGCTTGGGTTCACTACCGCATTAAGAAGGGTTGTTTTGACTTTTGCGCGTTCTGACTGCGAGGAGTTAAACGCATACTCGACTATGCTGTCGCACAAGAACTGAGGCAAAAAGTTCTCAATCAGCAGATAGGGATAGTCATAATAAGGATTGGGCATGAGACGTGAAGAGAGTTTCATGTCGGTAATATGATCATCACAAAAGATATTATTGCTAATCTGCTGCATCAACAGCTCTCCTTGAGAGAAATAAAAAGGCGCTTGGCATTAAACACGGATGCCCCGACGGACTTGGCACTTTTGAGCCGGAAAAATTCGCGTTTCAAATGATCTATAGCGGGTAGGAAATGCAGGTCATTTTATACACCGATACTGCTTGGCAGTTAGCATCCATGTACCTCTGACGACCGCATGAAATGTCGTTGTTCTCAGAACAATACGGCGAGATAAAACTGTACTCGAATCCTAACAAAACAATCTTACTGCTACATTAATCTAAAAGGGCATACAAGCGCAGATTACTGCTGTTGAGGGATGCGTTTCACTTGTTGATACAGCCAGTCCGTTTTAGTAAACGTGACGGAGTGTCTCCTGTATCAATATCCTGCCTACTCAAAATGAGAAAGAAGCTTTTCTTTCTCAATTTTCGTTAAATCTGAGGGAACGACTTTTTGCAGATTTTTTTTGACCTCTTCACTTAACATCTCGTGCAGTTCATTATGCGACTCCGGAGGAAAGGCAAGATACCATGACTCAGGCGACTCTTTTTCTATGAGAGATTTGATGTCTTCGCTGATCAATTGCATCGTCTTTCTGTCACGCTCCAGATCCCGGTCGTGTGCTTCACCAATGGATGAACCGTATTTCCCGGGCTGATTGCTTTGCGGTGCCTTTGTATTCTTGTGTGCCTTACCCATCGACGAGCCGAATCTTCCCGCCTGATCGCTCAAAAGATCCTCTGCCTTCTTGTGCGGTTCAATATAATTGATGTTCGTAATCAAATCTAATACTGTCGATCTTTTTTGCGTCCCGCGATTGTTCATGTGGCTGACTTGCATATTGTCTTGTCTGTCCATGCCGACCACCTCTTCCACCCGATACGCTTTTAGCTGTCCCAGGTCACCCAGAACAATTATACTTCCATTGGTTTTCATAAAACCCTCCCTAGATATGTTATTTATAATTATTTTATAATACTATATATTTCTTAAAAACTTATTATGCTTTATTGCTTATATCAAAGAGAACAGTTTGCGGAGAGTTTTAGATGCGGATATCGATCTTCTGAAGGGGCTGATCCAGCGCAGATACAAACTTTTTCAAGAATTCCCTGCTCTTTATCTCAGGATTGTCTAATTTGGAGAGGATGATCTTTTTGATCGCATCATCGCTTAAGACCCCGTTTAGATTGCCAAAGTAGTGGTTAACAAGAAGACGCTCTCTTTGAGACTCATACCCGTTCATAGAGGCAAAAGCGGCCGCTTTTGAGATGCTGCTCAAGACTTTTGCCGCTTCTTCTTTTTGTTCAGGATCCATCTGTGCAGTCAGGCTCTCAAAGAGCAAAATAGCTTTTTCGCTGAAATTTTTTAAGGAGGTCTTTTGTGAGCTTTTTTCGTCTGCCTGCTCTGCTAAAAGTGCATCAGCCGATGTAGGTCGTTGCGCTTTATCTTCGCTGGGCAAGGGTGAGAATATGCTGCTGTTTTGAATATACATGCTTCTCTTAGAGCAAAAGCTGTACCCTTTTTAAACCCTCAAGAAGAGCTGCTCTCACACTTCAAGCGAAGGACTAAACAATGCTGATATAATTTCTTGATTGTTTGATACCCAAGGAATTTTTATGCTCAAACCTTTTATTAGTATGCTCTTCGTTCTTGTTTTTTCAGGGGCTTGTTTTTCTCCCGTACCGCCTACACCGCTTCAAAATACCCACTGGAGTCTTGTCCGACTCATGGGTAACTATGTAAGCAGGTCGAACAATCAGCCCGAGCCACATCTGTTCTTTCATATCAATGACAAAAGTCTGCACGGAAGCGACGGATGCAACCAGCTCCACGCCGAATATACCCAGAATGAAAAATATTTCAGGTTTATCAAGATCGGCTCAAGCCAGATCCGTTGCCAGGAGGGGATGGAACAGGCCCGGACTTTTTTGGACATCATGACGAAGACAGATAGGATTGAGATCAAAGAAGAAGATCTTATTTTTTATCACGCAGGCAAGGCAGTGGCTCGCTTTGAAGCCAGAAAAGCCCCCTAGGCTTGAAAGCTGAAAAAATTTGGGCTATAATGTTCTCTATAAGGAAAAATTATGAAAATAGTATTCACAGCTATGTTGGCCCTGATTCTTTTTGGCGCAGAGTGTTTTGCCATGAAGGCAATGGATGAAAAAAGTATTACAAAAGTACTCGAACGCGTAAAGATCGCAAAAGAGCATAAAAATATAAATGCGATGAAAAAGTATTTTCTTTCCCGAGCGTCCGTCAGTTTAACTGACCAGAACATTGACGGCTCAAATACACAGCGCTTAAGCCTCAATGAGTATGCCCGCCACCTAAGCAAGAAGTGGAAACACACCCAAAGCAACCTTATCGAAGTCCAGGAACGGAGTTTTTCCATCGACCCTAACGGCAAATCCGCACTTGTCAAGACAACACTTGTTCAGACAATAGAGATAAACGGGGTCAAAACAGCAACCACGATCTATGAAACAACAGGTCTTAAGCTTGTCAAGGGCCAGATCTACATCAACTACTACAGCTCCCGAGCTATGCTGAACACCGCACTACGCGTCAACTAAGCGCTCTTAACCCCCTCAAACTTCGGGGAGTTAAAACCCTCTCCCGGCAATTCCCTTGTTCGTCGCGTCATCAATGTCCATCGCATACCTTGGGTTTTTGACCCGCAATTTTTGATCAAGCAGGACAATAATATCCTTGTCAGCCTGTGGATTGTTGCACAGTTCGATGATCAGTTTCAAGTAGCGCTTGAAGTCCGGATGAGCAAGATCGCCAAGCTTCGCATGTATCTTCCCGTGGTGGCGAGCCAGCTCTTCTATGGCCTCGGTCAGTTCCTCTTTCGTACTCGCCTTGTTGGTAAAGACAGCCGATATCTCTTTGAATGTCGGAGGGTTTCCTCCTTGGCCAAGGGTTTTGGGCTTTTGAGCTTGCGGTTTTTCTGTGCGCGCTTGTACGGGAGGGGTTTTAGGGTCAGGATAGGGCCAGTAGGACAAGAGCAGGGGTACCAAAAGGATAAGTAAAAACAGCAATATACTCATCAATGTGTCTTCGGACATAGACTACCTTAAAATAAAAAAGATTATAGCATAAGGAGGCGGTTTAGAAGGGTGCTTTGGAAGAAAAAACCCTCCTCAAGAAGAGAGAAGAGGGGTTGAAGAGTGGCTTGGTTTAGAAGAACCACTGTGATGTTAAGCGAACAGTAGTAACATCGTTGTCACCGATGTTTGTGCCGAAATTCTCTTTTTGCATATAAAGACCGACTTTTGTCGTGTTGCCGCGAAGGTACCAGTTGACTCCGGCCATCTTGGCTGTATAGTCATAGCCATCAAGATCATCAAACTTGTCCCACTTCTCATAGCGGACAAATGGTGCTAGATAAGCAAGTTCAGGTATCACATACTCCGACGTAGCATACCAGCCCGTAGAGTTGCCTGTGTTAAGAGTTACCGCACCAAAGTCTTCAACAACATCTTTTAATTTAAAGTACTCAGCCTGAACGAATAGACCTTTATAGTGGGCAGACATCTCAAGGTTGATCAGCTCATTCTTAAGATCATCCGCTGCACCTGCTGTATTTTCAACCTGAATGCTGTTAACAGCCCAGTATCCTGCGCCGATTTCGAAGTGTTTCCCTTCACCCATGTAGGTCTCAGTTCTTTGTGTCTCTTCCCAGCCGTCAAACGGAGAAAGAATGATCTTACCGCCATAGAAGAAAGACTGCTTAGTTATCCCTCCGCCTGGAACCTCATCGACTGCAGTACCACTTGCATCATCTAAACTACCTTCATACGTCGCGTCACCCGTAGCGATTTGGTAGTGGATCTTCTTTTCCCAGTCACCGTACATCTGGGCATTTGTTCCACGACGATTATGCGTGATGTATTGCGCTGCATAGTCGGCAACTTTTGGACGGTCATACGCGATAACGCGCGCAGATTTAACGGTCTCAGTACGTGAAACATCGATCTTTGCACGGTAAAGCTTGAAGTTTACCAGTGATGTATCAAAAGGCTTCTTGATGTTGACATAAGCATCCCCGACATTAAATGTCTGCTCACCTTTTTGATCGATGTTTACCTTGTCATTACGAATATCCATGACAAAAGAAGCATGTTTTCCAAATCCTGCCTGAGCCTCGAAACGCGTACGGCGAAGGTAGGCATCGGATTGGCTTGATCCATCACTCGGATTTACGTTTTCAAATGTACCTTGAATACGTACACCTGCTTTAAACCACATGTCTTTATTGTCTTCAGGAACAAACTTCATATTGATATCAGTCTCTTGACCTAAAAGGAATTTCGGAGAGTCCTTTCTCATGATCGTGATCTTACTGGCACCTTCTTTCTTCTCGTCTTTGGCTGTTTTGATATCTGCAAAGTCGCTCATCACAACCCGGCCTTCCGCCGCTTGTGTAAACACCTGGCCAGTTGCAGGGTCAGTATAAAGTGTCAATGCACTTGCAGATGTTGCCGACAGAGCAAGGACTGTAAGAGCGCTTAATGTAGCTATTTTCATTTGTATCTCCTGTTTAAATTAGCAGAAGTATAAAAGACAAAGGTTACGATATGATTACATTTATGCACTTTTCTTGTAATAAAGTAATTACTCTGTAATAAAACTGCTGCTTAGCACTTAGTGCACTTTTCTTTCAGGCCTTTTTTTAGCATCCATAAAGATGGACAAAAATCGAAAAATGCCCAAATATAAACCATCGCTATCATAAATCCGAGCAGATAGCTTGCGATCATCGTTTCTCCTACATTCACCAAAACCAAGATAAGAAGCAACATAGTTCCCATCATTATTCTTTGTATTTTATCACTTAGCATAGTTCCACCTAATAATTATATTTTTAAAATCTTATCTATAATTTGTTAAGAAATAGTTGTGACAATCAATTTAATACACTTTTTGCAGTTTTCAAAAGCAATAAAATCACAAGCAGAGCTCTTTTTCAACAACATGGAGCAGACGCGTTTCGATCTCAAAAAGCGTATCCGCAAAGGCTTCGGGTCCTTTTCCGTCCGGGTCTTCAAAACCGATGTGGATCGTTTTGGTCGGTTTAGGGAAGATCGGGCAGCTCTCTTTGGCATTGTCACATACCGTCACGATAAGGTCGAAATCAATACCGATGATCTCTTCTATTGTTTTTGAGTGGTACTCCTCGCGCCACATATCGTGTTCTTCAAGGATCTCTTTTGCATAGGGGTTTACCCGCCCGCTCGCTTTTACCCCCGAACTATAAGCCTCAACACAACGCTCAAGCTTCGCGTTGATAAGGGCCTCGGCCATAATAGAACGGCAGGAATTGCCGGTGCATAAGATCAATACTTTTTTCACAGTGCACAGCCTCCTTTGTCCATCTTTTTCAATTCGGGCAGTGTGATGTCGAGATGGCGTATCTCTTCAAGTGCTGCCAGACGAAAACTGTCCAAAGGCGAACGCACCGAGTAGTATGCCCAGGTTCCCTGCCGTTCGACCCTCAAAAAACCGCCCTCCTTGAGTATCTTCAGGTGGCGCGACAGGCGCGACTGTATCATGTCAAGCGAGGCTTGCAAATCACAGACGCACAGGGCACCGTGGGTGTCCAAAAAGCGCAGTATCAGCACCCGGGTCTCGTCATTGAGCGCCGAGATGCTTTTGAGAAAGACATCCATCTAGCAGCCGCCCTTGGACCATTTTTTGTTCTCGCTAAAACTCGGGGTGCAGCATCCTGCTCCACCGGTAAACTCATCCCCGCCGAAAAACTCTATCTGCTCCATCGTGTGGTAGTTCTCCCAGATGATGTTTTGGGGGTCTTGTATCCAGTATTTTTTTGAACGCGCATAGCAGCACTGCGCCTCTTCCTGTTTTTGGCCGGTGATCTGCGCATTTTCCAGCCGTTGTCCGATCTGCTCCAAGGCCTCATCGCTGTCAACCTGGAGGCCGAGATGGTTCAAGCCAACCTTCTCCCTGCCTGAGGAAATAGCCATGTTTACGGCCGGATCATCCACCAGCCACTGCACATAATCCTCTTTCTCCTTCGTCGGCTCCATACCGAAAAGGGCGGTATAAAACTTTTTGCTCTCCTGCAGATCTTTGACGGCAATATGAATGTGTAGACGTTTCATGCGGGCTCCTGAAATTTTTGTACCATTGTAGCCAAATATATCATATACATCAATATATACTGATGTATTGGAAACAAGAACCGACTTAACGATTTTTTAATATTAAGCAGGCATAATCATTCAAAACTCTCACATAAGGAAAAAAAATGCGTAAATTGCTTCTGTTTGTTCTAACTGTCTCTGCTGTGATCTTCAGCGGATGTTCTTCAAAAGAGGTCGTTGCCGGCTATCAAGGCCCCAAAGAGGTTAGCACCTACTTTGTCGCTCCTTTGATGAGCACTCAAGAGACAAAAGATGCCCTAAAAGCACAGGGTTTTGAGATTCTCTCTGTTTCCAAAGTCGGCAAGGCAAAGCTCGACAGCATTGTCTTCACAAACGATTACCTCAAAGCTCTCGCCGATAAACCGGGGCGCGGCTTTCTAGCCGGCGCACTGCGCGCACTTGTCAACACCGAAGCCAAAGAGGTCCGCATCAGCAATCCGCGTTATTTTGTACGTGCCTTCTTGCAAAAAGACTATCAGCTTAATGATGAGCAGCCTCTTTTGGATGCACTTAACAAAGCCTTTACCGATCTTAAACCCTCAGAAGACAAGTGGGCGTTTGACGGTCTTGCAAACTACCAGTTTATGATAAGCCGTCCTTACTATCAGGATGTGATCGTTGCAGCAGAGGGTGAAAACGAGGCCCTCAAAAGCACCTTGGCGAAAAATGCAAAAAAGAATATTAACTTCAAGCTTGAGCTCTCCGAGGGCAGAACGCTCTATGGGGTAAACCTTGGTAAGCGCACTATGAAGTTCGTGGACAAGATCGGCGTACACAACGCAGGACTTCTTCCGTGGATGGTCTTGATAGAAGACGGCAAAGCAACAGCGATGCGCGCGGACTACTACATCGCCATCTCTTATCCTCTGCTTGATATGGGCGGATTTATGGGGATCATGACTGTACCGGGTGCGGTTGAAAAAGATCTTACGAAGTACTTCAAATAATCAAAGCCTCCCCCTCTTGGGGGAGCACTCCTCTATTCACTCTCTTTTTTACTGCTCTTTGCCAAAACAAATATCAGACTCAACAATGCGCCTAAAAACACGATGCTATAACCGGTCGGCAGGTCATAATAAAAGCCGATGGCAACGGCCGTGATCGAGAAGAACCATCCGTAAACAAAGGCGGTCCAGAGCGCTCTAAAACGGCTTTGCATACTCGCGACCATCGCCGGAGCGATCAACAGGGTAAAGACGACAAAAACACCGGCGAGCTGAACTGAGGAGGTCACGGTGACGGCAAGCAGACAGAAGAAGAGCAGCTCTTTAAAGAAGCCCGCCGTTCTAGGATAGACAGCGTAAAGTACAAGGGCGATTACAGCGTAAATAGCGCTGCTCTTATAGAGATCTTCAGGCGAGGTGAAGAGAATGTCATTGGCCAGCAAAGACTTGAAATGCTCCATCCCCTCCGCACTTTGTGCCAACACCATCATAATACCGCTTGCCCCCAGTACATAGAGCAGACCGATGTAGGCTTCGAGATGGATCTTGCGGTGTGCGCCATAGGCGATCGCAAGCGCGCCCATAAGCGAAAAAGAGAGGGTCCAGAGGTAAAGATTCTCGCCGTGAAAAAAACCGTAGCTCACCGCTGCCCCCAATGCGGCCAGCTGCCCGATGGCAAGATCGGTAAAGATGATGCCGCGCTCAAGTATGCGAATGCCGAACCAGGCGTGGATCATCACCAAAATGACCAAAAGTGCCATCGGTACCAAAAAAATATCAATCATTTTCTATGCCTTGGGTAAGATGATCAAAAAGCCCGACCAGTGAATCGATCGACTCCAGGGCATCAATGTCGTGCGGCATCAAGACGACGGGAACACCCGTCTTGGTGCTGATATATTCGGCCGTTTTAGTCGAGTGGTAGACATCATGGAAGATGCAGCAGGGCTTTTCTCTTTTAATCAGCTCTATCAGCTCCATGGTGTGGCGCGACGAAGGAGGAATACCCGGAAGCGGCTCAATCGTGCCGATAGTCTGAAGGCCATAGGCCTGATTGAAGTAGGCAAGGTTGTCATGAAACTGGATCACCTTCATCCCTTTTTTGGGCGCCATCCTCTGCTCCCAGCGCGCAAGATGGCCACGCCACTCCTGCTCAAAACGCTGCAGGTTTGCCATATATATCTCCTGATGTTCGCTGTCTATCGCGCGCATAAAAGCGGCAATGGAATGCGCCAGGATCAGGATATTATTGGGATTGAGATGAAAATGGGGATTGCCGTCGGGGTGGACATCGCCCTGCGAACGGTCAACCGAGCTGGGCTTTTGGATGAGCTCCAGCTGCTGCGACAGATTTAAAAAAGTTGGTGCATTGGGGGTTACCTTGGGGTTGTTGGCACGCTTGATCAGCGGCGGAAGCCAGCCGATCTCCAGCTGACCGCCGTTCATGATGAGGGCATCGGCACTGCGCAGTTTCGAGATCAGTGAGGGACGGGGAATAATAAAGTGCGGGTCCCAGTTCCCCTGCGCCAAAACGACCGTCTTGACGTGCTCGCTGCCTATGGCCTTGGTAATCGCGCCAATGTAGGGGTAGCTGACGGCGATATTGAGATGGGCAAAGAGCGAGAGGGGCAGCAAAAAGAGAATATAGATATTTTTCATGTCAAGCCTTTTATAAAGTTTACTCTGTCTAGGGCCGTGCTATAGCGCGGCTGCACTTTGGAGTTTTTAAAAATCATGGGCACCGTGGGCACCGATGGAAATGTTAAACTGCAGCATCACCGTGTCCATATCTTGGCGTTCTCCTGCCTCGCTAAAGAGGGCATTGTTGCGGTTGTACTCTAGACGGATGCGGCTAAACTCGCTCGGGTGATACTCCAGCATCGCGCTGTAGCGCTTCATATTCTGAGCAAAGTCCGCCCCTGAAACATCGTTGCGATAGATGCTGTCATAGCGTACACCTGCACGCCAGTTCTGATCGTAGGCATAGACAAGCTGCGTGTAGTAACCCGCCTGCTTTTTTTCAAGCTCAGTGCTGCTCGTGACAGTTCCATTATTGTCGTACTGCATCCCCTCCATCTTGCGCATCATCCATTCACTCTGCCAGGTCAAGAAGCTGTAGGAGTCGAAGTAGTGTTTGACGGTCAGATCGGCACCGTAGAGAGAGCTGTTTCCGGCAAAAGCATACGGATTCTCATCTTCCATATGATCAATGCGGCTTGAACCGTAGGCGTAGGAGAGGCCGGGAAGAACAGTTGTATTGCCGATATCAAACGAGCTTTTGACATAGCCGACAAAAAGGGATGGGGCACGTTTGTCGCTGCCTAAGACATCAGGATTCTCCTTGTCACTGCTGTTTGGGTCAACGATCTGTGTATTGCCGAACATCGCTTCGTTTGTTCCCTGCAGCAGCTCCGCACCTAGCATCAGATAGTTCTCTGTCGGGGCGACCCACTGCACTTGCGCGCCAAGCTCGTTGATGCCGTGACTGCCCAAAAAGGCCTCATTCACAAGCCCCATATTGCCAAAGTCCCAGAAGTGGTGGTGCTGCGAGTTCTGCCGTCCGAACTCCGAGAGCAGCTTGCCGCCGCGCAGACGAAAGCCCTTTTCTAAAGCTGTTGTCGTAAAGTAGGCCTCCTCGATCTCGACGCCCTGCGGACTGAAGTGAAGGACGGCATCCATACTCAAAAAAGGATCAACGTTGCTGCTGAGCACCATCTCGGCGTAGTTGAGATTGAAACCGTTCTTGGCGTTGTAGGTGGATTCTGAATTGCCGCCGTGCTCATGCGTGCCCATAATGCCGTGGACAATTCCGGGGATCTCAAGATGCTGAAGTTCGGCATCGTTGATACTGTGGTTGACATAAGAAAAGTCCATTATCATCGAGATATCGGGCATGAACTGGGACTGTGAAAAGGTCCGCTCATATGCGGGCTTAACCGAGGGGGCGACCGCAAAGAGTGTAACCGAGGCAAGCGTAGAGAGCAGTAGTGCTTTTTTCATAAATTCTCCATTATGGAGCATGCTGCTTTTTACAGCGCAGGCTCTGTTTAGTTAAAAAATTGTATCCGTAGGCTAGGGGTGATTTATGAAAAAAACGGGGGAGCGCGGGGGTTTGTCCTCAGGATAAGAGAAGAGACTCTTTGTGTTTCAAAAAACGAGATTGCACCATAGCATGCGCTGACTTCGGGCAGTGCTACATACTCTTGAGGCACAAGTCCGCTGTCGTACTGCGCCAGGATACAGACCTCACAGCTGCTCTCATCGTGTTGCGGCATCATCTCGTGAAGAGAGGTTGTCAACGTGGACAATACAAACAACAATGCTAAAAAGGTATTTATTTTTCGTTTCATTGCCGACATTTTAACATCTTTTTTCTTTCACTCTATGTTTAACCTATCCCCTAAGGCATCTCTAAAACTCAAAACAAAACAGCTCCCCTTGTTCTTTTCGGAGCTGACCTGAAGTCCTATTTTCTGCTCCAGGCATATTTTGCGTACGATACTCAGACCTATCCCAAAACCACCGGCATAATCTGTCTTTCGGCTATATCGCTCAAATATTTTTCCAAGGCTCTCTTTGTCAATACCGATGCCCTGATCTTCTATCGTGAAGACGCCGGCTTTGAGCGTGATCTGTATGCTTGAATTTGGCAGAGAGTATTTGATCGCATTACTGATAAGGTTTCCAAAAAGCATACTCAGTTTTGCCTCATCCATCTCAAACATAAAGGCTTCGGCTTCTACGCTGATGCTTACCTTTTTGCTTTCGCTGAGCTCTTTATAGTAGGCGACGCTTTTTTTTAAGACCCTGCTAATCTCAAGGGCGCTTGTTCTTTCCTCTTTAGACTCGAACGAAAGGTAGGCCAGTGCGGTGTAGATGTCAAAAAGCTGCTTTGTGCTGATCGAAATATTTTTTAAGATCTTTTCATCATAGGCGCCTTTTTTCAAAGCCCGCGAAACGCTCATACTCAAGGCTGTGATCGGCGTGTTCAGCTCATGCGCCGTGTCATGGACAAAGCCCTCTATCTGCTCTATTTTCTGGTGCAGGGGACGCATAAATAGCTTGGAAAATATCCAGGAGAGAGAAATCATGATCGCCACGACGAGCGATACAACGCCCAGCACACTCTGTTTTAACTCTTTTATCTGCTCAGGCAGGGCCGTGGAGCGAACGACAACAAATCTGATATCAAGATGCTGTTGCGGAGTATCCGAGACGAGCACCGAGTACTCTTCTCGCTTCACAAATTCAGCCTTTTTCGGGGAAAAATCTTCTGCTATAGCGCCGTGCGTCACCTTCGCATTCACATCTATCAGAGCCACACTTACTTCAGCGTCGCTCTTAGGCAAAATAAGTTCTTTTCTCTTCATGTGGGCGTTGATGATCTCACTTGAAACCGTATCGGCGATATGCTGAAGTCTGTAATATTCGTTGCTCTCAAGCATACTTTTCTGCGCCGAATAGTACCAGTAGGCACTAAGGAGAATAAAAAGAAGGGAGGAGATGATATACAGGAGCAAAAAGGAGTAAAATGACTTTTTTTCAAGACTATTCAAAACGGTAGCCTGCCGCACGGATATTGACAATATGCTCTTTGCCCACGATCTGGCGAAGGTTTTTGATATAGGTCCGGATAGTATCATGGCTCGGCATCTCAGAATACTCCCATAGATTTTGCAGCAACTCATCTGTCGAGATGACACGGTTTTTATTGCGAACAAGGTAGTGAAGTATCTGGCTCTCTTTCATACTGATCGACACCTTTTTCTTGGGTGTGCCTATCTGATGTGTCGTCTGGTTAAAATAGATATTTTCGCCTATTTTTATCTCCTCGTCCATGCTGAACTGCCGCCGTATGTTTTCTATGCGCACCACGAGCTCTTCGACTTCAAAGGGCTTGCGAATAAAATCATTTGCCCCCGCATCAAAGCCTTTGCGCAGATAAGAGAGTTCCTGATACGCTGTTATAAAGATCGCAGGGGTCGCATCATTAAAAGTGCGCAGACTTCGCAGCAGTTCGATTCCGGAGATACCGGGGACATTGATGTCAAAGATATAGAGTGAAAATGCTTCCTCTTCCGCGCATGCCAAGGCCTCTTGGGAGCTAAAACAGTGCCTTACCTCGTAGGACTCACTCAAAAATTCAAGCACAATCTCTGAAATAATAGGGTCATCTTCTAAAAACAGTATTTTCATCTTTTTATCATAGCGAAAAACTCTCTCTTCTGCCTTTGCGGATGGCTCTTTTGCGCACGTTTTTCACGCCAAATACAATTATCGGTTCAAATCTTTCTCGAGAGGAAGATAGGTATAAGGAGGCTGATAGAAATTTAGAAAACGCGCACTTTTTGTATACCCGTTTTGTCTGAAGATCGCAGAGAGATTGATCCCGATACCAAGGTAAATGATCCGCTCACTTTGAGGCAAAAATCCGTCCTTGTAGTTTCTAGTATAATAACCCAGATGAAGCTCTGTATAGCGCAGATAAGAGTTTCTGACCGCGTCAAAACCTTCTGCTTTGAGCGCGACAATATACTTCATCCTCTCATACTCTGTCACCACATCCGCATTCTCGAAGCTCGGAATATACTCTATCCTGATATCGATCCTTTTGGAGAGTTCAGGACACATATAAAAAAGATAGGCACTCGCTGCGCCTAAGGTGTTCATCACAAAATCTTCATACGAGAAGCCGTAGCTGCTGAAAGAATCGCCAACCTCCATATAGTTCATCATAAAAAAAGAGGAGAACGCGCCGTAAAATGCGGCCTCCTTCTTTTCATATCCCCAATATTCATAAAGACCTGAAAGAGCCAAGCCGATAAGGTAGTTGGTGTAAAAATGGCCCAGCTTATCTGCCCCGCCAGACTTTGTGTCGCGGCTGAACCATCCCTCGCTGCCTGCATGCGGCTTGCTTGCTCCATAATCCCAGTTGGCGATGCCCCAGGCCGTGATCACTGCCGCGCCGGCTAGATTGGTGTAGAGAATATCCTGTCTGTTCTCATTGTTCTGAGCAAAACGACTCTTCGAAGTTTCTTCAGAAAATACAGAAGTGAAGAGAAAAGAAAGTATGAACACAAGACGCAGCATCAAAAGCTCCATTATTTCGCAACATTATATCACAATATAAAAGAACAATAAACAGTATTTAGTGGCAAATAAGGCGCTCTTCTCTGTCTGGATTTATCTCTTTATGCTTCTTTTCATATAGATCTCATAGAGTATCGGAATGATCACCAGGCTCAAAAGCGCCGATGAGATGACTCCGCCAAGCATCGGTGCGGCGATGCGCTGCATCACTTCGCTCCCAACTCCGTTGCTGTACATGATCGGCGCGAGTCCTGCCAAAATAGAAAAGATCGTCATCAATTTCGGACGCAGACGTTGTACGGCGCCCTCATAAATTGCCTCTCTTAGGTGTTTGGCGTCAAAGTCATCCGCATATTTTTCTCGGGCTTCATCTACACTCTCTTGTAAATAGATGATCATGACAATAGCCGTCTCTGCCGCTATACCCATCAGCGCCAAAAAACCGACGATTACGGCTATGCTTATTGCGAAACCAAGCAGATCGATAAAGATCAAACCGCCCAAGAGTGCAAAAGGAAGTGTAAAGAAAATGATCAGTGTCGGAACTACTTTTCTCAGTGCAAGGTAGATCAGACTCGCGATCAGCAGTAAGACCACCGGTATGATCCAAACGATCTTTTCCATGGCAGAGGCTAGATATTCCGATTGGCCGGCCCACTCTAGGCGATATCCAACCGGAAGTACTATCGCTTCTAGCAGTTTATTTGCCTCGTCTTTATAGGCAATGGCCGAGACCCCCTCTTTTGGCGTGATATAGATAAAACTCACCGGCGTAGCCTGCTCGCTCTTTATAATCGAGGGACCTTGCGTATACGTAACTTTGGCGAAGGTGCCTAAAGGCACAAATCCGAGCTCTGTTTTGATCTGGATATTTTTTATTTCGGCGATTGAGCGACGTTCATCCTCTTCCAGCCGCAGCGTTATCGCGTAGCGTTCGCGCTCTTTGTACATAGTCGAGACTTTCATCCCGCCGATCGCCATTGAAGTGTATTCGAGCAGGCTATTTTTGTTGAGCCCATAGCGCTGCAATGCGACTTCGTCTATCTTTATATCGATATAGTAACCGGCACTGGTCTGCTCTGCAAAAACGGAGAGCGTCTTGTCGAAATTGCGAAGTTTTGCTTCGATCTTACGTCCGTATAGTTGAAGTTCTTGGGCATTTTGTCCGTAGAGTTTTATTCCCAAGGGAGTTCGGATGCCGCTTAGAAGCATGTCGATACGGCCGCGGATTGGGTAAGTCCAGGAGTTTATTAGTCCCGGGACACGCAAGGCCTCTTCCATCTCCCGGCGCAGCTTTTCATAGTTCATCCCCTCGCGCCACTGCGACTTGTCTTTAAAGGTGATGATCGTCTCTATCATTCCCAAAGGTGCCGGATCTGTGGCACTTGCTGCCCGTCCTCCCTTACCGAATACGGTTTTCACTTCGGGAAACGAGGCCAAGATCTTGTCGGTTTTTTGTGTCAGCTCTTTGGTCTGATCGACAGAGATGCCGTAAGGTGTGACCGGCATATACATAATCGTCTGCTCGTTAAGAAGAGGCATGAACTCCCAGTTAAGTCCCTTGTAGAGAGGATAGGCATAGGCTAACGAAACTATAACCAAGGCTAACACCAGGTATTTTAACTTTAGCGCGTACACAATGAGCGGATGGTAGAGCCGGACAAAAAAACGGTTCAGCGGGTTTGCATTTTCCTTTGGAATCCTTCCCTTGATAAAAAAGATCATCAATACCGGAACGAGGGTGATCGAAAGCAGTGCGCCCGTCGCCATGGCAAAGGTTTTGGTAAAAGCCAGCGGAGAGAAGAGAAGACCCTCTTGTCCCTCAAGTGCGAAGATGGGAAGAAAGGAGACCACGACCAGTGCCAGTGCGAAAAAAATCGGACGCCCCACCATTTGCGAGGATTTAATAATCACGTCAATGCGCTCTTTTGTATCGGGGACTCTTCCTTTTTCTTTTTCAAACCTGTTCAGCGACTTGTGGGCATTCTCGATCATTATGATCGAGGCATCGACCACCGTACCGATGGCGATGGCGATACCGCCCAGACTCATGATATTTGAGCCGACACCAAAAAGCTTCATCAGTAAAAACGTGGCGCCTATCGTCAAAGGCAAAACAATCAAAACGATCAAAGAGGAGCGCAGATGCATTAAAAAGAGTCCGATGATAAGAACAACGATAATGCTCTCTTCGATCAGGGTGTTGGTAAGCGTATTTATCGCTTTTTGTATCAGGTCTGAACGGTCGTATACCGTCGTAAGCTCCACTCCTTCGACCTTAAGTGTCTTCAGTTTCGCCTTAATACGCCCAATAGCCGCGTCAACATCCTCCCCGTAACGCACCATTACGATACCGCCGACGACTTCTCCCTCTCCGTTGAGATCGGCCATACCCCGTCTTGCCTCGGGTGTCAGCTCAACGCGGGCTATGTCGCCGATCGTGATCGGCGTGCCTCCGGCCTGTGCCACGACAAGCGAGCGGATATCCTCTGCATCTTTGAGGTATCCCTTTGCCTGAACCATCCACTCAAAACCATTTTCTATCACGATACGCCCGCCCGTATCGTTGTTGTTGTTGCGAAGGACTTTGGCGACATCCGTGATTGAAAGATCATAGCGAACGAGATTGTCATTGTTCACAGTGACCTGATAGTTTGGGATAAAGCCTCCTATGGAAGCGACTTCGCTGACACCGTCGACACCCATCAGGGCATATTTGTAGTAGTAGTCCTGAAGCGTGCGCAGTTCAGCCAGATTCTTGCTTTTGGAGGTGAGCGCATACTCATATACCCAGCCTACCCCCGAAGCGTCCGGTCCCAGCGAAACCTCCATAGAAGAGGGGAGCTGCGACTGGATCGAAGCCAACTGTTCTAAAACGCGGCTTCTTGCCCAGTAGAGATCGGTGTTCTCCTTGAAGATAAGATAGATCAGTCCATTGGCATAGCTCGAATATCCCCGCACCGTCTTGATGCCGGAAATTGCGAGAAATTGTGAGACCAGCGGGTAGGTTCCCTGATCTTCAATGATTCTCGGGCTCTGTCCTGCCCAGCTGATCTGCACGATCACCTGCGGAGGCGAAAGATCGGGAAGTGCATCAAGCGGAGTGTTTTTGATCGACCAGAGCGAACCAAAGACCAAAAAGAGCGTTGCCATCAGCACAAGAAAACGGTTTTTGATACTAAATGCTATAAGATTTTCTATCATACGCTCTCCTTAGTATAAACCATTGATCTGTGCATCCGAATCCATCATAAAGAGCGCATTGTTTACGACACGATCTCCTTCAAGGAGTCCCTCCGTCACGACATAACTCATGCTGTCAAAAGGCCTCGCGCTGATTTCTTTGGGCGCATACTCTCCCTCATATTCTCCCGCAGCAAAGACATAAAATTTTCCATTTTTTCGGATAACGGCGCTTGAGGGAAGTATCAGATAGGTCTGCGTCTGCAGCTTAGAGTCCACCCGTGCATACATCCCGGGAAAAAGTTTATGCGCTTTGTTCTCAATGCTCAGACGCAGTGTAAGGGTGGCCTCTTTGGGGTCAAGCTCGGGATACAGCAGGACTTTCGTCGCCGTATACTTCTCATCCACACCTTTAAAAGAGACAATATGACGTTTGCTTCTCCCTGCCAATCTTCGCTCTTCTTCAAAAAGTTTTGCTTCCACCCAGACCTCATCAAGATTGACAATCTTAAAAAGTGTGCTTTTTGCATTAAAGGCCGACCCTTTTTCTATCCCTTTCATAAAAAGATATCCCTCTGCCGGTGCGTAAATCATAGTGTTCGCAGAGGTTTTACCGCTCTCGCTCACGTTTTTTATCTCCGCTTGAGTGATCCCGAGCAGTTCCAGCTTAAGCCTTGCGCTCTCGAGCATGCTTGCATTGGGGTGTTTTTTTATATAGCTGAGGGTGTTGAGATACTCCTCTTTTGCCCTAAAGACTTCGGGCGAATACACAAGGGCAAGCGGCTCGTCTTTTTGTATCTTCTTGTAGAGCGCATCGGCATAAAGTTCGACAATAAATCCGTCGAAACGAGGCGCAACCGCATACACCCGGCTCTGATCGGCTTTGACAAACCCGTAATGTTTTTCTGTTTTGCTCATCTGCTTTTTTTCGGCCGTTACCGTTTGAACATTGAAAAGCTGCTCTACCGTGTTTTCCCGTTTTGACGAATCATTCTCTTTGCCAAGCGACTGGGTCTGTTGTGCAAGAAGCACCAGAAGGATCACTCCTGCCGTTTTTATCATAGATCTCATCTTATCTCTCCTGAAAGCTCCGAAATTTTTGCCTCTGCGCGCTTATACTCGGCGATGGCATTAATACTGTTTTGCTCAAGCCTTAATTTTTGAAGCAGGATATCTATGTACTTAAAAAGATCGCCACCCGCAGAAACTGAGCTGCTGCTCAAGGCAAACATATGTTCGATCTGCGGCAACATTTCGTCTTTGATGACATGGTAGGTCTCAAAAGCCGAGCGCATCTGCGCATATGCTGATTGAAACTCTGCGCTTACCGCACCTCGCATATCTTCTTTTGCGCGCTGTGCCGCCAGAGCTAATTTTCGCGCCTCCTGCTCCTTGTACGTCTCACTGCCATACAGAGGAAGAGAGATACCCACGCCAAAGGTCGCATAATTATCAAAATTATCCCTCATAGCATATCCGGCGACAAGGTTCACATCGGGGTAGTTGTTTAGCTCGGCTAGTTCGACATTTGCCTGCTCTCGTTTGCTCTCCTGCTCTTTTAACGCCAGGTCAGGATTCTTCTGCAGATGCCTTGTTCCTTCTGTCATATCCGGCATAGAGACAATGTCTATCTCCATCTCAAGACTGTTTACTTCCTGCGCCGCGAAATAGGAGAGCTTGGCATAGGCCGCAGTGATCTTGGCGCGCAGAATATTTTTTTGGATACGTAGGTCAGAAAGCTTCAATGTCGCGGACATAATACCCAGATGATACCCCTCGGATATGGAACTGTAAGAGGTATACAGGTCGATAGTATGTTGTGTCAAGACTTCATAATCGCAGGTGAGTGTGTAGACTTTTTCCAGCTCCCAAAGTGTATAGGCCTGCTCTTTAATCGCATAGACCAAGGCCGCTTTTGCTTTTACCAGGCTCTCGTACAAGACACTCTCCTGGGCAAGTGCGGCCTTTCGGCGACTTTCACGTTTGCCGAAATAGGGAAGGTTTTGCTGGAGGGTGAGTGTTTTTTGGTGCATCGCCTGTGCCTTGTCCAGTGTGTTCTGGACATAGGCGATCTGCGGATTTGCGAATTGGTCCGAGGCCTCCACAGCAGATCTGCTGGCTTGAACGCGCGCCTCTATCGATGCCAGAGATAGCTTTTCGTCTAGAGCTCGCTCTATCACCTCGTCCAGACTCAGGGCATTCAGCGTGCCGATGAAAAAAAGCAGTCCTATTATCAGTTGTCCCACGGCCTCTCCTTTTTAAACTCAGATATTTACCGAGGTCTTGACACGCACTGTTTTCTTCGAAGATGGTGTAATAAAGATATGTAGCTGCCATGTACCGCTCATCGAAAAGTTCACCGGTACCCTGTATTTTCCGTTTTCTAGGGCCTTGGCTTCTGAGGTACTTTGCATTGCCGGCATTCCGGGCATTGCCGGCATAAACAGTTTTACACTCACCTTTGCCTCTTTTATAGTCTTCTCTTTTTCAAAAATACTCAATTGTAAAGTATTTGAGCCCACCGTCAAAGGTTTTTCAGCTGTGATCAGCACTTTTATATCTCTGTGCTTTGCCTCTTTTTCAAAGTCTGCCGCAGGGAGAAGGCCTGTGCCAAGCATAAGTGCCAATAAAAATCCAGAAAACATTTTTAATTTTTTTGTTTGTCTCATCTGCATCACCTCTTTTGTTGTTTAGAGCATTATAGTCCGTACTCTGTGAAGAGAGCGTGGAGTGTGTCGTCTTTGGGTAAGAACTTTTTTTCATATTAGATTGATTTTTACTTGCTATACTTGCTGCAAAACTAACAGGCAAAAGGATTAACATGAAAAACCGTAGAGAGTTTATGAAGTCGTCACTCGTCGTTTCAGCAGGACTTGTTGCCGCAGGTATTGCGCCTGCCTCAGCCGCAGAGAATACCAAAGCCAGTATCTTCTACTACTCAGCGAAAAATCCGAGAAGATGGGAAGGAAAAGCGGGGAGCCACGCTCCTGTAGTCACCGTTGAGGGAAATACAGTGACCATTGAGACCAAACACGGCATGTCGCCAGAGCATTACATCGTCAAACACTCCCTGCTCACTAGTACGGGAGAGGTTCTGGGCGAGAGCGTCTTTTTCCCCACTGACAAAAAAGCCGTCTCGACTTATACCCTCACAGGCGAGCACAAAGAACTCTTCGCTTTGAGTTTTTGCAACCTGCACGATCTCTGGGTGAGCGAGTTCTCCATAACAGAGTAGTTCCGCGTCCCTCTTGAACGGAGCGCTTGCCTATGCGCTCCGCAGCCCCAGCCGATTTCTAAAAAGCAGTCAGGACAAAGCGTACTTTTATCCGCACACTTTCATAAATGTTCTATTATTGGGATGAATCTGGATGGTGTAAGAGGAGTTGTCCGTATAATTTAAGATGAAAAGAGGATTAATCCCTGCGAAGGGATTGGGCCTCTTTTTAGTTCTACTTGATGCCCTTGTCTGCCCAGTAAGAGCGGATCATGTTTTTTGTCTCTTCAGGCAGTGGGATGTAGCCTAACTTTTTTGCATTTGCATCGCCGTTTTTGAAGGCATAGTCAAAAAACTTGATAACCTCTGCATTTGTTTTTTGCTTCTCATTTGGCAAAAGGATAAAGGTCGCGGCAACAATCGGGTAAGAAGTATCACCCGGCTGAAGTGCTAAAAGTGCATAGAAGTTGTCCTCTTTTGTCCACGATGCATATTTCGCTGCGGCCTTGAAGTTCTCTTCACGTGCACTTACCCATTTTCCGCTTTTTGTCTGCAGTGTTGCTGCGGCAAGCTTGCTCTGCTCTTTGTAGGCGTTTTCAATATATCCGATAGAATAAGGGGTCTGGATGATAAGGCTTGACACACCCTCGTTTCCTTTTCCGCCGATGCCTGTTGCCCAGTCGATCGCCTTGCCTGCACCATAGTTGTTTTTCCAGTTTTTACTGGCCTCGGCAAGATAGTAGGTAAAGTTGTATGTTGTACCCGATCCGTCAGAACGGTGGCAGACGATGATCTTCTCATCCGGCAAGGCAAGGCCCGCATTGTCTGCTTTGATCGCGGCATCATTCCATTTTGTGATCTTGCCCGCAAAGATGTCTGCGACAATGCTGTTTCTTAGTTTTAGCTCTTCGTCTTTGATTCCCGGCACATTGAGTGCGACGACGATCGAACCGATAACGGCAGGAAATTGAAAGAGTTTGTTCTTTTTAAGTTCAGCCGTTTTCATCGGCTTGTCCGAAGCACCAAAATCAACAACACGCGCAGTTATCTGCTTGATCCCGCCGCCTGAACCGATGGATTGGTAGTTGATACGAGTTTTTGTATCTTTGGCATAAGAATATGCCCAGTCATAATATAGAGGGGCAGGAAATGTTGCTCCCGCGCCGCTTATCTTGGCCGCCATCATACTTGTTGTTGCAAGCGCTGCAATCAATAAACCTTTTGCTATCTTAGTCATTGTAATTCCTTATGCGTTTTAAATTACTGCAAGTATAAGACACGAAGATAACAAAACGGTTACAATGAAGAACTCCTCTGTAACCGTTTCGTTATAATTCTTGTTTATTATTCCGCCATTCATTACCATCATATCTTAAAATAAGTGTTATACTTTAAGAAAACAATGACTTATATAAAACATAATCATAAAGGAACGCAATGCTTCCCCGCTACGAAAATAAGATCAACGAGATCCAGATGATGCTGGCAAATATCATATCAGAAATACTCGAGGCCCACACTCAAGCACTCGAAGCCTTTAAAACACGCACTCCGGCTCAGTTTGACCGTGTCAAAGGAATTTTAAAGACCGTTCAGCAAGAAGCCAATGCTATAGACAATGAGATCGTCAAGACTTTTGCACTTTTCGGCCCGGAGGCGCAGGAACTTCGTCTTCTGATCTCTTACCTAAAGATGACAAACGAGCTGGTACGCATTGCAGAAGGGGCCAAAAAATATGCCCGCCGCATGAAAGAGCACTGCGAAAGCGAGTGCAATCTTGCCAATCTCGATGGCATCGTCGTCAAGCTGCACGCCAGCTCTATCGCGGCAATCCGTTACATCGCGGAGTGTTTTAGCGACCATGCGCTCTGCGACTACTCAGATCTTTACCGTTCTGTCATGGTCGAAGAGAGCAAGTGCGATGACCTGCACTCTATCTTGGAAAAAGAGATCCTTTCTCGTATCATCATAGAGGGAGAACTCTCTATTGAGTATGTGAAGGTGCTTGGCACGCTTCGCAAGCTTGAGCGGGCATCTGATCATGCGATCAACATCGCCAAGCTGATGCTCTACTCCAAAGAGGGTGGCGAGATCCAAAGCTATTAAGCGTACAAAGGAAAAAAATGTCGAAGGCTCTGATTGTCATCGTAGAAGATGAAGAGGATATTTTAGAACTTTTGGAGTACAACCTCCAAAAAGAGGGATACGAGACTATCGGTTTTCTCAATACAAACAGTGTGACGCAGCTTCTGCAAGAAGAAGAGGTGGACCTGCTTTTAATGGACAGAAACCTTCCCGGCGTGGAGGGAAGCGAGTTCGTTGTCCAGCTCCGCCGCATCGGCATACAGACCCCGGTGATCTACCTGACGGCCAACAACAAAGAGAGCGACATCGAAGAGGGATTTGAGCGGGGTGCGGACGACTATATCACCAAACCTTTCAGCCCCAAAGAGCTCGCTATGCGTATCAAGGCCGTCTTGAAACGTACAAAACCTAACTTCAACCAAGAAAATATCTCCTACCGCGACATTATGATCAACCCGCAAAGCCGAGAGGTCACCGCAGGCGCAGAGAGGGTTGAGCTTACAAAACTGGAGTTTGACCTGTTGATGACCCTAGTCAAAAACCAAAATGTCGTTTTGGACAGGGACTTTCTTTTAGAGAGCGTCTGGGGCGGAGATGATATCTACCAAGAGAAGACGGTAAATGTCGCCATCAACCGGCTCAAAGAGAAGATTGACCCGACAAAAGAGAAAGAGTACATCAAGACTGTTCGCGGCATAGGCTATACTCTGTGCTAAAACTGCACCATATCTTTTTCATAAACTTTTTGGCAATCTTTATCGGCACGCTTCTTCTCTCTATTTTCGTTGCTTATCTCAGCATTAAGAATGCAACGATACAGGAGAACAGACAGCAGCTTCAAAAACAGATCTCTCTGCTTGAGATGCAGTTGCCTTATGTGCAAGACCTTGACCGTTTCGCGGACGATATCCATAAAAAAAGCGGTATCCGCGTCACCGTCATTGATGAGAATGGTCTTGTCCTTGCCGAGTCCAACGAGGATAAGAGTATGATGGACAACCACAGAGGACGTGCCGAGATCATGGAAGCCGCCGTAAAAGAATACGGTTTTATCATGCGCTACTCCCACACGGTAAAAAATGATTTTATTTATGTCGCAAAAAAAATAATCTTTAACGAAGAGATGGTTTTCTTTCGTCTCTCGGTGAGTTTACAGTCGGTGATGAAAGAGTTTTTGACGTTATGGTATTGGCTTGTCGCCGTTTTCAGCTTCTTTATCCTTATCGGTTTGTTTATCGCCTATAAGATCAGCAAAAAGATTCGTTTCGATATCCTCCAGATCACCGAATACCTAAGGCAGATATCAGACAAAAACTACAAAGCCGCTGTAAAGCCTGAGTTCTTCTCCGAGTTTCTCTACATCGCAGTGACCCTTAAAAATCTCGCCAAGAAACTCAACACCCGCGACAAACAAAAACGAAAATATACGGCCAGACTAAGGCTGATCAACAAACAAAGAAGCGATATTCTTTCTGCGATAAGCCATGAGTTCAAAAATCCTATTGCTTCAGTCCAGGGGTATGCGGAGACCCTTCTTGATGATCCCAATACTGATATTAAAATCCGGAAACGTTTTTTGGAGAAGATCATGCAAAACAGCAAAAAGATCTCTTCCATGCTCGACAGACTCTCTCTTTCTGTCAAACTGGAGAATGAGGATCTCAAGATCAAACCGACTGCCTTTGATCTGGCCGAACTTGCTCAAGAAGTGATCATGAACCTGGGGAAAAAATATCTCCAAAGAGAGATCAGCTTTTCAGGCGAAAGCTATCCGGTCTATGCCGATAAGACGATGATAGAGACCGTTATCATCAACCTCATCGACAACGCGATGAAATATTCGCAAGAAGACGTGACCGTCTCGATCATGGACAACAAGCTTTTGGTCATCGACAAAGGCCTGGGCATCGCCGAAAAAGAGCTCGACAAAATCACATCGAAGTTCTACCGCGTGCAGAAGAACACCTGGGATAACTCCATGGGGCTTGGCCTTGCTATAGTCAGCTATGTCCTAAAGCTGCACGGCTCAAGTCTGAGCATCCAGAGTAAAGAGAAAGAAGGCTCCATTTTTTCCTTTGATCTGAAGGCCCTCCAAGAGACAGCTTCTGAAGTCAAAAAATCATAAAGGAAAAACATGCTTTCGGCTAAATATCTCCATCAGGTGCAGGCTTTTTTGCTCTCGGGCTTTATGAGTTTTATCATGTCGGGGGCGATCACCTTTATCAATCTTGGACGGAGTGATGGCTTTGCCGGGATATGGCTGCATGCATGGATACTGGCATGGATCATTTCCTTCGCGGCGATTCTTCTCGTCTTTCCCTTCGCTCGCAAACTCGCAATGAAGATCGCATCCAAACCTTAGTCTCATTCAGCATCAATAAGTTATCTATTTCTAACACTGCGTTATAATACCCTCATCATTTACCAAGAGCATCTCTGCGCATGAAGCGCTTGGTAGACAGCCAACTTTATTCATAAGGCACTCTTTTAACATAAAGATGCCATTTAGGAGATATTTATGCGTGCTCTTGTCTCTCTTCTTCTTTTTTTCTCTCTCTTGTCTGCTTATGATGCAAAAAATATTTTACTCGAAACACCTGTTCTATACCCCATTAAACAGATCCAGGTTCTACAGACACAGGCCTTTGAAGACTCTGCTCCGCCCAGTGATGAGGCAATGCAAAAGATGTTCAAGGAGAACCAAGGCTATCTGCAAGACATACTGCTTAGTATCAAAGAAGATCCCTATTCGGAAGGCTTCATCCTCCAAGATGAGTTTCAAAAAGAATCCCAGTTTCTCAAAAGCCGCATTGGATTGAATATTAAGCTGGGAAATGGAACCGCCATCAAACGCGATCAGATCGCACTGGCTTATCTAGCTCAGCTCGACGCTATCAATACTTATATTATCGGCTTGTCAAGTATGGTAAAAGCCTACGCGAGCCAAAAAGAGATCGTCGAGTTTAGCAAAAAGATGCGCCTGGATCTCCTCATAGAAGAGAAAGAGAGATTTATCCAGATTTATAAAAGTGTAGCCGAGGACACCAACCCTCTGGCCAAAGCTACACAAGAAAATTTTAAATCCTATATCAGTGCCGCCGAGACCTATGCCCAGCTGCTCGACTTTACGATAGACAATGCCAAACTTCTTACCCAAAAGACCATCTTTACCCTGATTCACTATAGCGATATTATCAACAGCGTAAATGCTGTCCCTTCGGCGCGTTGGGTGAATAAAAAGATTAGTTTTCTTTACCTCAACAGCGGAAAACTGGTCACTATTGCCGTCGTCGCCATTCTTTTTTGGGTCAGTCTCCATCTTTCCCAATGGGTTTTGCGTTTTAGTTTCTTAAGTTTTAATCATTACGAGAACAACAAGCTTCTGCGCCCCATCAAACTACTGCTGGGTGTAACGGCCCTGTACTATCTTATCTTGACACTGATGTATCCCCTGCTGCCCAGTCATCTGATACAATCCTTTATCATCTTCGCTTATGTCTTTGCAAGCGCCTATTTGGCGATGGAACTGCTGGCCTACCTTGTCATCGGTTATTTTGAGACAAAGAACAGCAGTGAAAACCAAAAAGCTCTGGTCTCGCTCTTCATCGATATGCTTAAAAGTCTTATCATTATCTCTGCCTTTGTCTTTTATCTCAACAAGATGGGTGTAGGCCTTCAAACCGTGTTGACCTCGTTGGGGATCTTTGGTATTGGCATTGCCCTTGCCGCAAAAGACAGCATCGCCAATCTTTTTGGTTCTTTAAACCTTCTGCTTGACAACACCTTCTCTCAAGGAGACTTTATCAGCATCGGAACGCTTGAGGGCGAGGTGGTCAAGGTCGGTCTGCGCTCTACACAGATCCGTGCTTTTGACAACTCCCTTATCATCATGCCCAATGCCGAAGCTGCGCTCAAGCCCATAGTAAACTGGAGCAGACGGCGTCTTGGCCGAGAGATAAAGACAAGTATCGCCGTACCCTACAGCACCGATCTAGAGCTGCTCAAAAGCGTTATTGAGGAGATCCGCTACATGATCGCTTCTCACCCCAACCTCGTTCAAAGCGATGATATCGAACGTTATGAAAATGAGTCCAGCAAGGCGCTCTTTGTCTCCACTCGCCATCTACTTGGACTGAAAAAAGACCGTTTTATCTATCTCGACAAGCTTGACCCCTCCCATATGAGTGTTTTGGTTCAGGTCTTCAGCCGTTCGACAGATAGAGAAGAGTGGTATCGGGTCAAAGAGGAACTTCTCTACAGCATTTTGGAAATTTTGAAAAAGAATAAGATCGAGTTTGCTCTGCCTGCGCAAACTCTCTATTTCTCCGGCAGCGAAATTCAAAATTCTAAACAAAAGGTGTCCTAAAATGTAATAATAGAAGACTTGGTAACCTCTTTGTAACCAAATTGCAATAAAATTCCGAAATCAAATATTATCCTTCAACCATGGGATAAAAACGAGAAGAATATGAACAGATTCCTTGACAGGTTTTTCCACCTATCAACACTTAGCATTGCCCTGCTCACACTCCTTGTAACCGGAGCCATCTTCGGCGTCTTGCTGGACGAGGCGAAGCCGGCCATGGATGCGCTTGGTCTTAGTTTTCTCATAGACACCAAATGGGCGCCAAACCTTGAAAAATTTGGAGCTCTGCCGGCTATAATAGGTTCGATAATGTCCACCGCTCTGGCGATGCTCCTTGCTGTTCCTCTGGCCATCGGTATCGCTATCTTCTTGAGCGAGATATCCCCGCAAATGCTCAAAACTCCTGTCGGTGTATCGATCGAACTTCTGGCGGCCATTCCCTCCGTTGTTTACGGGATGTGGGGACTTTTTTACTTTGTTCCTATCATTCGCGATCTCTTCGGGGGACTGGGCATCGGTCTTTTGACGGCGGGAATCGTACTGGCGATCATGATCCTTCCCTTTATGGCGGCCGTGACACGCGACGCGATGAACACAACGCCGGACATCCTGAAAGAGTCGGCTTACGCCCTGGGCGGAACAAAATGGGATGTTGTCAAAGATGTTGTCATCCCTTATGCAAAAGCGGGAATCATCGGGGCTGCGATCCTGGCCCTTGGGCGCGCTATAGGAGAGACGATGGCGGTTACCTTTGTTATGGGCAATGTCCACAAGATCCCTTCTCATATCACCGATCCGGCGACCTCCATACCGGTTGCCTTGGCCAATGAATTTACCGAGGCAGACAGCGAGCTCTACTTCTCAAGCCTCTTCTATTTGGCACTGGTCCTCTTTGTAATCAGCTTTGTTATCATCGCCTTTGCAAAATTTGCCTTTTTGAAGCGCGGAAAACGAGCTGCCTCATGACCCATACAGAAAAACGCATCCTGACAAACAGAATTGTTATGGCGCTCTCTACCCTCTCCGCCGCAATCGGAATCGCTTTTTTGCTTTGGATACTCTCCATCCTTGTTATCAACGGTATTGATGCCATCAGCTGGAACATCTTCATCTATGAGGGTGCGCCTCCGGGATATGAAGAGAGCGGGTTGAAGCATGCGCTTATCGGCCAGCTGCTTCTTGTCGGTATCGCTACGCTTATCGGCGTTCCTCTGGGTATTTTGGGCGGGACTTATCTGAGCGAGTACGGCGGGTTGAAGTCCAAACTGGCCAATGTAATACGCGATGTTTCAGATATTATGATGTCCGCACCCTCTATCGTCATCGGCTCTTTTGTCTACGCCATTGTCGTTGCACCTATGGGTAACTTCAGCGGCTGGGCAGGGATTATTGCGCTGACGATCATCATGGTTCCCGTTATTCTGCGCACAACAGACGATATGCTCCAGCTTGTTCCCTCCACTCTCAGAGAAGCCGCCTTCGCTTTGGGTGCGCCGAAGTACAAGGTAATCTTGCAGGTCGTTATCCGCGGCGCGAAAACAGGTATCCTGACCGGCGTTTTGCTGGGAGTAGCGCGTGTCTCAGGTGAAACTGCGCCCCTTCTTTTCACCTCCTTTAATGACAACTTTTTAAATACGGACCTCAGCCAGCCGATCGCCTCACTGACCGTCACGATGTTTAACTACGCAACCAGCCCTTACGAGGATTGGCAGAAACTTGGATGGGCCGCCGCCTTTATTTTGTCCATGTTTATCCTCGGTCTAAATATTATGGGCCGCCTGCTACTAATCAAACGAAAGAGAAAATAATCATGTCTACTATTATTGATATCAGCGAAGAAAAAGCCATCGAGGTCAAAAATTTCGAATTTACCTATGCCGGCTCAAATGAGCCCAATCTTAAAAACATCTCAATGCCGATTGCCAAGAACAGGGTCACGGCGCTGATCGGACCATCGGGCTGCGGCAAGACAACCCTGCTGCGCTCTTTTAACCGTATGCATGATCTCTATCCGGGTAATAGCTATGCAGGTGAGATACTCTTTGAAGGGCGAAATATTCTCCAGGAAAAAGAGGACATGATCAAGCTTCGCACGCAGATCGGAATGATCTTTCAAAAACCGACAGCCTTTCCGATGAGTATCTTTGACAACGTCGCCTATGGTCTTCGTCTCAAGGGGATCAAAAACAAAAGCGAGCTTAACGACCGCGTAGAAAAAGCACTCAAAGATGCCGCGATCTGGAAAGAGACAAGTGCACGCTTGAAACATGACGCCAACGGTCTTTCCGGCGGTCAGCAGCAGCGACTGTGCATTGCCAGAGCCATTGCCGTTGAGCCTGAGGTGCTTCTTTTTGACGAACCGACCTCGGCACTTGACCCGATCTCAACGCAAGGCATAGAGAGGCTCATCATCGAACTCAAAGAGAAGGTCTCTATCCTGATCGTCACGCACAATATGCAGCAGGCAGCGCGGGTAAGCGACTATACAGGGTTTATGTATCTTGGCGATCTGGTCGAGCTTGGACGCACGGAAGATCTATTTGTAACCCCTGCTGAAAAACTCACCGAAGAGTATATCACGGGCAAGTTTGGCTGATTTATTACTTCAAACTAAATCCTAGACCTATGTTATACCCCTCCAGCCCCTCGGCTCTGATCGTACTTATCTCAAGATAAAAACGCTTTGCCCAGGAGGGAAACTCTGGTGTGTACCAATAAGCCAGAAGACCAAGGTTAATATAGCGGTTGAAACCTACGACACCCGTGATATCTCCGTGCAGATAGTTGGCCTTGAGATAGGGCTCTAGACGCATGTAGTTCTCTGCGTATTTGAAAAACGGCGGACTCTCGGCCCCGAAACTGAGACTTGTCACATCCGACTGGGTTACAAAAGTAGAGAGTGCATTGAGGTCAAAGCCCACCTTTGTCTCATACACCCGCAGACCCAGCTTCGCATAGGACCTGAACCCTTGCATCTCTTTTTCGTATTCGGTCGAAAGAAACAACTTATAGGTAATGTTATCATTGTATTCGCTGCCAAAGAGCTCTTTGACGTCCTTGTCTATACTCTCCTGTGAGCCGGCACTTGTGTTAACGCGCGAATAGAGCAGTTGCGCTCCGCCTAAGATATCTACCCCCCACGCACTTTTATAGCGCATTCCCATTCCCAAGCCTGCTGTGTAGGTTTTAAGTTTGTTATCAAGTGTTAGCTCTGGCGAGAGCGGTGAGCTTTCGACCTCGGTGTCAAGTCGTGTGACGGAGTAGGCGAGGGAACCACTGACAAAATAGTTGAGATTCTTTGCAAAGGGTTCAAAATGGTATCTGAAAGGCAGGGTATATATCTGCATCTTTACGCCCGGCTTGCTAAAACGGTAAAGACCCGTACTCAAACCGGCTTCGGAGGTAAATATCAACAAGGCGTTGATATTGGTACGGTAGGCTTTTTGCGCGGCCAGCTCTTCAGGTGTCTGTGCAAAAAGGCAGATGCAGCTAAATATTAAAAGCCAGTATTTCATTCGGAGATATCCTACAATCAATGTTAAAACAGATCCGGACTACAGACGCTAAGACCCAAACCGCATAAAAGTTATCTGTTGTACACGTCTATCGCCGAGAATTAGTTCGCTCAATTCAGACGGTAATTCTTAAAACTAGAATATCACAAAGCTCCTGAAGCACAGGCAGAATAAAGGTCCCCGCGATAGTTTCATCTGCTTTTAAAGCGTCGGACCCTACTTCTCACAAAGTCTTTAGAGATGTCCTGTGCTTATCAGAATGATACTTTTAAATATCATTATATATTTGGTTGATTTTAGTTGAAAGTATAGCATCACCCTATTAGCCGGATGTTAGCGTCAATATTTAGTGAATTTCTTTAAAGCATAAACTTGTTTTTAGAGGTAGGGGCGAAGAGAGTGGTTTTTAATAACGCATTGGTGTGTCATCGCTAATGTTGGGTCACAAGGAGTTTGGATGGGCTCATCCAAACTAGTCGATCTTGCGGCCTGCCATATAGTCGATCTTCCAAGTCGCACCATGCAAGGAGGCAAAAAGCTGCTTCTTTTTACCGTTCTCTTTGTAACGGATGATGGCCCGACTTTTTCCAAGAGGAGTTGTTTCTAAGTCGCTGAGTGTTTTTGCAGGAGCGGTGAAAAGTTTTTTGTGCACTGCCTCTTCGACTTCTTTATCTACTTTCGGATCCGTTCCATACTGTTTAAGCAGCGTGTGGAACACCTTGTCATTGAGCGCAATGGAAAGTGCCCAGACTTGCACCGTCTCATCATAAGAGTCTTTCACCATCACTTTTTTAAGCAGATCCAGATCCGCATGGTTCATCGCGTAATAATAGGAGTTCACGGCATCCTTTGGTGTCTCAAGAGAGATCTCCCGAGCACCTAAAATACTTAAGAACAGTCCGATGCAGAAAATAAATTTCATAAGCGGCGCTTAGTACTTGCTGATAGCGTTTCTAAATGCATCCAAGTGGTTGTAAGAACCCGCTTTTAGGTTTTCATACACATTAACAACATCTGAAGGCATACCAATCTCGGCGTGCTCAAGATCATCAATGTCTGTGATCTCAACATACTCACCCACTTTTAGCGCGCTGAGTGCAGACTGAGAACCCTGAGCCACCAGCGTGTCATAGAGCTCTTGGAGCACAGGTACAACAAACTCGCCGACATTAGACTCATCTACATTGGAGATATCTACGCCGTATGTCTCGCATAGACCCTGCGCCTTGTCGATATGTGTCTGCTCAGAACCTTGGATGGTTGCGAATGTATTTTGTTTCGGGTAAAGATTTCCCAGAGTTATGTAGGTGTCACGGGCGACTTTTTCTTCCTGATAAATAAAAAGAAGTGTATCTTTTTGTGCTTGCGTCATCGTACCGGTTGTACTGCTGCCGCCATTTCTACCTTTGCCTGCTGCAAATGATAATGTTGCCAAAAGGGCTACTGCCAGTCCTGCTGCTGCTATTTTCTTAACCATTTTTTTGTCCTTTTAAATTAAGTTCTGCATAAGTATATCTACCCCGTGTTAACGAATCGTTAAAAATAAAAGATTTATGCTACACTATTTTTTAAAAAATATAAGGTGCTCATTTGCCGACTGAAACAAAGATTGATCCTGCCTCTTTTTTAGAAAAATGCTATATCTACTGGAAAACACGCGATTATGGCCGCAAGATCGAACATATTGCGCTGCTGCTATCCGTTGCTATCTATACGAACAGAAAAATATACGAGGAGGAGTTGGCAAGCGCTCATGCGCAGCTTATGACCCTTCTTGAGGACGAGGATGATGTCAACAATGTTCTCGAGTATATCAAGATGAAACTCGGCACCTATCAGAGTGACAACAAAAAATGGATGCAAGACAGGAAGAAAGCCTTTGATCTTATCACCAAAAATGAGGATCTTTACGGCCATCTTATAGATATCTTCCATTCTGACAAAAAATTTGATGCGACCGAAGAGCTTTTTGAAAAGGCGCTGAAGCATCTGCTATGAAACTCCCTAAAAGCCTTGACGAACTTTCTAAGATACTGATAGAGCTTGGTGCACGGCCGGTAGTTGTCGGTGGATATGTACGCGATTTTTTTATGCATCATGAGAGCAAGGATATTGATATTGAGGTTTATGATATCGGCTCTTTGGATGATCTTCGCAGCGCGCTTAAAGGCCTGGCGCCTATTTATGAGGTTGGAAAAAGTTTTGGTGTTTTAAAGATGCGCTATGGGGGGTATGACTTCGACATCTCTCTGCCGCGCACAGAGACAAAAACAGCCAAAGGGCACAAAGGTTTTGATGTTCGTACGAATGGGTATTTGAGTTTTAAAACCGCGGCTATACGTCGTGACTTCAGCATGAATGCTATTGGCTATGATATCAAAGAAGAGCGTTTTCTCGATCCATTCGAAGGCCAAAAAGATATTTCAAGCGGAATTATCCGTCATGTTGATGACCAGGGCTTTGTCGAAGATCCGCTTCGCGTACTCCGTGCAGTGCAGTTTGCCGCACGTTTTAACTACACACTCCATCCTAACACTTTAAAACTCTGTCAAAACATGGTCAAACAGAAAATGCTTCATGAGCTTCCCAAGGAGCGCGTCTTTGAAGAGATCAAAAAACTCCTGCTTAAGGCAAAATATCCCTCTGTCGGATTTGAACTCTTGGATCGGACGGGCGCACTATTTATCGAGCTCAAGGCCCTTCAAGGCATCCCTCAAGACAAGGTCTACCATCCCGAAGGTGACGTGTGGACGCATACCATGATGAGCCTTGACGCAATGAGCAGCCTAAAAACCGGGGATGAAAAAAAAGATCTCATTTTGCTTCTCGCCGTCTTGTGCCATGATCTTGGAAAAGCACAGACAACACAAATCGTAGAGGGGAAAATTCGCTCCATCGGGCATGAAAACTGTTTGGCACCGACATTCGCATTTTTAGAAAAACTTAGCAGCGAAAAATCTCTCAGCGAGGCTATAGCAGGCCTTATAAAAGAGCACCTTGCGCCCTCACAGCTCTTTAAGCAAAAGGCCAAAGACTCAGCTATCAGAAGACTCTCTATTCGGGTAAATATCGGCGATCTCGTTCTCCTGGCCAAAGCGGATAATTTTGGTCGTGCGACTGAAGATGCAAAAAAAAGAGTCTATCCCGCCGGAGAGTGGCTGCTAAGCAGGGCAAGAGAGCTCAAGGTCGAAGAGGAAAAACCGAAGCCTCTTCTGCAGGGACGCCACCTGATATCAAAGAATATGAAACCGGGAGAGGGGTTTAAAAAAATATTGGACGCCGCCTATGAGGCGCAACTTGAGGGAGAGTTTTCCACGTATGCGCAGGCCGAAGTATGGCTTGAGAACTATCTCTCTTTCTTATCGTAATTCTCTTGTTTTTTCTTTTTCGCTCTGTTTACCGAAATGATCCAGAGCCAGTTCACCAGATAATATCCTCCGATGGAAAAGAGAATGGAGTAGAAAACTGTCCCCAAGTATAGCGGGATAAAAATATCGCCGATGTTTTTTTGAAACCACTCCATGCTCATCTGTATATCATGCACTCCCTCTTGCATCAATAAAAAATTTCCTGTTAAATACTCTATATAGTAGATAAAAGGCATAGTAAAGGGGTTTGTTACCCAAACAAGGGAGATAGCAATGGGGACATTAAAACGAAAGAATAAAGAGATCAAGACAACGGCAAGCATCTGCATAGGCATAGGGATCATCGCAATAAACAAACCGACCATTACCGCACGTGAAACCATTTTTCGGTTAATGGAAAGGAGCTCTTTTGGAATTTTATATTTTTCCATTATCGCATCGAGTTTAGGATTTGAGCTATTTTTTTTAAAAATTTTTCGTATCATTTTCAACTATTTTTTTTAAAATTATACCCTTTTATAGTAACTTGGCACACTTTTGCTCTCAAAATTACACAAACTAATCAATGGCGTTACTAATAGCCTATCGCTGAAGAGACAAATACCTAATTTTCTATTTTTGAACTGTCTATCTCTATGACCGTATGCACATTCCCGCGCGGGTTAAAATCGGCTATGATCTTCATGTATTTTGGTTTCAGTTTTGCTTCGAGCATATCATAGATCTCGTTTGCCGTATTTTCATGTGAGATATGGCGGTCTCTGAACGCATTGATATAGAGTTTTATCGCTTTTAATTCCACTACAAATTGGTCCGGCGTGTATTCCAGGTAGATCGTTGCAAAATCAGGGTATCCGCTTCTTGGACAGAGGCAGGAAAATTCCGGCAGTGTCATTTTGATAAGATAGTTTTTTTGATGCTGGTTCGGCCATATTTCCAAATCCTTTTCTACATCAAATTCCGCAACAATTTTTTCTCCGTATTTCATCTTAGCTCCTCTTCTAATTTATCTAAATTTACTATTTTTGAGATGGCATGACCTTGGATATAGTCTATTTTCATCTCTTCAAAATACTCTTTACTCTCTTGGGTATCGACCATCTTAATCCAGCTCTTCATTCCCAGCTCTTTACACATCTGCATATAGCCGTGCAGGAGCGAGCGATAGGCAGGAGCGTCAAGGTGCCGGCTAAATGGTTTATCAAACCGAATTATATCCACATCAAGACGTTTTATGTACTCTACCGATGCATTTAGAGAACCTACATTATCCAATACAAAGCGCAGTCCTAACTCTCTGTATTGCTGAAGAACGTCGTTATAGCGCCGCATATTGCCATATACCTCTTTCTCCGAAAGTATGATGATAAGACGTCTGTTGTGAGTGCTTTGCGCTAATTTTTGTCTTATATAGTACATAAAATGTCTGTTTCTCAACACTGAAGGCGAAAGATTAAAGGCGAAAGTGACCTTCTCTGTTTTATTGCAGACTTGCAGTACTTTTTCCAAGACTATCTCGTCATATTCACGTTCATATCCAAGGCGTTTGACAACAGGCATAAAGGTTTTTTGGTGGACGATCTTCTCATTTTTACCTTGTAACTTTATGCTGATATGCACTGTTTTCTCATCCGCTTCAATAGGCTGAAACATCAAAGAAAAAGAGCGCTCCTTTATGGCTGTACGTACGTTTTCTTCAAACTCTAAGAGTGAAAAATCTTCATTCTGGGAAAGAACCTTGAGATTGCTCTCATCCTCACTCTCGTGCGAATGTGCTTCAAACAACCCTTCTATCAAGGCATTCACATTTTGGCTAAGCGCCGTATCTATGATGCTTCCTTTAATTTTTATCTCTATATCGTTCATTATCAGATCGTCATATTTAATGCACATCATCTCTAAAAAAGGCTTAATGCTATTTTGACTCCCCTTTAGACCGATGATGAAGTCCCCACCCTTGAAGTGGCCGATAGGAAATTTTTTGAAGCCTTTGTTCAAGAAAAAAACCCCTACTTTGCTGGCGACCTTTCTTAGTACCTTATCGCCTGCTCTAATTCCATAACGGGCATTTATATCTGACAAGTTTTCTACACTTATAAGGAGGATGCTGTACTCCTTGTGTCTTACAATCTCTTTTTTTAAGAGGGAGATGACCTGCAAACGCGTAAAGGTATGTGTGATAGGATCGGTTATCTGTTCATCAAATCCGCGGTAGATCATATAAAAAATAAAATAGATAAAAACTGCAAGGATTAAAATCGCAAGGATAAAAAAATCGCTAGGAATCTGTTGGAAATAGTCGCTGAGGCTGGTAAAGATCAAAATAACTGTTAATGAAAAAAGAGGAAGTCCCGTGCGCAGTGCAAGTAAAAAGCGGTGGGAACGCTCTTTCTCTTGAGGGTAGAGCATTAAATCTCTTTTAAGAGAGAAGGCTTGAAATAATTATTCATATTATTTGATCTGAAGCCCAATTCTTATCCCTCTTTCTAGACGTCTAAGTGTTTTACATCTTTTGCGTGCGTCTCTATATAGAGACGGCGCGGTTCAACTTCATCTCCCATAAAGAGATTAAAGGTTTCGCTTGCAACCTCTGCATCATCTATATTTACACGCAGAAGGACTCTATTTTCAGGCGTCATCGTCGTCTCCCATAGTTGTTCTGGGTTCATCTCTCCAAGACCTTTGTAACGTTGTATATAAGATCCCTTCTTTGCGAAGTCTTTCGCCTCTTCAAGCATCACCAAAGCATCCTGGTTCGAATCGATTTTCCAGTCGGAGAGTTTTCTGTAGATATAGCGCGCCTCAACAAAATGCGGTGAGGTGAAAAGCGACTCATCTATAAGAAGCTCTTCCATACCGTCATTTGTCTGCACAAAAAGATGCAATGCCTCTTCGGTTGACTGGGAGGAGAGAATGTTGAAGTTTCTACTGTCCAAATATTTTTTCACTGCCTCAAAAAGCTTCTCGTATGTCAGTGCAGAAATCTCAGGATTTTCTATAAAGTGGCGGATCAAATCGATCAACGCGTAGCGGCGCTCTAGCGATTCAAGTGCTCCGCGGTAATGATCTGCTATTTTTAGAAATTCTATCATATCTGTCAATCCGATATTTTCTACATCCAGTGATTCTGCCCCGTTTTCGATCAAGAAATCGTTCATCTTTCTGTCGTCTTTAAAGTAGATCTCTGTTTTGCCTTTTTTGTAGCGAAAGAGCGGTGGCTGGGCAAGATAAAGGTATCCCTCTTCAACAATATGCGGAAAATATCGGAAGAAAAATGTCAGCAGCAGCGTCTGTATGTGCGAGCCGTCAACATCCGCATCGGTCATGATAATTATCTTGTGATAGCGCAATTTTTCAATGTTGAAGTTTTCGCCTATGCTGCAGCCCAAAACCGTGATGATGTTCGTGATCTCTTCGGATTTTAAGATCTTGTCTATGCGTGCTTTTTCAACATTTAAGATCTTACCTTTTAGCGGTAATATCGCCTGAAAAACACGATCGCGTCCCTGTTTGGCAGAGCCGCCCGCAGAATCCCCTTCCACCAGATAAAGCTCGGAAGCCGCAGCATCTTTGCTCTGGCAATCTGCCAGTTTTCCGGGCAGAGTTCCTACCGTCATCGCATCCTTGCGGCGTGTCAGTTCACGTGCTTTTTTAGCCGCTTCTCTGCCGCGTGCCGCCATCAAGGCTTTAGCAATGATCGCTTTGGCTTCAATAGGATTTTCTTCAAAATATTTGTTCAGGTATTCGTATGAGGCTTTTTGAACAAGTGGACGTACATAGGCATTTCCGAGCTTGCCTTTTGTCTGTCCTTCAAATTGCGGTTCAGGCACCCGTGCAGAAACGACACAGATAAGACCCTCTTTGATGTCGTCACCTGAGATCTTGACATCTTTTTCTTTGGCTACGGCATTTTTCAAAATGTAGTTTGAAATAACACGGGTAAGAGCCATTCTAAAGCCTGTTTCGTGTGTTCCGCCGTTTGGTGTGCGGATGTTATTTACAAAAGAGTAGACTTTTTCGTCATAAGTTTCACAGTAGAGAAGAGCGACATCAACTTCAATATCTTCGATAGCTTCTGAAAAATAGATAGGTTTTGTGACTGCCTCTTTTTTATTGAGATCTTCGATGTATTGGACAATTCCGCCTTCGAAATGGTAGGTATTGTCTTCGCCGGAACGCTCGTCTTTGAACTTGATAGTGATTTTTGGATTAAGATAGGCAAGCTCTTTAAAACGGCGTGCCAGGTATTCATAATCAAATATGATCGCGTCGAGTATGGTCGGATCTGGGAAAAACTCTATGGTTGTTCCTGTTTTACGCGTAGTTCCTGTTTTTGCAATAGGTGCCTGAGGTATACCCTCTTTGAACTCTTGTTCAAAGATCTCGCCATTTCTATGGATCGTCATCTTTAGATCAGAGGAAAGTGCATTTACAACGGAAATACCGACTCCGTGCAGACCGCCTGAGACTTTATAGGTATCTTTGTCAAACTTTCCGCCGGCGTGAAGTACCGTCATTACAACCGTAGCTGCTGAAACGCCTTCAGTCGGATGCATATCTGTGGGGATACCTCGTCCGTTGTCTGAAATAATTGCTGTTCCGGATTTTGTCAAGGTAACGGAGATTGTGTCACAGTGTCCAGCCATTGCCTCATCAATAGAGTTATCAATAACTTCATAAATCAGGTGATGCAGACCCTTGCTGCCGGTATCACCAATATACATACCAGGACGTTTACGTACTGCTTCGAGGCCTTTAAGGACTTTTATATTACTAGCGCCGTAGTTTTCTTCCATTTCACTTCCTAAAAAGAGTATTGCTCATTTTTGATGGCATCATTGCTCTTATTCTACCCAATTTGATATAAAAGTTTTGTTCAAGAGAACGGATAAAGAGAGAAATAATGTAGAGTGATACTTTATAGGGCGTATTAATAAGAATTTTTAATGTTAATTTGTAGCAGATGCGAGCATTCTCTCAAGAAAGAGAGTGCCTTAGATGACGATTGGCATGATGATCGTCTTGAAATCTTCAGAAGAGACGACAAAAGGAAGATTCGCTTCATTTAGACCAATGTTAAACTCATTTGTATTGATCTGTGATAAAAAGTCTAAAAGATATTTGCTGTTGATTGCCAAAACAAAAGGATCTTTAAATGGCGTATCATAAGTGATTTGAGTCTTCGCTTCGATATTGTCTTCGCTTAAACTTTCAAAGGTGATGTAGGTATCGTTGAATGTTATCTTTAGATCATTTGAAATAGTTGTGATCTGTTTGATAGCATCAATCATCATGGCTTTTGACAAAGACATGTTGTAGGCTGTTTCTTTGGGAATGATGCGGGTATAGTCGGGAAACTTACCGTTGATCAGTTTTGTAAAAAAGGTGTAATGGTCGGATTTGATAAGAAGATGAGTGTTGTCATAGTAGATCTCAATCTCGTTAAAAAAGAGTTTTTGGATTTCAATAATTGCTTTTTTAGGAATGATCAAAGAAAGCGCTTCGCTTGAGCTGTTTTCAATTTGTACAAGGGCTAAACGTCGTGTATCTGTTGAGACCAGTGAGATCATCGCTGAAGAGATGTCGATCAATGCGCCATTAAGTTCAAATTTTGGATTGTTGTTGTCAATTGCAGGCGTAATCTTTTTTAAAGAACTGATCAGTTTTTGAGAATCAAGATGTATTTTAGGTTTAGTCTCTTCATTTGGAAATTCCGGAAATTCATTGGCATTGAATGTAGGAAGTTTAAAATTTGACTGCTTTTGTTGAATATGCAGCATATCGCCAATGCTTTCTAAAACAATAAGATCATCTTTTAATATACGAATAATATCAAGCAGTTTTTTACCGTTGGCCGTGATAGAACCCGGAGCCAGTGTCTCGACCTGGTCAGTTTCTACTCTAAGCCCTATCTCATAATCTGTTGCTTTTACAAGAAGTTTTCCTGTATGCGACTCTAAGTATATATGTGATGTGATTTGTGAGGTATCTTTTTTTTCTAAAAAGGCTTGGGAATGAATAAGGATATTCTCTATAACGGTTTTGGCAATTGATATCTTCATCGAGTTTCCTATTTAATTTATATAAATAATAGTAGTTAGTAGTAGGGGAGATGAATATGTGAATAACAGATATTTCTTCCTACACAGCGTACTTTCAGAGGTGTGAATCATTTTTTAAAGTTATTCACACTTGTTCACCTTAGAAATTATATCTTTTTTTTAACCATTTATACAGCGAATTAAAAAAAGATGATATCAATCGCTGCAATGGCCTTAAACAGCTGCGCCGGCAGAGATCTTGTTATTAAGCTCATCGATCTTGACTTTAAAATTTTCATCGCTTTTAAGCAGCTCGTTTATCTTCTTCATGGTATGCGATACCGCAGTATGGTCTTTCATCCCGAAATATTGGGCAAGCTGAGGCATGGAGTTTGGCGTGAGTCCTCTTGCAAGGTAGATCGAGACACGGCGGGCATAAACGATGTTTTTGCTTCTGTTTTTAGAGCGGACTTCACTGGGTTTGACGTTTAACTCTTTGGAAACAAATTTGACAATGTACTCTATCGTGATATTTTCGCGTCTCTCTTTGAGCTGCTCTTTGAGAACATTTTTTGTAAATTCCAGGGTGATATCTTGGTTCATCAGCTTGGCATAGGCGTGGAGTTTGGAGAGAATACCCTCAATTTCGCGCGCATTATTGTCAATGATGGTGGCGATGTAATCAATGATCTCCTTGGAGATACTAACGCGGTTGATTTCGCACTTTTTGTTGATGATAGCGATTTTTGTCTCGAGTTCAGGCGGCTGAATATCTGCAATCAGTCCCCACTCGAAGCGGCTTTTTAGACGTTCTTCCAGTCCGGCGATCTGCTTGGGTTGTTTGTCAGATGTCAAGATGATCTGTTTCTTTTCATTTCGAAGGGTTTCAAAGGTGTGGAAAAACTCCTCCTGGGTTTGGTTCTTCCCGGATAAAAATTGAATGTCATCAATCAGCAAAACATCGCATTTTCGGTACTTGTCTTTAAATCTGTCCATGGTCTGGTTACGTAGATGGCGGGTAAAATCATTTACAAACTGCTCGACGGAGGAGTAGATGACACTTTTGCCCTGGGCCTGAAGACGGTTACCGACAGCCTGCATCAGGTGGGTCTTGCCTAAGCCTACTCCTCCGTATATGAAGAAAGGATTGTAGGCGCTCCCGGGCTTTTCACAGATGGATTGCGCCGCAGAGAAGGCAAACTGGTTTGAGCTTCCGACGACATAGTTTTCAAAAGTATAAGCAGGGTTTAGCAGGCTTTGGTGCGCGCTATGCTGAGGAACAGCGGCCGATGAAGGTTCACTGTTTGCCAAAGCAGCGGAACGTTTATTTTTTACTTCAATTGCAATTTTTGGTTTTATACTGGTCTTGACTTCAAAAAGATGGGCGATTTTTTCACTGTACTTTGTCCGTACCCACGAGGCTACAAGCGGATTTGGAGCTAAAAAAAGAGCAAAGTCTGTTCGAGATTCATCTGTACAGAAAGTGAGCTGTTTGATATAGCGTTTATACTCAATCTCGCCGATCTCCTGTTTGAGAAGATTTAAAATAGATTGCCCGATTGTCATAAAAGAGACCTTTTTTCGTATGTGAATAACTTTTGTGAATAATATCTAAAAAATCTGTATAATTTGCTAAAATAGCGAATCTCCAGATGTGAACAGAGAGTTCTTCACAGATGTGAATAAAATGCCAAAAATTGTGAATAATCTCCTGACAGCAGGCTAAAAGGAAGAGTGTGAATATCTTAGGTATTGATCCGGGTACGCGAAATCTCGGGTATGCGATAATTTCTCTGGAGGGACAAAGTATGAAACTCATAGAAGCAGGTCTGATCAAGATGAAACCCGAGGAGCTGCAGTTTCAGATTCCGCAGATGGTCGAGGGGTTTGATCAGATTTTCAAAGCCCACCAGATAGACGAAGTGGCCATGGAAGATATCTTTTATGCCCACAATCCCAAGACAACGATCAAACTCGCGCAGTTCCGCGGTGCGATGATGCTGAAAATTCTCCAGGAGTTCGGGCAATTTAGCGAGTACACTGCCCTGCAGGTGAAAAAGTCCGTCACAGGAAAAGGAAAGGCGCAAAAAGAGCAGGTGGCCTTTATGGTGCAACGGCTTTTGGGAATCAAAAAAGAGATAAAACCCCTCGATATCACCGATGCTATAGCCGTTGCGATAACGCATGCCCAAAGAGTGAGGCTGGACAGAGGAAAAAAAACAAGCGTTTTAAAGAGCAGTTTAGGCTAATTATTCCCATAAAATCAACATTTTATTAAGATACTATTGATTTACTTATTTAGGATAGTATTTTTAATAAGGAGTAATAATGGAAGAGAAGATAAGCTTGGCCCTGCGATCGGCGGAAGAAAACTATCTTTATTATAAAAACTTAAACTCTTCAGAGGGCAGCGTGAAGCCGGCTGACCACATTATTGCCTTACATTCTCTTTTTGAATCTTTTGTCCATTATGAATTTGCAGTTGCACACACGACAGAGCTTATCTGTTCGCTTGATGAGGAGTCGGCTCTTTATGGTTCCTTGATAGAGCCGCATCTGCGTGTGCTCGACGATATCGAACTGATTGCAAGAGAGTATGCAAAGATGTATATCAAATACATCGCAAAAATTGCGCAGGGACTTGACAGCAGAAGCGCGGTTGAAAATCTATTTGCATAGAAAAAATAATTTTAGATTGGATACAATACCTCTACTTATTTAGCGGGGATATTTATGCAAGTCGAATTTCTTTCGGTTGAAACGCCATCAGATGTGGCGGTATCAGCTGCACGTACCTGTTATTTTCCAAACGGGATAGTGCCACCAGAAAAATCTACCGGATGGGCGCGCAAAAAAGATCTCCTTCAGGGAATCTTCAAAGGCGGTCACCACACCACACTCCAGCATACCCATATCACAATGATGATCTCGGGTGTCAGCCGCCATCTGATCTGGCGAATGCTTCACGGCCACCCTTTTTACAACTCCGAACAGGTCTCCCAGCGCTACGCCAAGATGAAAAGTGACAGCTTCGTTTTTCCCCTGCAGGCACAGCAGAGCGAATGGGAAAGTTACTACAAGGAGCGCTTCAGCGATTATGAAAGACTCAGCGAGCTTCTTTTTTCAGATGTCAACGCCGTTGTTCCGAAGTTCCGACGAAAGGACACCGCCAAAAAAGCGCAGGAGATGGCGCGCTATGTCTTGCCCGGCGGGATAAGCGCCTATCTCTACCACACGGTGAACATCATCACCTTGCTTCGCTATATCGCCGTAGCAAAGGTGATGCCCGAATCGCGCAATGAGGCCATGTCTTTTGCCGAGATAATTGCCAAAAATCTGATCGAACTCGACGAAGATCTGCGTCCCTTGGTCGAGCATGCACAAAATTCAGAACCAACCTTTCCCGAGTTTGACCTGCAGGCTCTTAAGACGAAGTTAAATATCACAAACGAGCAGGTGAAAGTCTATGATGTGATCGGTGACGCCGATTTCGAGGTCAACAACAACTATGCCGATGTCCTGCGTTTTTCTCAAATGCTCCCGGATGAGGGGGTCATGGGCGGTTTTTCCACCTATGTCAAGTTTTCTCTTTCTGCCGATGCTCAGAACCAGCGCCACAGAAAATCTCCCGGGATACGTCCGGCGCTGGAGTCTTTTTACAAGCGCTCCTACTACACACCGCCTATTATTGCCGCAAACGAAGAGGCATTGAAGATATACAAGGCTTCGGTTGAGGCCTCATACGACTTTTTCGAAGCCCAGCGTGAGAAGATCGGTTTCGGCGAGGCGGCGTATGCCCTCACAAATGCCCATGAGATTGAGTTTGTCGAGCGGAACGATTTCACCTCCTTTCACCACAAGGCGCAGATGCGCCTTTGCTACAACGCGCAACAGGAGATTTATGATATGGTGTATGAACAGGCGCGACAGCTGCGAGAGATGAAGGTAAAGGGTGCTGAGAAGTTCTTGCCGCCGTGTACGGTGCGTGCAGAGATGAACATCCATCCGATCTGCCCCGAAGGGGATCATTTCTGCGGCGTAAAAGTATGGAAACTCGATATAAAAGAGTACGAGAGGAAGATATGAAAAAAGTTTTATTTTTAACTGCGACACTTCTATTTTTTAGTGCCTGCAGTACAAAGAGCGTAACGATAAACGGGCTTATCTGTCCCGAGGGCTTCTCAACGCACCAGGTCCAAAAAGATCTGACGCAGTGCCGCTATTATGACGAAAAGAAGGCAGCGGAGGCCTCAAAATCTCCTATGGAGCCTGCATGCAAAGAGTGTCTTGAAGAAAGAGGATACAAGCTCGAAGAATGAAATATTTTCTTGTGATCCCTTTTCTTTTACTGATAGGCTGCTCAGGCTTTAAAATCACCGGCAGGATGTGCGACACCCTTCAGCCGGGCGAGAATATACCGGCTGAATGCCGGGCCTACTCCGAAGAGGAGGCAGAAAAGGCGAGCATATTGCCAACAGAGGATGCGACCGAGTGTCCCGGATGCAGCGAAGCCGAAAAGCTTGAGTTGCGCCGATAAAAGAGACCTGAATATCTCTCTGCGCATTTGTCTGAAGTTCTCCCGAGCACTACTAATTACAAGGAATCCCAATGCAAGCCTATGAACGTTTTTTTGAAATATCGGATGATTTCAGGTCGCCCTATGCGAGAGACCGCGACCGTATTATCCATTCGGGGAGTTTTAGAAAGCTGGAGTACAAGACGCAGGTCTTTTTAAATCAGGAGGGCGATTTCTTCAGAACACGGCTCACCCACTCCATCGAGGTCTCTCAGATAGCCCGCTCCATCTCCTCTCATCTGGGACTGGATGAGTCCTTGGCAGAAGCGATTGCCCTGGCGCACGACCTCGGACATACTCCCTTTGGGCATGTCGGCGGAGAGGGTCTGGACCATCAGCTCAAAAAGGGAGGCTTTAATAACGGTTTCGAGCACAACTTTCAGTCCTTTAGGGTCTTGACTGCCCTGGAAAAACGCTACAAGGGATTCAACGGACTTAACCTCACCTTTGCGACACTGGAGGGGATTTTAAAGCACTCCTATCCTTACAAAAAATCCTTTCTTCCCAAAGAGATAGACAAGTTGTTTGTTCTTGAGACCCATCCCTCTATAGAAGCAATGGTCGTAGACAGAGCTGACGAGATCGCCTACATGAGCCACGACATTGATGACGGCATCCACTCGGGGCTGATCAGTTTTGACACCCTAAGAGAGAGTGAGCTAGTACAAGAAGTCCTGGAAAAAGTCTACGAAGAAGGGGTTTTGCAAGACGAAGACGAGATGTTCAGGTACCGCTTCTCTTCGCACTTCATCAATCATCTGGTCTACTCACTTCTGGACTATTCCAGAGAAAGAGTCGACAACTCCAAAATATTAAGTGCGACGCTTCCGAGCTCTTCGCCCATTCCGATCGGTTTTGATCCGCTGCTTGAGACAAAGATCAAAAAGCTTAAAAAGATCCTTTTTAAAGAGCTCTACCAGCACAAAGAGATCGTGCGCAAGATGTATGCCGGCAAGAAGGCGGTGGAGGGTCTTTTTGAGGCGCTGATGGAGGAGCCGAAAATGCTTCCGAAGTATTATGCCCTGCAACTGGAGGTACGCTCAAAACACCGCGTTATCGCCGACTATATTGCCAGTCTTTCTGATCGCGCCGCCATGCAGCTCTATAATGAGATTTTTGGGAAGATCTAGAATGAAGAGGTCACGAAGGCGTTAGCGTTCATGACCTGGAGGTTAACGTTTTAAGCCGATAAGGGTCTCAAGAAGCGTATCTGAAGTCGTGATCGTCTTTCCGTTGGCCTGATAGCCGCGCTGGATAATGATCAGCTGTGTCAGTGAGCGTGAGAGGTCGACATTTGAGGCCTCGAGTGCCGCCGACTGGATAAACCCGCGTCCGGCAGATGCGGCTGTACCGAGGATAGGCTCACCTGAATTGGACGACTGCAGGTAAATGTTTCCTCCATCGGCAAGAAGACCTTCGTTGTTTGCAAACTTAGCCATCGTCATCTGCGCCAGTCCGAATGATCGGCCGTTTGAAAATGATCCGATAAGCGTACCGCTCTGGTCAATACGGATACCTAAAAGGTCTCCGCCGGTGAAGCCGTCTTGATTGATCCCAGAAGTTGAGGAGATAGAGTCAAAACTCGTCATGCCGTCAAATTGGCCCAACGTACCGAAGTTGAGATCAATGGTCTGAGTCGGATCGGATCCGTTATGGCCTATAAAATTGATGGAACTTGGATTTGGCTGGCTGGATATCGCACCAAACTCATCAAAAGAGATGCTCCCGTACAGATCATTTCCCGGTGCCGTGTTTGGGGTGGAGTCGGAGATCTCGGCAGGTTCCGGGACAATAATACGCATACTCCAGGTACTTCCGTTGGCATCAGTAAGCTCTGTTTTTCTAAACTCCACGCGCAGAGTCCATTTTACGCCCAGTGAGTCGAAGACATCAATGCTGGTCGCATGCGAAGGCGCATTAAAGGCCTGTGAAGTTGATTTTGCCGTTGAATCGGCAGGAAGAATAGTGTTAAGGGACTCCATACTGTTGGTAAAAAAGATATTCTCAGTGGTATTGGCATCCGTAAAAGCAGTAACCTTTAGGTTGATAGGAGGTGTGGAAACCCCTCCTTTTTGAGCATTGCTTACCTCGAGTTCGCCTTTATCGTTTACGATGACCTGTGTTGTTCCGTTTGCACCGGGAAGAGGAGCCAATCCAGTAACGGGATCAAAGCCTAATTGGTCAAGGGCAACTTGTCTCTCCATCGCTTCACGCAACTCAGCTAAGGTGGTAAACTGTTTTACTATGTCACCTTGAATCCCTGGCGGTACAAGTGCAGGAGGAACGATAACCTGATTGTCTCCGTATGCATCAAGTCTTGCAGTGGTGCTGCTATAGAGATATTTGTACGCATCCATATCAGTATTGGTGACATCGCCAGCTACATCTGAAAAACCACTCGGATCACCTGCTGCGGAAGCAACAAAGTTGATATTATGTGAGGCATTAGAATCAGAGTTATCGTTGGTAAGGGTTATAGTAGGCCCTGCAGCTATTGAGGCGGTGATACCTGTAATTGCCTTTTGCGCGTTGATCGCATTAACAAACAAAGTAGCGTTGTCATCCGCCGTAGCAAGAGGGTCTGTCTGCGTAGCGGTAACATTATGAACAGTACCGTCATCAAGGGTAAAGTCAAGGTTCATTGTCGCGGCTGCACCTGCCACAGCTCCGGAGGTGACGGTTGATGCTTGAAAGCCTGCCCATATTCCCTGCCCGTCTTGCATATTGAAGGCCTGGCCTGACTCGTTTGTCAAAATGTTAAAGTTCCCCGAGGCGATAGGCACACCGTTGCTGTCCAATGCCGGTGATTCAGGAACGGTAGGCACACCGCTAGGAACGGCATAGGCTTTTGAGAAATTTTGAACGACAGGGCCTGCATTGAGATTTGCTTTGACTACGATCTCTTTTGTTGCATTAGCCGGCGTTGTCAATCCCGGAGAGATGACAAGATTGGTAATGGCAGAGGTAGGCTCAATCTTTCCAGTTTCCGGATCACGAAGGCGTCCTTGCGTGATAAATCCGTTGTTATCAACAAAGTTTCCGTTGGCGTCAAACTTGAAATCGCCTGAGCGGGTATATTTATAGGTGCTTCCATTATCTGAACTGACAATGAAAAACCCGTCTCCCTGAATGGCAAGATCGGTGTTTTTGTCCGTGTTCTGGATAGAGCCCTGCGTGTGGATTCGCGTAACCGAGGCAACCGAAGCACCCAAACCTATTTGAACGGCATTTTTACCGCCAAGCTGCCCTTGAGGCGCAGTAGCGATCTGGTTTGTCTGGGCTAGTAGGTCAGAAAAGTTGGCACGAGAGTATTTAAACCCGATGGTGTTGACGTTGGCAATGTTGTTTGACTCGATATCCATTGCGATCTGGTGCGACTGGAGGCCGGACACACCGGAGAAAAGTGACTTAAGCATAATATATCCTTTTTTGGATTAGTGATAATAAAAAGCAAAGAGTGTTCCAACTTTATGACATAAGCATAAAGAAAGTTGATATAAAAATATATAAGTTTTTTGAGTCTTAGTATATAAGAGGATAGAAAGCAGTGTAGGGGTAAGAGCATCACAAAAATGACAGGGCGTGCCATTTATGTGATGAAGTTTTACATCTGAAGCGCGTTTTTAAGCATCTCGTCACCGGTGGTAATGGTTTTTGAAGCAGCGTCATAGGAGCGCTGCATAATGATCAATTCGGTCAGGGCTGTATCCAGAGACACATTCGAACTCTCAAGCATATAGGAGAGAACCTCCCCGTTGTTTTCGGCATAGAAGATAGGAACTCCGCTGTTTGCTGAGGCACGGAACTTGTTTCCGCTGACAGCTTCAAGCCCTTGATCATTTTGAAAGTGGTAAATGGCAACTTTTCCAACGACGCTGGACTGTCCATTGGTAAACCTGGAGATGATCTCACCGCCTCTGTCAACGGCATACTCAAGAAGAGATCCTCTTACAACACCGTCCGCAGGCAGGCCTGCTGCAGTAAAGACTCTCTCGCTAGAGACAAGTCCGGTTGCGCCTGCTCCAAAGTTGACAGTAACCGGGGCGCCGTTGTTGTCGAGGGTACCCAGGGTGGAGCCAAGCATGGTGCCGATCTCATCAAAGGTGACTACGCCCGTTTGAGTATCATAAACAGTGGATCCGTCCGTTGTCTGTGTGGTAGCTACAACATCCCAGCTTGTTCCAAGCGCCGGCTGTACAGGACTCTTTGCAAAGGCCAAACGCAGGGCATTTCGTTCGTTTTGGGGACTGATTACCTCGGAGGTGACGACATGAGAAGGCTCTTGGATACTCAAGTTTCCAAAAAAGTCGGCCTGAGTGCTCGCTTGTACAGGATAGGTGAGTTCGCTTGGGAAAACAAGGGCTTCTTGCGAAGCAGCGGCGCCAGGGTTGAGGTCGAGTGTTTTTACCACAGGGCTGAGGATTCCTGCATTGGTATTGTTTGCCAGGGTTCCTGTTACAAAATACCCTTCCGGGCTTACAAGACGCAGATTTGTCAGCGTGTCATTTATTTTCAACGCATCGAAATTAAAGTTTCCTGCGCGGGTAAAGAAAGCTTCGTTATTGGGTCCCGAAAGCCCAAACCAGCCGTCCTCTCCGGATATAGCAAGATCAGTGCCGTTGCCAGAGTGCGAAAGACTGCCCTTGTTAAGATCCAGCGCCGTTGCATTGACCTGCACACCCAGTCCGAGCTGCATGGATGTGATGGCATTGCCGGAGGTGGAAACAGATTTCTCAAAGAGATTGGAAAACTCTGTTCTTGAGCCTTTGAAGCCGACGGTGTTGACGTTGGCGATGTTATTGGCCAAAACGTCAATGCCTGTCTGAAAGGACTGCAGACTGCTGACACCGGAATAGATAGACTGTATCATTGGTAAATCTCTTTTATGGAGTCGAACGGCACATAAGAAGAGCCCAGTTTTAAGAGACTTTTGCCATCTTCAAAACGTACAGATTCAATCGGATAGGCGCCTGCGCGTGTTTTAAGACTCTCGCCCGCTGGGTTTGAGTAGGAGGCTTCGAGATAGTACACTCCCGAAGAAGCTGCGCTTCCCGAATCGGTAATGCCGTTCCAGTCAAAAGAGTAGACCCCTTTTTCATTAGGCAAGACCGGAATGCTCTTGACAACATTTCCATCAGAGTTCTTGATCTCGACATTGCCAGAAGCGATGGCCTCGGGAAAGTAGATCTCAAAGCTTGGAGACTCACCCTGCTCGAAGATCATCCCGTTGCTTCCCGTATCCGCAATCTTTCCTATAGCCGATACCGTGCTGAACTGCGAGCTGGACAGCAAAGAGGCCGAGAGGGACTCAAGCGCCTTGTTGGTGTTTGACGAAGACTCAAGAGTAGCCAGCTGTGAGGTCTGTGAAAGGATCTTTTCCGTGTCCATCGGTGAAGTCGGGTCTTGATACTTCAGTTCGACTAGAAGAAGTTTTAGAAAATCATCTTTGCCGAGGATAGCGTTAGGATTTGAACCGGATGGAGCGTCGATCAGGTTGGTGGAGGTGGCGATACTGTTTGTGCTTGTAACGGACATGATATTTCCTTTTTAGGCGTTTATATATATCGAGGTACGACGATCTCAAGTGCCGTTGCTACCTCAGTAAATTCATCTTCAAACTCTTGAAATTTCGCATAAGCCGAATGCGCATTTTCTTGTTTATGGTGGTTTTGCTGCTGGTTCGAAGAGAAGTTCATCGAAGCATCGCCGAGGCCTTGTGCACTCAGCTGGGCTTTGAGTTCATGTGCATTTTGCATCATCACCGTCAGGGCAGTACTGTTGGCATTGATGTTGATATGCACATTGTTTCCGCGTTGAACAAGGGTCACTTCCATCTCACCGAATTTTTGGGGATTCAGCTGCATCTTTATTTTGGTAAAAGGAGGTCGGTAGTTTTCGATGCTCTCTTTTATGTTTTGCGCCATATGTTGTATCAGCTGTTTTGACTCCACTATCTTTTGGGCAAGAGGCTCTGTTTTGTTGGAGGAGAGAGACTGGGCTTTTTCGATTTCATGGCCACTTTTGGTCTCGCCTTCAATCGTCTCTTCGGTTTTTTCGCCATGCAAGAGAGCGTTGAGAGAGGCAGTGAAAAGTGGGCTTTTTGCTGCCTTAGGTTCAGTCTCCAGATGAAGGTTTTTTCCGATCTCTTCGATTTTTAGCAGACTGTTTAACGGGTTTTGCGCTGTTGAAGACTCTTTTTTGCCAGTATGCGCAGGTTTTACCAACTCGCTTGTCGAATGCGGAAGCGGACTTTTTATTTGTGCGAGCGTCTCGTTGAAGGGAGTCTGGCTAAGAGACTCAAAGCTGATCGCACGGACATCAATACCTGATTTTTCGGCTAGTTTGATCAGGCCGCCGAGCGTGTTGGGGAGCGTCTTAGGAAGCTCTTTAAGGTCGACCTTTTGTAAGATATGCTCTTTGAGAAAGCTTTTTGCCTGGCCTATGAGTTGCTGGATGTCTTTACCGGAAAAAGCTTTTAGGATATCGGTATGGATAAGCTCTTCGTCTTTGACATCTTCTTTTCCCAGGGCGAAAAGCTTCAGAAGCGCTGCAGCACCGGCTCCTTTTTTTAGAGCGGTTTTCTCGTTTGTCTGAGACAAAATATTGAGTGTTTCAAGCTCTTTCGAGATATTTTTACTCTCTGTTTTTCCGAAAGAGAAGGAGTTTAGCAAAAGGGAGAATTTGTCATCTTTACCTTCGCCTTTTAGGCCTAACAGATTGGCTAACAGGCCCTTGGGACTATCGGTTTTGTCTGTTGATATATTTAGCATGCCTTCTCCTTCGCGGTAATAGTAATGTAATTAAAGCATTTATTGTTCCAATATGGCGTCAGGCCTTGGGTTTCGCTCTATTTTAAACTCTTTGTCAATGGTCCAGATATCGATATTGTGCTTGTGGCTGACATCCTCAAGACGCCGCAGATATTTTTCATCTTTTTTCCGATCTTCCATGATCAACAAAACGGCAGCTTTTCGTGATGTCTGTGAGGCATAGTAGAGCGACTGTCCTATACTTTCTGCCCACTTTTGCGCAAAGTCTACCTCTATGGCATACTCATCGAGCAGGCAGTCGACACGGGTCTTATCATGCAGTACATGTTCCACAACTCCTCCGAGCTCTTTGCAGAAGTGGGCTTGGTAGACCTTTTCTTTGTGCAGGTGTTTGGCCTGCAGCGTAAGTGCAAAAAGCAGCAGGACAATACTCTTTATAATCATTTTTGTTCTTTAAGCAGTTCGGTAACACAGCTCTCTATCATAGAAAAGACTTTGTCAAATCCTTCAAATCCCTCAAAGAAAAAAGGGTCAGGAACATCTTCGTTGAAATGGCCGAAGTGGCCGAGTTTGACAAGGTTTTCAGCGCCCATCTTCTTCAAATTTTCATAATTGCTCTGGTCAAGCGCTATGATCAGGTCAAAGGCTTCTAAGTCAGCTGCTTCAACCTGGCGCCCTCTTTGAGCGGAGATATCCACGCTGTTCAGAGCAGCCACTTTTATAGAGTGCTCGCAAGGGGCTTCGCCGATATGCCAGTTTCCTGTTCCAGCGGAGTCTACGCGAATATCAAGCCCCTCTTCGTTAATTATTTTTTCTGCTATGCCCTGGGCGAGCGGAGAGCGGCAGATATTTCCCAGACAAACAAAAAGGATGGATTTCATGAGTATTTCCCGGAGTGACACGATAGGGTCTAAAAAGCCCACCGTGTTTATTTTCCTTGTAGCAAGCAAATTTTGGGCCTAGTACACAAAAAGAGGAGATTAATGGGCACTTTAAATGAAGAAGGTCAAGCACAATTACCGCAAGAAAGGCTGATTTGGCTCGTTAGTACTTTTTTACTATAACACGGACAACAAGTGCGTCGCCCTGATGCCCCTTGCCCTCATCCAGATAGACCTCGCACTCTTCAAGCAAAACGATTTCACATCCTGCTATAGCAAAGATCTCTGTGAGGGACTCGACCGTATATAAAAGCGAGAGCTTTTTCGGTCCGCCGCTTGAACGGGGCATCTGATTGGTTGAGAAGAACTCGCCGATAAAGTAGCCCCCGGGGTTCAGCGCATTTAACGCTTTTTGAAAAACTTCTGTGCGAAGCGGTTCCTCAAGATGAAGATAGGAGCTGAGAACGCCGTCATACTTTTCCTGCGGCTCCCACTGCTCAAGATCAAGCAGCAAAGGCGTAATATGCACCCCCTTCTCTTTTGCCCTGGCCAGGGCCTTGGTCATACCAACAGCAGATGCATCAAGTGCCGTCACGCTATAGCCTTCTAAGGCCAGATGGACGGCATTTCGCCCCTCTCCCTCGCCCAGACAGAGAAGCTTCCCCTGTGGCTTTAGAAGGTAGGTATGCGAGGCGATAAAGACATTTGGCTCAAATCCGTAAAAATACTCTTCGCGGGAGAATTTCTCATCCCAGAGTTTGTCAATCGACGTTTCCATGCCTCTCCTTCAAAATCATTATTTTTGAACCCCGTTTAAAACAGGAACAAACTCGCACTCCTCAAGTTCTTCGGCCTGAAGGACGTTGCCGACTTTGACAAAGCGTGTTATCATCTGTTTGCCGTTTTTTTCCATCGGCGCAACAATGATTCCATCAGGCGAGAGCTGGTCGATCAGCTTTTGGGGGATAAGCGTAGCAGAGGCGGAAAAAAGGATGCGGTCATAAGGGGCATATTGTATCCAACCCATCTGCCCGTCATCTGTGCGGGTATGGATATTGCCCAGTCCAAGGTTTCTAAAACGCAGTTTCGCTTCTATCATCAAAGATTCAATGCGCTCGATCGAAAATACACGTCTGAAAAGCTTGGAAAGCACGGCTGCCTGATAACCGCTGCCGCAGCCGACCTCCAAAACAGAGTCGGCTCCCTGCGGATAGAGGTACTCTGTCATTTTGGCAACGGTGAGGGGAGAGGAGATCCACTGGTTCGCACCGATAGGCAGGGCATCAAGTTTGTACGCGTTATGCCTAAAACCTGCCGGCACGAATGCCTCTCTGTTTGTCGAAGCAATCGCTTTTCGTACCGCATCGCTGAGCAAGAATTTTGCATTGATCTCTTCGGCCAGACGCGTGTTTTTCATCACTGTCATTCTTTCAGTCATTCTGTCCCTTAAATTTAAAACACTGTCGCAGATCCCTGTCTTAGGCGCACTGCTTTCTCCTGCCGGCCAGCTTTGCGGAGCGACTTTGTGCAGATCAGATGCCAACGTCCAGATAACGCCTCATCTGGCGGATTTCTTGTTGATCGTATGCTACACATAAGCAAAGGGCGTTCCCGTTAGCGGTGCTTTTGCCAAAGGGTGATACGATTCTGCTCATCGAGCTGCACTCCTCGTTAGAAGCATCTGCGGCCATGACATAGCACTGGTTCATCACCGCAAGTGCTTCGGTGAGCACCTTGAAGTTGTCCGCGCGGGTTTTTCCCCAGCGTGCTGGTACCAAAATAATATCCGCACCTTCGAGGTCCTGCCAATATTTTTTAAAGCGCAGTTCAAAACAGATGAGCAGACCAAACTTTATCCCCTCGATCTCAAAAAGCGGAAGTTTCTTCTCTTCACCCTGGGTGAAATACGTATGTTCATCACCGAGCTTGAAAAGTCTGTTTTTTGGCTGCTCATGTACAACCTTGCCCTCATGCAGCACCTTGGCAACATTGAAGAACTCTCCGGTTTCTTTTTTCTCGACCAGGGTGAGCGCGACTATACGCGTTTTCGCCACCTTTAAAAGAGCATCTGTGGCTGTGGCCGAAAATTGTGCCGCGGCTTCAAAATGTGTATAATCAAAACCGGTAAGACAGACTTCCGGAGCCAAAACAACAGCGTTAGCGGGTGTTTGTTCTATGCCTTCAAGCAGTTGTTTAAGATTGTTTTCATAGCTGTCGGTTGACTCGAACTGAAGGGTGCAAAGCGGGCGTTGTTCCATGGTGTGTAGGTCCTTTGAGGCAGCCCGGAGTACAGGCTTGAGCTAGGCGCTTAGAAGTCGTTAAAGTCCAAGGAGCCTTTTGAGTAGTTCGCCACAGTGCCTTCGAAGAAATTTGTCTTTTGGTCATTAAACTTGGCAAAGTCATCCACCCATTTGATCGGATGTTTGACATTGTAAAGTTTTTCAAATCCGACGGAATTGAGTCTGTCATCGGCAAGGTACTTGATGTACTGTTCGACAATCTCGTTGGTAAGTCCCAGAATCTGACCCTGGGTAATATATTTGCCCCAGGCGACCTCAAGCTCTACCGCATCTTCAAACATCGCGTAGACTTCTTCTTTGAGCTGATCGGTAAAGAGATCCGCGCGTTCACGCTTGAGCGTGTTGATGATGTTTTGGAAGAGGGTAAGGTGGGTCACCTCGTCGCGCTGAATAAAGCGGATCATTTGTGCCGATCCGAGCATCTTGCCTGAGCGTGCCAGCGTGTAGAGATAAGCAAATCCGCTATAGAAGTAGATTCCCTCGAGTATCTGGTTGGCAAAGCAGGCTTTTACAAAGTTATGTTCGCTCGGGTTTTCGCTCAGCTCGGTAAAGACAGCCGCGATAGAATCATTTTTTTGTTTAAGCATCATGTCCGAGCGCCATAATTCATAGATCTCTGCCGAGTTCTGAGAGATCGAGTCTACCATGACGGCATACGATTGCGAATGCAGGGCTTCTTCAAAGGATTGGCGGACCAATATAAGGTTTACCTCCGGACAGGTGACATAAGGATTGATGTTGTCGATAAGGTTGTTCGTCTGAAGCGAATCCATAAATATTAGCTGTGCCAAGGCCTTGTCGTAAGCCTTTTTTTCGGTATCGGTCAGCGTCTTGTAGTCGAGTGCATCGCGGGTCATATCGACCTCTTTGGGGAACCAGGTGTTGTTGAGCATCATCTCCCAGAGATTGTAGGCCCATTGATATTTGATGTTGTTAAGTTCAAATATTCCTGTCGGGTTTCCGCCGAATATTCTGCGTTCTGAAACCGTCTCGCGCGAGTCAGGATTGTAGATTTTTTTTCTTTTCATAAAAGACGTCTTTCTTTGCATTGTTTAAGCAATATTTTTTGCATTTAGTTCAAAAATTATACAATCGTGTGCCCTATTAAATCTTTAAACTTTAAAAGAAATTTCCATGAGTTTTGGCAGGAGTAAAAACACAAAAAAACACATTCCTCTCTTAAGGGCACTTCTAAGAAGAGCAGCTTAGCTTCAGGTTTTGATAGCTGGAGGGTGTGCTTTTTGCATATCGTTCAAATTCAAGATGCTCATCGTAAGGATTCTGCGCCAGTTCTAGCAGGGAATTGACGAGCGTGTTGTCTCCATTTTCTGCTTTTTCAATCGCCTCTTGCAGGATATAATTCTTTAAAATATATTTTGGATTAGTGCGAAGCATGTTCGTATTTCTGTCTGTGTCGCTTTCTTCTTTCAGGCGCTTGTCATAATCGTCAAGCCATTCGTTCAGCGGCGTCTGCAATGAACACAGCTCCAACAAGGCTTCTGTGTTTCCGGTATAGTGGCTAAGCGTTCTAAAAAAAGCCGTATAGTCCAAATCTTGAGAGCCCAGGACACCCAAAAGATGTTTTACAAGCGCTAGATCATTGCTGTGCTTTTTCTTTAAGCCTAGTTTGGCGCGCATCAGTTCCAAGTACTTCTGCGAAAAGAGCTCTCCGAAGCTCTCTAAGGATTTTTCTGTCCTCTCTATACTGATGATAGGGGAGAGGGCACGCGCGAGCATAGAGAGGTTCCAGTAGGCAACAGGGGGCTGGTTTCCAAATGAGTAGCGCCCTTCCTGGTCAGTATGGTTGCAGATATAGTTAAAATCATAAGCATCCAAGAAGGCGTAGGGGCCATAGTCGATCGTAACCGAAGCGATGGACATGTTGTCTGTGTTCATGACCCCGTGGTTGAATCCGACAGACTGCCAATGCGCCAGCAGCTCTGCGGTGCCTTTGACGACCTCTTCGTACATCAAAAAATAAGCATCTTCTTTGTCTTTGAGATGAGTAAAGCTCTGTGCGATGACATAGTCGGCGAGTTCTTCAAGTTTATCATGCTGATCTGTATAGTAAAAGTACTCAAAAGTGCCAAAACGAACCCATGAAGGAGACATCCGCAGTACGATAGCCCCTTTTTCCCAGCGCTCCCGGGCAACACGTTCATCTGAGCCGATAAGCGCCAATGCCCGTGTTGTCGGAATTCCCAAAGCATGCATCGCTTCGCTCATCAGGTACTCCCGGATAGAAGAGCGCGTAACAGCGCGTCCGTCACCCTGACGTGAATAGAGCGTCGGCCCGGCTCCTTTTAGCTGCAGGTTCCACCCCTGTGTCTCTCCGAGATTGATGGCCCGTCCGTCGCCCAGACGCGGCACAAAATGGCCGAACTGATGCCCGGCATAGCACATTGAAAATGGCTGTGAGCCTTTCAAAAGCACCTTTCCGTTGACAAAGTCGATAAATTCCTCTGTCTGTGTCTCCCCGGCATCAAGACCGATAAGTTTTGCTGCCTCCAGGTTGCCGCTTATGAGATAAGGCTTTTGCAAAGGCAGAGGAGTTGTTTTGTTATAAAATATTGGATCAAGCTCCAGATAGGAAGCGTTGAAAATCAGTTCATTTAGTTTCATACCTGAAGTTTTACTCTCTTTGACTTATAGCGATTTCTTTTTATTATATTAAATATATTTTTAGAGAAAAGCTTTAGTTTGCAAAGAGCCTGCTTAGAGCTTAAGTTGTCATGCATTAATTTAAACATTCTAAAATTGTCTTTTTATTTCTACGGCAGAAAGTTTGCAAGATGATGAGAGATATAGGATTTGTGTTAATGGTGGTCAGTGTCGCATTTTATGTGCACTACAATAGAAATATAATCATCGCGTTTTTTTAGGGGGTGTAAGGAGGTTTTGCTGCTATAGCAGCGCCGCCTTCCATGTATCTGGATGGCGGACAAGTGTTTTTAGCGGCTGAAACGCTTACGTTCAGCTTCTGTCAGTAGACGTTTACGAATACGTACACTGATCGGAGTGACTTCGAGAAGTTCATCGTCTTCGATCCACTCGAGTGCTTTTTCTAGGTTCATATCGCGTGGTGGAACCAGTTTGATCGCCTCATCCGCGCCTGAAGAACGGACGTTTGACTGTGCCTTGCCCTTGATCGGGTTGACGGCTAGGTCATTTGAGCGAGAGTGCTCGCCGATGATCATTCCCTCATATACCTTGTCTTGAGGCTTGATGAAGATACCGCCGCGGTCTTGAAGGTTGAAGAGTGAATAGGCCAAGGCTGTTCCATTCTCCATAGAGATGAGTGCTCCATACTGGCGTGACTCAACCTTGCCGGAATATGGACGGAATTCCAAGAAAGAGTGGTTCATAACACCCTCGCCCTTAGTGTCTGTCAAGAACATACCGCGGAAACCGATAAGACCACGTGCCGGGATCTCAAATTCAATACGCTGGAAGCCCTGGCCCATTGGAACCATAGACTTCATCTCAGCCTTACGCTTTCCAAGACGCTCGATAACCGTACCGCCTAAAGTTTCCGGAACATCGATAACAAGGTGCTCAAACGGCTCGCATTTGACCCCTTCTACTTCTTTTACGATAACTTCCGGACGGCTTATGCCGAACTCGAAGCCTTCACGACGCATGTTTTCAGCCAAGACGGTGATCTGAAGTTCACCCCGTCCTGAAACTTTAAATTTGCCTTCGCCTACAGTTTCACATTTCATCGCAACATTCGTCTGCATCTCAGCGTCAAGACGTTCACGGATCTTGTTCGACGTAATGTGTTTTCCTTCCTGGCCAGCAAGAGGAGAGTCGTTTACCGAGAAGACAACAGTAAGGGTCGGCTCTTCAACGTGCATCGGGTCAAGTGCAACCGGCTTGATAGGGTCACAGACCGTGTCGCCAACGTTGACTGTCTCCATCCCTGCGATAGCAACGATATCGCCCGCTTCCGCCTCTGTGATCTCCATACGGTTAAGTCCGTGGAAACCGATCAGTTTGGTGATCTTTCCGTTGATCATCTCACCGTCAGCTTTGGCAAGTTTGACGTTGTCGCCTTTTTTGACACGGCCGTTAAAGATACGAGAGATACCGATCTTACCTACATAGTTGTCATAGTCAAGGGTGAAAACCTGGGCCTGAAGCGGGTTATCAGCAGAACCTTCCGGCTCAGGGATCATGTTGAGGATAGTTTCAAAGATACACTCAAATCCGCCGTCAGGATCGCTCATATCCATCTTTGCAATTCCGTCACGTGCTGCTGCATAGATGATAGGGAAATCTAGCTGGTCATCTGTTGCGTCCATTGCAGCAAAAAGGTCAAACATCTCATCAACAACGCGCTCTGGATCAGCAGAAGGCTTGTCGATCTTGTTGATAACAACAATAGGCTTTTTGCCAAGTGCAAGCATCTTCTTAACAACAAACTTAGTTTGAGGCATAACGCCCTCATACGCATCCACAAGAACCAAAACGCCGTCTACCATTTTCAGTACACGTTCAACTTCTCCACCGAAGTCGGCGTGGCCCGGAGTATCGATGATATTGATCTTGTAGTCTTTGTAGCGGACAGCCGTGTTCTTAGAAAGGATCGTGATACCACGTTCTTTCTCCAAAGCATTTGAATCCATTGCGCGTTCGTCATGTTGTTCATGAGATCCGTACGTTCCTGATTGCTCCAATAGACCATCTACGAGGGTTGTTTTACCGTGGTCAACGTGCGCGATAACGGCGATATTTCTGATTTTTTGCATATAAGCTCCAGCATTTGCTTTCTCAATCTATGAGCAACTTTTGGGTATAGCTCATTTCATAAGTGACTATTTTTTTGAAATTTTACCCAAATAATGCTTTAAATTATCAAAAACATTTTTATTATGTGTATTATAGGAACAATTTTGTTGATCTGAAGGGGATATCTTCTGTTTTTAAGTGAGAATGTAAGAGAGGAAGAGGACTCGGCGCTTAGAGCTGAAAGTCGCGCTCTTCATATTTGAGTGTTGCCGCCGTGAGATGTAGAGGCGAAGAGAGATACTCATCAGAGCCGAAGCCGACCAGTACGCCCTCGTCAGTAAAGGCAATGTTCATTCCCTCTTCCATATCGACGGCTTTGAGCGCTTTGTCGTCGAGAAGTTTGGCCTCGGTGACTCCGCTAAACTCGATGACAAGATTGACCCAGTCAAAGGCGCGGTTTGTGTCCTGTACGGTGAGCGCTATAGCAAAGCAGGCGGGATTGAGTATTTCAAGAGAGACCAGTTCTCCCCCTTTGGCACTGTCAAAACGGTGCATAAAGTCTTTGAGATCATTTTTGCAGAGGGGCTTCATGGGAATTTCCTTAAGAGTATAGACGCGAATCCGAAAAGACCGGATCCTATTGGCAGCCTACGCACTCCATAGAGCGGTCTTCCACATCATTTTTAGCTTCTGGTGACTGGCTTCTTAGGTAGTAGGTCGACTTGAGGCCCAGTTTCCACGCGAGCATATAGATCTCGTTCAGATACTTTCCGCTTGCCTTGTCCAAAGAGATAAAGATGTTGAGGCTCTGTCCCTGGTCGATCCACTTCTGGCGGACGGCGGCGGCTTTGACCAGGAGCTTCTGGTCGAGGTCGTAGGCCGGCGTATAGTAGGACCAGGTCTCAGGAGAGAGCTTGGGTACAACGACCGGGATGAGTCCCGAGAGGTTTTCTTCAAACCATTTGCGTTTGTAGACCGGCTCGATCGTCTGTGTTGTGCCTGTCAGGATAGAGATCGAAGAGGTTGGTGCTACAGCCATCAGATAGCCGTTGCGCATCCCCTGCGTCTTTACTTTCGTTCGCAACTCATCCCAGTCATAGGTTGAAGCAAAAAGACCGCCTCTGTCGACAAGGTTTCTCACCTCTGCAGTGGCATGGTCCATCGGCATGATGCCGCGGCTCCACTTTGATCCTTCGAACTCCGGGTAAGAACCCTTTTCCTTGGCGTTGTCGCTTGAAGCGGAGATGGCGTTATAAGAGATCGCTTCCAATACTTCGTCGATCTTGTCGAAGTGGTCCTGCGATCCCCAGGCGATCGCCTGCTCCGCTAACATCTGTGCCTCGCCCATAACACCCAGACCGACAGCGCGGCTTCTGAGGTTAGTGCGTTTGACCTTCTCGACCGGATAGAAGTTAAGATCAATAACATTGTCCAAAGCACGCATAGCGATCGGAACAATGCGTTCGATATCCTCTTTTGTGTTGATGCGGGAGAGATTGACTGAGGCCAGGTTACATACGGCCGTGTCTCCGTTTACTCTCTCTTTTTCAACGATAAAGATCTCTCTGCCGTCGATAGAGTCGAGAGCGGTCACCTTGGAGGCCGGTTTTTCCACACCGCTGTCCACGCGCACCATCTCGTCTTCTTCGTAGCTTACGTGTGTGCCGTCTTCAAACTTGAGTTTGATCTTGTAGCTGTTCGGGCTGGTGTTTTGGAAGATCTCCGTACAGAGGTTAGAGCTTCGGATAACACCATAATGGTCATTCGGGTTAGCGCGGTTAGCGTTGTCTTTGAAACACAAGAAAGGCGATCCCGACTCAAAGTAGGAGGTAAGGATCTTTTTCCAGAGGTCTTTTGCCTTGATGCGCTCTTTGATGATATCGTCGTCGTTCTCTAACTCAACATAACGCTTTTCAAACTCTTCGCCGTGCAAAATGGTAAGCTCTTTTGTCTGGTAGGGATCGAAAAGGGTCCAGATCGCATCTTGTTGAACGCGTTTCATAAAGAGGTCGTTGATCCACAGGGCAGGGAAAAGATCATGCGCACGGCGACGCTCTTCGCCCGAGTTCTTTTTCAGATCAAGGAAGTCATTGACGTCAAGATGCCATGGCTCGAGATAGACGGCGATGGCGCCCTTGCGTGTTCCCAGCTGATCGACAGCGATAGCGATATCGTTGGTGATCTTTAGAAAAGGAACCGTTCCGCCGGCTGCATTTTTGTGCCCGTCGATATAGGAGCCGATAGAGCGGACCTGCGTCCAGTCCCAGCCGATACCCCCGCCGAACTTGGAGAGCATTGCCATCTCCTGGTAGGAGTCAAAGATCCCTTCGATATTGTCCGGTGTCGATCCGATGTAGCAGGAGCTGAGCTGGTGTCGCGGGGTACGCGCGTTAGAAAGAGTCGGCGTCGCCAGCATTACTTCGAAGGTAGAGATCATATCGTAGAACTTTTTTGCCCACTCTTGGCGGTTCTCTTCGCGCTGTGCCAAGAACATCGCAATGCCCATAAACATATGTTGAGGGAGCTCTATAGGCACGTTGTTTCTGTCTTTTATCAGGTAGCGGTCGTAGAGTGTTTTGATGCCGAGGTAGTTGAACTGAAGATCGCGTTCGGGTTTGATGTAGGTGTCAAGCTCATCAAGATCATACATCTCGCGCAGGCCGCGAAGGATGCGTCCCTCTTTCTCTCCGCGCTCAAAATATTTGTCAAGCTTGCAGTAGCCTGTGAAATGGTTTACGGTGTGATAAAGATTGTAAAGAAACAGACGTGAAGCGACAAAGGTCCAATTTGGAGCATCAATATCGATCTTGTCCACAGCGGTTTTAATCAGCGTCTCCTGAATATCTTTAGACGCGATACCGTCGCGAAACATGATCTGTGCATCCACTTCAAGTTCGCTTTGGCTGACGCCTTCCAAGCCTTGAACGGACGCGGATGTATATTTTTGGATCTTTGTGATGTCTAGCGGTTCGCTTCGACCATTTCTTTTAATAACTGTAATCATTTATCATGCCTTATAAAAGTTTCAAGATGTACTATAAGCAATAAATTGCCACCATCTTGTATTAGTTTTGCTTATTATTTACCGAATACTCTTTCAAATATTCTATCCACATTTTTTGTATAGTAGTCATAATTAAAGCACTCTCGTATCTCTTCTTCGCTGAGGCTGTTACGTAACTCCTCATCCGCCAAAAGGTTCTCGAGGTAAAGACTTTCGCCCGCTTCGTTTGTCGTTTTTTTGCCCTGTTGTATCTCTTCCCAGACCTTCATCGCATTGCGCTGGACGATGCGGTAGGCATCTTCGCGGCTGACGCCTTTGAGCGGGAGTTCAAGCAGCACGCGCTGAGAGAAGACCAGGCCGCCTGTGAGGTTCAGGTTTCGGATCATGTTCTGCGGATAGACGGTCAGGTTGGCGATAACATTGTTCATGCGGTGGAGCATAAAGTCAGAGGTGATAAAAGAGTCAGGCAGCCAGAAGCGCTCAGTTGAACTGTGTGAGATATCGCGTTCGTGCCAAAGTGCTACATTTTCCATTGCAGGCACCGCGTAGGAGCGGATCATGCGTGCCAGACCTGTTATGTTCTCTGTTAGAATCGGGTTGCGTTTGTGTGGCATTGCCGATGAGCCCTTCTGCCCTTTTGCGAAGTACTCTTCGCACTCGTAGACTTCGGTGCGCTGCCAGTGACGTACCTGAACGGCAAACTTCTCAATGCTCGATGCCATCAAAGCCAAGGCTGTTGCCAGACGTGCGTAACGATCACGCTGAATGACCTGGTTGGATGCGGGTGCAGGTTTCAGTCCCAGCTCTTCGCAGGTGATCTCTTCAAGTTCCAAGGGTGCATGGGCGAAGTTGCCCATGGCTCCGGAGACTTGACCGACAGCGATAACGTCCATAGTCTGCTCAAGGTTTTCAAGGTGGCGTTTCATCTCATCATACCAAACGGCCAAGACAAGTCCGAAGGTTATCGGTTCTCCGTGGATGCCGTGCGAGCGACCGACCATTAAGGTCATCTTGTGCTCAAGTGCGCGTTTTTTGATCGACTCCATAATCATCTTTACATCTTCAATGATGATGTTCAAAGAGTCTTTCATCTGAAGGGCAACGGCAGTATCGACCGTATCAGAAGAGGTCATGCCGTAATGGAACCAGCGGCTCTCATCGCCGAGTGTTTCAGAAACAGAGGTCGTAAAGGCGATAAGGTCATGGCGTGTAACGGCTTCGATCTCATCGATTCTCTTTATGTCAAATCCTGCATTTTTCACAATCTTGTCGGCGTCGTCTTGAGGTATCTTTCCAAGTTTTGCCCATGCTTTGACAACGGCTTTTTCGACATCAAGCCAAGCCTGATACTTAGCCTGCATCGTCCATTTGTCAGACATCTCTTTTCTGGAGTAGCGTTCAACCATTTTATAACCTTCGGTGGGAGTAATTAATGAAAAGAATAATATCGAAGTGTGACTAATATATGGATTAAATTTAAGTGAATTTTTCTATATTTATTGAGATGCCGCGTGCAGAAAATATGAGCCGTCACAGCTTGGCAGCGGATAAAGCAGATTGTTCAACTTGGGGATGTTTCACGTGAAACATCCCCAAGCCCATACATCTTATTCAGTTCAGCTTTGATACAATTCCCCAACTATATTTCAAAGGAAGAGAATGCCTTTTGTCCAAAAAGAGTATGTGCTAAAGGAAAGAACAAAAGCATTTTTATTTTTGATAAACGAACTGGGATATACCCAAAAAGAGGCGCAGCGCCTTATCGCAAAAGGACGTCTTAGCGTCAATGGCGAGGTGATGAGCCACACTTCGGGTTACGCTGAAGGAAGACTCTCTTTTATCTGTTTTGAGCCTGAGAGCAGAGGTCTTGAACCCATCTTTCACACCAAAGACTTTGCCATTTATGATAAACCGACCGGAGTTTTGGTCCACCCTCAAAATAGGCATACCCCCTATTCTGTTATAGACGAGGCAAAGCATGCTTTCGGTAAAGATGCCAATATCACCCACCGCATCGACCAAGAGACAAGCGGACTGCTGCTGATCTCTAAGAACAAAATATCCGAGCGGCGTTTGAAGATGATGTTTGAAAACAGAGAGATAAAGAAGAGTTATCTTGCGTTAGTGCATGGAAGATTTCCGGATGAACTGCGTGTAGAAGCGCCTCTACTACGGCGTGAGGATGAGAGTACGATTGTTAGAATGGTAGTGAGGGTCCATGAGGAGGGGAAGGCATCCCTAACAGACTTCACACGCATCTGTTATTACCCCGATCTGGACATGAGCCTGGTCGAAGCCTCTCCGCATACAGGAAGACAGCATCAGATCCGTGTCCATTTGTTTCACGTGAAACATCCTATCGTGGGTGATCCGATCTACGGACAGACAGAAGAGGATGTGGTGAGATTTTTAGATAGAGAGATAAGTCAAAAAGAAAGAATAGAAAAAAGCGGTGCCGGCCGGCTGATGCTTCATGCCAACAGACTCTCGTTCAGTTACGGTCCACAATTTTGTATAAGTTCAAAAGATATCTTTGCAACTGACCCGCTCTCGCAGTTAGGCTTGATTTAAATACCGGCGTCGTTTTTCCTCTTTCAGGCGGTGAAGATCAACCAGAAGATAGCCGTCGACCGCATTGTTGAAATCAGGATCACTTCCAAAGTCAAAAAACTTAACCCCGCCTTCTTCACAGAGTTCTCCATATTGTTTATACAGAGTCGGAACAGTGACTTCAAAGCCTTTTAGATAGGATTTAAGCGTCCGGAATGCCTCATTGTATGTCTGATCTTCAAAGAGTTCATCAAACTCTGCCCGAGTGTTTTTAGAAAGAAGATAAGGAAGCTTTGCCGAAAATAATTTTGAATCATCTTTGAAATAGCGTGAATAAAAATAGACCAAAATATCTTTTGCCGCCTTGGGATAGGAGTTGCTGATAGAGACCGGTCCATACATATATCTGACTTCCGGATTGTGAGACAGATAAGCACCGATCCCCTGCCATAAGTAATCAAGTGCACGCGAACCCCAATACTTTGGCTGGACAAAACTTCGTCCGAGCTCGATGGCATTTTCAAGTGTTGCATCCAGACCCTCATTCATTGTGCACAACTCATTCATATAAAGGCCCTCTTTTCCTAGCCAAGAAAGTATCCATGCACAGTCGCCTATACGGTATGCGCCTGCGATCTCTAAGGCTTCGTCGTCCCACAGAACCAAATGCATATAGTACTCGTCATATCTGTCTATGTCGCGCTTGGAACCTGTACCCTCGCCGACTTTTCTGAAGGTATACTCACGCAAGCGTCCAATCTCTTTGATCACAGTGGAGGAGCCTTCTGCTTCGACAAGATAGATCTCTTTGCCGTCCGTCGTCGTTCCTAGCCGCTCAGAAGATTTGAGTTCACTTCGCAGCAGTTGGCGTTCGACGGGACGCGAGATGCACTGCTCTGTTTGCAAGAGCCCTTTTCTACCTTTTGCTATGCGGTAGAGGTGTTTTCTGAACAGACGCGCATACTGGCTGGCCTTGAGCGAGGGGTTTTGAAAAGAGCTCGGAGGTATGATCTCGCCTATCTTAAATGCCAAGGGCTTGTTGGAGCGCGAACGCATCAGTTCATGACCCAGTAAAAAAGCGCTCAAGGGTTTATAGATATAGGACAAGGCATAAAACACAGATGAGTTGCGTGCGGCGATGTGAACAGGAAGTACCGGCGTAAAGGTGCGCTGTGCAATCTTAATAAAGCCGCTTTTCCAATGGCTGTCTTTTACCCCGCTGAATGAAGCACGAGAGACTTCGCCAGCGGGAAAAAATATAACAGCCTCTTCGTTGTCCAGAGCCTCATCAATGGCCTGCAGAGATTTGCGTGTCAGTTTTCCTTGTATGTTGTCCACAGGGACAAGAAGCTGCGATAACTGCGGGATGTGAGAAAGCATCTGGTTGGCAACAATCTTGATCTTTTTGTCCTGACGCACGTCACTGACCATCTTGATCAGTGTCAAGGCGTCTGCAGCACCCAGGGGATGGTTGGCAACGATGATTACCTTGCCGATGGAAGGAATGTTATCGAGCTGTTGCTGATTTGTCGTATAAGAGATATGCAGATGATCTAAAATGGCTTCTACAAAGTCCAGACCGCACAGACGTGAATGCGTGTCCAAGAAGGTATTTACCTCTTTCTCATGAAAGAGTTTTTTTAAAAGCTCTATAAAAGGACGCAGAGCAATAGAGGGAACCTTACTGTAGAGCGCGGGGTAAGCAGAACGAATCATATTTTCAATATGAACCATAAGTATCCTTTAGGAATGGTCTAATGATAAAAGTCTAAATCCAATTGGTTACACAATGGATACCTATTGACTACAGGAGTATTACGATGGTGTGAATATCTCTTGCAAGAGAGGATCCGGATAAAGATAATCACATCTACACGCCTGTTAAATATAAAATGTGAATAAAGAATAAGTACAGAGAATACGCAGAGCTTATATCTTGCTAGATAGCTGTTGAAAAATATTATAAAAGTCAACAAACCCCTATAAATAGGGCTTATAACAGGAGTTTATATAGAGCATTATAAGAAAATATAATTAAATTTCAGGAAAAAATAAAGAAACTTTTATAAAAAATTAAGCCCTTAAAATCAAATCAGAGCCAAAATCTATATAGAGTTGTTCACACTTTAGAACAACGTGTGAATACTACACATATTTGAAAGTTCTATAGATTTTATGCAGAGAAAAATATAAATTAAGAGAGTAGCTTAGAAATATATGAAGCTATTTCCGTTAAGCATTTGTTGTTTTGTTTGTGTAAGAAACTTTTGGTATCATTGCAGGATAAACAGCCTCCCTGGTGTGTTGGCTGTTTTCTTTCTTATTCCTCCCAATTTGATTACAATCTTAAATTACTCCTAACGCAGTCTGAATTGTTTCTCTTCGCCATAGTTGCCTAAGATTGAGGTGTTATACTTAAGTATATTTACTATAAAGGCAAATGATGAGACAGTATGAAACCTATAGGTGCAATGTATGTGGAAATGAAGTTGAAGTCAGCCATGTCGGCGGAGGAGAACTCCATTGCTGCGCTCAAGCGATGGAGTGCCTCACCACAAATCTGACGATGGTCAATCTGCTCAAGGCGTTTGCCGGTGAGTCAATGGCCCGGAACAAATATGAATTTTATGCAAAAATAGCACAGAAAGAGGGTCTTCGCGATATCGCTGCACATTTTCAGCGTGCGGCAGATAACGAGAAGCAGCATGGCAAGCTTGAGCTTAAACTGCATAATATGATAAAGAATAATCAGGAATTTGGTGATACAATAGCCAATCTCAAAGATGCTATAGCAGGTGAGAATTACGAAAACTTGACGATGTATCCTGAGTTTGCACAAATTGCCGAAAAAGAAGGCCACAGCGAGGCTGCACGTATCTTTAAAGCGATAGGCAAGGTCGAGGTCGAGCATGAGAAGATGTACAAAGAACTTCTGGAGCGTCTTGAGAGCGGACATGAGTATGAAAGCGATGAAGAAGAGGAATGGATCTGCGAGGTCTGCGGCCATATCCATCGGGGCAAGAAAGCGCTGAAGGTCTGTCCTGTCTGCAATCATCCGCAAGAGTATCAGTCGCGTCTAAACAGTAAAAAATAAGGAGATTGAAAATGGTTAAAGCAGTAGTATTAAGTACATTGGCAGCAAGTTTGGTTATGGGTGCCTCGTTGGCAAAAGAGGCTAAAGATGCAGGTCTTTTGCCTATACCGAAGAACAGCAAAGAGCTGCGCAAGCTTATCAATAATCCTGAAAACCCGATTACGAACGCTAAGGTGGAGCTGGGAAAACAGCTTTATTTTGAGCCACGTATCTCAAAAAGCGGTTTGATAAGCTGCAATACCTGCCATAACCTCGGTGCAGGCGGTGCAGACGGCGTAAGTGCAGCGATAGGGCACAAATGGACATCAAATCCCCATCATCTGAACTCACCGACAGTCTATAACTCTGTATTTTTCGGCTCACAATTCTGGGACGGCCGTGATCCTAACCTTGAAAAACAGGCACAGGGTCCTATCCTTGCTGCTCCGGAGATGGGAGCAACAAAAGAGCATGTTGTCGCCACCGTTACTTCCATGCCGGAATATGTCAAGTCGTTTCAGATCGCATACGGCAAAGATGTTACTATTGATTATGAGAAGATCGCCGATACGATCGCGACATTTGAACGTACCCTGGTAACACCGGCGCCGTTTGATGCCTATCTCAACGGAGACGAAAAAGCGATGAGCACCGAGCAGAAAGAGGGACTGAAGACCTTTATCGACAAAGGGTGTGCGACCTGTCACAACGGCATCGCGCTAGGCGGCTATATGCAGCCTTTTGGTATTACGGGAGAGTACAAATATGCAGATGTAGGTGATTTCAAGGGGAATGAGAACGGACTGGTAAAGGTGCCGACCCTTCGCAATATCACCCAAACGGCTCCTTATTTTCACAACGGAGCTATCTGGACGCTAAAAGAGGCTATCGTTGAGATGGGACGTATTCAGCTTGGAACACAGATCAACGACAAAGAAGCCGCTTCTATCGAGAGTTTCTTTAAGGCTCTGGAGGGTCAAAAATCTGAGATTATCTATCCGCAGCTGCCGGCTTCAACCGCAACAACACCGCGCCCTGATATGAACTAATATGTAAAACAGTTCGGCTGCACTCTGAGAAATTTTCAGAGCGCAATAGCCCGACTACTCCTCTTCATCCTTGGAGCGAAGCGCCATAATGAAACCACTCACACTGACAATCACAACAATACTCAAAAAAATAATCTGAAAAAGATCCGTTCCCAGCAATTAAAGCCCCTTCTTATCAAGTCTGCCGTCTGCTTCGATCAAACGCATCTCGTCTTGATCTTTTTCTTTGAGCTGTCCGCAGGCGGCGGAGATATCAATCCCTTTTGACTGGCGGATGGTGCACAAGAGGCCGTGGTTGATCAGATACTCTTGAAACTTCACCATAGAAGAGACACTCGGACGTTCATACGGACTTCCCGGGTAGGGATTGAAGAAGATGAGATTGACTTTTGCCTTGATCGTGCTAAGGAGCTTGACAAGCTTTTTAGCCGAGACGAGGTCATCATTTTTGTCTTTGATGACAAGGTACTCGAACATGACACGTTTGCGCGTGTCTATTGGAAAACGTTTCACCGCTTCGATGATAGAGGCGATATTGTAGGCTTTGTTCATCGGAATAAGCTCAGATCTCAACTCATCGTCAACAGCGTGCAAAGAGATAGCAATATGTACGCCCAGGTCCATCTGGCCAAGTTTGTCGATCTTGCTGCTCAGTCCGCTGGTAGACACCGTCTGGCGTTTGGCGGAGATAGCCAGGCCGTCCTCGTCCTTGAAGATCTTGATGGCCGTCGCAAGGTTGTCGAGGTTGTCCAAAGGTTCGCCCATTCCCATATAGACGATATTCATACGTCTGGCCGCGGGAATGTCGTTGTCCATTTTGATGGCAAGGACTTGCGCGACGATCTCTCCGGGGGTAAGATCGCGGGTAAATCCTCCTTTTGCCGTCAGACAGAAGGTGCAGCCGACCTTACAGCCGACCTGGGTAGAGACGCAGACAGTGTATTTTGCCTGCTGGGTGAGTTCGCCGTTCTCATCCTTCTCCTCTTCTTTCATACGCAACAAGACCGCTTCGATCGTTTTGCCATCAGGCAAAGAGAAGAGATATTTTATCGTGCCGTCTTCACTGTATTCTTTTTTAACGATCTCCAGAGGCATCAGGCTGTATTTCTCATCGAGCTCCTGACGCATCGCCTTGGGGATGTTCTGCATCTGCTCAAAGCTCTTGACGTAAGAGTGGTAGATCCAACCGTAGATCTGCTTGGCCCGAAAAGAGGGGGAAATGAGCTTCGCCAGCTCGTCTTTGCTAAAGTCTAAAATAGTCTGTTTCATGAGGTAAGCTCTTTGATTCGTTTTGTCACATGTTCGTGCAGCAGTGCTTTGGCCTTCTCATGGTTGGCCAAAAAGTCTGCATGGGCATCTTTATTGGTGAAGTTGGTGACACAGAAAACCCCTCCCGCAGGAATGCTGAATTCCTGCGCGACCTTAAGCACGGCAAAAAACTCCATGTTCTCTATGCCGACACCCAGTTTAAGAAAATTTTGCGACAGCTCAAAATCTGTCGAGATGTAGTTTGAGCTATTGACGATAATCTCTTTTTTTGCCTCGGTGTTAGTCGATACGACGTTGTCTAGAGGCGTATAGGCCTTGTTCTGTAAAAATGCTAACTCGATGTTAGCTGCTGTTTTGGACTCGACAATGTTAAAAATCTGCTCTTTTCCGTAGGAGCCGGCCGATCCAACAAAAAGAAGGAACTCAGGTTTGTCAAAAAGGCACAGGCGGGTCAGGTTCATCGCCATCTCCACCATCCCTACGCCCATAGGCAGTGCAAAGTCAAAGCTCTCGTTGTTTCCGGCGCAGACGATCATCTTAAAGTCTTACCGGAATGTTGTGGCGGTGAAGATAGTGTTTCAAATCCATAATATCGATCTCTTTATAGTGAAAGATAGAGGCGGCCAGTGCAGCGTCTGCTCCGTGCTCAAATGCCTCTTTGATATGCTCCATCGTACCCGCTCCGCCGCTGGCGATGACGGGAACATTGACAAGCGAGCTGATCTGTTCGGTAATGAAGATATCGAATCCGGCTTTTGTGCCGTCCGCATCCATAGAGGTAAGAAGGATCTCTCCCGCGCCGCGCTCAACAGCCTCTTTTGCCCACTCAAGCGCGTTTATGCCGGTATCGACACGGCCGCCATTGAGATAGACGTTGTAATGATCACCCGTCTTTTTCACATCAATGGCAACGACGATGCACTGTGCGCCAAAACGTTTTGCCGCTTCGTTGATAAACTCGGGACGTTTGATCGCTGCCGAGTTGAGACTGACCTTGTCGCAGCCGACGTTGAGAAGCTTGTAGATGTCTTCGAGCTTGCGAATACCGCCGCCGACCGTCAAGGGAATAAAGACCTCTTTTGCTACTTTTTCAACAATGTCGACAATCGTCTCGCGGTTATCGCTTGAGGCAGTGATGTCCAAAAAGGTTAGCTCATCCGCGCCCTCTTCGTTGTAGCGCTTGGCTACTTCGACAGGATCTCCGGCGTCTTTGAGGCCGACAAAGTTAACACCCTTTACCACACGCCCGTCTTTGACATCGAGGCAGGGAATGATGCGTTTTGCAAAATAGTCCATCTATTACTCTTCTTTTGAACAGGGTTTAATGGGCGCATTATAGTAGAGCTTGGCTTATGCTCAGGTGAGGATTCGTGCGCACAAAAAGAAAGGGTATAATACCTTTATGAAAGTGATAATAGATCTGATAGAAGATATTCGAGAAGCCATCAAGAATGAAACGAGCTTCTCTCTCGTTGCTATGGCGCTTAAAGAGCAGGAGAGCGGCGAGCTGATTCCCTCTTGGGAGAGCCCGGTCTGTAGCATGAAGGCAGACGAAGAAAAACAGAAGCTCTTTTTGTTTTTGGGAAAGGGCGAGCCTTTGGGGATCGGGACTTTTCTCGAAAGTACAGACACCCTCTGCAACAAAACGATGATGCATGAGGTTCTTGTCTCCTACTCCAAAGAAGCAAAGCGCATAGACAGCTCCTTAATCGGTTTTGGGGAGTCTCTTGAAGAAAAGAAATATTTTCTATTTATTCTTGAGCAGCAGTAAAGAGAGCAAAACAGAATGAAAAATATCATTTTAGTGCTTCTAACACTCTTTATGAGCGGCTGTTCTCCCAAGCCACCGGGAGTCAAGCCTCCTTTTCTTATCTACCCGTATGAGTTTTACGACAGATTCAATCTGCGCACGATCATCAGCTCATACAGCGAGGCGCTCAAGCACTACTGCGCCTCCTACCCCAAAGACTTTTTCACACGAGATCAGCTCTATATGCCAAATACCGATACCCTGGTCATAGAAGATGAGACTAAAAAACTGGTCTTTGAACTCTACGAAGAGGATAAGGTCATCGTCACAGAAGAGACAAAAGACGGCTCTTATCGGGCAAAATATCTTTATACTATTTACTATAATGAAGAAAATGATGATTTTAGGACAGACAGATTTTTTATACCAAAGCATGAGAAATGCAAAGCACATGGACTTCAAGATGCCAATCTGAGCAGACCCTGAGCTTCGGTTCGGCTCCGCTATAGCGAGAAGCACAAAGAGCCTATGTTAAATTTAAGCCAAAAAAGATAAACTTTAGCCATTAAAACCTTTACTAAGTACTTTTTAGGTATTCTTCCACTTAATGAGAAAAGACATAGTAGCTAAGAAGAGGTTCGGACAGAACTTTCTGATCGATGAAAGTGTTGTAAGAAAGATTGTCGAAGCGATGCCCCATAATGCGAACAAAATTGCAGAGATCGGGCCTGGCTTAGGTGATTTGACTAAACATTTAGTGAACGTCAAAAGCGTTGTTGCTTTTGAAGTGGACACCGATTTGTGCAAGCTCCTTAACGAGAACTTTAAAGAGGCAATAGATACCAACTCCCTTGAGCTTCGCTGCGGCGATGTGCTTGAGGCCTGGAAGACTAATCTGCTTAATGAACAATATGATCTAGTGGCGAATCTACCCTATTATATTGCAACAAATATTATTTTAAAAGCATTAGCCGATCCCTATTGTAGCTCTTTGCTCGTTATGGTTCAACGCGAGGTCGCAGAGAAGTTTTCTGCGCACCCTGGCGATAAAGACTTTGGCTCACTCGCCGTCATCACCCAGACGGTAGGAGAAGCCTCCATTGTTATTGCAGTACCCCCAGAAGCGTTTAACCCGCCGCCGAAGATCCATTCGGCAGTATTGAGGATAAAAAAACGCCAAAGTCGTACTGATACCGGTTTAGAAGAGATGTTGCGTGTGGCTTTTGCCCAGCCGCGCAAGACCCTGCTTAAAAATCTCTCCGCCGTCTATGACAAAGAAGAAGTCTCCAATGCTCTGCAGTCTATGGGCCTGACTGCCACAATTCGTCCGCATCAAACAACAACGGCTAATTATCACCAACTCTATAAGATACTACCAAGGAGTTTGGATGGAAGAGAACAACAACACAAGTGCGACAGAGAGTCGTCCTCAAACCGAAAACAAGACAAGCACGACAGAAAGTCGTCCTCAAACCAGCAGTAATGCACGCCCTCAGGGCAACAGAAACCGTCGTCCACAGGGCAACAGAGGCCGTCGTCCTCAGGGCAACGAGAGCACTGAGAACAAAGGTACGGAAAACAAGAGCGAAGAGAAACAGCAAGAAAGAGGCGGTCAAAACCGTCAAGGCGGAAACCGCAATGCCTCTTCTGGCTCAGGTTCAGCAAACCGCAATAAATTCAGACGCGGATTTAATCCAGGCGGAGCACCGGCTGACAAACTGCTAAAAGAGTGTGTGGAAAGAAATCAAGAGGTTCAAAAAGATCGCCTTAATCCGCATCACAAACTTGATCTCAATACCAAAGGCATAATCCGCATCACCCCACTGGGCGGTCTTAACGAGATCGGCGGAAACATCACGGTCATCGAAACAGAGAATGAGGCTATTCTTGTCGATATCGGTATGAGCTTCCCGGATGAAGAGATGCACGGTGTCGATATTTTGGTTCCGGACTTTAGCTATATCCGCGAGATCAAAGACAAGATTGTCGGTGTTATCATTACCCATGCACACGAAGACCACATCGGCGCAACCCCTTATTTTTACAAAGAGTTTCAGTACCCTCTTTACGGAACAGCCTTTCCGTTGGCGATGATCGCAAACAAGTTTGACGAACATCATATCAAACAGCACAAAAGTTTTTTCCGTCCGGTAGAGAAACGAAAAGCCTACAAGATCGGTAAAGATTTTGAAGTAGAGTGGATGCACATGACGCACTCTATCATCGACGCTTCCTCATTGGCGATCACGACAGAGGCCGGAACGATCATCCATACGGGTGACTTTAAGATCGACCACACCCCTGTGGACGGTTATCCAGCAGACATCCACCGTCTTGCACATTATGGCGAAAAAGGTGTTCTGTGTCTGCTTTCAGACTCGACAAACTCGTATAACACGGGAATGACGCCATCAGAACTTGCCGTTGCCCCGGGACTTGACAGAATCTTCGCAAAGGCAGAGGGACGCGTAATCCTTTCGACCTTCAGCTCGAATATTCACCGTCTTCAGCAGGCAATACAGTATGCGCTGAAGTATGACAGAAAAATCTGTGTTATCGGCCGCTCGATGGAGAGAAACCTTGAAGTGGCGATGGCCTATGACTATATCCGTCTGGACAAAAATATCTTTATCGATCCGGATGACGTCAGCCGCCTAGAAGACAAAAAGGTGATGATCGTCACGACAGGTTCACAAGGCGAGCCGAGTTCGGCACTCTTTAGAATGGCGACGGGAGAACACAGACACATCAAGATCAAGCCGACTGACCTTATCGTCCTCTCCTCCCGTGCTATCCCCGGTAATGAAGGCTCGATCTCGGGCATGCTTAACCACCTGCAGCGCGCAGGTGCTCGTGTTGCCCAAGACAGAGATATTCACGTTTCCGGCCACGCCGCACAAGAAGAGCAGAAGCTGATGCTTCGTCTTACACAGCCGAAGTTCTTCTTGCCGATCCACGGTGAGTTCAACCACACGATGAAGCACAGAGAGACAGGTATGCTTTGTGGTATTCCTGAACGCAACATCCTGATCATGGGCGACGGCGAGACGATTGAAGTCACTCCTAAATATATGCGCAAAGTGAAAAAGGTCAAGAGCGGAAAAACTTATATCGACAATCAGAACAATCACCAGATTGCGGATGATATCGTTATCGACAGACAAAAACTTGCAGGCGAGGGCATCGTAATGATCGTTGCCCAGGTCAACGAGTCTGATTCGCTTCTGATCAGCAAACCGCGCGTTACCTCATTCGGTCTTGTTGCAGACAAGAACGACAAAGCCTTCTCAAAAGAGATGGAAGATGTTCTTGAACACTTCTTGCTCAACCTGAAGCCGGGCCTGATCGAAAACCAAAGAGCCCTTGAGAATGACCTGCGCCAAGTCGTGCGAAAGCACATCTACCGCAAGATGAAGAAATACCCACTAATAGTACCAACCGTCTTTGTAATGTGAGTTCGCAATAGTAAAGGCCCACTGCTGGGCCTTTACCCGAACATGCCCTGAATGAAACGAAGAAATGCCCTTGGGGTGAAACCAGAGGTGTTGTACCACAGGTATCACCGACGGCTTAACATGAACAAAGAGACGAAGTCTCCTCATCTTACAGTCAAATACTTCCTTAATCCTTTTTCTCTTCCAAAACAAAACAGATCCAAACAAAAGATTTGATAGAATGCATTATCAAAACGCGGAGGCTGTCCCCATGCAAGCGATAGAAAAAATACTTCATCCCGAAGAGTCGATCCTTGCCTCTGCCGATATCTCAAAGACGTTTTATATTGACATCATCTCGCTTTATTCCCTCGGCTTTTTGCTGCTTTTCATTGGATATGAGTATGAGATAGGCGTTATCGGCGGAGTTCTTGTCTTGCGGACGTTTTATATGCATCTCAAAGAGATTCAAGAGAAGAAGTTTTATCACTGCATCTTGACGCAAAAGAGGATCATCATACACAAGGGGTATAAAAAACGCGAGGTCTTTCCTATAAAACTTGAAGAGATACGAACGATCTATATCAAACCTCTCAATGAGCGCTTTAAGAAGTTTATTGATGTGGGAACGCTGGAGGTGATTACGACCTCCGGAGGACGCTATGTGATCAGTCATATTAAGGAGCCTTACGCCTACCATCGCGCGATCATCGGAGATGTAGTCAGTTCGACAAACTATGCAAAACAAAACATTAAAAATGTGCCAGACAAAGACACCCAACCTGAACAGGGAAAGAATAAAAGTAATATCTGATATAATAAAACATTAACAAACAAGGACGCGTAATGTTTAAGAAGATGCTTTTTACGTTTTTCATTCTTTCCGCACTGTTGTTTTACAGCCTGATCGGTTTTTATATCCTTCCTCCTCTTGCCAAAAAACAACTCATACAGAGCATTGAGAAGGTCTTGAACCAAAAGGCGAGCATTGATTCTGTCTCATTTAACCCGTTTACGTTCACACTCAGCATACACAGGCTGAGCCTGTCTGATGATAAAACTCAAAAGCTTTTGGCAGGGATAGAAGATATTGAAGTAGACATCGATCCCTTCTATCTGCTTTTAAAAGAGATCAAGATCGCCTCGGTAACGATTTTAAAGCCCTCGCTGTTCATACGTAAAAACAAGGAAGGAGAACTTAATCTCTCTGACCTGCTGCGCATCAATGGGAAAGATCAGGATGGCGAAACGCAGAAGACTGAGCTTGCGAACATTGTGATAGAAAAGTTTGTGATCACCGAGGGAAAGATAGATATTACAGACGACTCCGGTGAAAAAACAGTCTTTCAGTCCTTGACTCTCAGCCGTGCAAGTCTGAATGATTTTACGACAATAAAAAAGAGCAAGAACGAACTTCAGCTCTTCATGCAGGCCGATGACGGGTCGGATCTTGAGTATACAGGGAGGATTGGCTCAGTTGAACCTCTGCAAATAGAAGGCGAGATAGAGCTGCACGGCATCAAGATGCATACCTACTGGAAATATGTTCAAGATTCACTCGGGTTTGTCGTTACAAAAGGCGCCATAGATGCATCTGTAGCGCATAAGTTCACTTTCTCGGGGGAAAAAACACAGCTTGATATTAATAAATATAAGATTGAGTTGACAAATCTGCTGCTTGAGGAGAAGGGAACGAAAGAGAGGCTGCTTGACATACCTCTGCTTGTACTGAAGGGGAGTGCAGACATCACAAATGCCAACTACCCGATAAAATCTGTCGATGCAGAAGCTGTTTTTTTGAAGCTGCGGCAGAACGGCAAGGGAGAGATCAACTGGGCTTCGTATTTTCCAAAGCAAAATGCACAAGAGAGCGAGTCATCTGCAATAGCCTGGGATATCGAAACGCTTAAAATAAAAGATGCCAAGGTGGATTTTGAGGATGAGTTCAATGCCAAGAGCGGACATGTAGCGCTTGATGATATTCAGCTGTATGCGGAGGGGCTCTCTTCAAAAAAGCAGAGCGTGGCAAAGAGTACTCTCTCGTTTAGAGTAAACAAAACAGGAAAGATCGAGACAAAGAGCACGATCCGGCATACGCCTTTGAAGATCGAGACAGCGTTAAAGATGAACGGACTGGAGCTCCTTACTTTTCAGGCCTACCTCGATAAGTATGCCGATATAAAGATCAACAGCGGAGTAGCAAATCTTGATCTAAAAGCGGTGATAGCGGATGAAAACAGAAGTTTTTTGGCCAATGCGCAAATAGACAGGCTTTCACTCTCGCGGCCGCATGAGAAGAGTGCATTTCTTACTTTTACAAGACTTTTGGCTAAAAATATTGATTATTCCGCGGACTCCGAGCAGGTGAAGATATCAAGACTGGATCTGGTTTCGCCCTATTTGGGTATAGATATTGATGCCGATGAAAAAACAAACTTCTCCGGCATTATGCATGTTCAAAGCAGAGATCCTGCCAAGACGAATACTTCAGATGATGAGTCTATAGAATTCCTTATCGACAAGATCATGCTCAAAGATGGGGAAGTCGCATTTACAGACCGCTCGCTTAAGGTGCCTTTTAAGAGCAATATCAATGCTTTCAACGGAAGCATTATAGCCGTAGGAAGCCAGAGCGATGTCAAAAGTGTGCTAAACCTTGAAGGAACCATCAACAAATATGCGCTCGCGAAGATCAAAGGCAGTCTTCTCCCGGCACAGCCAAAAGCCTTTACCGAGATGGATCTGGAGTTGAAAAATATAAACATGAGCAACCTCTCTTCATATTCAAGCCACTTTATCGGCTACACGCTCAAAAAAGGAAAACTTAATGCCGATTTGAGTTACAGGGTCAACAATGCGCAGATGAAAAGCAGCAACAAGATCGTGTTAAAAAACTTAGAACTTGGCAAAAAGGTGCAAAGCAATACGGAGGTCTTGTCTTCAATCGAGCTGGCGCTATCCCTGCTCAAAGACAGCCAGGGCGTGATTGATATTGATGTTCCGATATCGGGAGATCTGAATTCGCCGGATTTTGCTATCGCTCCATTGGTACTCAAAGCCTTTAAAAATCTGACGGTCGGCATCGCTACGGCACCCTTTCGTTTTATAGGAAGTATTGTGGGCATAGATGCGCAGAAGCTGGAAAATATCTATTTCGAAGCGGGCAAGGCAGAGCTTCTTCCGCCTGAACGTGAGATACTTGAAGCACTTTCAGGCGTCTTGATAGAAAAGAAGAGTCTGCTTTTGAGTATTTCGGGTGCTTATAACGAAGCACATGATGGCATGCAGATGAGAAAGAACAAGGTCTATGCGGAAGTTTTAAGAAGATTTAAAGACGAGAAAACGGATATCACGCAAATTCAAAGAGATGAACTGGACAAACTGCTGAAGGATCTCTATATAGAGTATTTTGATGAAGAGAAGTATGCGCGTGAAAAAAAGAGTGTTGAGGCAAAAAAGCTAGATGAACAGACAAAAAGAGAGATGCTGCATACACAGATCATAGAAACGCTGGCCAAAGAACAGGGGCTAAAACAGACAGAGCTTGAAACGTTGGCGCAAGAGCGGGGAGAAAGTATTTTAAATTATCTGCGCAGCAAAGGCGTAGAAGCGGGACGTCTAAAGCTTTTGAAGACGACTAAAACAGAGCTCTTCGCACCGAAGAACGCATATATTCCAAGCCGACTCACGCTTGGAGTAAAAAAGTGAAGATGAGGAGACAAATATCTCTGTAGCTCTGCGCACTTTAGTACGTTTATAACCTCTATATCAGTGCGATTGTGATAAAATGTGTACCATGAAAAATAGACGTAACGACTATATCCAAATCACCAAAGAGACACTTCAGACCGAAGCCGATGCTCTGCTTGATGCCATACACCATGTTGCGGATGAAATCAGCAACGCCGTCGAGTGCATCCGGCAGTGTCGGGGGAAACTGATTATAACCGGCGTAGGCAAATCTGGCCTTATCGGAGCAAAAATGGCAGCGACCTTCGCTTCAACAGGAACACCGAGCTTCTTTTTGCATCCTACCGAGGCTCTGCATGGCGACCTGGGCATGATCAGTTCACACGACGTTGTCTTAGCGATCTCTTATAGCGGAGAGAGCAGCGAACTCAGCGCCATCTTGCCGCATATCAAACGCTTTGACATTCCCTTGATAGGGATGACGCGCGACACGAACTCGACCTTGGGCAAATTTTCTGACATTGTCTTGTCGATCGAGGTCTCAAAAGAGGCCTGTCCTTTAGGTATCGCCCCAACCTCTTCTACAACGCTGACGCTTGCTTTGGGAGATGCTCTGGCCATCTGCTTGATGCACGCACGCGACTTTAAAAAAGAGGATTTTGCCTCGTTTCATCCTGGCGGAGCACTGGGGCGGCAGCTTTTTGTCAAGGTCTCCGACCTGATGCGCACTAACGACCTTCCTTTTGTGAAGAAGGATACGCTCGTCAAGGATGCGATCCTTTCGATCAGCGAAGGGCATCTGGGCACGGCACTTTTAGTGGACGAGAACAAAAAACTGTTAGGGCTGATCTCAGACGGGGATATCCGCCGTGCTTTGATGCAAGAAGGTTTTTCGCTTGAAAAAAAGATATCTGAGTATGCCACAATACATCCGATGACGATAAACAATGAAAATATGCTTGCTTCGGATGCCTTGGTTTTGATCGAGAGTAAAAAGATACAGTTGATGGTTGTTACCGATGAAGAAAATACCGTCAAAGGTGTTTTACATATTCATAAATTGATAGAAGAAGGCATAAAATAATGATGCGCTTAAACAAATTTATTGCACACTACTCCACGTATTCGCGTCGCGAGGCAGATGTTGCTATCCAAAAAGGCTTTGTAAAAGTCGATGGTGAGGTGCAGGACAATCCGGCCACTCAGGTTGATGAACAGAAGTCAAAAGTCTATGTCAGCGGGAAGCGAGTCGCCCCCTCGGACATTGTCACGGTCATCGCCTACAACAAGCCAAAGGGCGAACTGGTCACGAAAAAAGACCCGCGCGGCAGAAAGATCATTTATGATACTTTAGGCCATAAGTTCCGCCACTTTATCCCTATTGGCCGGCTCGACTACGCGACCGAAGGGCTTCTGCTTTTGACAGACTCCTCGGTAGTAGCGACGATACTGATGAACTCGGATCTAGAGAGGGTCTACAAGGTCAAGATCAAAGGCCCCGTAACCGAAGTCATGGAAGCTGCGATGAAAGGTGGTCTGGAACTTGATGATGCGAGTGCGGGCGGGCATGAGCTCTCCAAGGTCACGTCAATGAGTTTCGCGCCGTTTTTTGCTTACAGAATAGAGAAGAACACGCCGAAGTATTCCATTTTGAAGATCGGGATCACCGAGGGGAAAAACCGTGAGATCAGACGCTTCTTCTCACATTTCGGTGCGGAAGTCGCCGACCTTAAGCGTTTAAGCTACGGCGGGATTGAGCTAAACAACCTTCCCGAGGGGAAAACCCGTTATCTTGAGCGAAGCGAGTATACAAGCGTGCGCGGCTATGTCGATCAGGTAACAAAAACCGACAAGCAAAGAGAGAATTTCAAAAAACGCAAAGAAGAAGCGGTAGAAAAAGAGAAAGAGAAGATCAAGAGCGATACCGAGCAGTTGAAGAACATGGAGGCAGACAAAGATAAGCGCCGCCGTATCAACAAGGTCAAAAACAAGCTCAGTGAGATCTTGAAAGATGATGACTAACACCAACAACTAAGGACAGCAATGACAAAGATCCAGCTTGAAACCGAACACACTACGCAGATGATAGACATCTCGGCCGAGGTCAAAGAGGCCGTCATCACTTCGGGGGTAAAGGACGGTATTGTCGTCGTATTTACACCACACACGACAAGTTCCATTGTCCTTTTTGAGAAGGTTGATCAGAACCTGCGCCGCGACTATCTTAAGCTGTTAAAGACCTATGTCTCAGGCGGAGAGTACTCGCACAAGGGCGGCAACGCGGCAGGGCATCTTAAGTCTGCTATGACAGGTGCCTCTGTCAGTATCCCTTTCATGGACGGGCATCCGATGTTTGGTGAGTGGCAGGGCGTCTTCTTTTGCGAGTTTGACGGCCCGCGAGAAGTGCGTGATGTGATCATCAAAGTCATCAAGGGCTAAGAGGGTATTTTGGCAGATTTCACCTATCTTCTGCGTCCCAAGGTCTTTGAAGACTTTGTCGGGCAGCAGCACATCGTTTCGGAAAACTCTCCTCTAAGACACCTGGTGAAAAATGCGCAGATGCCGCATGCTTTTTTCTATGGACCTCCGGGATGCGGCAAGACAACTCTGGCGCGTATCATCGCAACGGCGCTTGATTTTCCTTTTTATGAGTTCAATGCCACCTCGGTTAAAATAGAACAGCTGCGAAAGATATTCACACAGTATGAAAATGCCCTGCAAAAACCCCTGATATTTATCGACGAGGTACACCGTCTGGCCAAAAACCAGCAGGAGGTACTACTGCCTGTTATGGAGACTAACGCGGTGTTAGTCATCGGGGCATCGACAGAAAACCCTTATTTCAGTCTGACGGCGGCGATGCGGTCGCGCTCGATGCTTTTTGAGTTGAAGCCACTCAGCGATGAAGATCTTCATGCTCTGGCGAAACGGGCCTGCGATAAAGAGCAGCTTGTTCTGGACAAAGAGGCTTTGCGCTATCTGGTGATTTCTAGTAACGGGGACGCGCGAGCGTTGCTGAAACTGTTGGAGTTTGTCTCTGTGGGCAAAAAAAAGATCTCACTTGAAGATCTCAAGGCTCTGCGCCCGCACTCGCTCAACGACGGCACGGGCGAGGCCTCGGTCCATTACGACCTGATCTCGGCGATGATCAAATCTATCCGCGGCTCGGACCCGGACGCGGCGGTCTACTACCTTGCGCGTTTGATCGAAGGCGGAGAGAACCCGGCCTTTATCGCGCGCCGCCTGGTGATCCTGGCCTCGGAAGATATCGGCAATGCCAACCCTCAGGCTCTGACGCTATGCACTTCAGCCATGACATCGGTAGCGCAGATCGGCTATCCGGAGTCGCGCATTATTCTCTCGCAGGCAGTGATCTATCTTTGTGCTTCACCCAAGTCCAACTCGGCTTACATGGCCATCAATCAGGCTCAGGCAGCCATCAGAGCAGGCGAAATACTTCCTATACCGGAAACTATCCAGCAACACAATAAAAACTATCGCTATCCGCATGATTTTGGCGGCTGGGTAGAGCAGCGCTATTTGAGCAAAGAGATGAAGTTTGTCGAGTTTAAACCTATAGGGTACGAGCATAAAATGGGGGAATGGCTGAAACAGATCAGGAGTTAGACTCCTGACCGGAGGCTTTTTCACAGGGAGCCGCTGTTGCGGCAGAAAAGATCTGTTTTAGAGGAGTCAACGCCCTTTATAGTCTGCTTCAATACGCAAGGCTTCACGGCCTGAAATAAGGTTTGCATCTTCTCACGTCTATAACACGCGTTTCGTTCGAGTGAATAAAAGAGCACGTTTAAAAGTTCTTATGTTGCCTAGCAACCTGCACCGAGCACAACGTTTGTTACAGAAGATCTCTTCTCTTCTCGCCCGACCGGGTCTCACTCTCAAGCCAAATAACACTCAACTTTTTTCTAGAGCGGGCTTTTACAAATGAGCCAAGGCCTAAAGCCGATAAAATAATTTTTATTATCATGGGCTTCCTTTCTCAAGGTTTTGTACGTACTCAACAATACTAGCGCGCAAATAATAAAAGAAATATAAAATTTTATCTTTAAGAAATCTTCTGATTGCGTTGAGGCGCAGATTTTGTATGATTTGCCTTTATATTAAGAGCAGCTCTTTTTCTTTTCTCTGCGGTTGCTTATAGCTTATGCTACAATAAATAAAAAACAGACGCACTCTGCACAGGATGCGCAAAGAGAGCAGATGACAACGATGATTATTGAGGCGCTCTCAGGTTTGGGGATCTTTCTTTTTGGCATGCTCTATATGGAGCTGGCACTCAAAGAAGCGGCAGGATTGCGGTTTAAACAGTGGATAAAAAACTCAACATCAACACCGTTAAAGTCTCTCTTTGCCGGAGCAGGGGCGACAGCGGCGCTGCAGAGCTCCTCGGTCGTTACCCTGATGACGCTCTCTTTTGTAAGTGCGGGACTGGTCTCTTTGGAGTCGAGCATCGGCATTATATTCGGCTCAAACCTGGGCACGACTGCAACGGCATGGATTGTTGCCACATTGGGTTTTAAGGTCCAGATCGAAGCCTTTGCTCTTCCTCTGATCGGAACAGGAGGGTTTCTTCTTGTCATGAGTGTTTCGCATCAAAAACTCTCCGCTATAGCAAAGACATTCATCGGCTTCGGTCTACTTTTTTTCGGCCTAAGCATCATGAAGACGGCGATCGGATCCGTGGCATCAAGCATCGATCTTTCTTTGTACACGCATTTCCATCTCATCGCCTTTGTCGGATTTGGGTTTGTTGTTACGGCACTGATACAGTCAAGTTCAGCGGCCACGGCGATTGTCTTAAGTGCTTTGTATGCACAGATACTTAACTTTGACCAGTCCGCCGCGATGGTGATCGGCACGAACATCGGCACGACGGTCACCGCACTGATAGGAAGCATTGGCGGCATCCCTGATAAAAAGCGCGCAGCAGCGGCGCACCTGCTCTTTAACCTGATCACCGCATTGGTCGCATTTTTAGTGCTTCCTTTTGCAACACTTTTTTTGATGAAGACACTTGCTATGCAAAGTGAACCAATTATCGCTTTGGCACTTTTTCATACCTTTTTTAACCTCTTGGGAGTTGTTTTGCTTGCCCCGTTTATACCCTTTATGGCGAAGCATCTGAAAAAGATGTTTACACAGGTCGAACGCTTGCCGACAAAATATATCCATCTTGTCGATCCGAAGATTCCGGACACGGCTCTGATCGCTCTGCGCAACGAGGTGAGCCGTCTTTTTATCAAAACGATGAAATTTTCTTTGCTGCTGCTCAATATCAGACCAAACGATATTTTGAGCAAAAATCTCGATGCGAAGGAGTCTGTCGCCTTGAACCAGAGCCTCATCGAGTTTGATTATCACCGCGTCTATGACACAATCAAAGACATTGAGATCAACACGGTTGCCTTTATCAACGAGCTGACTCAGCAAAATCTGACTCCTGAACAGAGTGCAAGCATCGAGCCTTTGCTCAGTTCAGTGCGCGAGAGCGTTTATGCGGCAAAACTCCTCAAAGATATAAAAAACAACATTAACGAGTTTGCACTAAGCGACCGTTTGCCGATTGTTCAGAGTTATGATGCCATCCGCAGGAACCTGGCCTACACGATGATTATCTTTGCCAATTGTATGGATGAGAAGTGGGCGCCGGACAAATGCGAGGAGAAGTTTGCCAAGGCAGAAGAGGACAACAAGCATATTATGAAAGAGACGACACTGTTGCTAAGCAGCGACAGGGTCAAGGAGAAGGTCGTCGCTTCGCTGCTCAATACCAACCGCAGTGTCTACATTGCGATGCAGTCTCTGCAAAGCGCTTCAAAAGTGGTGAATTTGCACTTCTCGCTTGATGAGGAGAGCCCTTCTTGAGATCACTTTAGCAGGTGTTCGAGTGAGCTTTTGATGTCGGGGTATTTAAAGACAAAGCCCTCTTTTTTAAGCGCTATGGGGTAGATCTCTTTTGACCCGGTAAGCACGGAGGCCCCTTCGCCGTACATAATGCGCAGGGCGAACTCCGGTATAGGCAGGATCGTCGGCCGGTGCACAGCAGCGCCCAAAGATTTCGTAAAGGTGTAGTTACTCACAGGGTGGGGCGAGACGGCGTTAAATGTTCCCTCTAGCTTCTTGTCTATAACAAAACGGTAGATGCGGACAAGGTCTGCAATATCAATCCAGCTTGTCATCATCTTTCCGTCTCCTATAGTGCCTCCCACTCCCAGACGAAAAGGGGTAAGCATCTGCGCCAAGGCTCCCCCTTCTTCTCCCAAAACCACGCCAAAGCGCAAAATCGTCGTCGGTTTATGGCACAAGCGTGCTTCTTCTTCCCATTTTTGTGCAAGTCTGCCGATAAAATCATCCGCAATCTCACTGCATGATTCGTCGCAGGGCTTGTCATCAGGGTAGATCCCCACAGCAGACGTTGAGATAAAATGGCTAACGCTGCTTTGGTTGATAGCCGTGACGATCTGACGTGTCGTGTCGATCCGGCTGTTAGTTAGGATTTTTTTATAAGGGTCGCTCCAGCGTTTGATGATGGGCGCTCCGGCAAGGTTGATGACGACATCCACTCCTGTGAGTTTTTCAAGTATGGCCTTTTCGTCATCCTTGCGGGAGATGATGACACACTCTGTAAAAGCCTCTTGCAGAGCTGTTCCAACAAACCCGCTGGCTCCGGTCAATGCAATCTTCATAAGGATCTCCGTTTTTAGCAATATTATGACAAAGATTTCTTTACTCCTTGGCGTGTAGGCAGATCAATCTATGTCTCTAAGCTGATTTTGACATTGTGTTGAGGTATAATCTCTAACAAAGGACAAACATGAAAAATCAGATGATCAAAATATTTATGCTCACCGCGGTACTCTTTTCTATGGCACTTTATGCCGCTGAGCAGAAGGTCGTTTTTGACCTGACAAGCGGCGATGAGGCAAAAATACGCAAGCACCTTATTGCAAACATAGAGGGTCTGGAAAACTATTATAGTGCCAATGATATCGAGTTCAAGGTCGCGGTAGTCATTTCAGGTGATGCCTACAAATATTTTGTGAAAGACATCGCCGCTTCGCCTTACAAGGCGCAGAAGCCCCTGATAGCCGCGCAGACGAGACTGGCGCCGCTCCTGCAGAAGCTGCACAGCGTGCATAAAGTAGAGTTTTATATGTGCAAGGCCGGAATGAAAGCCAGAAAAATCGATAAAAAGGTCCTTTATCCTTACGTCCAAAATGAGATGAACAAGAGTGCCTACCTGATAAAATGGCAGAATTTGGGCTATGCCTATCTGCCGATTCACTAGGTCCATTGAGAACTGCCTGTCAGTGAGAGCCGTAAAATAGCCGGATACTAAGTTGCTTTACCACGTTTGATTACAAAAGAGGAGCTACTATGAAAAATAACTCTGTTTGGCATAGTCTGAGTATTGAAGAAACACTAAAGGAGACGGGCAGTTCCGTGACGGGCCTCACTCCCGAAGAAGCTGCACAGCGCTTAGAAAATAATGGCCCCAACCGGCTTCAGGAGCCTCCCGGACGCAGCGTCTGGGTGCGTTTTTTGCTTCAGTTTCACAACATCCTTATCTATGTGCTGCTCGCGGCGGCTGTGGTCACTGCCTTACTCGATCACCTGATCGATACCGTCGTTATTCTTGCCGTCGTCATTGCCAATGCAGTCATCGGTTTTATTCAAGAAGGCAAGGCGGAAAAAGCCCTCGATGCGATCAAGCAGATGCTCTCTTTAAAAGCGGCCGTCATCCGCGGCGGCAAACGTATCAGCGTACAGGGCGAGTCTCTTGTCGTGGGAGATATCGTCTTGCTTGAAGCGGGAGACAAGGTCCCCGCCGATATACGTCTGATACAGATCCATGGTCTGCAGGTGCAAGAGGCGATCTTGACAGGGGAATCTTTGGCGGTGGACAAGCAGGTCTTTCCTGTCGATAAAGAGGTAACACTCGGAGACCGTACCTGTATGGCCTTCAGCGGAACAACAGCGACCGCGGGCACGGCTAAGGGTGTGGTGATCGCTACGGGTGCGCAGACGCAGATCGGTCGCATCAGCGGACTTCTTCAGAGCGTGCAGACCCTGACGACGCCTTTGGTAGAGCAGATGGACGTCTTTGCCAAGATGCTGACCTTTTTTATATTGGTCCTTTCGGCGCTTATCCTGAGTTATGGTATTCTGGCAACCAATCAGGTGTTTGATGAGCTCTTTATGGCCATCGTCGGGCTTGCGGTTGCGGCTATTCCTGAGGGCTTGCCGGCGGTATTGACGATCACGCTTGCCGTAGGAGTCCAGTCGATGGCAGGGCGCAACGCCATTGTACGTCGTCTGCCTGCTATCGAGACAATCGGCGCAGTTTCGGTCATCTGCTCAGACAAGACGGGAACGCTTACCCGCAATGAGATGATGGTATCGGCAGTTGCTATAGAAGGAAAAAACCTCGAAGTCAAAGGCGAGGGATATGCGCCGATAGGCAACATAAAAGATGGAAATCAGAACGTGTCTGCGCGAGAGAGCAGTGTGCTCTCGCTGATGGCCCATGTGAGTGTCATATGCAACGATGCCGAGTTGAAAAACGACGGGGGAACATGGAGTGTCGAAGGCGATCCTATGGAGGGGGCGCTGCTGAGTTTTGGTGCTAAAGCGGAATGTGACCATGGAACCTGCCGCAGTGAGTATCAGCGCACCGACCTCATTCCTTTTGACGCCGAATATCAGTATATGGCAACCCTCAACCACAACCATGACGGCGAGGCCTTTGTTTATGTCAAAGGTGCACCGGAACGCATTCTTGCCCTGTGCAGTCATGTTATTCGCGAGGATGGCGAACTGCTCGAAATGGATCGTGTGCAGTGGGAGGAGCGCATCGAAGCCATTGCGGCTCAGGGACAGAGGGTATTAGGCCTGGCTTACAAGCGTGTCGATACCGCTCAGACAGTCTTGCAGCACAGCGACCTTGACGAGGGCCTTGTTCTGCTGGGCCTGGTGGGCTTGATAGACCCGCCGCGACGCGAAGCGATTGAGGCCGTCGCCGAGTGCCACAGTGCGGGCATAGAGGTGAAGATGATCACCGGAGACCATGCTCTCACCGCCGCCGCTATCGGCAGACAGATCGGGCTCAAACACCATCAGGAGGTACTGACGGGCACGCAGATCAATGCCTTAAGCGAAGAGGAGCTTTTTAGCGCGGTACTGCGAACCGACATCTTTGCCCGCACCACTCCTGAACACAAGCTGCGCCTGGTGATGGCACTGCAGTCGCATGATATGACAGTCGCGATGACGGGCGACGGCGTGAATGACGCCCCTGCGCTCAAGCGCGCCGACGCCGGAATCGCCATGGGGCAAAAAGGAAGCGAAGCAGCCAAAGAAGCCTCTGAACTGGTCCTGGCCGACGACAACTTCGCCTCTATAGCCGCCGCGATACGTGAGGGACGGACGGTTTATAACAACATCAAAAAGGTGATCAGCTGGACCCTGCCGACCAATGCGGGGGAGGCCTCGGTCATTATCCTGGCCCTGCTGTTGGGAGAGATGCTTCCTATAACGCCAATCCAAATCCTTTGGGTAAATATGATCACTGCCGTGACACTGGGTATTGCCCTCGCCTTTGAACCGGCCGACGAGGACACAATGCGCCGCGCGCCGCGTAAACGCAATGAACCTCTTTTAGGCGGCGAGCTGCTATGGCACATCAGTTTTGTGGCCATGCTTTTTATAGCAGGGGTGTTCGGAATGTATCACTACGCTCTTGCTGAGGGCAAAGAGATAGACTATGCCCGTACCGTAGCCTTCAATACGCTGGTCATCATGGAGATCTTTCACCTTTTTTATATCCGAAACATGAACAGTATCACATTTACGCGAAGGATGCTTCGCGGCACCAAGGCGCTTTGGATCGCAGTGGGAATTGTTGTGATCGCCCAGCTGGCCGCCACCTATACACCGCTCTTGCAGAGTGTCTTTGCGACACACGCGCTTGAGCTTGATGCGGTGATGCTTATCGTCGGTATCGGTATGCTTCTTTTTATCATTGTCGAGAGTGAAAAACAGCTTCGCCTGCGCCTTAGAAGAAATAGAGAAAAATAAATGGGACTGCTTGAACTGACAGAGATTATCCATCAGAACCCTTTCTATGAGATTGCGGCTTTGGTAATGATGGCCGCCGTTGTCGGTTTCGGCGGACTGCTGCTGCGCCAGCCTATGATCGTCAGCTTTATCGCCGTGGGGATATTGGCCGGTCCTTCTATACTCAATATCGTGGAGTCACAGGAGCTTATCGGACTTCTGGCGGAACTGGGAATCGCTCTGCTGCTCTTTTTGGTGGGGCTTAAACTCGATGTGAAGCTGATACGCTCCTTGGGTCTAGTCGCACTTGCAACGGGTACGGGGCAGGTGCTCTTTACCTCACTCTTTGGATTTTTTATCGGAGTGGCTTTGGGTTTCGATACCATCACCTCGCTCTATATCGCGGTGGCGCTCACCTTTTCAAGCACGATCATCATTGTCAAGCTTCTTTCGGATAAAAAAGAGGTGGACTCTCTGCACGGACGCATCGCGATCGGTTTTTTGATCGTTCAAGATCTTTTTGTCGTTATTGCCATGATGGTGCTCTCCTCTTTCGGTATTGGCGATCAGGGGGATGGCGATGCGTGGAGACGAGTGGGAACGGTACTCTTCTATGGAGCCATTATGCTTTCCGTAGTCATCATCTTTATCCGCTTCGTTGCAAACAATCTAATTGAACGGATGGCGCGCTCGCCCGAACTGCTGATCACCTTTGCCATCGGATGGGCTGCTTTGCTGGCCGCACTGGGGAGTCATTTCGGTTTTAGTAAGGAGCTCGGCGGGCTTCTAGCTGGGGTTTCGCTTGCCACAACGGAATATCGCGAGATCATAGTTGCACGCATGGCGGCACTTCGGGACTTTCTGCTCCTGTTTTTCTTTATCGCTCTGGGCTCACATCTGGATCTCTCCATGCTGGACACACAGATCAGCGCAGCTCTGATTTTTTCATTTTTTGTGATCATCGGCAATCCGATGATCGTTATGGCCATCATGGGCTATCTGGGCTATCGGAAGCGAACGGGCTTTTTGGCGGGACTGACCGTCGCGCAGATCAGCGAGTTCTCGCTTATCTTTATGGCAATGGGTCTCTCGCTCGGGCATATCTCTTCAGATGCTCTGGGACTGGTGACGCTGGTGGGGCTGATCACCATTGCAGGTTCGGTCTATATGATCAGCTACTCCCACCGTCTTTATGAGTACTTTGAGCCGTTGTTGGGTATTTTTGAACGCCGTGCAGCATCACTGGATAGCAAAAGAGGCTTCGCCTTACCGCTTGATTCACATTACGATATTATCCTTTTCGGGGCGGGCCGCTATGGCAATGCCCTTGCCCAGGCTCTGAAAAAAACAGGCAAACGGCTGCTGATTGTCGACTTCAACCCCGAAGAGGTGATGCATCAGCGCCGGCGCGGTTTTGACGCGTTATACGGCGACGCAAGCGATCAGGAGTTTGTCGCCTCGCTGCCGCTGGAAGGGGTGAAGTATGTCATCCTTGCTATATCACAGCACTATGCCAACTTGCAGCATGAAGACCCGAGGATCGTCCTTGTGGATGCCCTGAAGCGCCACGGCTACACGGGCAAGATCGCCCTCACGATACAGCAGCACAATGGTGAAGAGGCGAGGGAGCAGAAGTGGCTTGAAGCGCAGGGGGCCTCCTTGGTCTTTATGCCCTACCACGATGCTGCGCATTATGCTGTCGAACGGCTTGAAGAAGAGATGAAGAAAACACTTATCAACATTACAGGAGAGAATCATGCAACACTTTAAAAACATACTTTACGCCATGAATATGTCAGGCGAAGAGACAGAAGGATTGAAGCAGGCGCTTTCACTTGCACGCAACCATGAGGCAGCCTTGAATGTTCTGACCCTTTATCCCGCCTTGCCGACCAAACTGCAGGCACAAAAGGAGGCCTTTGAAGCCTTTTTGGCCCAGCGTACGGAGGATGCCCTTGCGCGTGCACGCCAGATCGTGCCAGCAGTTGTACCGGAGCTGACACAGGAGGTCGTGGAAAGCGAACTTCCTCTTGCGGTGGGGCTGACGCGTTATGTCATGCGTCATGAGCATGATCTATTGATCAAAGAGGCGGAGCCGACGGCATCGGAGGGGTTTAAAGCACTTGACATGACCCTGCTGCGCAAATGTCCCAGCGTCGTCTGGCTTGCCCGCCCTATCGCGCACCCGCGTGAAAAGATCCGTGTTGCCGTTGCTATTGATCCGCTGGGCCAAGGGGAGAATGCCCGCGACCTTTCGCTGAGATTGCTGCGGACGGCCCGTGCTGTTGCCGACAGCTGCAGCGGGACACTCGATATCGTCTCTTATTGGGAGTATGCCTATGAGAACTATCTGCGCCACAGCAGCTGGGTCAGCATCTCCTCGGAAGATATTGTCGATACAGTCCAAAGTGCGCGGGCAGATCACTATCTGGAATTAAAAGAGCTGATAAGTGCCTCTGGCATCCAGGGCGAACAGCATATTCACCATCTTCGCGGAGAGGCGTCGGAACTGCTGGCTGATTTTGCGAAGCAGAAGGGGGTCGACATAATAGTAATGGGTACGATCGCACGGACCGGTATCGCCGGCTTTTTCATCGGGAACACGGCGGAAAATGTTTTTGAAAAACTGACCTGCTCCCTCCTGACCCTCAAGCCGCACGGCTATGTCTCTCCGATTTCGGCATACGACTAAGGCGCTTTTGGCTAAACTGTGAGTCAATATTGTTCCGTGAGCAGAAGATGACCCCGTTTCTGCCCGAACTCAATGTCTTCCGTGTGAAGTTTCTCGGTGCCAAGGTCATCGCCGGTACGCAGAAACCTCTGCTTTTGCTGCGCCAATCTTCGCGAAGCGCTTGCTTTTATAGAAAAATTGTGTTAAAAAAGCACAACAAAAGAGTCCAACAAGGAGTACATGGTCGTGAAAGAGATCATCAACAGCTACAAAAAGTATAAAAATACCGTCGACAACTATGTGTTGACTTCTATCAAAAACGAAAGCGGTGATTATATCGAGCGCGCGGATGCGATCTTGAAGAAGAACAGCTTTATTCAGTTGGTCTATGAGGTGGACAAAGATTTCAGGCAGGTGAGTCCGGTTATTTGCCGGCGCTCCAGTGAGACGAGCAGCCTCAGGTGCGACAAGAGCCATTATTTCACCAAGCTGATGCTCGACAAGGAGGGGTTTTATATCTCCAATCCCTACATCCACTACCGCACCGGCAAGGCGAGCATCACGGTCGTACGCAAGGTAGACGAGAACTATTTTGTCTTCGACTGCGACCTGATCTTGTTGCTTGAAGAGCTGAAGCTGATCGAGTACAACTCTCTGCACGAGAGGATCAAACGCGGGGTCTATATCATCGGGTCTACCCTATTGGCGGCCATTGCGTTGATTTTGATCTTGTATGGAGGATGGCAGTTGGTCTCGATCTTTTTTATGCCTGAACAGGGAGAATTTTTCCATGTGATGTTCAAGTCTATTATCGCGGTGACGCTGGGAATCGCTGTCTTTGACTTGTCCAAACAGATCATGGAGCATGAGGTGCTCTTTCACTCTTTCACCCACGAGGAAGAACGCCCCTACAAGATACTGGGCAAGTTTCTTGTCTCCATCGTCATCGCGCTCTCCATCGAGACCCTTATGGTGGTCTTTAAGATCACGCTTGACAACTACAACAATATGCTCTCGGCCTTTTATCTGCTGATAGGAACGACGGCGATGTTCGTCGGCCTGGCCTACTTCTACAAGACCATCACCAAGAGAAGCTTCGACACAGAGTAAGGACTTGGTGTTAGTTGAGCAGCTTTTCGATCTCCGGCTCCAGCATTTTTGGGGCGGTCGATGAGGCAAAGCGTTTTATAACATTTCCTTCCCGGTCAACCAAAAACTTCGTAAAATTCCACTTTATCGCCTCTGTGCCCAGTATCCACTTCTGCTCTTTTTTCAAAAAAACATAGAGCGCGGAGGCCTGCGCACCGTTGACATCAATCTTGGCAAACATAGGAAAACTCACCCCGTAGTTGAGCCGGCAAAAAGAAAGGATCTCTTCTTCGCTCCCGGGCTCCTGCGCGCCGAACTGGTTGCAGGGAAAGCCCAGTATCACCAGCCCTTTTTCTTTGTACTGTTGATAAAGGGTTTCAAGTCCTTCGTACTGAGAGGTGAAGCCGCATTTACTGGCGACATTGACGATGAGCATGACCTTGTTTTTGTAGGGCGCGAGGCTTGTTTTTGTTCCGTCTATTGTGATGACTTCGATCTCGTAGATGCTGGGCATCATTTTCTCCTTGGCATGGATTTGCAGGGAAAGCAGGAGTGCTATGGCAGCTATTCTTCTTATCATGCTTTTTCCTCTTTTGAGCCTTCTTCTATTTCCTTGGCGCGCGAAATCACCGAGCGTATCATATCGCGAAAGACAAGATAATGGACCGGGATCAACGCGTACCAGTAGAGGCGTCCGAGTATCCCCTTGGGAAGAAAATAGGCGCTTTGAACGAGTTTTCCCTCATGGATCTTGAACTCCAGCCACGCTTTGCCGGGAAGGTGCATCTGCGCATAGAGCAGAAGCCGTTCATTCTCTTGGATGTCGACGACTTTCCAGAAGTCGAGGCTGTCGCCGATGCGAAGTTCGTTTTGAGAGCGTCGGCCGCGGTTAAGGCCTGCTCCCCCGGACATCTTGTCAATAAGTCCCCTCACTGTCCAGAGCCAGTCAAAACGGAACCAGCCGTTTTCTCCGCCGATAGAGAGATAGCTTTGCTGAATTGATGCCGCACTTAGCGTGCCAAGCGGAAGCTCCTGTCTGTCGATGAAGAAGGCATTGGCGATGGAGTCCTTGTGGTCGGTTTCCCAGACATCGCCGCCGTGATCGCTCCAGCGGCTGACGACCTGATTTTCCTCCGCCTCCTGAAGTGCTTTTTGGACCGCTTCCTTGAAAGTGATCGGGCGGATCTGTGCAAAGAGGGTGTGCGCCATGTCGTTTTGCACGACGACCTCGGAGCGCAGCCCTTTGATCAGCGAAAAGGCCACGTTGAAGGGGACAGGAGTGAAAAGGTTGAGCCAGTAAGAAGAGAGGCCGATGGAGAGAAAGGGGACAGGGATGATGAGACGCTTGAGCCCCATTACCTCTGCGCACTGGTGCATCATCGTTTGGTAGCAGAGTATCTCCGAGCCGATGTCCACCATGTGGCTCCCGCTGATACTCTCCTCTTTTGCCGCGTCAAGGTAGGAGATAACGTCGTCCACACCGATGCTCTGAGCGCGGGTACGGACCCATTTTGGGGTGGTCATCACCGGGAGTTTCTGGATAAGGTTGCGGATGATCTCGAAACTCGCACTTCCCGAGCCGATGATAACGCCGGCGCGAAACCAGATGACGTCGAGCTTGTCGGGACGCGCAGAGAGAATCTTCCCTGTTTCGATGCGGCTGAGCAGATGCTCGCTGGTATTCTCGTTGACGACGCCCAGTCCGCCCAGATAGATGATCTTTTTCACCCCTGCTGCTATAGCCGCCTCACGGAAGTTTTCGGCACTGGTCCTGTCGCGTTGGGCATAGTCATCCTGGCCTAGCGAATGGATGAGGTAGTAGGCTGTGTCCACACCTTCCATCGCCCGGGCCAGCACTTCGCTCTCGAAGCTGCTCCCCTCAAAAACGCTTGTCTTTTCTATGGCGGATGAGTGCAGGGCGCTGGCATGGCGCACCAGCAGATTCAGGCTCACGTTCTCATCTTGAAGGAGTTTTTGTTTCAGGCGGCGGCCGATGTAGCCGGTGGCGCCGGTGAGTAAGATCTTTTGTTTTGCAGAGGATGTTTTCATAGTTTCAGTAGCTCCATTGCTTGTATCATATCTTTGTCGCCGCGCCCGGAGAGGCTGACGATGATCTTCTTACCCTTTATCATCTCCGGGGGCATCTTTTTGAGGTAGGCGATGGCATGTGCGCTCTCGAAAGCCGGGACTATTCCCTCCGCGCGGCTGAGCCAGACAAAGGCCTCGATCGCCTCCTCGTCGGTCACGCTGTCGTAGATGACCTTTCCCTCTTCCATCAGGTAGGAGTGCTCGGGGCCGATGCCCGGGTAGTCAAGTCCGGCGGAGATGGAGTGGGCTTCGCTGATCTGCCCCTCGTCATGCTGGAGAAGATAGCTGAGCTGTCCGTGCAGAATTCCCGGTTTTCCCAGCGCCAGACTCGCCCCGTGTTTTCCGCTCTCCAGCCCGTGTCCACCCGCCTCAATGCCGATGCACTGAACCGAACTCTCCTCTATGAAGTGCGCAAACATCCCCAAGGCGTTACTGCCGCCGCCGATGCAGGCGATGACATAGTCGGGGAGACTGTTCGTCTTTTCAAGAAGCTGCGCCTTCGCCTCGTAGCTGATGACACCCTGAAAGTCGCGCACCATCAGAGGATAGGGGTGTGGGCCCGCCGCGGTTCCGATGATGTAGAAGGTGTCGCGTGCGTGCGTCACCCAGTGGCGGATGGCGTCGTTCATCGCGTCTTTGAGCGTGCGGCTTCCCGAAGTGACGGCGTGAACCTTGGCACCGAGGAGCTTCATGCGAAAGACATTGAGCTCCTGACGCTGCACGTCCTTCTCGCCCATAAAGACCTCACACTCCAGCCCCATCAGTGCTGCTATAGTGGCCGTGGCAACACCGTGCTGGCCCGCGCCCGTTTCGGCGATGACCTTTGTCTTTCCCATCCGTTTGGCCAGAAGCCCTTGGACGATGGTGTTGTTGATCTTGTGCGCGCCGGTGTGGTTGAGGTCTTCGCGTTTGAGATAGACTTCAGCGCCGATCTCGTCGGAGATATGCTGGGCCTTGTACAGCGGCGAAGGGCGGCCGACGTACTCCTTGAAGTAGTAGTTCACCTCGGCCCAGAAGTCGGGATCGAAGCGCACGGAGGTGTAGTAGGCATCAAGTTCGATGAGTGCAGGCATCAGCGTCTCGGGGACAAAGCGCCCGCCGAATTTTCCAAAATGGCCCCGTGTATCAGGGTCGGAGGCAAAAGTCTGAGGGATATAATCATTCATGTGAACTCCTTTGCTCGGTCTCGAGCAGAAATTTGGTACGTTCGTGGCGGTAGGCAAACATCTTGCGCATGTCGCGGTACAGCAGCGGAAGCAGCAGCAGGCTCAGCGGGTAAAAGGGGAGCGAAAACTCTACCCGGTCGCAGAGCAGGCTGCTCTTTTCATCCACAGCGCTGAAACGGTGCTCATGCACAAAATGCGAAAAGGGGCTCTGCAGGGCGCGGTCGCACAGAAGCGAGGGCGCCTCTAGCGCGGCCACCTCCATCTTCCAGCGGGTCGTGAAGCCCAGACGTTTGATGTCGAGTTCGATCACGCTTCCCGTTCGCAGCGGCAGGTCAATCGAAACGATGGAGGCCTGCGTTCCCGGCGGGGTGATGAGCGGAAGGTTTCGCGTGTCGAGGTGAAAGGCATAGAGACTCAGCACATTCGTCTGTACAACAGTGCAGAACTCAAGAACCCTTTTGGCTTCAAACATCTTTACTCTCCCTGCTTCGTCCAGATCAGCGGCGCGGCCGTGTAACCCAGAGAAGGAAGCTTTTGCAGAATGCTCTGAACGATCGCCTCATCGAGCTGCGGCGTGCGTGAGAGGATCCAGAGGTACTCCCGCGAAGGATCGCCCACAAGGGCGTAGCGATACTCCTCGTCGAGTATGAGTATCCAGTAGTCGCCGTAGAAGGGGCGGAAAAAACTCACCTTTAGGCGGCTGTTGCTCTCATCCACGGCGTAGGCGATGCCCTTTGCCTCTTTGCGTTTGCCCTCTTCGTCGGTGCAGCGGTTGATGACCTCGACCTTTCCCTCGTCGGTGAGGGTGTAGGTCGCACTGACATCACTGCACCCTTTTTCAAAAGAGTGCTCATAACGCGCGATCTCGTACCAGGTCCCCGCATAACGTTGCAGATCGACCTTCTCCACTGTCGCCAGCGGAGCATACTGCGGAGCGCATCCGGTCAAAACCAGAAGTGTAAAGAGAAGAAGAGAGTAGTTTTTCATGTCGTTGTCCTGAGTGTTTAGGATAAGTGAGCTCTACTATTCTAGCGTGTTAATGGGGAGATTGGTGTCCTAATTTTGTCGGTTTAAAAGAGGGGCTTTGCTTGTCCCTGTCTCTACTCAAACCCTTTTTCTGTCATTTTTTTATACTCTAGAAGTCTTGATTTCAGTTTGACAAATGCCGGCTGCGGCAGGTATTGCAGAAGATTGACGATCTCTCGCATCTCTTTGGAGTAGAGCGGATGTTGTTTTCGCTGGTGTGCTCTATGTGCGCGCTGAACACCCCTGTGAATGATTAAGCTACTGTTTCCAAGATTCCGCGCGATTCCATGCTAAAGCATGGAAAAGGTATTAAGTTTTAATCCTTGAGACAGCGAACACTAAACCCGTAAGCACGAGTGCCTAAGTCGAACTTGTTAGCAGCAGAGTTGGTGAAGAACAAGTAGCCCGAGGAACCGCCCGAGACACTGCTAGACCACACCTTGCCTTCGGTGCCAGAAACATTATTCCAAGAACCATCGCCGCCGTTGCGGTTACCAGCGGAGGGCAATTTTAGGAAGCTATTAAAGGCGTCTGTGTTGTTAGCAACCGGTGTGCTTGCTGATGTTGTTTCAAGTGTTAGTTCTGTTATTGTCGGTACGCGGTAACCTACCGGACAAACGGATGAGCCGTCTGTTTTAGACCAGTTAGTGTTTCTTAGAGATCCATTTGAATCTGCTGTTGTCCAGTCAAGTGGCGATACTGTAGAATTAGTTATAAAATTACTATTAGCTGCTGTAATAGTTGTTGCTAATGTAGCTGTTGGTGTACTTGTTGTTTTCTCATGTCCATCAGTAGCTCTACCCCATTGGTAGTAGTCTCCATAACAAGCGGTGTCATTTAGAACCGTACACACTTGAGAAGCACCTAGATTTCTGTCTAGCCATATTTTGCCCGTGTATGGTGAAATTACTGAGGCATATGTTGTTCCATTGTGAGTTGGAGTGAAATCAAAGTTTAAATCAGTTTTAGTGATATTTAGAGTTGTCTCATATGCAGAAACACTTCCGTTTATAGCTTTAACTGCAGTTAAAAATGCTCTGTATGTAATTCCTTGTATTCCCATAGTCGCATTTACATCTGCCTCTGCCAGAGTAAATATATCATTTAAACTAGCAGGATTAGCACCAGCTACTCTTAGCTTAAATGCATTTTTAAGAGTGGCATTTGTTTCTACCATATAAAGCAGTTGAGAGAGTTTTGCTAAGTCTGTGTTGTTTGTGTCTACATAATCAACCGCAAATGAATCTATGCTATCAGAAACAGAAAGTGCGATTGCAAGCTTAGTCTGCAAAGAAGCATTGTTTTCTAAGAATGTTGTTATAGGAGAGATGACAAGTCCGCTTTGAGCCGTCATGTTTATGTCAAATGAAGCATTTGTGTCTTCTAATGCACCACCAGTAAGAGTAAGCGGGTAAGCGACACTGCCTGAAAATGTATACTGACCATTTGAAGTGTAAGTTCCAACCTTGCCTCCATTATCTGTAAGAGTGGCATTTTTAACATAGCCATCTACAGCTGTTACAGTTGTTGTACCAACAGCAGGAGTACTGCTATCATCTCCACACCCAATCATTACAAACGGCACAATTATAAAAAGTAGTGCCTTAGCTAATAACTCTTTCTCTACAAAGAGCTTTTTTATAACAGTTTTCATTAAAAGCCTTTTTTTGTTAAATTTTGTAACATTTTAACGAATAATTGTAGTATAAAAAGTTATAAATACTATGAGTTTATTGTAAATCGTTTTTTTTGTTACAAAATTACATACTGCAAAAGCACCCCTGTGAATGAATCTCCACTTTTCATCTTTTTAGACTAGAGTTACTCTAAACTACCTGCCTTTTAAAATAGGCCAAAGCGGCTGCGGCAGCCTCTTTATGGCGGAGGATGGGTTTGGGATAGTCTGCTATAGCGTGGCTGAGAAGATACTCCTCGTTGTGGAGTTCTTTGGGGGAAATCTCTTTGAGTGCGGGGCAGAAAGTTTTGATATAGAGCGCTTCTTTGTCAAACTTCTTTGCCTGAAGGTAGGGGTTGAAGATGCGGAAGTAGGGCTGGGGGTCGATGCCCGTACCCGCGCTCCATTGCCAGGAGAGGATATTTGAGGCCGCGTCGTAGTCGAGAAGATGCTCTGCAAAAAAAGCCTCGCCCCACTGCCAGGGCAGCAAAAGGTCCTTGGTGAAAAAGGAGGCGCAGACCATGCGTACGCGGTTGTGCATCGTGCCCCTTTGCAAAAGCTCTTTGACGCCGGCATCGATGAGGGGTACGCCCGTCTCGCCTTTGCAGAACGCCTCATACTTTTCGGGGTCTTGCACGCCTTTGAAACGGTATTTGTAGTTCTCTTTTTCTATGCGGGGGAAGTGATAAAGGAGGTAGGCATAGAAGTCGCGGAAGAGCAGCTGCCTGAAAAATGCCTCCGTCTGCAGACCTGCTTTTTCCTGTGTACTTAAAAAGCGCAGGACTTCGCGCACGCTGATCGTGCCGAAACGCAGGTCGATGCTCAGCCCGGAGCTGCCTTGAAGCGAGGGAAAATTCCGGTGTGTTTCATAGCTGTCGAGTCTTTGCTTCAGCCGCTGCAGTTTTGTCTCGGGTGCCTCGTACAAAAACGTCTGCTGCGTAAAGCCTATGGAGGTGATTTGGAAGGCAAGAAGCTTCTCTTTGCCCTGCGATATCTGTGTTATCCCTTCGTAGTCTTGGGGAAAAAGCTGCTGCCGGGCAAAAGAGCAGGCCTTCATGTGTTCAGCCGAAAACAGGGTCCTGGCCCTGTTGTAGAAAGGGGTGAAGAGAAGGTAAGGCGTCTTGTCGGCCTTGAGCACCTCATCAAAAGAAAAAACATAGGTGTCATTAAGGCAGCGAAAATGCAGCAGGCGCGAGACTTCGAGGTCTCTTTGTCGGGCATAAGCGTCATAATCGCCGCTGGCAGCCACCTCATCAAAACCCAGCGGAGCAAGCGCGGCAAAGACCTCTATCGGGGAGCCGAAAAAGAGTTTGAGATCAAGGCCTTTTGCCTGCAGATCCTGTTTCAGCTTCAGCACACGCGAAAAGATAAAAGAGACGCGCCGGTCATCTTCGCGCAGCGATTTGAGGATATTGGTATCAAAGATGAAGATGGGCAGGACCTCGCCGCCGAGGCTGAGCAGAGGGTTGTCCTCTACTCTAAGGTCGCGGCGAAACCAGAGGATGCGTCTCATTTGCCGCTTTTGATGTCGGAGCGCAGTGCCAGCACTTTTGGATAGGGATGGAGGAACTTCTGTTGCAGCAGATAGGTGGCCTCATACTTCTGCGCAAACATATGCAGGGTGCTCAGCGGAGTGATCAGCGGGATTATCTTATGGGCGAAGTCGCTGATCTGCTCATGGAACATTGACTTTTCTACCGGGGTGAGTTCATTTTTTAAAAATCCTGCCATATGCTCAAGCACATTGCGCGTCTTGGAAATGCTGCTCTTGCGCGCTATAGCACTTTTGAAGATCAGCTCGTAGCGCGAAAGTGTCTCGGCACTGCTCAGTCCTTCGTGGTTGCCGACGATGTTGCCGAGCAGACGGTAGGCCTTTTCATCTTTGGACTGGAGCATAAACTTATACTGCTGGTGGAAGCTTACAAGCGATTTCATCTGCGGCGCGGAGGCCTTGAACTCTTCGAAGTCCTCGTAGGCAAAGAGCTGCATCACGAAGTTCTCTCTCAGCCAAGGATCGTTCAGCCGTCCCTCCTCCTCCATCGGAAGAAGAGGAAAGTGCTGCTGACAGAGCTCGGCAAAAAGACCGTTGCTCTTTCCCTCGGCAAAGCCGTTTTCTCGGTAGGACTTCGCGCTTCCCAGGGCGCAGCTTGGGGATTTTGATTTGAAGATGATGCCGCTGAGACGGTGTTCTTTTAGCGTGCGGAGTTCTTTTTCAGAGGCTTCAAGAAGGCTTAGGGTGAGATCTTCACCGGTTTTGTTCGACTGGATGATGCTCACATCGTCACCCTGTACAATACGAAGCGAAGGACGGGGTGTGCCAAAAGCGAGGTGCTCGGGGCAAAAGGGAATGAGCTGGGCAAACTCGCCCAGCTCGTCAGTGATAAAGTGGTCATGTTTGTGCCCGGCATCAAAACGGACTTTTGCGCCCAGAAGACAAGAAGAGACGGCTATTTTCATCAGATGCTCCCTATGGTAACCCTGCAACGGCGGATGCGCCAGCAGACTTTTTAGATACAAATAGTAGCACATAAGCAGTGAAAAAAGTCCATGCGGCGGACAGGTGGTTTTAAAGGTGTCAGTATGATAAAATAGTGTGATTTAAAGTGTCTGGATATTAAACCGACAACAGCACTTGAGATAAAATCATCAGGACAGACCATGCAGGATACGACACAGGATCAACTTTATACAGCAGTAGCTATTCCTTTTATTTTTATGATGGTTGTTATTTCGGCCAGGTTGTTTGAAGGCCACCTTCTTTTTCACTCTCTTGCGGAACTTTTTACTATTACTGTCGGCATTGTGATGGCCGTCGTCTCTTATTACACCTTCCAGTTTACCAAAAACAACTTCTTGTTCTATCTGGGGATGGGCTACTTCTGGATCGCAGTCCTTGATCTTTTTCATATGCTGACATTCAAAGGAATGGCGATCTACAGCATTGATAATGTAAACGTGACCTTGACTTTTTGGGTCTTCTCTCGCCTGTTTGAAGCCCTGCTGCTGCTCAGTGCGCCTTTTATAATCTTTCGTCGTTTTTCTGCAACGCAGGTGTTTGTTCTCTTCGCCGCTGTCGTCGGAGCTATCTATTGGCTCGCGTTCTCCCCTTATCGTCCGGACTTGTATTTGCAAGACAGCGGACTGACGGGCCTGAAGATATCCTTGGAATACACAACTATAGCGCTTCTGGCAGCAGCACTCTTTTTGTATAAAAAACTCAAGAAGAAGTTTGACCGATTTGTTTATTACTGCGTTGTGCTCTCTATCACGTTTACAATCTTTGCGGAGTTCTCTTTAACCTTGTATGTCGATTTTCATGCCTATTCCAGTGTGCTGGGCCACCTCTTTAAGTTCATCTCCTACTGGATGATCTTCTTGGCCATTGTCCAGGTCTCTTTGCAAAAGCCTTTTCGCGCGATGGCGTACGAGTCAAGTACGTACAACGCTATTCCCGTTCCGACGGTCGTGGTGGATGCGGGGGGTCGTATCCGTCAGGCAAATCAGGCCGCACTGAGTTTTCTTGCGCGGACAAAAGAGGAGGTCTTCAACCACAGCAACCACACGCTCTTTCATGACAAGAGTGTTTACGAGGGGGAGTGCGAACTCTGCCAGGCGATAAAAAATGGCCAGGCCCTCTCTTCATACGAGCTCTCTGTCGGCTCAAACACATACCGCTTCAGTCTGAGTCCTATCGGTTTTGAAGATGAAGTCTCCGGGGGCACGCAGATCTGCATCGACATCTCCGAGCAAAAAAATGCCGAACAGAAACTGATCCGCGAAAGCAGCCTGCTCAAAACCATCATCAACACCGTCCCGATACGGATCTTCTGGAAAGACCGGCAGTCACGTTTCCTCGGGTGTAACCGGCTCTTTGCCGAAGATGCGGGGCTGACAGCTGAGGAAGAACTTGTCGGCAAGACAGACTACGATATGCCCTGGCGCGAAGAAGCGGCCTCTTTTGTGCACGATGACAACGCCGTGATGACAACGCACAAAAGCAAGCTCGACTATGAAGAGGCCCAGACCCTCGAAGACGGCTCAACCCGGTGGGTCAACACTTCCAAGGTCCCCCTTCTCGATCATACCGGGGCGGTTGAAGGCATTTTGGGAGCTTATTTTAACATCACGGAGCGCAAGCAGGAGCAGGAGAGGCTGATAAGGGCATACAAGCTCTTAAGCAATGCCGAGCAGCTCGGAAATATGGGAAGCTGGGAATTTGACCTGGAGACAAAGCGGCTTTTTTGGTCGGATGAGGTCTTCAGGATACACGCAGAAGAGGTCGGTGCCTTTACGCCAACACTTGAGATCGCCCTGAGTTACATGGCACAAGAGGACAGGCAAAAGATCGAAGGCATCATCATCCGGATCGAAGAAAACGAGGAAACGCCCCCTGTACACTATAAACTGAACCGCAAAGACGGGAGCGTCCGAGACATTCTGCTTAAAAAAGAGCTTATGAGATCTGGCGAAGAAAGGCAGACGAAGGTATCAGGGATCATCTTTGACGTGACGGATGATGAAATCTCTGAACAAAAACTTAGAAAATTTCAGACGGCAGTGGAGCAGAGCCCGGTCTCCATCGTCATCACGGATCTTGAGGGTAACATCGAGTATGTCAATCCCCAGTTCTCGCGGATCACCGGCTATACCTTTGAGGAGGCCATCGGCAAAAACCCCAGAATTCTCGCCTCGGGACAGACCAGCGAGGATGAATATGTGCATCTGTGGAACGAAGTGGCCCACGACAAGACCTGGTCGGGTATCTTCAAGAACATCAAGAAAAGCGGAGAGGCCTACTGGGAGTCTGCGATCATCTCGCCCATCAAAGACAAGGAAGAGCGCATCGTCAACTACATCGGTATCAAGCAAGACATCACCGAGAAGATGGGGATGCGCGAGCTGCTCAAAGACCAGGAAGAGCTGATGATCGTGCAGTCGCGCCACGCGGCTATGGGCGAGATGGTAGGGATGATAGCGCACCAGTGGCGTCAGCCTCTTTCGGTGATCTCCATGGGGGCGAACAACCTGCTGCTTGACATCGAGATGAAGGATATCAACTCCGAGGTCTTTAAAGAGGAGGCGCTCTCCATCGTCGAGCAGGTGAATCACCTTTCGCAGACCATAGACGACTTTAGAAACTATTTCCGCCCCGACCGCGAAAAAGAGCATGTGCATATCGAAGAGGTGCTCAAAGAGGCCCTGCATATCATCGGAAAGAGTCTCGAGACCAACGGGATAGAATTGATTCTTTCTCTGGGAGAGAGTACCGCTGTCGATATCTTCAGACGGGAATTTATACAGGTCCTGATCAATGTCATCAACAATGCCAAAGAGGCGATGAACGAGCACTGTAAGGAGGAGAAACGTCTTTCTATCAGTATCAAAGAGGTCTCCGATGCCATCATCATGAGCATCTGCGATAACGGAGGAGGCATAGACAACAAGATCATCCACCGGATCTTCGAGCCCTATTTCAGCACCAAAGATAAGCAAAACGGCACAGGACTGGGGCTGTTTATGAGTAAAACGATCATGGAAAAACATCTCAACGGCACGATTGAAGCAGTCAAAAACGGCGCAGACGGCACCTGCTTCATCTTGAGCATCTACAAAAAGGAAGGTGAATGATCGATATTGAACAGCTTAAGACGTACTGCGGGGCATTGAGCGTTTTGTATGTCGAAGATGACAAGGAGCTGCACGAAGCCGTCTTTCGCTATCTGGCAAAGCTTTTCAAAAGTGTAGAGAGTGCCTATGACGGAGAAGAAGGACTGCAGAAGTACCGCGAAGAAGAGTATGACATCGTTATGAGCGATATCAAGATGCCCAGACTAAGCGGCATCGAGATGATAAAAGAGATCAAGGCGGAAAATCCCGACCAGGAGGTCATCATCATCTCCGCACACGCCGAAACGGGCTACTTTATGGACGCCATACACCTGAACGTCTCGGAGTATGTCATCAAGCCCATCGATTATATACAGATGAAAGAGGTCCTTTTCAAAGTGGCCAGGCGACTGCATGCCTTCAAGGAGAATCAACGCTACCATGCCGATCTGGAGCTACTGGTTGCCGAGAAGACCAAGTCGCTCACCGACAACTACGAACAGACGCTTCGGGCGATGGTGGAGATGATCGAGGTGAGAGACTCTTATACCGGAGGACACTCGGAACGCGTGGCACGCTACTCCCGCGCTATAGCCGAAGAGATGGACCTATCGCCGCAAGAGTGCAGCCTTATCTACCGTGCAGGGATGCTGCATGACATCGGAAAGGTCACCACGCCCGACACCATACTGCTCAAGCCGGGAAAACTCTCCGAGCGCGAATTTCTTCTCATCAAAGACCACGTCACGGTGAGTCACCATCTGCTCTCGCAGATCCCCATGTACAGGACGATTTCTGAAATCGTCCTGCATCACCATGAACGCTACGACGGGGCAGGTTATCCGCAGGGGCTCAGTGGCGATAAGATCCCTCTTCTTTCGCAGATCATGATCCTTGCGGACGCCTTTGACGCGATGACGACCAACCGGATTTACAAGGGACGAAAAAGCCTTAAAGAGGCGATAGAGGAGGTTCAGCTGTGCAGCGGGAAACAGTTTGATCCAGCTGTCGTCCCCTTTGCCTGCCGTGCGCTTGGCCGCATGAACATTTCTCATGACATCTCTCAGCTTCCAAAGAGCACGATGGAAAAAGAGCGCTTCTCTTACTTCTTCCGCGACAGTCTGACCGACATGTACAACAAAGACTATCTTGATTTTTTCCTTCAGCAGGGCATCGAGGGGAGCCGTTACAAGGCCTGGGCCTGTTTTTTGAGAAACTTCTCGCAGTACAACAGTAAACACGGCTGGGAAAAAGGGAACGAGCTCTTGCAGAGGTTTGCACAGTTTCTTCAGGAGCGCTATAGTGGGGCCATGGTCTTTCGCATTCATGGAGATGACTTTATTCTGCTCTTTGACGAAGAGAGGATGGGGAACTTAAAAGAATACGAACAACCTTCTTTTTTGGACAATACCGAGATCGATTCGATCTGCCATCACCTCGATACCTTGGATAACCTGATGGTCCAGCTCAAGCATCTGGAGCGAAGCGAATAAATGATCACACTCGAGACGATAAGTAAACTCAAAGCGCACTCCGAGGGCTTGACGCTTATGTATGTCGAGGACAACGAAGGGCTGCGCATCAAAGCACATCGTCTCATGCAGAAGTTTTTTGCCAACGTCGTCTCGGCCTCGGATGGCGAAGAGGGGCTGGCGGCCTTTAAAGAGCACCGTCCGCAGATCGTCATAACAGACATTAAAATGCCAAAACTTGACGGGATCGAGATGATAGCTCAGATCAAAGAGCTGAACCCCTCGACAAAATTCATCATCATCTCGGCCTTTGACGACAAAGCGCATCTTCTGCGCGCCATTAGTGTCGGGATCTTCGACTACCTGAAAAAACCCATCAAGATCGACGAGCTTATGCAGACGCTTTTGCGCTGCATCGAATCGATCGATACCGAAGAGAACAGCTCCCTTTTCAACAGCTATATGGACGATCTGCTCAACTACCAAAGTGATCTTTTGGCACTCATCTCCAAGGACAGACTTCTCTTCGTGAACCAGATGTTTCTTGACTTCTTCACGGTGCAGACGCTCGAGGAGTTCGATGCCAAGTACGCCGACTTCGGCTCCGTTTTGCGTGATCACAAGGCTTTTCTCTGCAACCGTGAACCGGGGAGCTGGTTTGTGGAGGCGAGCCGTGAACCAGGCAAGCTTTTTCACACGAAGATAGCCGACAAAGAGGGAAAGAGCCGCCACTTTATCCTGAAGATGCATCCGCTGCCCAAGAAAAAAGAGATGTACATCATGTCGCTCAATGATATCACCGAGCTGAATCTTCTCTCACTTTTTGACAGCCGGGCCGTTGAAGAGGAGGAGAAGTATAAAAACCGCAACACCCTGGTCAAACTGATGAAAGTGGTCCAAAAGAACAATGCCGAGATCAAGATACACAACTTCTACAAAGGACTCACGATCACCAATGCCGGGATGATTGCCGAGATAAACGAGAAGCATGTTGTGGTGAAGAGCTCTTTTGTGCAACAAAAGGCGGCGCAGTACCAAAGAAGCATACTGATCTCTTCAGAGATCTTTCCCAGCGCAGTGCTGTGCGAGCCGATTTTGAAGATCGACTTCGAACAGCAGACGATCGTCTTCAAAGAGATGCGTTTTCTCCCAAGAAACCCTACCCAGCGAAAATCGGTCAGAGTCTGTCCTGAAGAGCAGCATACGGTCTCGCTCTTTTATGAGGAGCGCAAATTTTATGGTGAAGTCCGCGTGCATGACATCTCCGTCGATGCCGTCAAACTTGAACTTAATGCGCTTCCCGCGGGACTCAAGGAAGGGACAAAGGTCACGATAAACATGGTCTTGGCAAATGACAGAAAACCGATGATTATTCATGTTCCGGCCGAGGTACAGCGCATTGAAGAACTGGCCCGGAGTTTTTATGTCGTCGTGATCTTGGCGTCAGAACCGGAACACAGGCGGCAACTGATCGAGTATGTCTCTCGAAGACAGATGAATTTAATCCGTGAATTTAAAGGAATGCAGTTTGGGTGAAGAAAAGATTTTATTTGACAAGGGTACGCACAAGTGCGTGATGTTCAGCATTGATGACGAAAGTCACGAAGAGAGTTTTTTGGCGGTGAACCAGTTCTTGTTGATTCAAAACGGTTCAGGCATCGTGATCGATCCCGGAAGTGCGGCCATCTTCCACGAGCTATGCGACGCGATAGAGCGGCACATCCCTCTTCAAAACCTGAAATTTGTGTTTTTCTCGCATCAAGACCCCGATGTTGCCGGCTCCATCTCCGAATGGTCGGTCGCAACCTCGACGCGTTTTGTGATGTCGGGACTGTGGACACGTTTTATGACCCACTACGGTGTTTTGGACATGGAGCGGATCTTTTCTCTGCCGGACAAGGGAACAAAGATACCCTTCGGTGAGGGGTATCTCCAGTTTTTGCCGGCGCATTTTATGCACAGCCCGGGAAATTTCAGTCTCTATGACAGCCAGTCGAAGATACTTTTTTCAGGTGATATTGGTGCGGCCGTCATGCCGGCGATGAGTGCGTACAAGGAGATCAGCAGTTTCGAGAGCCATCTTCCCTATCTAGAGGGCTTTCATCGACGCTATATGGCGGGAAATATCTTCTGTAAGGCTTGGGTAAACTCCCTTGCCGATCTGGATGTCTCGATGATAGCGCCCCAGCACGGGGCCGTTTTCAAAGATGAAAATGTGCAAAAGTTTTTAGAGTGGCTGCACGGTCTGCAGTGTGGCGCAGACCTGATAGAAGATCTCTACTAGCTTACTCATACCTGAGCGCGTCGATAGGGTTCATGTTGGCCGCTTTTCGCGCGGGGATGATGCCGAAGATAATGCCGATCAGCATCGAAAAGAGCAGAGCGATGACCGTTATGGCGGGGTCGATGATCATGACGATATCCAGAGCCTGTGCCGCGCCGAAGGTGATAGCCAGGCCAAGGAAGACTCCCACGATACCCCCCAGACCCGAGAGCACGATCGCCTCGATGAGAAACTGGATCAGGATATCCTGCGGCAGGGCACCGATGGCCATGCGGATGCCGATCTCGCGGGTTCGTTCGGTAACAGAGACCAGCATGATGTTCATGATCCCTATTCCGCCGACTACAAGGGAGATCCCTGCAACTGCACCCAGCATCAGCGTCAACATCGTCGTGATCTTTGAGATCGTGTCAAGCAGGGCGGTCATGCTGCGTACCCTGAAGTTATCTTCCTCGTCTGCTTTGAGGTTTCTGCGCTCACGTAGAACCTGACGGATCTGCAAGATCGACTGTTCAAGGGGAAAGTTCTCTTTGACCGACGCCATGATAAGAGGGATGTTCGGGTTTCCGCTGATGCGGCGCTGAAACATCTTGATCGGTACGAGGACAAGGTCATCTTGATCGCTGCCGAAGGTGTTTGCCCCCTTCTCTTCGAGGATGCCGATCACCTCGCAGGAGATCTTTTGCAGGCGTATCTTCTTGCCCAGTGCAGACTCCCCTGAGGGAAAAAGTTTTGAAAGAACGGTCTGGCCGAGGATGCAGACACCCTGCCCTGTCCTGATTTCGCTCTTTTCAAAAGGTCTTCCTTCCGTAAGGTCCCAGTTTTGCACCTCGAAGTAGCCGTTTTCTATGCCGCGGATACTGGTCTGGTAGTTTTGCTCCTTGTAGAGCACCGTCATGGTAGAGCTTGCCATAGGCGAAACCGCTTCGAGGGTAAAGATGGAGGACTTGATGATGTTCACATCTTTCATGTCAAAAGGTCTCGCTACAGCGGCCTGTCCTGCGGGTCCATGTTCCTGTGAGGGCATGATAAAGAGGGTGTTGCTGCCCAGACTGCTGATGTTCTGCGTAATCGATTCGCTGGCTCCCTTGCCGATGTTGACCATGGCGATAACCGAAGCGATGCCGATGACGATGCCGATCGCCGTGAGCAATGAACGCATAAGATTGCGCTTTATCTCGCGGATGGCCTGCAAAAAAGCGTTAAGCAGCATGGCCGCTGTCCTTTTCGATGATGCCGTCGCGCATAAGGATGGTGCGCGTGGCATAGGCGGCGATATGCTCCTCATGCGTGACCATGATGATAGTGATGCCGTTTTCATTGAAGCTGCGCATGAGCTTCATGATCTCATGGCTGCGTTTGGTGTCGAGGTTTCCGGTGGGCTCGTCGGCGATGAGCACCTTGGGATGCGTTACCATCGCCCTTGCGATCGCCACACGCTGCTGCTGTCCGCCGGAGAGCTGGCTGGGATCATAATCAACACGCGTATCAAGCCCCACGTCGATCAACGCTTTTAATGCGCGTTCCCTGCGCTCTTGCGCCTTGATGCCCTGATAGATAAGCGGCATCTCTACATTTTCCAAAGAGGAGGCTTTTTTAAGAAGATTGAAGCCTTGAAAGACGAAGCCGAGGATGTAGCGGCGAAAGAGAGCCCGCTGGGCCTTGGAGAGTTTGCCCAGATCGGTTTCTGCGAAATGGTAGCTCCCGCTGCTCGGCTCATCCAGTGCTCCGATGATGTTCAAAAGCGTCGATTTGCCGCTGCCGCTGGGGCCCATGATGGCCACAAACTCCCCGCTCTTTATCTCAAGGTCGATGGCTTTGAGCACGGGGCTGGCTGCTTTGCCGCTGCCGTAGCTCTTGCTGATCTTCTCCAGAGTGATCATTTTTTCTTCTCCTGTGCAATGATCAGCAGGGCGTCCTCTTTGAGTTCGTCCGAAGAGACGGCACTGAGCAGTCCGCTGCTTCCAAGCACGGTGACGTAGACTTTTTTTGGCTGGCCGTTTTCAAGAATCCATAGGTGCGGTTTAGGGTCTATTTCGGGCGTTATCCTCTCTCTAAAACCAAACAGTTTTCTCTGTACCGGCTCCAGCGGGGTAAAGAGCAGCGCTGAGCGCGGCGCCGTAAAGGTCTCCTTGAGTGTCTCGATGACGATACTGACATCCGCGCTCATCCCCGGACGCAGCAGAAGATCAGAATTGTCAACCGTGAGCACCGCGATGTAGGTGACGACTCCGTCAAGGATCTCCGAGTTGACCCGAACCAGTTTGATGTGCCCTTCAAATGTCAGTTCAGGATAGGCATCTACGCTAAACTTTGTCTTCTGTCCCGCTTTTATCTTGGCGATGTCGGCTTCGTCGATACTGACTTTTAGCTCCATCTTGGTCAAGTCCTTTGCGATCTGAAAAAGAACAGGAGTCTGAAACGAGGCGGCCAGAGTCTGCCCCGGATCGACGTTGCGCACCAGAACAGTTCCGTCGATGGGTGAATAGATCAATGTTCTGTCTAGGTCGTACTGTGCAGAGATAAGGCTGTATCTGGCCTGACTGACCTGCGCGGCGCTATTTTCTACCTGCGCTTGGGCAGCAAGGTGGTCTGCCCAGTGGTTGTCCCACTCCTGCTGTGAGGGGAGTATCCCCTTGGTAGAGATTTTGAGACTCTTGTCCCGCTCGATTGTCGCCGAGGTGCGGTAGAGCTGCGCCTGCGCGTTTTGCAAGGAGGCCTTCATCGAAGACAAAGAAGCCTGGGCCCTGTCCACGGCACTTTTGTATTTTGTCTTGTCGAGTATGGCAAGGAGCTGCCCTTTTTTGACCAGGTCGTTGTAGTCGACTTTGACGTCGGTGATCGTTCCGGAGACTTCTATTCCCACGTCGATGTTCTCGACAGGCTCGAGGTAGCCTGTCGCCGAGACGGTGAGCGTAAGCTCGCTTTTGTTAAGGGTGTGTGTCACATAGCTGAACGCCTCTTTTTGTGAACTCGGCGCAAAAAAGAGGTAGAGTCCTCCTGCGGTCAGCAGCACGCCAAGTGCAAGGAGTGCCTTTGCTTTCCAGCTGCGTCCTTGATACTCAGTAATCTTTTTCATCTCATCCATGGGATCTTCCTCTTCTACTGTTTGGTGTCAAAATAGAGTGCGATCTTCTCTATTAAAATATTGTTTGTCTGTATCTCTTTTTCAAGCCGCTGTATCTCTACGGAGTTTCCCAGTGATTCGAGCTCGTAGACAGACTTGGCGCCGGTTTGAACCTGCTGCTTGGTAAAGGTATAAAGTTCTTGGTAGATCGTAAGCATCTCCTGTGCGACAACGATGCGCTCTTCATAGTCGGCTATGGTGAAAAAACGCATATCATACTCCTGCTCAAGCTCCTGCGCGCGGTCGACCTTGGCCGTTCGAGTCTGCAAAAGCTGAAGCCGGCTTGACTGCATCTGTGCATTGGTGTTGATGTCGAGCGGTATGCTGAGCACTGCGCCGTAGTTGTAATTGTTTCCCTTGTATTCTATCCGGTCGCCCTGATAGTCGGTGTAGCCGTAGGAGCCGTTGAAGGTGAGCTTGGGCAGGTAGGAGGAGCGCACGATCTTCGCGCCGGCCTCATCGCTTCTGTCTTGGGCCGCATACTGCAAAAGTTCAAGATTCTGCGCGAGGTACTCTTCTTTGGTGACAAGCGGAATGTTTTTTATATCAACCGGGTCGATCTGTGCTGTAGCGAGCAGCTTTTTCAGGGCATACTCCTCATTTCTCAAGGTGTTTTTAGAGACGATAAGCGCGGTGCGTGCAGTATCACGGTCGATGGTGGCACGGTTGAGTTCGCTGATGTCCGCACTCCCTGCCTTGTACTTGGCGGTGATGATGAAGAGATCAAGATCGCGGTTGTGCAGGGTGAGCTCGTTTTGTCTGTGTTTTAGGCGGTCACGCCCGATCTGGGTATAAAGGGTGTAGGCCTGTTTGAGATACTCTGCCTCTTCTTTGTCGATGCCAAGAAGGTTGCTCATCCCCAGCGCCTTGGCCTGCTCGATGCTATAGCCGATCCCGCCGCTTCTGAAAAGGTCCTGACTCCAGTCGACGCCCGCGCTTCGTGTTTCACTCTCCATAAAGGTCGCATTTTTGTTGCGGTTGATCGAGAGCGAAAATCTTAGCGGAGAGACCCAGTCTCTTTTTTGCAGGAGTATATCCTCGCGTATCTTCTCGCGCTTAAGCTGCAGCAGCTCCTGCTTCTTATCTGAAAGGACAGGTTCGCCGGCGAAAACAGCGGCGGCACATGCCATCAGTAGTATTGCTTTTCTCATAGCCTCTTCTTATATAAAAAATAGAGTTCAACTTATATATTCTAAGCAGATTTTTTTATTTATTGTAGCATAATCATTGTTTTTTGTACCAGAGGATATGCAGCGGCATGGCTCGGTTTTTGCTATACTCTTCTATCTATTACCCAAAGTGAAAACAGATGAAAATCTTATCGAAGAATGCCCCCCTTGAAGAATCCATAGAAAAGATGAAAGCCGTTTTGGAAGAGGTGGGATGTGAGACCCTTTTCTCACAGGAGAAACACCCCCTCAAACACTGCTACTCTGTCAACCTGGCCTCCGTGGAGGCGCCGCGCCATATCTACGCCAACGGTAAAGGCGTGCTCTCGCAGGCTTCGGTGGCCAGTGCTCTTGGCGAGTACATAGAGCGTCTGCAGACCAACAACTTTTTCATCGACTTTCATCTGCCGAAACGAAAGTACTATCCCGATGAGGTCGCCTTTGCGTTCGGAGGTGAGTACCTGAACGAGGAGCTGCTCGGCATCTATGCCCCCGAGGGAGAGCTTAGAGACGAGGACCTTGTCGATTTTAACAGCGACTACACGGACAGGGTCGTTTCACTTCCTTTCAGAAAACATTCAAGCGGCGAAAAGGTCTATATCCCGTTGAACATCTTGAGCAACCTCTATGTGAGCAACGGCCTGGCGACAGGAAATACCCCCGAAGAGGCGAAGGTGCAGGGTCTTAGCGAGATCTTCGAGCGCTACGCCAAGATAGCCATCATCACCAAGGGCTATGCGCTTCCCAAGTTTCCTGACGAGATCGTGCGTTCTTACGCGCGCCTTCACAGCGATGTCGAAGCCCTGCGAGAGCTGGGCTACATCGTGGAGGTGCTGGATGCTTCTTTGGGCGGGAAGTTTCCCGTCACTGCGATCTCGCTGATCAATCCCGAGACGTCTTCTCTCTTCGTCTCCTTTGGAGCGCACCCCATCTTGCAGGTCTCGCTGGAGCGGACGATGACGGAGCTGATGCAAGGACGCGGGGTTGAAAACCTGGATGCTTTTGAGGTCCCGACCTTCGACATGAGTCTGGTTGCCGACAGCTTCAACCTCGAGTCGCACTTCATCGACTCCAACGGGAAGCTGGGCTTTGGCTTCTTGAACAGTGTAAAAAGTTTTGAGTATGCCTCATGGCGCTACGAGGGAGAGGGAAGCGACGACGAGTACCGCTATCTTCTTTCTATCTTGGAGTCGATGGGGCGGGAGATGTACCTGCGCGAGTACAACTATCTCGGCTTTTACTCCTGCCAGATGATCGTTCCGGGCGTCTCTGAGGTCTACCCGGTTGAAGACCTGACTTACAATAACCGAAACAGCGGAAAATGGGTACGCGACAGGGTCTTGAACCTTGCGAAGTATGAGCCCGAGGAGACACTGGACGTCATCGACTCGCTGGAGGACACGCTCAGCGTCGAGAAATACATCGGCGTTATTTTCGAGAACAACTTTTCGATGCTGGAGCTAAAAGCACAGCTTTATCTGCTGACGGGTAACACCGAGGAGGCGCTGGCCGCCTTGGAGTTTGGCAACAACAGACTGGGCCATGTCATCGCCGAGCTTATCCGTATGGAGGAAGAAGAGCTGGTGTGGGAGGAGTATGAAGAGGCGCTGTACAACATCTTCGGACGCGAAAGAGTAGAAAAGGCCCTTCGTATACTAAGCGGCGAGGCGTCCTATATTGACACGACTCTGCACGCGGATTACCGCAATATGCTCGGGATGTATGACCGCCTGGAGATGAAGAAGAGCGTTTAAATATTATTTACGATTAATAATTATTATTGATTATAAATTCAGAAGAATATCTCGGTACAATAAAATCATTGAAAGTGCCAAGTCGGCGGCCGGAGATGACACGAAAGCAGAGCAGGAGATGAGTATCAAAACAAACATAGAAAAAAGTACAGGAACAAAAAAAGAAAAAAGTACAGCAACAAAAAAAGAAAAAAATGATTTTTATGTTGTCGGCGTCGGCGCATCCGCCGGAGGTCTGGCCGCCTTCGAGTCCTTTTTCTCGGGTTTGCCTGAGCGGGTCGACCCGGGGATGGCCTTTGTGCTGATACAGCACCTCGCCCCCGACCATGAAAGCATGCTTACTCATCTTGTCCAGCGTTTTACTCACATGAAGGTGTATGAGATCACCGACGGAATAAAGGTGGAGCCAAACTGTGTCTACATCATCCCGCCCAAACATGACCTCGCATTTATAGATGATACCCTGCAACTTTTAGAACCCGGAAAACCTCGCGGACAGCGCCTTCCCATCGACTTCTTCTTTCGTTCATTGGCGCAGGAGAAACGCGAACGCGCGATTGGGATCATCCTTTCGGGCACGGGCAGCGATGGGACGCAAGGACTGCGTGCCATCAAAGAGCTTGGCGGCATGGTGATGGCGCAGAAACCCTCTTCTGCGGAGTACAACGGCATGCCGCACAGCGCCATCTCTACCGGTCTTGTCGATTATGAACTCTCACCAGCTGATATGGGAGAGCAGCTTGTCGCGTATGCGAGCCATGCGATTGCCATGCCCCGCGGCAATCTTGCCAGTCCCATCTTAAAAGATGAAAACGCGCTCAATAAGATATTTGTCCTGTTGCGCGCGCAGACGGGGCATGACTTCTCCAAGTACAAGCCTAACACTATCCACCGTCGCATCGAGCGGCGCATGACCCTGCATCAGATCGAAGATGTCAAAGGGTATGTGAAGTATCTGCAGCACGAGCCCAGCGAGTTAGAAGCCCTTTTTCATGAACTCCTTATCGGCGTGACCAACTTTTTTCGCGATCCGGACTCCTTCGAAGTCCTTAAGGGTCTTTTGCCAAAACTCTTCACGGGCAAAAAGCCCGGAGACACGATCCGCATCTGGACAACGGGCTGTTCAACCGGCGAGGAGGCCTACTCCATCGCGATTGTGTTTCATGAATATATAAAAGAGCTTAAAGAGGACTACCAGGTGCAGCTCTTTGCCACTGACATCGACCCGCAGGCGATCGCGACCGCGCGCGCGGGAGTCTACCCTGCCGGCATCGCTGCGGATGTCTCTGCGGAGCGCCTTGAGCGCTACTTTACCGTTGACTCCGATGACAACACTTACCGGGTACATAAAAATATCCGCGATATGCTGATCTTTTCAGAACAAAGCGTCATCAAAGATCCTCCCTTCTCCCGACTTGATCTTATCAGCTGCCGAAACCTTCTTATCTATATGGGCTCGGAGATTCAAAAGAGTCTTATACCTCTTTTTCATTATGCCCTCAACCCCGGAGGGATCCTCTTTTTGGGTAACTCTGAGACAGTCGGGGACTACAGCAATCTTTTCAGAGCTTTGCACAACAAGGCCAAGCTTTATGAGAGGCTCGAAGACAGCAGCGTAAAGATGGGAATGAGCCGGCTTTTACCGATGGGCGGAGTCATCCGCGATCAGCCCCCGCGCAGCGCCATAAAAACTTCCCCTTCAGCAAAACTGTCCCTGCAAGAGCTGACGGAACGGACACTTCTGCAAACAGTTGTACCCGCCGCCGTACTGGTGAACAGTAACAGCGATATCTTGTACCTGCACGGAAAGGCGGGAAAATATCTGGAGCTCCCCTCGGGTGAAGTGGGCACCAGCAACATACTCAAAATGGCCAAAGATGGGCTGCTTCACAGCCTGACGATGGCACTTCACAAAGCGGCAGTGACAAAAAGCACCGTAAAAAGCGCAGGCGTGCACATTCAAACAAACAATGATCTCAACATCATGGACCTGACTGTCTGCCCGGTAGACCAAGAGTCTTCACAGAAGGCAGAAGACTCGCTTTATCTGGTAGTCTTTGAGAAAGCTTCTTCCTTGCAGATGCCACAGATCGATGCGAGTAAAAAGACGCTAGAAAACAAGGAAGGAGATTCTGATGCGCGCGTTGCCACTCTTATGCAAGAGTTGCGCACCCAAGAGGAGTACCTAAAAACGGCCAATGAAAAACTGGAGATCTCCAACGAAGAGCTGCGCTCTTCCAACGAAGAGATTCAGTCGATGAACGAAGAACTGCAGTCGACGAATGAAGAGCTGGAGACTTCCAAGGAGGAGCTTCAGTCGGTCAATGAGGAGCTCTCCACCGTTAACACCGAGCTTCAGACCAAGGTCTTGGATCTCTCCCGCTCCAACAATGACATGAACAACCTTCTCACAGGAACAGGCATAGGAACGGTCTTCGTCGACCACAAGCTTCACATCCTGCGCTTCACGCCTGCGATTACAAAGATCATCAATCTTATCTCAAGCGATCTGGGACGCCCTGTCAATCAGATCGTCTCGAACCTGATCGGCTATAACCATTTGAAAGAAGATGTACAGAGTGTTTTAGACACGCTTGTTTCCAAAGAGATAGAAGTGAAGACGACAGACGCGCGCTGGTACATTCTGCGTATTCAGCCCTATCGTACGCTTGAGAATGTGATCGAGGGTGCGGTTATCACCTTTGTGGAGATCACAGATACGGTGCAGATGCGCGAGGAACTTCGCGAGGCAAACAAGAAACTGCTCCGCTTTGCCGCGGTGGTCCGCGACGCGAATGATGCCATCACCGTGCAAGATCTCGAGGGTGCCATTATGGCCTGGAATCCGACGGCGGAAAAGATCTATGGCTGGAGCGAGAGCGAAGCGCTGAAAATGAACGTCTCCGAGCGGATACAAAAGAGCAGACGAGAAGAGGAGCTGCAGAAGCTGCAAGAGCTCAAAACCATAGAAAGTTTTCAACCCTACCGTACACAGCGGCTGACAAAAAAAGGTGTTCCCATAGATGTGTGGATAACCCTGAGTGTTTTGGTGGACCAACAAGGAAACCCTTATGCGTTTGCGACAACAGAGCGAAAGATAATATCGGAAAAGATTGCACCCGGACATAAAATAAGCGAGGCAGACGATGGGAAATAAAAGCGAACCTTCACAAGAAGATATCTCGCAGGAAAAAGGACAAGAGCTTCGGCGCAAAAAGGCCGAAGCGATCATTCAGAAAAAAAAGCAATCACCGAAGAATGGCACGAGCGGAATGATGCCAAAAGAGACCCAAGCGATCCTCTACGAGCTGCAGGTGAATCAGGTCGAACTGGAGTTGCAAAACGAAGAGCTGCAGCGCACACAAGAAGAACTCGCTCAGGAGAAAGAGCGCTATTTCGAGCTCTACAACATGGCGCCGGTGGGTTACCTTACGCTCAGCGACACATTCATCATCCTTGAGGCCAACCTGACCGCAGCGACCCTACTGGGTACAACGCGAAAGGCCCTGATAAAGAAGCCGATAACGAACTTTATCCTAAACGAAGATCAGGACGCCTACTATCTGTATCGCAAAAAACTCAAAGAAAATATAACTGAGTCCTGTGAGGTGAGGATACGTACGACAAAAGAGACGATCTTCTGGGTGCAGATGAGCGCCGTCGCAGCGGTAGACAAGGACGGGACATCCTTGTTTCGCCTGGTGATAAATGATATCACTGAACGAAAAAAGATGGAAGAGAAGCTGCGCACCAAGAATAAATTGATGGCGGTGCAGTCGCGTCAGGCCGCGATGGGAGAGATGATCTCGATGATCGCGCATCAGTGGCGCCAGCCGCTCAATATCGTCGGCCTCGCCATCGCCAACATCCAAACAAAACAGATGCTGGCGCTGCTCGATGACGAGATGCTCGAAGAGAACCTCTCCGTGATCTGCAAAAATATAGACTTTATGTCAGAGACGATTGATGATTTTAGAAATTTTTTCAGACCGGACAAGCCAAAGGAGTGGGTAAGCATAGAGCAGGTGGTCACCAGCACGATGGAGATTATCGGACAAAGCCTGCAAAACAACAACATCAAAGTGCTCATCCACAGCAGCAGCGAAAGCATTCTCTTCATCTCAAAAAGCTCACTGGTTCAGGTGCTGCTCAACCTCTTGAACAATGCCAGTGACGCTCTGCTGAGCCAAGAAAAAAAAGATAGGGCGATACACATAGACATTTCCGAGAACAAAGAGGGGATCGTGACCAAGGTGTGCGACAATGCAGGCGGGATATCCGGCGCTGCAATGAAGAAGATCGGCCAGCCTTATTTCACGACAAAAGAGCTTAACGGAACAGGTCTGGGTCTCTATATGTCCAAGATCGTCGTAGAAAAACACCTCAACGGAACCCTCACCTGGCACAACGAAGCCAAGGGTGCGTGTTTCGTCATCACCCTAAGACGCGACGAGAGCAATCAAGGGTAAGATAGCGTTTATTTGACTCCGTCATCTGTGCTTTTACTGACCTTGTTGGCTCGGAAAAACTGATGGACAGTCTTTTCATTTTTTGGACCTGTTATAAGTGGATCCCACTCATCCAGGGCCAACTTTCCGGCCTGCGCTTCATAGGTAAATCCAAAGAAAAAGAAAATAAAATCCCACACGCCGACAATGGCTTTGACGATATACTTAACTATAAGTGAAAATATAAATTTCATAAATACTCCAATACTGATCTCTTCGAAACATACGTATATTGTATCTTTTTAAAAATAACAAGCAACATAGATGTGCAGATTAAGTATAAAACAGCCGAGCTTCGCCGCTACAGCAGACTCGGCATCAGCGCCGTCATAGAGCTGAGGGTTTAAGATGACAGTCGTCATTTTATCCTTTTAGTTTCTGCTGAATAACTCAGGATTTTTACTCTTCCGTACTCAAAACTGTAACGCCAAGACCTGTTTCGATCGGATATCCGGCTTCGGCCCAGCCTTTGAGACCGCCTTTGAGGTTTGTCGCATTGGTGTAGCCTAGTTTCTTGAGCGTTTGCGCTGCCAAGGCACCGCGGCTCCCGCCCCGACAGTAGGTGACGATCACGGTGTTTTTGTCTTTGATCTTATTGAGCACTTCAAATTCTAAATTGCCCCGTGTTATTGCCAGCGAATCAAAGGTGTAGATCTCGCCCTCGGCACGCTGGTTTTCTTCACGCACATCCAGGACGATCACCTTTTTTTCCGCATCCAGCATGGCTTTTAGCTGTTTTGGACTGATCTCTCCTGCTTCTTGTCGTGCCGCGTTGATCAACTTGTCGCTTTCTGCTTGTCCTGCCATAAGGGAGGATCCTGTCATCAAAACTGCTGTCAGCAGTACACTTTTTAATATTGTCACTGTTATCTCCATACGATTAAGATATTAGCTACTTAGCTAAGTACTTGAATTATATACCAATACAATCCTTCTGTCAATAAAAAGAAAGCAATTTCCCCCGCTAAATATCAACTGCAGTGTGAAGGAGCCTGTGCACTATCTATGTTATAATTTGCATCGAAATGCATCCAAACAAAGGCAGTTTATGTTAGATATGGAACAAAAGATCAAAATATTTAAGGCGCTCAGCAATGAGACGCGTTTTTTGATCTTTAAGAATATTTTCACAGGCGGATACACCTGCTCTCTGGACAAAAAACAAGCCGGTGTAGAAGTCAATCCCATCGCTACCTGCGTCAGTACCGTTGCGGAACATTTTAATTTTTCCCTCCCGACAATCTCTGCGCATATCAAGGAGCTCAAAGAAGCCAAGGTCATCCTTGTTGAGAAAAAAGGGAACAAAGTCTATATCGAACCCAATATCGAGACCATCCGAGACCTTGCGGAATGCTTCCAGACACTGGTGACAAACTTTGACAACAACCGAGAACTCTTTTTTACAGATACGGTGGCTGTTAAATAGCCGCTATTGAGGTCACCCTATAGTAGGGTTGCCTTCCATGTCTTCTAGCTCAAGTTAGGTTATAATCCTGCAATGAAAATAAAAAGCTTTATCACATTTTCCTTACTGTTAGCCGTAAGCTTTTCTATCGTGCATGAGTATGCCTTTGCTTTTTATGATGATCAGCACTGCAATACAGCAGAGTACGTGCAAGAACTTCAAGGACCGGTTACGCTGGAAGCAGGTCCGCATGAATCTAGCGGGCATACTGAAGATATCTGCGATATACATTTTGAGTATCACCAAGCTTTTTTATTGCTCCCTGTTTCATCTTTTTTTCAAGACCATGATCTTCGTTCCCCTGTTGTTCTAACAAAAGAGACCTACCTGTTTCAAACCCATCTAAAGTCTATCAAACCTCCTATCGTTTAGCGATCACCTCGACCTATACCGCTGTCAAATTTTTATTACTACAAGGATGATTATGTTGAAAAACATACTACTGTCTGGACTTTTATGTGCATCGGCGTATGCGCAAAGTCTTCCAGAAAAAGCGTTGGCTTTTGATGTGTTTTTACAAAGGGCTATGGAAAACAGCCCCTACCTGAAGTCGTCTGCTTTAGGTATAGCGCAGGCCAAAGAAGAAGGCGCTGCAATCACAAGGTACATGAACCCTTCATTGGGGCTGGAGTATTCACGCTTTAGACCCCAGCTAAGAGACAGTGAGAATGGTGTTAGAGTGAACTTTTCCCAGCCCATTCGTCTGTGGGGCGTTGGAGATGATAAAGAGCGTTTGTCTGCCGCTGCCCTGCACAGTGCAAGCGCTGAGTTCAAACAAAAAAAAGCAGGGTTTATTCGTGATATCTCTCTTTTTTATACACGCTATTCACAGCAGAAGATGCTGCTAAGTCTAGGGGCTGAAGAGCTGCGTATTGCAAAGACGATCTATGCGATTTCTAAAGCCAGATATGAAGAAGGGACGATCTCCCGCGGGGTGATGCTGCAGGCGCAAGTTGCTTATGAGATGATTCAGATACGAAATGAAAGCTTGAGTCTAACAGCGATGCAAAGCTATTATGATCTGTTAAAGCGAGCCGGTATAAACCAAGAGCTGGAACTTGATGCGGAACATAAGTTTGTGATAAAAGAAGTGCCAAATACGGCACAAAACCCTGATGTGCTTAATCTTCACGGCGTACAAGAGAAGGCCCTTTCTCAAGCCGCTGTTGATTCAAATGCTATCGAGTGGATGCGTCTGTATGCTGAGTATGAAAATGAACCGGAGCAAGACATAACCCGCGTAGGCGTCAACTTCCCTTTGGCAATTTTCAATACTAAGTCTCAAGAGAAGCAGATAGCACGCCTGGAGGCTGATAAAACAGATCTGCTCATTCAAAATAAGAAGACGCAATTGGATATTGAAAAAAACAGACTTCATAAGCAGATGCAGACGCTTGTTCGTTTAAAAGATCAAAATGAGAAGGTGCTTGAAACAGAGCTTGAACTCCTGCAGATGTTTGAAGAGGGGTACAAGATCGCAAGTATCAATCTCTTAGAGCTGCACGATGTAAAGAACAAGGTGATAGAGACAAAAGAACGCCTCATCCAGATCAAAACGGCATTGAACCAAAATGCGATCACAACTAACTATATACAAGGAAGCTATAATGAGTAGAATTTTAATACTATGTTTGTGGATCACAACAGCACTGTTCGCCGTTGAGATACCGATAGAAGAAGCGGCGACAAGAGCTTTTGGAAAATCAGTGGAACTAAACGCAAAGGTCATTCAACTCTCTAATGCAAAACAGTCCATCATGTCTTTGCTCAGCGGACACATCGAGAAGTATTATGTCAATCCGGGGCAGAAGGTCAAAGCAGGACAAAAGATCGCCCTGATCGAATCTATTGTACTTTCAAAAATGACAGCAGATTACATCTCCTTAAAAGAGCAGTTCCGTGCGTTGAACAAGAACTACGAAGCAACGAAAAGACTCTATGACAAAGGCATGACTTCAATGCAAGAGCTGAACGTGCAAAGCATCGAGAAAAACGCAATGTCAGCGCGTATAACAGCACTCAAGTCTCAATTGGCAACACTTGGCATACACGCGGACGTGCTTAAAACTGCTTCAGCAGATTATGTCTTGTATGCACACAGCGATGGCACGGTATCACAACTGCTGCAGTCCTTGCACTCTGTTATTGGTGAAGACACAGCAATACTCTCTATTGTCAAAGAGCAGGCTTTTTACATCAAGTCTTATCTTCCGCTTGCGTATGCAGGCCGTGTGAAGACGGGTCAAAAGATTGTGATCAAAAGCGGCAACAAAGAGCTTGTATCGTACGTTGCTCAGGTCTTGCCTGAACTGGACGAGCGAACACAAAGAATCATCCTTCTCTCCAGGATAGATGAAAAGACAGACACCTTGTATATCAACTCTTATCTCTCATCTACTTTATATCTAGATGCAAACGAGAAACACGTAGCGGTCAAAAAATCCGCACTCTCTTTTTTTAAGAATGAATGGGTTATTTTTGTTCCAAAAGAAAAAGAGGAAGGCCCTGAGGGGCACGAGGAGGATGACGTGGCTTATGAGACGCGTGTTGTTGAGGTCATCACTCAAGATGAGGTCTATGCCGCTGTCAACGGAGTCGAATCAGGCGAAAAGTATGTGAGTGACAAGAGCTATTATGTCAAGTCGATGATCCTGAAATCATCTCTTGGCGAGCATGGTCACTAAGGATATGTTGAACGCTATCATAGACGTATCCTTAAGATACAAGCTTTTAGTCATAACACTTTTTATTGCCATTGCAGCTTTCGGTTATGGGGCATATGCGCAGCTGCCGGTGGATGCCTTTCCCGATATAACACCTAAACAGGTGGTGATCTATACGGAAAGCCCCGGCAATTCGGCAGAAGATATAGAAAAACTCATCACATATCCCGTCGAGTCGGCTCTTTCGGGAATGGCCGGTGTCAAGAAGATCATGTCAAACTCTATCTTTGGGCTCTCTTATGTCTCGGTCTTTTTTGAAGATGAGATGGATATCTATTTTCTCCGCCAGATAGTGGGAGAAAGACTGAACATGGTTGACATTCCCGCGGGGTGGGGAAAACCCGTTCTTGGGCCAAACACGACAGGTCTCGGGCAGGTCTTTTGGTATGAGATCAAAGACGCGAGCGGAAAGTATTCTCTTAGGCAGATAAGAGAGATACAAGACTATGTGGTGACCCCGCTGCTTAAAAGTGTCGCGGGTGTCGAAGAGGTCATTAGCTGGGGCGGTGAAGAGAAGCAATACAATGTTCTCATAGACACGAAGAAGCTTCAAAACATCGATGTTACCTATGAAGAGATCATCAATGCATTACAGCGCAGCAATCAGGCTGCAGGCGGGCAATACCTGGAGTTTAACCGTGAGCAGTATCTTATTCGCGGAGCCGGTCTGTATAAGTCTCTAGAGGATATTCGAAACACGGTAATAAAGTCGGGTGCCGGTCAAGCGGTGACGATTAGAGATGTTGCTATCGTTGAAGCCGGTTCGGCGCCTCGTTTTGGAGCCGTCAGCATAGACGGAAAAGAGGCTGTTATGGGGATGGTCTTGCAGCGCACCGCTACCAATGCGGCAAAGGTTGTTGAGGGTATCAAAGAAAAGATAGCAACTGTGAATTCTACGCTGCCCGAGGGGGTGAGCATTCAGACGATTTATGACCGAACGCAGATAACGCATAAAGCCGTAAACACGATGACGTCAGCACTGCTAAGCGGTGTGGTTTTGGTCGCTATCGTGCTGTTCTTGTTCTTATTTGAGTTGCGCGCTGCTTTTATTGTTATTGTTTCCTTGCCGCTGTCCTTGCTGATCGCTTTTTTGCTCATGGATTATTACGATCTGAGTGCCAACCTTATGAGCCTTAGCGGTCTGGCGATCGCGGTAGGTATGATCGTTGACGGGACCATTGTCATTGTCGAGAACACTTTTCGTAAACTTCATGACAAGCCTGATGCTCCACGCCTGGAGCTGATAGCTCACTCAGCCAAGGAAGTGGCGAAACCTGTCACTTTTGCTGTCTTGATCATCGCGGCGGTGTTTATACCTCTGCTTAGCCTGGATGGACTGGCAGGAAAACTATATGCTCCTATGGCGCTCAATATTGTTTTCGTTATGCTTGGTTCTTTGCTTGTTGCCCTTGTCTTGGTCCCCGTCTTGTCTTTTTTGCTTCTAAAACCGACAGCCTCTGGCGACAATGTCATAACGAGAAAGATCAAGCATGCCTACAGCCCTCTGCTGGTCTTCGCTCTTGATAATGCGAAGGCACTCCTGGCGGGTGTCGGCGCTCTTTTTATTGTCTTAGCCTTTGTCCTTTCACAGCAAGGAAGAGAGTTTATGCCGGAGCTAAACGAGGAGTCCATCATGTACAGGGTGATCTCTATACCGGGAACAGGACTAGAACAGTCTATACAGACGGCGCAGGCTGTAGAAAAGTACATCTTGAAGAACTATCCAGATGAAGTCGTTTCTGTTCTTTCGATGATAGGACGGAGCGAAAAGGGAGAAACGGCGCAGGCAAACTACATGGAGATCCTGCTGACGCTAAACCCGGCTGTAAAAGATATGGGAGCCTTGACGCAGAAGATGAATGAAGATGTGGCGCATGCGTTTGAGTATGTCCAGTTTGTTCCGACTCAGCCTATAGCCATGCGTATAGAAGAGCTTCTTGAGGGAGTAAAAGCCGAACTTGCGGTAAAGATCTATGGAGACGATCAAAAAATACTGGAGGCTATATCCAAAGAGATTCAGTCCAAGATCACAGGAGTTGAGGGATTGGAGCGTATGGAAGTCGAGACACAGCTAGGCCAGGCTCAAATCAAGATAGAACCAGACTACTTGGCGTTGGCGCGCTATGGGATTAGCGTTGAAGAGGTCATGCAGGTGATCTCACATGGTTTAGGCGAAGAGAGTGTCAGTGAGAAGATTGAGGGGATTCGCCGGTTTGGTATCGTGCCTAAGATCAAAGATGCAAAAAAAGACCTTGATGCCGTCAAAAAGGTGACGATGCGTTCACGCGATGGAAACCTTGTCAGTCTAGACCAGATCTGTGCGATCAGTATTGAACAGGGCGCTGCGTTTATCAAGCGTGAAAACCTGAGCCGTTATATGGTGCTCTCCATGGAGGTCGAAGATCGGGACATCGCCTCTTTTGTCGAAGAAGCAAACCAGATCATCACAGATCACGTCGAGATGCCTGCAGGGTATTATATCGCCTGGGCAGGCGACTTTAAAAACATGAATGAAGCGACTCAGAAGCTAATGCTCATCGTCCCGATAACTATATTATTGGTGGTCTTACTTCTGTATACTGCATTTAATTCACTCTCTAAAGCCTTTCTTATTTTGTTAAATGTGCCTTTTGGCTTTATCGGAGGTATCATCGCGTTAGTCATCAGCGATATTTATCTTTCTGTTTCGGCTATTATCGGATTTTTGGCAATTTTTGCCATTGCCATTTTGAACGGTATCGTATTGGTGAGTTTTATCGATGAACTGCGTGTAAAGTTTCCCCGTGTAGAGTTGAAGATCTTGCTAAAAGATGCAGCGCTTTTACGTCTGCGCCCGGTTCTGATGACAGCGTTTACAACTTTATTTGGGATCTTGCCTTTGCTCGCAGCAACAGGTGTCGGGTCTGAGATACAGTATCCACTTTCAGTTGTCATCACGGGAGGAATCATAAGTTCAACACTGCTAACCCTGCTGATCTTGCCCTCAACCTATCTTCTCTTTTATAAGAAGAAACATTATTGTGAAGAAGAGAAACTGAACAAATCACGAAAAAAAGCACCTTAAAATAGGCAAGACAGATGCAGCCGCCTTACGTTGGCAAGCACTGTCTCCTTTGGTGTTTTTGCCCCTACCAAAACCAATCTTGCGTTTGGTCGGAATTGGCGGAGCAGCACAGTGGCGACTGTCCCTAAAGTTTCTGGCAAGAGTCTACAAGGTATCCAGGGTAAGGCAGGTCAGTTTTACGCTGCAAAAGAAAGTTGATCAGTGTATCGCAAACGTGGATATTCATTCACACAGGTGTGTTTGCGAATTTTTGAAGGACTAGTTATTTGTTCAAAGATGCCTTAACCACCAAGGGTTACATCTTGTTCATTATACCAATTTAGGGCATTTGATAAATGCTCAGGTTTAAAGTCAGGCCAATAGTCATCTATAATATAAAAGTCAGAATAGACGGTTTGTAGCGGCAAAAATCCA
>JAGXFN010000004.1 GCA_024637195.1 Arcobacter sp.
ACCTAACGTCTTCTACTTAGTTTTCAATGATCTCAAACGCTTCTTCTTGGCCTTAACTTAAGGTCTCATCGTTTGTGGACGGGAATTATAGGAGATTTCGTTTTTATTGTCAAGGCTTTTTTGAGCGAATTTTGAAAGTTGTGATTTTTCTTCAAAAAAGGATTTTTAGCAACTCCTCTACACGCCCGACTAATCATTTAGTCTGATGATCATTCCTTTATATTTCGAATACTCTGCTGAAGATATTTATCGATCACCAAAAGTAAAATCGGCAATATAAAAAGATCCACTGCCAATGACATCAGGATCAGTACAGCCGAGTACTGTCCGATGAGTTGAAAAGTCAAGAGGCTTGAGAAGGAGAGCCCATAAAATGTGACGGCCAAGACAAGGCTTCCTATGATAACCGGGACCGCTCCGTAAAAGAAAACGATTTCCAGACTATGTTTTTTGGTACGTCCAAAAAAACGCGCCCGCCAATATTTGTATGCAAAGTGTATCGTCGCATCTGATGCAAGTCCCAAGGAGATGATCATTGCGATCAATACCTCCAGGGTAAAGGAGAGGTGAAGCATATACATTCCAAAGGAAAACCATGCCATAGGAATCGTACTGGCTAAAAATGCGACGACTACCATATATATGTTTCTAAAGATATAGCCCATAAAAAATGCGATGATCAGCACTGCCGTTACTACAGTAAAGAGCAGAAGTTGAGAGTTTTGCATCTTGACAATAGAGACCAGTGTGTCTACATCACTAAAATAGATCGGCAAGGCTTCATACGAACTTAGGTATTTCAAGATGTCTGCTTTTTGTTTGGAGTTCTTGTTCAGCATTATGGTGACAGGCAGACTCTTGGCTTTGATAAGCTTCTCGCCAAGACCGTATATCTGTATAAAGAAGAGTGCTTCTTGCAAAGACTCTGCATTTATAGGCAGGTTTGACTCTTTGATATCCAGCAGTTTATCTACAGTCGTTGCTATAGACTCAATGTTCTCGATACCTTCAAATTTATACTGCAGCAGATGCTCCAAGCGGTAGAGTGCTTCGATCGTATCCGTATCAAGCTCATCATAACTCACTTCAAAACTGATAACATTATGTGAGTTGTGGTTTGATATAAAGCGGTTCGGCTCGTTCAAAAAAGAGTAGGCGACAAAAGAGATGACAATCATGGAGACAAAAATGAAAGAATAGAGATAGGTACGCTTATAGTGCAGCTCTTTGTTCGCAAAGTAATAGCAGTAGCGCCCGTAAGTGACTTTGGGGTGCTCCACATGGAAAAAACTCAGCATTGCCGGCAGCAGCGTGATATTTAATAGATACGCGATGGTTGAGGCGAAAATGGCGCTTAGGCACAGAACACTTATAACATCCGAATCGATCAGCAGCAAAGGGAGCAATCCTACGACAGTTATCGTCGTTGTCCAAAATGCCGGTTTGAGATTACGGTCAAGCGATTTTATCAAGGCCCTTTTTGGATTTGAGTTGTACTGAGAGACATGCCAGCGATAATAAAAATAAAGATAATCAAGCAAGGAGATACTGACAATGATCAGTGACATCGCGATATGGATCGTAACGTTTGGCAAGAGCAGCTGTACTGCCGCTGCAGAAAAAACAAGTGTTAGCCCGATGATACTCACGGCCGTGATCGATGCGGCAAAGCTCTGAAAGATCAAGCGAAACAGCAGCAGGATTATCAGTGCTGACACCAAAGCAAAAAAGAGATACTCCCACTTCTCTTCGGCACTGCTTATTTGTTCGACATCAACAGGGAACTCCAAGGCCAAATGGCCCGCGTTAAAACTCTCCTTTGAAAATACGTACACTATGAATATTTTATTTTCTAGATCTACATAGGCTTTATTCAGATGTGAGAAGCTCTGAAGAAATTGACTCAGTTCCTCTTCGGTCAAACGATCCGGCTCGATTACCTTCAGGAGCTGAGAGTCCGCTGCGGCCTTGTCATTATAGAAATGTTTTTGTGAAAGCAGTGAAGAGATATGCCCAACCCCTTTAGACTCAAGCAATCTTTTTTCAAGGGCTTTAAATGTTTTGATTGCCTCCGCATCAATATGTGGAACATGAAGACTGATCTTTGTGACATATTTTAGCGCCATTTCTTGGCTCTGTGTACGTTTAAGCTCGGCAGAGTCTTGCAGCCAGATACGTTCATCGGAGCTGAAAAGAGTAGGATTGATAAGTACAAGTGCACCGATCCCCAAGGCAAATGTAAACGCAATAAGCAAGAGCCGATATTTTGTCAAAATATTTATATATGGGCCGACCGAAGGAGTATCATAATACATCAGTTGCCTCCTTTTTGAGGTTTAACAACAAAAAGAAAGGGCCGCTTATATATCTCAAGCTCAGCAGCCACGGCAGAGATTTGCTCAATTTTATTTTGAAGTTCAGGTGGATACGACTCTAATGGCGATATTTCTTCTTTATCATACATATGTTTTCTCAGCATTTCAAGGGGATTTTTATCGCTATAAATTCTTGCGATATAAGCTTTTGAGTGAAAACGCTCCAGCTCATAATAAAAGAAGTGATAGGTATACAGCTCAAGCATCTTTTTATTTTCAAATATCATTGCTACAAAATCTCTCGACCTTGGACAGATAGGATCAATAAATGCGTACATATGGACAGGCCCATGTCCAAGGAGAATAGAGTGCTGTTCAATGCTCTTCAGCAGGGGCAAGGCAACGGAGAGGGGAACTTTTTTTCTCTCTATCAAAGGCTCATTGGCGAACAAAGGCACAAAGCAGAGTAAGAAAAGTGCAATAAAGCTGCTAATTTTTTTCATGTTGTAATATTAGCCTTTTCTTAACAGATTTTAAGCTGCTCAATGCATAAATATTAATCAAAAAGCGATTTGGATAAGGAAAGGACGCAAGCAGAGGTAATATCAGTATTTTCATGCCGATATCATAGTAAAAACAGGTTACAGACGTATTACTTTCCGGCAAAAGGAAGCAGTGCTGATCCCCAGGTCAATCCTCCGCCGAAAGCATCCAGAAGCATCAGATCACCTGCTTTGAGATTACCCTCTTCATAGAGATCATTCATCGCCATCGGTATGGATGCGCCCGAAGTGTTTCCGTACTTGTGCACCGTCAGAACGACCTGCTCCTCACTCAGTTTCAAGGCATCACCCACCGCTTTTATGATACGGTAATTGGCCTGGTGAGGGATAAAATGTGTGATTTCACCTGACATAATGTCATTATGCTGAAGGATATCAATAACATCGTTTGTCAAAGTACGCACGGCAATCTTAAAGGTCTCATTTCCCTTCATCTGAATAAAACAGGCTTCTGCTTTCAGCTCATTTTGATGCGGGTTGCCCGTTCCGCCTTCAGGCGTCATCAAAAAGTCGCCCAGACTTCCGTCCGAAGCGGTATGAAGATCGATAATGGCTTCTTCTTTGTTTTCAGTTGCACAGATCATGGCAGCCCCTGCCCCGTCACCAAAAAGAATACAGGTACCGCGGTCGGTATAGTCAGTGATCGCAGACATCTTCTCGGCACCGATAATTAACACATTTTTTTTCATTCCCGACTCGATAAAGGCCTTCGCAATGCTAAGCACATAGATAAACCCGGTACACGCGGCTGAAATATCAAAGGCTGTCACCTTATCAAGACCCATTTTGTGCGCGACAACCGTTGCTGTCGAAGGCATATTAAAATAGTCCGGAGAGATCGTTGCAACAACGATCATATCAATATCGCTTCTTTTCAAACCCGAACGCTCAATCGCTTTCTCTGCTGCTTTGACCGCCATGTCTGAGGTGGTTTCGTTTTTGGCGGCAATCCGTCGCTCTTTGATACCTGTACGTTTTGTGATCCACTCATCTGTTGTGTCAACCATTTTAGTGAGATCTTCATTTGTCAATACTTTTTCAGGCACATAGGCACCGACCGAGCGGAAAGCTGCGTACATTTTAGTCCTTTTGGAGCAGTTTTTCTAAACGTGCTTCAATATGTTCGTTCACACCGGTATCAACATATCGAATCGCCTGAAAAATAGCATTTTTGATCGCCTTAGGATTTGATTTACCGTGGGAGACGATAGCACAGCCTTTAATTCCGATCAGAGGTGCTCCGCCTATCTCAGCGTAGTCGATCTCTTTTTTAAGCAATTTGAATACTTTTTTCATTAAAAGCGCACCTGTGATCGCTATCGGCGATTTTCGGATGTACTCCTTAATGAAAAACGATATCGTGTTGGCTACGCCTTCGGATGTCTTTAGTACAAGGTTTCCAACAAATCCGTCGCAGACGACAACATTTGTCGAGCCGTTAAAGATATCTCCGCCTTCGACATTCCCCTTGAAGCCTTCATAGCCTTTTAAGAGTTTAAAGGCTTCTTTGGTGACCTCGTTTCCCTTGCTGTCTTCTTCGCCATTAGCGAGCAGACCGATGCTGGGCTCTTTGATACCGAGCATATCTTGGGCATAGTAGTGCCCCATGACTGCGAACTCTCTCAAGTGTTCAGCCCGACAGTCGACATTTGCACCTACGTCAAGCAATACGGTTCGCTTGGCCGATTTAGCCGGCATCAGTGTAACCAGAGCCGGACGTGAAACATGTTTCAAACGTCCCAGGCGCAAGGTCGCTAATGTCATTGTAGCCCCACTGTGACCTGCCGATACAACACCGTCTGCCTCTTTGTTACGAACTAGCTCAACCGCTTTAAAGATTGAACTCTCTTTGCGTTTGAGTGCATCTGTCGCAGCGTCATGCATACTGATAACATCAGATGCTTCTACAATAGAAATCTTATCTTTATAGCCTTTTGGTAACAGAGATAAGATTTCATCTTTATTCCCAACAAGAATAGCCTCAAACTTTTTTTCTTTGAGTGCTTCAATCGTTCCTTTTACAATTGGCTCAGGACCAAAGTCCCCGCCCATTGCATCAATAGCAATTCTCACCATTGACTATTTGTACTCACCTGTTGTTGGGTTGATGTGGTGTGGTAATTTCCATGTGCCGTCTTTATCTTTGATTGGACGAGCCAGTGAAATTTTGTAGTGTGTACGACGTTTTGCGCCACGTGTTTTCGATACTCTTCTCTTTGGTACTGCCATAGGGGTTTCTCCTTATTTATTTTTACATTTTTCACAGCTAAAATAGCTGCTTTTATACAACTCGATTTCAGATTCTAAAATATCATTCAGATCGATCATCGAATTTTCTACTTCTACGATATCACAGTCGTGCTCATTGCTCTCGGCATAGATTCCATCGCTAAGATAGAATTTTACGCTTTCGCTTACAGGTCTCAGGGAGTCCTCAGCACAGAGATCACAGGCTATCAGTAGCTCGCCCGTGATTTTAGCCTCTAATTGTATCAAAGAACGACTATATTTCACTAACATTCCTGAAAACTTTAGACGCTCTTTTGAAATTTCAAAAGGGATGGCCGTATTGCCGACCTTGTTGAAGCCTATTTTCATGGATTAAAGGATTTCTTTACCTGAGAAAAAGAATTTAATCTCATTGGCTGCATTTTCCACAGAATCGCTTCCGTGAACAGCGTTTGCATCAATACTGTCAGCAAAATCAGCGCGGATTGTACCCGGCTCAGCTTCTTGAGGGTTAGTTGCACCCATAAGATCACGGTTTGTAGCCATAGCGCCCTTGCCTTCTAGCACCATAACGAATACAGGACCAGAAATCATGAATTCAACAAGGTCATTGAAGAAAGGACGTGCAGCGTGAACTGCATAAAATGCTTCAGCATCAGCTCTTGAAAGCTGCATCTTTTTTGCGGCAGCAATACGAAGACCGTTGCTTTCGAAACGGTCTATGATCTTACCGATAACACCTTTAGCAACTGCATCTGGCTTAATAATTGATAGTGTCTGTTCCATCATGGCTCCTGGGTTAAAATAGAACCGCAATAATATCGTAAATTGTTTTGATTTAAGTTAAAAGTTGGAAAAAAGTTCAAGACGATGAGGCCGAAGCCTCAAAATGAAGCGTTGTGAAAGAGATAGACTAGTCTACAACGTTTACACGACTTTTACGTGCATCTTCACCGATATCTGAACGGAATGGCATTTCAGCGTCTGCATCTTCCATTACATAGTTTTTGCCGTCAACATAGTTTCCTGCGCTGAAAAACTCTTTGTGCTCTGAAGTAAACGGCATATCCCAAGTGATACAACCCTCAGTAGGACATGCAGTAGCACATGCCGGCTCATCGTGATGATCAACACACTCTACACATTTGTCCGGATAGACATAATAAAGCTCTTCACCCGTTGGGTTATCGTCCTCGTCAACAATCGCTTCAACAGGACACTCGTCAATACATGCGCCACAATTAATACATGTGTCATTAATAAATACTGCCATATCATTTCTCCTAATTTAAAATGTTCGAGCTAACTATATCAAATTATTTTTAAATGTCACAAAAATATCTGTTAATTTTTACACATTAAAGACCTAAGTAACTTTTTATCTCATCTGTTTTGTCTGTTCTCTCCCAGGTGAAGAGCTCCTCTTCCCGTCCAAAGTGGCCGTATGAGGCAGTTCGGCGGTAGATAGGACGCAAAAGATCCAGGTTTTTTATGATCCCTTTTGGGCTCAGGTCGAAGAGTTCTTTTACGCACATTTGTATCTTTTCCTCATCAACAACGGCCGTATTTTGAGTATCTACCATAATGGAGACCGGCTGCACGATGCCGATCGCATAAGAGATCTGAATCGTGATTTTCTCACATACACCGGCGGCAACAAGATTTTTGGCGATATAGCGCGCGGCGTAGGAGGCTGAACGGTCGACTTTGGTCGGATCTTTTCCTGAAAATGCGCCTCCTCCGTGAGGACAGGAGCCGCCATAGGTGTCCACAATAATCTTTCTTCCCGTCAGGCCAGCATCGCCCTGTGGCCCACCGACAACGAATTTGCCCGTCGGATTGATATAATATTTGGTATCTTGACTTAAGAGTGCACAGGGAATCACAGCATTGATCACCTCTTCGATCACATCTGCTTTGAGCTGCTCTTGCGATATCTCCGGAGCATGCTGTGTTGAGACGACTATAGTGTCTACACCGACAGGTTTTCCGTCTCTATACTTGACAGTAACCTGGGCTTTTCCGTCTGGTCTTAGGTAAGGAATGGTGCCATCTTTTCTGACTTTGGCAAGGCGCTGTGTCAGCTGATGGGCCAGATAAATCGGCAAGGGCATTAATGCGTCTGTCTCGCTGCAGGCATAGCCGAACATCATCCCCTGATCACCGGCACCGATCTCCCCGCTTTCTAGGTCAACACCTTGGTTCACATCCGCAGACTGTTCGCCCAGACCGTTCAAGACAGCTGCCGCTCTGTAGTCAAAACCATAGGTTGCGTCTGTGTAGCCGATCTCACGGATCACCTGCCGGACGATGTCTTGAATGGGCGCATATGCGTTTGTCCTCATTTCGCCCGAGATCATGCAAAAGCCGTTAGAGACCATCGTCTCACAGGCAACGCGTGCACTCGGATCGCGCTCAATGATGTAGTCTAAAATAGCATCACTGATCTGATCTGCCATCTTATCCGGATGTCCTTCCGTTACAGACTCAGAGGTGAATAGATACTCTTTTGTCATCGATAAAATCCTTATATTTACGCATTTTTTTGCGTTGTACTCCCCGCATTATAGCCAAACTAAAAATGTATAAGCGGGATTAATATTAATAGAATCTAAATTGCAATGCTTACATGCAGGCATGATAATAACTTTAGTTTTGTTGTGCTAGAATCCCCAAACATCATATTACACAAAAGGAAACCTTAATGCTAGTCACAAAAAAAGCCCCTGACTTTACGGCAACAACAGTACTTGGAAACAACGAGATCGTTGAGAACTTCAACCTCTACGAAAACTTCGGTAAAAACGGTACAGTTTTATACTTCTACCCACTAGACTTTACCTTCGTATGTCCTTCTGAGATCATCGCATTCGATCACCGTCTACAAGAGTTCAAAGATCGCGGTATCAATGTTATTGGTGTTTCTGTTGATTCACAGTTCTCACACTTTGCATGGAAAAACACTCCGGTAAACGAAGGTGGTATCGGTCAAGTTAAATACCCACTCGTAGCTGACCTTACAAAAGAGATCGCAAAAGCATACGATGTTCTTCTTGACGGCGGCGTTGCACTGCGCGGATCATTCCTAATCGACAAAGACGGTACGGTCCGTCACGCAGTAATCAATGACCTTCCTCTTGGACGTAACATTGACGAGATGATCCGTATGGTCGACGCGATGCTCTTTACTAACGAGCATGGCGAAGTGTGTGCTGCTGGCTGGAAGAAAGGTGATGAAGGTATGAAGGCTGACACTAAGGGTGTTGCTGAGTATCTTGCAAAACACGAAAAAGACTTATAATCTACACACTTCGGTGAGCAAAGCTCGCCTTAGTTACGATGACGCTATATCCTCTTGGGTAAAGCGTCCCCGAACCCCTGTTTTTCTTAGGCTGCTTGTCTCCAACACTTTTATCTCAACATAAACTTTATTTTCTTTAATTTCCCAAACACCGTACTAATGGCACCTCTATAAATACTCTTGTAAAAGACTATTTTTCTAAAGAGGCTTTAACCTTTTCAGCCAGTTGGGCAGGGAGTAGTCCCAAAGACTCTTCGACTAGTTTAGTGTCTCCATGCGTAATAAAAGCATCTTCATATTCAAAAGACTTAAGGTGGATTCCCATGATCTCATCTTCGGCTAGAAACTCCAAAATAGCCGAGCCGACACCGCCCATTTTGGCCGAATCTGAAAAGATATACCAGTGGGAGTAGTTTTTTGCACATTCACGAAGCATAGCCTCATCGAGAGGTTTGACAAAACGGAGGTCAAGTATCGCTACCGCTTCATCCAAGACGGCTGCGGTCTGTTTTGCGCGCCCTACCCCATTGCCGTATCCGATAAAGAGGATATCACCGCTGCTCTCCTGCAAGAGCTCAGCTCTGCCCAAGACAAAAGGCACCGCTTCTAGAGTGCTTCTATCCAAAAAAGCACCTCGGGGATAGCGCACGGCACAGGGACGAGTATAGCTGTGGGCAAAGTCAAGTGCCGCATGCATCGTGTTTTCATTACGCGGCGCGAAAAGCGTCATGTTCGGGATTGCCCGTAAAAACGAGATATCAAAAGCACCTTGGTGCGTTTCGCCGTCTTCGCCGACGATGCCCGCTCTGTCCAGAGCAAAGACAACAGGAAGATCCATCAAACAGATGTCATGGATAACCTGGTCATATCCGCGCTGTAAAAAGGTCGAATAGATCGTACAGAAAGGCTTAAAGCCCTCTTTGGCCAAAGGCCCCATTGAAGTCACTGCATGCTGCTCGGCAATGCCAACATCCCAAAAGCGCTCAGGAAACTCGTCTAAAAGCTCACTCAGTCCTGTTCCGCTTGGCATCGCTGCCGTAACGCCGACGATCTTTTCATCTTGGCGTGCAAGTTCTAAAAGTTTCTCGGTATAGATCTTTGTCGCGCTCTTGTCTTTTGAGCTTTTATTGGCTTTTCCGTCGGAGATATCAAATGGAGAGACTCCATGCCAATGCTCGTGAGGCCCTTCTGCCAGCCCATATCCTTTTCCCTTGATCGTCTGTGCGTGAACGATGACGGGTTTGCCTATATTTTTCGCTATTTCCATCGTCTCTACCAGTGACTTGATATCGTGTCCATCCACCGGTCCGATATACTCAACGCCCATCTCTTCAAAGATCAGTCCCGGAGTGATCAGCTTAAAACTCTCTTCAAAACGCTTCGCCAGATAGGTCGCGCCCTCAGGGAGATGCTCCAAAATCTTCTCCGTCTTGGCTTTTAGTTTTTGATAGAAAGGTCCTGCCATCGCTTGAGAAAGATGTTTTGAGATCGCGCCGATTGGTTTTGAAATACTCATCTCATTGTCATTTAAGATAATGACCATCGGGTACTTGCGCTCGCCGAGTTCGTTGAGCGCTTCATAGACCATTCCCGCACTCATAGAGCCGTCGCCTATCATTACGACGGGGATCCTGTCCTCACCGCTGAGCGCAAATGCTTTGGCTGCACCAACACCTAAGGAGATGGACGTTGAGCTGTGGCCCGCAACATAGTAGTCTGCTGCACTTTCACTCGGCTTGGTATAGCCGCACAGTCCGTCAAACTGGCGCAGTGTCTCAAAATCTTTCCAGCGGCCTGTAATGAGCTTGTGCGCATAGGCCTGATGAGAGACATCAAATATAAAGGGGTCTTTCTTGATGTCGAAGACGGCGTGCATGGCTACTATCAATTCAGTAGCTCCAAGCGTTGAGCTCAGGTGTCCGCCATTTTTACTTACCACTTCTAAAATACGTTCGCGAATATCGCTACACAGTGTTTTTCGTTCGGCGAGCGTCATTGATTTTATATTCATTTATTTTATACTTTCTTATTTGCCCAAAGCTGCATTTTTTACACGCGCATATCGTTGCATAATATTGCCATCTATATTTCCGGCATCGCTTAAAATAACGACTCCGCCATTACTAATGGCATTGTCAGACACGATAGTAACATTTTCCAAAGTACCAAGGGCCTTTTCAATAGCCACTTTGTCATTTGGATTTACTTTTATTGTCACCTGTGCTGCACTTTGTATCTCGCTTATCAACTCTTTGGCCAGATGACTGGCAATCTCATTGCCTTTTTCTGTTGTTTCAATCAAGACAACTTCTTTTGCGATATCAAGTGCAGCATGGATTAGTTCTTCTTTAATTCCCTGTATCGAAGTCGAAAACTCTTTTGCACTCTTATCCAGGGTCACTACTGAGTTTGAAAACTGCTTCATCAATGCCGTGTGCTCCGACTGAACAGCTTCTACCGCTTCTTTTTCGCCAGCTTCTTTTCCCTCTTGGAAGGCCTCAGCTTTTGCTTTTTCTACGGCCTGCTTATACTCTTCTTCTTTCGACTCTAGCTTCATCTGCATCTTAATAAAATTCGAGGACATCTCGTCTGTTTTTTGCAGTAGAGATTCTATCAGCGCATCCTTTGATGACTTTGATAAAGTTTCGCCAGATGTTTCTTCTTTCTCTTGTGCAAGTTTTTGTGTTTCTTGCTCTTTCTCCTGCGCTTTTTCATTTGTAGCTGCCGGGACGAAGTCATCATCTTTATTGTGGCTTTCTGCATAGGCCTGCGCACTGCTTGAAAGCACTTTGAAGTTATACTTGTTGATCACATGGCCGCTTGTTGATTCTTGGGAGATTATTGTTTCCATTATCTGCTCAACTACTCAATCATCTCTTCAGTTTCGCCAACTTGCAGTATGCCCTGCTCAGCCAACTGCTGCACTGCCTCTACTATCTTGCGCTGAGCACTCTCAACATCTTTGACCTTCACCGCTCCGATAAACTGCATCTCTTCTGCAAAGGCATCTCGGGCACGCTGAGACATGTTGGAGAAGAACTTTTCTTTTAGCTCTTCTGGCGATGATTTAAGCGCCATCATCAGCTCTTTTTTGTCTGCTGTTTTCAAGATCTCTCGGATAGCATTGTTATCAAGCGAGACAATATCTTCAAAGGTAAACATCATCTCTTTGATAGAAGCAGCCAATAGTTCATCGATCTGCTCGATATGTGAGAGTGTACCCTTAGATGCTTTGGCACCCAAACGGTTAAAGATATCAGCAACCGCTCTCGGCCCGCCCACTTCAACCTTGTAAGAAGCCAAAGACTCAAGCTTACTCTCAAGAACTGCCGAAACTCTTTTGATAACAGAAGGCGAGATATCCCCAAGTTTTGCCATACGCATCGCAATCTCTGCACGTAGATCATCCGAGAAAAAGCCCAAAGTCTCGGCTGCAGAAGTTGCATCCATATGCGCTAGAATAAGTGCGATCGTCTGTGGATGCTCGTTTAAAATAAAGTCCGCCAACTGCTGCGGCTTGATCTTCGAAAGATAAGAGAAGTTGTGCGTGCTCTGCATGCTTTTAGAGAGTCTGTCAAGAATCTTTTTCGCCTCATCAGGCCCTAAAGCCTTATGTAAAATCTCCCGAGCATACTCTAAACCGCCGCTTGCGATATACTGATTTGACTGGAATATCGCATAGAACTCTTCCAAAACTCCCGAAGCGATGTTTCTCTCTATCGATTTGGAGGCAGCGATATATTTTGATATCTCTGTGATCGCGTCTACACTCAGGTTTGAAAAGACTGTCGCCGTGACCTCTTCGCCCAACTGTAAAAGTAAAATAGCGATCTTCTCCGCCATGCTCATCTCATCAAACTGTGCCTGTTGTGTTGGTGAAAATTTCATCTTTGCCCTCTTTCTGAGCTGGTTGCAGCCGCCATCTGTTTGGCCAATTCACTCATCCCGCTGCTTTCGCCTGTCTCCTCGTCGATCAAGGCCTGCATCAATGTTGCCAGTTCTTGAGGACGCTCTTCTGCAATGGATTTTAATTTTTCAAGCAGTACGTCATGTTTGAGTTCATCTTCATTAAAGTTGCCGCCCACACCGAGCTGGTCTTCAACTTTTTTGCGCATCTGCTGAACACGCTCGATAAGATCTTCGCCTTCTTCTTCATCAATTTCCAATACCGGACGCTCCATATGGTCCTCATCTTTGGAAAACTCGAGCATACGTTCTGCAAAAGGAGTGATAAGTTTTTTGTAGACAATAAAAAGAATAATACCCACAAAGATAAGTTTAAATAGCTCGCTAAAAGGACTAAGATAGATGGAATAAAGCTCACCCACTTTGCCGCTGACTTCTTGGCGAGGTGTCTTCAACACTTCAAACTGAAAATTTCTTACCGTTACAAGATCCCCGCGAGTCTCATTCGCACCGATAGCCTGTTTTACCAAAGAGGAGATCGCTTCTAGCTCACTCTCTTCTCTGTCGATATATTCCAGTTCGTCCGTCAAGCCTCCCTCTGCATCTATCTTCGTCTTGTATTTGCCATCGACAACAACGGCAGCGGTTACGCGGGTAATGGTTGCGAACTCGCCCTTTGTGCTTGAGGTCGTTTTGGAGATCTCGTAGTTGGTTGAAACATTGCTTTTTTCATATTTCTCCCCGCTGTTTTGAGACTGAATACCCTCTACCGGTCCGATATTGCTCACCGCACCCGGGACACCGCCGATCTCGTTTGGTGTTGTTCCTTCTCTCTTCTCCTCGATTGTCTGTTCTGAGCGGACAACGCTTTCGGGATCATAGCTCTCTGATGTTGAGTTTTTTTGCGAAAAATCATATTCCATCGTAACCTTGGCAACGACTCTGTTTGTTCCGCCGATAAAAGGAGCCAAGACATTGACGATCTTCTCTTCGCGCTTTTTTTCTTCTCGATTTTTATATTTGATCTGTATACTTGAAAGTTCGCCAAAAGATGCGCTGTCGCCTTCTCCGCCGAGCTCTTCGCCTTCAGAGTTGATCAAGGCAACATTCTCAGACTTCATCAGAGGAACAGACGAAGCAACAAGGTTTTTGATTCCCCTGATCTGCTTTGACGTCAGCATACGCCCTTCGACCAGACTCACCACTACCGAAGCCGTTGGCGCAACCTGTTTGGAAACAAAGAGCGACTCTTTTGGCAGGGCAAGGTTGACATTGGCACCTTCCACCGGTCCGAGACTCTTGATCGTGCGGGAAAGCTCTCCCTCGAGTGCACGTAAAAATTTTATGTCCTGGTCAAAGCTGGTGGCACCGAACTCCTGGGTGTCAAAAAGCTCAAAGCCTACACTGCTCTCTTTTGGCAAGCCCAAGGCAGCGATCGCAATACGCTCTTTGTAAACGACCTCTCTGGGTACCTCGATAACATTATCACGCGGGATTCTGTAGGGGATATTGTCTTTTTCCAGTTGTTCTATCACCAACGCGGCATCTGAAGCAGAAAGAGAATCAAAAAGAACCTTGTATCCATTTCGTGATTCGCCCTTGGTCGTATAGACGACCAAAAACAGCAAAAAAGCAACGACACCCACAATGGTTGCGCCAACCACGACTTTTTGGTTTCTGTTGAGCTTATCAAAAAGTCCGACAAGTTGCGAGATGAGTGCTTTTAAATCCATTTATACCCTAGTTTTTGTTGCAGCTGTAAAAAGGTCAAAGAAGCGGTCGTTCTCCCGCTCTGTACCTATTGTTACGCGAATTGCATTCAGCGCGTAAGATTTTAAATCTCTGACAATCATACCTTTTTTTAACAAAGATAATGAAATATCACTTGAGTTTTGTCCTTCATTCAGACAAAGCGTTACAAAATTGGTATAAGATTCTATGATTTCAATTCCCTGCTCTTTGGCAAAGATTTCGTACCGTTTCATCTGTTCAAAGTTTTTTTGGATAGATGAACGAACAAAAGCCTCATCTTCAAGCGCTACCGTCGCCGCCTCTAAAGAAAGGGTCGTAATATTAAACGGAGGTCGAAGCTTGTACAGGGCTGAGATGAGCTCTTTTGATGCTATGCCATAGCCTGTACGCATACCGCCAAGACCGTAGGCTTTAGAAAACGTTCCCAGATAGAGTACATTGGAAAAGCTTTCGATCAGCTCTTTTGGTGCCACTGCTTTTTTGTCATCTTTGAAGGCCGCATACTCCATATAGGCACCGTCGACTACCACCATAGTCTCCGCGTCAATCTTTGAAATAAAGGCTTTTAGCGCTTGCGCGTCAATAGCATCGCCTGTAGGATTGTTCGGAGTGCACAAGAAGATCATTGCCGGCTTATGTTCAAGGTAAAGCTGATAGAACTCTTCTAAGTCGTGTTCGCGTGTCTTTGTACGAATGATCTGCGCACCCACATGACAGGCATAGATCTCATACATCGCAAAGGTGACCGAGTTCATAAGCACCTTTGTTTGGGCATTGAGCTTGGCATGTACGGCAAACTCTATGATCTGATCAGAGCCTGAACCAATGACAATCTCATCCGAATTGACACCAAACTTTTTGGCCAATCCGCCTTTTAGCGCATACATCGAATCATCCGGATAGAGATACATCTTATGCAGAATGTTCTTCACCGCTTCACTGACCTTAGGCGAGGTGCCGTAAGGATTTTCATTGCTTGCAAGTTTGATGATATCTTTTGCCTCGACCCCATATTCGCGGGCTACCAGTTCTATGGGTTTGCCTGTCTCATATGTTTTTATAGCATCTAAATTTTTATTAAATCTCATATTTCGCCTTTAATATATGAACCAAGCCACGTGATCTCATCTTCTCTTTTTTCCAGTATCTGTTTTAGTCTTTCGTCATGGATGTGCCCATAAAAATCGATAAAAAACCAGTACCCGAAACCGTCTATCTCTTTTGAAGGACGGCTCTCTATCTTGCTCAAATTGATCTTCGCCTCGTCAAAGTCAGCAAGAAAATGTGCCAGTGAACCCGCTTCCGTGCCATCGCGCAGACGAACCAGTATCGATGTTTTCGAGCTTTCGTGCACGGCATTCTCAAAGTCGCTTAAGATAATAAAACGTGTTGTATTGCTATCAACATCTTCTATGTTTTCAAACATAGTGGGTACATTGTAAAGCTTTGCAGCGATGTGCGAACAGATCGCTGCCGACTCCGGATCAGCCGCTGCGAGCTTGGCTGCTTTTGCTGTTGAATCGACCGGGATCTGTTCAATGTCCTGAAGCTCATGTTCAATAAAAAAATCACGGCACTGTCCGAAGCCCTTGTCTTTGGAATAGATGCGTTTCACGTCGCTCAAACGGCGCGCTGAAGTCGCAAAAGAGAGGTGTATCGGCATGTAAAGTTCCGCAACTATCTTGTACTTGCTTTTTGCCAGCAGGTCTAATGTCTCACCTACTGCGCCGTCACGCGAGTTCTCGATCGGCACCACACCGAATTTTGCACGTTTCTTTTCCAGAGCGTTAAAGACCGCGTGGATGGATTTAAGCGGAAGATAGTCGCTCATCGCCCCAAAACGGCTCTCGGCTGCTTGGTGGGTGAAACTTCCCTCAGGCCCGAGATAGGCGATCTTTTCTGGAAGCTCAAGATTGCGCGATATCGCAAAAATTTCCAGATAGAGTGCTTCGATAGCCTCTTTGTTTAAGATCCCGCCTTCGTTTTTGCTTTTCATATATAAACGTTCTATGATCTCTTTTTCGCGTTCAGGCCGGTATATTGCACCGCCGCTGATATTTTTGATCTTTCCGACATGCTCTACCACTTGCATACGGCGGTTCAGAAGTGTTAAAACTTCGTCATCGAGCGCATCGATAGCTTCTCGACACTCATCCAATGTCTTAAAACTTGGCATTTCATATCCTTTCATTTGGCAAAAGATTTCGGTAATTTTTAATGGGTTTGACGCGCATCATCAACCTATCCTGCTCTTTTGAATGACTCCAGCACTTAAACTAAGCTGATGAATCATTTATAATCGTAATATTAGCATAATTCACTGCCATTGCAGGGTTTCAAAGCTACCCTAGAGCAAAAACTCTTTTTCCAAGGCTACTAGATCGTCAAAACTCTCTCGACGGCGGATTAGTCTGTCTTTTCCCGCTTCGACCGCGACTTCGCCAGCGCGTCCGCGTGTATTGTAGTTGCTTCCCATTCCAAAGCCATAAGCACCTGCGCTGTAGACAACGATAAGATCGTTATGTTTGAACCTTGGCATCAGGCGGTTTTTGGCAAAGAAGTCGCCGCTTTCACAAACCGGGCCGACGATATCTGCCGGGGATTTTTCGCTCTCATTGTCCACCGCTTCGATCTTATGATAGGCACTATAGAGGCTGGGACGGATCAGGTCGTTCATCGCACCGTCCACGATCACAAAGCGTTTTTCATCATTTTGTTTTTCATACATCACCCGCGTCAAGAAGTATCCCGCATTTGCCGTGATAAAACGGCCCGGCTCGCAGATGATCGTCATATCAAGGCCCCGCATCGTTGCCAGTATCGCCTGGGCATACTCTTTGGGATCAATGGTAACCTCATTGTCATACGTCACGCCAAGCCCGCCGCCTACATCGAAAAACTTCAGATTGATATCAACTGCCTGGAGTGTGCGTACCAGATCAGCGACGATCTCTGTAGCTTCACGGATAGGCTCAAGTTCTGTCAGCTGCGATCCGATGTGAAAATGGATGCCGACCGGATCAAGATGTTCGGATTTTTTCGCTTTTAGATACATGCGCTTTGCCGCATTGATCTCTACGCCGAACTTGTTTCCGTGCAGACCGGTGGAGATGTAAGGATGGGTTTTCGGATCAATATTGGGGTTGACACGGATCGAGATACGCGCTTGAAGCTGTAGCTCTTTCGCGATCATCTCCACGCGCTCGAACTCCGCTTCGCTTTCAAGGTTAATAAAGAGAATGTCCGACTCAAGAGCCTCTTTGATCTCATGGTCTTGTTTTCCGACGCCTGAAAAGATGATCTTGTATTTCGGTACGCCTGAGAGCAATGCGCGGCGCACTTCACCGATTGAGACACAGTCTGCTCCGGCTCCCAGTTTTGCCAGATGCTGTACGACAGAGAGATTGGAGTTTGACTTGATCGCAAAGGCCATGATCGCCTTACGCGCTCTAAATGCCTCTTTCAAGGTCTCATATTGCTGTGTAATCGCATCAAAATCGTATACATAAAGTGGTGTTTGGTATTTTTCTGCGAGTTGGGAAAAATTGATCATAGCTGCCCTTTATTTATTTTCGCGATTTTATCAAAAAAGAGCTTATAGTTGTGTGAGTTGTCTTCGTGGAGAGTTTTAGAGTTTACTGCCTGCCTTTTTTGTACCAGACGAGAAAGCTGCTAATCCCCAGGAGCGTGACAGGAAGGAGTATGCCGACTTCACCCGAGACTACTTTGGCGTTTGAGAGCTGTATCAGCGCGTAGAAGATGCCCCATGTCAACAGCGTTCCAATGAGCGCAACAAAGCTGAAAAGGGAGACATTTAAAAAACGCGGACTTATCGGAACAAAAAAGAAGATGATAATAAGTACAAAAGGGACAAAAAAAGGATAAACGATCGTCTTGTACAGAACACTTTTCACCTTGTCGGTATTGACATTTTGTACATCAAGTATTTTAAACGCTTCAAAGGCATCCAAAATCGTGTAGCTTGAGCTTCCCTCATATACCTGATCCAAAATATTCGGCTTGAACCCTTTAAGAAGTCTCAAATCCTCTTTTTCAGGGATCTCGATTCCCTTGCTTTTGAGACCTATATCACGGGGCTTGATCACTCGCTCGGCATTTTTAACCACCCAGTAATCATCCGTATAGATGGCTTCTTTTGCCACAATCACTTCGCGCAGATCATTGCTTTCAATCTTGAAGACACGGATCTCTTTGGCGCTTTGTTGCAAGGGATGAAGCTCTTTAAAAAAGACATAATAATCTTCATATGTAAAAAATAGGTTTTGTGTCGGAGCGCCGTTGATCTTGTTGGAGTAGATATTGTCCGAGTACTCTTTTCCTTTTGCAAAAGGTGCGTACATGTGCAGAAGAATATAAATAATGATCAAAAATGTTGAGATCAGCGTAAACGGACGCAAAACATCTGTTTTTGAGTAGCCCAGAGAGTAGTAGGCAACCAAAGAGTTTGAACGGATCAAAAAGATACTTGATGCGATCATCGCAAAGATCAGAGCAATCGGAAAGAGAATATCCAACGCATAATATGAACGGTAAAGCGCATACAAAAGTTTCAAGTTGGCAGAATCCGGCAAATTTGCGAGGTTGTCCATCACATCAAACCCGACAAAAAAGAGCACGAGCGCTGTGATAATAATGCCGACATATTTCATATATAAAAAAGAGATAGTTTTAAATGTCAGCACCTGATCACCGTTTCAAACTTATTTTAGAGAGTCAGACATCTTTATTGAATGCAAAGAAGCGACTTTTTCCCATTCAACATTATTTAAGATCTTTTCAACAGCATCTGCTGCCTTTTTGATCCACTCTGCTAAACATGCCTGTTCATTTTGTGAAAACGATGATAGCACAAAAGAGGAGACTTCGCCCTTATTTTCAGGTCTTCCTATCCCCATTCGCACACGGATGTATGCTTTTGTAATCGCCGCATCCACAGATTTTAGTCCGTTATGTCCTCCATGTCCTCCGTCGAGTCTGAAACGCAAGGCGCCAAAAGGCAGATCAAGGTCATCATGGATCACAATCACCTGCTCGAGTTTGTAAAAGTTTTTTACACTCAAGACACTTTTTCCGGCCAGGTTCATATAAGTCATCGGTTTTAAAAAAAGATGCTCGCCGGCTTTGTAGGTTTCTCCTTCAAAAGCCGCTTTAGAGACATTTTGGTGCGCATAACGTTTGAGAAGTTCATCTATGACCATAAAACCGATGTTGTGGCGGGTAGAGGCATATTGAGTGCCGGGATTGCCCAGACCAACGATAAGTGCCATAAGGTACTCCTTCACGAGTAGAACAGTTTTTTATCATCGCGGTAACGCTTAAAAATAATATCGGTGGGTTTTCGGTCTGAGTAATACTATTTTTAAACGTCTAAGACGCGAAATCTTGGGGAAAGTACAACATGGAATTTCCTTGATAAGTCGGAGCGAAAAGGGGAAAGGGGCAGGAACCCCTAAAGCCAAATAAATTATTTAGCTTTGATTATACTTAGTACAGCTACACGCTCAGAATCTAAAAATTTAACGTTTTCAGTTGCCTGAACATCGCGGATAAGAACAGAATCACCAAGATCAAGATCAGCAACATTGATATCAATGAATGCCGGAATATCTTCGATTTTAGCTTTTACGGCAAGACGTGTCTTGGCAACATATAAAAGACCCTTGTTCTTAAGACCGATCGGATCACCGATTGGGTTGACTGGGATCATATACTTCGTTACAACACCCGGCTGTGCTATCATAAGATCTACATGAAGAAGATCGCCTGTAAGCGGGTGACTTTGGTACGCCTGTACTACAACATTAAGCTCTTTGCCACCTACTTTTACTGGAAAAGCGATTGTTTCTTTTGCCTTGACAGTACGGATATAGTCATTCGTCTTAAATGCAGCGTCAATGTTTTCTAATCCTTTTCCGTAGATGTTTGCGATCAGATAACCATCTCGGCGAAGTGCTTTTGCGTCTGTCTTCCCGATACTCTCTCTAATAATGCCTTCTAGCATGTTGTTTCCTTTAAAAAAATGTTGCGAATTATAGTGTAATAGTTTTTAAAGTGAGTTTAAGTCTTTCAAAAAGGCTTAAACATGCAGAAGAGGGCATGTCAAAAAGGAATGTTTTCTACTCCTTGATTGAAAAGATCTCATCCTCGCGGAAACCTTTCTCTTCTATCTCCTCGTTTTCCTCTTCGCCCTCTTTTAGAGCATCTTTTGTCATCGTCGAGGCAAGCCCTTCCATTCTTAGCTTAAGGTCACTTGCCGATGTCGCATAAACGAATGCTTCCTCTTTGGAGATCTTTTTAGTGAGATAAAGATCCAAAATACCCTGGTCAAAACTCTGAGAACCGTAGATCTCTTTGCCGTCTTCAATCGCATCTTTTATCTCAACATCACGTCCTTCCATGATCAACTGCTCAACACGCGGTGTTCTTACGAGCACTTCGACCGCAGCCGTACGCTTGCCCTCGAGCGTCGGAATAAGACGCTGGGATATAATCCCCTGAAGAACAGAAGAGAGGGTTAAACGGACACGGTTTTGCTCTTCTCCTGGAAACATCGAAATGATACGATTGATCGTCTCTTTGGCATCGAGTGTGTGCAGGGTTGAAAAAACAAGGTGGCCGGTATCTGCCGCATGCAGTGCGATCTCAATTGTCTCAAGGTCTCGCATCTCCCCGACCAGGATGATATCTGGATCCTGGCGCAGCGCGGCACGCAGGGCTGAGGAGAAGTTATGCGTGTCTTGGCCGATACTTCGCTGGTTTACTATACATTTTCTGTCTTTATGCACAAACTCGATCGGATCTTCGATCGTGATAATATGCTTACGTTTTTTCCAGTTTATCTCATTGATAATAGCGGCCAGCGTTGTTGATTTGCCCGAACCCGTCACCCCGGTTACAAGGACCAACCCGCGCTCAACCTCAGTGAATTTACGCACGACATCAGGAAGTTTAAGATCGTCAATAGAGAGAATCTTGATCGGGATAACCCTGAAAACCGCAGAGACCCCGTCCATCTGAAAAAAGATATTGACACGAAAACGGGTCTTATCATCAAAAGGATAGACCAGATCCAGCTCTTTGTTTTTAACAAACTCGTTAAAACGGCCGCGAAGCAGCTCTTTGGCAAAGTTCAGGGCATCTTCTTTGGAAAGGATCTCACCGGAGAGCGGGATGATGTCACCGTTGATACGAGCTCTTACTACCGCGTTGGCCTTGATGTGCAGATCTGATCCGCCGGCATCGATCATACGTTGAAGATAGGCTCGTATCTTTTTCAAAGTCGCAAAGGTCAGTTGCTCCACATTCGGATTTGCTTGCGCGGGTGCTGTTCTTGCTATAGGTTCAGCCATACTTTACTCCAATTCTTCTAAGATCTCTGCAAAAGCAGTTTTAAAGGCTTCCAGTCCATCGTATTTAAGTTCAGCCAGAACCGCATCAAGATCGATACCGGCGCGTTTTACATCCAAGAGATATCCCTCTATCACATTTTCATCCAGGGGAAGCTTTTCACTGACATCGCCATGCGAGACAAAGGCGTGGATCGTCTCGATCGGAGCAGTGTTGATCGACGAGGCCCCAAGGAGCTCATCTACATAATAAGAAGGGATGTACTCATCCCCTTTTACTCCCGTACTGGCAAAAAGGACACGGCATCTTGGAATGTTCATGGCCACAATGGTATTGTAGATACGTGCGGCATTGTATATCCCCAGCTTGCCAGGAGTCAGTCCGGCTGCTTTGAGTTTCTCATCCAGCAGTCTGTCTACACGGCTGACGAAAACAGAGATCACCGTAAATACTTTTTTTGAAGAGCGTTTAGTACCCCGGGCAAAAGCGTTAGCACAAAATAGGGCATCTTCAAGACTAAAGATCAATGTTGCGTTTACATGAATCCCTTTAGCGCTTAACTCTTCCATCGCAGTGAAACCGGCGGTGGTCGCCGGCACCTTTATCATCACATTTTCGCGTGCGATTTCTGCGTAGAGACGCTCCCCCTCGGCAATCGTACCTTTAGCATCGTCGCAAAGGTTCGGATCTACTTCTATACTGACAAAACCATCGTCGCCCGCGTCATACAGAGGCTTTAACAGGTCCGCTGCTTTTTGGATATCTGTGATCGCCAAGGCCTCGTACTTCTGTTTTGCTGATCCGCTTAGTGTTGAAAGCTGCTTTTTGTACGCCGGCGAAGTGAGAATAGCATTTTTAAAAATAGCCGGATTGCTTGTTGCTCCGTTGATTATTTTTTTGTTGATAAGCTCTTTGAATTCGCCATCTAGATACTCTCTTTCGATAAAATCTGCCCAAAGAGAAAAATTTATTGCCTCTATATACATAGTCCAGCCTTATTAATGAAATTTATTATAGCCCAAAGATATTGTAAAAAAATTAAAAGAAGTAATCAAATGAGAACTTTACCGTCTTCCAGTCCTCTCTGTACTTTTGCACATAATCATAAGAGAGCGAAAGGGCTGTATTTTGAGAGCTTCTATAGTGCTGCGAGGCATTAAAGACCCACTGCTCTTCTCCCGTGTCATACAATCGCTGTGCGGTTTCAATGTTGGTCTTGAACGCTTTTCCTCCGTACACCGTAAGCCCTGCTATAGCGCCAAGGCCTGCGCTGAGCTCTTCGTCTGTATTAAAAAGTACGTCGGCAAGAAGATAGGTATAGCCCACCTCATTGCCCCAGGTGAATCCTCCTGAAGCGTGTGTTTCGAAGACAGCACTTTCACTGAGATACGCTCTGTTCCAGCCTACACCCAACCGCCAGGAGATAGGTTTGAAAAACTTTCCTCTGGGTGAGAGCGAGATGATGGAGAGCAGAGTCGCCTTTTCCAGTCTTACCTTCTGCTGCGAATAGCTCAGTAAAAAATCAAAGAACTCGATTTGCGTCCCCCGTAAAAATCCGACATCGCTGTCTTTGATGTCATGGTTTGCCGGCCGGATACCTAAAAACTGGATGTTCTCTGCGTTGCGCCATCCCGTTTCCGCTTTTACACGAAGCGAGCGGTGCCCCTGCATCGGATCTGTGGGTTGGGGGATCTTCATCTGCTCCCCTTTGCCAAGGAAGGAGCGTGCGCTGAGCACACTATAGAGTCGTTCTTTGTACTCCCTCTGGTTGATCTCACCTGCTAAAAAATCATATTCTATAAACTCGCTGGACGCTTCGAGGATATAGCGTTTTTTCTGTGCGCTGTAATGCTCCTCTTTCAAAAAATCCTGCGGTTTCACTTCTGCCTTGCTCAGCTGAAAGACACACTGTATATCTTCATCGTCAAAATAGGCCTCATAGGCCAGAAGCTTCGAGCGCCGTGCCGGTCTGAAATAGCGTTTGGTCACAATATTCTCATCTATTGCGGCATGGATCGTCTCCGGCGGGATCACCTGATAGTTAAAATACTCCCGAACATGTACGCTCGGACGTGCGGATTCGATCAGCCAGAGCATATTGTAAGAGCAGTTTTCCGTGAAGAAGTAGTAGTAGGAGTAGGTGCTTTTAAGCTCCCAGATATGGCGCATCATCTGCTCTATCTCTTCTTGGGTCAGGTCAAAGTCATACTCCCAGATATCGCGCTCTTCACTGTCTCTGTACTCTTTAATTTTCTCATAATAAGGAAGCAGCGAGTACTGGCCATAGTAGCCGCCAAAGAGTCCTTTTATGGCAAAGACCATCCCGTTTTCCGTGTCGGGGTTGGCGGCAGCGGCATAGTTGATGGCATAAGAGAGCATTTTTGACTCATAAGAAGAGTCGATGCGCAAAAAGGTGTGCCCGAACATAGAGGCGGGAGAGTTGATGTAGGCCGAAGGAAAGATAAGACTGACCGACTGTGGATCAACGCGTTTTATCATCTTGTCATAAAGCGTGCACTCCACCTCACTCAAGCCCTCCATCCCCAGCTCTTTCACCAACCATGCCTTGCGTGCGGGAAAACGACAGGCCGTCGCGTTGTCGTCAAAATGCTCTTCGTTTATCAGTGCGCCTATCGTCGCCTCAAGCTCGGAGTGCGCATCTGTTTTACCCTCTGGCGAAAGAAAAAAAGCCGCATCATCGATCTCGCTGGTCTCTTCGGGCATGTGCAGCAAAATATGCCAGTAGCGCGAGGCGGAGAGATTCTTTTCTTTGGCCAGAGCGACGTAGTGTGAAACAATGTCCTCTTTAGAGGCAGAGACTTCGGCAAAAAGCGGAATAAATAGAGAGAGGGTTATTATTAAGAGGCGTATGATGATAGAGCCTTATGCGATGGAGTAAAAGATGTGCTAAACGGAAAGCTCCGTTTAGCATGGGGATTATAGCGTAGCGATATTGTCTAACACGTCAGCCATCTGTACATTTTTAGAGGTATAGATGTTTTTGTAGTTTGTCTGAAGCGCGGAAGCGAATGCTTCTTTATCTTCAACTGCAAGCAGTTCAGCCAGCGTATCAACAGACTCACCCTGACCCTGAGCTATCTCTTTGGCCAGCTGGTCCATGTTCGAGGCAACAAACTCTTGCGCACGCTCGTTCATGACGATCTTCGTTTTTGTACAACCCGAAGTACCTGAAGTAATTCCGAAAGTCTGGTTTCCGGAAGTACCGTTAGTCGTTGCCTGAAGTGCAAGCAATATGGCTGAACTGTCATCTTTAATGATCATAGAACCAAGACCACAACCTGTCTGATTGTTAACACCGGCAAATGCAACTGAGCTTAATGCTGCTACTGCAGCAAGGCTTACGATTAGTTTTTTCATTCTATTCTCCGTATAGTTAAGATAGAGCTAGTTTAAAATGTTTAAACTTAAAACAAGCTAACATGGCCTCAAATCTAAGTATTTTTGTTATCTCCAGTGTCCGGGTGTGAACATTTCGTCCACTGTGCTGTGAAGATAGTGTACAAACTCTTTGCGTGAAATCTCACGCGCGCCCAGACTTTTCAGATGAGGCGAAGGGACCTGGCAGTCGATCATTGTGAAACCCTCTGCTTTGAGTCTTTCGATCAGAGTCGCAAAAGCCACTTTTGAGGCATCGTTTACCCTTGCAAACATCGATTCGCCGAAAAACATCTTGCCGATAACGACACCGTAGAGTCCACCGACAAGTTTTCCATCCTGCCAGGTCTCGATACTGTGCGCATAACCCATGTCATGCAAGACGCTGTAGGCTTCTATTACCTCAGGGATGATCCAGGAACCTTCTTGGCCCTCCCGGGGGATCGCTCCGCACGCTTTCATTACCTCTTCAAAGGCAGTGTCATAGCGGATCTCAAAATGTTTCATACGTTTTTTCAGAGATCTTCGCAGTTTGAACTCATCAATAAAAAGGACCAGACGCGGATCTGGCGACCACCACAAGATAGGGTCGCCTGCATTGTACCAGGGAAAGATCCCCTTGCGGTAGGCCAACAGCAGACGGCTTGGGCTCAAGTCGCCTCCGTAGGCCAAAAGTCCCTCAGGCAATGCCGTTTCCACCTCGGGAAAGGAGAGTTCATAGCGGATATAAGGGATCACAGAAGAGACCCCGGCGCAGAAGATGAGATAATGCTTTTCATAGCCTACTTTAGAATGATCTCATCGTCTTTGACATCGACGATGATCTCTCCTTTAAGTTCCTCAAAAAGCAGTCTGTCCGTCAGCGGGTTTTTCAGCTTCTCCTGGATCACGCGGTTCAGCGGCCGTGCGCCCATCGCCTTGTCATAGCCTTTTATCGCAAGGTAGCGTTTTGCTTCCGGTGTCAGGGCAACAGAGACCTTCTTCGATGAAAGCTGTGCATTAAGTTCTGCTACAAACTTCTCTACAATCCCCTCCACCACTTCAATCGTAAGCGCAGAGAATTCAATCACCGCGTCAAGACGGTTTCTGAACTCAGGGGTAAAGAAATCTTTGAGCGCTTCGTTTCGCGAGAGTTCATCGTCGGCGTTAAAGCCCATAACCGAGCGCGAAGTCGCACCGACATTTGATGTCATGATAAGGATGACATTTTTAAAGCCTGCCTTATAGCCGTTGTTATCCGTCAAGGTTCCGTGATCCATCACCTGAAGCAAGATGTTAACCAAATCCGGATGCGCTTTTTCTATCTCGTCGAGCAGCAGGACCATGTAGGGATGTTTGCGCGCGGCTTCGGTCAAAAGACCTCCCTGCTCATAACCGACATATCCAGGAGGTGCTCCGACAAGACGACTAAGCGCATGTTTTTCCATATATTCGCTCATATCGAAACGTTCGAAATGTACACCCAGCACCTCTGCCAGTGTCTTCGCCAACTCCGTCTTGCCCACACCTGTAGGGCCCGTGAACAAAAACGATGCGATAGGACGCTCCGGCGGATTTAGTCCTGCGCGCGAGCGTTTTATCGCCTGCGAGACCAGGGTAACAGCCTTGTCCTGTCCAATGACACTGGCCTTGATATCGACTTCCAGACTTTTTAGCTTTGCTGTGTCGTCTTCGCTGATACGCGAGGTCGGTATGCCGCTTATCTTTGAGATGATCTTTTCGATATCGTGCGGGGTCACTACAGAGCGTTTTTTCTTCTGAAGATGAAAAGAAGCACCTGCTTCGTCAATAAGATCAATCGCGACATCGGGCAAAAAACGGTCTGTTATATATTTTTTGGAAAGATCCACCGCGGCACGCAGCGCCTTGTCGGTGTACTTGACCCTGTGATGCTCTTCGTATTTCGCGCGCAATCCCTTTAGAATCAAGAAGGAGTCTTCATGGGATGGCTCGTTGATGTCGATCTTTGCAAAACGGCGAGAGAGCGCCTTGTCTTTTTCAAAGACGTTTCGGTATTCGGCGTAAGTAGTCGCTCCCATGCACTTCATCGCGCCCGATGCGAGTGCGGGTTTAAGCTGATTGGAGGCGTCCATACTGCTGCCATTCACCGCGCCTGCTCCGATAAGGGTGTGTATCTCATCTATAAATAAAATCGCATTTTTTTGCTGCTTGATCTCATCCATCACGCCTTTGAGGCGTTTTTCGAAGTCTCCGCGGTATTTTGTTCCCGCCAGCAGCGCGCCCAGGTCAAGAGCGAAAAGCGAAGAGTCCTTAATGATCTCAGGGATATCACCGCTGACAATACGAAGGGCCAAGCCCTCCGCGATCGCCGTTTTTCCCACGCCGGGTTCGCCGACAAACAGCGGGTTGTTCTTCTTGCGGCGGCAAAGCGTCTGAACAACGCGCTCGATCTCGTTCTCACGTCCGACCACCGGATCGATCTTCCCTTTTTTTGCCTGTTCCAGAAGATCAACTGTGTATTTTCCCAAAAAGCTCTCATCCGCGTTTTGGCCGACATCTGCATTGACATCCTGGTGCGAGATCGTCTCGAGTATGTCCACACGCGAGATATCCTGCTGCGCCAAAAGTGCCGCTGCGTAGGAGTGCTCCTCTTCAAACAGCACTGCCAGCAGATCACCTACTCCGGCATGCTCTTTTTGTGCGCTTTGGATATGACGGATCATCTGATCGATAATGCGTGAAAGCGCTACCGTCTCAAAGGGCTCCTGATCGACATCTTCAGGAAGAGGTTCCATGTTTTGTATCAGATAAGCCGCGACCAATTCGCGCATCATCTGCACATCACCGCCGCACTCCTTGATGATGCGTATCCCCTCATCTGAGCCGAGCAGGGCGAAAAAGACATGCTCTATGGTGAGATACTCATGATGCTGATCCTTGGCATAGGTCAACGCTTTTTGAAAAACCGAGTTTAGTTCATTGCTGATCATCTTTATACCTCTTCCATGATCGCTTTAAGCGGGAAACCCTGCTCTCTTGCGATTTTTGTGACTTGCGACACCTTCGTCTCTGCGATCTCATAGGGATAGATACCGCAAAGACCGCGTTGACTCTTGTGCACTTCAATCATAATTATTTCCGCTTCTGCATAGCTTTTGTGAAAGATCGTCATCAAAATATCGACAACAAAATCCATTGAAGAGTAGTCGTCATTCAGCAGCAGGACTTTATACTGCTGAGGCTCGCTTAGAGCCAGTTCATCCTCGAACTCTAATGATTTTTTAGTCGCCAAATCGGGACTCCTTGCAAAAATATCTGTTAATTGATGATAATTTATCAAGTAAGACGTGTAAATCTGCTTAAATACAGGAGTTAGTCACGCTGCGTTAAGAAAAAATGGAAATTCAAAGAGGGAGGAGGCACCTTCGCGGATGCCTCAGTTTAGCCTTGTGCCGCGTGCAGGAAGTCCTTGATGATATCTTGGGGATTTTCAAGACCGATCGAAACACGAATCAGTCCGGGCGTGATGCCTAGGAACTTTTTCTGCTCCTCATTAAAATCGCTGTAGATCGTCGAGCCCATATGCAAGGCCAGGGTTCTACTGTCGCCGATGTTGGCCGTGATGATAGGCAGTGTCGTCTTATCCAAAAAGGCAAAAGCCTTCTCTTTTGAGCCCATGTCTATCGTCAGAAGCGTTCCGCATCCCAGAGAAAAGTCATTGAGATAACGCTGATGGTGCGGGTGCGCCTGCAAACAGGGATGGTTGATTTCCAGCCCGGCCTGATCAAGCGCTATAGCAACTTTTTCTACACTGCTGACAATCCTGTCCATACGCAAAGGAAGGGTCTCCATCCCCAGCATCGTCAGGTAGGAGGAGAAGGCGCTCGCGCTCATACCGAAGTCGCGCATTGCACGTTTTTTGGCATTGGGGATCAAGGCCATCTTCCCCATCTTGCTGATGAACTTATGGATATCTTTATAGCGCCCGCTTTTGAATTTTTCTTCGCCCTCAAGCGCTATGGCACGGAAAACAGCCGCCCCGCCCAAGGCTGAAGCATTGCCGCAGATGATCTTCGTCGTGGAGTAGACAACGATGTCCGCGCCCAACTCAAGCGGTTTGATGCTCATCGGTGTGATCGTGTTGTCCACCATCAAGACGACGCCGTGTTTAGTCGCGATACTTGCTATGGCTTTGATGTCGGGCAGGCGCATGTTGGGATTGCCCACGCTCTCCAGGAAAATGATCTTCGTCTTGTCAGTGATGGCCGCCTCGATTTCCTCGAGCTCGTCTACATCATAAAACGAAGTACGGATACCAAAACGCGAAAGTGTCTCCGTGAAAAAGCCGTAGGTCCCGCCGAAAAGACCGCCGATACTGATGATCTCATCGCCTGAAGAGACGATGGACATAACGGCCAGCGTCGTTGCAGCCATGCCCGAACTCGTGCAAACCGCACCTATCCCGCCGTCCATTTTCGCCAAAATATTCTCAAGTTTTGCCGTTGTCGGGTTGCCTACGCGTGAGTAGAGCGGCTTTTTGATCGAACCGTCGAAAATACCCTCACCCGTTGCGCTGTCACCGTAGCCAAAAGAGGCAGATTGGGTGATAACAGGCGATACCGCACCCTCTTTTGCACCGATCTCCTGCACAAAATAGGTAGAAAACTCTTCAAACTTTTCCATTTTTTTCCATTTCTAAGGTTATAATAACGAAATTATATCGAAAGAATCCTGCATGGCGAAACGCATCTTTATCACCGCAACCAACACTAATGTCGGCAAGACCTACGCCACCGCGCTGCTCCTTAAAGAGTTCGCCGCACAGGGCTTTCGTGTGGGTGTTTTCAAGCCTATCGAGACGGGGGTGCAAAGCACGCCTTCTGACGGCAAAAAACTTTTTGACCTGGCCAAAGAACTCAATCCAGAACTTCGCTGCCTTAGCCTTAAGACCATTGTCCCCTACCAGTTCAGACTCCCCGCTGCACCTTATGTTGCCAAAGAGAAACATTCAATTAACATAGATTTTTTGATTCATAAACTTGAAGAGATCGAAACCCACTGCGATCTCGTTCTGATCGAGGGTGCAGGCGGTCTGATGGTGCCGATTGAGGAGGATCTTTTCATGGTGGATCTTATCGCTGTATTTGAAGCCTCTGTGCTGCTTGTCTGCCCAAGCCGTCTAGGCGGCATCAACGACACCCTGCTCAGCCGTTACCTTCTTGAGAGTAAAAAGATCCCCTGCACTTGGGCCATCAACCTCTACGAAGACAGAGAAAGTTTTGAAAAAGTGAGTGCGCCTTTTTACAAAAAAGACTTTCTTAGCCTGCAAAACGACATAAAAACCATAGCAAATAAGCTATAATTGCGCTAATTTAAGGAGAAATGATGCAGCATCTAATCAAGACCAGCGATTTTAGTAACGAAGAGATCCGGGTACTTTTTGCCGATGCCGCGCGTTTCAAACAGGGTCATGTAGTTCCGCTTTTGAAGAACAAGCTCATCATCACCCTTTTTTTTGAAAACTCCACCCGCACACGCAGCTCTTTTGAGGTCGCCGCTAAACGTCTGGGCGCACAAGTCGTGCATCTAGACGTTGCCAACAGCTCGACAAAAAAGGGCGAGACCCTGACTGATACCGCGGCCAACCTCGATGCGATGGGCCCCAATGCGATCATCGTCCGCCACGCTAACTCGGGTGTGCCAAAGATCCTCTCGGAGTATACCAAGGCCTCCATCATCAATGCCGGAGACGGCGCACATGCCCATCCGACCCAGGCCCTGCTTGACCTCTTTACCCTGCAAGAGCACTTCGGCGATGTCAAAGACAAGTGCATTGCCATCGTCGGCGACATCAAAAACTCCCGCGTCGCCAACAGCAACATCGAGTTGCTTACACGTATGGGAATGCGGATCATCCTGGTCACCCCGCCACATTTTCTGCCGCCGACCACGCTTCGCCATACTCATCATCTCGAAGAGATCATTGATGAAGTCGATGCGATCATGAGCCTGCGCACCCAGACCGAGCGGCACGAGCACCCGACTTACGCTTCGCTAAAAGATTATGCCAGTGATTTTTGCATCACAGAAGAGCTTATCGGCGAGCGAAACATCATCCTTCTTCACCCCGGACCGGTACACCGAAACATCGATATCGACGACGCTATGCTCGCAGATCAGCGCTGCAAGGTCCTGCAACAGGTAGAAAATGGCGTCTATGTTCGCATGGCCGTCTTAAAAAAGTTGACCCTGGGGTGATGGAACGCCTCACCCGCCTCGCCTCTGCCAAGACCCCCTTTCTTTTTTATACCAACTTTGATGCCACCCAAACCCGGCTCTATACTCTTGACGAACTGGCTGCTGAGGATATCGAGTTTGTCTTCGGCCATCATGACTTCACGCCGCATACGCACCGTCTTAAGGCTTCTCCCCAAGATTTTGAGACCTACAAAAAAGGCTTTGACACCATCATCGAAAAGATCAGATCAGGCGAGACCTATCTTCTCAACTACACCTGCGCAACGCCGATAAAGAGTGAACTTAGCCTCAAAGAGATCTATGCCTGCGCCAACGCCCCTTTCAAGCTCCGCGTCAAAGATGAGTTCGTCTGTTTTTCGCCCGAGCGCTTTATCCAGATAAAAAAGAACCGTATCTACACCTATCCGATGAAGGGCACGATAGATGCCTCACTCCATGATGCCAGAGCACGCATCCTTTCCAATGCCAAAGAGACGGCTGAGCATATCATGGTTGTCGACCTGCTTAGAAACGATCTCTCCATGGTGGCAAAAGAGGTGAGAGTAAAGCGTTTTCGCTACATCGACACGATCAAAGCGGGCAGCAAAGAGCTTCTTCAGGTCAGCTCAGAGATAGAAGGAAGACTAGAGGCAGATTGGCCGGAAAATTTGGGTGAGATTTTAAAGACCCTGCTACCTGCCGGCAGCATCAGCGGCACTCCGAAAAAACGCACCCTGGAGATCATCAAAGAGGTCGAGGGCTATGAGAGGGGATTCTATTGCGGCGTTTTCGGCTACTTTGACGGTGAGAACTTCGACTCTGCCGTAATGGTCCGCTTTATCGAAAAAACAGCGGATGGACTGCGCTACAAAAGCGGCGGCGGGATTACGATAGAGAGTGATGCAAAAGAAGAATATCAAGAGATGCAGGACAAAATCTACATCCCCTAAACACCTTGTTCAAATAATCTGATAACAATCAAAAAAATCTTAATTATTGTAACTATTATTGATAACATCCAAAAATAGAATGTATTAACGGCTACAATCTCGATAACTTTTACTTTTAAATAAACTTGCAAGGAATCTATATTGGCATATCAGGAAAACTGGGAAAAAGAGGGCCTTTGCAGAGTATACAGCGGCGAAATCACATGTTCCGAGATCCTAAATTCTAACATAGCCCTTCACGCCAACGCACGTTTTTATGAGATAAACTATGTCATTAACGACTTTTCCCAAGCCACCGGTTTCGAAGCCTCGCTTATGGAACTAAAAGAGTGTATTGCTATCGACAATGCCGCCAGCAAAAGCAAGTCCGCGCTAAAAGTCGCTATCGTTGCGCAAATCGAACATCTCTTAACCTGTGCGCATTTCTACACCTTAAAGATGGAAGAGTCTTCATTTGACTGCAAGATTTTCGATCAAACCGAAGAGGCCTACAACTGGCTCTGCGTCAAAGCTCCCTCTCTTTAAATTACACTATTGAGATAAAACTCGATCGCATTGGGCGAAGCGTAAATAAAACGCTCTATCGGCCGATTTGTGTTCAAAAGTGTCAAACGCTGTGGCGATATCGCCCGTGATAGCGCCACATAAAACTGCGAAGGGGCGAAGATCTCGTTCATGTCAATGACAAGATCAAGAAGACTCATCCCTTGGGACTTGTGGATCGTGATCGCATAGGCAAGGCTCAGAGGGAACTGAAAAAGATCAAAACGGCTCATCTCCACCTCCTGTTTTTTTCCTTCGACCAGCATCTCTTTCCACTGCTTTTTGGAAAATCTCTCTTTTTCTACGCGCACAAGTTTACCGTTCTCTTTTAAGACGTGGATGCTGTTTTCAGCCTCATCTATACGTGCAACAACCCCTTTTTCACCATTGAAGTAGTTCCAGGAGTTGCGCATAAAAAGTACGGGTGCACCGACCTTGAGCTCCAGCACCAAAGGCAGACGCGAGTCGCTCAAAAAGCGCTCAACCTCATTCTCTTTGATATTTTTTTCATACTTTTCCACCGTCGTTTCAAAGCGGAAAATCTCGCCCTCAAGTTCGCAAAGCTCTTTGGCGTTATGCTTTTCGACGGAGACATTTTTTCCAAAGAGAAGGGTGTGGTTTTGCATATCGCGTGGCATAGGACGGATCAGCGAATGAACATACTCCATCACCTCTTCGTCCCTAAGCCCGTGTCTTATCTTGTCCAAAATATGGATAAATGCCTCGTCATTGCTTCGTTTTACCTCGGCAAGATTGAAGGTTTCAAAGGCAAAGCGCGCCCACGATTCTGACTCAAAGGCGTAGCCATAGATCCTTGAGACAGTTGCCCCGGGGTTGTTCATCTCATAATGGCGCTTGTCGGATTCGCGTATCACAGGAGGCAGCTGCAAAAAATCGCCGCTGATAAGAAGCTGCGCCTTTGACTCGGCCTGCAAAAGACGAAGGCGGATCATATCCATCACCCCTGAACTGACCATGGAGATCTCATCGATGATGATCAGATCGATCTGCTTGAGCAGTTTGGAAAGTTTTTTGTCGATGGCTATCTTGCCTGCACGCTCCAACTCCTGCGTATGTGAGCAGATCCCAAGCGCAAAAAAACTGTGCAGGGTCTGCCCTCCTATCAAAGAGGCCGCCATTCCCGTTGAAGCAAGTTTTGCGATCTTTCTGCCCTCTTGTTCATAACTGGCTATCAGCGCACGCAGGAGGAAACTCTTCCCTACCCCGGCACCTCCCGTGACAAATATATTTTTTCCCTCTTCGATGAGGGTCTTTAGCTGTTTTAAATGTTCCAAAAGTCTCTCTATATCTCTATTTTTTTACCAAAAGGTATCTCGTCTTGCGAATTCGTCACCCAGACCGTCTCGATAAGAGGCTCCCTCTGCGGAAATCGGCCCTGAAGGTCAGTGAAGTAGAGCAGAAGCGAGGCATCAAAAAGATGCTCGTCGATATACTCGAACACGGGCCGAAAGTCTGTACCCCCGCTCCCTTTCAGCTCATACTCCAGCTTATCCCCGCTGGAAAAGTGCTGATGCGACTGCACCTTGGCATCGCAGACGAGGAGGTCGATCTCAAAGGTCGAAAAACTCAGCAATATCGCCTCAAACTCCGCAATAAACTCTCCCAGCAAGTCCTTGTCTACCGACCCTGAGCTGTCAATGGCCACAACGATGCGCAGCATATTTGAGCTCAGAGAGGGAAGATAGGTCCCCATATAAAGAAGTTTTTTCGACGGCGGCACCAGGGTGTAGTCATGATAGTAGTGCCTGTCAATGGCTCTATACAGCTCGCTTCGCCAGTCAACTCGACTCTCTTGATGCTCGTAAAAACGCTCCAACCCCAAAGGCAGCTCATCTTTGAACTTTTCGGCCGCCTCGTCTAGACTCTTTTTCCACGACTCCTCTTCTATCGCACGGTACTCGTTTTCCGTTTCGATCTTCGGGAGGGTCTTGTCCTGTTTCAGATCGGGATTTTGCGGCTTGCTCTCCTGATTTTGACGCTTATTCTCTTCGTTGAAGCCCGTGTCGTTTTCTTCGTTGCTGTCAAACTCTTCGTTTTTTATCTCATCTTTTAAGACCGCATAGATCTCTTCGGCATACATCCCCTCGAAACGCGGCTCATAGTTGATGCCCAGGGGCGCATCAAGGCCGTTTTCGACCAGCATTGCATTGATCGCATGGTCGGTTGCGAGCTGCCACAGCCAGGACATTCTTCCTTTTTTACGCTTATCATGGGCCAGGGCCGTATGCATCGCGGCGTTAGAGAGGGCAAAACCCAGTTCATCCATATCAAGTGTCTTTAGGTAGTCGTCATTGTACTCGAAGGTACTCCCGTCGCTTAAAAAAGCGTGGATATTGTCATTTTGTTTGAAGTCCAGACGCGAGGCGAGATTTCCGAAATAAGGGTACTCGACCAGCAGTTTTGCCTTGGCCTGTGAGATCTTCTGCTCTACTTCATGCTCAGACATCACAAATGCTTAGGCCAAAAGATAGGCAAACTTGCGTACCCAGGCCGTAAAGGTATCGGAATGTTCCATAGAGACGCCGTTGCGCTGAAGATCTTGCACGATCATCACGGCAAATTCGCTCTGCAGCTCAAGCGTATAGCGCAGGAGATTCTCCAGTCTCTCATCTTGTGGATCTTTGAGTATCGAAGAGACCAGCACGGAACTGAGTGTGTAGAGAACCTCAGGCTCTTTTGGGTACTCACCTTCGCCTTTTTGCAAGATCGTTTCGATGTCGGGGAGTTTGTGCATCACCTTCGCAAAGGAGAGAAAGGCAATGGCCCGCTCTTTTCCGATCGCACCCGAGATGACATCGAGCATCAGGTTTTCATCCATTCCCGAGCCCAGTATCCCGTTGACGAACTCCCAGGAGCGCGGCGTCGCGAAACTCTTTTCCCCCAGCGTAGGATCAAAGGTAAAGAGGTCTTCGCTTTTGTACCCGATGTAGGCGATGATCCGCTCATCAATACCCGCGCGAAAAGCCCAGTCTCTCCAGTCGTTTGAATCCACTTCCATTTCCAGATGCACAAAGCGGTTTGCCAAAGGAGTCGGCATCCTGTAGACCACCCCGCGATCGCTCTCTCGGTTACCTGCGGCAATGATCGCCCAGCCTTCAGGAAGCACATACTCCCCGACCTGTCTGTCCAAAATAAGCTGATACGCAGAGGCCTGAACAGCAGGAGGCGCTGAGTTGAGTTCGTCCAAAAAGAGTATCCCCTCGCCCGATTTTGGCAAGAATGAAGGGGGTGCCCAGACGGAGTGGTGCTCGTGTTTGTCATAAAACGGGATTCCCTTGAGATCGGTAGGATCCATCAGCGAAAGACGAAGGTCGATAAACCTTAGCTCTTTAGCCAAGGAAAGCTGCTTGATAATGGATGATTTTCCGATTCCCGGAGGTCCCCATAAAAATGTCGGTATTTTTGAGTCTATCAGTGCGCCAATCGCGCGTGTGAGTCTTGATGCTTTCATAACCACCCTATATTGTCGTTTTGAATATGTTTTCCGAAACTCTCGTTCTCTTTGACGTAGCGGTCATACCGTTTGTCCAGTTGTAGCTGGCACAAGATATCTACCGGTGTAGCCGTGTTTTTCGAGAGCGCAGTGAGTATCTCTTCCTCATCCGATAAGGAGAGCTCACGCAAGACCTCAGCCGGACTTGCCCTGTTTCCCGCGAGGGCACTGTGGGTCAGGCTCTGAGCATAGAGCGCATTCAAAATCTTTGTATCCACCCGTGTGTTTGAGGCCAGGACCTTAGCAATCATGTCGTCATGCATTGTATACAATCTTTCATAATCTTTCTCTTGCAGGGCAGGATTTGCGGCCAGCGCCAGCAGTGTCTTGTGCTCTTTGAGATCAAAGAGCCGCTCTATCATCTGTTCTGAGAGCGAAGGGTTAAGCGCCAAAGCATTCTGCTCTTTCTCAAGCAGCACCTCAAAGAGATCCTCGTCCAGAGCAATGTTCAGCGAAATATCGTGCGCATACTCACCGAGCATCTCTGTCGCGAGCGTATGCTCAAGAAAACTGTTTTTGGCCAGTGAGGCGGTCAGAAGCTCACTCTTGAGACTGAGCAGATGCTTCTGCACTGCAGCGCTCAGGTCATTTCGTGCGGCGATCTGTGCCTGGATCCTCTCAGGCGCGTATTTGACAAAGCGTTTGATCACAGAAGCAGATGTTTTGGGATGCAGGGCTATGGCCTGGAGTATCTTGTAGATGCCGTTCTCAATCGTTGTGTTCTGCAAGGCTTTTTTAATGGGTTCAAGGTTGCTTATCGTCTCCAAAAGGGCCGCATCTTCCGTCTGCATGACAAGATGCAGCAGGCCGGTCGTTGCGTACTGGACATTGTGGTTTTTTTCGATCTCTTTATAAAAACGCTTGATCAAAGCCGCCGTAGTATCGCGGTTCTCGTCATTTTCAAAAAAACTCTCCCCTTTCCAGTCGTAAAGAGAAAGCAGGCGCAAGAAAAGCTCATCGGTGATAAAATTGTTTTGTATGAAACCCAGAAGACGCGCTTGGTTGCCGCTAAGCTTGAGACTCATATGGAGCTTGGCCGAATCGATTTGTGCGCAGAGCGCTTTTTCGAGTTCTTCAAGCCCAATAAAAGGGGCCGCATCCGTCTTGTGCAGATCTTCCATCTCTTCTTGTTCGATAGGGTTGAGCATCCGCCCTTCGATAATAAGTTCTACCTCCTTGCTATAGCGCTGAACACAGTGGATCTTGTGATGTTCAAGTTGGGCCAAAAACTCGTTTTTTTCAAGTTCGCGGCTTTTGCCAAGAAGGAGGATTGTCTTGTCTTTAAGGGTTTCTAAATTCATGGGGGCCATTATAGCCCAAGAGTTTTCTCTTATTACTTATGCGGTGCCGCCGTTTTTATATTAAAGGATAGTTTTATAGCCTTTACAGCTCGCCCATAGCACGTTTGATCGTGTACTGCATATCTTCGTCCAGATCCATGTTCTTTCGCATCCAGTCGATGTAGCCCCTGTCACTGAGCACGAGCTCTTCTATCGTCTTACCCTTGTTTTTTCCAAAACGCAGAGGCTTGTTCATATAGACGGGCTGCTTGCTCAGCTCTACGAGTTTTTGCATCGGGTTGTCATTGGGGTGGAGCTCTTTTGCCCGCTTGGTCAAAGCGCTCATAAAGAGCTTCAAGATCAGCACGTCACCTATGGCGTCATGCGCTTTGATGACTACGCCCAGTTTCTGTGCTTCGGCCGCCTCCTCTTTGTAAAGATCGAGAGCATAGCGAAGATACTGCAGACGGTGGAACTCCTGCTCGCTGTAGAGATGCTTGGCGCAACGCAGGGTGTCGACCAGCTGCATCTGGTTTTTGAAACCCTCTTTTTCAAGCATGCCCAGGTCAAAAGGGGCATTATGGATGATCATGTAGTTCTCATCAGAATTGAGCTCGACAAGGCGTTTGTAGGCCTCGATGTCAATACATTTTGGCTTATCTTCTATCATATCGGGCGTGATATGGTGCGTCTCCATCGCGCCAAGAGCGATCTGTGTCTCGCTTGAGCAGAACTCGTTATGCACTTCGATCTTTTCGCCGGGTCTTCCCAGGACGATGTAGCCAAGCTGGATAATCCTGTCTATTTCTCCTGTACCTGTCGTTTCTGTGTCTAATATGATATATTTTGCCATGATTTTCCGATTGCTTAGATTGAGTTATGGTTCTAAAAATGGGTTGATTACAAACTCTTTCGTTATTCTAAGATATTCCGTATTAATCTTAAGTTTGATGACTTCGCTCTTCGGCTTTATCGGCTCCAAGAGGGTAAAAAGTTCATAGGTTTGCCATCGGATCAGCTTGTGATCCACGACCTTGTTCATAACAGCAATAGGCTCGCCCAAGATCTCATCGATCAGCCCGGAGATAAATTCGACAGACGTTTCGTTCAAAGCCATCCCAAAAAGCTGACAAACTCTGGCCATAGGGACTTCCAGCTCAAGTCGTTTATACTCGTCGAGTTTATAGGTATGATATATGGCATTGGCCAGACGCGCGGCATCCCCACTCGGCCACGCGATTTCAATATCTTTTTTTATCGTATGCTCCTAGCACTGTTATAATAATAGTTGATTATAACATATAAAAATTCCCTCTTATTAAACAAAATGTCAAAATGCCGCCTTTAAATTGATGCAGCAGCTTGGACTGTATTCCCTGAACTTATTTCCGCTTTTCCGTCGTATAGCAGTGCTGCAATGACAAGTGTTAAGTCATCATTGACACAATCACTTCCCCTGCGGCTTTGCATAATCATACTGCTCTTGTCCTAAAAAATATAGTACAATTTGCCACTTTATCTCGGAGGTCTATCCCTATGAGCAGACGCGTCACATTCGCCCAGCAGAGCACGGACAAAAAAGATGCTGTTTTTCTTGCCATCTATGTCGAAGCGATCTCTCCATGGAAATACTTCAAAGACGAAATACTCAAAGTCGAATGCCCCGCGGTTATCATGATAGACCGCTGGGACGGACGGATGGGCTTTCCCGGCGGCACGCTCAACGAAGGCGAATCGCTCATCGAAGCGCTGATTCGCGAGATCAAAGAAGAGATCGGCATCACGATAAAACCCGACAAGGTCCACCCTGTAGCCTCGCACGAGTCCAAGATCACCACCCACCTCTATGGGCTAAAGGTGATGGAGATCGAGTTTCTGCACATCTACTACCACATCCTCAACAATTTTTCTCGCTCCATCTTGCTGCATGCCTATGAAGAGGGGGATGAGTCGCATTTTATGTCAGAGATCACCGGCATTAAGATCGTCCCGCTTATCCAGCATGCAGGCAAAGGAATAAACTACTTCATCGACAATCATTTCGCCGGCTCGTGCAAGAAGGATCTTCTGATCTTGATGGAAGAGTTTCTGGATATGGACATCTCCCCCTACGTAAAAGCTCCCTGATGAACACAGTAAAGCTCTTTTTTGCTCTGACTCTTTTTACTTTTACCGCCCTTCAGGCACAAGATGGCCTTAAAAAGACCCTGCTGGAACGGATCATAGAACCCAAATTCTCCTTTGAATCCTCCTATCTTAGCGAGGCGAAGGTAAAAGGCGTGCAAGGCGGCGTTAGCGTTGCAAAAAACAGCATAAAGATCAACAACGAGATCGTGGGCATCAGCTATACCAACTGGGCCTTTTTCTGGAGCAACATCGGCGCACTCCCCTTTGGCGACGGTGTGCACATACCCATTAAGCAGATGCACGCCATCAAGATCAACCTCAATCTTCCCTACCGAGTGAACAAAAAATGGTTTCTGCTTACCTCATTTTCGGCCAACTCTACCTTTGAAAAAGAGACCACTGACTCTTACGGGGCCGGCCTTTTTAGTTTTGCTTCCTACGCGCTTGACAAGGACCATACTGTTCAACTCGGCGCCTTTGCCAACTACCATCCCATCGAGACTCTGGCTCTTCCCGTAATAAGCTACAGCTATCGTTCACGCCAAAGAGATGGCCTTCAGGCTGTCCTCGGTTTCCCGCGCAGCTACCTTGGCTATCATCAGAACAGCGCCCTGCTCTACAGGCTGGGAATGCTTTTTTCACAGTCTGTCATCAAGCTCAGCGAGACTAGTATCCTTAGCCGTTCAGGTTATATCGAGGCTAAGGATTATATGGCAAATATCGGTGTCACTTATGATATCAACAAATACTTCAACCTCCAGACCGACCTGCTCTACAGTATAAAAAGAGATTTTACCCTCTTTGATGCCGGCGGAAATGAGCTGAAAAATTACGCCATAGAACCATCTCTGGGCGGAAATATCAAGCTGATCTATGTGTTTTAGGAAGTTATTTTTTCAAGAGGCTTAGTATAAATGAGAGCACGATCGAGATAAGTAGCATACTCACAAAAGGAAAATAAACCTTCGTCTTTTCTCCCTCATACTTAAAATCCCCCGGTAGATTGCCAAACCAGTTCATCAGACCAAATTTATAGAGAACCCCGATGACGACAAGAAGTACTCCTGCACCGATCAGCCAATTTGCGGTAGACATTGCCAACTCCCCTTTTTATCATTCTTATTATGAGCTTTATTTTAGCGGAATTTATTCTTTCCAGAGGTTCCTACAGGCACCAAGCGACATCGTATTTTTTAATGTGGACAGATTGATTGATTTGTAAGTAAACCATCCATGACTTGAATCATATTTACACTGCTTAAACCTTTTCAAATGCAAGTAGAGCGTGCCAGCTATTTCTTTTTATGATTTGCAAAATTCTTAAATGATTATTTTATATTATAACTATATCTTTTATCACAATTTTATCTCAAGCCTGAATAAGTCGGAGTAATATCACTATATTTCATGCTTCCCAAGAAAAGCCTAAGAAAAATCTCCATAAACTACTGGTAGATCCAAATAAGACAATCTTATTAAGGACATTTTCAAAAGGAGAATGGATGAAATTAGGAACACTGAGTTTAGTCGCTGTAATGGCGTTGGGGACAAGCGCATACGCGATTGAAAATGTAAAAGTAACGGGTGAGATAAAGGCTGTCTATCAGACGACTGATCTTGAGACACGTACGGGTGAAACAGCTTCGACAGGTTTATTTGACAACGGAAACAAGACAGCTCTTGGCGTCTCTCCATACAACGGCTCTTCTGCCGGTGGTATCGGTGGCACTTTGGGCCTCACGGCTGACCTGACTTCTAACGTGAGTGCGGGTGCGGAGATGCAAGTCTATACGACACTGGGACTGGATTCAAATGTCTTCAACGACAACATGATCAATGCCGACTATGATTCTACAGGATTTACGGCTGACTTCGACAAACGTACGAAGGACGCCTCTAATGTCAGCCAGCTTTGGCTAGCCGCAACAGCAGGCAAGACAACACTTAAAGCGGGACGCATGGAGCTGAACACGCCGCTTCTCTTCACCGAAAAATGGAGCGTCGCGAAGAACACCTTTGAGTCTCTTGTTGCAATCAACACTGACCTTCCTGACACAACACTGATCGGTGCATGGGTAGGTAAGCATAACGGTCACGGCAGCTGGAGCAGTGCAGTATTTGCAGGTGGCACAGGCGGTGAAGGCGGACATCTTTTAGCAGGAAGTCCTGGACGTACTGTCAATATGGAAGAGTTCAGAACATTCTATACTGACGGTGCCTTTGCAGCAGGTGCTATCAACAAATCGATTCCAGAGACAACTCTGCAGGCCTGGTACTACAATGTTGTCAATATTGCAGATGCCCTATGGTTCCAAGCAGATACAAAAGTGGCAGGTATGGTAACTCTGGGAGCGCAATACGCTCAGATGAGTCCAAAAGGTGTTGTCAGCACCTTGGATGACTCAAAAATCTATGCGCTAAAAGCGGGTGTAGATGTTTCGGGCATCAATCTTTATGCGGCCTACTCCAAAGCGGACGATGACGGTGTCTTAGGCTTTGCCAATACGGCCACTGCGGACAAGACCAACATCTATACCGGAGCAGGCTCTATCTATTTTGACAGTGTTCTTACGGCTCCGGGCGTAGAAGCGATCAAAGTAGGTGTTTCAGGTTCGGTAGCGAACGTCAACCTCGCAGCTGCCTATATTACGGCAGATGATATCTACGACAAAACCGTAGACGGCTTCAACCTTACCGCTGGCACCACAACGGGACCGATCGGCTTAAAGGCTATCTTTGAGCAGGTAAACAATGGGGCAGATACATTAAATGCAGGCGGAACTGATATTCTAACTCCAGGGACTCCAGGCAGTCCATTCTACAAAGGGCGTGACATCAAGACTCTCCGCCTTATCGCTTCTTACAAGTTTTAAGAAGCTCTTTTTGCGGGCCTTCGGGCCCTTTTTATTCTCCTAATTTTAGCTTGCGCATGAGAGTTGCACCCTCTCATGCTGCTGCAGCACTTTTTTAAAACTCCCAAAACACCCTATATAGCACTCTTTTTCTTATTTAATCTGCTCCGCCGATTTGGCCGGGAACTTCTTCAGCATCTCGGCCACGATTTCATTAAAGTAGTCGCTGCGCTGCTGGGGTGATGTGAACTCAGGCTGTTTTTTGGAGAGTTCAGTACGCCAGAATATTTTCTGTGTTTGCGGATCGAGCATAGTGATCAGCATTTTCTCCTGGTCACTACTACCTCTGTGACTTGTACCCACAGAGGTTCCCAGACCACTTGAGAAGGTGCCAAGGCCCAAGCCGAAACTGAAATTAGAGGGAACATCCTCTTGCGTTACACTCCAAAAAGAGACATGAAATTCTGCTGATTCCTGCCTTACCGGAGTGTATCCTTTATGCTGCAACTCAGCCGTGATTGCTTCTTTGATACGCTCTTCATTGAGACTCTCGTAGCCTGTTTTGCTTTTATGGACGATCGCAAATGTTGTGAGTGCCTTGGTCTGATAAAGCGGGTCATAGTCAATCTCGGGCTTTGAGGCACATCCGGCGAGCAAGAGTAGAAAAATAGGGAGAAGATATCGGTACATGGTGGCTCCTTCATATAGTAGTTTCAGAAGATTATACTGAAAAAATTCTACAGGAGGGGAACGAAAGAAAACGGGCTTTGTTTATCTGAACCCGTTTTTAAGAAATTGAAAAAGCCACTTACCAGTTACGGATGCGGATGTGGCATGAAGTGCACTGTTTAAGCAGCTGTGTGTAGTCATCGAGTGCGTCATCCATACGCCCCGTTTCGATAGAAAGTATCATGTCATCTGAGTACAGACGAAGCATACTTGCTGTTTTCTGGGCAAACTTATAGGCATAAACCTGATCTTTGGGAAGAATTATCTTAACCTCTTCACTCTCTAACGAAGAGAGTGTCCCCTGTAGTTTAGTCACCCCGGCTTTCATTTCATCGCTTGAGCTGGTCAAACCACCGCGCTGGATCTGCTCCATTGCCTCTAGCATTATACGCATATCTTTCATCAGTTCAGTGCGGGTGTCTTTTTCCTGGACTCCTGCATATAGTGATCCGACAAGAAGTGTTCCTGTAGCCAATGCTCTCAAAACTTTTTTCATGATACCTCTTTTAATATTGAATGATCTCTTTGGTAAATTCTGTCAATTTGACCGTTTTTACCGAAAATGAGACCAATTTTTTTGCTTCTGCGCCTCCGCCATAAAACTCTTTTAGCTCCGGACGGAACTCTTTGAAGTAGTCGTGGAAACTGTCTTGGCCTAATATCCCAACAGCCCAGAGCGTATCATCCTCTTTGTGCTCAAGCACTACTGCGCATAGCGGCTGAGTCGCTGCGCCACCAAGCACCTTGCCTCCGGCTCCCGCATCAAATGCAGAAAGATGAGAAGAGCAGACAATCACGCCGCTCTTGTCGTAGGCCATTGTTTTTACCGCTTTGGGGACATAGGCGATGAAACTTTCGTTGGGGGTTGGATGGGTGAGCTGATGGGTACAGATCGCGACATAAGCGACGATGGTACGCTCCTTGCCGACTCCGCTCTTCCAGACATACTCTTCCCCGCTATCAGACTTCAGGCGCACATCTTTTTCTGTGGCTTGAGGAAGGTTGATAAGCATACACGGTGTCGATGCATAAGGATAGTTGAAAATATAGTTGACCTCTTTTTCAAGCATCGAAGCCTTGATCGGATTGCCCGCAGCATCTACCAGTTGGGTTCTCTCATAAGCCTTGTAAAGTGTGCCGTCACTAGCATAGAGATTTCCGCGAATAAGTGAGGGATTGACGGCGATAACTGTCGCACCGGCCGTAACAACTTTTAAAAAATTTCTTCTGTCCATGATATTTTCCGTGTGAATGATTTGTGATTTAGTGTAGCAGATTTTTTCTTTTACTTACCCCCGCTGTGGGGAGTAAGAGTTTACTTTAACCTAGTTGAAGAGGTCGCGCATTGCGCCTCTGTACCAGTCACGCGTCGCTTTTCCAAGGCCGGTCGAGCGGAACTTATTGTTCGCTTCGTCGCCTTTTGGAACACTTCCTTTAGAACCGATAACCGGGCCTGCAACCATAAATTCGTGGTTGACCATGATCCCCTCTTCCGGATTGCCGTTAACCATAGAGTAACAGACATTTGCGCTCTTGTACGGAAGCGACGAGGCAACACTGTATGACTTGCCATGAAGCACATGCGCGATCTCTTTTGCACACTCTTTGCCTGACCAAATAGCAGTTTGACCACTTGGTGGGATGGCGTGTCCTACGACGTCACCGACGGCGTAAACACTTGCATCGCTTTGGGTCTGGAAAGAAACCGGCTTCTCAGCACTTGTTGCCATTTTTACTTTCATGAATGCGTCCGGAGTTGTCGCCACGCCTGACATCTCGATGACCGGATTAGACATATTGTGTGGGATCAGGTTGAAGACACTGTATTTGATCGTCTTCGTTGTTTTGACGCCTTCTGTGTCATCCTCATCCTTATAGACTATCTGCCCGTACGTAATCTCTTTCTTGTCAAAATCAACATCAATGATACGGCAGTTGTCACGGTGTTCAACCATGCCATTATTAACTTCATTCCACGACTCTTTGAATGCTGCGCCTTTGGCGATGGAAGCGGTTTCGTTCAAGATGATGACCTTGCCCTCTATGCCTTCTTTTTTCATATAATTGGCGATCATACTCGCACGTTCAAACGGTGCCGGAGGGCAACGGAATTTGCCGCTCGGAACAGTAATGATAACATCGCCGTCATCCATGTTTTTAACCATCCTCTCCAGTACGATATGTTCAGCGCCAGGAATCAAGGCCCCCGGTGCCAAACGGCGGGCTTTTGCGATTTTATCATCAGACCATGTCGGGAATTGTTCTTTGTAGTTGTATGCAATACCCGGTGCGAGGACCAGTATGTCATAGCCTACTGCGCCCTTACATGTATGGACCACCTTGTTTACACGGTCGATACCCGTAACGCTGGTCTGCAACATACTGTAACCGTTTCTCTCCACTGCCTGAGCGTAGTCATGCGTCAACATACTTAGGTTGACACCATCAAGTCCGCCAAGGTTGGCATTTGAAAAAGGACAAGACATAAAGCTTTCATTTTTTTCAATGATCGTGACATCAAATTTTGAATCTATCTTTTTCAGCTCTTTGGCAACAGTCAAACCGCCCCAACCTCCGCCGATAATAACAACCTGATGTTTACCGAGCAGTTTGCCTGCTGCAGTTTGTGTATCTGAAGCTGTGTTAGAAGCTCCGCCTGCAACGGCTGAACAACCGGTTACTGCAGCGGCTGCTGCGCTGATACCGGCAAACTTAAGTAGATCTCTTCTTGAATTATTCATGCGTTAGTTCTCCTATTGCTGTTAGATTTAGAAGTATATTATTGACATTGCACTTAAAGGTTTCTAAGTTGATATAAAATACGGCACATAAGAGATTATAATAAAGAATCGGTGATGAAATTGTGATATGTCCGAGGTAAATCTGAAAAATCAGTTAAGTAAAACTACCTCTACTAGCAGGTGTAAAGAAGAGACTTAATTGAAAAATAGTTCTTTGCATTAGTTATTGAAAAAAATATACTTTATTTATTGTCTTAAAATATCCGGGCAAGATATAGAATTTTATAGACGGTTACGATCATAAGAAGATAATGCGATTTGATTTTGAAGAATAATGCGATCGTTCAAAAATCGGGTCAAAACTGCTTAGAGAGTAGTGCGAGAGTGGATTTTAAGGAAAAATGGATTTATATCGGTTTTTGTAAATTGCACATATGCAGACATAACGCTAAGAATCACCTGCAAAAAATAGCTACGCGATTGTTTGCAGGTGATTTCTTTGTTCACTGCGCTACAAACCATCCCATGCCATTGGCTGCGCCAAAGCCTAGCAGGAGCATACCAGCACCGATTTTTGCCACCTGCTCCCAGCCTCATGCCGATCCAGGTGAACAGCACTGAGAAGAACGCGATCGTCGTCGCCACTGCCAGCGGGTCAACCGGACCGAGGCCGAGACTGAAACCGACCACGACGTTATCAATGCTCAAGCCCAGGGCGAGAAAAGCAAGCCCGCCCCACTTTGTGACGTGTTTTGCCAACTTCTCGTCCTGACGACGGTTTCGGACTCCGCCGATCACGATCAAGAGACCCAGGGCGATCAGCAACACGGTACCGACAACGTTTGTCTGCAAGCCAATCGCACGCGCGGTCACCGCACCCAGCCCAATGCCTAGCAACGGCATCACGAACTCAAACACGCCAAATACCAACATCACGCGAAAGCGATGTGAGGCCTGCCCTATGGCACCGAGCGCCAGCGCCACGGCAAGGTTGTTGGAGCCGATGACGACACCAAGGATGAGAAAGTCGATAAGTGTCATTGCTGATCCTGTGGCGCCCAATGCCGTCTGATTTGTAACATCATATGTATGACCTCATGTTGGATGGCAGAGTCTGAAGCCCTGCCTCTTAAAGCATTGAAGCACGTAGAACTCGGAAGTCGAGCTAGTACTTTATGGCGTCGTATTTTACTACTAACGTTTGTCGTGAGCAATAGTTATTTATTTATTGATATTTTTTACCTTTATACTCTAGCCAACCATCGGTATGATGTTTTTGAGGGTCATCATGTGTCCAATGGACCACACCACTTTTTGCATTGTTTTCGTGCTCACCACAAAACTTTATTAAATCACCTTTGTTAAGTGAATAAATTTTTGGTGCCAAGTCAATATTATGTGCAACTAATAATGTTCTTCCAGATGACTCTTGTATTATAAATCGTTGATGACGGCTACCTTTGTTATCATCACCAAGTAATCTAATTACTGTTCCTGAACCACATATTTGTGTGCCAGCAAATATTTCAATACTAATAAGTAGTATTAACAGTACTTTTTTTCATTTAAACTCCAATTGTATTTTCATATAACGTTTAAATAGGAACTACTAAGTGACCGCTAGGTAACTTAGTAGTTCCTATGATTTGTTATGATGCTTCATTAACTAAAAGGTTCTACTCTTTCGATTTTAACAATGACTTCTTTTAGTAATGATGCACCAACAGGATTTGTAAGAAGTAAAACTTCATCGTCCTCTGGTACTGTAATGATAGTAGCTAACTCTGAAACTGAATATTCAAGTATATTAAATTTTGCTAACACAGATCTGTTTATATAAAATATATAACCCGGTAATGTATTTCCTTTTGTTGCATAATATTTTGCACGTTCAAGGTGTGGTGTAGTCGACAAGTATGCACTATTATTTTTAAAGTCATCTTCATCAAATCTATATGGATTTTGGTGTTTATCTATAGCGTTTAGATGATGATTCCCTGAAAATAAGTTTTCAGATGGGAATAAATGCTCCCCCGGGTAAAGATTAGCAGTAGTTATAATCCCTCTTGGAGTCAATTCTCCATCTAACTCATTATACATATTGATATCCATTCCACGATATAAATACATTTTAGCTCCATTTACAATATCTTTTATCAAAAGTGTAGCTTCATTTGTCATCATGACGTTAGAACTCAGCCGACCGGTGACGCATAGCAACGACAGGAACGACGCGGCACTGGGTCGGCTGTAAGTGTCTTGTTATGGCTTCTACCGCTCATCAAGCGGGAGCAGCTTTATTTCAGCTCTATTCAGGCGTTCGTATGCATCACCGCTTTCGAAACACCAACCCTCAGGCATTCTGTTCTTCAGATTAAGACCTTCTTTAGAGTCAATATACGCTGCTAGTTCTTTTGAGATGTAAGCTATTTTCCAGTGTTTACTTAATAATCGAGCGATTTCTATTTCTGAAACATCTTTCACTAATAATCGGCACGATTCCTTAATCAGTACAGCGCAGGGAACAACGTGCTCCGGATGTACTGGTTCACCGTTAATAACTTCCTGTGATTGCCTAACGCCTGCGAAATCGCCCTCTGGATGCAGTAAATAGTTAAAGATCCGTGAGTGGAATCCTTTTCCATTGCACTCAAGGCAATCATTGAAGTGCCTAACTAGGTGCAAGGAAGCTCTATAACTGATTCTGTATTATCCATATGAGGCTGCTGTCCCTTATTTGCTATAACTATTTAATATCCAACACTTTATAGGAATAATCCTTAAATATTATAATATTCACACATGTTAAATATGGTGATATTTTTAATGCTATGTCACTTTGCAATATATTCCTTATTATCTATGAATAATGAGCTAATCTTGGAGTATTCATAGGTAAGGATATTTTATGATCAACCTATCAAATCCTCAAATTCAAGCGTTTTTATCCCCTCAAAAAGCATATTTATCTTTTTTGCTTTTAATATAGCCTGGATTCGAGAGATTTTGCGCAAAGGTATGAGGACTTCATAGTTTTGAGGAAAGAAATTTGCAAATTATTTTGGAATTCGTCTTCTGTAGTAGAGGTTTTTGTTGCGTTCTAAGATGTAATTACTCATTATTTGACCACCAGTGTGTGACAAAAATGTGTACTAAAAAAGTTATGCTGTTGAATGTTATGTCTTGGAAAGCCGTAAATAAGGGGGTTTGTAATAAAAGTTGGTGCGGTCGGGGGGATTTGAACCCCCACACCCTAAAGCACTACCACCTCAAGGTAGCGTGTCTACCATTCCACCACGACCGCATATTAGAAGATGTCAGCCGAAGCTGACAGAGGTATTCTTAAGTTGATTAACCTAGGAACGGGTTCGCGTAAAGTGCGATAAGCGCGATTACTAGTGTATAGATAACCTGTGCTTCGATCATTGCAAGAGCGATGAACATTGTAGTCATTAGCTTGCCGCCAAGACCTGGGTTACGTGCAGTACCAGCGATAGTTGCAGCAGCAGTGTGACCCATACCGATAGCACCACCAAGAGCAGCAAGACCAAGACCAACACCGGCCGCGATCATTGAGTATGCTTTAAGAGTTTCGTTAACTACAGCAGCTTCAGCAGCAACTTCGGCAACAGCCTCAGCACCGAATGCAGCAGCAGCAAGAGCTAGCATCATTAATACGATTTTTTTCATTGTTTTCTCCTTTTGTTTTACAAGGTCCGTTCGGCTAGCGTAACCGGTTTTTCAACCAGCCATAACCACATAAATGCAGCCATGTCCCTACTAAAGACTTCGTTTCGTCGGAAGTTTACAGAGTCGGGGCTAAAAGTTAGATTAAAATAAGTTTTATTGGGAGAGAAATTTCTGCTATAGCACAAGCAGCGAAGCTCTCTGCCAAAGAGAGTAAGACTTATGGCCGTCCGAGGCTGATTTTACTGCCTTTGAACTCCAGGATCTCGACTTCGATCTCCTGGCCGATTGAAAGTACATCTTCGACTTTATTGACGCGTTCTTTTGAGATCTTGGAGATATGTAAAAGACCGTCTATACCGCCGGGAAGTTCGATAAAGGCACCGAAATCAACCGTACGCTTCACCTTTCCTATCACAATATCGCCGACATTATATTCCGGCGCCTTCTCTTTTGGTGCAGAGAGCATGCTCTCGATGTGTTCGCGGGCATTTTTGACACCTTTTTTATTGCTGCCAGAAACTCGGACATTTCCCTCTTTTTTGTCGATATCGATAGAGACCTCAAACTTTTCTATGATCTCGCGGATCGTCTTGCCCGCCTGGCCGATAACTTCCGCTATGCGCGAAGGATCGATACTAAAAATATCCGTACTTGGAAGTTTCTCCTCGTTGACCAAGATATTGTCCTCTGCTTCTTTCATGATGTCAAGGATATGAACACGTCCTTCTCTGGCCTGCAAGAGTGCCTCGTGCAGAAGTGCTTTGGAGATGCCGCCGAGCTTGATGTCCATCTGCATCGCCGTAATCCCTTTGTAGGAGCCGGCAACCTTGAAGTCCATATCGCCATCGTGATCTTCAAGGCCCATGATGTCGCTCAAAACAGCGTGCTTGTCGCCCTCAATAACAAGACCCATCGCAATGCCCGCTATAGGATCGCTCATCTCTATCTCAGCCGCACGAAGGGCCATATAGCCGCCGCAGACAGTTGCCATTGAAGAAGAGCCGTTTGACTCCAGGATCTCCGAGACTAGACGGATCGTCCTTCCCTGTGCGTTTAGAGCAGCTTCGAGCGCACGTTTGCCAAGATTGCCGTGTCCAAGTTCTCGGCGTTTTGGTGCGCCTACCGGGGATGCTTCGCCTACTGAGAAGCCCGGGAAGTTATAATGAAGCATAAAGGCTTCGTTCTGGGTTCCTGCATCAGTAAGATTTTCAAACATCTGCGCGTCCTTGTTCCCGCCTACTGTCAAGGTAACAAGGGCCTGTGTCTGACCCCGGGTAAAGAGGCAGGAAGCATGCGCGTTTGGAAGGACATTTGTTTCTATCGTAATCGGGCGGACCTGGGTCAGCGTGCGCCCGTCGGCACGCATGTTCTTTTCAATAATCTGCTCGCGTACGCATTTTCGTTTGTAGTTGACAACAGAGGATTTGATCTGGTCGTAATGCCAGTCGTTCTGTTTCGCAATATCAGAGGCCGCAATTGCCTTGGAGATCGTTTTGAGCGAGTTGTTCCGCTCGCTTTTTGCCATCTTGCTGATCGCTTCTTCTATTGATGCCTTATACTCCGCTTGGACATGGGCATAGATCTCAGAGTTGCTTATCTCCTCAAGCAGTCTAATCGGCTCCTCAGCTTTGGCAAGGGGAATAAAAGCCTCTTCGTACTGCACGTTGGCGATATTCAGTGCCTCCTGCGCGGTAGCAATCGCTTCGATTAGTTCATCCTCATCCATCGCATTGGAAACGACAGTAGTGATCATTTCTGAGGCCAGTGTCGGATCGATCATCGGATCAACCATCGGCATAGGGATCATCTCGCTCTCTATCGAACCCAAAGAACGCATCTCGATCATCAAAAGATCATCCTTGCTTCCGGCAACAAAAAGATCGAGTGTCGACTCTAGCATCTGTGAGTTCGTCGGGTTGATCTCTATCTTGCCGTCGATCTTGCCCAAACGCACGCCCGTTACCGAGGTTTTGAAGGCGAGGTTCGAGTGGAGCATCGCTGCTGAGGCTGCATTTAGAGCCAAACGCTGAAGGTCAGCCTCTTTGTCGACACTGAGCACCATGATCGTGATCTGTGTCGGGTGTGCAAAACCTTTAGGAAAGAGCGGGCGCAAGGAGCGGTCGACAAGACGCGAGGTCAGGGTCTCAAAGTCACTCGGTTTGCTCTCGCGTTTGAAAAAACCTCCCGGCATTTTTCCTGCAGCATACGTCTTCTCGAGATACTGTACGGTCAAAGGAAGAAAATCCCCCTCGATCACCTCGTCACGGTCGACGGCGATCGTTGCGAGTAAAACCGTATCGCCGACTTTCAGCCATACAGCCCCATCCGCTTGACGTGCAACTTTTTCAAACTCGTACATTTCGATATGGTTATTGATCTCAAAAATACATCTGCTCATCTTCATCCTTGTTCTTCTAAAATAATTTCAATCTCTTTGTCGGTTACGGGTCTAAAATTCTCATAATAACAGTAGGTCTTCACATAATCATTGACCTCATGCACGATATAGGATTCATCCACGATCTGGTTCAGTGCCTCGGCAACACTTTTTGGCGCAACGGGAATCGCCACAAAGACGGCTTTAGCGTCCATGTTCATCGCTGTTTTTATTCCCGTCATCAACTTCATCCCGCTCTCGCACCCCTCATCGATCAGCAAAACATGCTCATCTTTAAGATCGGAAAAGGGCTTTCCTTTTCGGAGTTTGTAGATCGAGGAGAGTATCTTCTCTTCGTGCTTGCGGCGTGCCTCACCGTAGATGTAGTCATACTGCACCCCAAACGCATTGACCAGCTCTTCGTGAACAACGATCTCTTCGCTTTCGCTTACGCGGCCGAGTTCACATTCATGATTAGCAGGAGCAGAAATCGCTTCGGAGAGCAAGATATCCACCTTGACTCCGGCTTTTTCGGCTATAGCAGCCGCAATTTTCAAACCGCCCGATGAGACCGCAATGATCTTCCACTTCTCTTGGCGTATGCGGTCAAGAGGCAGTATCTCGATCAGCTTCGCAGCGGCGTGGCTCCTGTCTTTGTAGTACTGGTTCATATCGCTGATCCTGCCGCTGAACCCAGAAGGTATTTCATGCTCTCTTCCGTAAACGAGGCACCGAAGCCCAGATAGATGTTGTCTGCTCTTGAGTTGAGAAAGTTGTCCCAGCCTGCATGTACTTCTAGATGCTTCAAGAAACGATAGCGCATGTTAAACCTCATATGTGCACGGTCATTACGAAAATCATTGACGGCATTGAGATCATAGGTCTCGATCGTGAACTTCAGATTATCCTTCATCGTAAAATAATCGATTCCTACCCCGCCAGTTGATTCGATCAAACCGGCTCTAAAAAGAAGATCATCATAGCGTTTTCCGTATTGGGCCGAGAGATAGTATTTGCCCTTGTCATGTGTTGCCGGTTCTTTATATACCCCGCTTCCGTCTGTTTGGGTATAGTCATTCATCGAAATCACACTGAGCATATAGTAGGTCGAGGGGTCAGGCAGATAGTTGACATCGACATACGTCTTCACATACTCATCGCTGAACATATAATGCGAGTTGATCCCGAACTGCAGCTCGCTTTTGGTGAAGTTTGAGAGCAGTTTGTCCACTTTTTTGAATGCCTCTCCCCCGCTGCTGAAAAAAGTGTCTGCCGAGAGAATAACATCGTTCAGAGGTTTTCTGTTTTCTTGGACAATTAGCGTAAGATTGTCTTCCAAAGAGATGAACTTGTCCATTGCCTCAGGCAGTTTTGCATCCAACGTCCCTCCAACCCTGTCAAAACGCTTTGTCAACGAATCGATCTGCGCCATTATATCGGGCAGTCTATGGTTGACCGTTTCGCCCATCATTTTAAAATTATCAATAGTTTCATAAAGATTGCTGCGGTTTTCTGAGATCACCTCGCGCAGAGACTTCCCTACTTCAGCGAACTCTTTTAGCGCGGATTGTAGGTCATGTCGGCTTTGCTCGTCAAAGGTCTGTCGAAGTTCTGATACAAAGAGTTTTATCTCCTGCGCCGCCTTATCGACACTATCGCTTGTCTCTTCAAATGAGGCCAGACGATCCACGGATTTCAAGGCACCCTCTTCGCTGATATTTTCACTAGAATATCCAGGTGTGATGTTGATAAGCTTTCCGCCAAGTACGGTGTCTTGGGTGACAATAACAGATGAGTCAACCGGGATCCTGACCCCCTCGCGAACAAGGAAACGAAGCTTTACCTTGTGGTCAACAAGGCTGATATCATCAATATAGCCGATTTCAACCCCGTTTAACTTCACTTTTGTCTTCAGTTCAAGGCCGGAGGCATCCTGAATATAGGCATTTACATGTGACCCTTCTTCATTAAAACTCCCCAGGTCATTCACCTGAGTCGAGAGGATAAACAATAAAATTAACCCGGAGGCAACAAAGGCACCGACTTTAGCTTCTAAACTCATTCAATTTCCGATTTTTTATAATGTACTTCCATACCGCCTAGCGGTCGTAAGTTAAGTGTTAAATAAAGCACCTTGTCCTGAATAAACGAGCTTTCGCCGGCTGCATTCATCGTCGGACGAATATTTTCAACATATTTCAACTCCGCACTCCAGCAGCGTTTGTTGTAGACAAAGCCCAGATGGCGATTTTTTGTTTCGCTTCGTTCAATGTCATAAATATACCCTGCGTAATACTGCCATCTCTGCGAGTAGTTATAGCGTGCATCCGAAGTAAGGTAACGCGTATGCTGTCGCACATCGTTCACAAGCGTATCTTGATATAAATGCGAGGCATTAAAAATAAAAACGGTGTCATTATACCCTAATGAATTTTGCGTTTTTGAGATAACGTTGCGATCATAATTATAAAAGGTGTTATTGTAATAATTAAAGGCTTTTGTAAAATAGTAACGGAGCTCATTTTCCAAGTCGCCGTATTTGTCGTATTCCGGCTCTAATATCAGAGGCTGTCTGAGTCGATGATAAAGCTTTTCACCCAGATCATCCGTAAAAACATACTGGGTAAACTCCAATGATGCCTGTTCTACAAGTTCGTTTATCGTATTGTATTCACATGCCCCCGTACTGTATGTCCTGCACTCGTTTTTGAATATCTCTTCATAATCTGTATAAAAACCGCTTCGTTTTTCTTGTCCCGGACGCAGATACCCCAGAGTAAATCCAATACTGTGGGTCAGCTCATCAAAAGATTTGACAAGATTGGTGTTTAGTTCGATATTTTGAAAGTCACGTCCGTATGCCCCCGGCGAATAGCCATATAAAGGGGGAGTACCGGCTACACCGTTAGGATCATCGGGATTGTCAGAACCGTAGAAACTCAGGTGAGAAGCATAAAGATTTTCACTAAGGGTCAATGTCAAATATTCGTCAAATAAGGAGAATTGCAGGTCAACAGGAACAGAAACTTCACTCTGGAGAGCATTTTTTCGTGTTTCTCTATAAAAATTTGTACCGCGGTAGTCGACGGAGTACAAGAGGTGGTCATCCAAAAAGGTATTGAGATAGTGGTGATAGTGCACGATGGGAAGACTTTGGATCGTGTCTGAATTGCTCTCTTTGTTAAGATCGATAAAATATCTGAAATAACTGCCAAAAAAGTTTTCACTCTGATTTAAAAAAAAATTGACCCGCGATGTCACCTGCGCCTGGGTAGCGTAGTTCAAGGAGTCATTCTCTTTTAGGTTCAGGTACTCCACATCGTTAAGATAGGTGATGTCGGTGTACAAAGCCGAAGTACCTTGTGGCGACCAGTCAAACCAGGTATTTAAAAAATTTCTATGCTGGTAGTCAAGCTCGATGCCATAATGTTTTGCGTTTCTCAGGTCAAACTCTTTCAAGTATGACTCTTTCTCTTTAAATGTTCCAGCTGTCAATGTTCCGTTTGACGTCGCGGAGTCGACAAAACGCAGTGCTGTATAGAGGCCCTCTCCGCGTTTTACACGGTTTTGAGGCACGATCTCAAGGTCCCACTGCGGGTCTTCGGCAATATAGATCGGCTGCTTGTACATGAAACCCTCATCGCCAGAGAGTCCAAAGCTTGGACGTAACAATCCGCTTCGGCGTGTTTTGTCCGTCGGATAGGCGATATAGGGGAGGTAGAAGACAGGGACTTGACCTGCATACAAACGCGCATTGTAAAGCTGCATCCATTGATCTTCGTTATCATAATTAGCGCTGCTAAATCGAATCGTCCAGTCCGGATCTTGCGGATTGCACGAGGAGACGACACCCGAATCAAGTTCATACTCTTGTACTGTTGACTTGGCTGATCTGGCACTCATCCAAAGCTCGTCCGCATGCTCTTGAAAAAAGAAGGGACGGAACTGACGGAGCTCTTTTTGGGTATCAAGCATCAAATAATCGCCCATGGCGTAATATTGCGCACCCTTGAGTGCCTTGACGCTTCCGTAGAGTTCGAGTATCCCCGTGTCTTTGTCATAAGTCGCGGTTTCTGCACTGATATACAAGCCGTCATACAAGACAACGACATCCTTGCTTGCTTTGACAAAGGAGCCGTTTGTATCCAGACTCGTCGCAAAGAGTTCGACTTTTTTCTCTGCTGCTGCACTGAGAACGATACAGACCAGCAGAAAAACTATTCTAAGCATCAACTACCACGGTTCGCGCTGTTTTGTCATGCCAGGTTTGACGGGCGGGGTCTAAAAGCCCCCAGACAAATCCCGCGTAAAAGAAGAGTTCGCTGAGCACCCTGACACTGGCACGGTTTATGGAACATAACAAGGAGGGGTTAGATGCGGTGCGCAGCTCTAAGATCCGTATCTTCATGATAATCTTGCCCGGACTTGCCGCATACTGCATCACAAAAAAAGTGTGGTAAATAACCTTCAAGGCCATAAACTCAAAGAGATAGGAGTTGATCAAAAGCACCTTGTCTTCGATGCTCTCTAGACCCGAAAAAGCACTCCAGATGACGCTCAGCCAGATCGCGGACAAGATCAGCTCATCGATGATGTAGGCTCCAAAGCGTTTCTGTTTGGACGCGAGCTGCAGCTCTTCTCTGTCAAGGAGTCTGAATATCTCTTCGTTCATAACTTAGGTACGCAGTGCTTGGTACGCAATATCCGTGCGCAGTTTCTTGCCTGCAAAATGGACCTGCCCGCAGAGCAGATAGGCACGGTCTCGTGCCTCTTGGATACTCTCACCCAAACCGACACAGACCAGCACCCGTCCGCCCGTTGCATACAAGACGCCATCAGTGCGTGTGACACCCGCGTAAGCAATATGGCTGTTTTCCAGAAGCTCCCGGTGATGGATCTCGTCCACTACGATCTCGGCAGGAATGGATGAGGCATACGGGTAGTCCTTGCTGGCCATTACAACCCCCACCGCGTATTTGTCATAAAACTCGACCTTCAGCGTATCAAGCTGAGAAGTCGCTGCCTTGTAAAAGAGGTCAAATACAGAACTTTTTAAAAGCGGCATCAGTATCTCGCATTCGGGATCGCCGAAACGGACATTGAACTCCAAGGTGATCGGCTCGCCTTTGACGACCATGATCCCGATAAAAAGAACACCCTCGAAGGGAGCGCCCTCTTTTTTCATCCCCTCAAGCGTCGGTCGGATGACGCGCGCTTTGACCTTCTCGTAGATCTCTTCATCTACCAAAGGTGTCGGTGCATAAGCCCCCATTCCGCCGGTATTTGGTCCCTGATCTCCGTCAAGAAGACGCTTATGATCCTGCGCCGCCTGCAAAAGAACAAAATCATCTCCGTCGCAGATGGCAAACATAGAGAGTTCATATCCGTCTAGAAACTCTTCAATAATGACTTTAAGACCTGCATCGCCGAAGGATTTTCCGCTGAGCATCTCTGCAGTCGCTCTTTTCGCCTCATCATGGCTTGCGGCGATGATAACGCCTTTTCCTGCGCACAAGCCGTCTGCTTTGACGACGATAGGTGTGCTTAGTGTGTCGATAAACTTGAAGGCTGTGTCGATATGGTCTGTCTCGATATAGGCCGCTGTCGGGATATTGTATTTGGCCAAAAAGTTCTTCATATAGACTTTTGAGCCCTCCAGCTGTGCCGCCTCTTTTGAAGGTCCGAAGATGACCAACCCTTCTGCTTTAAAGATATCCACAACACCATCGACCAGCGGACCCTCAGGACCCACTATAGTAAACTCTATATTCTTCTCTTTGGCAAAGGCTGCCAAGGCATGATAGTCTTTGATCTCTACGTTTTCGCCCAAAGAATCCGTCGCGCCGTTGCCCGGAGCAAAATAGAGTGCATCAACGTTCGTGTCCTCTTTTAAGGCACGGCCAATAGCATACTCCCGGCCTCCGCTTCCAATTATCATTACATTCATCATGTTCTCCGAGTCGGTGTTAAAATAGAAGATTTTGCGGATTATTCATAACAACCTAAGTGACTAGATTTTTATCAATAATCCTGCGCTTATCTAAGGTATCCGGGTGGGCGTTCCGCGGTTAGCTTTGGTTCTCAAAGCCGAATTGTAGCAGACTGAGACAGTTCTAACGGTAGCAGATTCTAAGGCTTGCGCCCTCAAACAAAAATACTTCACACGAACCGTCTACGCCATCCGCTGAATGAAAATGTAGAACCCCCTGATATGCGAGTTGTCGCACCACCCAGACAGTAAAATTATAACCTATAAAGCTTAAAAAAATGATGGTCAGTCAAGTTTTGAAACGCGCTATAGCGCTCTTTCTCAAGCTTTAAACAGCAAAAAGCACCAAGTGAAATGCGGTATTAAAAAATAAAAAAGAGTCTGTCCCACAGGCAAAAACATAATAGAATTTATGTGATTTACAATGTTGTGCCTTAAAGACGTAGTGAACTACGTCGCAGAGGCATTCATTTCAAAGCATGCCGAAATCTTTATATTTATTCCCACTCTATTGTTGCTGGGGGCTTGGAAGAGATGTCATAGACGACGCGGTTGATCCCGTCGACCTCGTTGATAATACGGCGTGAGATTCGCTCCAACAGGTCATGCGGAAGATAGGCAAAGGTTGCCGTCATCCCGTCCACTGCTTCGACGACGCGCACACAGACGGTATTGTCATAAGTGCGGTTGTCGCCCATTACACCCACCGACTTCACATTCAGCAGTACCGCAAAGGCCTGCCAGGTCTTTGTATAGTAGCCGCTTGCTTTCAGCTCGTCAAGCAAGATAGCATCCGCTTCGCGCAAAATAGTAAGGTCAGGCACATTCACATCTCCCATGATGCGGATTGCAAGACCAGGCCCAGGGAAAGGATGGCGGTTGATCATACTCTCTGGAAGACCCAGCTCAAGACCGATCTTTCGGACCTCATCTTTAAAAAGCTCTCGCAAAGGCTCGATCAACTCAAAGTCCATCCAGTCAGGAAGTCCGCCAACATTGTGGTGAGACTTGATCACTTCGGAGGGGCCGTTTACGGAGATGGATTCGATGACGTCAGGGTAAAGTGTTCCCTGTGCCAGGAACTTGATCCCTTTGTGTTTTTTAGCCTCTTTTTCAAACTCTTCGATAAAGGTATGCCCGATGATCTTGCGTTTAGTTTCCGGATCCGATACACCGGCAAGTTTGTCCAGGAAATTGTCTACTGCGTCAACGGTCACCAACGGCACTTTAAGGTTGATCTTGAAGACCTCTTCTACCTGCTCGCGTTCGCCCTTGCGAAGAAGACCGTTGTCCACAAATACAGGGATAAGCTGATCGCCGATCGCCTCGTAGAGCATCGCCGCAACAACAGAAGAATCAACGCCGCCGCTCAATCCGCAGAGCACCTTGCCGTCGCCGACCATCTCACGGATCTTTGCGATCTGCTCTTTTAGAAAATGCTCCATCTTCCACTTCTCTTCGACGCCGCAGATATTGCGGGCGAAGTTACGAAGCATCAGGTATCCCTCTTGTGAGTGCTGTACTTCAGGGTGAAACTGCATCGCATAGACCCGTTTTGCTTCGTTTGCTATAGCAGCATAAGGGGAGTTGGACGAGGTTGCTATCGGGCTAAAGCCCTCCGGCAGTACGTCAACACGGTCAGAGTGGGACATCCACACCGTTCCCATGTCGTCCACCTTCTCAAAAAGAGGCGAGGCAGTTTCAAGTTTCAGCTCCGCTTTACCGTATTCGTGATGGTCTGAACGGATAACCGATCCGCCAAAATCTACAGCAATACGCTGCATGCCGTAACAGATTCCCAGCACTGGAATACCGAGTTCATAAATCCCCTGATCGACCGCATAAGCATTCTCACTATAGACAGATGACGGGCCGCCGCTAAGAATGATACCTTTTGGATTTTTCGCTGTAATCTCTTCTATACTCGTATAGTAAGGAACTATCTCGCAATAGACTTTCTCTTCACGCAGACGGCGCGCAATAAGCTGTGTGTATTGTGAACCAAAATCAAGAACAATAATGCTTACATTTTTCAATGGGATACCTTTAAGTGGTCTAAAAATGAAAGGATACTCTATAAATGATTAAAGATCTATTATTAGACTTCTTGCATCGCATCATAGTCTGGTTTTTTGAGAAAGAGAAAAAGAGACAGTGAAGCCCGGCAGGCTCCATGTTGATTTGCTATCAAAGGGCTAAAAAAACGGCCCTTTGACGTAGAAAAAGAGAGATTAATGCTCCTCTGCAGGTGCCTCAAACTCCGTCTTGCAGTTCGGACACTCTATGGTTGGGACTTCTTTGTGGAAGCTGACTTCATGTATGTTGTACAGACCCATGACTTCGAACTGTCCGTACCAGACTGCGACGGAAAGTATGTAGCCAACAAGGATCGTCCATGACAGACGCATATGCGCCCCAAAGGTATATATCCCTTTTAGTTTTCCCATAACGCCGACACCCGCCGCCGAACCGAAACTGATCAAAGAACCTCCGATACCTGCCGTCAATGTGACAAGAAGCCATTGGTTCAAGCCCAACTCCGGGTTGGCTTTTAAGACAGCCGACATAACCGGTACGTTGTCTACGATGGCAGAGAGGAAACCGACACCGATATTGACATACGTCGGATTAAACATCTCATAAAGCTTGACGGCATATCCCAAGAAACCTGCAAAGTGAAGCGCACCGACGGCGGCCAAGATACCGAAGAAGAAAAGGAGCGTGTCATTTTCTACCTTTGCGATCGACTTGTAGATATCAACATCTTGTTTGTGTTTTTTCTGTAAAAAATAAACATAAAGTTTTAAGATCGAAAGACCAAAAAGCATTCCCCACATCGGCGGAAGATGCATAACCTGCTTGGAGACAACCGCTATTGCGATCGTAAATACGCCCAAAGCGACAATGATCTTGCCGCCTTTAAGGATCTCGATACGATCAGCCAGCGCTTCATTTGCCTCGGTAGGATGTCCTTCCGGCACATATCGGCTCAACAGGTATCCCGTGACAAGCCAGCCTGTAACGGCAGAAGGGAAAAGATACAAGAAATCAATAAACTCACCCTTGTGTGCCGTCCATGCCATCAGTGTTGTGATATCTCCAAATGGAGACCAGGCACCGCCGGCATTAGCAGCGACAACAATATTTATCGCGCCTGGGACTAAGAAAGCCTTATTGGTTTTGTCAATTGTGACCAAGACCGTTGAGAGGATAAGCGCTGTCGTCAGGTTGTCTGCGACGGGCGAGATAAAAAACGCCAGTGTTCCCGTCACCCAAAAAAGACCCTTATAGCTGTAGCCTTTGGCCACCAGCTTGGATTTGAGTGCGTTAAAGACGCCGCGTTCGATCAATGCTTCGATAAAGGTCATCGCAACATAAAGGAAGAAAAAGATCTCTGCGATCTCCAAGATCAGGTGTGCGATCTCCGTCTCAAAAGGCTTCATATTCAGCCCGTTATAGGCATAAAACCCTCCGATAAGCATAAACATCAGCGTGCCGATGAATAAAGACGGCTTCGCCTTGTTGAGATGGTATTTCTCTTCTGCCGCAATAAAATAGTAGCCTACAACAAATATTGCAAACAGCAGCCACCCTATAGGCTCTGTTACCATATCCAACTTTTCTATCATTTTCCACTCTCCTTCAAATAATGTACCCCTACTGAGGTTTTGCGTTTAAGTGCCGAGGTCACGATCTCTTTGGCCGTAAACAAACGAAGCTTTAAAAGCCGTCCTATGTGCTTGTGCAGAGTCTCTTCAATAAAGGCTAACGCCTCTTGCAACCCTTTTTCCGTGCGGACAATCCCAACATCGTTCCACATTATACGACGAAGCTCGTCCTTATAAAGCGGATCATCTTCACAACGCAGAGAATCCGTACTCATTGGAAACTGTTTTGGTTTATAGACAACATCTGTCTCATTCATTTTATTCACCGCTCGTACAGCAAAAACCAGTCCCTCTAAAAGCGAATTGCTCGCCAATCGATTGGCTCCGTGTACACGCGTTGACGCGACCTCCCCTATAGCATAAAGATTTTTTACCGATTCGACCTCACCGTCAAGGTTAGTTTTGATCCCGCCGATAGCATAATGAAAGGCCGGCGAGACCGGAACACGATCGCGAGGAAGCTCAAAGCCCAGATCTTTCAGACTTGAAGCGATATTTGGAAAGCGCGCCTTAAAATAATCTGCTTCAAAGTTCTCAAAAGAGAGATAAATCTCCTGGCCGCTTCTTTGTTTATAGTCAAAGATAGCGCGACTGACGATATCACGCGGTGCCAATTCGGCGCGCTCGTCGTAGTCCTTCATAAAAGCATACCCTTTTTCATCCACAAGTTTTGCCCCTTCGCCGCGAAGAGCCTCGGTAAGAAGCTGCTTTTGTGCGGCATTTGAGCTGACATAGACCGTCGGATGAAACTGCAGCATCTCCATACGCTCAAGCTCTATCCCTTTTTCCAGACAGATCCCCTGCAAGTCCCCGCTTATTGTGTAGGCATTGGTATGGTAGGCAAAAAGTGAACCTACTCCGCCCGAAGCGATAATGACATTTTTTGACAAAATATGCTTAAGTTCTTCTCTATAGCTGACACAGACCCCGTAGCACTGCCCTTGGTCTATCAGTAAGTCCGTCACCTGGGCTCCTTCGAGCATCGGATGAGGATTGTTCTGAAGCAAAAAGTGGTGCAGATAGCGTCCTGTTGCATCTCCGCCCGCATGCAGGATACGACTCGCCGAGTGCGCTGCTTCTTTGGTATAAAGAAGCTCTCCCTTTTCGTTCGTGTCAAATTTAAATCCGCGCGAAATGAGATCACCGACGACTTCGCGGCTATGCTCGCTTAGAACACGTACCGCATCTTCGTCACACAACCCTGCCCCGGCTTCCATCGTATCTTTGATGTGCAAGACCTCATCCTTGTCATTGACTGCTGAGACGACACCGCCTTGGGCATAATAGGTATTGCATGCCCAGGGATGATCTTTATTGATAATAAGGACTTTTTTGTCTTTGGGCAGGTTCATCGCGGCATATAGACCGGCAACGCCTGCACCGACGATTACAACATCATAAACCATCTCTACTTGCTCTTCTCATCAGGATAATAGGGCGGACCTTTATAGCCGCACGCACTTACACTTAACATCAAAACTGTTATAATAGCGATATGAAAAATTCTAAACAACTTGTTTCCCATCTTCGTTCCCAATCAGCTTTTGCACCACTTAGCAATATCGCTTGCATAAATGCTGTAAAAGACCTGCTTCCAGAACGTTTACATAAATTTATTCTATTTGGATATATTCGACATAGTATCTTATTTTTTGCGCTTAACCACCCCGGCGCAAAACAAGAATTCGATAATATTATAAATTCTATAAAAACACCTTTAAAAAAGATACCCCCTCTGGCCTGCAAAAAATTCGAGATAACGGATGTCCGTGCCTTCGTCTCTCATAAAAAAAGCCTGAACTTCACATCCGCAGAACCAGAAGCGGTCCACTACCCCGAGCGTTCTAGCGCTGCATTTGAGAACACAGTGGAAGATAAAAAACTTCATGAAGTCATGGAAGAGATACGAGACATCATAAAAAAGTCATGAACGAACTTAATCCAATACTTTTAAAACAGGTACAACATCTCCCTAAATCCGCCGGCGTCTATCACTATTTTGATGAAAACGGAAAACTTCTATACATCGGCAAGGCCAAAAATCTGCTCGCGCGCGTCAAGAGCTATTTTAGATTTTCTCCACTGTTTACACCAAATCCCGCCGTGAGTTCACGCATCTTAAAAATGCTGCATGAGGTTCACACCATGCATTACATTGTCGTTGAGAATGAGCATGATGCGCTAATCTTGGAAAACTCCCTGATCAAACAGCTGCGACCAAAATACAATATCCTGCTGCGTGATGACAAGACCTACCCTTACATCTATTTTGACAAGGCAAAAGAGTTTCCGCGCTTTGAGATCACGCGAACTATCCTCTCAGACAAGCAGATCGAATACTACGGCCCATTTTCCACCGCAGCGCGCGATATCTTAAACGCCCTCTACGAGCTTCTTCCTCTTGTTCAGACAAAAAGCTGTCTCAAAGGCGGCAAAGCCTGTTTGTACTATCAGATAAAAAAGTGTTTTGCCCCCTGTGAAAAGAAGATCTCTCCGGAAGAATACTCCCGTTATATCGACCAAGGCGTAGCGTATATCCATGATAAAAAGAGACTTTGCAAAGATCTTGAGATCAAGATGCATGAACTCTCAGAAGAGATGCGCTTTGAAGAGGCGGCACTCCTTCGCGACAGCATTGAGAAGATTTCCAAAAGCAGTACGATCTCGCAGATAGATCTGGCAAGCAGCGAAGATATCGACCTTTTCAGCGTCGACGCAGACGAAAAAAGAGCCGTCGTCCTGCGTCTGTTTATGCGCCAGGGGAAGATCATCTCCAGTTCACATAACTTTGTTCATCTCAACCACGGTTTTGACAAAGATGAGCTCTACAAACGCGCTATTGTAGAGTTCTATCAATTCTCCCCTTTGACCAGCAAGCAGATCATCGTTCCCCACGCTTTCGAGGAGATGGAGGATGTGCAGGCTTATTTGAAAGAAACATTTTCCAAGGCGCTTGATCTTTATGTTCCCCAGCGCGGTCCAAAAGCAAAGCTCTGCACGCTGGCGTTGAAGAACACCCGTGAACTTCTGAACAATTATGCCCATGAGGCAGACTCATCTTATGACGATCTTGAAGAGAAGCTCCAGGAGCTGTGCGCACTGCAAAACCTTCCCAAACGAATCGAAATATTTGACAACTCCCACCTTCAGGGTTCTGCTCCTGTTGGTGCGATGGTCTGTTTTGAGGAGGGGAAGTTCAACAAAAGCGGCTATCGGCAGTACCATCTTGAATCTCTTGATGAATACGCCCAGATGAGGGAGACGCTGACCCGTCGTATCGAACGTTTTGAGACAAACCCTCCTCCGGATCTGTGGATCTTAGACGGAGGCGCTACCTTGCTCAATCTTGCCAAAGATCTGCTCGAATCCAATGGGATCAATCTCGACGTCCTTGCCATTTCAAAAGAGAAGCTTGATGCCAAAGCGCACCGTGCAAAAGGCAAAGCTAAAGATATTCTTCACTCTAAAGAGCAAAGTTTTGCCTTAAGCACAAGCGACAAGCGTCTGCAGTGGGTTCAACGGATGCGGGATGAGGCCCACCGCTACGCCATTACTTTTCATAAGAAGACAAAACTTAAGCAAGATCAGGCTTCCATGCTTTTACAAACCAAGGGTATCGGTCCGGCCAAGCTTAAAAAACTTCTCAACCACTTCGGTTCTTTTGAAGCATTAAAAGAAGCCAAAGAAGAGGATATTGCCGATGTTGTGGGAAAAAATGATGCATCGTCGATTAAGAAGCTATATAAATAAGTTATATTTTGCGAAGAATATGATATATTATTCTCTCGCATACTTAAAAGAAGAGATTAACTACAAAAGCTATCAATTTAAAGGTTTTATATGGGAAACGTGGAAGCGTTAGGCGAAGAACTCCTTTTTCAGGGCCGAGTCATAATCAGTGAGACCGATCTCAAAGGTATTATTACGTACGCTAATAGAAAATTTTGCGAGATCTCAGGATATGAAAAAGAAGAACTCATAGGCAAACCTCACAACATCATCCGACATCCGGACATGCCAAAAGAGGCATTTGCAAAGATGTGGAGCACGATACAAAGTGGTCAGATCTGGCATGGCCTGGTAAAAAACCTGCGCAAAGACGGAAAGTTTTACTGGGTAGAGACAGAAGTCCTTCCTTCTAAAAATGAAAATGGCGAGATTATTCGCTATGTCGCAGCACGCAAGGTAGCATCACGTAAAAATATCGAAGAAACGGCTGAAATGTATCGTAAAATGAAAGAAAAAGAACTCTAAAGGGGAGACATTGTTACTATATAATCAAAGAAAAGAGTTTGTTGGTATAGATGAAGACGATCTAAAAGGATTGGGATTTCAAAATATCACCGAACTGCTGAATGAATCAAATGATTTTGCTGATCTTTTTGTAAAAAAACCCGGTTATATCCACAATTTTAAAAACTTTTCATGGATTGACTTTATCCTGCACAGTGAGTCAGGCGAGTCTAAGGCAATTCTCCACGCCAAAGGCAAAAACTACTCATGCACCCTGCATATCTCTCCTTTTTATTTTACTTCCGATCAGAGCGGCTATGCGGTTTTTATAAAAAATCTCCGCCATCTCAAAGGCGCTGAAGATGCTCAGGCTACGAAAGACCTGGAATCTGCGGGAGGCATAAAATCTACACCCGCTCCAGCTGCCGCACAGACGACGTTGAAGAGTACTCCTTCAGAACCGGATTTCACGCCTGAGAAGAGCAAAGCTGCCGAACCTGAACTGCCGAATTTTGAGCAGAGCTATGCACAAGAGCTTGACGAGCCAGAAGCACTTGAGATCCCTGAAACACAAGAGATCGATCTAGGCTTATCTTCGAATGAAAATGAATTTGGCGCACCTAGCGGTATTGATTATAACAGTCCGCTTACGCTTGATGATGATCTGATGATGGATGAAGAAGAAGTTGAGCTGCCAAGCTTTGAGATGCCGCCGGAAGAGACACCTAAAAAAAGCAATCAACCGATGCTGGGTGATTATGTCAGTGGCGGTGAAGAGTATTTGAGCGAGCTGATCAAATCAGGCACGTACAAATTTGATCCTCAAGTCGCTGCCAATGAACTGGGCCTCCCTGTTGATCTTATTGAAGAGTTTATCGGCGACTTTATTGCCCAAGCTCATGAGTTTCATGACGATCTTTATGCTTCTGTAAAAACAGGCGATTTTGACAATGTTCAGAACTTGTCGCATAAACTCAAGGGAGTTGCCGCAAACCTGCGCGTTGAAGATGCCTTCGATACGCTAAGCGTGGTCAATGTTTCAAAAGATGTCGAAGAAATCCTGCCTAACCTTAATCACTTCTACAAGATCATCGCAAGACTTGAAGGCAAAGAACTTCCCCAAGAGTCTGCTCCGCTCGATGTTCCCGACGAAACAGATTATAATATCGGTATAAAACAGCCCGAAGATGGACCCTTGCTGGTAGACGAAGAGGTAAACGCTCTTTCTCAAGACAGTACCTATGACGATCTCTTGCCTTCACCGGACAACAACGAAGCACTTGAAGCTGAAGCACAGACTGCTGCGGCACCTACATCTGAAGACGATGACCTTTACGGCGACCTTCTGGGCGGAGCTGAAAGTTACGACGAACCTTTAGCTAATGAGCCAGAACTTCCGGCGGCACCTTCATTTGAAGACGATGACCTTTACGGCGACCTTCTGGGCGGAGCTGAAA
>JAGXFN010000001.1 GCA_024637195.1 Arcobacter sp.
GGCGCGGTGGACGAGACTCGAACTCGCGACCCCCTGCGTGACAGGCAGGTATTCTAACCAACTGAACTACCACCGCATGTGCTAGAAGAAAGATAAACTTTCTGTTGTTGTGACTCTGTATAAAAATGGTGGGCATTACAAGACTCGAACTTGTGACATCTACCTTGTAAGGGTAGCGCTCTACCAACTGAGCTAAACGCCCATCTTTAAAACAACACCTTAATTGGCGACCCCTAAAGGATTTGAACCTCTGTTCCTACCATGAAGTGATAGTGTCCTTGGCCACTAGACGAAAGGGTCAAGTAAAACAAACAATTTTGCTTCAAGGTTTGCATAACTGGTGTCCCGTGATGGATTCGAACCATCGGCATCCTCATTAAAAGTGAGATGCTCTACCAGCTGAGCTAACGAGACGTTTTTCTCTCAAGCTTAGTCGCTTATGAGGCCGAAATTATAGGAGAAAGAACGCCCTTTGTCAAGACTTTTTTGAGAAAATGTTAAAAAATTATTTTTAATTCGCATCAGGATGATTTTTTTGGGGAAAAAGCCCGAAAATTATTTGGCAAAAAAGAGTGCTTTGTCAATCATCATAAGCATTTTTATCGCATAGAGAGTGCTTTGTTCTTGAATATAAATGCGGTCTCCTTTTAAGTCCAGTTTTTCAACCTTGCTCTTTTCTTTGCTGCGCACACAGATATAGACCGTACCTACAGGTTTCTCTTCGCTTCCTCCCTCAGGGCCGGCTATACCGCTGACAGAGATAGCATAATCGGCGTCACTGACATTGAGTACCCCATCGCTCATCTCCATAACGACCTCTTCGCTCACCGCCCCATAACTTTCCAGGCTTCTGCCCTCTACCGCGAGCCAGTTTGATTTGAGACGGTTGGAGTAGGTGACAAGTGAGCCTTCAAAAACAGCAGATGAACCGCTCTCTTTTGTGATAAACGAAGCGATCAGTCCTCCGGTGCAACTTTCGGCAATACTGAGTTTTTTCCCAGCATGAGACAGTTTTTCGATGATAAAAGCACCGATATTGGAGGCGGGGATAAGCTTGGTAGTAAGAAGAGACTTGGCCGAAGAGATAAACTGTGAGATATTTCCATACTTTTTGCTCTCGATATTGAGCAGTACCCACTCGTGAACCAGAAGCGAAAAGTGCAGCTTCACCTCATAGGTCTGCGCTAGCGGAGTCAAGAGCGCGTTGGCTGTTTCTATATCGATATCAAAGAGCTGCACGGAGGCAAAACGTATCTCGTTTTGGATAAGGATCTGCGGCAGGATCTGGTTTTCCTGAGCGGTGAGAACATTTATCGTGATTTTTTTATAGTTCAACAGGTAGGTGTTCTCTTCAAATACTGAGGTAGAAGAGGGGATCAACATGTTTTCTTTCAAGATCTGGTTGTCCGCCGTAATGGTGCAGAGAAGTTTGCCTACGACTGAAGAGGCCGCCCGGCTTGTAACGATAAGGAGCTGGGATTCGGTATTGAGAAGGTACTCAAGATGCAAAAAAAGTGCATTGTCATTTTCGGGAAAGAAATAAAAAGTGTCGACCTCACCGATATTGCGGTGAATTTCTCGCTTGACATACTCCTGAAACGGGGCATTTGACTGAAACTTTCTACCGACAAATAAAACAATTTTTTCCACATTTTCCCCTTTGAGAGACGTTCTGTTTTAGTGCAAAAGTATAGCATACTTCAAAAAAATAGGTGAAATATACTCGTCTAAAACATCCATGAGCAGGACGGTATTGCAGCATCAGCCCTGTTTAATCGCAGTAAAGATATAATGCAAAAATTTTTAAAAGACTTTCAGGATATTCAATGAACTATAAAGAGACGCTTCTTCTACCAAATACAGCTTTCGAGATGCGCGGAAACCTGATCAACAACGAGCCAAAACGTTATGCGGCATGGTTCGAAAAAGACGTGTACGCTAAGATGAAGGCAAATCGTAAAGATGCTGCAGAGAGCTTTACCCTGCACGACGGGCCTCCTTATGCAAATGGTCATATCCACATCGGTCATGCGCTTAACAAGATCTTAAAAGATGTCATCGTCAAGCAGAACTATTTTAACGGCAAATCCATCCGTTTTACTCCGGGCTGGGACTGTCATGGTCTGCCGATAGAGCAGCAGGTTGAGAAAAAACTTGGCGGAAAAGCCAAAAAAGAGCTCTTGCAGACGGCAGAAGTGCGCAAACTGTGCCGTGAGCATGCGGAAAAATTTGTGGATATCCAAAAAGAGGAGTTCAAACAGTTGGGGATTATCGCCGACTGGGACAAGCCTTATGTGACGATGGACTACAAGTTTGAAGCTAATATCTACCGTACTCTATGTGCAGTCGCCAAAAAAGGGCTATTGATAGAGCGCTCCAAGCCGGTCTTTTGGTCTTGGGCAGAGCGCACCGCCCTCGCAGAAGCCGAGGTAGAGTATGAGGACAAAGAGGACTTCTCTATCTTTGTGGCCTTTGAGCTTTCAGAAGAGGCTAAGATACGCACCTCCATCGAGGGCAATGCGGCTTTAGTCATCTGGACGACAACCCCATGGACGCTTCCGGCAAACACGGCAATAGCGCTTAATCCGAATGAGAACTATGTCCGCACAAGCGACGGCTATATCGTGGCGGAAAAGCTTTATGAGCAGATGATCGCCCAAGAGGTAGTCAAGGGCAGCGTTGTTCAGAGTTTCCCTGCAAAAAAATTCGAGAATCTTCATGCGGTCAACCCGCTTAACGGCAGAAGCTCGCACATTGTGCTGGGCGAGCATGTTTTGATGGAAAACGGTACGGGCTGTGTTCATACGGCTCCCGGCCATGGCGAAGAGGATTACCGCGTAGGTCTGCAGTATAACCTTGAGGTGATCATGCCCGTAGATGAGACGGGGTGCTATGATGAGAGCATCGTACACGAAAAGCTTCTTCCCAATCCGCAAGAGTTTGTCGGAAAACATATCTTTAAGTGCAACGATCAGATCAATGAACTTCTGGGTGACAAACTGCTCAAGGTCTCAAAGTTTATGCACTCCTATCCGCACTGTTGGCGTTCGCATACGCCGCTGATCTTTCGCGCGACGAAACAATGGTTTATCTCGGTTGACGGCAAACCTGAGGGTGAGAGGCAGACCTTGAGAGAGATCGCTCTTGACGAGGTAAAAAACACGGCGTTTTACCCTGAGACAGGACGTAAACGTCTAAACGCGATGGTAGAAAACCGTCCGGACTGGTGTATCTCCCGCCAGCGCGACTGGGGCGTTCCTATCGCTTTCTTCCGTGTCAAGGCAACGGGAGAAGTCATTTTGGACGAAAAAGTGCTCAACTTTACGGCGATGGTCTTTGAGATGCAGGGCTCAGACGCATGGTACTCAATGCCGATCGAGCAGCTGATGTATCCCGGAAGCGGCTACAAAGCAGAGGAGCTGGAAAAAGTAACAGACATTCTCGACGTCTGGTTTGATTCCGGTTCAACCTGGAACTCGGTGCTAAAATCACGCAATTATGACGCAGGCAACTATCAGGCAGATCTGTATCTTGAGGGTTCAGATCAGCACAGAGGATGGTTTCAGTCCTCTCTTTTCCTTTCCGCAGCAGTCGAGCATAAGGCTCCTTACAAAGCTCTCTTGACGCACGGCTTTACTGTTGACGCCAAGGGCGAGAAGATGTCCAAGTCCAAAGGGAATGTCATCGCGCCTGAGCAGGTCATCAAACAGTATGGTTCTGAGATCTTGCGTCTTTGGGTAGTGCTTTCCGATTACCAGACGGATCTTAAGATCTCTGATGACATCTTGAAGCAGACGGCAGAGCATTACCGCAAGATCCGCAATACGTTCAGGTTTTTGCTGGCTAACATTGATGATCTTGAGAGTATCCTCTCTTACAATGAGCTGGGAATGCTGGACCAATGGATCGTCTCTGAGGCAAGTATCGTCTTTGATGAGGCACATAGACTTTTTGCGCAGTACAACTATGTTCAGGGGATGAGCATTTTGACAAAGTTCATCGTCAACGAGCTTAGCGGTATCTATCTGGCAGTGACCAAAGACCGTCTCTACTGTGACGCAAAAGATTCTCACAGCCGCCGGGCGAGCCAATCCGCTATGGCACTGATAGTAAAACCTCTGATGATGCTTCTTGCGCCGATCCTGACCTACACGGCAGATGAGATACTCGAAGCATCGCCGGCTCTGATCAAGGGCGAGGCGGAAGATATCTTTGATATGATCTACGCGCCTATTGATGCGCCAGTCTCACTCTTTAACGAGCCTTATATGAGTGAAGCACGGGACAAGTTCTCTGTGATTGTAGACGCGATGAAAAAAGAGAAAAAACTCAAAGATACTTTGGAGCTGGTGGTATACACACAAAGCGAAAAAATCCAATCACTTGAGCGCAGCGACGCAGAAGATTGGTTCCAGGTCTCTAAGGTGATCTTCCATGACGAAGAGAATGCTGTGGGAAGTTTCGAAGTCGAAGGTGATCTCTTTAAGATATTTAAAGCGGACAAATCAAAATGCCCCCGCTGCTGGAAGTTCAGAGCTTCGAGTGAAACGTGCTTGTGCGAGCGCTGCGCCGAGGTGATGGCGTGATGCCGAGTTTAAATGAAGCCGTTCCGTTTTGGTTTGTTCTTTCCACGGTGGGACTTGTTCTTGTAGTAATTTTTATAGCTCTTGTATTGATTAAAGTGAAAAAGGAAAAGATGTGATAACACTCAAAGAAGCATTGAAGCTGTCTGCTGATGAGATCAAAACGTTTCGCCAAGCATTGAAAGTAAAGATCGAAGAAAAAAAAGAGTTGAATGCTTACATAGGAATGGAAGAGTCAGGCGAGGGAATTCCGCTTCTTATCAAAGACAATATACAAGTCAAAGAGTGGAGCGTCACCGCAGGTTCCAAAATCTTGCAGGGATATATTGCTCCTTATGACGCGACAGTCATCACCAAGCTTCGCGCTTGCGGTATAGCCCCTTTCGGGCGGGCAAATATGGACGAGTTCGCGATGGGTTCGACGACGGAAAGCTCTTGCTACGGAAAAACACTTAACCCGCTCAATCATGAGTGCGTACCGGGCGGAAGTTCAGGCGGTTCTGCTGCGGCAGTTGCTGCGGGCATTGCGATCGCGGCTCTGGGTTCAGATACTGGCGGTTCGATTCGACAGCCAGCTGCATTTTGCGGGATTGTCGGGATGAAACCGACCTATGGACGTGTCAGCCGTTACGGCCTGGGGGCTTACGCTTCCTCGTTGGATCAGATCGGACCCTTGACGCAAAACGTCGAAGACGCGGCTATTCTTTACGACATGATCAGCGGACACGACCCTAAAGACTCGACCTCGGCAGATATAGAGTACACGCCTGTCAGCGAAAACCTCAATCCTGAGCGCAAACTGCGTATCGCTATTTTGCCGCACTTTTTGAATGATGCGAGCGCGGCGGTGAAAAAAGCCTACGATGAAACGGTGGCTGTTTTGAAAGCGCAGGGACACGAGATCATTGAGACTGAGCTTTTGGATGCGAAGTACGATATCTCGGCCTATTATGTCACGGCTACTGCCGAAGCCTCGACAAACCTTGCCCGCTATGACGGCATCCGCTACGGTACACGCCAAAGTGGAAGCAACCTCCAAGAAACCTTTATAAAAAGCCGTTCAGAGGGTTTTGGTGAAGAGGTCAAACGCCGCATACTGCTTGGAAACTTTGTTCTCTCCAGCGGTTACTATGACGCGTATTATGTGAAGGCGCAGAAGGTACGCCGCCTGATCAAAGAGGATTTTGAACGGGTCTTTGAAAAAGCTGACCTTATTCTCTCTCCGGTGGCACCGGACACGGCTTATAAGGCCGGAAGTCTGGAAGATCCGCTGCAGATGTATCTCTCCGATATGTACACGATCTCTGTAAATCTGGCAGGTCTGCCCGCACTTTCCTTGCCAGTGGCGATTGCAGAAAACGGCATGCCCGTAGGACTGCAGCTGATTGCAAAAGCATTTGATGAACAAACTTTGTTTGACGGGGCGCTTGGCCTTGAAAACGCACTAAAGGACAAATAATGAATATTAAAAAAAGAGCATTGACATTTGAAGATGTATTGTTAGTACCGAAGTACTCAGAAGTATTGCCAAAAGAGGTAAGTCTTGTTACAAAACTGACGAAAAATATCACACTGAACATCCCCATGGTCTCCGCGGCAATGGACACGGTTACAGAGTACCGTGCGGCAATCGCGATGGCGCACCTTGGCGGCATAGGTATTATTCACAAAAATATGGACATTGACGCTCAGGTCGCTCAGGTAAAAAAAGTTAAAAAGAGCGAGAACGGTTTGATCACTGACCCGGTCTATGTCCATCCTGAAATGAGCTTGGCCGAAGCACGCAGTATTATGAATGCGGCCGGTATTACGGGTGTTCCTGTTGTCGATGCCCATGACAAGCTTCTTGGCATTATGACAAACCGCGATATCCGTTTCCAGCAAGACGAGACAATCAAAGTTGAAGAGCTGATGACACCGATGCCTCTGATGACGATAGGCCACGGTGCAAGCTTGGAAGATGCAAAACAGATCATGCACGCCAACAAGATCGAAAAACTTCCTGTCATCGACAGCGATGGGAATCTCAAGGGCCTTTTCACAATCAAAGACGTGAAGAAAAATGTTGCTTATCCAAATGCAAACAAAGATGAGTTCGGCCGTCTTCGTGTCGGTGCTGCTATCGGCGTGGGCCAGTTGGACAGAGCGAGAGCACTGGTTGATGCGGGCGTTGATGTGCTGGTCCTTGACTCGGCGCACGGCCACTCCAAGGGGATCTTGGATACAGTCAAAAATATAAAAAAAGATATGCTGATCGATATTATAGCAGGCAATGTAGCGACGGCTGAGGCGACAAAAGCCTTGATCGATGCCGGTGCTGACGGGGTAAAAGTCGGTATAGGACCGGGTTCTATCTGTACAACACGCATCGTTGCGGGTGTGGGCGTGCCTCAGATCTCAGCGATTGATGAGTGTGCGGCAGAAGGTGCGAAATATGGGGTGCCTATCATCGCTGACGGCGGGATACGATACTCCGGCGATATGGCAAAAGCCTTGGCTGTCGGCGCTTCGGCGATCATGGCAGGTTCGCTTCTTGCGGGTACAGAAGAGTCTCCGGGCGAGACAACGATCTATCAGGGCCGAAAGTACAAGACCTATCGCGGTATGGGCTCTATCGGTGCGATGGAAAAAGGAAGTACGGACCGCTATTTCCAGGAAGGAACGGCAGCGGACAAGCTGGTCCCCGAAGGGATTGAAGGACGTGTGGCTTACAGCGGGACGATAGGCGATGTGATCCATCAGATGATCGGCGGTCTAAGAGCGTCAATGGGATACTGCGGTTCGAAAGATATCCCAACATTTTGGAAAAATGCCGAGTTCGTGGAGATCACATCGGCGGGACTTAAAGAGTCTCATGTGCATGATGTCATGATCACACATGAAGCTCCAAACTACCACGTCTAAGCTCTTTTTAGCTAAATTGTGTTGGCACAAAAGTACGGCCGCTTAGAGAACAGGGAATAAAGAGCACTCAGATAGTTTACTGATCTTTTTCTCATCATGGAAAACAGTTAGATGGAAAACAAGGTATTTTTTTGGCTTTGCAGTCAGAGGCGTTTAGCCTTTGGTCTCAAGTGTTTAAAAAACCGGCAAAACAACAATACGGAAAACAAAGGATGACTATTTTGAAACAACAGACTTCAGCCCTGCATGCAGGTTACGAAAAAGACTCACAACGAACAATGGCAGTGCCGATCTATCAGACAACGGCATACGAATTCAGAGACGTCGAACATGCGGCCAATCTTTTTTCACTCAAAGAGCTAGGAAATATCTACACGCGTTTGATGAACCCGACGACGGATGTATTTGAAAAACGTTTTGCCGCACTTGAAGGTGGAGAAGCTGCTATAGCCGCCGCCAGCGGGATGTCTGCTATCTTCTTTGCTATAGCAAACTGCGCAGAGGCCGGTGATAACATCATCTGTGCTTCTCAGCTTTACGGCGGAACATTGACACAGACCCAGCACACTTTGAAACGTTTTGGGATTGAGGCACGTTTTTTTGATGTCCATAAGCCTGCCGAGATTGAAGCCTTGGTGGATGAGAAGACAAAATGTATCTTTTTTGAGAGTCTGACAAATCCCAGCATTGATGTCGCCGATATCTCCGCCATTACGGCCATTGCGAAAAAACATAAGATTATTACCATCGTGGACAATACTGTTGCCACACCTATCCTATGCCAGCCTTTTGAGTATGGTGTTGATGTTACCGTGCACAGCGCGAGCAAGTATACGACAGGCCAGGGCCTGGCTATCGGCGGTATTTTGGTCGAACGCAAAGGCCTGCTTGAAGTGCTCAAGGGCAATCCACGCTATCCGCAGTTCAATGAGCCGGATGCCAGCTACCACGGACTGGTCTATGTGGACGTGCCGCTTCCTGTCTTTACTCTGCGTATCCGTCTTAGCCTGCTTCGCGACATCGGTGCGGTTGTCTCGCCTTTTAACTCTTGGCTCTTTATTCAGGGGATGGAGCATCTTTCGCTTCGTATGAAGGAGCATTCTGCGAATGCTTTGGCGATTGCGCAGTTTCTTGAATCCCATCCGAAAGTACTCAAGGTCAACTACCCGGGTCTGAAGTCAAACAGCAATTATGCAAGTGCGCAGAAGTACTTCAAAAATGGGATGAGCTCGGGACTGCTTAGCTTTGAAGTAGCAGATATGGAAACAGCGGAAAAAATCGTCAACGCGACGGAGCTCTACTCCCTTGTTGTCAATATAGGAGACTCAAAATCCATCATCACCCACCCGGCCTCAACGACGCATCAGCAGCTCTCATCTGAAGAGTTGATCAAGTGCGGAGTGCCTGCAGGGTTGATCCGTATCAGTGCCGGCTTGGAAGACAAAGACGATCTAATTGATGACATTAAGCAAGCATTAGAAAGTATTTAATTGAATATCGAGACAAAGACAGCGCACTTTACGAATCCGCTCTATCTGGAGAGCGGACGTATTTTGGAGCCTTATGACATCACCTATGAGACATATGGCCTGCTCAATGAAGACAGGAGCAATGCTATCTGGATTACGCATGCCTTGACGGGAAGTCACCATGCGGCAGGAGTGTATGCGGATGAGAATAAGTCAGGCTGGTGGGACGGACTGATCGGACCAAAAAAAGCAGTGGATACGGAGAAGTTTTTTGTGATCTGTGCGAATGTCATCGGAAGCTGTTTCGGTTCTACCGGCCCGATATCAGAGGATTATGCCACCCGCAAGCCTTACCGCTACAAGTTTCCCGTGATCACGATCAAAGACATGGTCAAAGCTCAAAGAATACTGCTTGACAGTCTGGGTATCCATAAACTTGAGGCGATCATAGGCGGTTCGATGGGCGGGATGCAGGCACTGCAGGCAGCAGTAGATTTTCCAAATCTGGCAAAAAAAGTATTTGTACTTGCCGCAACACATGCGACCCGTCCCTGGGCGATCGCGTTTAACAAGATCGCGCAAGAAGCGATCTTGGAAGATCCCGCTTTCAAAAAGGGATACTACGATCCTGCGGAGATAAAGACCCAGGGACTGGTGGGCCTGGCCGTAGGAAGAATGGCCGGTCATATCAGCTTTCTTTCGCCGGACTCGATGGACAAGAAGTTTGGACGCGAGTATAAGCGTACAGACGGTCTTTACGAGCTGTTCGGAAAGTTTCAGGTGGAGTCTTACCTGGAGTACAACGCTTACAATTTTACAAAGTGGTTCGATCCGCTTGCCTATCTTTATATCACCAAAGCGATCAATATTTTTGATCTTAGCCGCGGTTATGACAATCTCGAAGAAGCGCTTAAAAACATCAAGTCAAAGCTTTATCTGATCAGTTTCAAAAGTGATATGCTTTTCGAACCCAAAGAGTCCAAAGAGATCTATGATCTGATGCAGAAGGTCCATGCCAAAGAGCAGTCGGACTACCTTGAGGTAGAGAGCACGTACGGACATGATGCCTTTTTGGTCGAGATAGAGAAGTTTGAAGATTATATCAAGGAGGCTTTAAATGGCTGAAGAGAAGACAAAACTGGTGGATTTTGAAAAAAAACTAGAAAATGCCAAGAGCGTGCTGGAAAAGCTTATGGATCCGGAGCTGACCTTGGATCAGAGTGTAAAGTCTTACAAAGAGGGAATGAAGACTCTTCAGGAAGCGCAGCATATCTTGGAAGAGGCGACGCTGGAATTTGAGAAGATCCAGGGCAAAAACGTATAATGAGAGCCGCGATCTTACAGATCCCTTCCGTAGGGCTTTCTACCGCAAAGTTTGACTACTATCTGCGCATCGCCAAAAGCAAGGGGTGCAAGGTTGTTGTTCTGGGCGAGTATCTTCTCAACCGTTTTTTTAAAGAGCTTGAAACCACGCCTATCAGCATGATCAAAGAGCAGAGCGATCATCATATCAAGACCCTGAAGGCTCTGGCCAAAGAGTATGGTGTCACTATCATCGCCCCCTTGGTCGTGGTTAAGAAGAAACAGGCCTACAAGACAATTGTAAGATTTTCGCCGACATCACTCTCCTACTACTATCAGCAGATCCTGATCAACTACAAACATTGGAATGAAGAGAAATTTTTTGCCAATGAAATAGCCCCGCTCGCTGGGCCGATGATCTTTTCAATTGACGGGTTCAAATGTGCCGTTATGTCAGGGTTTGAACTGCACTTTGATGCCTTTTGGCAGGAAATAATGGCGAAAAATGTTGATGTGGTCTTATTGCCCACTGTGTCGACATTCGAATCGCATGAGCGCTGGCGCGAGCTGATAAAAATGCGCGCCTTTACCAATAGCTGCTATATCATTCGAGCCAACCGCATCGGTGAGTACACGCAAGACAAGTGGAGCTGGAACTTTTATGGTGACTCTTTGGTGGCGAACCCTGACGGTGATATAGAGAACTATCTTGGCAACCAAGAAGAGCTGCTGATGATCGATCTTGACAAAAATGCTGTTAAGAGTGCCAGAAAAAGTTGGGGATTTAAAGACGCATTGCAGAAGCGCCAATGAGGCTGCGGATACACCTGATTTTAATCTTAACAGTCATGCTGGCCGGAGTGCTTTTTGCTGATGCGGAGATGACAGCAGACTCAAGCCTTCAAGAGATCGTGCGAGAGCAGAGTCCTTATGTGCACGTGGAGCCGAAACGTTCACTCTCCGTACCTTTGTGCCTTCAAAGCGAAAAGAGCCTTTTTTCGGACTATCACTGCCTTTTGGTCTTCTCGGGAATCTATTATGGGGTCTTTGTGCTTGTGTTTTTTTATAATCTTGTTGCCTTTATGCAGACACGCAGCCGAAACTACTTATTCTACCTTGTCTTTTTGGGTTCATTCGCGCTCATAGAACTCTCCTTTGACGGCTTGGGGAGACTATTGCTCTGGTCGGATTTTAACTGGATGATCATGCAGGGAAGAGGTGCGTTTGTGGGCATAATGATCCTCTCCTTCGTTTTGTTTTCGCGTAGCTTTTTGAAAACAGAAGTCTTTGCGCCAAAATTGGACAAGCTCCTTCTTCTTTTGGCGCTGCTGCTTTTTGTGCTAACGCTTGGCGGGCTCTTTTTCTCCAACGTAGAGGTGGTCTTGACAATGGCATCTGTTGCTCTTGTGCTGTTTCCTGTTTTTCTGTTCTTGGGACTCAAGGCCTATAAAAATAAATTTCGTCCAGCCCGTTTTTACAGTGCAGGGGTGGGATCATTTTTATTCATGGGCATTCTGCTTTCAATGGATCAGTTCGGATGGACAGAAGATCTTTATCTTTTCATATATTCGCAGCAAGCCGCTTCAGTTTTAGCAATGATATTTATCTCCTGTGCCTTGGCCGATCTACTTAAAAAAACAGAGCATGAAAATCTGGAAAATTTGAACTCGTTGAATCATCTTTTGCAGGAGAAGCTGGAAAAGACACTCTCCCAATTGCGGCGCAATGACAATGTCCTGATAGAGAAGTCACGATTGGCTGCGATGGGTGAAAAGATCGAACAGATCGCGCATCAGTGGCGACAGCCTCTGCATGCCCTGGCCTTGATAAATCAAAACCTTTACTTCAAGACGCAGCTAAACACCGTGACAAAAGAGGATTATGAAGAGGTGCATGATAAGATGAATGAGCAGCTTCAGTACATGTCGCAGACGATAGACGATTTCAGGAATTTTTCAAAATCAAACAAGAAAAAAGAGGCTTTCTTTATTGAGACGGTGATAAAAAGTGCGATCAGTCTCAGCGAGGGAAGCTTGGAACAGGCCAATGTCAAGACCCAGCTGATAAGCAAGGGCGAACACACGGCTTACGGAATGTGCCATGAGTTGATGCAGGTCTTTATGAACTTGATCAAAAATGCTCATGATGAGATCTTGGAAAAAAAGATCCAAGAGCCGTGGATAAGATTTAGTGTGACAGCACAGAAAAATCAAACACAGATCTGTATCGAGGATAATGCCGGCGGCATCCCTGAGGATACGATAAAACGTGTGTTTCGGCCCTACTTTTCAACAAAAGAGGCATCTGGGGGATCAGGGATAGGACTGTACATGTCCAAAGAGATCATCGAAAGAAGCATGCTTGGACGTATTTCTGTTGCTAACAGCGAGAATGGTGCCGTCTTTACAGTTCTCTTGCCGAAGACCACTAAAAAAGTAAGTAAGAATTAATAGCAGTTTCAATATCATAAAGTTTTATGCAAGGATATAGATCATGATGAAATACTTTCACCGCCAGGTCCAACTCTGGGGAGAAGAGACGCAAGCGAGCCTGCAATCAAAACGTATCGCTATCATCGGCTGCGGCGGATTGGGTTCCTCGTTGGCCTTTGCGCTTGGCGCCTCGGGCATCGGTGAAATCCACCTGATTGATTTTGACGAGGTCTCTGTGCATAATATCCACAGACAGATCGCTTTCAAAACAGGCGACGAGGGAAAGAAAAAGTGCGAAGTGGTCGCCGAAACGATACTGTCGCGCTGCCCCTTTGTCCGGGTAGTCTCGCATGACTGCGATTTTGATCTTTTTTGCGAAAAAGGGGTCGAAGTGGACCTGATCATTGATGCTACGGACAACCTTCCGACACGAGCAAAGATCAACGCTTATGCCAAAGCTGTCAAAAAACCGTGGATATACGGTTCCGTCGAAGCCTTTAACGGCCAAGTCTGCTTTTTTGAAGAAGCCTCTTTTGATGTGTTTAAGATCTCCAATAAAACCCCCGCCGGTATTGCGGCACCGATTGTCATGCATATCGCCTCCTTACAAGCAAATCTTGCACTACGCTATCTTGCGGGTTTGAGCGTTAAAAAGGACTATCTCTATTATCTGTTTTTTAATGATGAGGGCGAACTGATCACTCAAAAGTTCTCGCTTCCGACCGCTTAAACACGTACAAGGATCGGGCCATTTGCAGAACAAAGAAGAGTAGGGATGATGTGGTGCTAGAGGAGATCCCGGCAGCTGTCTTGCAGATACAAAGACAGAAGCTTTGACCTTATTCATCTGCCGCTATAACAGCGCAAACGTGCCAAAGGCTATAAAGAAGAGATGTAGTTGGAAAGAAGCTCGATTTCTTGATCGCTGAGCGGCTTGCTCTGCCCTTGCATAATTGCTTTCATCTTTCTGCCATAACTGCCGTCTTTATAGCCATTGAGGACAGTGATGAGTCTCTCACTTTCCCATCCTGCGATCGGAGCGGAGTTGTTCAGGGCAGATTTCTTTGCATCTTTTCCGTGGCAGGAAGCGCATTTGTTTGCATACAGCGTTGCTCCGTTGGGAACCTCTGTTTGTGCTTTTGTTTCGGTATTGATCTGGTCTATCGTCGCATTAAGAGCATCAACATTTTTTTGTGCTTTTTTGACAGTGTCCAGCTTATGCTCTATTGCGGTATCTGTACTTTTTTCAGGTGTCTGTTCGCTGCTGCATGCACTTAGCAGTAAAAGAGTAAGTGAAAACAAGATTGTTTTTTTCATGGATATCCTTGATTTTTTTCTATGATAAGCCGACGTACAAGAGTGTAAAAAGACAATGACCTAAATCTACTATCTATAAATGGAAAATAAAAAACAGATAATATAAATATCTTGCTAAGCAGGCCATTACTTGTTCATAATAGTCAAGAGTCTGAAGTAATTTTTAAGAAGATATTGTTCAGATCGAGCGCTAAAGGGCGCAGCTTCTGCATTTTGGAGAAAAACGGTATAATTAAGAAAAAAAAACTTAAAGACGTAAATAACCGCATGAAATTTGAATCCTACCCTTTTGAAAAACTCAATAAACTATTAGCCGAGATCACGCCGGAGCCTTCAAAAGAGCTTGTTGCGTTGACCATAGGCGAGCCGCAGTTTGAAACGCCGGAATTTATCCAAGATGCGCTTAGAAACAGTGCGGCCTTGCTGAAAAAGTACCCCTCGACAGTGGGTGAAGCGCATACAAAAGAGGCCATGCTTGCGTTCAATAAAAAGCGCTTCGGTATTGTGCTTAAAAACGAAGAGCTGATCCCTACGTTTGGAACACGCGAGGTACTTTTCAACCTTCCTCAATTTTTGCTTTTTGATCTCAATTCGCCGGTTATGGCCTTTACAAATCCTTTTTACCAGATCTATGAAGGAGCTGCTATAGCAAGCCGTGCAAAGGTGATCTTGCTCAACCTTACCCAGGAGAACGGATTTAAACCCTCTATGAACGAGAAGCAACTTCAAGCAGCAGACCTTGTCATCTTGAACTTTCCGAACAATCCAACGGCCTCGGTTTTGAGTTTGGAGGAGTTGGGAGAATGGGTCAAGCTGGCTCTGAAGTATGACTTCGTCCTTTTGAATGATGAGTGCTATAGCGAGATCTATGCTGAGACTCCGCCGCCTTCACTGCTTGAAGCTGCGCGCAAAGTGGGCAATGAGAGTTTTAAAAACACCCTGGTCATCAATTCTATCTCAAAACGCTCATCGGCTCCGGGACTTCGTTCGGGTTTCATTGCCGGCGACGCTGAGATCTTGAAAGCCTACTTGCAATACCGCACCTACGTCGGCTGTGCTTCGCCGCTTCCTTTGCAGGCAGCCGCCGCGTGTGCGTGGCTTGAGGAGGCACATGTGGAAGCTTCGCGCAAGATCTACAAAAGAAATTTTGAGATCGCAAGAGAGATACTGGGGACCGATATTCCAAAAGCCAGTTTTTATATCTGGCTCAAAGTCGGTGACGAACTGGCCTTTACCAAAAAACTCTACGCAGAGCATCATGTCAAAGTGCTTCCGGGCTCTTATCTGGGACGCGAAGACGAAAAGGGGATAAACCCCGGCAAAGGCTACGTTCGCATCGCCTTGGTGGAAAACGAAACAAAAACGCGCAGAGCAATGGAGGCAATAAAAACATGTCTGAACTCTTAGCCCAAATCCGTGAAAAGTCCATAGAAGCAGTACACTATGCGGATATCAAAGCCCTTTATGATCTTGTAGAAACACACCATGCAGACCTGCCTGATGAGATGGAACAGGCGCTGTATGCCAATATCTTAGAGATAGCGCTTGAACTGTTAACCAATGCATTAGAATCAAAGGCTAAACTTTCTATCCGCAATGAAGCACAGCGCTACACTCTGCGCGCGCTGTATGAGTACGCAATCTCGCATTACAGTTCACAACGTTTCGAAGAAGCCAAGGCGCTTTTTGAAGTTTTGGAGGGCACGGCGGAAGAGGAACTGTTTGTTGAGGCAATGAAGATCCATGCAGCAGCGGCAAAACAGCATATCGATATCGACACCTTTATAGACGAGTATTGTGAGATAGATGATAAATTGGATGATTTTTATATTAAAGCATTTAAGAAAAAGGCACAAAAATTGCTAAATAAGAGTAAAAGAACAAAGGAATCCCAGTGAAAATACATTTTATAGGTATTGGCGGTATTGGCATCTCGGGTTTGGCAAAGTTTATGCAGGCCGAAGGACATGAAGTCAGCGGCTCGGATCTGAGTGAAACAGCCATTACCGCAACACTTAAAGAGCTGGGAATGAAGCTGACTATCCCGCATAATGCGGCCGCGATTACAGATCAGGATCTTGTCATACATTCGGCGATTATTCGTCCTGACAATGCCGAGATCATAGAAGCGCAAAACAGGGGGATCGAAGTGCTTGCTCGCCGAGAAGCACTTGCTATGATACTCAAAGGCAAAAAAGTCTATGCGGTTTGCGGTGCGCATGGCAAAAGTACAACTACGGCCATTCTCTCCTCTATTCTTGAAGGCTCTGCCATCATCGGCGCGGAGTCCAAAGAGTTCGGTGACAATGTGCGCCACAGCGAGGGTGATGTCTTGCTTTTTGAAGCCGATGAGAGCGACGGAAGCTTTTTGAACTCAAACCCTTACTGCGCCATCGTCCCTAACGCGGAGCCGGAGCATATGGAATATTATGACTATAACTTTGATCGTTTTTATGACGCCTACAGGACCTTTATCAATTCCGCCACGCTTCGCGTGTTTAATGCAGAAGATCCTTTCCTCTCTACGCTGGAGTGCGAGGCGATCCGTCTGTACCCGAGCAAAGATATTAAGAACATTGAATTTGTACTGATCAATGACGAGCCGCATACCCGTTTCGAGCTTTTGGATATGGGAGTGTTTGAAGTCTGGGGATTTGGCGCGCATATCGCTCTTGATGCGGCTTTGGCGATTTTGGCAGCCACTGCGAGCGAGAAGCTTGAGGAGGTACGGGAAAAACTTCTTAACTTCAAGGGAATCAAAAAGCGTTTTGACATTATCAATAAAATAAACTCCATCTTGATCGATGACTACGGCCACCACCCCACAGAGATCAAGGCGACGCTGGAATCCGTAAAAGCCTATGCAAATCTTATGGGGATAGAGACGATCACCGCGATCTGGCAGCCGCACAAATACAGCCGTACGATCGACAATCTTGATGCCTTTATCAACTGTTTTGAAGGCGCTTCCGAGCTCATTATCCTTCCGGTATGGGCGGCAGGCGAAGCGAAACGGGTGATCAACTTTGAAAAAGATTTTGAGCGCTATCACCCGATGATGGCGGACACGGTAAAACGTTCCAATTATGATCTTGATGTGATGAAAGACAACAAGATATTAAAGTCACTGGACAAGGGCCTTATTATAGGTTTTGGCGCCGGTGATATCACCTATCAGCTCAGAGGGATCGCATAATGGCCTATATCTTCGGCATCGCGCTTGTAACTCTTTTGTTTATAGTATTGCACTTCTTTACAGAGATCTCTCTTCGCCAAAAAGTTGGTACAACGCTCATCGCAGCATTTCTGATCCTGGGGGCCTACCTCTTTAATCAAAGCAACGAAGATCGCCGCTTACACCAGGAAAGTGTGCTTTTGAAGTTTAAACACGGCAAAAACATCGTATGTGACAGTATTGATGTGAACAACTCCGAGTTTGCTTACAGTTCGGGTACGCAGACCTTCTTGGGCAAAAAAGAGAGCAGAATGAACGGACGTATTATCAGTTTGGATCTATGCGAATAAAAAACGACATCTCCGATCAGCTTGATCTTTCTTCTTATCTCTTATCTTTTTCAGATTGTTTAAGCCGGGAAAAACCTCTTTTTATCGAAGGGGATCAAAACCGCCACTACAAACTTATCACTGAACTCGAGCGCTTTGAGTTCAAAGCCCCCTCCCGGGTCAAGAATCTGGACAATCCGCTTGCCTACTTAAAAAAACAGGGACAGCTGACGCTGGAGGATATCTTCGAGTTTGTCAAGATAGTGCGCTACTTCAGATACCTTCAGAAATTTGATTTTGAAGGATTGCTTGGACCTTGGATACAAGGGATCGAGATGCATCCTGATTTTAGCGAGATCGATACCTATTTTGATGCCTCAGGGAACTTCAAAGAGGATCTTGACGAAGAACTTAGTGCAATGAACCGCCGTCTGAAGCAGCTTAAAGAGCAGATTGCTTCGGGAATCAAGCGAATTTTGTTTACCCAAAAGCTTGAGACCTATCTGGTGGACAGACAGATACACTTTTTCAATGAGGAAGAGTGTCTGCTCCTTCGTCCCGGATTTAACCACCATCTTAAAGGCAATATCGTCGGAAGAAGTTCGGGCGGATTTTTCTATGTCTCACCGGAGTCTATCTCCAATCTTAAAGCCCAAGTGCGCTCGGTGGAACAGGAAAAAGAGGCCAAGCTTTACGAATATGCCAAGTCTTTCTCGCTTTTGATGCAGAAGATGTACGGCTTTTTGAACTTTATCAACAAGAGTTTTGATACCGTTGATCATTATCAGGCTCGAGTCTTTTTCGCGCGCGCGAAGAACCTGCACCTGCTCAAAGCGGAAAAATCGGATGTGATCATTCTTAATGAGTTCAAACACCCCGCCATTGCCAATGCAAAATCGATCAGTGTGGATTTCAGCAATCCTGTCTTGATGATCACCGGCGTCAATGCCGGCGGAAAGACGATGCTGCTCAAGGCGATCCTCTCCGCGGCCTACCTGGCAAAACACCTGATCCCTATGCCGATCAATCCGAAGAATTCGCATATCGGTTCGTTCAAGTCCATCCACGCGATTATCGACGATCCACAAAATGTCAAAAATGACATCTCTACTTTTGCGGGACGGATGATCGCTTTTGGAAAACTATTTAGCGAAGAGCGGATGCTCATCGGCGTGGATGAGATCGAACTGGGTACCGACAGCGATGAGGCGGCGGCCTTGTTCAAGGCGATGCTGGAGAAGTTGATACAGCGCGGCATGAAGATCGTTGTCACCACGCACCACAAGCGTCTTGCCTCTTTGATGGCAGAAAACAGAGCTGTCTCCTTGATGGCAGCTGTTTATGATGAGGCCAACCGCCGTCCGACCTATACCTTTTTGCAGGGTATAATCGGGAAATCGTACGCCTTTGAAACAGCCCTGCGCTACGGGGTCCCTGCAGCTATCGTCACCGAGGCAAAAGCGATATATGGCCAAAACCACGAAAGGCTCAATGCCCTTATCGAGCGCTCAAGCGAGCTTGAGCATACCCTGCGCACCAAGCATGAAAAAGTCGACAGCGAACTAGAAGTGCTGTATGAAGAGAAAAAAGCGCTGAAAGAGGCCAAAGAAAATCTCTATCTCGAACTTAAAAAAGAGAAAGAAAGCCTCAATCAGAGCTATCAAAAAGCGATCAATGAAGCCAAAGCGGCCATCAGTTCCAAGGACGAAAAAGAGCTGCACCGAGCCTTAAACAGAGCCAACAAGGAGCTTCCAAAAGAGAAGCTGCAGCAGAAACCAAGGACGTCACACCGCTTTAAACCAGGTGACAGTGTGCAGTACCGCCGTACCCAGGGAACGGTGCTGTCAATAAAACAAAAAGAGGCGATCATTGAAGCGGAGGGGATGCGTCTTCGTGTCAGTCTTGCCGAACTGAAGCCGGGTCAAAAAGAGAACAACAACAAGCGAAAAACAGATATCACGATCGAAAAAGAGAAGCGTGCGGGCTTGAAACTGGACTTGCACGGACTGCGAGCGGAAGAGGCGATAGAGAAGATGGATACCTTTCTCTCCGATGCGCTTATCTCGGGGTGGGACGAGGTGCTGATCTACCACGGCATAGGGACCGGCAGGCTCGCTTATGCGGTTAAAGAGTTTTTGAAGATACACCCATCGGTCAAAAGTTTTAGCGATGCTCCTGCGAGCATGGGGGGCTATGGGGCGAAGATAGTCGTTTTGTAGCACAGTGTCGGTTTTTTTGATACAATAAATAAAATTATTGCGAAGTGAGTACCGCTTATGGAACATCTTCATGATTTGATGGAACTGGGAAAAGAGTTCAATGTTCTTTATGTCGAGGATGATGAAAGACTCCGTATAGAGACGAAAAAGATCATAGAGCGTATTTTCACAAGAGTAGATGTGGCCAGTAATGGGCTTGAGGGTTACGAAGCCTTCAAAGCCAATGCCTATGATCTTGTCATCACCGACATTGAGATGCCCTTTTCAAACGGCATTGAGATGAGCCGCAGTATACGCATGCTCAGCCAAGAGACCCCTATTGTTGTTATTTCGGCCTATTCTCGTGCCGACTATTTTATAGAGGCTATCTCCTTGAGTGTGGACCACTATCTTCTCAAGCCCATCAAGATGCCCCAGCTTGTACAGACGCTCTATACTGCCGTCAAAGCGGTAGCGCAGAAACGTACAGCAAGTTTGGCACGTCAAAATGAGATCGTGCAGAGGGTTCAGCGGGCGAGTCAAAAGATGCTCGCAGAGATCAGCAATGTCACTCCCCATCCGACCCTTGTCTATACGGATGAGAAGATCAGTTTTATGAACTTGGCTTTCCAAGAACTTTTCAAGGAAGAGGCGGACCTTCAGACGCTGGTGGAAAACGAGCAGAATCTATGGAATTTTTTAAATAAAAAGATCTCCATTGACACGCTCTTACAAGGCGAAAATGATTTTATCGAAGCGCTTGAAAATTTTGAGCAGTGCACAGATATGCAGAAGATCTCGCTTCGCACGAAAAACGGACGGAAGATTTTTTGTGTCTCTAAAAGTACGCTGAACCTTGATGGGCCCAAAAAAAGTCTGCTTTACACCTTTGATGACATCACGGTGCTTGAGTACCAAAAGGTACAGATCAACCACTACAACGAATATATGAATGAGCTGATGTACACTACATACAAGCACAAAGAAGCCGAAAACAAGAATGAGATTATCGATAAAACAAAGTTTTAAACAAAAATATTTAAAAAAAATAAGTATGGAAAATGAATGACCTATGAGAACTATCTTGAAAAAGTAAAACGTTTGAACACCTATGCCTACCACTATTATGTACTTGACGATCCTATCATAACTGACGAAGTCTACGACAAGCTTTATCATGAGGTCTTGGCCTATGAAGAGAAAAACCCGGCTTATATCGCGCTTGACTCTCCGACCCAGCGTGTGGGTGATGTGGCGTTGGATGGATTTAAAAAAGCTGCACACTTGAGCAGGATGTGGAGTCTAGAAGACCTTTTTAGCAGTGAAGATCTCAAAAAATGGTTGGAAAGAGTTTCTAAATATAACGCGAATGTCTCATTTTACTGCGAGCCGAAGTTTGATGGGGCGAGTTTGAATCTGATCTATGAAAACGGCGAGCTAAAGCAGGCGATAACGCGCGGTGACGGGGTGATGGGTGAAGATATTACCCAAAATGCAAAAACGATCCGCTCCATACCTCTGCGCATAGCCTATCTTCAGCGCATTGAGATTCGCGGTGAGGTCGTCATTTTCAAAGACGAGTTTGAAACGATTAACCGTGAGCGCTCACGCTTAAAAGAGAGTCTCTTTGCCAACCCGAGAAATGCAGCAGCGGGAAGTCTCCGCCAGCTCGATCCGCGCATTACGGCTTCACGCAATCTCGTTTTTTTGCCCTATGGTCTTGGTGAGAACGAACTCGACGAGAGCCTGCTGAGCGAAAAGATGGCATTTATCTACAGTCTCGGTTTCAAAAAGGCACCCCTGCGCACTCTGACAAAAGGTTTTGATGAGATCGAAGCGGCCTATGCGCAGATGAAGAGCGAGCGGGAGAGCTTTGAGATGATGCTTGACGGGATGGTGATCAAGGTCAATGAGATCGAAGCCCAGGAAGAGATGGGTTATACGGTCAAAAACCCGCGCTGGGCATCGGCGTACAAGTTTCCTGCCGTTGAGAAGATTACACGGATCACAGACATCATTTTGCAGGTGGGGCGAAGCGGGGCAGTGACCCCGGTTGCTATAGTAGAGCCGACACCGATCGAGGGAGTCGTTGTTGAGCGTGCGAGTCTATACAATTTCGACGAGATAGACCGCAAGGATATCCGTATCGGCGACAAGGTGATCATTCTTCGCAGCGGGGACGTCATCCCTAAGATCATCAAGGTCTTAAGCCATGACAGAGGCGAGGAGATAAGGCCCTATATCCGTCCGACACACTGCCCGGTCTGCAAGAGTGAGCTTCTGGACGAGGGAGCGCTGACCAAGTGCCAAAATCTGGAATGCTCATCGCGCGTGGTCAACTCCATCATCTACTTCGCTTCCAAGGCTTGTTTGAACATCGACGGCCTGGGTGACAAGATTGTCGAGACTCTTTTTGAAGAGAGACTGATTGGCAGTGTGATCGACCTGTACACACTGACGTACGATCAGCTTTTAGCACTTGAAGGCTTCAAGGAGAAAAAAACGCTGAAGCTCTTGGACGCGATAGAACAGTCGAAGCATAAAGAGTGCTGGCGTTTTATCAACGGCCTTGGGGTAGAGCATATCGGTGAAGTCGCATCAAAGTCTCTCTGTCAGCACTTTGGCCTGGATTTTACAGCTGCCAAAAAAGAGGAGCTGCTCAGTATCGACGGTTTCGGCGAAGAGATGGCGGAGTCGCTTCTGGAATTTGTCCGTGTCAACGGGGAGTATATACAACGGCTTCAGGCCGTGCTGCAGCCCAAGGCACCGGAGGTAAAAGCGGAGGCTTTTGAGAACCCTTTCAAAGCAAAGACTGTTGTTCTTACCGGCAGCATGAGCCAGCCGCGCGGTGATATCAAGACTGTGCTTGAACTCCTCGGTGCCAAGGTCTCGGGTTCGGTATCGAAAAAAACTGACTACCTGATCTACGGCGAGGATGCGGGAAGCAAATATGACAAGGCGATGAGTCTGGAGGTGCCCTGCATCAGCGAAGAGCAGATGCGGGAGATGATGGTCTAGATAAAAGCAGCTGGAGCTAATGCTGCTTAAAAATAATTTTCAGCACCTGTTTATAATATCTTGTTAGAATTGCGCAAAAAGGCTAATCATGGCATACAATAAATTGACTCCCCAAGAGGCACACGTGATCTTGGAAAAAGGAACAGAGGCTCCGTATTCCGGGAAGTTCTACAAGCATAAAGGCCAGGGCGTCTATGTCTGCCGCCAGTGCAATGCACCCTTGTATAACTCCGAAGACAAGTTTGAGTCCAATTGCGGCTGGCCGAGTTTTGATGACGAGATCGCCGGCGCTATCCGCCATGAGCGTGATGCAGACGGGCATAGAGTGGAGATACTCTGCAATAACTGCGGCGGACATCTAGGCCATGTCTTTGAAGGCGAGGGGTATACCTCAAAAAACACGCGTCACTGCGTCAACTCCCTCTCGATAGACTTTATCCCCGAAGAGGACTAAAAAACGACCACCCAATCAAGATTTTCACCATTTTTGATGTTGATTATCTGTGTTTGGGTATGGCCATTATGGCTTGCATAACCGGTATATATTCCTTCTGGAAGTCTGAGCATCCGGTTGAATCCACTGGTAATATTGATGCCTACAAGTTCATAAAGAAAGTCTGATGAGTTTTGCCAAAGAGATACGGCAGCGGAACCCTCTATTGTGCCGGAGATGGCTTCGAATTTCAGCGTGCCAGTGCGAAGTGCATCGAGCAAGGTGATGTCCAAGGCGCTCTCGCGAGAGAGATTGATGTCGCGTACAAAGGGCAAGTATCCCTCTTTATAGGCGACTAAAATGTACGCTTGCGGCTCCACTTGAAACTGGCAGCTTCCGTTACTATCACAATAACATACGGCTTCAACGTCTATTTGAGAAGCTGAACTCTTTTGCAAGGCGACCTTTACCCCCTCGAGCAGGCGGCCTGAACTCTCTTTTACCGTAGTGCTGAAGGGGACCTTCTTCTCAGCTTCTTCTTCAGGTATGATTTTTATCACCGGTTTCAAAAGCCATTGTCCGCTCTTTCCTGCTTCTATAATGGATTTTTCGGCATCAAAATCAAGTGTGATAACGGTTGTCTTGTTTGCCTGAATCCTATACTCACCCATAAGCTTGATGCCGCTTTTTATCCCGGAGGGAATTTTCAGCTCTTGCATCGTATTGTCATTTAGAAGAACGTAGTTGGCATAAGGATGCGGCTCTTGCAAAAGGTTCTTTTCGCTGTCAGGATCCGTAGAAAGAAGAAGTCGCAGCTGCGTATAGGTCCCTTCAGTAAGATCACTCAAGCCAAGCGGGCTTCGTATCCCGTTGCGTAAACTCAGCAGATCAAAGGTTTTGTCTAGCATAGAGATCAGCCTCCATTCACCGCTGTTCTTTTGGATATGTATCTCTTTGATGGTGATATAAACAGCCTTGTACTCGCCCGGGCCGTCGGTAAGATGCAAGGAGAGCATTCCATTTTGTGAAGATGAACTCTCACCAGAGCCACACCCTATAAGCATAGATAAAATGAGCAAGAACAGAACAGATATCCTTATGCGAAAATACATATTAAGGCTCCTTATTTTTTTACAATTGTAATGTTTTTGGGTTAAATTATGTTAAAATATATTTACTATAGGTCGTTGCCGTTCGTGATTTAAGGCTTATCTCTAAGCATAAGGCTCTGCATTAGAGCGCCTTGGTATAAATAGAGTATAATTTCGTAATTTAAAAGAAAGAACCTATAAATGATAAGACTCGATCAATATTTAGTAGACAACAATCTTGTAGACAGCCGTAACAAGGCGCAGCAACTGATTAAAGAGTCAAAGGTAAGCGTCAATAAAAAGATCGTGCAAAAGCCCTCCTTTAAGGTTTCAGACGAGTTGGTAGAGCTTGATGATGGCCATGTCTATGTCTCCAGAGCGGCCTACAAGCTCAAAAATTTTCTTCCCTTGCTTCCTTTTGATATCAAGGGGATGCGGGCATTGGATATAGGCGCCTCCACAGGGGGCTTTACTGAGGTTCTGCTGCTTGGCGGTGTGGCTTCGGTCACGGCGGTGGATGTCGGCTCTTCGCAACTGCATGAAAAACTGCGCAGTGACCCGCGAGTGAGCAGTATTGAAAACCAAGATATCCGCACCTTTGAAAGTGAGAGCAGGTTTGATCTTATCACATGCGATGTCTCGTTTATCTCCTTGCAGCATATTTTGAAAGCCGTTGATGCCCTTGGTTCAAGATATATGATCCTCTTGTTCAAGCCGCAGTTTGAAGTCGGAAAAGATAGTAAGCGGGATAAGCACGGGGTGGTTGCCGATAAAAAAGCGATCGGCTCGGCACGAATGAAGTTTGAGGACAGCTGCAGTTTGATGGGTTGGAATGCACTCTTGGCAGAAGAGTCATCCATCAAAGGCAAAGAGGGTAACATCGAGTATTGTTACTGCTATGAGAAGAATTAAATCAGAGTGCAGCGAGGAAAAAATGCCATATAAAAACATAGAGGCCATTGCGATCGGCGGTTTTGACGGAATGCATGCCGCGCATCAGTATCTTTTTGAAGAACTTGGAGAAAAAGGAGCGGTAGTTGCTATAGAGACGGGTTATGCCGACCTGACTCCAAGCAAGCATCGCCAGGAGCACACCCACCATCGCATTTTCTACTATAAGCTTTCTGACATCATGGGCTTAAGCGGAAAAGAATTTGTCGAAAAGCTCACCGCCGATTTTCCCGCTTTGAAGAAGATCGTGGTCGGGTATGATTTTCATTTTGGACATAAGCGTTCCTGCGCCTCCACAGATCTTGAGAAGTTTTTCGAGGGTGAAGTTAAGATCGTTGATGAGGTGAAGATCGAGGGCGAAGCCGTCCATTCGCACACGATCCGTATGCTTTTGGAAAAAGGCGAACTTGAAAAGGCGAACCTTCTGCTGGGGTACAACTACAAGATAAAGGGCAGGGTAGTCAAAGGCCAGGGGGTAGGAAAAGAGAGACTTGTTCCTACCGTTAACATCGAAGCATTGGACTACCGTATGCCAAAAGAGGGGGTATACGCGAGTCTTACCCGCTTAGATGATGAGATCTTATACCCCTCTGTCAGCTTTATAGGAGCACGCCATATTACGGATGGCTCCTTTGCCATCGAAACGCATATCTTGGATAAAGAGGTGGATGCCACAGGCAAGGCAGAGATCTCATTTTTGCATTTTATCCGCGATAACAGAGTCTTTGAGTCGTTCGAAAGACTCAAAGAACAGATAAAAAAAGATATAGAACTAGCCAGAAAAACAGTGAATTTTTTAGCACTCTGACTAAAACAAATATTCCTTACTAGTTTAATTGGGATTAATACAGTAAATATACTTGACTATAAAAAATAATTGTGATACTATTTTACAATCACAATAAAAAAAGGATCCAAAATGGCACCGACTTGTCCTATAAGCTTTCGTCAGATTGACGGAACGATTTCACGTATTAATTCGTTGACAATCACGCTGATGCTTATCGCTTATCTTTTGTCAGCCCAGATCGTTTTTATCTATATTTTGGGCGTTGACCTGGCCTTGCGTCTTTTTGTCAGCCAGAATTTCAGCCCGATCAATCAGATCAGCCGACTGATAAAAGTTCTCATTAATGCGAAAACACACAATACCGATGCCGGGGCGAAACAGCTCGCGGCTTACTTCGGCTTAGCGTTTGCCTGGACGGTGATAATCTTTCACAGTTTTGATCTTGTGTACACGGCAAAGATCGTGGCACTTGTTTTTGTCTCATGCAGCCTTTTAGAACTGTTTTTCAACTACTGCCTGGGGTGCAAAATCTACTATATCTACAAAAAAATGACGGCCTGAACAATGGCTGGAATTTCAACAAAAGGACTCTACGGTCTGGCTGCGATGTATGAACTTACCCACGCGTCTACCAAAAGTCCGATGCAGATCAAAGAGATCAGCGCGAATGGGGATATCCCACACAACTATCTGGAACAACTCCTCTCAAGTCTGCGCAAGGCCGGTCTTGTAAAAAGTGTTCGCGGGGCTTATGGCGGTTATTTTTTAGGACGGAGTCCTGATGAGATTACGGTGCTCGAAGTGCTCGAAGTGCTGGAGGGGAGTCTGTGCAAGATGGAGACAAAGACCGCCAGTCCTGTCCTTGAGATGTTCTGGCATGACATGCATACCAAGGTCCAGGGGCTCTTTGCTCTGAAACTCTCTGATTTGGACCGCTACTACCAACAGATCACTTTTGAGATCTAAAAGTAGCGTATTTGGGCAAAAGGGTGGGTATAATAACGCATGCAAACAGTTTTTAAAAATATACTCTTAATCGTCATTTTATTCTCCTTTAATGCCTGCCAACTTTTCGAGGATTCGCCCGAACTGCAGCAGAAAAAGCAGGAATTAGAGCTAAAAAAACTTCAAGACATGCACGATAAAGAGCTCGCTGCCATAGAGATGCAGAAGTCACTTGCCGCAATAGAAAAAGAGAAAACACTAGAACTGCAAAAACTGCAAAACGAGATCAAATCCATCGAGTTGAATGCGAACAGTGAAAAAGAGCTTGAGCTGATAAAGCAGAAAGTTCTTCTGCAAGAGAACGCAAACAGCTTGAACTTTCAGCTTTATCTTTTTGTTTTTTTGATTTTTGTCATTTTGGTGATCAGCTTTTTCGTATTTTACTATGCCAAGAAAAAACGTGAAGATGAGCTGCACGCCTATAACGACAATTTGAAAAAATATTTTTACCACAAAGAGAACGAAGCCCGCATGAAGATCTCAAAGATGATCCTCAGCACGATCGCACAAGGCGATCTAAGCAAAGAGAACGAGCGCAAACTCATTCAGGCTTTTGCTTCGGATCAACACGATTATGACAATGATGCCGAGATAATAGCATCCATAGAAGCCCCTAAGGAAAAAGATGAACTTTAATGAATTTGGACTCAGCGAGGCCCTCATGATGGGTATCGCTGACGCAGGCTATAGCACGCCAACCCCCGTCCAGGAAAAAGCGATTCCCTTCGCACTCAAAGGGCGTGATATTTTGGCCTCTGCCAAAACAGGTACGGGAAAAACAGCGGCTTTTTTATTGCCAATTGTTCAAAGACTCAGCCATAAGACTTCACAGGAGGAGTTTCTTCATCCGCGTGCGCTGGTCGTTGTACCCACACGTGAACTAGCCCGACAGATCGGGAAGAGCTTTGAAGTTTATGCGGCACATGCCAATCTTAAACATCTCGTTTTGGACGGGGGAGGCAAACTCTCCGTCCAGGTTAAACGGGTGCAGGAGGGTGTGGACGTGATCATTGCAACACCGGGGCGTTTGATCGATCTGGACAAACTCAAGCAGATCAACTTGAACAAGATCGAGATATTGGTGCTTGACGAGGCGGATACGATCTTTGATATGGGCTTTATCCGTGACCTTGAAGCCATCTTGGCGCTTATCCCACAGAAACATCAGAACATGCTCTTTTCGGCGACCTTTCCGGCTTCGGTCAAGCGCCTGAGCGAAGAGTTGCTTCACAATCCCGAGCATATCACCGTCGATAGGATGGGTACGACAGCCGATGAGATCAAACAAGTGGTCTATCCGGTGGACAAAGAGAAGAAGAGCGAACTGCTTTCGTATATGATAGGTACGCAAAACTGGTTGCAGGTCCTTGTCTTTGCCCGCACCAAGGTCCTGGCCCAGAAGATCGAAGAGGAGCTGATCCGCGACGGACTCACGGCCAGCTCCATCCACGGCGACAAGAAGCAAGGGGCAAGAACAAAGGCGCTTAGCAGTTTCAAAGAGGGTAAGATCAGAGTTCTTGTCGCAACAGATATTGCTGCGCGCGGACTCGACATCGACAACTTGCCGTATGTGGTCAACTATGACCTGCCAAAACACGCGGCAGAGTATATCCACCGTATCGGCCGCACGGGCCGTGCAGGAAAAAAAGGGCTTGCCGTCTCCTTTGTCTCTCCCAACGATCAGGGAATGCTCAAAAGCATTGAACAGCTGATACGCACGCAGATCCCCCAGCGCCGTATCAAAGGCTATGAACCGGTGCCTTCAAAAGAAAGCAAGCAAAGGTTTGAGAGCAAGCGTGACGAGAAGATCAAAGGCGCCTTCGGAAAGAAAAAAGTCAAGGCACCGACAAAAAGTAAGAAAGTCACCAAGCGCAGCGGCGGAGCAATCGCTGTAGCGCCAACCAACAAGCCTGTGGCGAAAAAAAGCCCGGCCCGCGCTAAAAAGAAGAAATAATGGAACTCTTTGCCTGGCTGACGCCCATCAAAAGTAGTGAAGAGTTCTCCGCGCTTATGGCCCTGGTCGAAGCGGGGACTTTGGAAGAGCTTTTTATTGCCAAGACGAAGCAAGAAGGCGTGGCCGGAGAAGCGTGGGGTACAGAGTTGCCCCTGATCTTCAGCTTTTCTGCAGATGAAACGTGCAGAGAGAGTCTGGAAGAGATTGCACCGACACATCTTCTTGATGAGATCGACGACATCTATTTTGAAGAGATCGAGGGAGAGTTTACGCTAAAAGGCGTTTTCTATCCCGAGTCGCAGGCGCAAGAAGACGCGATCATAAAGCAGCTGAGTTAGCTGCAGTTTATATATCTTGGATATACTTTGACAGTTAAAACAACAATAGACTTATTTGACAACTCTTTTCAGATCCATCGGGTCTGCTCATAGTTGTGAATCAAGTCTAAAGGACAAAAAATTCTAAAACTACCCGAAACTATCGCCAAACTTAACATGGATGATATCAGTGACAATCTCCTTCATTATGAATACAGTATCAAGCACCTGCTCAAGTTAGAAAAGATGGGCGTGGACAAAGAATCCCCTGCGTATTTAAGCTCATACCGTTCGTTTGAAGGCGCTGTTTACGAAAATTATCTGTATGAAAAACTTCTCATTTACGCCAAAGATAACCCTCGTATTGGTCAATTTATCTTAAAAGGTCCCCACGCCAAAAGATCAGACTCGATTTCAAATGCGCTTTATGTCAACAACAAGGGCCAGATTGTTTACCGTACCCGCTCTATTGAGATTAATGAGTTTGACGGCCTTATCTATAATGAAAAAGAACTCTATTTTATAGAGATGACACTGATCAAGTCGGTGACGAGTCTCAAGCGCCGCCTGCGCAAGAAAAAAGCACTTCTGGAGGTGCTCTTTCCCGACCATGAGATCAAAGCTCTTATCATCTTGACAGAAGGTGTCAGCGGTAGCAAACAGCTCCCCTCATACTGTACGGTCTGGCTGACGAAGCCTTTTTCGGCCGAGGGTATATATGAGTGGCTTAAGCAAAGTCCGAAGAAAAAACCGCGTCCTTTTCAGTACATCAAAGCAGCCAATCTTGTTGATGACACTGTTTTGAACGTCTTTCCGTTTAAGTACTACAACTCGCTCTCATGGATGCTGCGCCGTCTGCGGGCAAAACCCAATGCCGTTTTGAATATGGGCTTTTTAAAGACAGAGATATGCACGCGCTATATCGACCTCTTTACCAAGGTCTACCTGGGCTATATGAGCGGCGAAGAGTTTCAGAAGATGTATCCAAACATAGAAAATGTTACAGAAAGAGTGGTCGTCTCGATTGAAAAAGAGCACACGGGCGCATTGATCTTGACCTATTTTATGCAGCATAGCCGAAAAAAACTTGACAATGTCGTGGTCAAAAATGAAAAAGCCTCGGTGATGAAAAAAGATCCTTACGGGATCTCCGTCACGGAAGTCTTTCATATGCTTCGCGTGATGGACAAATCGTATCAGCTTAGTATTAAAAATATCCATATGGCCGAAAAACTTTTACGCTCTCTTGACGGAGAAAACTAAGAGCAGATCGTAAAAAAAAACAGAGGGCCTTTTTACGGCTCTTCAAAATCCCTCAAGCAGAACATGCCAGATCATCTCGATCTCTTTATCGTTTAAAAAGAGGCTTGAACCGCTCTCAAACAGCTCTTTGACCGCTTCTATGTTGATCGGCAGGGCGTGAAGGCACTCCGCATGTGAGGGTAAAAATGCCCGAATAAGCGTGATCTCCTCGGTGATCTCCTCCTCACAAAAAAAACAGAGCATCTCCTGATGCAGCCTTCCTTCAAAGGCGAGAAGCTTGACGTAAGACTCGATCGCAATGCGTTTTGGGTTTTGGGTCTGCCAGATAAAAGCAGCCGCTTCAAGCAGTTCAAAATAGAAGGGATCAAGCTCCCCGACTTCGAGGAGGTGTTTGTGAAAGAGGGCGCAGAACTGCTGCCAGATGAAAAGACGGCTGCGGTCGCTAATCCAGGGAAAGCCCAGCTGCATAACCCCGCGAAGTCGTGAAATTGTGGATTTTACAGAAACCTGCGTCTCGAAGTCTATTTTAAAGCCAAGGTTGATCTGCCCATGGCGTGCACCGTAAAAGCGATAAAGTGTATATAAGTTCTGCTGTGTTAAAATCGTGACTATCACATCCTCGTCGCGCGCTTTGTTGACGTTGATAATATAACCTTGCACGTATGGACACCTCTTTCAATCTATGGGTTGATTTTACACTTTCTACATTTTCTTTATCCTTAATACCTCTATTTTTAATCAAAATTTAATCAAAAATTACATAAAATGCAGTACTCATTTTCTTAAATATGACAAGTTTGTTTAAAGTAAGCTTAATTTAATGAAAAATATATAAAATCTAAGACATAAGGTTTGAATTTGAAGAGATTGACAGCTTTTAAAGATAATTGTGGGTTTGGTTTAGTCGCTAGCATCAAAAATGTGCCCTCTCACCACTACTTGGAAAATGCTATTACGGCACTTGAACGAATGATGCACCGCGGTGCGGTTGCTGCAGACGGAAAGACCGGAGACGGAAGCGGACTGCTTTTGTCAATGCCTAAAAAATTCATGCAGAAAAAAGCAAAAGAGGAGGGCGTAGAACTTCCTGAGCAGTATGCTGTTGCTATGGTCTTCACAAAAGAGATGGGCAACCTGGACGTGCTTGAATCAATGTGCGAAAAAAATGATCTAAAAGTGATCTTGAAACGCAAGGTCCCTGTCGACAAGGAGGCCTTGGGTAACCAAGCACTTCAGAGCCTTCCTAATATCTACCAGATCTTTATACGGGCCAACTCGCTGATCTCGACGAAACGGTTTGATGCACTCTTATACCTCTCTAGAAAAGAGAGTGAACATGCCCTGAAACAAGATGAGAACTTCTATATCCCATCCATGTCCTCACGTCTGATCTCGTACAAAGGGCTTGTTATGCCTACGACGATCAAGCAGTTTTATGTGGATCTTCAGGACAAAGATTTTGAGATATCTTTCTCTCTTTTCCACCAGCGATTCTCTACAAACACACTTCCAAAGTGGCATCTTGCCCAGCCTTTTAGAGCAATTGCCCACAATGGCGAGATCAACTCGGTTGAGGCAAACCGTTTCAACGTAGAAGTGAAATCAGAATCGATCAAGTCAGATGTCTTTTCGGATGAAGAGATCCAGCGGATCCTTCCTATCTTGCAAGAAGGCTCATCAGACTCTGCCTCGGCGGACAACTTTTTTGAATTTTTAGTGGCTAACGGCACAGACTTTTTTAAAGCAGCACGTTCAATTATCCCGGCTCCTTGGCAAAACTCACCGCACATGGATCCTGATCTGCGTGCATTTTATGAGTACAATTCAACCGTATTTGAAGCCTGGGACGGTCCCGCGGCATTTTCATTGACGGACGGACGCTACATCGGCTGTGTACTTGATCGAAACGGTCTGCGTCCTTCAAAATACATCATCACCAAAGACGGTATGCTCCTGATTTCGAGCGAATACGGAGTTTTGGATACTGACGAAGACAACATCCTTGAGCGCAACCGTCTTCAGTCGGGCGAGATGATCGGTCTTGACCTCAAATACGGAAAAGTGCTTAAAGATGCCGATATCAACGAGTATCTCAAAACAAAAAATCCTTATATGAAGTGGCTTAACGATCATATGATCTATCTGCAAGAGCATGTTGATCAACAGTATGTCAGGATGTGCGATTTTTCGAAAGAAGAGTTGGTGACACGCCAGCGCTTTTTCAACTATACACAAGAGGTCATTGAACAGGTCATCGAGCCGATGATGAAAGACGGAAAAGAAGGGGTCTCTTCCATGGGAGATGACACGCCTATGGCAGCATTTTCCCAAAAACAGAGAAGTTTTTCTGACTTTTTTAAACAAAAATTTGCCCAAGTCACCAATCCGCCGATCGATCCGATCCGTGAAAAAGTCGTGATGAGTCTCAACACCGGCTTTGGCGAAGTACACAATATCTTGGACGATGCGCCTTCTCATGCTCACCGTCTTAAGGCGATCTCGCCGGTGATCACAAAAGAAAAACTTTCTGTGCTGCTCTCTTTTGGCGAGGTGAACAACCCGCGCTATCAGTCATGCTATAAAAACAAGATATTTTCTACGGCATTTAGCGGCAACATGAAAGACTCGCTTGATGCCCTGGTCACAAAAATCTCCAAGGCAGTGGACGAAGAGGGGACGCGTATCGTCATCCTCAGCGACCAGGAATTTTCAAAAGAAAAAGCGGTTATTCCTATGTTGATGGCGATAGGGCGTCTGAACCAGACCCTTTTGAAAAATAAAAACCGCCACCTGGTCTCTATTATCGCGCAGACAAGTGAGGTGTTTGACTCCCACTCTGCAGCGGCCATGATCTCTTTTGGCGCTTCGGCTATCTATCCGCACTTGCTTTTTGCCTCCGTATATGCACGGATGGAGCAGAGTGTTGCACTGAATATGAGCTGTCATGATGCGATGAAATCCGTACATGCTGCACTTAATGCAGGTCTATTGAAGATCATGTCCAAGATGGGGATCGCAACGATCGCGTCATATCGTAACTCAAGTCTGTTTGATATCTTAGGACTCTCTTCTGAGATCGCGACAGAGTGTTTTAGAGATGCACAGTCACTTATTCCGGGTCTGGGGTATGATGACATTCAAAAACGCATTGAAACCGCACATAAAGAGGCCTTTGAGGAAGACGGATTTAAAAAAATCTTCCCTCTTTCTATAGGCGGTTTTTACAAGTTCTACAACGGCGGCGAGTACCATGATTTTGGTCCGGATGTCATTCATACGATCCACAAGGTTGTCGAAACGGGCAAAAAAGAGGACTTTGAAGCACTCAAAAAGCTTATCAATAACCGTGGTCAGAAGTTTATTCGAGACTTTATGGATATCAAGTCAGACAAAAAAGCGATCGATATTACTGAAGTCGAGCCGAAAGAAGAGATCTTCAAACGCCTGGCCTCGGCCGCAATGAGTCTGGGATCGATCTCTCCGGAGGCGCATGAGTGTATCGCAGAAGCGATGAATACGATCGGCGGCATGTCGAACTCGGGCGAGGGCGGTGAAGACGCCGTCCGTTTCAATACGATCAAAAACTCCAAGATCAAACAGGTCGCATCGGGACGTTTCGGGGTAACACCGGCGTACTTGAGATCGGCAGAAGAGATACAGATCAAAGTCGCTCAAGGTGCGAAACCGGGTGAAGGCGGACAGCTTCCGGGCCATAAGGTCACTGAACTGATCGCCAGACTCCGCCATACCGTTCCGGGCGTAACACTGATCTCACCTCCGCCACATCACGATATCTATTCGATCGAAGATCTTGCCCAGCTGATTTATGACCTCAAACAGGTCAATCCAACGGCCAAAATCGCGGTAAAACTGGTCTCAACCGCAGGTGTCGGAACGATTGCTGCGGGTGTAGCAAAAGCCTATGCAGACAAGATTATTATTTCCGGCGGCGATGGAGGCACGGGCGCTGCTCCGTTGACCTCGATAAAGTTTGCCGGAAATCCGTGGGAACTTGGTCTTTCAGAAGCGCATAATGCCCTGAAAGTAAACTGCCTGCGCGGTCAGGTCCATTTGCAAACCGATGGGGGACTAAAGACGGGACTTGATGTTATAAAAGCGGCTCTTTTAGGGGCTGAATCTTATGCATTTGGTACGGGCATCTTGACAATCGTCGGATGTAAAATGCTTCGTATTTGTCACCTTAACCGCTGTTCAGTCGGAATAGCAACACAAAATGAGAAGCTGCGCGCTGACCACTTTAAGGGGAAGGTAGAGCATGTTATCAACTACTTCACCCTGCTTGCTGAAGACATTCGTGCTATTCTTGCCGCGATGGGATACAAGAGCATTGAAGAGATTATCGGCCGGTCTGACCTTCTTGCGGTCATAGACGATGCGTTCGCGAAGAAATTCGACTTTTCTGAAGTACTTTACCACTGCGAAGGAACTGATACCTGCCAGGTAGAATACAACGATCCCTTTGATCCCAACGAGTTTGAGAAGGACGTCCTTGCAGAGGCGATGAAAACGATCAAGAATCCGGAGCAGCGCATCACGATAAAGCGCGAGATCTGCAATGTTAACCGCAGTTTCGGAGCACGTCTCAGCGGCGAGATCGCACAATATTACGGGGACACGGGCCTTCCTAACGATACGATAAGAATCAAGCTAGTCGGAGTGGCCGGACAGTCTCTGGGCGCCTTTTTGATCAACGGTCTGTCCATCTATCTCGAGGGTGTAGCCAATGACTATGTCGGCAAAGGGATGTCCGGCGGTAAGATCATCATCAACTCCAAAAACCAGGGTCCTGAATTCTCAGCAGCCGGAAATACCTGTCTTTACGGAGCAACGGGGGGCAAACTCTTTGTCTCAGGTTCGGTAGGCGAGCGTTTTGGTGTGCGAAACTCAGGTGCCTTGGCTATCGTAGAAGGTACGGGAGACAATGCCTGTGAGTATATGACAGGCGGTATCGTCGTTATTCTTGGTAAAACGGGAATCAACTTCGGTGCTGGTATGACGGGCGGAATCGCCTTTGTTTATGATGAAAACCGAGAGTTCAGTGAGAACTTCAACCGTGAACTGATCGGGGTTGAGCGCATTGATACGGATGAGGGAGACGAGGCCCGACATTTCCTGAAGCGCCTGCTTAGCGAGTACAGCGAAGAGGCCGGAAGCGAAAAAGCAAAATATATATTGGGTCATTTCCGAAACGAGATCAGAAACTTCTGGCTTGTCCGTCCAAAAGACATGATAAAACTTCCGCTGAACCTAGAGAAAGGAGACTAAGATGAGAGAATTTATTAATACCCAAAGAATTGAACCTGAAAAGCGTCTTGTCGTAGAGCGTGTAAAAGATTTTAATGAGATTTATGAGTTTTTTGAAACAAAAGAAGCCGCGTCACAAAGCGACCGCTGTATTCAGTGCGGGGATCCATTCTGTCTCAACAAATGCCCTTTGCACAACTACATTCCCCAATGGCTCAAAGCGATTGCCGAGAAGGATCTGGAGTTTGCCTTCAAGCTTTCGAACGAGCCTTCTCCTTTTCCTGAGGTCATGGGACGTATCTGTCCGCATGACAGACTCTGTGAAGGCGATTGTACACTTAACGACGGTCACGGTGCCATTACGATCGGTTCCATCGAGACGTATATCAACGAAGAAGCGTTCAAGCAAGGTATGAAGCCTATGTTCCCGGGTGTGACTTCAGACAAAAGAGTCGCCGTCATCGGTTCAGGTCCGGCAGGTCTTTCTGTTGCGACGTATCTTCTGCGTGCCGGCATCGGTGTGGATATGTACGAGAAAGCTGATCGTGCCGGCGGTCTTTTGACCTACGGTATTCCGGGCTTTAAACTGGACAAAAAAGTTGTCGACCGTCGTGTCAAAGGCTTGATAGAAGCCGGTCTTAACCTGCAGCTTAACTGTGAGGTCGGCAAGGATGTCTCATTTGACGACCTGGTTTCAAGCCATGATGCGATCTTTATCGGCATCGGCGCTACAAAAGCAAAAGCTGCCGGTCTTGAGCATGAAAAGGCAAAGGGCGTGTATGCTTCGATGGAGTATCTCACTGCGATACAGTTGAAACATTTTGGGCAGAACTACAGCAAAGCACTGGATTTCAAAGACCTCAATGTGGTCGTCGTCGGCGGCGGCGATACGGCAATGGATTGTGTGCGCACGGCAAAACGAGAGGGTGCACGGACGGTAACCTGTCTCTATCGCCGCGATGCGCACAATATGCCCGGCAGCCAAAAAGAGTATAAAAATGCGAAAGAGGAGGGGGTTGATTTTACATTTTATGCCTCTCCCAAACAGATACTGATCAATGAAACAGGCAAGGTCATCGGGATCGAGATGATAAAAACAGCCCTTGGACAAAAAGATGAGAGCGGCCGAGCCCGCATGGAAGAGCTCAAAGGGAGCGAATTCAAAGTAAATGCCGATGTGATCGTAATGTCGCTCGGGTTTGACCCAGTTGTTCCTTCGTATCTTGCAGCCAACGGAATCGAGACCAACTCCTGGGGCGGTATCATCGTAAACGACAAGTTCGAGACGACAACACAGGGAGTTTTTGCCGGTGGAGACTGTTTCCGTGGAGCAGACCTGGTTGTCAATGCGGCATATGACGGCCGTGAAGCTGCCCGCGCCATCATAAAATCTTTTAAGTAGGCCACGGTCATATGCAGGAATTTATCCGCGAGACGATCAAAGCCTGTCAAGAGATTGTCGTGATGCTGGGCGCAACAACAGATCCAAAAGCCTATGCGCCTCAATACAGGGGGGCAGGCGGAGATCTCTGCGTCGGGCTGGACCTGATGGCTGAGGAGATCTTTATCAAGCGTTTGGGACGTTTTGGCCAGATCAGCTCTGAAGAGAGCGGCATTGTGGGTGAGGGTGCAGCGCAAATCGTGCTTGATCCGATTGACGGAACGGATAATCTTTTAACACACTTTCCCTATTATGGTACTTCTGTAGCCTACCTGATAGAGGGAAAACCGGTGCTGGGTATCGTCTGCAACTTTGCAAACGGCGATATCTTCATCAAAGACAAAGAACAGTTTCTTCAGGGAAAACTTCACAGCGCTCACTTCAATGCGGTAAAAAAACACCACACTTCAAAAGTAGGGCTGTTTGAAAAAGCCGCTCTCTATCCCAAAATAACCGAAGCCCTGACCCATGCTCATCTCAAATACAGAGCGCCGGGAGCGGTTGCGCTCTCTCTGGCCTATGCGCATTATGCAAATTATATGGTTTTTTTAGGTAAAATGCGTAATTATGATTTGGAAGCCGGCCTTTTCATGTGCGAAGATCTGCATATGTATAAAGACGAAATGCACATCATTATCTCCAAAGACAAAGCAGTTTTTGAGAAAGTCAAGAAAATAATTTTGAATTAATCGAACTCCTTTTTGACCATCTGCGATCAGAAAAGAGCCTTGAAGGAAATCTAGTATGAGTCTATTTAATTTTTTTAGTACAAAGCCGAGCAAGCCTCAGCCGACAAAGAGTGAAGCCCCTTCTCACTGGATAAAATGTCAGTCTTGCCAGGCATTGATGTACTACAAAGAGGTTGAAAAACAGAATTATGTTTGTCCGAAATGCGGATTTCACCTGCGTATAGGAGTGAACGAACGTATTGCATTACTTTCAGACAGAGAAAGTTTTGTCGAGATGGACGCAAATCTTCGTCCAGTTGATCCGCTAAAGTTTGTGGATAAAAAGTCTTATAAAAAACGTATAGAAGAAGCCGAAGAGAAAACAGGACGGGTCTCGTCTGTTCTTAGCGGCGAGTGCCGGATCAATGAGATCCCGGTCCAGCTGGTCGTTTTTGACTTCTCCTTTATGGGAGGCTCCTTAGGCTCTGTAGAGGGCGAGAAGATCGTCCGTGCCGTCAACCGTGCGATTGAGAAGCGAGAAGGTCTGGTCATTATTTCGGCTTCAGGCGGTGCACGTATGCAGGAGAGCTCATTCGCATTAATGCAGATGAGCAAGACATCGGCAGCACTGGCGAGACTGGCCCAGCATAAACTTCCCTATATCTCGGTCCTGACCGATCCGACTATGGGCGGTGTCTCTGCATCGTTTGCAACCTTGGGCGACATCATTATCGCTGAGCCGGGAGCGCTGATCGGTTTTGCCGGACAACGCGTCATCAAACAGACGATCGGCTCAGATCTTCCTGAAGGCTTCCAGCGTGCAGAATTTTTACTCGCGCACGGAGCAGTCGACATGGTCGTCAACCGAAACGAGATGAAAAAAACGATCTCTGACCTGCTGGGCATGTTTCTTGACAAAGAGACCTCTGCTAGCTGATGCGACTTTATGCTCTGTGCGATCAGAACTCCCTGAACGATCGCAAACTCTCCCTTGAAGCCTTTGTTGCCCTCGCGAAAAAAAACAAGGCAGAGATCATCCAGTACCGCAATAAAACGGAAGATCTGGAGACGATCAAAAAAAACCTTATTGAGATCAGAAAACATTGGGATGGTTTTTTGATCATCAATGACAAGTACACGCTGGCCCCATTTTGTGACGGTGTCCATATGGGTCAAGAAGATCTGCTGGCTCTGGACACAAATACACAAGAGGCGCTCAAGACTATTCGCGGCATAATCGGCTCAGATAAACTGCTCGGCATCTCCACTCACAACCTCCAAGAAATAGAACTGGCCAATAAAATGGATTTAAACTACATCGGACTGGGTGCTTTTAAACAAACTTCAACAAAAGATGTTACGAATATACTCGGTGACGATTTGGATACTTTGGCCGCATTCTCGCATCATAAAGTCGCCGCTATAGGCGGAGTAAGATTGAGCGACAGCTTCAAAAATGTCGCCTATCTGGTGATTGGTACAGGCTTGTATGAAAGTTAATATCTACTCAATCGCAAAGCCTGAAAAATCTCTCTACAGCCCCTTGTACAAGGAGCTGGAGAAGATGACGTCTAAGTTCGCCCAACTAGAAGATATAGAGATATTTAACAAAAAAATTCATCAGGCACAGGTAGAGGGAAGGGCTAGTGCCCAGGCTGCTTATAGTGAAGCTTTTTCTCCTTATTTAAGTAAAAGTTATAATGTCGCTCTTCATCCTGATGGAAAACTTATCGATAGTTTTAAGTTTAGCAAGCTTTTAAGTGATAAAATTACGGTGAATTTTTATATAGGCGGTGCTTATGGTTTTGAAGATGGATTTTTAAAGCAATGTGATCACGTGATCAGCTTAAGTGAGCTGACCATGAGTCACAAGATCGCGAAGGCAGTTCTGCTAGAACAGGTCTTTCGCGGCTTTGCCATCAACCATAATCACCCCTACCACAAATAGGAGAAAGACGTGCACGATAAAGAGTTAGAGTATTTCAAAGAGACTTTGTTAAGTCGCAAAACACAAATCGAGAAAAATATTTCTGGTGTTGAAAAAGAGATGGATGCTCTGCGAGAACTTGAGTTAAATGACGAGGGCGACTATGCTTCTGTCAGTAACGATAATATGGTAGAAAATGCTATTGGCCATCAGCAGGAGCTTGAATTATTTGAAATTGATCTTGCATTGGCTAAAATAAAACAAGGCAGCTACGGCATCTGTGAGATGTGCGAAGATTATGTTGGCATTCACCGTCTGAAAGTCAAGCCGCATGCAAAATATTGTATTGTTTGTCGTGAGATCGCTGAAAAAGTGAACAATAAATTTTCAAGGACATAAAATGTATTTAAAACGATATACGATAGGGGCACTGCTACTCATGTTTTTTGTGGGCTGGTATGTAAGTCAATTTCTGGGATATTCACAAACTGAGTCAATCTCATTTTTCGGTGTTAATTTGCCGGCTTTGCCGATTGCGATCTTAGTGCTTCTTCCTGTCTTCGTTTTGTACATTTTGAGTGTTGCGCACATGCTTTATTACTCGATAAAGAACTTTTTCAACCAGCGTAATTTTCAAAAAGATTATGATAAGTTACTTGATGCGATTGTCGATGCCTTGCTGATGAAAAATGAAACTCATCAGTTCAAGACACCCCGGTATGAGCTCCTGGGCAAGCTGATCGACAGTACAACCATGATGCCAAAACTAGAACGCTTTGAAACAGACAATGAAAAGATAGATGCCGTTTTGGACGTTTTGAGCAAGTTAAAAGAAGGCAAAGCCGTTGACCTGAAAAAGTTTCATCTTGAGGCAGACAACCCTCTTGTCGTGCAAAATCAAAAGAACCGCATGATGAATCTTGATGTGAGTTACGAAGAGATCTTGAGTAAGGGCGACAAATATTCACGCGATGTCCTGGAAAAGGCCTTTATGAATTTTGCAGCCGACGCTCCCTTGTATGCGATTGAGAAGTACCAGAAATTTATCAGCAAAGATGCGCTTTTTATCATTCTTGCCCGCGTTAACAGTGAAGAAAACACCCTTGAGGTCTCAAATGATTCACTTCTTGGACTTATGCGACAGCTTGAGCTTAACCGATCTGATTATGTGTCGATCTCAAAAGAACTCAGTATCCACATGCTCCCTGAACAGCGAATCAAACTCTTTGAACTTTTGGCCGATGAGGACGAAGAGGCTCAAGAGGCCTACTTCTACACACTCTTTGACCTGGAAATGATAGACAAGGCCAAAGAGTGCCTAGAGACCATTGGCAACAATGATGCTATGAAATTCAGAGCTTACCTTGCACTAAAAGAGTGCGGGCATAATTTCAACATCAACCTCTTTATCTAAATCCGTCTTTTTGTTTCGACGCGCAAGTCATCGCTTGCACGTCAAAGAAGCATCATAAACTTTATCCCCTGCTTATTTTCCACTAATCTTTCTTTATAGCCCAAAAAGATATAATGCGCCTACTATAATAATATTAAGGCCAATACGATGAGCATAGAACAAGAACTATCGGCACGCAGCAATTCACAATGTGAGCTGTGTGCGTCAAGATCAGATTTGAGTGTATACGAAGTCTCTCCTTCAAACGGAAGTGCTGCAGAGTCTATTTTAGTCTGTGCCAACTGCAAAGAACAGATAGAAGATCCTTCAAAAATGGATGAAAACCACTGGCACTGTCTGAACGACAGCATGTGGAGCACTGAACCTGCTGTGCAGGTCATGGCGTACCGTATGCTTAAACGCCTCAGCTCTCAGGGATGGGCGCAGGACCTGTTAGATATGCTCTATCTTGAAGATGATGTCAAGGCATGGGCAGAAGCTGCTACAGATACGGCACAAAGCGAAGAACGCACACCGACACGCGACAGCAACGGTGCGATACTCGAAACAGGTGACAGCGTGACAATCATCAAAGACCTTGAGGTCAAAGGAGCTGGTTTCACCGCCAAGCGCGGCACCATCGTTAAAAACATCGCCTTGACGGATAACCCTGAACAGATAGAAGGCCGCGTCAACGGAACCCGCATCGTTCTTCTAAGCTGCTTTTTGAAGAAGTCGTAGGGCAGAAAGGAAGTTTTTTCTGCTATAGCGAGGGAATAAGGCTTCGTTTTATTCTCTTGACTCGCAAATCTTACTGACAACTGATCCTCATAAAAGGAAAGATTCATTCACAGGGTAAATGCTCAGCATTTCTTATTATATGAGGGGATGTGGCTGCAAGACTTTGGGTTTGAGAACATCGCTTCCAAAAAAATGTTCGACATGCCAAATCAGCCACATAAGCGTGCAAAATCCTCTATTTCTTTTTTTATCTCTTCATAGTTCAGTAGACCTTTTTTTAAATGCTCTGGAATCTCTGTTGCACAAGCACCAGACAGCAGACCCAATATCATGCCTCTGTGTACATTGTCGCCGCCTGCATTTGCATTGTCAAAAAGTGAAGAAGTGAAATCGAAATGGTTTTTATATAAGAAGTACATTATAAGTGGCACACCGTGTTCTGGGTAGCAGGCAGTTGCAAAGCGTTGTGTTATCATAGAGTCATCTGTGGCATTTGGAAGTATCTCATCAAGATACTCATCTGAAAACTCAGTATGTATCTTCCACATCTGCTCTTTTGGGATGTTGCCCGGACCTTCGAAGTCATGGTACATCTTTGTAAGTTCTTCTCCGTGTATCTTGATGAGGGGGAGTTTTTTTGTATACTCGTTTAAAATTCTCAGCGGTTCATCTTCGCCAATCAAAGTTCTTAAAAACGGTACTAAAAGACCAATAGCGGAAGATACACCTTGAGAACGGTGAGTGAGTTGCTGATGCGTTATAGAC
>JAGXFN010000005.1 GCA_024637195.1 Arcobacter sp.
ATGTTCTACAACTCCAAAAGACGACACAGTTATCTCGGATATATCTCGCCTAATGAGTTTGAAAAAAGATATAATTTGGAGGTTTCACAAAATTAGGTGTTAGCCGAATAGATAAGTGTCTATGAAATTGGGGTCATTCCACTTCTATTGACATGATAGCCTGGAATTTGGACTTTTGCGACACTTGAAATCTGATTTCTTGTATGTCTGGAAAGTAGGATTTTAAGTCTTGTGGAATTCTACGACGATAGTAGTGTTTTTTATTTCGTTCTAGGAGATATTTACCCATAATTGAATCCTGTTGTGGACCAAAATGTGTACCAAATGAGTATTACTTAATTCAATTTTTTAAGATAGTGGCTATTTTAGGGTGTTTTGAGTGAAAGTTGGTGACCCCAAGGAGATTTGAACTCCTATGGCATGGATGAAAACCATGAATCCTAACCATTAGATGATGGGGCCATTCATACAACTAAATTGTTGTGGCGGAATTATATTGTTTAAATACTTAAGTATTTATAAATCACTGTTTTTTAAAACAAGATGATTTATCACGGTTTTTATAATGATTTTTGGTTATAATTACCGTATGAAACAACTAAATTTATTTTACTCGACCCAAGAAGAATTAAAAGTGTTTATGCAGGCGAATGAGTTAAGCGGTCCACTCTTGGTGCAGCTCTTCTCCTGTGATAAGTTTGACGCGCGCAGGATCTCGCATGAGATCCAGTCGATCAACAAAGACGCGAAGATCAGCGTGCTTATATCAAGCTCATTTGAGTGCGCAAGGATCCACTTTACCGTTCTTCCCAAGGAGGCGAATGTTGTGGCGCAGGTGCAGCCGCTGGACTTTGACTTTTTCCATTCAAGTCCGGTGGCTGTTTTCTACTATGGCCAGCATGGTGACAATTGGGTCATAACCGAAGTGTCACAATGCGTTTCGCAATGGGGGTATCTGCCGGCGTATTTTACAGAAAACGAGCAGGCAATCGAAAAGACCATCCATGCGGATGACTTTACTCGTGTGCGAAACAGGCTTCTGCGGAGCATAGAGAATGGACTAAATACGCTCAACCAGCGGTTTCGTATCTATCAAGAGGACGGAGCGGTTGCTTGGGTGTCTGACTATACTCAGATCATACGAAATCCTGCGGGTGAAGTGATTGAACTTATCTGCTACTGGGTGGACATCAGTCAGGACAAAGAAAACGAAGTCCTGTATACCGAGATCATCAACGCGACTACCGAAGGGTTCTGGCTGCTAGACGCAAATCAAAAGATCATTGATGCCAACCGTGCACTTTGCGTAATGCTAGGTGTTGAAAAAGACGAGCTCATCGGTAAAGAACCTTTTGCATTCATCGGTTCAGAAAACAGATCTGTCTGCCAGAAGCAAAAGGAGCTTTTACTCGATCCCTCAAGCCATGTTTATGAGATAGACTTGGTAGCAAAATCAGGCAAAACCTTGAACGTGATCGCCAGTTCAACAAGTATTTATGACCAGCTTGGAAACCTTAAATCCTTTGCTTTCATTACGGATATATCAAAACAGAAACAGCTGGAAGAATACCTCAAAAAACAAAAAGAAAGCATCAGAAATCTTAATAATGCTTTAGAAGCCAAGATCGCGCTTGAGGTCCAAAAAAACCGTGAAAAAGACCAGATGATGTACCAGCAGTCGCGTTTTGCCTCGATGGGAGAGATGATCGGAAACATTGCGCACCAATGGCGTCAACCGTTAAATATCATGGCCTTGATCATGCAAGACCTCTATATATCCTATCAGCTAGGTAATCTAAACTCGCAAAAAGTGGAAGAATCCTATGTAAAAGCAAACAACACCCTTCAGCACATGTCGCAAACGATAGATGACTTTAGAAATTTCTTCATGCAAAAGAGCCGAGAAGATTCATTTAGTGTCAAGGAGGCCGTCAATTCAGTTTGTACGCTTTTGGGCAGTAACCTCGCTTTCAATCAGGTTGCATGCAAACTCGATGTACGGTGCGACAGTGTTGTTAGCGGTGGCCTCAATGAGTTCAAACAGGTCTTGATCAACATCATAAACAATGCGCAAGAAGCGATACTTAGCAGCGCTGAAAATAAAAAAGTGATCGAGATCGAGATCACACAAGAGAACCATAATGCGGTTGTCAGCGTTACGGATGCAGGCGGAGGAATTGCCGAAGACGTGATAAACAAGGTCTTTGATCCCTATTTTACAACGAAAGAAAAAACGCAGGGAACCGGACTGGGACTATACATGTCAAAACAGATTATTGAAAACTTGATGCTGGGCTCATTGAGCGTAAGAAACTTTAAAGAAGGCGTGGAGTTTAGAATCACTTTGCCGTTAAAAAATAGTTAAATGGGTGCTAGAAGAAGAGGGTACTAAAGCAGGGCAAGTGCGCCCTGTTTTTATTCGTCGTAGAAGGCGCGAAGTGCGCGGATGATGACAGCATTTTTAGAGATGCTCTCAGTTTTTGCATTTTCATCAACAAGCTCGTACAGGTTCAGTGGAAGTGAGATAGAGAATGTTTTTGTCTCAATCTTTTTCTTTTTACTGATCAGTGCAGTTACGTTGCTGAGAAGCTCGATGATCTTTTTCGTATCGATCGGCTTTTGGATAAAGCTATTAACACCGATGTCAATTGACTCAGAGATCTTTTGAATATCATTGCTTGCTGAAATAACAATGATGATTTGGTTCGGATCGATTTCGCGAAGTTTTCGAGAAAGCTCAATCCCGTCCATTTCCGGCATAACGATATCAACAAATACGATATCTGGTCTAAGACGATCAAACATCTCTAGTGCCTCTTTACCGTTAAAAGCAGATGAAACTTCTGAAAAGAAGTTCTTGAAGGTTGAACTTAAAAGTTCATTTGCAACACCCTCATCCTCAACTACCATTGCAGTGAGTTTTTTGGTTTGTTCTGTTAATTGGACTAAGTCTACGTTTGCCATATAAGCTCCTATAAAATCTATCTAATTTATTACACTTTGTCCACGTTTTTTTACATTAGGGGCAGTGAATCAAAGATTGCTATTCATGTAAAACTAAGTGATGTGATAAAACGTTTGTATTATATTCTGTTACAGCTTAAATTGCGGTAAATATATCACAATATATTGATTATTCCTCTTTTTTAAACTGTTGCAGCCACTCTTGGTCATCAAGATGATGCTTCTTGCTCTCTATCAAAGAGGCTTTTATCCCTTCAAGATCACTCAGGGATAAAAACTCAAGTACGCTGGGGTTGATACTTGAAGAATCACCGTATTGGTTGACCAGTGCAACGATCTCATTCAAAATCTCTTCTTTGCTCATTGTATCTCTTTCTTGTCCGGTCCCGTGTATCGCTGTCTGGGACGTGCTATTTTCATCTCTTTGTCATGTTTGAGTTCTATCCACTGAGTAATCCAGCCGACAGAACGTCCGATAACGAAGATTATCGTAAACATACTTTTGGGGATTTTAAGTGCGGTCAAAATCAGACCGGAGTAAAAATCTATGTTCGGATAGAGTTTTCGCTGAACAAAATATTCATCGCTTAAGGCGGCCTCTTCGATTTTCTTGGCTATTTCAAGAAGTTCGTTGTTTACGCCGAGTTCGTCTTTGAGTTCGTCAAGAAGAGTTTTGAGGATTTTTGCGCGCGGATCAAAGTTTTTGTAGACGCGGTGTCCAAATCCCATCAGCTTGAAGGGATCCTCCGGGTCTTTGGCCTTTTTAATAAACTCATCGACCCTGTCAAGACTTCCTATCATCTCCAACTGGGCGATCACCGACTCATTCGCTCCGCCGTGTGCGCGGCCCCAGAGAGCATTGATCCCGGCTGACATCGCTGCATAAGGATGCGCTCCGGTTGAGGCGACACTGCGCACTGTAGCGGTTGAGGCATTTTGCTCATGATCGGCATGCAGGGTAAATATCGTGTCAAGCGCCTTTATCTCAACGTCACGGATGGAGAGGTCTACCGAGGGGTAGGCGCGCATCATATATAAAAAATTTTCTGTATAAGAACGCTCGATATCAGGATATATAAAAGGTATACCAAGGCTTCGGCGGTAGGAGAGGGCGGCCAGAGTAGGGATCTTGGCGATGATACGACGCGCCATCACCTGGTACTCTTTTTCCGTACTGATGTTAAGGTGTTCATAATGAAAAGCCGAAAGGGCAGAGACGGCTGATGCCATCATCGCCATGGGATGCGCACTGTCCGGAAAAGCATAGAAAAGGTTTTTCAGACCTTCATGAACAAATGAACGCTTGCGTATTTCCACGTCAAAAGCCGCAAGCTCTGTACGTGAAGGAAGTTTCTTCATCAACAGAAGATAACATACGTCAAGATAGCTTTTCTTGGTTGCCAGATCACTGATGTCGTATCCACGGTAGCGCAGTTCGCCTTTTTCACCGTTGATGTAGGTGATGTCGGAGCTGCAGTTTGCGGTGGAGGTAAATCCAGGATCATACGTAAACATACCGGTTGTCTGATACAAAGAACGTATATCAATCACATCTGGTCCGACGCTAGGCGTCAAGATCTCAAACTCATACTTTTTCCCGTCTCTGTTATCAATTAAACTTATCGTATCCATGCTGACCTCGATTTTAGGATTGGTGTTGTTACTATATGTTTTTTAGCTTTAATCCAGCATTAAAGAAGCCCTAGGAATAAAAAATAACCGATGCTTTAGCCTGTACGGAGGCGGATAACTTTTTAAAGAGAATTTACATTATGTTAACCAATAACAGTTATACGGGAATCCGTGCCAAGTTAAGTACACTGAACCATGAACAAGCTGAGTCTCAGCTCTTTTGTTTTACTATATAGTAATTTATATAATGAAATTACGGAGAGACAATGCAGCCAAAAGATGAAGTAACCCGATCATTAATCGTAGACAGACAGGTGTGGGACGAGTCGATGAAATACGCCCGAACACGATACAAGATGAGCCTTAGCAAAGTTGTGGACAAATTGCTGCAAGAGTGGCTGACCAAAGAAAAACGCCGCCCTCTTGAAAATGAAAACCAAGGCAGCTTCTTTTAGAAGCGGAAAGCACGTTTAGTGCGTTTGGTTTCTTTAGAAAACCAGGGAATTTTTTTAAACTTCTTTGAAGCGAAGAGTTCAGCTTTTCTAGCTTTCTGCTGCGTCCCCTGCTTCTTGGTTCAATAAGGCCTCATGTTCCGTTAAAATGTCCATCATCTTCTGTTTGCGCATCTTTTTGGCAAAGGTGTAGGCTGTAAAACCGCTGGCATCGCGTGCACGAAGATCGGGATTTTTTTCCAAAAGGAGCTTGAGTATCTCATACCGGTTATAGCAGACAGCGCCCATAAGGGGTGTGAAACCGCTCTTGCGCTCCGTTTCGCTGACGTTGACTCCTGCTTCAATCAGTCTGCTTACCAGAGCGTAATTATTGTAGGCTATAGCAAAATCAAGCATGCTTACGCCCTCTTCATCACAGTGATGAATATCTGCTCCGCCGCTGATAAGAAGGTCGATGATCTCCTCATCACATCGCATTTTTATTGCCAGGGCTAAAATGCTTTCGTCGTGTTCGTTGCACGCGTCAAGGTTTCCGCCGGACTTTATCTGCTTCTTGATGCCGATAAAGTCATTTTCTTCCAAAAGTTTTGTCCACGCCTGCATTGAAGTGCCTAATAAATTTTTAGCAAGTATAACAAGAAAAACTTTGTCTGTGCGCTAAAGCAAGCGACTTGCCTGAGATATGATGGTTAAGTTTAAGCTAGTGGCCCTTATGGTATTATTCGCAAAACCTACTAAAGAGAGTCAAACTTATGATTGAAACGACAGAAGAATTTAAAGCATTTGTTGAAAAAGCCAAATCAGCCCCGAACTATAAAGATCCGATAGCCTTCGGCATCTGCCGCGTTGACCTTAGCCAGCTAAGTAATGATAAAGTTTTGCAGGCGACCTACCCGCTCATCAACTGGAACGAGAACTTTGGCAGCGCCGCTGTTTTTATTGAAGCGCTCAAAGCAGGCGGTATTGAAATCGACAATACCCAAAGCGAAGTCAGCTGCAACATCACCTTTGATTTTGTAAAACGCTGTATCGAGATCTTCAATCCTTATCTTGCTGAAGCGGTCGGTGATGCGCACAGAAATGTACAGGTCATCATTCAGCTTTTTCAACTGCTTGAGGATGAAGGGATGAGAGAGGGCGAGTTCCGCCTTGTGTTCTTGTTTGAAGATGCACCCTGCGTCAGTGTTGAAGCAACTTATCTGAAACTCTACGCGCTCTCGCAAGCTAAGGTAGCCATCAGAGGCATCAATCTAAACGGTGCCTTTGGCGCTCTTCCTAATGTCGCATGGCAGGGAAATACGCCAATAGATCTTGAATATTTACGCGCAAATGAGATTGAACTCAAGCTGCGCAATGAGTTTCCAAAGATCGATTTTGTAGATAAGTTTCCGCGTTTCTTACAGCACATCATACCTGCCGACAACACACGTATACTTGAGGCGGCGAAGGTGCGTTTTGGCGCGCAGCTTCATCCGGGAACAACAGTGATGCCGGGCGCATCTTATATCAATTTCAATGCGGGAACTACCGGTGTGAGCATGGTCGAAGGTCGTATCTCAAGTTCTGCTATCGTCGGTGACGGTTCAGATGTCGGCGGCGGCGCTTCTATTCTCGGTGTACTTAGCGGCACCGACGGAAATCCTATCTCTGTTGGCAAAAACTCACTTTTGGGAGCTAACTCTACCTGCGGCATTCCTCTGGGTGACGCTTGTATTATTGACGCGGGACTGGCTATTTTGGAGGGGACAAAGGTCTCTATAGCAGCAGAACAGCTTGAAAAGATCAACGAAGCCAACCCTGATAAAGCACTGAGCGGAAACGTCTTTAAAGGAAAAGAGCTTGCCGGTCTCAACGGTCTTCATTTCCGTCAAGACTCTACAAACGGGGCTATCATCGCACGCCGAAGTACACGCGAGGTGAAGCTCAACGCTGAACTTCATTAAGCTTTATAAGGCCCTTTCGCGCCGATGGCGCGTCGGGTTTTTTTGTGAGCTGCAGCTACTTTAACTTTATATTCTTACATCTTTTTCAGCTATCTTCTTATATTATTATTACAAAGGATATCATATGGTAAATTTTTCTTCAAATGTCTCATCTCTTATCGCTCATCAAAACTTCAACAATGCCAGTGCGCATAATATTGCCAATGTCAACACAGATGGTTTTGTTCCGACACGGACCACACTTAACGAAACAGCAGGCGGAGTACGCGCTGATTTTCAAAAATCCGACAATAATGGCTCAGCATTGAGCCAGACCGATTTGGCAAAAGAGATGACGGATCAGATCATCTCGCAAAATGGGCATGGATTTCAAGCCACTGCCATACGCACCAAAGACGAGATGCTCGGTTCTCTTTTAGATATGCTTGTCTGATAAAGCCTCTTTCGGGCTTTATTGCGTGATGATGTTAATACTTTTGATCTGCGAAAGCAGGCCCTTCTCTTTATCGTAGCCTTCTACCTCTTCACCCATATTTAAAGAAGTGATCACCGTCTTTCCGACAATCTTTCTTCCCTCTACTCCGTTTTGAAGAGTCTTTACACCCCAGGCATTGTGAAGCACGGCTATCTCACCCTTATACACGCCGAGATAGAGCAGGATATGCCCTTGTTTGTATAAAAGCGTTTCAAAAGGGATTCCTTCTTTGATGATGGTCACCCTCTTCTGCTCAAGCGTCAAATGCTCAAGAGAAATGACCTTTCCTATTTTGGCCTGTTCAGAGGAGTTCCTCGGCAACCATAATCCAAAAGGTGCATAAAGATCGCGCAGCATGGAAGAACAGTCTCTCTCTTGAAACAACCCTCCCCACCCGTAATTGCTGCGCAACATCAAATCGACTGTTTTTTCAAAGTTCGACGAATTCAAAAGCAGCTGCCCCTCATGTCCGACCTCAAAAGGTATCTTGACCTGGGTATAGATAGCAGAGTGGTTTCTGCCGGGAGTTATCGCCAAGGCAACATAATGTTCCGTTTCGATCGAAACAATAGGCAAGCGCATTCCCACTCTGCCGTAAAAAACAAATCGGCCCTGCAGGTCTTTGACAGGATAAAACTCGTCCAGTATCTCAACCTGTCTGGCATTTTGCCAAGATTCGGTCACCTTGTCGCTTACAAAAGAAATCTTCCGCAAGGGTACCCAGCCCGTCGCATAGGAAGTAAAGACATAGGCCCAATCGCCCTCTTCTGAGAGATGAGAAACAAAAAGCGGTTCATTTGCGTGCACGCCCGAGTTTTGCAGATAGTCAAAAGGAAAGCCCTCTCCTGCTCGGCTGGGATCTCTGTAGAGGGGCTTTTGTGTGGGAAAGCTTCGGAGGTTTAGATAAGAGAGGGAGATGGCTTTTTTGTTGAGCATTCCGTAACGCGCATAGTTTCCTTTGTAGTACATCTTTGCAAACCACTCCGGGGGAATAAGCTGCAGGTCAATGCCGTAACTTTTTTCATAGGTGTAGCTCGCATAGGGCCATAAAATAGCTTCTATGCTAAAAGGCGGCTGTGTATAGTACCATGGTTCAAAGTATTTATTGTTATAGGTTTCTTGTATGGGGAGCGGTTGCGTGTGCGGGCAAATGTTGTCCGTGTAGGCCTGTGCAGACTGGGGGAAGGTCTGCAAGTCTTTTAAGACGAACCCTGCTTCTTGCGCGGATGGCTTTTGGGCACATCCGCCCAGACTTAGTGCCAATAAAACAGATGCGATAAAATAACGGTGTCCCAATGTAAACCTCTTAATCAATAGAACCAAATCTCCCGACAACACGACCCAATACGGTCAGTTCATGCGGTTGTAAAGTTTGCTTCGTATACTCTTTGTTGTCAGATATAACGTCAATTTTACCGTCAATACGCTTTTGTAATCTTTTGATAAAGAGACCGTGTTCCGTATTTATGGTAAATATGCCACCACGGCCGATGTCTGTTTTGCTTCGGTTGATGAAGATAATATCTCCGTAGGCAAAGGTCGGCTCCATGGAGTCGCCGGATACGTTCAGAGCCTCAATGCTCTTAAGCTCGCGCTCACCTCCCAAGGAGAGGACAAAACTTCCCTCGAGCATCATAGGGACAGAATTCTCATCATTGTCCAAGGCCCCTCCGCCTGCAGATGCACTTACATCAGAAAAGTAACGTACCATATAAAACTTGTTTGTCGGTTCAAGCAGACTCTCGGGGGACTGGCCATACAAGAGCCAGTTAATTGCTATAGAGCGCTTTGCACAAAAGTCAAGAAGCTCCTCATAAGGGATCTTGTCCCTCTTTTTCATCGTAGCAAAGTTCATCTGCGATATTCCGAGCAGGCCCGCGATATCTTTATCAAAGATCTTTCTGCCGGGAAAATCCGAAGAGACCACATCTTTGATCTGCTCGACTATGTCATTAAAGTTTTTCATCATAGACTCCTAAATGTCATTCTTTTCACTGCAACTATAAACTATTGACATATTATTACATAAAAATATGTCAATTTGAAATATAAATAGGATTGCTTGTCATAAATTTATAAAATAACCTCAATCAAACACAAAAGTACCCTTGAAGGAGAGACTATGGCAAAGATAATCAGAAAAGCGGAATCAATGTTTTCAAAACTGGAAAGATCATTAGAAACATGGGCAGACAGAATTTTATAGGTCTTTTTTGTCTTGATCGCGTTTTGAGGCGTGGTAGCCGGCAAAGATCCACAGAAGAAAGAGTATAAAAGCAAGCGGAACAGCAATATCTAGAAATCTGCTCACATCAGTTCTTTGTACGAAGAGAAGTTTTGCTTGATCGCCTCATACAAAACGATCCCTGTGCTGATGGCCAGGTTTAAGCTCCTGCCCTCTTTTGTCATGGGAATAGTGATGCATCTGTCCTTATGCTCTTCGAGAAGTTCTGCGGGAATCCCCTTCGTCTCGCTTCCAAAAAAGAGATAGTCACCTTCTTTAAAAGTGGCCTCGAAATAGGGCCTGTTTGTTTTCGTCGTAGCGAAAAAGCCCTCACCTGCCGTGGGGTTTTTTTCAAAAAACTCTTCCAGGTTTTCCCAGACATGCAGATCGATCTTGTGCCAGTAGTCCAACCCTGCTCTTCGCACGGCTTTTTCATCAATGTCAAAGCCCAGCGGCTTTATAAGATGCAAAGATGCCCCTGTGTTAACGCAGAGTCTTCCTATAGCACCCGTGTTGTTGGGGATTTGAGGATGAACTAAAACAAGGTTCAGCATCTAAAAGATGACCGTTTTGTTCTTGTGCACAAATATTCTGTCTTCAAGTGCGAGTTTGAGCGCACGCGAAAGTGTCACCTTCTCAACGTCCCGTCCTGAACGCTGCATATCTTTCCAGCTGTGGTCATGGCTGACGCTGATGACATCTTGGGAGATTATCGGTCCCTCATCCAGGTCGTTATTTACAAAGTGTGCGGTTGCACCAATGATCTTTACACCTCTTTCATACGCCTGTTTATAAGGATTTGCACCTATGAACGAAGGAAGGAATGAGTGGTGGATATTGATGATCCTGTCTTGGTAGGCATCCACAAAATTTGAAGTCAAAATACGCATATATTTAGCCAGCACGATGTAGTCGATATCTTCAAACTGACTCAGGCACTCCAAAACCTTTGCCTCATGTGCTTCACGCTCCAGTCCCTCGTGGGAGACACAATAAAAAGGAATATTGAACTTCTCTACCAGAGGTTTAAGAAGTTCATAGTTGGAGACCACGCCGATGATGTTGGCATCAAGTTCCCCTGCCTCATAACGGATCAGGATGTCGCCCAGGCAGTGAGACTCTTTTGTCACCATCAAAACAATATTCTTAGCAGAAGGAGAGACAACATAAAAGTTTACATTTTCATCCAAGACGCGCTCAAGAGCTTCTTGCAGAGTCTGCTCTTCTATATCGCCTTCAACCACTGTTCGCATAAAAAACTTTTTATTGTCACTGTCGACGAATTCGTTGTTTGACAAGATGTTGAGCTCAAGTTCATAAAAAAGCTTTGAGACCTTGAATACCAGGCCTTTTTGATCGGCGCAATCTATTAAAATGCGGTAGTGATTCATTTGCTGTCTTTCAGTTCATTTAGACGTGTTTCGATAGAAGAGAGAAGGTACTCAAAAAAGTTTAGGGTCAGATCGACTTTCGCTTCGATATTGGCGTTATTGGGAGACTGAAAACCTTCAAATAGGACATGTATCCGCTCTTTCATGTTTTTCAAAAAGATAGCTTCATTGTGTGTTGAAGTCGAGGTCTCTTGGCTTACGTGATTGAAGGATACCTTTGATGCACGGTTCTCTTCGTGAAAAGTTTGCTTTTCTTCGGGGTCTTTGGGGTGCTCCAGCTCTTTGAGCGTAGAGAGAATAACATCTTTTAGTTCCATAGTTTTAACAGCCACCTTTCAAATTCATTAAACTCTATCGGATCTTCCATCGTAATAAAAAACTCTTTCATCTGCTCGTTGCAGCCAAGAAATTTTTTCCGCATTCCGCTTAGACGGCGTATCGCGATCTTGGCATCGGCATTGTTGGGGTCTTTTTTCAAGATCTCCTGATAAATCTCCAAAGCCTCCTCTTTAAGGCCCTGGAGTTCATAGATATTTGCGAGAGTTAGTGTTTGCATTGTGCCGCGTAGTTGGCAATGATCGAGCCCATCTCACTTGTAGAACAGACCTCTTTGGCATCATACATACTGATGTCTTTTGTGCGATAGCCCTCTTTGAGCGCCTTTGTGATCGCCATATCTATCTTGTCTGCAGCCCTGGTCTCTTTTAGCGCATAACGCAACATCATAGAGGCACTTGCTATTGTAGCGATCGGGTTGGCAATCCCTTGTCCTGCGATATCCGGAGCCGAGCCGTGAATAGGCTCGTATACACCGACTTTGCTTCCTATAGAAGCCGAAGGAAGAAGTCCTATCGAGCCAGAAAGCATGGAGGCCTCATCGCTCAAGATGTCGCCAAATATATTTCCTGTCAGCATAACATCGAACTGTTTCGGGTCACGGATAAGCTGCATCGCCGCATTGTCGACATACATATGAGAAAGTTTGACTTCCGGGTACTCTTTGGCAACCTCTTCTACTTCCTCTCTCCACAGCTGACTGACATCTAGTACGTTTGCCTTGTCTACCGAACAAACGCGCTTGTCTCGCTGCATTGCCAGCTTGAAAGCGACATGTGCGATGCGGTTGACCTCAAAACGGCTGTAGACCATCGTGTTCCAGCCCTTGTTCTCATCGCGTCCCTTCGGCTCGCCAAAGTAGATTCCGCCGATCAGCTCACGCACTACCATCAGGTCAACGCCTTTGATGATCTCGGGCTTTAAGCTGCTGGCGTTAATGAGTTCGTCATAAACAGTCGCAGGACGGAGATTGGCAAAGACACCAAGCTCTTTTCTGAAGCGAAGAAGACCGGATTCCGGGCGTTTTTCACGTGGAAGCGTGTCCCATTTCTCTCCGCCTATTGCGCCAAAAAGAACGGCATCGCTCTCCATGGCCACGGTGATTGTCTCCTGAGGAAGCGGATCGCCGTGAACATCATAGGCTATTCCGCCCATCAGCACCTCTTCGTAATCCAGCTCGAAGCCTTCGCACGCTGCTACTGCGTCAAGTACCTTGACCGCCTCATCGATGATCTCCGGACCGATTCCGTCGCCTTTTATCAGCGCAATTTTATAGCTTGCCATTAGTTAGCCTTTTGCATTTCTTGTTTTGCAAAACTCATCAATCCGCCCGCGGCAATAAGCTCTTGCATAAAGGGAGGAATTGGGGTGAATTTGTAGGTTTTATTGGTGGTAATGTTTGTGATCGTGCCTGCATCCATGTCAATCTTGATCTTATGGCCTTCTTTTATCTCGGCGCTCTCGGGAAGCTCAAAGATAGGCAGTCCCATGTTGAACGAGTTGCGATAGAAGATTCGCGCAAATGTCGGTGCAATGACTGCAGCCACGCCTGCCGCTTTTAGTGCGATCGGAGCGTGTTCTCGGGATGAACCGCATCCGAAGTTGTCGCCGGCAACGATGATGTCACCCTTTTGCATTTTTGTAACAAATTGCGGATCAGCATCTTCCATGACATGTTTAGCAAGTTCTTCGGGAACGGAAGTGCTCAAATATCTGGCAGCGATGATAAGATCGGTGTCGATATCCTTTCCAAAGTTCCAGACTTTACCTTCAATAGTTTGCATTAGTAGGTCCTGCATAAATAAATTTTCGTGATTTTAACAAAAATGAGGTTTAATGTAGTTTAAAAATGAACCCGAGAGGGCTCATATTAATTAGTAGTAGCTTGCTTTAGGCTAGTATTAACGTTTGAGGTTTACAACAGTCTGAAGCATTTCGTCTGATGTTGTGATCGCTTTCGAGTCAGCCTCGTAAGCTCTTTGTCCTGTAATAAGCTCGGTCAGCTCAACCACCAGCTGGACATTGGAAAGCTCGACAAAGCCCTGTCTTAGTGTTCCCAGTCCATTCAAGCCCGGGGTGTCTTCGATCGGAACACCTGATGCCTCAGTCTCAAGATACAGAGTGTCTCCCAAAGAGTGCAGTCCGGCGGGATTGATAAAGTTGATCGTCGTAATCTGGCCGATCTGAGTGCCTTGGGTCTGACCTGGCTGCATGACAGTGACGATTCCGTCTGTACCTATGCTGATATCGGTTGCATCATCGGGCACGACGATCTCTGGAAGGATCTTGTAGCCGTCTGAGTTTACCAGGGCCCCATTTTGGTCCAGCTTGAATGCGCCGTTTCGTGTGTAGGATTCAGCACCGGTTGGAAGCTCGACTTTAAAAAAACCTTTTCCCGTGATAGCAACATCGAGGTTGTTTCCTGTCTGTTTCAGGTTACCCTCGGTGAAGATTTTTGTAATCGCAGTCGGGCGTACGCCGAGACCGACTTCTATGCCTGTCGGTGATTTGGTGACCTGAGATGTGGCTGTGCCTGCATACTCCAGGACCTGATACATTAGATCGGCAAACTCTGCGCGAGAGGACTTGAAGCCGATGGTGTTAACGTTGGCGATGTTGTTTGACGTGTTGTCGATCAGGAGTTGTTGCGCCATCATCCCGGTCGATGCCGTATAGAGTGATCTCATCATAGTTTAATCCTTATGCCTTAGTCGAGGCTAGTTTGTCAATTGCGTCACGGTTCATCTCGTTCATCTGCGTATCCATAGCTTTTTGATACATTCCCACCAGCCGCTGGGCTTCAATCATGCCTACCATCGAGCGGATGGCATTGACATTGCTTTTTTCCAAAAAGCCTTGCGACACCGCTCCTGAGTTCACAACAGCTTCAAGCTTGTCAGCGACATCAGGTGTGTAAAGATTGTCACCTGAGGGCTTAAGCCGGTTCATGTTCTGCGGCTCAACAAGAAGAAGGTCTTTGCCGGGAACAAAACGGTCATTTCCCGGAACGAGATAGGAAAACTTTCCGTTCTTGTCCAGTTCTATATTGCCAGCTTCAACACCGAACTCAATGAAACTGCCCGTTTTGGCATAATCTGCCGGGAGGACCTTGTGTCCTTGTTTTGTGACAAGCTGTCCTACATCATTCAAAGTAAATGCCCCATCCTTCGTCAGCTTGACACCATCAGGTGTCAGCACGGCAAAAAAGAGATTTTCTTCTTTGAGGGCGACATCAAAGCTGTTTGAGGTCTGCTGAAATGCTCCGACACTCATGTCGCGATAGGAGTCGATCACCTGAGGAACGCGCGCTACTGTTCTGTGGGTGAACTTGGCCGCCTCTTTTGTATGGTTGTCAAGAGGAAGTTCGTCCCTCTTCTCTTGATACAGACGTAAAAAGTCTCCCACGACCAGATCTTGCCGTTTGTATCCGTTTGTATTTAAATTGGCAAGATTGTTGGTGATGTTGTCAAGTCGTGAAAACTGCGCAACCATCCCGCCCGCAGCAGAATAAAATCCATTTTGCATCTGTGCTCCTTAGTAATATGAGACTGATAAAGCAAAGGGTGTTCCACTCTGGCGACCAGAAGCAAAATACGCTTTTTTTTGCTTGGATTATTCAGGTTACATAAGTTTTTTGCTTTAGCTTAATAAAGTTTTCGGTATAATCCATTTTTAAATTTCACATAAAACCCCACACCGCAACTCGCAAGGAGACGTCATTGTCTGCAAAAGACCTCAATAAAAACATAGAAGAAATATTTTCAAACCATACTACTGATACCTGTATCACTTATGAAGAGATCGTTGAGCTGTTTGAAAAAGCACCCACTTCGGCCCAGGTCAAAAACATTATCAAGCATGCGCAAAAATACAAAAAATGCCTCTTTCCCTCTTCAGAGTATGCCAAGGTTTTGAACAAGCAGGAGTCTGATGCCCGCCGTGCAGCGCAAAAGAAAATGATTGCGGACGCCAATAATGAAGACTTTGACATCATGAAAGAGCGTGAGCTCTTAGAGTGGTCTCGTTCGGACTCTCCTGTGCGGATGTACCTTCGCGAAATGGGACAGATCCCGCTTCTGACCAAAGAAGAAGAGGTCTCGATCTCCAAGCGTATTGAAAGCGGTGAAAACATTATTCTTGATGCGATCTGTTCGGTTCCGTATCTCATTGACTTTATCCTGGATTATAAAGATCCTCTTATCAACAGAGAACGCCGGGTCAAAGAGCTCTTTAAAAACTTTGAAGACGATGTCGAAAGCAATGACGACGACACAGAGACTGAGTCAGAAGAAGAAGAAGATGCTGATGAAAAAGAGGCAAGCGTTACTGTCAAAGACAAGAAACGTGTCGACAAAGTCATAACAAGCTTCAAGGCTTTAGAAAAAGCAAAAAAAGAGTGGATGAAAACCGCTGACAAAGAAGTCACGGAAAACACGGAAGATCTTGAATACACACTGCACCACTTGACGGCAAGCTATAAGAAGAAACTTGTCAAAGAGTGCCTGCTTGACCTTGGACCGACATCAAAGCTCATCAACGAGCTTGTGAAGTCTATGGAAACGGCGCTGCACAGTGACGACGGCTTTGACAAAGAGCTCAAACGTCTTGAGTACAAGCTTCCTCTTTTTAATGAGACTCTGAAAACAAACCATGTTTCCCTGTTAGAGGAGATCGTTGACCTGAGCAAAGAAGACGTCACGGCAAAAGTACCTGAAGCGACGATGGTAAGCACCTATATGGAAATCAAAAAGCTTATTCAGACTAAAGAAGCCTCAAAAGACAGCTTTGACATGGAACCTGAAAAACTGCTCGATATTCTAGAGCAGATCAAACGCGGTAAAGAGATCTCGGAAATCGGAAAGACGCGTATGGCGAAGTCAAACCTCCGTCTCGTTGTCTCGATCGCCAAACGCTATACGAACCGCGGTTTGCCTTTTCTTGACCTGATCCAAGAAGGAAACATCGGTCTGATGAAGGCCGTCGACAAGTTCGAGTACAAAAAAGGGTACAAGTTCTCTACCTACGCAACATGGTGGATCCGCCAGGCGATCTCGCGTGCTATAGCAGATCAGGCGAGAACGATCCGTATTCCTATTCACATGATTGAGACGATAAACCGTATCAACAAGATCATGCGCAAGCACCTTCAAGAAGAAGGAAAAGAACCTGATGTCGAGACCATTGCCAAAGAGGTCGGACTCAGCGTAGAAAAAGTAAAAAATGTTATCAAAATAACCAAAGAGCCTATCTCTCTTGAAGCGCCTATCGGGAACGAAGAAGATGGCCGTTTCGGCGACTTTATCGAGGACAAAAACTCACTTTCTCCATCCGATGCGATCTTGAAAGATGACCTGAAGCTTCAGATCGAAGGCGTTCTTGAGCAGCTCAACGAGAGAGAAAAAGCGGTTATCAAGATGCGTTTTGGGATCATGGACGACGAGAGCGACCGAACGCTCGAAGAGATCGGCAAAGAGCTCAATGTCACTCGCGAGCGTGTGCGCCAAATCGAGTCTTCCGCCATCAAAAAGCTCAAGCACCCCAAAGTGGGACGAAAGCTTAAAAACTACATCGAAGAGTAGCTCGACGCTTTCTCAGACAAACCAGCTTATCTGCCGGTCTATTATGATCGGCAAGGCATCTTGAAGGAAACAAAGCATGAATTTTTGTGAGAAGTGGATAGAGTATGACTATAATCCCTATTTTCTTTTTGATCAAAATGGGAGGATACTCTCTTTAAACAACGAAGCCCAGCACCTTTTGGGCTATGCTGATTCTGCGCAGCTTTTCAAACTCGCCATCACCTACGCCAATGCAAATACCGGATTCAAGACAAGTTTTATAGACCTGGAGTTCGGTCGCTTCCGTTTTTTTGCTTTGATGGTCGGGTATGACAACGAGGACGAGATCGGACTTCGCCTTTTCCAGTCGCCTGTCTTCCACTACTCCAAACCAAAAATAGAAGGTGAGATCGTCAATATCTATGCGCTGATAGATCTCTGCATCAGCTCCAACTCTATCGGTAAAAATACAAAGTTTCTGCTTGACCTTGACCCGACTATCCCCAACATTCGCCTACGGACCGACAGATTCATCAAACTTCTAAACAGAATCTACTCTATGCACGCCGAGGCAGAGACTGTGACAACAAAGCTTTATTTTCGAGTAGGAGAGTACATCAAGACGGAAGAGAAGAAATTCACCCTCTTTTCCATTGAAGTCACAAGTCAAGCGGCAAAGAACAGCAAGAGTTCCGAGATCCGTCTTCTTGCCGAGGAGATGAATATATTTGTTGATTTTAAAGCAGAGACAACAGTCTTGAATATTCCGCTTATTAAAGAGTAGACCGCTGCTCGATCCAGGCCTTTGATACGATAACCGCAAAAATAATTCCTCCTGCCAGACCCAGCAAAAAAGCCGGAATGTCCAGGATATGGTTATTTTTCAGACCGATAAAGCTCATCACCAAGACGATATAAGGCAAAAAACGCCAAGGAGAAAAGATGCCGGAGCTGGACTTGAGTGTCTTTTTCAGCGTCTGTTTGCTCTCTTTTAGCCGTTTTTTCTCTTCTTGAAGAAGCTGCGCCGATGTTGGCTCTTGCGTGGCCTTTTCATCCTCGTAAAGCGCATAAGGGTCTTCGATCTCCTCTAGAAGGCTCTCATCTTCGCCCTCGCCCGCTTCTAATCGCTTTTGAACCATCCGGTGGTATCCACTGAAGGTACCAAAGAGGATCAGCATTGAAGAAAAGAATGCAAGTGCAAAGTTTAAAAACCAGTGCCCGTACCCAAAAGCAAAAAGCACAGAAGCGAAAACGAGTGTGAGGACAAGTGTCCTGTAGAGTATTTTACGCATCGTCCTCGTCATCATAAAGCGGTTTTTGGTCTTGATATCGCGGATTGTTCTTCTTGAGTTCTTCAAATTCGTGCATCTGTTTTTTGTAGGCCTTGAAGATGTTCAAAAATGCAGCCGCGACACCGATAAAGACACCGATCCAAAGCACCCATTTGACATCAAAAAGCTTTTGCAGACCGATCCCGATCCCCAGGCCTATTAAGATGGCTACAACGATCGATACTCCCAAGGAGAGGCTCTCGACTCCCTCTATGATCGGTTTTATTCTTGGTTTTTTTTCTTCGCTCATTTAATCCTGCCCATTACTTTTTTTGCCGCAAGAATGCTCTTTTCGATCATCTCATCGGTGGTTGCGGTAGAAATAAAGCCTGTCTCAAACTGTGAACAGGCAAAATAGACTCCTTCGCTGAGCATGCCTGCATGAAAGGCGGCAAAACGCTTCGTATCACTTTTGAGGGCATCGTCAAAGTTTTTGACCGGCTTGTCATTAAAGAAAAATCCGAACATTGAACCCCGGACATCTGTTTGCAAGTCGATACCGTTCTCCTGGGCGGCCTCTTTCATTCCCTCAAGCAGACGCTCTGCACGCTTTTGCAAAATGGGAAAAAGGATGGCATTCTCTTTTAGTTTTCCGATCGCCGCCAGACCTGCTGCCATAGCAACCGGGTTTCCGCTTAGGGTTCCGGCCTGATAGACGGGACCCTCGGGCGAAAGATGGGACATGATCTCTTTCTTGCCCCCAAATGCACCCACCGGCATGCCGCCGCCGATGACTTTTCCCATCGTGATAAGATCAGGAGTTGTGCCGGTGATGTCTTCAGCGCCTCTAAGCGTTGCTCTAAAACCGCTCATCACTTCATCAAAGATCAGCAGCGTGCCGTGCTCGTCACACAAGAGTCGAAGCTCGGCCAAAAAATCTTTGTCAGCGGGCACAAGTCCCATATTCCCTGCGATCGGCTCGATAATGATACAGGCGATATCGCTGCTCTGCTCAAAACATTTTTTGACGCTTTGAATATCATTGTACTTTGCTAAAAGTGTGTGCTTAGTAAAGTCCGCAGGAACGCCCGGTGAGCTTGGCGTACCAAAAGTCGCCATGCCAGATCCGGCCTGTACAAGCAGTGAGTCACTGTGGCCGTGGTAGCACCCTTCAAATTTGATAATGTCGTCTCTTCCTGTAAAACCGCGTGCAAGACGGATGGCGCTCATAACCGCTTCTGTTCCGCTGCTGACAAAGCGGATCTTTTCCAAAGAAGGGATTAGCTCGACGACCAACTTGGCCAACTGAGTCTCCGCTAGAGTAGGTGCACCGAAACTGAGTCCTTTTTTGACGGCGGCTATTACCGCATTTTCTATCGTCTCATCCGCATGCCCAAAGATCAGCGGTCCCCAGCTCTGAACGAAGTCGATGTAATGGTTTCCGTCAATATCAACAAGGGACCCGCCCTCGCCTTTTTCAATAAACAAGGGTGTGCCGCCAACGCTTTTAAACGCGCGTACCGGGGAGTTGACACCGCCGGGGATCAGCGCTTGAGCTTCAGTAAATGCAGTTTGACTTGATTGCGTATTCATAAGGTTCCTATCAAAAAAATAATGTGGTGATTATATCCAAAGGCCCCCTCAAAAAAGCTTATGCACAGCGCGAGGAAGTTTTAAATACAATTTATCCTAAACCGATATAATGCTAGAAAACTTCCCTGCACAGGGCTTTGTTAAAGATGGCAAATGAACAGAAGTACCGCGGCATTATTGATAGCGATTATGTTTCATGCCTTAGTGCTCATACTTTTCTACTACCTGCTCTCAATTTCTGTAAAGCAAACAGAAAAGCCCCAGGAACAGCGCATCAAAGTCTCTCTAAAAGAGCGTCCGAAACCCGTTGAAAAGTCGGCTGCCCTTGAGAATAAGATCCCGCCCGTCAACAAGGTGCCATCTTTGCCGAAGGGAAAACAGCTCGAAAAGATAGTGCCGAAATTGCCTAAGACCGAGCCAGCTTTGCAGAAAAAAAAGCCGCAGCCGCAAGAAGCAGAAAAACCCGCACCCTCCCCTGCAGCAAAAAAAGAAGAGCCGTCCAAAGAAATCGAAAAACCGGCATACAGACATTTTGAAAAAACTCCAAGCGAATCGATCAAGATCACTAAAACGCCGGTAAAAAAGAGTGCTCTGTATGAGAAACTCTCCAAACAACAAGCACCCCAAGAGCAGGAAAAACAAAAAGCCGAAGAGGGGACGCATGTCAGTCCCAATATTCAAGACGCTTACGGAGAGGCTTTCGGGAGACTCTCCGAGGGAGAGCAGAAGTACATTGTGGACAACCAGGAGATCATGCGCCGTATTACGCAGGAGCAGCTTAACCGTTTGGGACCGGTCAACATCCCGCGTAACCTGAATGTCAACACTTTTAATCTTATCGAATTCTACCTGCATCCCAACGGCGACATCAGCGAACTGAGGATCATCACGGCATCAGGCTATGAGATCCTCGACGACACCTCTTTGCAGACGATAGAGTACTCCTATCACCGCTACCCTCTACCGGCGCAGAAGACGCTTATCCGCTACAAGGTCGGCTATTATCTGGACGGGCGCAGACACTAGACGAGGATTTTTATTCGCACATCGGATCGGTGCTGTGAAGTCTAGGCGCCCACTTCAGAACCTTCTTGTCCATCTTATCGTGCAAGATAAACAGCTGGGAATCTTTGGCCTGTTCACCAAAGTCATCGGGCGTCGCAACACCGATGCCGCCCGTAAGGATGCTCTCGAGCGTCTCTGTTTCGATCTTCGCTCCGGAGAGGCTCAGGTCCACCGAGATGCCGCTGGCATTGTAGAAGTGGGAGTTTGCCCGGATAAGATGTGCATAGCAGGGCTTGACAAAAACCTCTATATCCACGCCTGTAGCGTCATCGCTCAAGCGGTACTGAGAGACAGAACCAATGTGCAGCTGCCTGTAGTACAGCGGTGTGTTCTCTTTTATGCCGCCAAGTCTTTGTGCCTTCACAACCACTCGCAGGCCCTTTTCTTTGAAGTGCGCTACGGGTCTTTTTTGCATAAGATGGAAATACTCTCCCTTTTCAGCGGATCTTCCCGGCTCAACAACGATATAAGTTCCTTTCAAGGCAGTAGAAAAATTTTTGACACCTTGCAGGCTGACTTCAAAGACCTCGCTCCAAAAAAGCGTATCCTCTTTGATCAGGTCGGTATATCTGCTGTTGATCTTCAGGTGAAGTTTCACGCCCTCTTTGTTCAGATTTACCGATTCGATGTGGCCGATGACAACGCCCTTATGCATCACCGTATTTCCGGTAATCAGCCCATTAGCATCCTTGGCATACAGGGTCACGTCTTTGTACTGGTTCATCGCCGCGTCTTTGCTCTCATAAAGAGGAAACTGCTCATGGTTGCGTGCTATTTTTGCCTCGATCGATGCGGGAGTATAAAAGGAGATGCCGCCGCTCATGACCGTCTCAAGAGATTCGGTGTTGATTTCCAGGCCGCTTAGGCTGAACTGGGCATTGAATCCGCTGGCATTGTAAAAAAGGGTGTTCTCTTGAATCTCTTGGGCATATTCATCTACAATAAAGACATCAATAAAGACTTTTTTTGTCTGTGCGCCCCACTTGTAGGAAACGACTTCGCCGACTTTGATCTGTTTATAGTACAGAGGCGAACCCTCTTTGAGCGAACCGAGTTTATCGGCGACCAGGCTTAGGTAGATTCCCGCTTTGGACAGATACGCTGCTTTTCGCAGCTCAGCATCGCTGCCATAAAGCTTGTAGGCTTTTTTCAGCCTTGAGTCGGCCTTAAAATTTGGCGTTTCTACCGCAATGCCGCCGCGAAAGATCGTCTCCAAACTTCCCGTATTAAGCTCAAGCCCGTCCAGTCCCGCTTTTAGTTCAAGCCCGCTTTTATGGCAAAAGAGAGAAGATGCGTTTATGAGTTTTCTGTATTGCGGCTCAACGATCAGCTCAAGCGTAAAACTCTGCTTGTCCTTGTTGATCGCGTATGAAGAGACAAGGCCGATTTCAACTCCGTGATAAAAAATGCCTGTCTCTTCTTGTATGTTTTCAAGGTTCTGTGCACGAAGAAACACCCGAACACCCTCTCTTTTCGGCTTTTTGTCATTTAAAACAAAGGCTCTCTTGGGCTGTGCTTTGGTGTCTGACGTGGTGAAATTGATGTAGTTTCCGTGAATGATCGTATCCAGTCCCCCGATATGGTCAAAACCGATTTTCGGCTCGACTAGCCAGAAGTAGGCCTTCTCATTGGCAAGCGCACTGAACTCCTTGTGCAGTTTTAGCCGAACCTGAGTCTCATCTTTGGCAGGATCGTAGTCAAGTGCGCTGACAACACCCGCTTCGACTCCTTTATAGTAGACTTTTGAGGCATCTTCTTTCAGCTTGTGCGCGCCCTCTTTCATATTCAAATGTACCTCGTCTTCTGCTAAATGACTCTCTTCAAAACTCTCATAAAGAGAAAAGATCTGTCCTTGCTTAGCCTTCGCAGAAGCAAAGGATGCGCGGGTATTGTCCACACCGATACCGCCTGAAACAAAAGAAGCGAAAGAACCCATCTTAAGTGAAAGACCGCTTAGACCTGCTTTGATCTGAAGTGCATCCATCTTTGAAAAGATGGATTTTTCATGGATAAGGTCTGCGAATTGACTCTGTATACGCAGATACAGATCAACACCCTGCCTGTCTTTTGAGAGCTTCTTGTCCTCTACGATACCGATGGCCTGCTTCTTGTATAAAACAGGTGCTCCGATGGCAACATCACCTTTGTCCGCGCTGCTTAGCACGAGAGAAAGTCCGGGATCAAATACATCTGTCGGAGGCGAGTCCAGGGCTATAAAGTGGTCTTGATAAGGCCGGGCCATCAGCTCTGCTTTGGTATTTGCAGCGGGCATGACAGAAATATAGACACCGCTTATTATCGTATCCAGACCGGATATTTCATTGATGCTCACCTTTGGTTCGACCTTCCAAAACAGGTTTCCCTCTCGCGTAATGTCTTCTGAGGCTTCTTTTCCAATCAAGGCCGTAAGTTCCAGCTTGGAGACATCATCGGGCATTATATGGATATCCTCGACGACGCCGATTTTAATTCCCTTGTACATAATCGCCGTCTTGCCGTCTTTTATCCCCTCGCCGTTTTCAATAACAACGGTAATGCGCGCGCCGGCATTGATGTAGCTCTTCCAGATCATGCCCGCCGTAATCAAGATCGCGACAATCGGAGCAATCCAGACCAAAGAGATGCCCCTTTCCTCTTTTTTTAAGCCGCGCGGCAGGTCTTCATATTCGTTCATTTTTTTCCCTTCTCATCCCATAATAGTCGTGTGTCAAAGCTCTCTGTCGCAAATATTGTCAAGATCACCATTGTAGCAAAAGATGAGGCTGCATACCCCGTTGTGACGATAGCAATCCCTTCAAATTGTACCAATGAGATCATGAGACCGATAATAAAAATATCGAGCATAGACCATCTGCCGATCAGGTAGATCGCTTTGTAGAGACTGTTCTTTTCTTCCAGCCTCCAGCGTGAACCATTTTGCACCGACAACAGCAAGAAAAACAGTACAAACAACTTCACTACGGGGATAAAAATACTCGCGATAAAGATGACGGTACCCACAAGAAACTCTCCGTTTCTATAAAAATAAAACACCCCGTCTAAAATCGTGTTGTTCTCGTAGGTTGTAATAGAAACCGTCTTCATAATAGGAAAGATGTTAGCCGGAATGAAAAAAAACAATGCCGCCAGAGAGAGTGCCCAAGTTCGTGCAAGTGAGTTTTTTTTTCGCTGCCGCAAAGGCTCATCGCAGACGGGGCAGACCTGCAGCTGTGCGCTAGAGAGGTGTTTGCAATGCAGACAGAAAGCCTTGCCCATAGTGAGGTCAGTGTGCGTCATGGTAGGCCTTCCAGAGTGAAGTGGCTGAGAAACAGTATCTAAGCATAAAACTAAATAACATCAAAAAAACAAACATCACGATACCCGCCCCATACAAAAGCTCAGAGATTGCGCTAAGCTTGATGTAGGCAACCAAAACAGCTATAACATAAATGTCCAGCATCACCCAGTGGCGAATATTATACAAGATTTTAAAATAGGTCTTCATCTGTTTTGGTTTTTTATTTTTGCTCAAGGGATAATATAGAAGAATAGAAACGAGGATCTGTACAAAGGGTGCCAGTATCGTCGTCAAAAACAGCAGCAAGCTCAGCTCGGGATAGCCATCGTAAAAAAAATAGTACAAGGCGCTGAGCATCGTACTTTCTTGTGCGGCATTGCCGAGTTCGAAGGTCAAGATAGGCAGGCTTATCGCCGGTATAAACATGATCAAAGCAGCGATTGACAGGCCCAAAGAGAACGCGATAGAGCAGGACTTTTTTCTGATGCTGTTGTCACAGCGCGGACAGTGGATCTCTTCGGCAGAAGAGTCGTCTTGCATGACCAGTCCGCAGTCAGAACAACACAGCATGGCTTAAATCAGCTCTTTTGCAGGAGCTTTAAGGCCCCTTTGTAGATCGGCTCGTCGATGAAACCGTACTTTTTGTCCGAAAAGCCGGTCACGCCCAGCTCTTTCATTTTTTCAAAAAGTTCAATGATATACTGGGCTCTCTCCAGTTCTTTGTCTTTGAGCTCAAAGCACTTCATCGCTTCATCCGCCTGCGAAGGAGAGATGCACCCCTTGGACGTAAAGCCCATCATTTTTTCCAGCTGCAGCCACCGCTGAAACTCTGCCATATTATGATGCTCTTGATAGACGAAAGAGACGGGATGAGCGCCGATGAGTTTTGCCGAGATCAAAAATTCCGCAAGCAGGTAGTGAAGTGTCGGATTTTCGGGTTTTATGATGTTTTGGTCCAGTCCAAGATCGGCCAATAGATCCAGTATGCCCAGGTAAACGGCTTTTACTCTTGACTTATACTGAAGCGATCTGAGGTTTTCCCAGGCCTCTTTTGTCTCGATGCTCAGGTGCAGCTCAATGCTCTCGTCAAGAACTTTTAGCACACGCTCGACATCATGAACAGTTCTTATTTTGGGTATGCGGATGGCGTCGGGTTTGTAGGCGTTTAAAAAAGATATCTCTTCAAGCCCGCCCTCGTCTATCGCATTGACACGGACTACAAGTTTTTTTGGATGTTGAGGTATCTTGGATAAAAAGTAGGCGCAGAGTCTCAATGCCATCGGTTTCTGCTCCGCCGAAACGCCATCTTCGAGGTTAAACATGATGCAGTCGCTCTTAAGCGAATCTATCTTCATCAAATGCTTTAGATTGTTTGCGGAGAGCATCAGCGCAGACTTGAAGACCTGCGTCTTGTTTTGGATGCGGTTGTTAGGGCGCAGAAGCTGCTCTAGGGCCGCGATGTCATCTGCTTTGACAATCTCTTCAAGACGTTCCGGCTGAGGAATAAACATCTCTACTCCTTTGGCGCATGCAAATAGCTATAGAGGGTCTTGACCTCGCTACTTGTTAAAAAATATTTGGGCATCAATCCGCGTTTCTCTTCAAGGGCTGCTTTGAACTGCTCCAGGCTGAGCTGCTTGATCGATTCGGTCTTAAGTACTCTTTTTTTGCCCTTGTGCAGATAGTTGGCGATGACCATTCCCTCGCCTTTTGACCCGTGACATTTGTCGCAGCAGATCCCGCGGGGATTTTTGTACAGATGCTGTGCATACTCTTCTGCGGTGATAAAAGAGTCTGTTTCTTTGGCAAAGGCACACAAACAAAGCGATAAGATAAAGAAGCTAAACCGCATTCAAAGCGCCCTTTTAGTGTAATGCGGATATGATAACAAAAATATTCTAAATATGAGGTATTGATGCAGATTCTTGATGGCAAAGCACTTTCATCGAAAATACAAGAAGAGGTAGGACTCGAGGTTGCAGAGCTTAGAAAAAAAACTGGCCGGACACCCGGTCTGGCCGTAATCCTTGTCGGAAATGATCCCGCCAGCCATGCTTATGTTGCGATGAAGAAAAAAGCCTGCGACAAGGTCGGTTTCTATTCGGTGACCCACGAAATGCCTGCAGATATCTCGCAAGATGCGATTGAGAAGACCATAGAGATGATGAACCTTAATCCCAACATTGACGGAATACTCATCCAGCTTCCTCTGCCAGAACAGATCGACACGACAAAACTTCTTGAACTGGTTTCTCCCAACAAAGATGTGGACGGTTTTCACCCCTTCAATGTCGGTCGCCTGACTACCGGTCTGGACGGCTTTGTTCCCTGCACGCCGCTTGGCGTCATGAAACTGCTTGAAGCGTATAAGATAGATGTCAAGGGAATGAATGCCTGTGTGGTAGGCGCATCCAATATCGTCGGGAAACCGATGGCGAGCCTGCTTTTAAATGCCAATGCGACGGTCGATATCTGCCATATCTACACCAAAGAGTTAAAAGCGCACACCCTGCAAGCAGACATTTTACTTGTCGGTGTCGGAGTAATCAATCTTATAACCGAAGACATGGTCAAAGAAGGTGCAATCATCATCGATATCGGAATCAACCGCACCGAGAACGGCCGTCTTGTCGGAGATGTAGACTTTGAAAATGTGAGCCAAAAAGCTTCTTATATTACGCCTGTTCCCGGCGGTGTCGGCCCTATGACCATCGCTATGCTCCTACGCAACACCTTAGAATCCGCAAAAAAACGCCAAGGTTAATCAATGAAAGAAAAAGCTAAAAAGTTCGCCCATAAGGCCTATAAATTCTCCAATTCATGGACAGGAACCGTCATTATCGTCTTGTTTGTCATCTTTTTTATCGCACAGGCCTTCAGGATTCCCAGCGGTTCTATGAAAAATTCGCTTCTTATCGGTGACCATCTTTTTGCCAAAAAGTTTGCTTATGGTATCTCTACTCCGCATCTACCATTTTTAGAAATCCCTCTGATCCCGGGAACTGATGGGCATATTTATGATGGTGATACACCTGAACGCGGCGATATAGTCATCTTCAGATACCCTGAAAATCCTAGTTTCCATTATGTAAAACGCTGTGTTGCTCTGCCGGGCGACGAACTCTTTATCCATGAAAAAAATCTTTATCTTCATCCACATGAGGGAGATGAGTTTATACAGAACAATTACGCCTCGGAACAGATTGTCGAAGCTTCCGGCAAGCTCTGGTTAAAAAACCCTTATGAGGCAAAACATCCGGGTATTCACCATGACCCTTCTATCGTCAATGACGGCACACATCCTATGCCGATATTTTACACGGCGCCGTTCATTGTTCCAAAAAATGAATACTTCATGATGGGTGACAACCGTGACCACTCCAATGACAGCCGCTTCTGGGGGCCGGTGCCTTACGGCTTGGTGGAAGGCACACCCTGGTTTGTCTACTTCAGTGTCAATGACAGATATGAGATCAGATGGGACAGAATGGGCAAATCACCTACCGATCTGGAAGGCGATGCATATATCCGCCGCGCAGAAGATGAAAATGTTAAAAATGATACAGGGATATTCTAATTGGACAGTATAGATATTGTTAAGATCATCACCGCGGTCGCTGCCTTGGTCATTGCGGTCGTCGGGCACGAGATCATGCACGGCTGGGTCGCATATAAATACGGAGACACCACAGCCAAAGATCTCGGCCGCTTAAGCCTAAATCCCATCGTACACATCGACCTTTTCGGCACGATTGCCGTGCCGGCGATGATGTATTTCATCCCTTTGCTCTTAGGGAGTGAACCGGGCATCTTGTTCGGTTGGGCCAAGCCCGTTCCGATCAATACCCGCACCGTGATCAACAAGGGCGGTTATAATGCCGCGATGCAGGTCTCTCTGGCGGGCATCGCGTACAACCTTGTGCTTGCAGTGCTTGCGTCGATCGCCTTTACTGCGCTTATGCCGCATGACCTTGGCTTTCGCGAGCTTCTTGCCAATGCCGACCAGTTTGTTTTTCTGTATTTCCTGTGGATGCTGCTGCTGATCAATGTTGTGCTCGCGGTCTTTAACCTGCTGCCGATACCGCAGTTTGACGGCGCGCACTTTTTGACCTACCTGAGTCTTAAGTTCGGCCTGGTTAAAATCGCTCAGTTTTTCATCAAAATGGAACCTTACGGCATGATCTTCGTTGTTGTCATGCTGGTGGTTGAACCGATCCGTTACTTTGTGCTGGCAATGCCGGTGCAATTTTTATTAAAACTACTCTTATCTTAAGGAAGAAAGATGCCGAATCAAAAATATTATATTGCAACAGACCACGCAGGAATCGATCTTAAAAACCATACCTGTGACTACTTAAAGGCAAAAGGATACGAGGTCATAGACCTGGGTCCTTTTTCTAAGGAACGCGTTGATTACCCTGACTACGCAGTAAAACTCTGTGAAAAAGTACTTGAAGACAAGGGAAGCATGGGCGTACTCATCTGCGGCTCAGGTATCGGCATGAGCATCGCGGCCAACCGTTATCACGGCATCCGTGCCGCTCTTTGTCAGGATGCATATAGCGCCAAAATGGGACGTGCACACAATAATGGGAATGTATTGTGCTTTGGAGAGCGTATAGTTGGCGTGGGAGTGGCTGAGTCTATCATCGACGCCTGGTGCGAAAGCGAATTTGAAGGAGGCCGACATACAGGCCGTGTAGAGAAGCTCGAAGCCATTAAAGGCTAAAACCCCGTTTTAAGGATACCTATGTTTTTTGAGTGGTCTTTACTTAGTTTTGTTACCTTGGCAGCTATCTTTCTTTTTGTCAAGATGTTTTATTTTAAAAACATCACCTATAAAGAACAAAAAAGCAACGAACTGATGAAGCTCACGCTTAAAGAGGCGGAAATACTGATACGAAAGTATCAGATACAGCTGCAGCGTTCTTTAGGCAATGTGGATATCCTGACAGACGAACTGAACAAACTCAGAAACGAACTGAAAGTCTTAAAACAGAGAAACTCTCAACACAGAGTAGAGACCGACAAGCTAAGAAGCAAGATTAAAGAGCTAGAGGGGCGAATTGACGCCCTGTTATAGCATCATACTATTTGATATAAAAGGTGATTTTTATGCTTACAGAAAATGACAGAAAAATTATAACGGACTCGATCCGCGAGATACCGGACTTTCCGAAACCAGGTATCGTCTTCAAAGATATCTCAACCGTTTTGAATAATGCCCAGGCCTTTGGACTTCTGATGGACCATCTCAAAGAACGCTATAGCAATCAAAGGCTTGACTTTGTCGCCGGAATCGATGCCCGCGGGTTTATCTTCGGCGCTGCCTTGGCACGCGATCTTGGTGTCGGATTTGTACCTATCCGTAAAAAAGGGAAGCTTCCTTACACTACCGTTTCCGAGAAGTATTCGCTTGAGTACGGTTTTGACGAGGTTGAGATCCATATCGATGCCTTCAGAGGGGTAAAAGATGCCCGCGTGCTTTTGATCGATGATCTTATTGCAACCGGTGGAACAGCCTTTGCCGCGGCAAATCTGATCGAAAAAAGCGGCGGAAAATGCGTCGAATCCTGCTTTATCATGAGTCTGGACTTTTTAGGCGGAAGCGAAAAATTAGAAAAAATTGCGCCGGTGTATAGCGTATTGGGAGAGGCATGATGTATATTCCTTCAAAGAGCAAGTTTGATCCGGACACAAACGGCCACTTCGGCATCTTTGGCGGGCGCTATGTCCCTGAGACACTGCTGCCCTCTTTGCTAGAACTTGAAAAGACCTACCAAGAACTTCGACATGACGAGACCTTCTGGAAAGAGGTGCACTACTACCTTAAAGACTACGTCGGCCGCCCTTCCCCGCTCTATTTCGCACAAAACCTCTCGGATGAGCTGGGCGCAAAGATCTATATCAAGCGCGAAGATCTCAACCATACGGGTGCACACAAGGTCAACAACGTAATTGCCCAGGGTATCATGGCAAAACGACTGGGGAAAAAGAAGGTCATTGCCGAAACGGGCGCGGGGCAGCACGGTGTTGCCACCGCGACTATCTCTGCGCTGCTGGGTCTGGAATGCGAGATCTTTATGGGAGCCAAAGATGTAGCCAGACAAGAGCTTAACGTCTTTAGGATGAAGCTCTTGGGCGCAAAAGTGCATGCAGTACAAAGCGGAAGCAAGACACTTAAAGATGCGATGAACGATGCGATCCGCCACTGGGTGACCAATGCCCGCGATACCTTCTACATCATCGGGACCGTCGCAGGACCGCATCCCTACCCTATGATGGTGCGCGATTTTCAGGCCATTATCGGCTATGAAGCGCGTCAGCAGATTCTTGAGGCTGAGGGAAGACTCCCTGACAAGGTGATCGCCTGTATTGGCGGCGGCTCGAATGCCATCGGAACTTTTCAGCACTTTCTAGAAGACAAAGAAGTGGAGTGTATCGGTATTGAGGCCGGCGGACTGGGGATAGATACTGACAAACACGGAGCCTCATTGGAAAAAGGACGTCCTGGCGTTCTTCACGGCCAGATGTCTTACCTGCTTCAAGACGAAGACGGACAGGTCATCGAAGCGCACTCCATCTCGGCAGGACTTGACTACCCGGGAATCGGGCCTGAGCACGCTTTCCATAAGGACAACGAGAGCGTTAGCTATGACTCCGTTACCGATCAGGAGGCTTTGGACGCCTTTGTCTGGCTTTCGCGCTCTGAGGGGATCATTCCCGCTTTCGAGAGTGCGCATGCTATCGCCTATCTTAAAAAGATCAAAGACATCAAGGGCCAGACTATCATCGTCAACCTCTCCGGCCGAGGCGACAAAGATATGATCCAGGCAAAAGACCTCTTAAATTTTGACAACTAGGAAAAATATGACTATCTCTATTAACAATGCCCATCTGTATGACATCTCCGCAGAGATCACCCTTGTCTTTGCATTAAGCACGGACGAACTTCTGCATGAAGGCGTCTTGAATGAGCTTGGCTTCAAAGCCGAACAGGATGAGACCTGTTATCTTTCTGAGTTCAAGACTCTTTACGTCGGAGTTGAGGCCAACGAACACGATCTTTTCCGAAGCGCTGCGGCGACGGCGATAAAGACGCTAAGTAAATATACCTACAGCAGTCTGAAGCTTGCTCAGTACGACATCAACAATACAAACGGCATCTTCACGGCCCTCGTCGAGGGTTTTCTTCTTGGTGCCTACACCTTTGATCTTTACAAAAGCGAGAAGAAAAAAGTGACTTTAAACACCATTATCTTCTCCGGAAAAACACTCGAAGAACAAGGCAGCGACATCTCCCTTCTCGAAAAGGCCTTGGTATATGCGCATATTTCTTCAGAGGCCACAAACTTTGCGCGTGACCTGATTAACATGACGCCCGAAGAGGTCTATCCGGCAAAACTTTCCCAGATCGCTGGCGATCTTGCAAAAGAGAACGGCATGGAATGCAAGATCTTGGGCGAAGATGCCCTTAAAGAGGAAAATATGAACGCAATGCTGTGCGTAGGGCGCGCATCGCGGCACGAAACACAGCTCATCCACTTGAGCTATGTGCCAAAAAACCCTCTTGCCACAGTCTCTCTTATCGGCAAGGGTCTGACCTATGACAGCGGGGGGCTTAGCCTTAAGCCTGCGTCATCTATGGTCGGTATGAAACTCGACAAAAGCGGAGCCTGCGCGGTGCTTGGTATTATGAAAGCCGTTAGCGCGCTTAAACTTCCTGTTGAGGTACACGGCATCATTGGTGCTGTCGAAAACATGATCGGCGCAGATGCCTACAAGCCTGACGACGTACTGATTGCAAAAAATGGAAAAACGATCGAGGTAAGAAATACGGACGCAGAGGGCCGGCTCGTTCTAGCTGACTGTCTGTGCTATGCGCAGGAGAAGGTCAAGGCGGACTATATCTTTGATTACGCGACACTGACAGGTGCCTGCGTCGTTGCCTTGGGGCAGCATACGAGCGGGATTATGGGACACTCAAAAGAGCTCAAAGAGAGTCTCGGGCGTTCGGCAGACAAGACTGGTGAGCTGATCGGTTCGCTTCCTTTTAACCGCTATCTGAAAAAACAGCTCAAAAGCGATGTTGCAGATATCTCAAATATCTCCAACAAGCCCTATGGCGGTGCTATCACAGCAGGTCTGTTTTTGGATAATTTCATCGAAAAAGAGAACAAAGAGAAGTGGATGCATTTTGACATTGCCGGACCTGCTTATGTCGAATCAGCCTGGGGATACAATCCTTACGGAGCAAGCGGTGCAGGCGTGCGTCTGACATTGGACTGGCTCTCAAACCTCAAATAACAGCTGCGCTTTTTTGTAAGCCGTTTTGGCAGCTTATAATCTTAGTGCTGTTATAATTTCAACTATATAAAAATAGCTGCTATAACAGCTATTATGAAGTACGAGAGCCTGTTTTTATCATAGCACTCAACACTTCAAACACACACCTCAATAAGAGGACAAAAGGAAACAAATGGGATTAAGTATTGGCCTGGTGGGCTTACCAAACGTCGGAAAATCAACAACATTCAACGCGCTTACAAAAGCGCAAAATGCAGAAGCTGCAAATTACCCTTTTTGTACTATAGAGCCGAACAAGGCTGTCGTGCCTGTGCCAGATCCTCGTTTAGGCGAGCTGGCCAAGATCGTCAAGCCTGAGCGTATTCAGTACTCTACGCTTGACTTCGTTGATATCGCCGGACTGGTCAAGGGCGCGAGCAAGGGCGAGGGTTTGGGAAATAAATTTCTTTCCAATATCCGTGAGACAGAGGTCATCTTGCAGATCGTACGCTGTTTCCACGACGACAACATTGTCCACACAGAAGGAAGCATTGATCCGTTGCGTGATGTGGAGATCATTGAGACCGAACTCATACTGGCCGACGTCGAAGTGCTTCAAAACCGTGCCGACCGACTCAGAAAGCAGGCTAAGTCTGATAAAAGTGCGCAGGCGTTGATGGAGTTTGCCGACAATCTTGCCGAATTTCTTGGTAATGGAAACCTTGCTCGTAACTACGAATCGTTTGGATCTGAGATGTTCAACGAGCTTAACAAAGATCTTCGTTTGCTAACATCAAAAGAGATCATGTATGGTGCAAATGTTGATGAAGATGGGCTTTTGGAAGACAACGAATATGTCATTGCCCTGAGTAAACATGCCAAAGAGAACAACTGCGAGATCATAAAACTCTGCGCCAAGGTCGAAGAGGAGCTCATCGGACTCGAAGAAGACGAGGCTGCCGAGTTTTTAAGCGAGCTGGGTGTTGAAGAGTCAGGTCTTGCGCAGATCATTCGCAAGGGCTTTGACAAGCTTGGTCTTATGTCCTACTTTACCGCCGGTGTAAAAGAGGTGCGCGCGTGGACGATCCGTAAAAATACTACGGCGCCAAAAGCTGCCGCCGTTATCCATAATGACTTTGAAAAAGGTTTTATCCGCGCAGAAGTCATCGGATATGATGACTACATCACATGCGGCGGGGAAAACAAGGCGAAAGAGGCAGGCAAGATGCGTCTTGAAGGCAAAGAGTATATTGTGCAAGACGGTGACGTCATGCATTTTAGGTTCAATCTCTAGCCATCATTTATTTTTTCAATGTTTTCCCGCTGCCAAGGGCACATTGCGTCTTTCATGCGTGATGTAGGCGATCAGGGAGACCATTTTCTTTGAGTCCAGGGCCATCTTCTTTCCCTCCAGGGGATTGGAGAGGCACCAGTTTATCATCTCGCCTATCGTTGCTACGCGTCCAAGCTGTTTTTGAAATTTCGGGTAGGTCTCGGGATGGGTGTTGGCCGCATTGGGATGACACTGGGCACAGGCCACACCGTTTTCTCCCAGCTTGGCATCCGTAAAATTTTCCCGACCCGCATCGACTGCCTTCATATATTCGGCTCTCCACTCTTTTAGATCTGTCTCGCTAAACTCGTCTGCATACGCAGACGATGTCATTACTGCAAGCATTACTACTAGACTGCTGAGTGTTTTATATATAAAAATTTTCTCTTTCATTGCATTTCCTTAATAATGTTTTTGCGGTGGTATCTTGTTTTTTTGATATTTACTGTCTTCCGGCCGCTTCGTCTTGGTGTTAAAAACGATTTTTCTGTTTTCGTTGCTAGGCAGCAGATACTGCATATCGATATTTCCAGAATGGATATCGATGTACTGCCAGCCCGTTCCATCGCGCTCAAAAAATGGATCCGCCCGGTTCATCTCTATGGTAAGTTTGGGCAGATACTGTTTTTCTTGAGAGAAGGTTGCGGGGTACGGCCAAGGCCAGGCGGTTGCCATTACAGAGTGAAAACTGATATTTCCTATCTGGTTATATTGGATCTGATGCACATGCCCATAGATTACGTTGACCTTGTCAAAAGGCTTCAGCATAGCCTGAATAAGCTCGGCATCCTCCGTCCAGAAATTCCACCCTTTGTAGATCTTCTGTAAGGGAGAGTGCGAAAACACAACTACAGGTGTCTTTTTCGAGACCTTGGCCAAATCATCAGCCAGCCATTTTCGCTGTGCTGCGCCCACCATAAAAGGCGAACTTAGAGGATTGTCAAGTCCTGCCATGACGCTCATACGCTCTTCGCCCGAAGACCATTTCCTTGTCCATGCGTCATCCGTCAAGATACTGTTGAGCACTACAAAATGTACACCCTTATGATCAAAACTGTAATATTGAGCGCCCAGTCGTTTCGACCAGTGCTCTCCGAGGTCAAGATAATAGTCATGCTCTCCGAGCATCACCTTCAGATCGCTTCTGCATGCTGACAGCATTTCTAGACCATGATCAATCTCAGCGGGCTTGCCCAGTTGGGCGATATCGCCGCCGTACATCACGAAATCAGGTTTCGGATCAAGCAGATTGCACTCTGCTATCGCGCGCTGAAGGCCTTTGTCCCAGTTCCTTACAAAGGTATTGCCTTTAATCTGCTGGATATGCGAATCTGAAATGAAGGCAAAGGTAAAATTTTTGGCCTGCGTCTCTTTTGCAAATGCGACTTCGACCAAGCTTATCGGAAGAACACAGCCAAGGCCAAATGCACTTGTTGTCTTTAAAAAATCCCTACGTAACATTTTCTCTCCTTATTTAAATTCTGGGCTAGTCAAGGCTTTTAAAAATGCAACTAGATCCTGCTGTTGTTCTTGACTAAGATTTAGCGGCCGTATGCCTCCATCAAGAAACTTTGATTCCGGGTCTTGCGGGGTTAAGCGCCCGCCTTCATTATAGAAGATAACCACTGTCTCCAGCGTAGGCAGGCTCCCGTCATGCATATAGGGAAAGGTTTTTTCGATATTGCGCAGGGATGAAGTCTTGAACGCACCCATAAAGGTGATGTCATTTGTGATAGCAAACCGGCCCAATTCTGAAGAGTCTTTGTTGCTAAGCACCTCTACGTCGACTTTTTTACCCTGTCTCTGCGATTTCAAGAAGGCTCTTGCAACACGGTCCTCTTCCCCGCCCAGTCTTTTGACACCGACACCGATATTGTGAAAACGGTTGTCCGAGAAGGTTGCGTAAGAACCGGTGATAGTATGACAGGAGACACAGCGCCCCTGGTTGAGAAAGATATCAAATCCCCTCTTCTGCTGAGCAGTCAGGGCGTCTTCTTCTCCACCGTAATGGTACTTGTCAAAGGCAGAGTTCCCGGAGATGATCGTACGCTCAAAGCTTGCAATCGCCTTGACGATATGATCAATAGTGATCTCATTTGACTTAATGCCGAAGACATCTTTGAAGGCATTTTTATAGTACTCGTCTTTTTGCACTATCGCTTCCATCTGTTTGTGCGAATGCAGCCCTCCCTCTACGGGATTGATCGGCGGCTGTTTAGCCTGATCTTCAAGAGAGGGGCTTCGTCCATCCCAAAACTGTGTAGTAAAGTACGCGGCATTGATCACTGTCGGCGCATTTCTCGTACCATTGCGGTCTTTGAAGCCCTTGGAAACACTCAAATGATCAGTAAAGGCTTTTGATTTTTCATGGCAGGTGTTGCAGCTTACTTTTCCATCAGCACTGAACCGTGTGTCATTAAAGAGCACCTCGCCGAGCAGAATCTTGGCCTCCGTTTGCGGATTGTCTTTAGGAATGGAGAGATCGGGAAGACCAAGCGGAGCACAAAACAAAGTAACAGCCATCACGGTTGTTAACATTAGAGCAAATCTCATCTTCTTCTCCTTATTTCTATGCAGCAGTTAAATCTAGGATTTTTTAATGCTACATGTAATTTTATAAAAGAGCAGTGATATTAAATAATTAGAAATTTTATCTAATAAAAACAAATAGAAAAGAAATTTATGCGGAGAGTGTTAAAAGAGGTCTGCTAGAACTGCTGCAGATTAAAGAGCATGGTCTCTTTTATTCGTTTTAGCGTGCTTTCAAAACTATCGAGAGGTCTTTCTCTAAGTGTTTGAAGCTTCAAGCGCTCTTGTCGGTAACGGTCGCTTTTTATCAGAAGTTCTTGCTTGTACTCATCAAAACGCGCATCAATAAAATATTTTGTGTTCGTGCTGTTGCACTTTCTGAAAAACTCTGAGATCTTTTTGAAATCATCTTTGTCCTGCGGTTTGTTGGCTTGAGCATAGCCTTTTTGTGCGATCTGGATCAGGGCATTGCAAGGCTCGCCGGTACTGACATACGAAAACATCGTCTTTTTAGTATGAAGATGGATATCGTCTTCCTCAGTAAACATGTCGAGCAAAAGAGAGGGAGTGACATTTCTGACATCCTCCAGCCGCAATACCCTCGCCGCTGCGATCGCCGATATCTGAAGCTTGAGCTGATCTACTCTTCTCACAAGCTTTACGATCTCGACCTGATAGACCTGTACTTTTTTATTTTTGTCATCCCGGGCCTGTTTTACGCGCATCCACGCCTGTTCAGGCTTGTAAAGGATCTGTCCGCCCCCATGCTGTTCCATTAATGATTTTTTATTTTTAGTGCCCGCGATAGCCTCTATAACGACGGGGCTGAGTTTATCAGCCTTGTCAGCTATGCTGATGAGATCAAAGAAGGTGTTGATGACTTCTTTATAAAACTCTGCGCCAAAACGTCGCATATAGGTCTGTACAAGTGTGTAGATAAAAGCAAGGTTCTCTTTATTCTTTTTGATCGACTCTATCTGGTCTGGCGTGTAATTTTTCTCTTTTAGCAAAGAGAGCAGTTCAGCCAAGATGATCTGAACAAAAATAATGTTCACGCGGCTGAAGTCAAGCTCATCAATAGATTTGATTTTTAAAAAATTGACCTGTGATGCGATATCGCTCTCGTTGCAGATCTCTTTGCTCATCAAGACCATGATCTCTTTTCTGTCCTCGTCACAACTGACCTGCATCACCTCTTTTTCAAAGGTAGGCTTCTGTGAAAAAAGATCCTGTATGTACTGTTCTGCTGTGTTCAATCTGTCCTACTTTTGCATTCGCGCAATATCTTGTGCAAAACTTACTTTTTCGCCGCTGTCAACAAAGATTTCCATCTTTTCCGCGATCAGCACGATAGTCGAACCCATCTGGAAGCAGCCGAAATCATCGCCCTTGTCCATATACAGCTCTTTGTACTCATAGGCCACGCTTTCTCGCAGGTCGCCATTGGTTATAATGCTCGGCTCAAAGGAGACATCCATTCTTCCTACATTGAGCGCGCCCACCAGCACCATGTAAAAAAGTTCTTCTTCCTGGGTATAACACTCGATGACCACCCTTTCGTTTTCAATAAAAAGATCAGGCATCTTGTTCAGATAGGTGAAGTTGACCGGATAGAGTTTACCCGGGATATGCACAGCTTTTGTGATGCGGCAGTTAATTGGAATGTGATAGCGGTGATAGTCGCTTGGCGAAAGGTAGAAGTTGATAAAACGGCCATTTTTTATCCGGTGCTTGTTGTCCGCATCGATAAAAGAGCCCAAAAGCTCGTCCACTTTGTATTTCATCCCTTTTATCTGCAAAGAGGTGAAATCGTGGATCTTTCCGCATTCGCTCACCAGAGCATCGCACGGAGAGATCATGACAGATCCGTCCTTGTTAAAAGCCCGCGGTTCTTTGAGGTGGCGGGTAAAAAGCTTGTTCAGGCTGGCATAGCTTGTTGACGGATGGAACTCGCTCATATCCAGCCCCATCAGTTTTATATACGAGGCGTTGATAAAGTTCTGCACCGGCGCAGGAAAGGAGGCGGAGGCGAAGCGCCCAAAGAGCTGCGAAAGGGCGGAGGTGATATGTCTATTCTTCAATGGTGTTTCCTTCTTCATAGTTTCTGATTTCGCGTTTTGCTAGTTCTTCGATCAGTACGGTAGCATAGGAGCCCTTGGGCAGGGTAAAGTGCATCTCATACCAGGCCTTGTCTTCTTTGTATTCGGTGTCAATCTCTTCGGGAAAGACAAAGGCGTATCGGCGCGTCCCGTCTTCATTCATGGGTGTGTCAAACTCTTTTTCTACCGTATGGGCAATATCTTCGCTTTTTTTAACCTTCTTGCCCGGAAGCAGACCTGTTGGGGCGCGGTCTTTTTGGGAAAAGAGTTTGGCCTCTTCTTCAAGATCTTCAGCATAAAATATTTTACCATAAGGGTAGTGCATACACAAGTCCCCTGGCAGCATTTTAAAAGGGTGAGGCTGTTTCTGCATCCGCTTGACAAGCGAAAGGTCCAGATTCAAGACCTCAGAGACCTCCTTTGCCGACAATCCGGAGCACAACCGGCTTATCTCTATGCGGCGGCTCAACCAGAGGTTGAAGAGGTGGCTTTGATAAGCAGAGACAAAAAGCCTCGCTTTTTTCTTGTTTTTCTCTTTTCGCTTGCCCTCGACGATCTCCCGGCCCAACTTGTAGTTGTCCCCGTCGTTTCCAAACCGCTGGTAACCGAAATAATTCGGCATCCCGTCTTTGGAAATATGTTTGATCGCCTGGTCAAGCTTAAGCGCAGAGAGAGGAAGGACTTTTTTCAAACGGATAAAAAAGCGATTCCCTTTGAGGTGACCTGTACGGATCTTATTGTTATGGCGCACTGCGGAGAGGATCTTGATCAGCGGATGTTCAAAGGCCGCCATCGCCTCTTCTATACGTGCTGGCACAGAGATGTACTGAGTCGTCAGGGCGTTCTTGTCTTTAAGGCCAGCTGTGCCGACCTCTTTTGCCTTACATCCCGTAGCGTTGCAGATGATGTCGACCATCTCCCATGTGGTCAGGTTCTTTTTGCGTACATGCAAAACAAGATGCTCGCCCTCGCCGCTAAACTCGTACAGAGGGATCTCATCCACAACAAAGTCACGCGGTGACTGGGCAAAGTGGAAGTCTATGGAGGAGTGGTTAAGATAATAGTTTCGGTTCAAAAGTGGTGTGCCTTGCATTTGGATTTGTAGTTCTGTCGTTTCGCTTTAGCAAATATATGTAAGGGGCAGCGCGTCGCCTTGGCAATACGCGCTACTTTTTTTCTCTCCCGCGGCGAAAAAGAGATGAGCATCTCATACTCCTCTCCGCTGCAGCCGAGGGCTTTGTCAATGGGCTTGAAAAACGCAAAGCCCAGGCGGTTTGCAAGGGAGAGTTTTTTCAGATCAGCAAAGAGTCCGTCCGAGATGTCCATACCGCAGTGAAGCGCCGAGGAGGCCTTGCTGACAAATGTCTGGCGCAGCTTCGGCGCAAAAAAACGCCCTTTTCTTCTTGCCTTGCCGCCTCGAAGCAGCGCGTTGAGCGCTTTTTTTGAACTTCCCAGCTCGCCGGTGTAGGCTACAAGATCACCCGCCTTCAGCCCTCTTCTTCTCAAAGGACGCTTGCTTTTAGCAAGGACCGTGACAGTGATATCTATCTTGATGTTTGATATTGTATCGCCGCCGACAATCTCTATACCAAACTCTCTGGCTGCTTTGTCGAAACCGCCAAAAAGTTCTTTGAGTTCGGCCGGACGCAGTGTGGAAGGCACAGCGACGGCCAAAAGTGCATACAGAGGGTCGGCATTCATGGCTACAGCATCTGAAATATTGACGATCATTGCCTTGTAGGCGATCTCTTCAAGACTAAACCATTCCCGCTTAAAATGCACGTTTTCAAAAAAAGCATCTTTTGAGATAATCCAGTCGTCTACAATGGCAGCATCGTCTCCGATTTTTCTGGAACGGAAGCAGGAGATGAAAAAGTCTTCTTTATTCAAAAAATTACATCCATGATTGTTCTTTAGGGCACGCCTATAATAAGGGTAATTGTACCAAAACTTCCTTTTATTGAGACGATAAGTCTATAAAGAGAGCTATTAAGTCGTATTTAATGCAGTGCAGTTTAAAATCTGCCTTAAACAATATACACTATAGGATGCAAATGCGCTGGTCAATAAAAAAAATATTCAATAATCTCACCAAAATCCTGCTCCTGCTCTCGGTAGTTCTTGGAGTCCTTGCGGTCATTATGTTCAGTTTTAACGCCTCGATTTCAAAGGTAGACCTTTTGATGCACCAAAAAGCATTAATTAAAGAGGCCTATAATTTCGGCCGAGAAGATATCCAGCTGAGCAACATCAGATTGAAAAGTATTTTTAACAATCTAAAATTCGATATTACAAAAATGAAGGATGCTGCAGCGCTTGATATTCTTGGCAATTATGTGTACTCGTACGCCGATGAGTATGCGCAGGACCTTGAAGCGCTCAGTCTCCAGCAGATGCGCTATATTGAAGCGGCTGACGCCTATTATGACCAAAGCATTGAAAACCTCGAACCGCGCTTAAAAGCGTATAAAATGGCCCAAACAGGATATGAGAACAAACTCGCTGAACTCGGAGAGAAGCATCTTGTTTATGAGTCGCAGAAGCTGGTCTTTGTTCAGTACACTGCCTACCTGGCTTTTTTGATCTCTGTTCTTTCAGCCTTGTGGTTCACGCGCCGCCTTTCGTTTATATACAACGATCTTAAGACACTCTTCTCGGTTGATCTTGAGAGTAAGGGACGTATGTTTTTGACCGAAGAGGCTGAGATGATCACGAAGCGCATGAACCGTAAGCCTACGGCCACAGAGAACCCGGCCTTTATCGATCCCGTAACCGAGATCAACAATTACAAGGGCCTGTTGCACGGTTTTGCCAACAGAAAGGGAAATAACGGGCCTATTTTGGCCGTATGTGTTTTCTCCCTTGACAATTTCAAAGAGATCGAAAGCAAATACAAAAAAGATCTCGCCAATCAGATCCTGAAGAAGATTGCTTTTATGTTTTCTCTATATGAGCAGCATACCGATGTGCTCGGACGCATTGATTATGATCAGTTTGTTCTTGTCTTGAACAGAAATACTAAAGATACCGCGCTTAAAGATTGCGAGCAGATCAGAAAAAACATCGAAGAAACAAAGTTCAAAGCTCCTAGGGGCGAGATAATCAGTCTGACAGTAAGCGGCGGTTTTGTTATCAAATCACCGAATAAACAGATTGATGACACCATCGTTCATGCCAAAGAAATCTTGAATACTGCCCTTGCCAAGGGCGGGAACAAGATAGCCCAACTGCGCGACCATGCAGAAAACGGATTAAGGCACTAACCCCCTACAGCCAAGCGCGGCCTTTTGGCTAGGCTTGTTTATGTCTCAAACTGTAACATTACGATCTAAACATCACAAACGCCCCTGTTTCAACCTACTTCAAGCCATGCATAGCTATAATCCAGCAAAAATATTTTCGGAGGAATTGCGAATGAGTATTCCTATTTATACTTACGATGCGGTAATTGTTGGTGCAGGGCTAGCAGGCTGTGCTGCTGCACTTGAACTGCAAAAAGCCGGCAAAAAAGTTGCAGTGATAACAAAACTGCACCCTTTGCGTTCACACTCAGGAGCCGCACAGGGCGGCATCAATGCTGCCTTTAGTGAGGCAGACAGTGTTGAGCTGCATGAGTTTGACACAGTAAAAGGTTCTGATTATTTGGCCGATCAGGACGTCGTTGAATTTATGTGTAAAAATGCTCCGGAGACTGTCCGTTGGATTGAGCGTATGGGCGCTGCGTTTTCACGTACTGAAGATGGCAAGATCGCACAACGCCCTTTTGGCGGCCAATCTTCACCGCGAGCCTGCTTTGCAAAAGACCGCACGGGTCTTACCCTGCTGCAGACGATTTATGAGCAGGCAAACCGTCATGGCGTCCAGTTCTGGGATGAGTGGTATGCCGCAGATCTTCTTTATGAAGAAGGCAAAGTATACGGCATAGCCGCTTATGATATTCGCAACTCTGAGAAAGCGATCTTTAACGCCAAGAGTGTCATGTTCGCAACAGGCGGCTACGCGCGTGCTTTCAAGATCAACTCAAATGCACATGCGAACACAGGCGACGGACTTTCACTTGTAGCACGTAACGGTCTTCCTCTGGAAGATATGGAGTTTGTGCAGTTCCACCCGTCAGGACTCTCCGGAAACGGCGTTCTTATCTCTGAAGCGGCGCGCGGCGAAGGCGGACGTCTTCTTAACTCTGAGGGCGAGCGTTTCATGGAGCGTTATGCGCCTAATGCGCTGGAGCTTGCTTCTCGCGACGTGGTTGCGCGTGCTATCATCCAGGAGATCCGTGAAGGACGTGGCGTAGGCCCGCGTAAAGATGCGGTCTACATCGATCTTGTCCATCTTGGCAAAGAGAAGATCATGGAAAGACTTCCTGAGCTTCGCGATCTGGCCATCACTTTCTTGGGTCTGGATATGATCAAAGAGCCTATCCTTATCTCTGCAACAGCACACTACTCAATGGGCGGTATTCCCTGTGATGTCGACGGGCATGTGCGCAAGAACAACACCGAGTTTGTAGAGGGCTTCTACGCGGCGGGCGAATGTTCATGTGTATCTGTGCACGGCGCGAACCGTTTGGGTGCGAACTCTGTACTTGAGGCGCTTCTTTTCGGCCGTTTTGTCGGTAAGTCAATGGTCAATGATATTGACGGTATTGAACTTCGCAAAGCAACACAGGCTGACGCCGATGCGATGAACAGTGAGATCGACTGGATTCTGACGAACAACGGTACAGAAAAAGTCAGTACTCTTCGCGACGAGCTGCAGCAGTCGATGACAGACAATGCCGGTGTTTTCCGTTCGGAAGAGACACTGCTTAAGCAAGTCTCTATCATGAAAGAACTGCAAGCACGCTATAAAAACATCCGTATCGAAGACAAATCAAAGATCTTCAATACCGAACTGCAAGAAGCAATCGAGTTTGGCCATATGCTTGACTACTCTCTCTTTATCATAGAGAGTGCTTTGGCACGCAAAGAGAGCCGAGGTGCGCACTTCCGCGAAGACTTCACCACACGTGATGATGAGAACTTCTTGAAACACACCATGGCTTACATGGACAAAGACGGAAAGATCAAGCTAGACTACATGGACGTCATTCTTGGCAAACATGAACTTAAAGCTAGAAGCTACTAAGGAGAGAGACGTGAGTGAGATCAAAACACAAAAAATTACCTTCAAGGTATTTCGTTTCAACTCTGAAACTGACTATCTTCCGAGCTATATCAATTATGAGCTGGAAGTAACACATGAAGAGGTTGTTCTTGACATCTTGAACCGCATCAAATGGGATATGGACGGATCGCTTTCTTATCGTCGCAGCTGTCGTCACGGCATCTGTGGTATCTGTTCTGTCAAGGTCGCAGGCAAGGCTATCCTCGCGTGCAAAGAGAATGTCCAAAGCCTGGCAGCTACCTACGGCAACGAGCTGGTCATCGAGCCGCTGAGTATCAAGCGCGCGATAAAAGACCTTATCATCGACAAGGGAGACTTTTGGAGCAAGCATGACCAGATTAAGCCTTATCTGATCAGCGAAATCGAAGAGTATCCTGAGACAGAAAACCTGGTAACACCGGACGAAGCAGAAGCGCTTAATGAAGCGGACTACTGCATACAGTGTGGTGCCTGCCACTATTCCTGTCCTGCGCTCGAGATCAACGAGCAATTTATCGGGCCGGCTGCTTTTGCGAAGGCGTTCCGTTTTGAAGCAGACGTACGTGACGAAGCCGGAAATGCGCGTCTTGACATTGTCAATGCTCCTGAAGAAGGAGTCTGGGACTGTGTCAAATGTATGGAGTGTGCGGAAGTCTGTCCGAAAGACGTCAATCCTATCGAAAAGATCACCAAGCTTCACAATATGGTCTTTAGTGCAGGCATTGCTAAAAACAACATCGCAACGCGCCACGCGGTCTATTTCAAAGACTCTATAGCAAAACACGGTCAGCTTAATGAAGCCGGTCTGGTCATCTACTCTGAAAAAGGCTATGGGATGTACAAGCACCTTAAAGTCGGAGCAAAGATGATTGCCAAAGGCAAGGCGCATATCAATCCGTTTATCGTTCCAAAATCTGACAAGATGGATGAGATCGCCAAGCTTGTCAAATCTTCGTCAACCGCGAAATTTTAAGGAGCACAACAATGTCTACACTAAAATATGCACTATTTACCGGTTGTACTGCACGTCAAAGTACTCCCGAACAGATGATGTCAACGATGGCCATCGCTGAAAAGATGGGAATTGAGCTGGAGATCTTGGAAGAGGCGACCTGCTGCGGCGCTTCACATCTTCAAGACTTCGACGACTTTTTGTCGCTTGTCCTGAATGCACGCAATATCTGCTACGCGGAAAAACGCGGTATGACAATGGTCACGATCTGCAATACCTGCCAGCTAAACACGATGATGACAAAACGCCGTCTTGACAAAGATCCTGAACTAAAGGCACGCGTCAATGAGAAGCTTGCAGAAGTCGGTCTTGAGTATAAGGGCGAGTCTGAGATCAAGCACTTTTTATATGCGATCATCGACGACTTCGGTCTTGACAATCTAAAAAAGATGGTAGTCAAACCGCTCAGCGAGTTCAATATCGCACCTTTTTACGGATGTCACAATATCCGTCCCTCAGAGATACACGAAGAATCAAACGGGCACGAGAATGCCTATGCTCCGCACTCGCTGGATGATCTTATCCTTGCCTGCGGCGGGGTCAGTGTCGATTATGAAGAGAAGAACAAATGCTGCGGTTTCCATGCAGAGCTTCAAGCGCCTCACACCGCAGCTGTTCTAACGGGCAATGCGATCATGGGCGCCATGGATAACAATGCCGACTGGATGGTAACGCCCTGCCCGCTTTGCCACCTTAAACTTGACACTCAGTATGAGCACGCTTCCAAGGCTGTTGGACGTGAGGTCAAGCTTCCGGTGCTTCATATGCAGCAGATGATAGGACTTGCATTTGGGATTTCAGGTAAGGAACTTGGCTTGCAGCACCACGTCAGTGAAGTAAACTTCGTATAAATACAAAAAACAATAAGGCATCTGCTTTATTGTTTTTTCTCTCTCCAGTCAAATCTTTTTTCCATCATATATAATTGACAAAAAATGCCATCGAAGTCCTGGTTTAAGAAAGACCTTAGAGCGCTTTTTTCAGCTGTTCTTTCAAGTCAGGATTGTCATTGAGCGTTTTCTTGAAAGCTTCTTGGTTTTGAAGCACATTTCGAAGCATTTTTTGAATGTGTTGCGGATCACTCATCATTTTTTTCTGCATCGCTTCTCTGAAACGCAACTGCTCTTGCTGCATCTTTTTTTGATGCTCTTTCATCATCTTTTGCATTTCCGGGTCAGCCATCATTTTCTGAGTATCAGAATCCATCATGCCCATCATGCCCATCATGTTTCGACTCTGCATCTCTTGGTTATTCATGCCCATACCCATTCCCATTCCGCTCTTTTGCATCATTCCCTCGCCATCTGCTGCATTAGCGATTAACGTCGCCGCGCTTACAGCCAATGCGATTGCTATCAATCGTTTCATTTTTATTCCTTTATAATGTGATTTTTGTTTGAAGATCCATTATAAGGGCGCCGATGTTAAATACCAATTAAAATTTGTTTTTATTTATTTTAAAAAGATAGAAGAAAGGGGGATTGTCTCACGAAGGCGATAAAACAGCCTTTAGGCCGTTTTACTTAGTCTAGCCGGCATTTACACGAAAGAGATTTTTACTTTATGATCGTTGAAACCAAGCTTCTTCCTGTCTTTTTCGCCTTCAAGCAGCTGGATAAACTGATCTTGCGAGATGACTCCCAATCCTATCTCCCGACCGGTAAGACGCTGCATTTTCTCTTGATTTTTATCAAAAAAGTCACGCGTCTTTTCATTTTTCACAAGGATAAAATCGGCATTTTTGTCCATTGCCTGAAGCAGTATGTCGCCTGCAATCTTATAAGAGAAGCTTTTATCCACACGCTGTGAATGCGGGACCAAATCCTCATGCTTGGCCGCAATATCGATGTAGGCGGCTCCGCTTTGTCTCACAAGAGACTCTATTCCGTCTGAGTTCGCACCCTCATACGTAGCGATATTAAATCCTGAAAAATTTTGGCTCACCGTGATGGAAGCTTCTTCACTCTGCACCATTGATGTTTCAAAAGCACTTGCTCTTTTTTGAAAAAAACCGCCGATAGCCTTGCCTATCTTTGTCTTTGCTATCGGTGTGATGTTTTCCATACATTTTTTCAGGAGATTTTCTATTTTCTCTTCGTCTTTTGGCTCATAGTTGAAGAGCCTGTTTTGCAGCGAGGAGTGGTACCAGATGCCATTGTCTTTATCACTGATCAGGCAAAGGATCTCATCCTCGATCTCCGGGCGTTTCTCAATGATCTCTGCCGCCATCAGCAGGACATGATCGCCGATGTACTCTCGTTTGTAGTTAAGAGTGTTGGAGGCAAAATAGTGCAGTTCTGTACGCTTCAGAGCATTCACTTTTTCATCAGCCGTGATATATGCAGACAAGAGATCGAGCTTAGACACAAGATCGCTCTTGTCGATCTGAAGGTCTTTGTAGGCTAGAAACTCGCTCACCGGGTCTATAGTAAGTGCTTTGCCGCACCTGCTCACGACATCTGCTATACGCTCGCTCGATCTTAAAAAATATTGATTTATTTTACATATGTCATCTTTGTCAAACCCAAAGGCTTGACTCTTGTTTATTGACTCTAACATATCATCTATTGTCTCATCTGCGCTGTACTCAAGAACATGCTTTGTGTAATAGGGAAGATAGTCTGTTCGACTGTCAAACCTAAATAACTCTACCTCTATCTTAGCCATTATATGAACTCCCAAAGACTTAAATTCCGCTATTATAATATAAAAAATTAAAATAATATCATGCTATAAATGTAGTTGTAAACTTTTAATTATCATGCAAGAATAAGAGCCTGAGTTTAAGTTCTTCTCCTATAGAATGGAGCGTTTCATGCAGTGTACTCACTGTAAATCAAAATAAAAACCAGAGGACACTATGCAACTCGAAAGCTTAATTATCATCTTGGTCATCGGCGCACTTGCGGGATGGCTTGCGGGCAATATCATGAAAGGAAGAGGCTTCGGCATCATTGGAAACATTATCGTGGGAATTGTCGGTGCTGTGCTTGGCGGTTATCTCTTCAACTTCTTGGGCATTGCGGCGGCCGGACTGATAGGTGCGTTGATTACGGCAACTGTAGGCGCTGTTGTCTTGCTCTTTGTCGTTGGCATCATCAAAAAAAGTTAAAAAAACTTCATCCGGGCTTGATCTAGTAATGTTCATTAAGCCCATCCACACCCCCACTTGGATAAAATTCATAAAAAATATCAGGAATCGTTTTGTCAATAGAAATCATTTCATGGAACGTCAACGGAATCCGCGCCGTCTCCACTAAAAAAGCACTCAAATGGATAGATGAAAGAGCACCCGAAATCCTCTGCCTTCAAGAGATAAAAGCCCTTGAAGAGCAGATCCCCGATGATCTTTTTGATCTGCAGTATGCTAACCGCGCCGTTAACAGTGCTGACAAAAAAGGCTACTCCGGCACCGCTACTTTCTCAAGGAGTGTGCCTCTTTATACTCAAAACAGGCATGAGATAGACCTTGGTCGGGAGGGACGTATAGTCGAGCAGGACTTTGGCGACTTTGTACTTTTAAATGTCTACTTCCCCAATGGGCAGAAAAATGATGAGCGTCTCAGTGTCAAGATGAAGTTTTATGATGATTTTTTCACCCATTGCCAAGCCTTGCGCGAAGAAGGGAAGTCGATTATTATATGCGGCGATGTCAATACCGCCCACAAAGAGATCGATCTCAAAAATCCAAAAGCCAACTCTAAGACATCGGGATTTTTGCCGATAGAGCGCGAATGGATGGACAAACTGGTCGCACACGGTTATGTCGATACATTCCGGTATGTTCACGGGGAGCGTGAAGAGGAGTATAGCTGGTGGTCTTACCGCTCGGGTGCGCGCATCAAAAATGTGGGATGGAGAATAGACTACTTTTTTATATCAGAAGACCTGGTCGAGTGTCTTGAAGATGCCTTTATCCTCCAGGAGGTAGAAGGCTCAGACCACTGTCCCGTAGGGATCAGGCTTGATATTTAAATTACTATATAAAAAACTATATAGTAATTTTTATGCCTATTTTGCCTTTGGACGGAAGGCTTTTATTACCTCTTCGTTGCACTCCAAATAAGGCCCTTCGATAAGGTCGATGCAGTAGGGAACAGCCGGAAAGACGGCATCCAAACACTCTCTGATGGACTTGGGTTTTCCCGGAAGATTAATGATCAGTGACTTTGCGCGTATCCCTGCCGTCTGGCGCGACAAGATAGCTGTCGGCACAAATTTGAGACTTTCCTGGCGCATTAGCTCGCCAAATCCCGGCATCATCTTTTCGCAGACGTTTTGTGTTGCTTCGGGCGTCACATCGCGCAAGGCCGGACCTGTTCCTCCGGTTGTGACTACAAGACAGCACCCCTGCTCATCGCAAAGCTCAATCATCGCCTTTTCGATCTCTGCCTGCTCATCGGGAACACAGCGGTAGACCTCTTCCCATTCAGAAAGAAGATAATCATTCATCGTATCTATGATCGCTTTGCCGGAGATATCCTCATACACTCCTGCGCTTGCACGGTCCGAGGCGGTTATGATCCCAATCTTAATCTTGCTCATTTTTTTCCTTTGTTTGTAATGTGTGTCCTGCATGGTTTATCATATAGGTCGTCGCATAGGGCAGGAAAAAGGCTTTTGTTTTTTCCGGATCAATGATCCGGTCTTCGCTTCCCAGGTAGACCTCTATTTCAATGCCTCTTTCTTTCAAAGCTCTGAGCTGATCCGTTTTCCACTCATAATAAAGCAGTTCGCGCAGCTGCGCTTCGCTGCCCTGCTCTATAACAATGCTCTCGTCAATCCGGCCAGGCAAAAAGCATGAATCCAGAAAGTTCTTCAGATAGGCCTGCTTCTCTTTTAGAAAATAGATCATCTGCATACGTTTGAACTTTTCGTTTTTATCATGAAAAAAAGCGGGCGAAAAAAGCTGCAGCGTGTCGATGCGTTTTTTGCTCAGTAGCACCTCTTCCAAAGCCTTGATCGCGCCATAAGAAAAACCCGCGATCGTGTACTCCGACTCTTTAAGATAGGGGTCAAAGAGCGTCTTGTCATGCGAAAGCGAAAAGCCGCTATAGAAGGTCATCCATCACTTTCTTTATCTGCTCTTTGTGAATCTGCTCTTTTGCGATCAGTTCACTTTGGAGTGCTTTTACCTGAACGCTCATGCCGTTTAGGAACTCTTTTGTCTCGCCATAAAGCTTGTTGATCAGATGTGCATTGTCTTTTGGCGACGAAATGATCTGATCGCCCATTCCGTAGTTTTCCAGCACAAGCTGAACGATCTTTTTAGCCTCTTTAAGGTCTTCGGATACATTGCTTGAGTGTTCGCCGTAGTGGATCTCGCAGATCGCCATGCCCGAGAGCATAACCTTTATGTAGGCGAAGAGCTTATGCTTGCTCACCAGGTCGACATCATAGGGTTTCAGTCCGTCATTGATCATCGTAAACTTCTCAAAGGGAACCTCAAACCAATACGCGCTGAGTGCCTTGGCTGACTGGTAAAGAGCTTGAAGATCTTGCTCTTCGGCGCTGTAGCTTTTCACCTTGCGTTTTCCGAAGACGACCTTGTCTTTTACCGCAAGGATCTCTTCCATCGAAATGCTTTTTTTGTCATGGCGCAGGGCTTCAAGAGCGGCTTCATTAACCAATGTCGCCAAAGAAGCGCCGTTAAAACCAATCGTCATCCTTGAGATCTCTTTTGTGTCAACATGATGCGGCAGATTTTCAAAATATTTGTCGATGATCGCTTCGCGCTCGTCTACAGTAGGAAGGTCAACAAAGATGCGGCGGTCAAAACGCCCTGAACGAAGAAGCGCTGTGTCGAGAACATCGATCTTGTTTGTCGCCGCGATCACAACGACTCCGCTGGAATCCTCAAAGCCGTCCATCTCGGTCAAAAGCTGGTTTAGTGTCGCCTCGCGCTCATCGTTACGGCTGGCTCCGCGCATACGCCCGACAGCATCGATCTCATCAATAAAGATGATGGAAGGCGCATTCCGCTTGGCCTGGACAAAGAGTTCACGCACACGTTTTGCACCCATACCGACATAGATCTGCACAAACGAAGCTCCACTTTGATAATAAAAGGGCACATTTGCTTCGCCGGCAACGGCTTTGGCAATCATAGTTTTGCCCACACCCGGAGGTCCGACCAGCAAAACTCCGCGTGGCATTCTTGCTCCGAAGTTTTTGTATTTTTTAGGAAAACGCAAAAAGTCAATGATCTCTTCAAGCTCTTCTTTTACCCCGGAAATACCGCCGACGTCTTTGAAGGTAATGTCCGAATGAGAAGGCGAGATTGGATCGCTAAGTCCTAAAGAAGAGCTCCCAGCGGATACCTGTTTTGTGCTTTCATGCTTTTTTTTGAAGCCAAAGCGATAGAGCACTCCGCCAAAGATCAAGATAAAGGTCAATGTCATGAGTGTCTGCACGACATAGTTGCCTGAACTTGTCTCCACGGGAACACGAGAAAGAAGCTGTTTGTCAATCATCACCGTAGGAATTCGGTAGGTCTCTTCATCTGTCACCAGATAGATCTTTTCATCCGCTAAGATGGCTCGTTTTATCAGTCCTTGCTCTAAAAGTTCGCTGCTTTTGTCCAAAGTGATCGGCACGCTGTTGTCTCGTAAAATTGCAAAAACAAAAAGCCCCAGTAATATTCCGGCTGAGAAATAAAGCACCCAGCGGTTTGTCTTAGAGTCTGGCATAGTTTACCTCCTCGTTAATCTCGTACTCGTCTATGGTGATCCAGTTGCCGCTAAGATCATGCTCGCATTCGACCTCGACACGGTTGAAAAACTGGTCCAGTCCGGTGTATATCCCCTCTTTTTCACTTTCGATCAACACTTCCAAAGGTCCCTTGTGTGTTTTTCTGAACTCAAGATTGTTGCTCTTGATCAAGTCGGTCAGTTCACTCATGCGCTCTTTTGAAACGAGACCGTTGATCTCGCCCTTCATCGTCGCAGAGGGTGTACCGTCGCGCTTGGAGTAGGTAAAGGCGTGAACATGGGTCAAAGGCATCTCTTTGAGGTTTGCCATCGCCTCTTTCCACAGAGCATCGGTTTCGCCTGGATGGCCGACAATAAAGTCTGTTCCCAGAGCAAACCCTTTTTGGGAAAGTTCGTTAAGAAGCTTTATGTCGCTCTCGACACGGTTTCTTCTGTTCATGATGCGGAGCATCTCCTGGGAACTGTGCTGAATGGCGACATGCAGATGTTTTTCCAGCCACGGTTCGCCCAGAAGCTCTTTAAACTCCGGCGTTATCTGGATGGGTTCCATACTTCCAATGCGGATGCGTCGCACACCCTTGATCTGAGACATCCGCTTAAGCAGTCCTGCCATCGATGTTTTTTCGCCCTGCCCATAGGAGCCGACATTGGTTCCCGTAAGAACAAACTCTCCAAAGCCGTTGGCCGCCAGACGTCGTATCTGTTCAAGTATCTTCTCTTCGTCATGGCTTCGTGCGTCGCCGCGCACAAAGGGGATGATGCAGTAGGAGCAGCGGAAGTTGCACCCTTCTTGGACCTTGATAAAGGCGCGCGATTTTCCGACAAACTCTTCGACAACCGTATCGTCGATGAAGTCCAAATCGCCGATCTCGTAAAACTTGCTCTCTTTTTTGAGCATCTCGTTAATCTTGGCTTTTTCGGACTGTCCAAAGACTCCGAAGACCTTGTTTGCCTCGAAAAGCGACTCGCCTTTGGTATGAGCACCGCAGCCGGTCAGGTAGACTTTCGCCCCCATCTTGTTGGCCGAGTTGACATAACCGCGAACCCCGCTGTCCGCACCGTTGGTCACCGTGCAAGAGTTAACGATGATGATGTCTGCCTCATTCTCGTCTTCGATGATCTCAAAATCTTTCAGATGCGAGAGCATGACCTGGGAGTCAAAAAGATTGGTCCGGCATCCGAAGGTCTTAATAAATACTTTTTGTTTGTTTGTCATTACCAGTTCACCGTCGGGTTTTCGTTTGGATTGCTCGAAGGGAGTTCCGGCATTTTCTTCTCGTTTGCATTGAGATGAAGTGTCTGTGTAGGGTAAGCGATCTGAATATCGTCAGCCGCATTGAAAGCATCGACGATCTCGACAGAGATCGTGCTGCGAAGGGTCAGCGTCGCGTAGGCATTGGTCAAATACCAGGTGCTGATAGCAACGCCGTTCGGCTCGATAAAGGAGAAGACTCTCGGCTCGACATTGGTGTTTTTTAGGCTATAGCGGTTGCGCAGTTTGTTGAGCTGGGTACGGGTGATGTCGGTATACCCCTTTGAGTATTTACGCGCGATCTCTTTGGCCAGATGGATCGCCTTTCTGTGGTTTGAATCAAAGGTGATCATAATGTCTATACCGTCCCACACCGTCTTCAAAGAGACATGGGTATAGTTGGCGATCATGTGCGTAAAGATGTAGTTGTTAGGGATAAAGACAATACGTCCGGCACGGCGATTGTGTGAGTAGCTGGTCAGGGTGATATCTTCAAGGATGGTAATACGCAGCAGTGAGATGTCCAGGATATCTCCTACGTATTTCATTCCTTCTTTGTCGACTCGGATTCTGTCACCGACATGCACAGCGCCGCCGAGCACGATGACAAGCCATCCCAAAATGCTCATGAACCAGTCTTTCATCGCGATGGCGATACCCGCAGAGGCAAAGCCCAGCACGGTGATAAAATAGCCCGCATTATCGATGTATGAAAATGCCACTATCAAAAAGATCAGGGTCACATTCACAAAGGTGATCATCTTATGCGCCATATAGATCCGCTCATTGTCTGTGATGTACTTCTTGATCACCAGTTTTACAAGAAAGAAGAAAACAAACAGAACAAGGACAATGATACCCAGGTTAAAGAGCTTGAGCGTCTGCGCTTTTATCTCTTTTTCCACCTGCGTTACTGCGCTGTCCGCACGCTGCTCATAGACAACAAAGGCTTTTTTTACCGTCTCAAAGGCTCCCTCGAAGAGGGCAAGTTTATGCATGTCTTCAAGTGCGGATTCCATATCCTCTTTGCTCTTGGTCAGAAGTGACAGTTCCGTGCTCAAGCGGGCTTTTTTACGCAGCAAAAGAATGTACTCACTCAGACTCTGCTCTCTTTGCAGATATTCGTTTACCTTGCCGTTGATCAGCTTCACATAAGAGAGTGCCGTAAAGATCCCGATCGGATTTGTCACCTTGGGCGGTTCAGGCAGTTCGTCAGGAATTAGCAGGTCTTTAAAAGGAGTATTGTCCTTGCCTTGTAAAAGTTCTATCTGATTTGCCAGTATCTGCTCACGTGTCTCAAGCGCATTCAGTTCTTCACGCGGGCCTTTCTTTCTAGAAAGTCTCTTGATGTTTCTACGAACTTCTTGAAGTTCCTTTTCGACTTTCCGGTAGGTGGTATAAGAGTCATAGCTCTTCTGCCACAAGACCCCCTCTTTTGCCAGTTCTTTTAGTGTATTGTCGATCTTAGAGCGCAGAAGGTCGATCTGTTCCTGTTTTGCATTTTCTTCAATGCGTTTTTCTTCAATGCGTTTTTCTTCACTCGCATCGTTCTGTGGCGGTACCGCCTTCTCGGCAAACAGAAGGCTTGAAAATATGAGAAGAAAGAAAAAGAGTTTATTCACCTTTTTTCTCCGCAAATGTTTTCAGCACATCCATCACAATCTCTTTGGAGATGTCATTGCGCAGTTCAACCCCGCCGATATGCTCAGGAAGGATAAAGGTGATCGCCGAGTCTGCACTCTTCTTGTCCAGGAAAAAAGCAGTATAAAAAGCATGCGTGTCAGATATCTTGTAGTCGACGGGAAGCTTGTACTTGCACAAGAACGCTTTGATGCGCTCAACTTCGTCATTATTCATCAGACCCAGACGAGAGGCCAGCTCATTGGCCATAACCATACCGATCGAAACGGTCTCACCGTGCAGGTACTGAGTATATGCCGTCTCATTTTCGATCACATGCCCAAAGGTATGCCCATAGTTGAGCGCCGCACGCAGTCCTTTTTCTTTCTCATCTTGTGAAACGACCATTGCCTTTGTCTGCACCGACTTTGCAATGGCTTCTTGCATCACTGCCTTGTCGTGCAGATCAGCACCTTCAAGCCATTCAAAAAAGGCTTTATCAAAGCAGACGGCCATCTTCACGATCTCTGCAATACCTGCTGCATATTCACGCGCAGGCAGGGTTGAAAGGAAATGAGGATCGACATACACGGCGATGGGCTGGTGAAAGGTGCCGATCAGGTTTTTCCCGTAAGCGTTGTTAACCCCTGTCTTTCCTCCGACACTTGCATCGACTTGAGAGAGCAGCGTGGTAGGTATCTGGATAAAATTGATGCCGCGCTGGTAGATACTGGCGGCAAATCCGGTCATATCACCGATAACACCCCCGCCTAGCGCGATCAGGATGGAAGAGCGGTTAAACTTGTGTTCAAAAAGATTATTGAGAATTTTTTCAATATTTGAGAGGGTTTTAAACTGCTCTCCGTCTTCAATCGTGATGACATGAACCTCTTTGGCCGAGAGTTTGTCAAGGAGGTATTGAAGATGCAGAGCGCTAACTTTAGGATTGGTCACAATGGCCACCTTGGCATCTACATGCAGGGGCTGAAGTTCGCCGATATGGACTTGATAGGAGTTGTCAATTTCACGCTTGAGCTGAATATCAATGTTCATTGTTTATCTTTATAAATTTTTAATTTATATAATACTCAGCCAAGGCTTTAAAAGTGATAAATAAAAGACAAAAGATTGAAAATATCGCTGCAGAGGCGCGTAAAGATGCAGCGTTTTTATATCTGCGTAGGAATAAAAAGCTGGTGATAATCACCGAGTCTATGATAAAGCTGTTCACTGTCAGTAGAGAAGAGTGAGTAAAAGGGCTGCTCGAGTATCTTTTCAGAAAAAGGCAGGCAGTGCAAAAAATTCTCTTTTTGTTTTAAAAAGCGGATAGGATTAGCCTCTTCGGAAACGATCTTGATCGACTTGGAAAAGATAACAGATAAATTCTCATAATGTTCTACAATGCGCTCTCTTTGCTCATTTTTTTCCTGAGTAAATTCAAACAGTTCAAGGTTAAAAGAGAGCTGCGCCGAGATGTCAAACACCGTTGTCGATATCTTCTCAAGGTCTTTGTTGTCCGTCAGGATGACCACACTCTCTTTGAGCTTGGAAAAAGGCTTCTGCGCCAGCTTAAGAACAGGTATCTTGCTGTTATAAAGGGTCTGTCGTATCTGCACCATTGAAAAAAGTTTACTCGAAAGCATCACAAGCCCGACGTTCATCTTCTTGATATCATTTAGTATGATTGCCATACTGTCTTGCTGCGAATAGTTGATGTCAACAATGATACGCTCATTGCGGTTGGACTTTATTTTTTCAAGAATATCAATATCGGAAGCGTTGATAACACGGATATAGAGCTTGTCTCCAAGGTTTTTATGGATATGTTTTGCGCGCTTGATGAGCTTTGGGAGTGTTTTTTCACTCTCTATGGCCATATCGATATAGAGGTAGAGGTTTTTGCCATAAGGTGCGGGAAACTGGCCGAGCTCACGTTTTATCGCGCGGTAGACTGTTTTCAAAACAGAGGGTTCGCCGACGAGAAGCAAGAGGTCATTGGGCTGGATCATCCGTTTTGGCGAGGCAAGGATAAGGCGCTGATTGCGGTAGATCGCGACGATCTTCCAGTTCTTTTGCTCCAAGGCTTCGATGTGTCTGTAGACAAAAGAACTTCCAAAAGGAACCAGGATCTCCATGATCTCCCCCTCCCCCAGACCGACATTCTGCGCAATCACGGGAACATTGGGAAGATAGTCAAGCAATCGGCTTGAGATCAGGTCGTTCGTATTGACAACCACGATGTTTTGATCGTCAAACTCCAGTCCCCAGCGGTCAAGGAGTATGATTCTGAGCTGATGCTTGACTGCGCGTATGTTCTTGATGCTCAAGTCCACATCAAGCGTGTTTTTCAAAGCGATAACAACCTGAATAAAGTCCATTTTCAGGAGGTTGGAGAGCTTATGGAAACTGGTAGGATCAAACTGATAGAACTTAAATTGGGAGGATTTGGCATTGGGTATCTCAAGCTTGTCCATAGAAACAACATAGTAGATATTTTCGCTGGTGTAGGTATCGGCGACACGTTCGATAAAATGTTTTCCGGTATTGCCATCAGTCAAAATCAATATCTTTTTCATAGTTCCCTTTAAAACAAGCGTCTGCTTTCGCCTTCACCTTAGTTTTGCGTGATTGTAGTATAATTGCAATAAAAAAGACAATAATTATGACATTTACTCTTGAAGCACAGAGCGGAAAAGCGCGTGCAGCAACGATCAAAACCGCCCATTCGACGATACAAACACCCGTTTTTATGCCTGTAGGCACCGTCGGGAGCGTCAAGGCTCTGGACATGTGCGACATGGAAGAGATCCTGGGTGCAAACATCATCCTTGCCAATACCTACCACATGTACCTGCGCCCCGGTGACGAAAACGTGGCAAAAAGCGGCGGTCTTCACAGCTTCACGACCTATCCAAAGAGTTTCCTAACCGACTCAGGCGGCTTTCAGGCCTTCAGCCTAAGCGACATCTCCAAGCCCAAAGAGAACGGCATCGAGTTCAGAAGCCACATCGACGGGAGCAAACACTTCTTCACCCCCGAAAAAGTAATCGATATCCAGACCAATCTCGGCAGCGACATCATGATGATCCTTGACGACCTTGTCGCCCTTCCCGCGACACAGGAACGGATAAAACTCTCCATCGAGCGCACCACCCGCTGGGCCGAAGAGTCCATCTCCTATTTCCGTTCCCAGCAGGCAAAAGGGATCTGCACAGACCAAAACATCTTTGCCATCATCCAGGGCGGGACTGACAAGGCGTTTCGCACGAAGTCCGCAACTGAACTCTGTGCCTTGGATTATGACGGGTTTGCTATAGGAGGACTGAGTGTTGGGGAGGCGAACCAGGAGATGTACGACACGGTTGAACACACCGTACCGTACATGCCAAGCGACAAACCGCGCTATCTTATGGGTGTGGGAACGCCTGAAGACCTGATCGAGAACATCGACCGCGGGATCGATATGTTTGACTGCGTGATGCCCACGAGAAATGCGCGTAACGGAACTCTCTTCACCTCGTTTGGAAAGATCAATATCCGCGGCGCGAAGTTTGCAAATGACCTCGGACCGATCGATCCCGAGTGCGACTGCTATACCTGCAAGCGCTACACCTGTACCTATCTGACCCACCTTTTCCGCGCAAAAGAGCTGACCTACTTTAGACTGGCTACACTGCACAACCTGCACTACTATCTTACCCTGATGAGAAAAGCAAGAGAGGCGATACTTGCAGACAGATACGCTGAGTTCAAAAAAGAGTTCTATGCCAAGCGGGCGAAATAAGGCTTTTGAGCTGCTCTTTAATAAAGAGCAAACACTCAATCGTGTATGATTCTGGACAAAAGAGGAAAGATTTATGAAAAAACTTATACTACTTGCTCTGCTGGCGTCAGGCTTAAGCGCGGGAGACTATGAAAAAGGATGGGACGCGGTCAGACACAGTGACTACGCAAGCGCGATCTCTTTGTGGAAACCTCTGGCAGAACAGGGCGATTCGAAGGCGCAAAGTGCGCTGGGCTCGATCTACTGCTTCGGCGATGGCGTTCAGGTCGACATGAAAGAGTGCACCTACTGGATCAAAAAAGCGCGCGAAAACGGCGAGGATGTCTCAAGGATATGGAACGAGTACAAGCTGTGGAAGTATGACCACTAGCACTTTGTGTCATCAAACAGAGGCTTAAACGCCTCTTAAAACATGGCTTTGGTGAGAAGTTTGCCTAAGACTGGGGAGCTGTCTCATCAAGGACACGTTTGATCTCTGCTTTTAACTCAAGCGCGATATTTTCCGCCTTGTTGTGCATCCACTCAAGATAAGAACGGTCTTCGTTAACGATCTCCTCTGGAGACCGCCCCTTGTACTTTCCAAAACTGATAATGAGGTCGGCTTTGCTCTGCATCGCATCGAGATAATGGCTAAAACTGTGTCTAAGGTCCATGTCAAGATCAAAGGTCTCAAACATGTAGACAAGGCTTCTGCGCTCGACCAGAGCTACCTCTTCGATACGTCTTCCCTTATGCTTTCCAAACGGCATGATCTCCATCAAAATAGGCTGAGCACACATCTCCACCATCAGTTTTGGCGTATGGTTTTGGCACAGGTGGTCATAGAAGTTCTTGAGTACGATCACATCGCCCAAGGCATCGTGCGCATTGATCTGTACGCCGAGCTCTTGCATCTGCGCCGCTTCTTTTTTGTACAGACCCAGTGCATATCGGTTGTACTGAAGGCCGTGCGGCTCTTCATGGTAAAAATAGCGGTGTATTCTGAAGGTATCGATCAGCTGCATCTTGGACTCAAAGCCCTCTTTTGCAAGCATACCCAGGTCAAACTCGGCGCTTTGGATGACGATGATGTTCTCGGGCGTGTTAAGCTCATTGAGTCGAGCAAAGCCCTTTAGCTCGGTACAGGCAGGCTTGTCTGCTATCATCTCGGGTGTGATGTGGTGTATGGCCATCGAGTCGAACTTGCTCGGCAAAGGTGCCAGGCAGTACTCGTTATGGACCTCTTCAACCCTGCCCTCCTCGTCGCAGACCAAATAGCTCAGCTGAATGATCCGGTCCTCTTCAAGTACTCCCGTGGTTTCTGTGTCTAAAATAATGATTTTGTGCGCTGGCATCTCTTGTCCTCATGTGATTATGCTAAGAAGAATACCAAAAAGAGGCTTGGGATAAGATTGAAAAGAGAGGATGCGCTGTAAAAAAAGAGAAGCTTTGCCGCCGCAAGAGGTGCTATAGCGGCAAACAGAACTTACTCTGTAGGATCGATCAGTTCGGCTACTTCAAGCCCGAAGCCTGAGAGTCCTATGAAGTCTGTACGCTTCATGTTGGTGAGCAGACGCATATGTTTGATGCCCAGACTCTTGAGTATCTGTGCGCCGATGCCGTATTCTTTCATCGAGGTCTGATTGTGGTCAGGCTTGTTGATGAAGACCAAAGCGCCGCTGTTAAGCTTGAGGTAGTTGATCGAGTCGATAAGCTGTTTATACCTGGCGCTGTTAGAGAGAAGTTCGATATCGGGGATGATGTTGTGTACCTTGACGTTTGCCGTTTCGCCGACACCGTGGAAAACGATGGCAGTGTGCTCTATGCACTCGTGGTCTACAAAAGTGTGTTTTTTGACCTTGACGCCAAAAAACTCGCTCTCTTCTTCGTGCGCAGTTTTGATAAGGCTCTCGTTGGCCAGTCTGTACTCGACAATGTCGGAGATGTAGATTATTTTCTGATTGTGCTTTTTGGAAAACTCTTCAAGGTCGTCGCGGCGGGCCATCGTCCCGTCGTCTTTCATGATCTCACAGATCACCGAAGACTCTGCCAAACCGGCGAGACGGCACAGATCGACCGAACCTTCGGTGTGCCCCGTACGGATCAAGGTACCGCCCTCTTTTGCGATCAGAGGAAAGATGTGCCCCGGCTTGACCAGCTCGCTCGCTCGGCTCAGCGGATTGGCCAGGATCTTGATCGTCATGTCACGCTCTGCAGCGGAGATACCCGTAATCGCTTCGGCTGCGTCAACAGAAACGGTAAACGCCGTTTCGTGCATGGACGTGTTTGAGCTGACCATAGGATTTAGCTCCAGTCGTGAGGCGATATCTTTGGAGATCGCTACACAGATCAGCCCTTTTGCGTGGGTCGCCATAAAGTTGACATGTGCCGGTGTCGAAAAAGTGGATGCATATACAAGATCACCCTCATTTTCGCGGTCTTCGTCATCCATCATGATGACCATATTTCCTTTTTTTATCTCTTCTATCGCTGCTTTTACACGTTCTATTGGGCTCATATATAAGTCTTTTTTTAAGTATTTTGGTGATTATATCCTATTCTCCGAAATTTTTTAAATTCTGCGTGTTTTTCGGCCCAGCCTGTGATAAAAACGTGCTCTGTCAGCTTGACAAAGACGTGAAGTTTGCATATAATTCCGCCTTAACTGCAGTTAACTTTTATTGGGGTATCGCCAAGCGGTAAGGCACTAGTTTTTGGTACTGGCACTCGGGGGTTCGAATCCCTCTACCCCATCCACCCTCATGTCGCGGAATAGAGCAGTTCGGTAGCTCGTCGGGCTCATAACCCGAAGGTCATAGGTTCAAATCCTATTTCCGCAACCAATTTCAAAACATTTCTTCATTCTGTCTTCATTCTCAACAAGTTCATGTACCAGTGTACACTTCACTCATCTCTGCCTTGATACAATAAAAATTTGCTTTAAAATTATCTTTGTGTTTATCACATTTTTCTAAATTCTAATGAACAACGTCATCGTATTAATATCAGTCATCTATTAAAATATGGCCAAAATAAGCAAAAACACCTATCATTATTCCCGTAGACAACTGTGCGTGCACCAAATATGAGAACTTTTTTAATTCATTTGGCGCATATCGCCAGCTGATAAACATGCCAAACAATCCCTGCCAGATTATCAATATCAATACCGCAGGGAAAAACAGTATATGCATTGGAATGCCCATTAGCACAATGTGCAAAAGTATAATCGCTACAGCACTCACGCCAAAATAGACATGTGTTCTGTCCAAGAAGTGTATTAATTTATCAAACAGCTTCGGATCAATGGGCGGGGAATACTCTGGAAGTATTCTTTTTGTAATGGGGCCTTTGCCCAGCAGTAGTTTTATCAGAGTCCGGAAATAAATAAACAAAAGCAGCCACAGACCGATTTCTCCAAAACTTTCACCTATTTCTGATAAAAATGTTTCGCTTTCCTCTACCGGCGCGTAAAAAACAAGAGCATAGACATAATAAGCGATTGAGATCATAAAAATGGCGACAGTAAAAACAAGAATTCTTTTGAGTCCTTTTGATAATGGTTTCATATATTAGTATCCTTAACGTCTAAGTCCACAAATATGAGATTCGCTCGCGGGTCTCATATTTGTGTGCTACGCTTTGTTATGCTCTTCAATATATAATTAAAATTCCTATGATTGCAGGAAGTACAAACATACCAATTAGTAAATATATTCCAATATTATAGCCTTTCTTTTCATTTAAAAAATCCTCATAATTTTGATGCATAAAATTTATATAGCCATACTGCTTATTCTCTTTGATATCATCAATAACTTTTTTAATACCTTACAAGCAAGACAATTTTTTTCATCTTTTCTGCTTACTACGTTTGCAGAATCAGTAATGCGTATATTGTTCCTCTGATTTCAGCTGTTCAAATATAGATCATATAATATTACATAAAGAAATATAGATACTGTTGTTACAAAGCTAGATATCACGAAAGAAACTAATATGTTTTGGGATATAAAACCAAGAGAAAGCTCTCTTTTACTTACAATTATGAAAATAAAAAATGACGCTAAGAATATTGTGAAAAACATTATTGTGCCAACATGTGGGTGATCAATAGAAAAGCTCTCTATCCCGTAGCTCGTATGATCTGTCCATCCTGCCACGTCATCCATTGTAAATCCTTTGTTTGATTTATTTAAAACACATCAAACCCACTCTGAAAGTGGGAGAGATTTATATATTAGCACACTTGTGTCATGCGTGTTCTTTGTAGTTATTCATTGCAATAAACATCAAGTTTATGTAAGCTTCCCAATATTTCAGACAGTTAACAGGGTGGTTAAATTTGGATTATTCTGATGTTTTAATTCAATTAATTTATTAGTTGTCAAATATAGTTCCTCGGTGCATAACGTCAAAGCTGAGATGCTACCCCAACAGAGGTGGTCAACTCCAGCAAATTGTTATACGCAGTAATCTATTTTGCATCTTTCTCTTCATGTTGCCATGGCCATCTACCTTCAACTTCAAGATGAAGAGCTACACTTAGAAAAGTACGCATTAATATAATGAGTCCAAGTAAGGCCACATTCTCTAATGTAGCTTCCACAATCACTGTTCGAATAATATCGCCGGCAATAAAAAATTCTAAACCCAGAATAATCGAACGACCTAGTTGCCTTCGATAAGTACGATATGCATCGCCTTCAGGCAACTGACGATAAGAACGAATGAATGTGACAGAGGAGATAACAGACCCGATGACAACAACGATGACCCCGATTGCTTCAATAGAATATCCTGCTATAGATGTTATTTCAGTAAATTTCATAGTTTTGCCTTGTATGTACTGATAGTTTGTAAGTCGTATAACACTCTTCATCACCAGTAAAAAAGCCGCAGCGAAGCGGAGGTTTTTGCATCCGGTGTATGACTTGGTTATGTCCTCAAGGAGTCTACGCTTCAGATTTTAGCGCTCACCGACCTGACACCTATTGTTGGCTCGCCTCACGATAGGAAACCATGCGCTGTTTGTCTTCGTCCCAAAGGGCGTACCGGAAGCAGTCTACTATATCTCTCGGCGCAAGGGTCGTGATCAACGGCGATTGCAGCTCAGGAATCGCCGCCATCACCTCGGGAAGACGGTAAAAGGGAATTAGGACGTTAAGATGGTGAATATGGTGGAAGCCAATGTTCCCAGTAAACCACTGCATAACCCGATTCATCCGCATGAAACTTGAAGACTCCAGGGCCCCCCGGTAATAGGTCCAGGCTTCGGACGGAGCAATCTGCATGCTCCGGAAACTGTGCTGGGCAAAAAACAGATAGCACCCCATCGCGGAGGCGAGGGTCATGGGTAGCAGGATAACAAAGAACACCAGGCTGAACCCGCCCAGCATCCACACCACGGCGATCAACGCGAAATGACTGACCAGTGC
>JAGXFN010000006.1 GCA_024637195.1 Arcobacter sp.
TGTAGGTCGCCGCCTGGACTTTTTACCATCTTCATCTTTTTAACCTCCAACACTTACTTAATTTACTCAATCAATTACCTCTTCTATCAATTGCTTTATTAAATTAAATTTTCTCTGCTCGTCATTGCGAAGAGCGAAGCGCCAATCTTGGCTGCTGCCAAACATATTAGATATAATGCTTTAAAAAGTCTTAATATGCACAGTTTTATAATTGAGGATTCTTGGCGTAAGCATCTTTCTGAAGAATTTAATAAAAGATATTTTTTGCAACTTCAGGTTTTTTTGGAGTCTGAGTTTACGCATTTTACAATATTTCCTGATGAAAAAAATATTTTCAGGGCTTTTAATATGACCCCGTTTGAAAAGGTTAAGGTTGTTGTTTTGGGACAGGACCCTTATCATGGTGCAGGTCAGGCACACGGACTTGCTTTCTCTGTGCAGGACAGGGTTGCCTTTCCTCCTTCGCTTCGCAATATTTTCCAGGAGTACTGTTCTGACTTGGGCTATGAGATGCCTCTTGGCGGCAACTTGAGCAAATGGGCGGAGGAGGGGGTATTTTTACTCAATGCGGTCCTGAGTGTTCGTGCTAATGAAGCGCATTCGCATAAGCAAAAAGGCTGGGAGATTTTTACGGATGAAGTTATCCGTCTGATCAGTGAGAATAGAGAGCATGTTGTCTTTATTTTATGGGGGAAACCTGCGCAGCAGAAGTCAAAACTGATTGATGCATCCAAACACCTGATCTTAAAAGCACCCCATCCTTCACCCCTCTCATCTTATCGCGGTTTTTTTGGATCATCACCTTTTTCTAAAACGAATGCCTATTTGAGAGCGCATGGAAGTAAAGAGATAGATTGGAAACTCGAATGATCGCGATATGGCAAATGGCTTAAACCTCTATTTTAGTTCTCTTTGTTATAATTCCGCTATCAAATACAAAGGCCTTATTAAATGCGCGGATATAAGATTTTTGCCGGTTCGTCAAGTGTCGAGTTTGCTAAAGAAGTATGCAAATCTTTGGATGTTCCTTTATCAAAAGCAGAAGTGAAACGTTTTAGCGATGGAGAAATCTCTGTTCAGATATCTGAAAGTGTACGTGGACGTGATGTGTTTATCATCCAATCGACCGGAGCGCCTTCAAATGACAATCTGATGGAACTGCTCATTATGACCGACGCACTTCGCCGTTCATCTGCAAGTTCGATCACGGCGGTTGTTCCTTATTTTGGATATGCACGCCAGGATAGAAAAGCGGCGCCAAGAGTTCCTATCACAGCGCGTTTAGTGGCTGATATGTATGAGACAGCGGGCATCAACCGAGTCGTTACGATAGACCTGCACGCCGGTCAGATTCAGGGCTTTTTCGGTATTCCGGTGGACAATCTTTACGGTTCGATTATCTTCCAAGAGTATATTCAGTCAAAAAACTTTAAAAATCCTGTTATAGCAAGTCCTGACATCGGCGGCGTTGCACGGGCACGTTACTTCGCTGAAAAACTTGGGCTTGAGATGGTCATTGTAGACAAGCGCCGTGAAAAAGCAAATGAAGCAGAAGTGATGAATATTATCGGTGATGTGACCGGTAAAAATGTTATCATGATCGATGACATGGTCGATACAGCGGGGACTATGGTCAAAGGTGCGGCCGCACTTAAGGCCAAGGGTGCTGCTTCAGTGATGGCCTGTGCAACGCATGGCGTGCTCAGCGGCAAAGCATATGAAAACTTGAAGAATGACGCCTTGGATGAACTTGTTATCTCAAATTCACTTGTGACTGTACCGATGAAAAAGATTAAGGTCTTGAGTGTTGCACCTTTGTTCGCTGAAGTGATCCGCCGGGTGTATCATAATGAGAGTGTCAATTCACTCTTCTCGTAAGGCACATACTCAAGGGCTGAACGCCTTTGCAAACTCTATATCCGATAAGGTATTTTTTGAAAAATATTAGAAACTTTTCTATCATTGCACATATTGACCATGGCAAGTCGACCTTAGCCGATCGTATCATACAAGAGTGCGGTTCCGTCACTGATCGTGAGCTTGGAAAACAGATGATGGATACGATGGATATCGAGCAGGAGCGCGGGATCACGATCAAAGCGCAGTCTGTCCGACTGAACTATGTCAAAGACGGTGAAGTCTATATCCTCAACCTTATTGACACGCCGGGCCACGTTGACTTCTCTTATGAGGTTAGCAAATCATTAGCCTCTTCAGACGGAGCGCTTCTTATCGTGGACGCAGCACAAGGGGTAGAAGCACAGACAATCGCCAATGTCTATTTGGCTCTGGAAAACAATCTTGAGCTTATCCCTGTCATCAACAAGATAGACCTTCCAGCGGCTGAGCCTGAACGTGTAGCAGAAGAGATCGAAGCGAGCATTGGCATCGATGCGACAGATGCGCTTTTGGTTTCGGCAAAAACAGGAGTAGGTATTCGCGAACTTCTGGACGCGATTGTAGATCGTATTCCTGCACCTTCAGGTGATCCAAAGGCGACGACCAAGGCCATCATCTATGACTCCTGGTTTGATCCTTATTTAGGTGCGGTAGCCCTTGTCCGTGTATTTGACGGAAGTATCAAGAAACGCCAGCTGCTAAAATTGATGAGTAATGACGAGCAGCATCAGGTGCTTGATCTCATGTATCCGCATCCGCTTAAACGCCAAAATACAAACAGTATCGAAGCGGGCGAGATCGGGATCGTCATTATGGGACTTAAAGAGATGGGTGTCATCAACGTCGGCGACACGATAACGGATGCAAATAACCCATGCAGCGAGCCAGTAGGTAAGTACGAGCCGGCAAAGCCTTTCGTATTTGCCGGCCTCTATCCTATTGATACGGATGAGTTTGAAGCCTTACGTGATGCTTTGGACAAACTGAAGCTCAATGACTCTTCGCTCTCATATGAACCTGAGACATCCGTGGCGCTTGGATTTGGTTTTCGTGTCGGTTTCTTGGGCATGCTACACATGGAGGTCATCAAAGAGCGTCTGGAACGTGAATATGATCTTGACCTGATCGCAACAGCGCCTTCGGTTGTCTATCATGTCTTCATGAATGACGGCAGCATGATAGAGGTCCAAAACCCTTCTGAGCTTCCTGAAGTCAACCATATTGAGCATATTGAAGAGCCTTATGTGAAAGCTACGGTCATCACGCCCTCGGAATATCTGGGTAATGTCATGAACCTGCTCGTCGGACGGCGCGGGCTTCAGGAGAAAATGGACTATCTTAATGAGAACAGGGTCTTGCTTGAGTATTCTGTTCCGATGAACGAGATAGTCGTCGGTTTTTATGACACATTAAAGTCGATCTCCAAGGGGTATGCGAGTTTTGATTATGATCCGACGGAGTTCAAAGAGGGCGATCTTGTGAAGCTGGACGTTCGTGTGGCGGGTGAGATCGTCGATGCACTTTCTATTATTGTCCCGCGGACTGCAGCGGATTCACGCGGCCGGGAACTGGTAAAAAACATGAAAGAGATCGTCCCGCGCCAGCTTTTTGAAGTGGCGATCCAAGCCTCGTTGGGCAACCGGATTATCGCACGCGAGACGGTAAAATCTATGGGCAAAAATGTGACGGCAAAATGTTACGGCGGGGATATCACCCGTAAGCGAAAGCTGCTTGACAAGCAGAAAAAAGGCAAAAAGCGTATGAAGGCGATCGGGAAGGTTCAGCTTCCCCAAGAAGCCTTTATGTCCGTCTTGAAGATGGACTAAATGCGCTGCATGATATGCGAGAGCCTCAGTCTTTCTCATATCTGTAAGAATTGTCAAAACGAGTTTCTTACTCCCTCTGTTTACAAACGCAAGATCCTGGGCAAAATCCCGGTCTACTCCTTTTACAAATACAAGGAGATCGAGCCGCTTTTGCTAAGCAAACACACGGACCTTGGCTACTACATCTATAGCATACTGGCTAAAAACAGCTTCGCCCCTTTTGCCAAGAACTTTAACTATCCTGCAATACTTGCTTCTATCGGGATTGACGATCATGTCAAAAATGGATACTCGCATACGGCAATTTTAAACAAATATCTAAAATCTCAAAGCATAAGACCAAGATACGCAAGGCTAAGAGCCGACAGTCCGGTCTCCTACTCCGGCAAAGATTACCAGTTTAGACTCTTGCACCCGCGTAAATTTAAGGTGGCTTCTTTTAAGGAAGAAGAGGTGATTTTAGTGGATGATATTATAACCACCGGCCTGACACTGACACAGGCGGCGGAAGCCTTGCACAGTAAAGGAAAAAATGTCATTTTGTGTTTAACTTTGGCGGATGCAAGAAAGTAATAATAGCTCCAAAATAGCAGGATTTGTTTACAAAAAAGTTGTATTATTGTATTTAGGATGCCCTATATTTTAAGGAAAACAAGATGGTATATTTAGAAGACGATGTGCCGGTTTGGAACTCCGGTACTATCTATTTCGATGATGAAATTGTAAGGTATCAAGGCAAACGCTATTTGGCACTTAAAAAGACGAGCTCGGATATGCCTGGACGCTGCAAGGCAGGAATATGGAAGCTTCTAGGTTTTGAAGACAGCCAAAGAGAAGCTGATAATGATGATGAATTCTGCTATAGCGAAGAGCCGCTTGATAAGGAGAATATCATACAGAACGAGGCAGCTGAAAAAGAGAGCATGCCTCAACCCACACCTGCAAAAGCTGCAGACAAACCTTTGGCCAAGAAACAGACATTAAAAGAGCGCCAAGATGAGGAGATGGCAAAGCGCTCCAAAGCAGCACAACAGCAATGTGTACCTGCGCCAGAGCAAAAGATGAACACTCCGCAGGAAGACCAGCATAGTGTAAATGAGGCTCTAAAAGAGATAGAATTCAAAAAGATAAAAGGTTTTAATGCAGATGAACAGAACATTGTTTCAAAACTGATCTTGCCCCAACATTCCAAAGAGGATGTGAAGCTGATATGGACATCTAGTCATCCTATGCTTATTTCGACTCTGGGGCAGGTTAACCGTCCCGGCGACGGTCTTGATGTGGCTGTCAATATAAGTGTGTCGGCCAGCAAAAATAAAATCTCTGCGACACGTTTTTTTACTCTCAGGGTCAAAGCTCTTGAAAAGCGCTATAGCGACAGCGAGTGTGTAGACATGGCGTATGATATTTTGGATTTTGAGCAGATTAAAGGACATAATACAAAGATCAGTGCGATCACTCAAGACTTGGCTTTGCCAAAGCAGGGACACTATGGTACGCAGATCTTATGGACAGTAAACGAGCATGAACTGCTTGAACAAAGCGGATGCCTAAATAGAGAAAGGGTGAAAAAAGATACACAGATACGGCTATACGCAATTATCGTCAAAAATGATGCACAGCGCTTAAAATATTTTGATCTGACACTTCAAAGCCACGAATGAGCAAAATTGTAATTTAATAGTAACCATAATGTTTGCAAAGAATGATATAATATATACAATAATATAGCAGAATTAAAGATTTTAAGTGTTATTTTAAGTGAAACATAATTTTCTGCACTTTTCAATAGCTGCGCAGCAGAATACTGGGATACAATTTGGGCTCTTTTTTGAACAAAGATACAGCAATATTACTCGTTGATAAGCATATGGGTAAGACAAGTGTGCATGGCAAAGTCGATATCGTATTAACCCCTTCTCTATACTGGATCAAGCGCGCTTATTTTGAGCTTTATTTTGCTTCACAGGCACTAAAATATGGCCCTTCTGTGTTTGAAGGGAGCCTTCCTGATGGAAATTATGCCTATTATGCACTCAAGCAGAACAAAGAATTTCTCCTTTTTGCGTATGATCCCGATGAGATCATTGCGATCTTAGAGCAATGCGGGATAGCCTCTTCGCAGATCGGAAATGTTTATTTTGCACAAAACGAGTTTGCGCAGATCAGTGCCCCTGTCAAATGCAATGAAAATGACGTAATGGTTTCGCACAACGGGACGATCATCCAAATCCCAAGATCACTGGTAGAACAATCAAGCATACAAGACGAGATAGGGGAGATAAAAAAACTTTCTAAACATAATATCACTCTCTACAGAAGCAGTCTGCGTCACTCTTTTAAAGCGCTGACTCCTGCATTGTCCATTTTAGGAGCATTGATCGTGCTGTATGCGGTTCAGCTCTTTTTCACCTATCGCGAATACTCCAAAGTCAGCGATCTTCCTTCCGTGTTCCAGGAGTATAAACTTCCACCAACCTCTTTACAAAATGCCTCTATTGAGAAAAAACTGCTGAGCGATTTTAAAGCACAGGAGTCGTTTAGAAAATTGACCAATGCGATTTTGAAGCTTCCTCTTTCCCCGGCGCAGCGCGTGGAAAGCATAGCGTACGAGAAGGATCTTTTTAAGATAGTATTTGATATCCAAGATAACAAAGGTCTTGACGATATTAAACTTCATATAGAGAAATCACTGGGCAAACTTTTAGAAGAAGTGAAAGTTGAGAAGAACATAATGAGGATAAAGATCTTATGATAAGAAATATCAACCCTCTGTATATTCTCGCCATAATGCTGCTGATACTCTTCAACCTGATCTGGAAAAATATCAGCATAGAAAATAGCATCGCCCAAGAACATGCGGAACGAGCCAGTACGACCATGATGGCGAAAGGCATCGTTGCGCTTAAAAATGTGATGAAAACACCTGATACAAGACAGATAGACAAGTTTTTAAACACAGCTCAGTTTAGCGGGTCAGGACTAAGCCATCGTGTAGAAAATGGACGTTATGTGATTGAAAGCAAAGGTATAGATGCCCGTCAACTGCAGACGCTTTTGAACTATGTCTTAAATATGAGTATTAATGTTGCCCAACTGAAAATTGAGCGCATAGATGATATGCAAGCAAGCTTGTACATGGAGATAAGCCTATGAAAAGAGTAATAAAAGGAGTTTTATATCTCTTGGTAATGATAGCCCTTCTGATAATTTTTCTTCCTAAGATCAATCTTTATTATGCCATGGAAAAGATGATGGCAAAGAAAAGCATATATGTCTCGGACGAAGATTTGAAGGATAGGGGTGTCTCATTTCATATAGAAAATGCACGTGTGTTCTTTGAGAAACTTCCTTTAGCGCAGGTCGAAGCGATCAGTCTGAAGCCTTGGATCCTCTACAATAGTATTGAAGTCGATACCATCCGCTTAAACGAAGGGTTTGCCGACTTTTTACCGAGCAAGATCGATAAAATAGAACTGAAGTACTGGGTCTTCAATCCGCTATATCTTAAGATCAATGGACAAAGCAAAGAGAGTATGTTCTATGGAGATATTGATCTGCTGAAGAGAATCCTGCGCATCCACCTGCGTCTGGATGCGGCAAGCGAGAAACAATATAAGACAATGCTAAGCAAGCTGACACCGGAAGAAGGAGGCTATCTGTATGAATATAAATTTTAACCCCTCCTTTTTACTTCGTTTGCTTGTACGACTTTTATTTATGGCACTGTTGGCAAAGGCTTTGTCCATCTCTCTTTGGTTCTTTTTGCCCAAAGAGGGGTTGCAAAACAGTGAAGAAACGCAGTTTGTTATGCCGTATATGCGATATACGATCGAGGGGTTTAGACTCAAAAAGCCTGATATCAAAGCAGCAGAAGAGGCAAATTCACTTTCGATCGATTCTGTTATATTAAAAGCGATCTATATGATGGGAGATGAGAGTATTATAGTCGTCGCACCAAAGACAGCAGCAGATAAAAGCGAGACCATCAAAATAGGTGAAGTCTTTGAGGGATATACCTTGAAAAAGGTCTATAATGACTATGTGCTGTTTTCCAAAAATGCCAAGCAGTATCGGCTTTATATGGCAGAGCAGACAGCTGTCTCTCGCCGAAAAAGCACACGCTCTTCGTCACAAGAGAGCGTAAATGTACTGCATCAAGTCTCATCTGCCGAGGTAAGGAAAATGACCGCAAACCCAGCAGATATCTGGAAAAACATCGGGTTGCAGCCACACGCTACAAATGGAAAACAGGATGGCTTTAAGGTCAGCTTTGTAAAGAAGGGCGGTGTTTTTGAATCCTTGGGTTTGCGCGCAGGTGACGTGATACGCTCAATCAACAACAAAGAGATAATGAACAATGCTCAGGCCTTTGGAGCATACCAAGAGTTTAAAGATGCCAAAGCCTTGAAGGTAACTATACTGCGGGGGAAAGAAACAATGGAGTTAGAATATGAAATTTTTTAGAGAAACATCTGTTACAAAGACCGCCATGGCCTGTCTTAAAATATGTCTGATTATGACAATGCTTTCAAGTGCGGGGTATGCTAAAGTCGACAAGGATGAAGAGGTCGCGATAAATTTTAAAGATCTCAGCATTACCGAGTTTGTTGATTTGATGTCGAAGATTCTAAATAAAAATATCTTGATGACACAGCCGCTCTCAGGCAAGGTAGACTTTTATTCGGCAGTACCTGTAAAAAAATCAGATATTACCAATATATTTCTCTCTATTTTGGAGTCCAAAGGGTTTACTCTGATAGAAACGGGAGCATTTTTAGAAATTGTACGAAGCGCAGAAGCTTCAAAATATAATTTAAAAGTCATCAGTACCGGTACCAGCGTGGGAGACACTCAGACAATGGTCACACAGCCGATTCAGGTCAGGGGCGAAAATGTGGACCAAGTCGCGGCAAAGATCCGTCACCTTATCTCCAAATCGGCTAAACTTGTCACTCTGCCTGAAAGCGGGATTATGCTGTTGAGTGATTATCCCGCCAATGTGGCGACAGTCAAAGAAGTTGTCAAGGAGATACAGCGCCAAAGCGGCTTCGATGTGAAGATAATTGTGCTCAAAAATGCCAAGATCACAACGGTTTTTCAGGAAATATCAGAGATCTCAAAGACGATATTTAACCAGACAGTTCCCGGCGAAGTGGTGAAGGTGATGCAAAACACGGACCTTAATTCTTTAGTGCTGATCGGCAAGACGAGAAATATCAAAAAACTCGAAAACTACATCAAGCGGCTCGACTCCAGTGAGCACAGTGACTCTGAAGGAGTGGAGATCATTGCTCTGAAAAACTCAAGTGCTGTGAATGTGATGAAAACACTTGACGCGATCATTACCAAAAAGACCTATGCGGATCCCTCTTTGAAGCCGGATGTCTCTTTGAACGAGGAGATCAACTCTATTATCCTGATCGGTCCTGAAGTCACTGTCAGCTCCTTGGTAAAAGTGATCGAAGTTCTTGACCGCGAGAAGTTTCAGGTCTATGTCAAAGCACGCATTATGGACTTTAACAATAACGATACGGAGAGATTGGGTTTAAAATACGGCCTTGACGGCGGGGTGGCAAACTCCAGCGGCCTTTACACAATGGCCGCAAATTTTGGGGGCACTTCTATTGCCCCGCTTGATCCTCAAATACTTAGCAAGCTTGCAGACAGTCTGGGTACGATAGACAGGGGACTGGCCATCGGGGCAACGCTTGACTTTTTACAGCAAAACGGTGTTTCGAAAACGATCTCTGAGCCATCTATTTTGTGTATTAATAACATCGAGTCCTCGATCTATGTCGGGAGCACTTTGTCATTCCAGACAGGATCGCTTGCAAATCCTGCAACTGCAGGAGCGATTTCGAACTCATACCAACGCGAGGATATCGGTTTGACTCTAAAGGTCAAACCGCGCGTCTCCTCAGGCGACAAGGTCACACTTGAGGTGACCGCTATCCTTGAAAATGTTACGGGAATTGATCCAAACAGCAAGCAGCCTATTACCTCGAAGCAGGAGGTCACGACGCAGATCATTCTCTCTCACGGCGAGACGATCATCATCGGAGGCTTGTCCAAAGATCAGACACGTACAAGTATGAACAAGGTCCCTCTACTGGGCGATATCCCTTTATTGGGTGCTCTTTTCAGACACTCCGAGGATATCGTAGACAACCAGTCAATGGCGATTGTCATCACTCCTTATGTCGTCACCAAAAGCGCCAGCCTCTCCACGCTGCAAGAGGAGCTTGGTATTTTGGGACGTATCCAAGAGGAGTACAATAACGAGGTCTTCAAAAAGATCGAAGCGGACGCCAAAAAGAGACTTGAAAAATGATACGTGAAGAGCGCTACCATAACACGCATCTGCCAATGGCAGAGCCTGAGGGAGTAGACTTTACCATCGCGTTGAAAAACCATCTTCTGTTTACCAAGGTCGATGATGTACCCGTCGCGGCCCTGTCTTCTAAATGGCTTATCGAAAGCAGCAACTATCTCAACAAGATCGATTTCAAAGGCAAGGTTCTGCTCCTTGACGATGTCTCGTACGACCTTCTCTACAACAAATGTCTCGAAGCTAAAACAGACAAAGAGATCGCTTCGATGAAGGATGAACGCGAAGAGAGTATTGATGAAGAGGAACTCTCTTTGGAGGAGTTTTTGCGTACCTCAAGCGATATTCTGACCTCAGAAGAATCCGCCCCGATCATCAAGTTTGTTAATGCGCTTTTCTATCAGGCGGTGAAGAAAAAAGTCAGCGATATTCATATCGAGACGCACGAGAACAGAGGTGAAGTCCGTTTTAGAAGTGACGGCATCCTCTTTAAGAATGCAGACATGGACAGAAAGGTCATGGACCTTGTCATCAGCCGTATTAAGATCGTCTCCAACCTCGACATATCTGAAAAAAGGCTCCCTCAGGATGGACGAACTCAGGTACGTATCGCAGGCGAAAATGTAGACATACGTGTTTCTGTCCTTCCGACCTTCTACGGCGAACGTGTGGTTATGCGTATCTTGATGCAGGGAGACCGGATTCCTGAGCTTGTGGATCTTGGATTTGATGAGGCTATGGTGCGCCGGTTTGAAAAAGTGCTTCAATCCTCACATGGCATTATCCTGGTGACGGGACCGACGGGTTCAGGAAAGACGACGACCCTGCACTCATTTTTGCAATATGTGGCCTCGCCGGAGAAAAACATCATCACAGTCGAAGACCCCGTAGAGTATAAGGCCGCCAATATAAACCAGATCCAGGTCAACGAAAAAGTGGGCCTGACCTTTGCCAGCGCACTGCGCTCTATTTTGCGCCAGGACCCAGACACGATTATGATCGGCGAGATACGTGACGAGGAGACCGCGCAGATCGCGGTACGGGCGGCATTGACGGGCCACCTTGTCTTCTCGACGCTGCACACCAACAGCGCAGCAGCGACTTTGACGCGCCTTTCGGATATGGGGATTGAACCCTTTTTGATCTCTTCCTCGCTTCTGGGCGTGCTGGCGCAGAGGCTGGTAAGAAAGCTCTGTACGCACTGCAAGGAAGAGGACGAAACGGCGGAGTCTTATGTTGACGAATACGGCCTGCCTGCCGATGCGGTGATCTACAAGGCGGTGGGCTGCAGCACATGTGCCTTTAGCGGATACAGCGGGCGCGAGGCACTCGGGGAACTGCTGATCATGGATGACGGCCTGAAAATACTTCTAAAAACAACAACCAACGAGGTGGACATCCGACAATACAGCATCGCTCAGGGCCTGAGAACTATTCCGATGCAGCTTAGAGAGGTTCTTTTAAAAGGGGAGACCTCTTTGGATGAAGCGATCAGGATAGGGCTTCATGAAAACGCGTAAAGAACTCTAAGCCATGAGCTCTTACAGCAGAAAAAGCCGCAGCGCCTTTACTTTGATCGAAGTGATGGTGGCGGCAATATTGATCTCTGTTGTCGGACTTTCGCTTATGCAAATGCATCAAAAGAGTGCGCAGATGAGCCACAACATGCAGACGAAGTTTCAATACTCTGACTGGGTCTTGATGAGTGTTTTTGAAAGCAATATCGAGGAGACACGAAAGCTAGTCAGTTTTGAGACGTTGATGAAATCTTTTAATATCGACGATAACAGCATCAGAAATAACCTAAATAAAAAAGCAGAAATTACGACGGCACTTCTTACCCGCATCGATGCTTCGGATATCATAAAAGAGATCGAAGAGCAAAGCGATCTTGACATACCTGTCTTTGAAGGACTGCGCCTTGAGGTATATGTGCAAAAAGTGCAGATGGAGCATGAGGCCTACCTGATCTATAGGGTGCGTAAACCATGAAAAAGGCCTTTACTCTCATCGAGCTTATGATCTCGATCATTCTGCTTTCAATCATTGTGACCTTTTTGTACCAGGCAGTTGCCCAGCTTCAGCACTCCAATCAGCGGCTTTTGGCGCGTTCAGATGAGGTGGACAGAAGAGAAGATCTATTAAAACTTCTTTATAACGACTTTATCAATGCGGAGTCATTCTCCTGGCGCGAGAAGCTGACTCAAACGGACAAGATCGTATTGAAGACGTCAAATAGTTTTTATGATATGAGCACACCTTATGTGCACTACCGGGTCTATCCGGACAAAAAGAGTCTGCGCCGCATTGAAAGTCCTACTGAAATGCTCAATTCTGAAAGGAATGTCTTTCGCTTTGATACGGTGCTTCAAGGTGTTGAATCCTTTAAGGTCTATGAGAGCCGGGGCCACTGTTTCATCTATCTTAAAAGTGAGGGGATGGAGGAGATCTATCTTGATATTATCCCGCCATCTATGAGTTTTAAAAGCCCAACCAACGTAGATGCAAACAAGAGCAGCGCAGAGGACAATGCGAGCAATAGCCTTATGGACGGAGAAGCAGTTGAGGTGCAAGATGAAACAAGATAGAGATGGACTGCTTATGAAAAGAGCTTTTTCGCTGATAGAGCTAATGCTGGTGGTGGTGATTATCGGTATTGTTTACGCATTGGCGCTCTCCTCCTTTAAGCCGCCTGATAAACAGGGGGTGGAGTTGTTTACGCTCAATACCCTGCCTGATTATCTGCGTGAAAACTTTGTACTCTCGGATGCGAAGATCGTCTGTTTCGAACCCTGCGGAAAATGCAATGTTATGGTCGATGGGGCATGGCAGCAAGAGGAGGTCGAACTTTTTGACTCCTCTGATGTAAAGTCATACACCCTTGATCTTGACGGGTTTGCCCTAGAAAAAGAGTTTGTCCCGTATGACAAAGAAGACGGCTATAGAAAAGCCTGTTTTGTCCTGCACAAACGTCCAAATGGCTCAATGGAGTCAATCGTCTTGGAAAAAAACAAAAGATTCATCTACTACAAGGCAGGCTATGAAGAAGCAAAAGAGTATGAGAGCTTGGCAGCGCTTCAAAGCGAATATAAAAAAATTGCAAACGAGATAGGGGCAGAGAAGTGATTTTTAAATACAAAGGTTTTAACGATAAGGGCAAAAAAGAGAGCGGTAAGATCGAAGCGAGCAGTATCGAAGAGGCAAAACTAAGACTGAAAGCCCGGTCTTTTATCTACGAGAGCATCTCCAAAGAACAGGCCTCGCTTTTTCAAAACCTCAAAAGCCTGCGGGCAAAAGCAGTTCCTAACAAAGTGCTGATCAACCTCTCACGCGAGATCGCGGCCTATATCCGCTCCGGCATGACGATAGTGCGCACGGTAAAACTGCTCTCGAACCAATACAAAGATGACAAGCGCACGGCACTTTTTCTCTCGGCTATTGGGACCTACCTGGACGAGGGAAAGAGTTTTTATTCCGCGCTGGACCATCAAAGCGTCTATACCCTGCCGCATTTTTTTAAGCAGTCAGTCAAAGTCTCTGAAGAGCGCGGTGTTATGGGTGTGGTACTTGTTGAGCTGGCCCGTTTTATGAAAGAGCAGGAGCGCCTGAACAAAGAGGTCGGGGCGGCTCTTTTTTATCCGGGATTTATGATCTTGGTGGCTGTGGGCGCGATCAGTTTCATGTTTGCCGTCGTTGTCCCGCGGATTACTGATATCTTCAAACAAATGCGCCAAGAGCTTCCTCCGATCACGGAGTTCGTTATCGGTGCGGGCGACTTTATGGGCGCGAACATTCAGCTGATGGGCGTGATGCTTGTTCTCTTTGTTGCCGCCTTTGCCTATTTGATGAAGAGCTCTTCAGCATTCAAGTACGGGGTAGACACACTGATATTAAAGATCCCTCTTTTTGGTACGATCGTCAAAAAGAGTGAACTGGGGCGTTTTGCCTATATGAACGCGCTCTTGATGCGCTCCGGTGTGCCGATGGTGCAGGGGATCAACCTCTCTTCGCAGATCCTAAAAAACTCCGTCATCTCCACGATCTTGCAAAAGGCAGCCAAAAAAGTGGTGGAGGGATCGAGCCTTTCTTCTGCGCTGGCTTCGGATGAGAAGCTTATCGGGATCGGCTTTATCCAGTCGGTGGCCTTGGGCGAAGAGACCTCCAACGTCCCCGACGTGATGAGCAATGTTGCCGAGCTCTATTTTGAAGACAACAAGGACAAGATAGGGATACTGCTTTCCTTGCTTGAACCGATGCTGATGCTCTTCGTCGGCGTCGTTATCGGTGCGATCGTTATCGCTATGCTTCTGCCGATCTTTTCGATGAACATAGGCTAAGTATGCACAGACGAGCCATTGCCCTCATGCTGACACTCTTTATGCTCCTGGCGATGAGCGCAGCCCTGAGTATCACATTGGCCCTCTTTCAAAAAGGTTTTACGACCTATGCGGCCAACAGTTTTCGTATCCAAAGTGCCGTATTGATCGTAGACACGGTCAATATCGTGGCTTCTTTAGCAAAAGAGGTCGGAGAATCGCCCGAAGCCTTTGAGATCTTAATGCAAAGCGCACAAGAGCTTCCTTTTCGAGTAGGAACTGTCGATATGCTGGTCAAACTGCATCCACAGGGCGCAAAGTTCAACATCAACCACTACAAACGCGATAAGCACCACGAAAAGCTTTATGCCTACCTGCTGGGGTACAACCTGCAACGTCCGGGATATATCCTCGATATGATAGAAGACAGCCTCGACGATGATACCGATGAAAACCAGTACGGAAGCGAACGTGTCTTGTACGATCCATTTTTTGTGCAGGGCAAGATTGCTGATTATTCTCAGTTCTTAAAGCTCTTAGATACCTATGCGAAAGAGACAAAAGATACAAATATTTACAGTGTCCCCTGGCGTGCATGGATCTGCTTCACGGGAGAATTCATAGATGAGAGATACATGACCCCGGAGTTGATGGCGGTGATAGAGACCCCGGGCGGTATCAGCGAAGAGGCGGAAGATTTTGATACGCTTGGGGAAAATAGCTCAGAATTAAACTGCGAGGTCTACCTGCGCCAAGACGAGGCCCAAAGCGTCACCGAGTTCGACTTCAGTCTCAAGACAAAGGCTATCTCTAATTTTAGAGCTATTTTGTAAGCTCTATAGGTGATCTTGCCTAGTAAGGCGGAAGCGTCATAAGGCGGCTGTCTGTTATGGCGCGTCCGACAGTAAAGTGGTAAAGCGTCTGAAACTGGTTGGAGTCAAGGCCAAGGAGATGGTGAAAACTGTCATCCAAAAAGCAGCCGATCCCCGTAGCGGAGAGTCCCAGAGAGGTCGCCTCTAGATAGAGCTGCTGCCCTATAGCGCCGCACTCCCAGTAGAGCTCTTTGTAGCGGTGCGGACCGAATTCGTGTAATTGCTGTGAAAACTCGCAAAGCATTCCAAGAGAAAATGCGCCATCCGCGGCAATGTCCTGGCTGCAGGAGATCTGCTTTGCCTGTGACCTGAAGTCACCTTTTTCTAAAAGATAAAGATCTTCTCGGATCTCCTCCCAGGAAAATGAGCTGTGCATAAGGCGTTTGAGCGAAGCGAGGTGGGATTTGTTGCGAACAAGTATGTACAGACCCTGCTCAAGTTCTTCGACCTGATGCAGAAAGAAGACGAGGTCGGCGCTGTTTTCAAAGCCGTCCATGCTCTCCTTGACCGAGTAGAGCAGAGTAAAAAACTGCTCCTGCGTGATGGCAGCATTTTGGGCATTCATCATCTGCGCACTGCGGCGTGTTAAGACGACCTGCTTGGACTCCGCGCTCGGCAGTCGCGGTACGGGAAGGTTTTCGACGCGCTTTCGCGGCAAGGGAGTTGAAAATGTCGCTTTTTCGATTAGCTCTATCATCTCCCATTTTTGATGCGAGGAACTGAGCAGATTTGCCTTTGCGCTATAGTGCTCAGGAAGTGCTGCACGCAGTGAAGAGAGTGCTATAGGCTGTTTTTCAAGGGGTGAGACGGAGAGAAACATGTCGGGGAACTCAGGCTCCTCATCGCTATAGCGCTCATCCTGGTTAAAGCCGAAAATACGGCTGAGCTCCTCGTCACTCACACCCTCTATCAGCTGAACCCTCCAGCCCAGCATCATAGCAGAGACCTGCAGTGCTCTAAAAGTGTGGCCCGCATCCAAAGCGCAGTAGCGAAATGCCCGTTCGCCGTACTTCCATACTTCGCGCCAGGTGATGGAGCTGATGCACAGCAGGCATGTTCCCTCATGATGTTCGCTCCAAAAAGAGGTCTCAAACTCGGCTAATTTTTCCAGTCTGTGATGTTTTGGCGCATAATGTGAGAGGGAGCTCTTTTCGCTGATGCCTTTTAGCGGAGGCAGGATGATGTAAGCTTCGCTGGGCTGAAGGTTGCCGCTTGACGCGTTGCAGCGAAGGGCCCATTTTTCGCCACCGGCCTGTTTCCACGCGCTCAATCCCAAGGCAAACTGGAAGAGCTGCGAAACAGACTCGATCAGAAGGGGTGCACAGGGGAGATCATGCTCAAATATAAGCGAGTAGGGCGGGGTGCTGTTCTCTAAGGCAAGGGGCAGTTCTATCTGTTCGGCACCCTCGTAGCTTCTAAAAGGCTCTGGCTGTGTCGACCAGTCCATATACCCAAGTGAGCGCGCGTAGCGTTGTGGGGCGTGTTTTGTTTTGTTGTGGTAGGTAAAAATATCATTGATTGCTTGATTCATGCCGACATCATACGCACGCAGACTTAAGGGACTATGATATCTTTTCGCAAGGAGCTAGAGCAAAATTTGTTTTAATATTTTTATTTTCTTTCCAGCTTGCCCGCTCGTGACTCATTTTCGTCGATGATATTTTGGATCTGTGTTTTGACCTTGTCATATCTGAACTGCTCTTTGAAGTTTTGAAGTCTTCCGCCTGAAGCGTTGGGATGGCCACCGCCGTTGGCCCACTCTTTGGAGATCAAAGAGACATCAACCTTGTTGTTGGCTCGCATACTCATCGTACCGCGCGGCCCGACATCAACGATGAAATCATATTCGTCAAAAACCGTCAAAAAAGCGTTTCCTATGATAGAGGTATTGCCCAAAGCGTAAGAGAGGAAACCCTTGTAGCCTTTGTAGTAAATGGTCTTGTCGCTTCTCACCTCGCCTAAGAGTCTGACGATATAGGCCGTTGCCAAGTTGTCAAGAGTGTCATCTTTGTCGTTTTTGAAATACTCTTTTTTAAGCGTGTGTATCTTCTCATCAAGGATGATGTTGCCCTTTTGCAAAGAGACCATCTGCGCCGCTTCAAGAAGGAGGGCATGTTTGTAGGCCCTGTCCTGGTCGGCAAACATCACCCGGTTGAGCTCTCGCGTTTCAGTGACAAGGCGCATACATACTTTTCCGAACTCAAAGGCATCGTGTTTATCCTGATGCCACAGATCGACCGCATCGACGATGCTGACAAAAGGCTCTAACCATGCTTTGGACTCAGCCGACAGGCCGAAGTTTTCTAAGACGTAGTCGTAGGTGATCTTTGTTGCGCTGCGTGCAGTGTCGAGAAAGTACCAGGCGTATTTGTTCGCCGAGTCCTGTCCGCTGCCGTGGTGGTCTAGCAACTGAAGACTGACGGAGATCTTCGCGTAATCCTTGAGCCGGTCAAGCTCTTTGATTAGCCAGGCAGACTCGTCTATAGTAAGGTTCAGATCCGTGATCAAAAGCGAGGCATCCGTTTTTTTTGTCTTGATCTTCTCTAAGATCTCCTGGAGTCTTTCGGTGACTTCAGCCCCGTAGTTGGCATTATAAAATTCCATTTTTTGTCCGCTCTCTTGCATGACCAGCTGACAGCTGTAGCCGTCGAGGTCGATATGGGAGAGGTGGTAAATTGTATTCATTGTTTTCCTTTATAGATCTATGGAGACGCTGCCCATAACTTCAAATTTGGCATTGCTGTCGATCTCGGCGTGGGAGAGGACAACGACTTCGAGATTGAAACGCTCAAATATCTCCGCCAGCGGTTTTCTAAGCTGCGGATCTACGATGAGGATGACCGGTGAGATACCCTGCTGTAGAAGGGTGCTTGCCTTGTCGCTGATGCCTTGGATAAGAGCATTGATCTCACCGACATTGAGCATCAGGTTTCGGATGCCGTTTTGCTCTGTCGATTTTTCCAGGATGCGCTGTTCGGTTGTCGTATCGAAGGTCAATAGCTTGATCACGCCCTTGTTGTCTTTGTACATCGCGGTGATGATACGCGAGAGTTTGGCGCGCACCTGCTCGACGATCAGGTCTACGTTTTTGCTGTATTCGGCGATGTCGGTGATCGTCTCCAAGATAGCCAGCATGTCTTTAAGCGGGATTTTTTCGTGTAAGAGAGCCTTGAAGATGCGCTGGATAAGACCGATAGAAGCAACCTTCATAAGGTCATCGACGACAACGGGATAGTCGTTTTTAAGCTTGTTGATGAGGTTCTGCGTCTCTTGGCGTGTGAGCAGATCTTCCGCGTGGGATTTGACCAATTCGCTCATATGCGTAGAGATAACGGTAGCGGGATCGACAACGGTATAACCGTTCATGATCGCATCTTCTTTGAGTTCGGGTCTTATCCAGATCGCGTCCAGGCCAAAGGCCGGTTCTTTCGTCTTCTCTCCCTCAAGCTCCTCGACGGCCATACCGCTGTCCATAGCCAGGAACTTGTCCGGCTGAATGGAACCCTGACCGATCTCCACCCCTTTTAAAAGGATCTGATAATGGCTGGGGTCAAGGTGAAGGTTGTCTCGGATACGCACTTGCGGCATCAAAAAGCCAAAGTCGCTGGCAATCTTGCGGCGCATCGAGCGGATGCGTTCAAGCAAATCGCCGCCCTGTCCCGAGTCTGCCAAACGGATGAGCTGATAACCCAGAGTAAGTTCAAGCATCTCAACTTTCAAGATGTCGTCCAGAGCCGCTTCCTCCTCTTTGGCGATCTGCTCATGGCTTTTTTGCGGTTTAGCCGCAGCACTTCCAGGCTCTCTTCCCTGTGTCTCTCCCGGCGCGGCAGAGGTGTCTTTTGGTGCAGCTAAAGGCTTGTCTTTGAAGAGCCTGAGTTCGCCGCTTTCTTGTTGAAGAAGAAGATAGCCCATGGCGATAAAAATAAGTCCGACAAATCCCATCGAAAAGGTCGGAAGCCCGGGAACAAGAGCAAAAAGGATCATGATCACACCGACAATAAGCAGCGTCTTGGCATTTCCCATCAGCTGGTTGATCGCTCCTTCGGCAAAATTGCTTTGATCGCTGGAGGCTCGTGTGATCATAATACCCGTCGCCGTGGAGATGATGAGTGCCGGGATCTGCGAAACAAGGCCGTCACCTATCGTCAGGACTGTAAATACTGCCGCCGAATCGCCTACGCTCATCCCGTGCTGAAAGACCCCGATCAAAAAACCGCCGATGATATTGATGATCGTGATGATGATACCCGCGACTGCGTCGCCTTTGACAAATTTTGACGAACCGTCCATCGCTCCGTAAAAGTTCGCGTCTTGCAAGATGTCGCCGCGGCGTTTTTTGGCTTCGCTTTCTTCAATAAGACCGGCATTTAGATCCGCATCGATGGCCATCTGTTTTCCGGGCATCGCGTCAAGGGTGAAGCGCGCTGCAACTTCGGCAACCCGTCCCGAACCCTTGGTGATGACCATGAAGTTGATCAAAACCAAGATAGAGAAGACGATGATACCGATGACATAATTCCCGCCGATGACAAAATCTCCGAAACTCGAGATGATGTCGCTCACCGCATCCGGCCCCTCATGTCCGTGGCTCAAGATCATACGCGTCGTAGCGACGTTCAAAGAGAGACGAAAAAGAGTGATGATCAGGATCAGGGTAGGAAAAGTCGTCAGGTCTGTCGGTTTTGGGATATAAAGCGAAATAAGAATGACCAAAACGGCAATCGAGATCGAGATGCTCAGCATAAAGTCCAGCATTGCGCTGGGCAGAGGAACGATAATAATAGCAAGTATCGCCATAACAAAAAATACGATGCTCAGATCACGCGAACGAACGATCAGTTCAAGAGCGGGAGTGAGTTGTCCTAAGAATGTTACTTTATTTTTTGCCATCTAGCTAAATGCTCATTTCTTTTCAAGAATATCGGCAAGGGTAAGCGCGGCGAGAAAATCGTCGATCTTGCCTTGCAGATTATTGATAAACGGCCATATGTGGCAGCTCTCTTCTTTTTCACCCGGGCAGTTTCCAGGACCAGGAGAGCAGTCAAAAACAGCCGGTCCCTTTCCCTCGGCAGCTTCCATAATACTCAAGATAGTGATCTCTTCTTTGGGCTTGTTCAGAATAAAGCCGCCGTTGACGCCTTTGTAGGATTTCAAGATACCATAACGCGCCAAAGCCTGTAAAATCTTGGCTAAAAAACTTTTAGAGATTCCCAGGTCATGTGCCAATGTTTCGGTATCCATGGGATGAGTGGCTGTTGCCAGCGATACCAAAGAGAGAAGCGCATACTCACTTGCTCGGGTCATTAACATATAGAGATTCCTTAGATTATAAATATAATGTATTAAAAGAAGGTATTATACACAAAATTGTTAAAAGAGAAATTTACTCTCTTATTCGATATCTGCAGTCTGCTGCTATCTTTGTCGGCTTTTTCTGATGATTTAATCCTGTTTAATAATTATTTGGCTACAATGCCGGATCTCAAATTCTTGGGAAATTTATTATACCAATCAGGGAGGTCTATTATGGCTTTAGATTCGGCGAAAACAGCAGAAATCGTAAAAGAGTTTGCACGCACAGAAGGCGACACAGGTTCATCAGAAGTACAGATTGCACTACTGAGCAATCGTATTGCATATCTTACAGAGCACCTTAAAACACACAAAAAAGATCACGCTTCACGTCTTGGTCTTCTTAAGCTTGTAGGACAGCGTCGTCGTTTGATGCGTTACCTTAAGCGTACTAACAAAGATGTATACTATACATTGATCGGTAAGCTTGAAATCCGCGACAACATCTAGTCGCAAAAAATAAAGAGTCTCCTTCGGGAGCTTTTTTCTTCCCTTTCTTCAATCTTTTTTATTCCCCTCTAAAACTCAAGCCATAATTTTTTTACGTAAATATTTCTATAAGTGTTACTTTTAAGCAGTTTACTTTTGTATTGAATCCTTAGTATGGGGCATTTAAATGTATCTGCATCTATTTTAAAGTATTGTGCTGTTAATAGTAATACCAAACTGATAAAGCTTTGAGATAAGGTGAAATTATACAGAATGTCTAGTTTTAGTCGAGCTTCAGCTTTATGGCGATATTCTACAAAGAACAAATAAATCAGGGGTTTATCATGGCTAAAACAAAAGAAACGTTAAATACGGAAGGACTCACTTTTCTTGAAGATGGGGAAGTCCTGTTTAACTCCTTATATCTTTTATCTGAGACAGATGAAAAAGGGATTATTACGTATGCATCCGAAGGTTTTATGCAAGTAGCCAATATGGATGCAGAAGATCTGTACGGGCAGCCGCATAATGTAGTCAGACACCCTGATATGCCGCGTGCTGCCTTTAAGTCTTTGTGGGACGATGTCCAGGAAAAAGGCTTTTGGACAGGATATGTAAAAAATGCGCGCAAGGGTGGGGGCCATTATTGGGTATACGCAACGGTATTGCGTTCGGTTGATAAAAACGGCAAGATAAAGTATGTTTCTATCCGTGTAAAGCCATCACGTGAAGATATCAGAAAAGCTCAAGAGCTTTACGCAACACTTGACTAAGTAAGGAGAAATTTTATGGCATTAATCAGAAACAATACAGCAACAAAAAGTGTCGCAACAGTCGGTGCAGCCGGCGGAAGCGACAAAAGACGCCAGCGTACCCTTGCCAAACAGCAGCAGATCTCAGAAAGCATCGCAGGAATAGCGACCAATATTTTGGACAATGCCCAGGAGTCCGTCTCTGCTATAGAGGAGCTTAAGTCTTCTATGGAGCAGATCGCAACAGCAGCAGAAGAGAACAGCGGTGCCAGCGAGCAGGCGCTTAAAAATGTAACAGGGATCAATAACAATATCAGCCGCATGGTCAATAATATCGATACGGTGATTAATTCCACGACCCTGACCGGCGACACGATCATCAACGCTGTTTCAATGATCAACGGTTCTGTCGAGCGTATGACGGGGGCTGTGGGTATTGCCAAATCCTCATCGACCAAGAGCGAAGAGCTGAAGATAAGTTCTCAAAATATCGGTGAAGCGGTCGGTTTTATCGCGAAGATTGCTGATCAGACGAATCTTCTAGCACTCAACGCGGCCATCGAAGCGAGCCGTGCAAAAGAGCACGGCAAAGGCTTTGCCGTTGTTGCTGATGAGACACGTGCGCTGGCTGCGGAGAGTGAAAAAAATGCCGAGTTTATTTCTGAACTGGTCAACAAGATCCAGGGCAGCATTGATGTCATCATTAAAAACATTGTCAACACGACAAATACCATCAGCTCTACCGGCGGGACCTCTTCTGCCTTGAGTGCAAAGATGGACGAGCTGACAAAGATCGCCGTCTACTCTGTCGAGGCTGCACGGTCGGTCTCCTCGTTCACCCAAAAACTAGGAAACTATGCGGGAAGCATCAATGATGGTTCAAAAGAGATCGCTGAAGCGTCCAGCAGAATAGCCCTCTCTGTTGAGAAAACACTCAACGGTATCGAACTCCAATCCTCTGCATTGGCGCAGACAGAAGGCGATATCAAAGAGCTTAGCAACCTTGCAGAAGAGCTGAAGTTCTCAACAGACACCTCCAAATCGGCGGAAGACATCGCAACATCGGCAGACAGCATCGGAAGTTCTATGGAAGAGATACAAGTCGCGCTCGAGCAGGTGACGACAGCACTCAACGAGATCGAATCCTCTTCTCACCTGACCAACAAAAATGCGCTTTCAAACAAGGCTAACATCCAAGGCGGCATAGAAGCGGCAAAAGACATCGACAAGCTTATCGAGATCGCACGCCGTAACTTTGATCTTTTGAAGATCTCTTTTTCAGATGTCAAGACTTCTATGATAGGAATTAACAACGAGGTACTCAGTTCTATCGGCGAAGGCAAGGGTGCAAGCGACGAACTGCTCATCATCGTCAAAGAGACAAAAAATGTTGACAAAACCGTCAGCAATATCTCAAACTCAATCATTCAGCTCAATATGCTGGCGATCAGCGGATCGATCGAAGCAGCACGTGCAGGCGACTTTGGAAAAGGTTTTGCTGTTGTCTCTGCGGATATCCGAAACCTGGCAAAAGATTCTGAATCCAACACGGAAAAGATCAACGATACGATTGAGAGTATGAACGCCGAGATCTCTATGGTTCAGACGGACTGGGGCAATCTGCTTGACGGCCAGGGCGGTGAGAAAAAACGTCTTGATTCACTTGTATTGGAGATGGACAAGATCATCAATATGCTGATCGAACTGCTTGACCGCTATACCGGACTCAAAGCGATCAATGACCAAAACCTTGAAGGACTGGACTCTGTCTTTACGGGTATCAACGAGATCCAAAAAGCGATCGAGCTTTCAGCAAAAAATGCGATGGAATCGCGCAAGGCGAGCGAACTTATTATAGAGACGATCTCTCATATCGGTGAAGGTGTTGAAGAGTTGGCTGTGATGGCTGATGAGCTTCAGCAAGGCTGATTTATAAAAAACATAGACAGTGGAACAGGAGCGTTCGATGGCCATTAAAGAAGTCTTGATCATTAAAGAACAAGGATGCTACTACGGCATCAATACGGACGAGGTCGAACAGATTTTGCGTGTGATGGAGATAACGCCAATGGCGATGACTCCAAAGGCAATATGCGGTTTGTGTTCTATAGAAGGCTCAATAGTATGTACCTTGGACTTTTCCTACCTGCTTGACAAAAAAGCCGGTTTCGTCGACAAAAATGCATTCAAAGCGCGTCAAGTGACACTGCAAAGCGAAAAACACCATTTTTCGCTTCTGGTCTCCGAGGTGATTAATTCGGTCGAGGTCGATCAAAGCCGCGTAGAGTATGTCGAAGACAGCGAAGATGTCATCATTGCACTCTTTAAGCATGAAGAGGAGATCATCCAAATACTCAGTGTCGAACGTCTGATCAAAGATATTTCACTGCCGAGCTATGTTTCAAAAGAGGTGAGAGATGTTTCTGTCGAGCGCTCAGACGAGAAGCAGAAGTCTTACAGCAAACGCTATCTTTTCTTCGTTATGGGAAAAGAGCGCTACGCTCTGGAAGTGGATGCAATACGAGAGATTATAGCGCTGCCGAAGCATTTTACGACTATAGCAGAGAGCAAAAAAGAGATACTGGGAATGATCTCTTTGCGCGAAGATCTTCTCGTGGTTGCCGATTTGCGTCTGTATTATGACTTTGACGTGCTACCAAGCGACAAGAACCGCATTATCGTCTCGCAGCATCTGGGTCGCCATATCGGCTTGGCCGTGGACGAGATCGTGGATATTCAAGACGTTGAGATCGACTGTATCGAGGGATTGCCGGAAAATTTTAAAGATAAGAAGATAAGCGGTGTTCTTCATCTCAATGATGAACTCATCAGTATTGTCAATACCGAAGTGATCCGTACCCTGGTCAACGAGCAGAGTCATCTGATCAGTGACAAGGTCAAAGCAGAGCAGATCAGGCAGGTCGCCGATGAGACAAGTCTGGAAGTCGTTATCTTTCAGATGGCGGACGAAGAGTATGCCTTCAATATCGATGATGTCAGCGAAATCATCGATATGACAGAGATTACCCCGGTAGCAGACAGTGTGGAGCACATCAAAGGGGTGATCAATATCCGCGGACAAGTGATCAGCATCGCCTCCTTGTACAAGATCTTAAATCTAAAAGAAGATAAAAAAATAGACCAAAAGATCATTGTGACAAATGTCGAGGGAAACAGCATCGGATTTGTTGTCGACAAGGTCAACGATGTGATGGGAATAGAAGAAAAAGAGATCAAAAAAGAGGATGATCAGAGCCGTCTGTTCTCCAGTATTTTGCAACTTTCAGGGGGTAAACGGCTGGTGATGATGTTTGATACCATGACACTTCTTTCTTCTTTGAAGTTGAACAAAGAGGGCGCTGCTTGAGCAAAAAGATACTGATCGTAGACGACTCGGCATTGGTGAGAAAACAGCTAAAAGACCTAATTGCAGACCTTGATTTTGAGATCGATACTGCTAAAAATGGTCAAGATGCGATCGACAAAGCCTTGAAAACAAACTATGATGTCATCACTATGGATATTAATATGCCCGTGCTTGACGGTCTCTCCGCGGTCAAAGAGATTATGCAGAAAAACCCGACACCGATTTTGATGGTGAGCTCTTTGACTTCGGCCAATGCTTCGGTGACGATGGAAGCGATGGAATATGGCGCCATTGACTTTATCCTCAAGCCCGGAACGATGAATGTCGGTGTTGAAGAGAGCGGAAGAGAGATAGTGCAGAAGATAAAGTCACTTAGCCGTATCCCAAGACGACGCTTAAAAGTACCCGAAAGAGTTCCGGAAAAAAGAAGAGAGCGCAGAGAAAACACGCAAGAAGTCACGTCCAGTTCTGCCGAGCTTGACAAGGTCGTACTGATAGGCGTTTCTACAGGCGGACCCGGACTGATCGAGCAGATCGTCTCATCTTTGCCTGTGGATTATCCCTTGGCGGTCTGCATCGTGCAGCACATGCCGGCGCAGTTTACCCGTGCCTTTGCCGAAAGACTTGCTCGGGTTTCGGATCTGCCGGTACATGAGTCTTCAAACAACGATGAAGTGCTTCCCGGCCATATCTATCTCGCGCGAGGCGGGGTGCATATGCATTTTAGGAAAAAGACATCAGGTAAGATCGTCACCTATGACGGCGTCGATAAAAACAGCCGTTTTTTTCAGCCTTCTGTAGATGAGATGTTTGCCTCCGCCTTAAAGGTCTTTCCTGCGAAAAAGATCTTTGCCGTACTTCTGACTGGTATCGGTGACGACGGTGCGGACGGAATGGTGGAGATCAAAAAAGCCGGTGGTTATACCATCGCCGAGTCTGAATCCTCTGCCATCGTCTACGGGATGCCAAAGGTAGCTTTTGAGCGTGGAGGGACTTCAGAAGTGATGGATTTTAAAGACATTAAACAGAAGATCCTTTCATATAAATAGGAGAAGATATGGGATTGATAAAGCGCGATCAAAAGAGTGAGCAGGAGAAACTTCCCGAGTTTAAAACCCTGGAAGAAGCGATCATTTTTTATGAAAATACAGATGCATTTGACAAGCGCTCATACGCCATAGAAGAGATGGTGAAGTTTAAAGGAGGCGGGAGATTCCTGGTTGACAAACTCATCGAGCATGATACCCATAAAGATACCGCTTCGCGAATCGCTGCCGTACTCTCCAACATGGACCCAGAAAAAGCGCCTATAGAAGAGGTGATGGAACTTTTGAAACTTCAAAATGCCTATGTACGGAACCTGGGCATCTCTATCTTGCGGGATTATGGAAAGGCGATCCAGTACTACATCGTAAAGTTTCTTATAGGAGATGATGATGACCTCCGCATCTTTGCGATCAATGTTTTAGGCGATGTCAATTTTGCCGAGTCGCGTGACATGCTCGTGGAGCTTTTGGAAAATGAGAAAAATATAAACGTAGCGATGACAGCGGTTGACTACATGGCTGAGATCGGCCAGCCTGAAGATGTTGCACTGCTCAGACGGGTCAAAGAACGTTTTAAAGATGAATTTTATGCGCAGTTTGCTATAGATGCTGCCATAGAATCGATAGAGGCGTAGACAATGTTTAATGAAGGAAACTTTTCTAAAATATCAGAGTACATTTATCGTAAAAGCGGCATCTACCTTGAACTCTCTAAGCATTATGACAAGCTTTACAAGTTTATCAATGCGAAGATCGTCGAAATGGAGCTTGCCGATTTTAGACGATATTTCTATATATTGCGTTTTGATGACAAGGACGGCACCGTTTTTCAGGAACTGATGAATGCGGTTACAGTCAATGAGACCTATTTTTTCAGAGAGCATGATCAGTTCGAGGTCTTGGTAAATGATGTCCTGCCCGAACTTGATAGAAAACGCCCGAACAGCGAGCCGCTTCGTATCTTATCGGCTCCCTGCTCGACAGGAGAGGAGCCCTATTCAATGGTACTCTATCTTCTCCAAGAGGCCAATCTTGTCGAAAAACGCGATATCGAGATCATCGGAATAGACATCGACTCCAATGTGATAAAAAAAGCCCAGGACGGAAAGTTTTCAGAGCGTTCGGTGCATGCTATCCCGCCGAAACAGCTTCAGAGCTACTTCAAAAAAGTGGGCTTCTCATACAACCTTACTCAGGATCTCATAGGCACGGTTGATTTCAGAGTGGTCAATATCTTTGATCGCGCCGATATTCGCAAACTCGGGAAGTTTGATGTCATATTTTCGCGCAATATGCTCATCTATTTTGATGATGCCAGTAAAAAAGAGGTGGCGATGAACTTTTATGACATGCTAAAACCAGACGGCTATGTCTTTTTGGGCCACGCTGAGTACATGAGCCGGATAGTCTCTGTCTTCAAGGCGAAAAAATTCAACAACTGCCTGATATATCAGAAATGAAGCGTAGCGCAATGGACTTTAGAGAAATGAAGCGCAGCGCAATAAACGGGATTAAAAAAGAAGAGAGTAGTGATAGTTGCCTGTCAGGGCAATTATTGGTACTCTCAAAATAAAGGAAAAAAAATGGCAAACCCAATTGTAATGTTTATCGACGACTCCGAGACGGCACTGGCCTCAACACGCATGACAGTCTCTTCTATGCCGATCGAAGTGAAGCAGTATTTAGAAGCGCAGGCCTGTTTGAACGATGTTAAAGCAGGCGTGGTGCCTGAGTTGATCATTACCGATCTTAACATGCCGGTGATGAACGGCTTGGAACTTTTGAAAGCTTTACGCGAGCTTCCCGCAACAAAACGCACGCCGGTGCTGATGCTCACCACAGAGACGAAAGATGAGCTTAAACAGCAGGGAAAAGCATTGGGTCTGACTGGCTGGATAGTAAAACCTTTTAACCCGGCGCAGCTTAAATCGGCGATCACACGGGTACTTCGTCTTCCTGCCTAAGTGTATCTATAGGAAAATTGAGCGATTTTGAAGGAAGAGATATGATATTTGACTCATTGTACGAACTTTTAGGACATATCAAACAGGTAGAAAAAGACACGATAAGCCTCTCTCAGGAGGCGCAGATGAAGCTCTCTAGATTTCTAGAAAAGCAAAAGATCGAACTCGATGATGAGGCTGTTGAGGCTTTGCAATACCAAGATATCATCTCACAGCAGCTCTCGGCAACGGTAGAAGCAATAGACGTCGTTCAAAAAAACCTGCAGATTTTTGCGCATACCTTTAAGCATGACGAGAAGATAGCAGATGAGAGTGTCGCAAAGCTGCACATAAAACTCTCTGGTGTTCTAGAAGAGGCCCGGGCCAAAAAAGAGGCCTTCAGCGGGCACAGTAAAAAGAGCAGTACGGATGAACACGAAATAGAGTTTTTTTAGGAGACGATGATGAAAGTAATGGTTGTGGACGATTCAAAAACGGTACGAATGTATCACGGTTCCTTGCTCAAAGAGATGGGATACGAGGTGATAGAGGCCGAAAACGGCATGGAAGCAATGGAAAAAAGCCTTGACGGCGATATTGCGCTCTATCTTGTTGATGTCAATATGCCTATTATGGACGGCTACTCTTTTGTGCAGGAGATCCGTAAAGAGTCAGGCTACGCAACGACCCCCATCATTATGATCACTACACAGGCGCATGATGAAGACAGGGCTGAAGCCTTTAAGGTGGGAGCCAATCTTTTTGAAACAAAACCGATTAAACCGGAAGTCTTGAAAAACTATCTTTCGATTTTAATCTAGCAGGGAGTTGTTATGAATCCACTTTTAGAATCATTTTTACAAGAAGCCAGAGAAAATCTCTCGTTTATTGACCAACACATCGAAGATTTGGCCTCGGGAGATGCGGAGCTGCTCAATGCGGTGTTCAGAGCGGCACATACGCTCAAAGGTGGTTCAGGCATCGTCGGCTTCACTGCGGTAAAAGATATTACCCATCATGCAGAAGATCTGCTGGACATGGTGAGAAGCGGTGATATCGAAGCAAGCCCTGCGGTAATAGAGTCGCTCTATAATGCCTTTGACGAGGTGATGAACCTGATCGAAGCAGCCGAAGACAGTGAAGATATCGTCGAAGCGGATGAGGCAACAGTCAGCGAGATCGTGCAGACCCTCTGCGATCAGATGGGAAAAAGCACAGAAAAAGAAGCGTGGCAACTTCCTTTAAACCTCTTACCGGATCCTTCAATTATCGTCAACCTGCCCTTAGACTTTTTGAGAAATTCCCAGATAGCCTTGCCGCTTCACACAGAAAAGATCACAGAAGTGAATTTTAATGAAAAGCGTCTTTATGCGGTGCTCTTTGATGTGGACGAGTCCTGCATGTTTTATGGGAATGACCCGGCTTATGCGCTTTCTTTGCTGGGCGACAAGGTCAAGTATGTCTACTCTTGTATGAACGAAGATGGGGCAAAATCGATCCTGAGCGGCTTGGATGATGAAGAAGGCCTGACACTGCGCATGCAGCTGATCGCCTTTGTACAAGCGGAGTATGCGCAGATAGAAGAGGCTCTTTTTAACTTCATCGACGAACTCCTCTTTCTGCCTCTGGATATAACAACACTTCTGGGCGTGAGCAGAGGCGAAGTACATCCGCTTGACGTTATGAAAGAGCTGAGCATTAATGCAAAAAAAGAGCTCTCTTCCAAGCAAAACCTAAAAAAAGTGATTGTAGATTCGCTCGATCACATCGGCGAAGAGACACTGCAACATACACAGCTGCAGCGTTTTCTTGATGTTTTGGACTCTACAGATGAGCTGGATGCGTTGGCGCCCTTCTTTGACGGGCTTTATCTGGGACGGATCTATACCGGCGAAGCAGAAGTGCAGGGGAAAACGCTCCAGACAGAGGCCGTGCCTGCAAAAAAAGTAGAAGTTGATGAAAAACTGCTTGCAGGTGCCAAGATGATCATCGAGCAGCAGCTCTTACAGCTGAAAAACTCCGACGATCCTGCCCTGTTTGAACGGGTCAAAGCGGTAGTCGAAAAAACAGCCAAACTCTTTTCGGTTACGATGGGAAAAATCTCCAATAAAGCAGAGCTGGCCGATTTTGCCACCTCGCTTATCTCAGAAGAGAAGGCTGAAGTTCCCGCTGAGAGCAAAACAGTCGAGGTGGTAAAGGAAGTTTTGGAAAAACCTGCCGCATCTGTACTTGAAAAAGCCGCAGAACCGGAAAAAAAGAGCGAGATCCTTGTGCCTGAGACAGTTCCTGATAAAGTTTTTGCACCTGAAAAGGCAGAAACAAAACGCAGTGTTGTCGGTAAAACAGTGAAGATAGAGCAAGAGTCTGTGGATTCATTGATGAATGTCATCGGCGAGCTTCTTGTGGCCAAAAACTCTCTTCCCTACCTTGCAGACAGTGCACACAAGATGACAGCCGAAGAGATAAAACGCGCGATAATGGGAAAATACACCTTTATCAACCGCCTCTCTGAGCAGCTTCAAGACCTGATCATGTCGATGCGGATGCTACCGATCTCTTATGTCTTTGACCGTTATCCGAAACTCGTGCGCGACATCTCCAAAAAGCTGAACAAAAAAGTAAACTTGACGATGGAGGGCGGAGAGACCAAACTGGATAAAAACATTATCGAGATGATGGCTGACCCGATGATCCATATCATGCGCAACTCGCTTGACCACGGTATAGAACTTCCCGAAGTACGCCAAAGCCAAGGCAAAAGTCCTGAAGGAAATGTCAGGCTAAAGGCCTATTCGCAGTCAGACAAGATCATTATTGAGATCAAAGACGACGGGGCAGGGATAAATGTCGAGCGTGTCATCCAAAAAGTCGTTGACAAGGGCCTGATGAGTATGGAACAGATCGATGCTCTGGACGAGAATGCACAGGCCGAACTGGTCTTGCTCGCCGGACTTTCGACGGTAGACGAGATCACTGAGTTTAGCGGACGCGGTGTCGGGATGGACGTGGTCAAAAAATCGATCGAGGGATTTGGCGGAAGCATCAGCATCAGCACTAAAAAAGGAGCCGGAACAACCATTACCCTGGCTATCCCGGTCTCATTGGCCGTCACGACACTGCTCCATGTCGAGATGAACAGCGTGCATTACGGTTTCCCTATGGACTCGGTCCAAGAAACAGTCAAAATCGAAAAGAGCGAGATACAGGCTCTGCATAACGAGCCCTTTATCTATTTGCGCGGCGAGGTCATCCCGCTTCTTTTCATCAACTCGATGCTAAATCTTGAAGAGATAAAAAATAAACAGTTGAGCATTATTGTTCTCAATATCAAAGGAAATGCTCTGGCCGTCGTGGTAAATCAACTGCTCGGACAGCTCGACGTGGTTCAAAAACCGCTTTCGGGGATGATAGAGGGCCACCCGATCTTTAGCGGAACAGCTCTTCTGGGCAATGGCCAGATCATTATGATGATCGACCCTGTCGGTCTTTTGGGCATTTGCGATCAGTTGCAGACGCCTTTGAGGAATATTTTATGACATCATTTGTCATCTTTAAGACCTTAGAACAGCTTTATGGCATTGATATCGAGCGTGTCAAGCGTATTCTGCCTTCGCCGTTTTTAACTGCAATGCCGGATGAGGATGAGCATATCGAAGGAATGTTTACTTATGAAGACGAGATCATCAAGGTCTTGAGTTTTAGAAAACTGATCGGTGTCAAGAGCTATGAAGAGCAGCTGCACCAGCTCTTCTTACAGCTAAAAGCCGAACACCAAGGATGGCTGGAAGCCTTGGGGGAGAGTCTTGAAAAACAGAGACCCTTTACGCAGGCAAAGACTCCTCACAGCTGCAGTCTGGGAAAGTGGATAGACTCCTTCCATCCTGATGACAAGGCGCTGCTGGATGCGATGAAGCAGCTCAGTTTACATCATCAACAGCTCCACCAGTCTGCCTTGCATCTGCTAGAAGAGAAAGAGACCAACCCTCAAGCGGCCAAAAATCGTTTGAAGAACGAGATCAATACTATTCATGAAAAGACCTTGGACTCTTTTGAAAAGGTTGTGAAAATGTCAAGAAAGGTGGCGGTGACTCTGCAGCGATGCCTGATCTTGCTCGGAGAGAAAAACCGCTCTTTCGGTGTCAATATTGACGAAGTTGTGGACATTTTACACATTGACGAAAAGCAGCTTTACAGCGCACAAGGAGAAGAATATATGGGTGATTTCATAAACGTTGCGGGCGTTTTGCAACACAATGGAAAGCTCATAACGATCATCAAAGACGTCACAATCAATAAAAGGAGCGCATAAATGGCCATTTCATATGATGGGGCAAATATTGTTTTGGAAGGGGTGATCTATGAGGATGAAGTCATCCCTTTGCGTGAGAAGTTAAACGAGATCGCACCTCAAGAGATTCAGTTTGATTTGAGTGTCTGCGATGATATGCACCTTAGCATCATTCAGCAGATGCTTGCCTATAAAAAACTCTACACCTGCAGTTTTAACTTTTCTGCAGCAGAGAAGACTTACCAGAAAGTAATTGAAGGGTTTGATGAAAACGATTGTAATCTCTAACCGCAAAGGCGGTTCGGCAAAAACAACAACTGCCGTAAATCTTGCGACAGAACTTGCTAAAAATCACGCGGTACTTTTGATCGATTTTGATACACAGGGGCACGCTTCGATAGGTGTGGGTTCAGCTCCCGTGGAAGAGGGCGGGGCGCACTCTATATTTTTGGGCCATACCCTCAGCGAGAACTTCATACCAACGGTTTTAAACAACCTTACCCTGGCCCCCGCGCATGCATTCTTTGATGTCTATGAGCACTCCAATCTTCGCGGTGTGCTCAAAAACCGTTTCAGCAAAGAGAAGATTGCCGAGTTTTTCGACTACTGTATTATCGATACGGCGCCGACCTTTGATGCCGTGCTGAAAAACTCGCTTGAAGTTGCCGATGTGGTTGTGATCCCCTTTGTCCCCCATCACCTCGGTGTGATAGCCGTAGGGCAGATGGTACGCGCGGTTTATCAGATATCGACACAGATGAATGCAGAGATCAAACATGTGGGAATGCTTCCGGTGATGTACAACCCGCATATCCAGGAGCACAAAGCATCTATAGTGAAGGTGCAGAGCTCTTTTGGAAAGGCCAAGCTTTTTACGCCCATAGGCACCGATATCAAGCTGGCCCAGCAGTTTGAATCAGGCAAGCCTATCGTCTTGATGGAGAAACGGACCAAAGGGATGCAGGACTACAAAAATTTCTGCACAGAGCTTCTGCTGCGGATACAATAGGAGACAAGATATGTATAATGTAGAGATAAAAAACAGCTGCAGTTGTGCGATAAAAAAAGGGATGCCCGAACTTCAAAGCTTTGTATCCGAAGAAGAGGCCGAGACGGAAGCCAATCGCTTAAAAGCGAGGATGGAAAAAGAGTTTTGTAAAAAACACCGCTTTGAGCTTCGTAAAGAGTTTTCTTCATTTTGTTTGTATATTCTTCCAAATCGGTAAAGATTCCCGCGTCACCCTTTGTTTTAGAGGTCCATTTAAGCTTTCTTGTCGTTTTTTGCTAAACTATAGGCGGCAAAAGTGCCTGTATTTCTTTTATGTGAGTCACTTAGTATCAAGTTGGCTAACTAAGATCACTCACTATACACTTGACAATAAATGACTCAATGGTGTATAATCATGTCTGAAATTTAGAAAAGGAGGCAATTAATGTCACAAGAAGAACGTGAGACAGTTGAGAACTCTGATCTTGAAAACGAAGAGAGTGAAGCGCAAGAAGAAGCTTCACAAGAGAGCGTGCAAGAGAATGAATTAGAAGCTTTAAAAGCTGCACTTGCTCAGAGTGAAGATAGATATCAGCGTGTTCATGCTGACTTCGAAAATATCAGAAAACGTCTTGAAAAAGAGAAGTATCAGGCATTAGAATACTCTAATGAGAAGTTCGCAAAAGAGCTGATCCCTGTTATTGACTCCTTGTCTATGGCGATAGCTGCCACAAAATCAGATACGGATGCCAATGAGCTGCTTCATAAACTTGAAGAGGGCGTAGAGTTGACAATGAAACAATTTTTAAATGTTCTGGAAAAACACGGCATTACACCGGTTTCAGAAGATGAACCATTTGATCCGAACATTCATCATGCGGTTCAGCAGATGGATTCACCAGATCATGAAAGTGGCGAGATCGTGAGTACTTTTCAAAAAGGGTATCGTTACAAAGGCAGAACCCTTCGTGATGCTATGGTCATTATTGCCAATTAGTGAATGCGCAGATGGGAAAGAACAAGAAGTTGCTAGGGCCTTGTTGCCGAAGCGGTGTCAGCACAGTGACCGGGGTTTTGCTCCGATCGCGTAGAAAACAAACAATAAAGTAAAGGAAAAATAATGAGTAAAGTAATTGGAATCGATTTAGGAACAACAAACTCTTGTGTCGCGGTATATGAAGGCGGAAAAGCGAAAGTTATTCCAAACAAAGAGGGCAAGAATACAACCCCTTCTGTTGTTGCATTTACCGATAAAGGCGAAGTCTTGGTCGGTGATCCGGCAAAACGCCAGGCGATCACAAACCCGCACAAGACGATCTCTTCGATCAAACGTATTATGGGTCTTATGATGAGCGAAGAAAAGGCAAAAGAGGCGCACGACAAGGTCACCTACAAGATTGTCGATAAAAACGGCATGGCTGCGGTTGATGTTGCAGGCACTATTTATACACCTCAAGAGATCTCAGCAAAGATCCTGACTAAACTGAAAGAAGATGCAGAAGCCTACCTTGGCTCAAAGGTAACAGATGCCGTTATTACGGTACCTGCTTATTTTAACGATTCACAGCGTAAAGCGACTCAGGAAGCGGGTGCGATCGCAGGGCTCAATGTCCTTCGTATCATCAATGAGCCGACAGCTTCGGCATTGGCTTACGGACTTGACTCTAAAGCAGAAGAGACGGTACTGGTCTACGACCTTGGCGGCGGTACATTTGACGTCACTACACTTGAGATCTCTGACGGTACGTTTGAAGTGCTTTCGACTGACGGAAATGCATTCCTGGGCGGAGACGATTTTGACAACAAGATCGTTGATTTCTTGGCAGAAGAGTTCAAGAACAACCACGGCATCGATCTCAAAAATGACAAAATGGCGCTTCAGCGTCTAAAAGATGCAGCTGAAAATGCAAAAAAAGAGCTCTCTTCTTCTACGGAGACAGAGATCAATCTTCCGTTTATCACAATGACAGAAGCCGGACCGCAGCACCTGGTAGTAAAACTTACCCGTGCCAAGTTCGAAGGTATGATCGAACACTATATAAAAGAGACCATCGATCACATCAAAGTCGCGATGAAAGATGCCGATCTTGAGAAAGATCAGATCAAAGAGATCATTATGGTCGGCGGATCTATCCGTGTGCCAAAAGCACAAGAGATGGTCTCAGCCTACTTCGGAGGCAAAGAGCTTAACAAAAGTGTTAATCCTGATGAGGTTGTTGCTGCCGGTGCTGCTATTCAGGGCGGGGTACTTCGCGGAGACGTCAAAGACGTACTTCTTCTTGATGTTACGCCACTTTCACTTGGTATTGAAACGCTTGGCGGTGTCATGACAAAGATCATTGAAAAAGGCACGACGATTCCGGTTAAGAAATCTCAAGTTTTCTCAACAGCGGAAGATAACCAGCCAGCGGTAAGTATCTCAGTTGGCCAAGGCGAGCGCGAATTTGCAAAAGACAACAAGTCTTTGGGTCTGTTCGAGTTGACAGGAATCCCGTCTGCACCGCGCGGAGTGCCTCAGATCGAGGTTACCTTTGACATTGATGCCAATGGTATTCTTACTGTATCAGCGAAAGACAAGGGAACAGGTAAATCACAAGAGATCAAGATCACCGGTTCGTCAGGTCTAAGTGAAGAAGAGATCGAAAAAATGATCCAAGATGCAGAGAAAAACAAAGAAGAGGATAACAAACGCAAAGAACTTGTCGATCTTCGTAATCAGGCCGATGCCCTTATCTCTCAAACAGAGAAGTCTCTGAGCGAGATGGGTGACAAAATCGAAGCCGAAGAGAAGACGAAGATCGAAACAGCGATCAGTGAGCTCAAAGAGATCCTCAAAGACGAGAGCGCAAGCAAAGAGCAGATCGAAGAAAAAGTAAAAGCATTGACAGAAGCAAGCCATAAAATGGCAGAGCAGATGTATGCAAAAGAGCAGGGCGAAGGCGCTCCATCAGAAGCTAAAAAAGCGGATGATGACGTTATCGACGCTGAAATAGAGTAATGCAAGAAGAGGATTCACTCCTCTTCGCCTCCTTCACTAAAGATACACAGCCCAATCCCCCTTTTATGTTAAAATGTCTATAAAATAAACATTATCACATGTTGTCAACAAACATGCGGCATAAAACACAGAATTGTTTATAACTTATGCTAATATTAAATAAATTTTTACGGAGAAGATACTATGAAGTATTCACATTTACTCAGTTTGGCCCTCTTGCCTTTATGCCTATTTGCCGGTCCCTTGCACGACGCTGCTGAAAAAGGAGACCTCAATGCCGTTAAAGTACTGGTCTCCAAGGGTGAGGACATAGATGCGAAAAATAAGCAATACGCTCAGACACCGCTTCAAGTAGCTGTTTTTAATGAGCACTCTGATATCGTAAAATTCTTGATTAAATCAGGAGCAGATGTAAATTCAAAGATGAATAATGGTCACACAGGACTGCATACAGCGGCATTTTTTGGCGACGTAAAATCAGTCACCTTTCTTTTGCAGGCAAAAGCGGATGTCAATGCGAAGGGCGATAACGGAGTAACTCCGCTTCACCGTGCTGCCGAAGGCGGAGATACTGAGACGATAAAGATACTTTTGGCCAATGGAGCTCAGATAAATGCCCTGACCAAAGACCTTGCAACACCCTTGCATGTTGCTGCCTACCTTGGAAATACAAAAGCTGTTGAATTCCTGATCAAAAACGGTGCCGACCTTAATGCAAAAGATGCAAATGGAAACACTGCGCTGCAAGAGGCAAAAGATGCCAAAGAACTCAAAACTATAGAGGCTATTGAAGAGACTCAGAAATAAAGGGTACCTCCTAAAGCTCTTTCGTATAAGAAACTTCGCAAAAGAGAAGTTCTAGTTTTTTGATTGGCATCAATTACGATATAATTAAAAAAACCACTAAGAAAAGAGACAATTATGGAAAACTTTTTAGCAGAAGCAAAAGCTTCAAGCCGTACCTTTGCAGACATCGGAGGAGCCGATAAAAACCGTATATTAAACGAGATGGCGGATGCGATAGAAGAGAAGACAAAAGAGATTATGCAGGCCAATGCAATCGACATGGCAGATGCCGACAAAAATAGTCTCTCGTCAGCCCTGAAAGACAGACTTTTGCTTGATGAAAAGCGTATAGCTGACATGGCGCAAAGTATTCGCGAGATCTCCGCGCTGAAAGAGCCTGTCGGACGTGTGCTCGAGGGCTGGGTCCTTGAAAATGGAATAAAAATAGAAAAAGTCACGGTGCCCATCGGCGTGATCGGCATCATCTACGAGTCGCGTCCAAATGTGACCTCGGATACGGCTGCATTGTGTTTTAAAAGCTCCAATGTATGTGTGCTAAAAGGGGGTAAAGAGGCGGAAAACTCCAACAAGGCGATCGCCAAAGTCTTAAAAGATGTTCTGAACAAAAACGACCTGCCAAGCTCATTGATCTCTTTGCTGCCGGACAGTTCACGCGAGGGAGTAGCGAAGCTTATCAAGATGGACAAGTACGTCGACCTTATCGTGCCGCGCGGCGGAGAGGGCCTTATCCATTACGTCTGCGACAACGCGTCTGTTCCTGTAGTCAAACATGACAAGGGCCAGTGCCACACCTACATCGGAAAACATGCTGATTTCGGTATGGCCATCGAGATAGCAATCAATGCCAAGACAAGCCGACCGGGTGTGTGCAATGCGATGGAGACACTTTTGGTGGATGAAGCCATTGCGCAAGAGATACTGCCCCAATTAAAAGAGGCATTCGATGCGAAAGGAACACGCCTCAAAGGGTGTGACAAAACGCAAAAAATCATCTCAGTCGAGCACGCAGGCGAGGCAGAGTTTCATACGGAGTATCTGGACAATATCTTAAATATCCGTGTCGTAGAGGACATAGATGGGGCCATAGATCATATCGCTACCTACGGATCGGGCCACTCCGAAGCCATTGTCACAGAAAATTACACGATGGCAGAGAAGTTTCTAAACGGTGTTGATGCGGCAGCGGTATACGTCAATGCATCAACGCGCTTTACAGATGGCGGCTCCTTTGGTTTTGGTGCGGAAGTGGGTATCAGTACCAACAAGCTTCACGTTCGCGGTCCGATGGGAATCGAAGGGCTGACGACGTATAAGTTCAAGCTTTACGGTTCAGGACAAGTCCGCGCTTGAGTGTGTTAAGCATTGAAGGGCTTGACTTCGGCTATAGCAAAGAGCAGCTGCTTTACGAAGCGTTTTCTCTTGAGCTTGAAAAAGGGCAGATCAAGGCTGTAGTCGGTCCGAGCGGCTCGGGCAAAAGCACCCTTTTTGAACTCATCGTCGGAAATTTGAAACCGCATTCTGGCAAGATCAGAGCAGGGCGTGTCTCGCAGGTCTTCCAAGACCCGTATAGCTCATTTCATAACTCCTATTCGATACTCAACCAGATTGAAGATGTTGCCTCTATCGAAGATCTTGACCCTCTGTTGAAAGAGATGGGGCTGGAGAAAGAGTTTTTGTATAAAAAACCTTTTGAGCTCTCCGGAGGGCAGCTCCAGCGCTGCTCGATACTGCGCGCGCTGTTGATGAAACCCGATCTGCTACTTTTGGACGAGCCGACTTCCGCCCTGGACAACGTGATCCAACTTGATGTGATGCAGCTTCTTTTGAAACATCTCGACCGGGTGGCCATGCTCCTGATCACCCACGAAATTGATTTGGCCAAATGGTGCTCAGATGAGATTATCGAGCTGACATGATCCTTTATCTTCACGGCTTTGCCTCCTGCGGGGATTCTAATAAAACCCGCCTTTTAAAACAACATTTTAATGATCTTCTCACTCCCGACATTCCTATTGATCCGGACGAAGCGATCTCTTTTTTGCAAAAACTCATTGTGGATAATGCCGTCGATCTTTTGATAGGCTCTTCATTGGGAGGATATTATGCTGCTTTTCTGGCCGAGAAATTTCAGATAAAAACCATTTTGCTCAATCCTTCCACCCAGCCCTTTATCACGTTGGCGCCTCATATAGGAAAAAATACTTTTTTCTGCTCAGGTGAAAGTTTTGAATGGACAAGGGCGCATGTCACCAAGCTTATGAGCTATGCTATCTCAAAAAACAGTATCAAGGCACCTATGCTTGTCCTGCTTCAAAAAGGGGATGAAGTTTTGGACTATACAAAAGCGGAAGCCTTCTATGCGGATTATGAGGTGCTTGTTCAAGAAGGCGGAAATCACAGATTTGAGAATTTGCAAGCATATATCAGCATGATTTCCAGTTTTTATAAATAAGGCGGCAGCCGAAGACCGCGATTGCTGCGACTTGTAAGCTCCGAGACTGTTGACAATACGACAAAACAAAGCCATATCTCAACTACTTAATATCTCTATTTAGCTACAATCACAAAAAAATAAATTATAGTTTTTTGTCTAATATTGTAATTGGCAGGTAGTACATATGGTAAATGGTTTTATAAAGAAAGGTTCAAAATTAGAAGTCATTGAAAATTTTTCCCCTTTAGGAAAAGAAAATGACATAGACAATATGATTTGGATCGATATGCATTTTCCTTCAATTGAAGAAGTGAAAACTGTTGAATCGACATTTAATATAAAATTCCCGACAAAACAAGAGAGTGAAGAGATTGAACTGAGTTCAAGGTACTGGGAAGAGGACAACAGAATAGAGATAAACAGTTATTTTCTTATAAATAATGACAATGCTGTCTTTAATGAAACGGTATCTTTTGTATTACAGGACAATCTCCTTATTTCAATCAGATATAAAAACCTAGAAAGTTTTAACGCCTTTACAAGAAAACTGCTACATTCACCCAAAGAGTTTAAAAATGGCTACTCTATCTTTTGCGAGATTATTGATATAAGGATTGACGCGGATGCAGACGCTATAGAAAACCTATCAAAAGAGATAGCAAAAATCAGAAAACATGTTTTTACCGATTATGCCAATGATGACGAAGAGATCTTGGAAAAAATCTCCTCTTTTGAAGATTTAAATATGAAAATCAGAGAGAATCTCACTGATAAGCAAAGAATTTTAAGTTCACTTCTAAAATCAAACAAATACAATGATGATAAAAACACAATACCTATTATGCTCAAGGATATAAAATCTTTGATCGAATATACCAATTTTAACTTTGAAAGATTAGATTATTTGCAAAATATATTTATTGGTGTGCTAAGTATTGAACAAAATAAAGTTATAAAAATATTTACTATTGTAAATGTGGTATTTTTACCGCCAACCCTTATTGCAAGCATATACGGTATGAACTTTGACATACTGCCTGAGCTTCATTGGAAATATGGCTATCTTCTTTCAATAGGCTTTATGATTCTGTCTTCAGCAACGCCTATTTGGATTTTTAAAAAGAAAGGCTGGATTTAACTTCGCCAATGCATAGCATTCTTCGGGTAGAAAAATACCAGAAGAGGCTATAAAAAGTCATTTAGATAAGTACAGTTATCGTAAAATATAGCTAATCCCCATAAACCCGATTCCCGCAAACAAAACACTCCCAAAGAGATTAAGCGACATATTGAGCGCTGCCGCTGCATAATTGCCGTTGTGCAGCAGCATAAAGCTGTCCAGGGCAAAGGTGGAGTAAGTGGTCAATGCGCCGAGTATCCCCGTGGTGATAAAGCTGTATACGCGGGTGTCTTGCGAAAAGAGTGAGGTGAACATAAAAAGAGCGAAGAGACTGCCCATGATCAGACTACCGAATAGATTTACAAAAAGAATTCCAAAGGGCAGCGTGTGGGGATAATTGTGGGAGATGTAGTTGTTGATGAAATAGCGCAAACCGGCGCCGATAAAACCGCCGCTACCGACGGCTAAGAAGGTGATCATGTTCATCATATACCTTTTGCATGTTGATATGCAGCTTATTGAGCCACTCTTTGTCGTCTTTGTCGGCCACAAAAGCGTCTAGAAATACAATATCTATCTGTTTAAATGGGTAGAAGTGCCTCTCTTTTGAGTCAAAGGCCGCAGAGGTCCCTATGACTACAATGGGCTGGACTTTGAGCTGAAGTTTGTTGGCAACCATCTGCGCGCCAGGCTTAAACTTCTGGATTCGGCGATTTCTTGAACGTGTGCCTTCAGGAAAAATAGTGACAACACGCCCATTTTTGATGCGATCTTTGCACTCTCTGACCAGTGAAACCAGGGCCGTTTTGTTGTCGCGCTGAAGAGGAATATCATTAGGAAGTTTGACACCGAGACCTAGAAAAGGAAGATCAAAAAGCTCTTGTTTGGCGACCCAGGCCAAGTTGGCTTTTGTTGCGCCTTCAACGACAGGGATATCGATGCCGCTTTGGTGGTTGACGATGAACATCTGCGCTTCGCTGTCTTCTGTTCCGAATTTTCTGACGGTATAAAAAAGACCGCGATTGACGATACCGGAGCTTAGTTTGATGCCGAAGGGTTTAGGCAAAAATTTGAAAAACAAAATCAAAAAGCTGACGGCAGAAAAAATTACAGCTGAGGCGTAATAAAAGCTAATTCGAGCAAATATTTTCATTCTTAACCCAGCCTATCTGTTTATTTTGCATTCTTATCTTGGTGAAATCTTCCGTCTTTCCAAGGGACTCAGTTGTGAAGCGCAAAGGAACCTGTTCAAAAATGGTTCCGTTTTGTAAAGGCAGAAGATAGAGATTTGAACCTTCGGTTATACAGACATACTCAGTGGGTATGGAGAGCTTGGCAACAAAGAAAAGAGGGAGAATAAAGACAATAAAATAAAACTTTTTACGGCGATAAATAAAAAGTACAAGCCCCACTGCAGAGAGCGTTGCCGCTGCCATTATTTTTTGCAGGGTATGGCTGTTTTGGGTGGGTGCCAGGTCCGTTTGTGTGCTGACTTTGTCATTAGAGACGATGATGGGAATGATGACATCTTGAAAACGGTGGGTATTGAGATCAAAGTAGACAAACTTTAATTCGTTCAGCTGTTTTGAGACAACAGCATAATAAGTGAAGTTTGAATAAGGGAAGTTCTCTTCATGTTCATCAATTCCCTCTTTGCTGGCACTGTGCAGAGAAAAATCATTTAAGTTGGCCATTTTTGCCTCAGCCGAGAAGACAACGATATTGTGCTGGTTGTCATACTGCTTGGTTTTGTACTCGAGTACTTTAAACTCATCTGCAAGAACCTGACAAAAATCATCTTCCGGGTTTAGGCGTATTGTCTCGATGACATGGCCTCTGATCGTCTCGCTGAGTGCTTCATCGCTATTGCTGTTTAATATGACAGAGGTAGTGACATCGGGGATGCGGACACGATTTCCCGTAACCTGAAAGTAGAAGGTGTCATAGAAGTAGGGCGAAACAAGCGCATGCTCTTTTTCTTCGGAGATAAGCATAATCCCTTCCGCATTAGAAAAATCATAGCTTAGACTTTCGTAGTCGGCGTTAGTCGAAAGTGCTTTTATGGTCAGCGTGAAGACCTGTCCTTTAAAAAGTTTTTTAGGGAGTTCATAAAAGGACTGATAGAGTTGCTTTGCCTGTATCTGCTCGCTTGCTTGAAGAGGAAATGACTCATTTTTATCTTCTTGGGCAAGGGCATCTGACATGCTGAGTAAAAAAGAGAAAAACGCTATAAAGAAAAAGTGCATCTACGCAAAGAACCCTTCTAGCATCTTGATACCGTCTTGTGAACCAAGGATGCTCTCCATAGCACGTTCAGGGTGAGGCATAAGGCCAAACACGTTTTTCTGCGCATTACAGACACCGGCAATAGAATCGACTGAGCCGTTAGGGTTGGATATATTTCCGTTTTCATCACAATAATGAAGCAAGACCTGCTCGTTATCATAAAGTGATTTTTTGCTCTTTTCGTCGATGTAGTAGTTCCCGTCATGGTGTGCGATAGGTATGTTTACAATATCGTTAATAGAGAGTTTGCGTAAAAAATCATTGCTGTTGCTAGCGACTTTCAGATGGTGGTGTTTTGAGATAAAGTGAAGCCCCTCGTTGCGTTTAAGCGCACCAGGAAGCAGACCTGATTCGGCAAGGACCTGAAAACCGTTACAGATACCCAGCACTTTGCCGCCTTTAGCCGCATGTTTTGCTACGGCGTCCATTACCGGAGAAAAACGTGCTATAGCACCTGAACGGAGGTAGTCTCCATAAGAAAAGCCGCCTGCTATAACGACCAGATCACTCTTGGCATCGATCTCACTCTTTTGGTGCCAGACTATTTCTACGCGTGCACCGAGCTTCTCAAAAGCATATTTCGTGTCATATTCACAGTTTGTTCCTGGAAATTGAACAACACTTACTTTCATGAGATGATCTCGATTGTGTACTCTTCGATTACCGTGTTGGCAAGGAGTGCCTCGCACATCTGTGTCACCTCTTCTTTGGCGCTTGCTGCATCTTTTGAATCCAGCTCTAAAACGATCTGTTTGCCGACACGGACATCTTTTACCGAGCCAAATTTAAGCGAATCGAGGGCATGCTTTACAGCTTTTCCCTGTGAATCAAGTACACCCGCTTTGAGTGAGACATTAACGATAGCTTTCATTATTTTCCTTATCCTAGTATTCGTTCTAAAACTTGTTCATAAGCGACTTTGAGACCGCCTAAACCTTGACGGAATCTATCTTTGTCCATCTTCTCGCCTGTCTTCATATCCCAAAAACGGCAGTTGTCCGGTGAGATTTCGTCGATCAGGATGATATTTCCATCTTTGTCTTTTCCAAACTCGAGTTTGAAGTCGACAAGATTTAGCCCTTTTTGCGCGAAGTAAGGTTTCAAGATGTCATTGATCTGGCGCGCCATGCGGCGAAGCTTGTCTAGTTCATCTTGAAAATCGACAAGGCCCAGGATCAGAGCATGCTGGTCATTAAGTTTCGGATCACCAAGTGCATCGTCTTTATAGTCAAACTCTACAAGGGTAAAAGGAAGGACTTTTCCGTCTTCGATACCAAGGTTTTTACTCAGACTTCCTGTGGCGATATTGCGGACAATGACCTCGATCAAGATCACATCGACTTTTTTGTGAAGCATGTGGTTGTCGTCGAGCATCTTTACGAAGTGTGTTGGAATTCCACGGCTCTGAAGCAGTTTGAACAGTTCGGTTGAGATCTTGTTGTTCAGCGCACCTTTGCCCGCTTCGCTTGATTTTTTCTCGCCGTTAAAGGCAGTCAGATCATCTTTAAACTCTGATATCACCAGGTTTTCATCATCCGTTAGGAAAAGTTTTTTTGCTTTTCCTTCATAAAGTAACTCTCTTTTTTCCATTTTTTTTATTTCCCTTTCATAATCTGAAGTGCTTTTGTGATCGCTACGGCTTCTTTGAGTTGAAGATCTTTGTTCAGGTCTTCTTCTGTAATGGTATCGCTTGCTTCTTTTTTCTCTTTTTCCGGTGTTTCACCGTCGATTTTTGCTAATTCACCCTCTAGGTGTTTTTTAAGATCGGCCTCTTTTATACTGAAACCGTTGTCGTGTGTCTTGATCTCGCCGGCTTGGACCAGGACATCGGGTTTGACTCCAACTGCCTGGATGGTGCGTCCGCTTGGAAGATAGTATCGTGCGATTGTAAGCTTGATCGCCTCCTCGTCTGTAATAGGCAGGATCACCTGGACAGAGCCTTTCCCAAAAGTGTTTTCACCGATAATAATGCCGCGCTTATGGTCTTGTAATGCCCCGGAGACGATCTCTGAGGCGGAGGCAGACCCTTCGTTGACAAGGACGACCAGAGGGGCCTTTTTGAAGGTGCCTGATGATGTCGCTGAGTAAACCTTCTCTTCTGATTTGTCACGTCCTTTTTGCGATACTATGACCCCCTCATCTACGAAGAGGTCGACCAGACCTACGGCTTGGTCAAGCAGACCGCCCGGGTTGTTTCTCAGGTCCAGGACGATTCCCTTGTTTTTATTTGAGGCTTTTTTCAACTCTTTTTCAATGCCCTCGACAACTTTTTTGTCAAAACTTGTCACCCTCAGATAAAGGATGTCATTTCCGATGTTCTTAGAGTAGACGGATTGTATCTTGATGATGTCGCGAATGATGTCAATATTCAAAGGTTTTAATTCGTTCTTACGAATAATTGTAAGATTGATCGGTGTTCCCTTTTTACCCCGCATGATGTTGACGGCATCATCGATTGTCATATTCAAAGTAGATTGCTCATTAATCTTCAAAATGATGTCAGAAGCCTTGAGTCCCGCTTTGTCAGCTGGAGTTCCCTCTATCGGTGCGATAACGGTAAGCGCTCCGTCTTTGATGCCGACAGTGATGCCCAGACCGCCGAACTCACCGTCAGTCTGGATCTTCATGCTCTCAAAATGTTTTGCGTTCAAGAAAGTCGAGTGTGCATCAAGATTGGAAAGCATACCGCTAAGGGCCTTGTCCATAAGCTCTTCAATGGTCACAGGGTCTACATTGTACTTTTCTACCAGACCTAGAACTTTTGTGAACTTTGCCAGTGATTGCAGACGTGAAGTCTGCACAGAGACGTCATCTATAACTTTCGCTTCCTCTTTCGCAACAAGCGAAGGAACGAAGAGAAGTGAGCCTGTGAGAAGTGTTGCGGTGAGCCCCAGAGCAATAAAGTTTCTTTTTTTCATTAAGACTTCTTTCAAAATTCAATCTGTAAAATTTAAGTAGGGATTATAGGCTAAAGTGCCTGAAAAGTCTATAAGAGTTTCTGTGACGCGGGGGATAATTTTGCTTAAATTAACAAAAAAGAGACAAGATTTTCATACTTGACACTATGTGACTAAGGATGTATAATACTCTTCATATCAAAGTATTAAAGGACCGTCAATGAAAAACATTTTTGAAAAACTTACTCACCAGATGACAGAAGCCATAGAATCGGCGATCTCATTGGCCCTGCATAACCAAAATGCAGAGGTGGAATCTTTGCATCTTATCTGGGCGCAGCTGACAAACTCCAACTCTGTCTTGTCGCAGCTTTTTAACAAGATGAATATCGACAAGACAGCGATCGAGCTCGACATCAAAAGCGAGGTGAATAAACTGCCCAAAAGCTCACAGCTGAGCAAAGAGAATATCCGCCTTTCGCGCGCCTTTACCAAAAGTCTCGAAGCGGCGCAGGCGTGGATGGTGCAAAACGGGGACAGCTATATCGCTGTGGATGCCTGGCTCTTGGCCAATTTGAAGTCCGATCCGATGAAGTCGATCTTTGGAAAATATGTCGACCTGATGGCGCTTGAGAAAAACCTCGAAGGAATGCGCGGGGGCCAAAAGATAGAGTCGCAGAGTTCGGACGAGACCCTCGAGAGTCTGGACAAGTACGGTATCGACCTGACGATGGCTGCGGCAGAGGGGAAACTCTCTCCGGTGATAGGCCGAGATGAGGAGATTAACCGGATGATGCAGATCCTTATCCGTCAAAGTAAGAACAATCCAATCCTTCTGGGCGAACCGGGAGTGGGTAAAACAGCTCTGGCCGAGGGTTTGGCACAGAGGATCTACCATAAAGAAGTGCCTTTAAGCCTGCAGAACAAACGCCTTATTACCCTGGATATGAACGCTTTGATCGCAGGAGCGAAGTACCGCGGCGAATTTGAAGAGCGTTTAAAAGCCGTCATTGACGAGGTAAAGAAGAACGGAAATGTCATCTTGTTTATTGATGAGATTCACACTATCATCGGCGCCGGCGGTGGCGAAGGAAGCATGGATGCGGCAAATATCCTGAAGCCTGCACTTGCGAGAGGAGAGCTGCATACCATTGGCGCGACGACGCTCAAAGAGTATAGAAAATATTTCGAAAAGGATACGGCTCTGCAGCGGCGTTTTCAGCCGGTCGATGTGCCAGAACCGACGGTTAATCAGACCCTGCAGATCCTGCGCGGACTCAAAGAGCGTTTGGAGACCCACCACAATGTGACGATCACCGACGCTGCTCTGGTTTCCGCGGCCAAGCTCTCTGACCGCTATATCGCCGATCGCTTCCTGCCGGACAAGGCGATCGATCTGATCGACGAGGCTGCGGCGGAACTGAAGATGCAGATCGAATCCGAGCCGCATGTCCTCTCAAGCATCAAACGCCAGATCTCGACACTTCAGGTCGAAAAAGAGGCGCTGAAGATGGAAAAGAGTGCCTCGAATGAAAAGCGCATCATCGAAGTTGAAAAAGAACTGGCCGATGCACAGGAAAAGCAGCGCTCGCTGGAAGGGCAGTTCGCTAACGAAAAAGCGGTCTTTGACAAGGCCGCCACGATCAAACATGAGATAGAAACGAAAAAACGCGAGGCTGAACTGGCAAAATCTAATGGCGAGTTCAACAAAGCGGCGGAGATCGAGTACGGCGATATTCCAAAACTCAAAGAACAGGAGATCGCACAGCAGCAGATCTGGGCAAAAATGCTTGAAGAGGGGACTTTGCTGCGAAACAGCGTGGATGAGAATGCTATTGCTTCTATCGTAAGCAAATGGACAAAGATCCCTGTGACCAAGATGTTACAAGGCGAAAAAGACAAGATCCTGCATATTCAGGAGGAACTTGACAAAGAGGTGATCGGCCAGTCAAAGGCGACCTTTGCCATCTCGCGCGCGATCAAACGCAACAAGGCGGGACTTTCGGACAAAGACCGTCCTATTGGGTCCTTTTTGTTTCTAGGACCGACCGGAGTGGGGAAAACTCAGACTGCCAAAACGCTGGCAAAGTTTCTCTTTGACTCAGAGGAGGCAATGGTGCGCATCGATATGAGCGAATATATGGAGAAACATGCTGTCTCGCGTCTAGTCGGTGCGCCTCCGGGATATGTGGGCTATGATGAAGGCGGACAGCTGACCGAAGCAGTCAGACGCAAGCCCTATTCGGTCATTTTGCTCGATGAGGTCGAAAAGGCGCATCCTGATGTCTTCAATATCTTGCTGCAGGTCCTTGACGAGGGGAGGCTGACGGACAACAAGGGGGTAGTTGTTGATTTTACCAATACTATCATCATCCTGACCTCAAACATCGCCTCGGACAAGATCATGGCGGGCGCGGGAGAAGAGGTGGTCTTGGGCGAGCTAAAATCACACTTCAAGCCCGAGTTTTTGAACCGTCTGGACGATATAGTCATCTTCAACCCTCTGGGTATGGAGCAGATAAAAGGGATCGTCGAACTCTTTTTTAGCGAGATAGAAGCAAAGGTGCAGGAGAGAAATATATCATTGAGTCTCAGCGACAGCGCAAAAGCACTGATCGCTACGGCGGGCTTTGACCCTGTGTACGGGGCAAGACCTCTAAAACGCGCGCTCTATCAGATGGTCGAAGACAAACTGGCTGATCTTATCCTCTCCGGCGAGATTGGCGAGGGAAGCCAGGTGGACTTTGATGCCAAAGGCGATGAATTTGTCGTCAACATTAGCTGATCATTAAGAGAAAGTGTCTATACTTTGATTATGAAAACACTACTCTTTTTAGCGATGATCACAGCAGGCCTCTTTGCCTGCACGGGCGACTGCCTTACCTGTCATCCGAGCCTGGTGCCGACGATAGATAAAGACGAGCGCCATAAGCCGATGCGTACCTGCATCAAGTGCCATTCGGCCGAAGCGAGTGCGATGGCAGAGTGCGGAAGCGATTGCTTCGCCTGCCATCCTATGTCAAAGATAAACGGTCTGGGGATCAAAGAACATGACGTAATACAAGGATGCAGGGATTGCCATCTGCAACTGACACAGCAGCTGTTTGGCATCGGGGAGAAAGGTCAGTCAATGCTCAAAGAAACGCTTTTTAATCTAGACTAGACGTAAAACGCTTTTTCACTCTTGTCAAGCTCTTTGAGCATCTGCTCTAAAAATCGCTGGGCGTGGGAGATGATCTTTTCCGTCTGCTCAAAAGGTTTGATCTCTTTTTCCATCGCCTTATCCATTGCATTGACCAGCCCGTTCTTGGCAAAGTTGAGAAGGGTGTCGTCATTTTTCTCTTTAAGCGGCTGAAAGAGGTTGGAGATATTTTGGGTGAGCTTATTGATCGGCTGTGTCAGCGAAGAACCTTCGTTCAAGCCGGCAACAAAGTTGTCGATGTTCGGCTGCGCCATTTTCAAAAAGGTCTCTATCTCTTTTCTATCCTGCGCATCGATGCCATCTCCCTCGTAAGAGAAGGAGAAGGATTCCATAGAGGAAAAGGATAAAGATTTCCCCTTATCGTTTTCACTGTATTGCAAAGATTTTTCATTATTGAAGTCAAGTCCGATGACGTCACCGCTGCTTGTTCTGATGTCGATAGAGAGTGCATGTTGGGAATAGGCGTTTAAAGCACTGTTTACATTCATGATTGATTCTTTTATTGGTTTTGTCAGATAATATCGGCAAATCAGAACAAATGTTTATTGGTTACAATGTCAAAGATAATTTTTAAAGTAGAACAATGAGCAAAGACGTCGACACATCAAGTGCTAAAATAAAATACAGCGTACACGGCTTTTTTATCTCTATCGCAACAACAGTGGCGGAGCCGGCTACGATCTTGCCTCTGATGGTCTACTACTTTTCAGGCTCAGCGCTTCTGGTCGGTCTTTTTGCCTCCTTGTTAAAGGGCGGCTCTGTCCTGGTTCAGCTCTTTGCCGCCTTTTATGCCCAGTCATATCCCCGCATGATGCCCTACCTCTACGCAGTATTTGCCGCACGCTTTTTTGCCTGGTTTTTTATCGGAGCCATGGTCTATCTTTTTGGCGAAGAGTATCCTAATATCGCTCTTTTAAGCATAGGAATCGGTCTTTTTATCTTCTCCTTCGCCGCCGGTTTCGGCTCAGTCTATTTTAACGAGATCATCGCCAAGGTCTTTTCTAACAAAGAGCGGGGTAAGGTCATCGCGATCCGGCAGTTTTTCATGGGCTTGGGCGCTATAGCAAGCGGAGCGAGTGCGGGTTGGGTCATGTCGCATTTTGAACCGCCGCACTCTTTTGGGCTTTTGTTTATCTTCTCGGCGCTGTTGATGAGCATCGGTATCTTTGCCTTTGCGAGCATACCCGAGCCGATCAAGACGAAGGTGGGCATCAAAGAAAAGAGTTTTAGAAAGTTTATCCTTAACAGTCAAAAGGTACTCAAAGAGGACCTGCGCCTGCGCCGCCAGATCATCACCTATCTTCTAGCCTATGCCCATCTGCTCTCGCTTCCTTTTATTATCTTGGACGTGAGTGAAAGGATGGAGCTTGACGGGATGGCCATCGGACTCTTTATCTCGGCTCAGATGAGCGGAGGGATGCTGAGCAACCTTCTGTGGGCCCGCTGCTCCTCTAAGGGAAGAAACCTTATGATCATCCATCTCTCCTTTCTTCTGTATATCTTTTGGATAGTGATGGCGCTTGGAAGCGAAAGCGTGTATGCCTTTGTCGCGCTCTTTTTTGCTTTGGGCGCTGCTATGGACGGGATGCGTCTTGCTTTTTCGAACATGATCCTGATCATAGCGCCCGAAGAAAAACGTCCCGTCTATATCGCGCTGCAGTCAAATCTGAGCTCCCTCGGGCTCTTCTTCTCCATCCCAGGAGCGCTGATCTTGCAATACTTTTCATACGGAGTCCTTTATGGCGTGACACTGCTTTTTTTGACAGCAGGCTTTGTCTACTCGTTTCGCCTAAGAGAAGAGGTCTGAGACGCGCTCTTTACTCCTGCGCGGCACTTCTTAGCTCGATGGTTTCATTGATAAAAAGATGACTCAGATAGATCACAAAAAAGAGCGGAAAAAATATTGCGACAAAGGGCAAGAGGGTCAGCAGGTAGATCAAAAAGGTACGCAGACGGATCTGGTTTCCCATAAGGGCCATGATGCGGAAATACTCCGCTTTGGTGTTGACCGTCGAGCCCACGTCAAAGATAAGCATTTTGTGAAAAAAGTAGTAGGCCGGAAGGTTAAAGGCAATGATATTAATAAACGGGATGAAATAAAAAGGGATCAGCAGCAAGTAGAGCAGGAGCATCACCAGAAACGATTTTATCGCGTACCAGACGATCTCAAAAAGATTGCCGTGGCCTTTGATCGCGAAGGGCGGATAGTGGCGCGACTTGAGTTTTCTGACAACAAGGGGCGTAAAAAAACCGACAATAAAGACGGCAATAATAACAGAGAAGAGGAGCACAAAGTAGCCCGCCGCCAAAAAGATGATCTTCTCGATGATCCAGCGCAGGATATCATTTTCAAGCATGCTTGAAAGTATCTGCGAGCTTTGAAGCGATTCAAAAAGTGCCATAGGATTGAAGTCCAATAAAGAGGAAGTCTCACTCTGGTTTGCGTCAAAGGTGATATTTACAGAACTCTGTGATGTCGTCTGTGTCGGTGTTGAGTACTCGGTACTTTTCTTTTCAATATACAGACTGTTTATCTTATTGTTAAGCACCTGCATCCCATAGCTCAAAGAGACAAAGAGCAGAGCGATGGTAATGATCATCGGCAGCAGGGACAGTACAAGAAAATATGGGGTGAAAAAATCTTTGAGCGCGAGAGCAAAAAGATTCTTTTTTTTCATCATCATAAGCGACTTCCTTTGATTATTGGTCTTGCATTATAGCTACTTCATGGTTAAGGCGCGAAGCGTCAAGGCCGTCGCATTGGCATTTCCATACCAGTTGAATCGAAACATTCCAAAGGCTTCTCCGCCAAAGAGCGCCTCTCTTGAGGGGAGATAGGCATACGCTTCTTTTTCGACAATGCCTTTTTCAAGTGTCTGTTCAAGCTTGTTCAGAAGTTTTTTAAAAAAGAAACCGCGCTCTGCAGTGGGTTTGAGGCTCTTTAGGATGATAAGGTGCTCGGCGATTTCGGTATAGGCTTCAAGCCTTGGATGCCTTAAAAGAAAGCGGGCTCTTTTTTTTGCCCGATTGATGACCAGGTCTCTGTCTTCTTGGATGCACAAAGTGTCGGCCTTGTAGGCTTTGGCATAAGCCAGATAAAAGTGCGAAGGTCGGGTATACCACAGTGCACAGTTCTGCTCTTTTTTGGCAAGGATGATCTCATGGGTAAGCTTGCAGGCTGACTCTTTGGCTTCTCGGCTCTCACTCGGCAAGGCCTCTATATTGTTCTCATATAAGGAGAGCGAGGTCAAAATGTTGAGGTTGACAACGCAATCAACATCATTGACGAGATCCATAATGCGGTTTACCGGTTTTTCCGGGGCCTCCGCCTCTGCCCAGGTCAAAAAGGCACCGCTGTCTTTTTGCTTCCAGGGAAGATTGAGCGGATGTTCTTGCGTGCGGTTAAGATCTCTGTACCGTGCGCTGCTGATGACGAAATCGTCTAAAAAATGCCGTTTCTGTCCGCTGATATAAAACCAGACAAAGGCCTGTGACGAGGTGTCAAAGTCATTTCCCACATCAAGAATACGCATGGTGGTGTTGTACCACTGTGTATCAAAACTTCGGATCCACTCCCCCTCATCGCCTTGCAATAGAGGCCAGAAGGCGATGGTACCTTTGGTTTCACCGGTCTGCCGGGCATCATCGGTGTAATTGAGCATCTGTGTGTTGGCGAGCTCAAAGAGTTTCTCTATCTTGGGGAGTTCATACATTTGATGGAGTTCATGCAAAAGGATAAGGGTCTGCAACGTCATAAAGGCATTGGATTCAGGGATCTCTTTTTGAATTCTTACATATTTTGGATAGCTCGGCCATGTGCCGACATATCGGCTGATGGGGTGCTCTTTTATCTGGGTGTTTTGAATGAAAGCATAGAGTTTGGCTTCCAAAGCAGGAAGGGGCTGCTTTGCCCAAAGACTGAGGGCAAGGCTGAGTAATAAAAAAGATCTCACTGTTTAAGAAGAACGGCTTTTGCAAAAAGATCGATCTGATCGCGTACGCACATAAACATCATGCAAGGTATCTCAACTCCAAAATCACTCATCAAGATCATCGAGGTAGCGCTGATCGAGAGGGTGTTGTCTGCAAGGTTAATCACTGCATCAAAGTTGAGATCTTTTTTCTGGCCGTGAAAATCAAGCACTCCTGACAAGGTGTATGTATGTTCACCCTTGTTCTTTGATACGTTTGTGATCGTGTAGGTGGCAAGCGGGAATACTGCGGAATTGACAGTTTCGTACATGTTCTTATCCCGGTCGCTGTTGTCACTGCTAAAAAATTCCATCTCTACGGAGATGGTTCCTTTGAGGCTTGCAATATCGTCTGCTTCCATCATTAGATCTGTGCGGAGTCTGTTGTTAAGCGGATCGATTGTCTTATCCATCATCATTTCGGTGTGTGCCGCGACAAAGCCCTCTTGGAGTGCCAGGTTGCCGGCAAGAAGAGGAAGTGTGCATAAAAAGAGAAGAAGAGTCTTTTTCATTTTCGTCCTTTAGAAAAATTTAATTTAATTATAGAATTAATTTTATCAGTGCAGAAGTCCGGAAAGTGCAAGTGTCAATCCTAATCCCGAGGCAATCCAACCGACTAAGAGCATCACGTAGGCAAGTTTTTTAAGATCGGTCTCTTTGCTCAGCGTGATAAATACGATGACATTATAGTAAGAGATTGTAAAAGGGTAAAGCATGGCTAAGGCCAGTGGCAGCTGCGCATAGGAGAGGCCGTAGCTTCCGACAAAGAGCAGAGCAATAAAAAGATGCTGCTTATGCTCTTTTATCCGGATAAAAAATGCACCGAGCAGGCCAAGCAGATGAAAGAAGATGATCGTGTAGGTGTATTCGCTCCAGATCATCAGCCCCTTGTGACGAGAGAGGGTCTCGAAAAGATTAGAATCCAGAAATATCCAGAGTATCAAAGGCAGATAGGCAGAAAAAGAGCAGGCTCTCTCTCCTGTCTGCTCCGTTTTGTAATTGTATAGCGAGATAGCACTGATGAGTGCAATAAAAGAGAAAAATATCGCCATCCACTCTCTGTGATCGACCAGCGTGGTAAAAGCATAGGTGCCTACGGTGTAGGCAATGGCCAAGGCCAAAAGAAGCTCATATCGCTGATGCTCTTTAAAAAGGTAGATGCTCAAGGGGCCCATAATACCCACAGACAGCCCCAAAAGCGCAAGCGTAAACGGGGTATAATCAGGGTAGAAAAACGACAAGACAAGCTGCAATGTCAAGGCGATATAGATCTTGTGTATAGGATTCGTGAGCTTGCCCCAGGCGTAACCACTGAGCAGCGTACCGGTTACACCACCAAGAAAGAGCGGAAAAAGTTTGAACAGATCGGAGTGGTAGTGTTGGGTGATCCCTGTCTGCACGATAAGCAGATAGTAGCTGAGCTCAAAGCCCAGTAGCAAGACCAAAGCCGAAAAATGGATCATGCACGTTTCCTGCTAAGAAGATAAAGAAGCGCGTAGAAGATGTCATACGATCCGACAAGCAGACCCAGGGCATCCATGCTGCCGGCATAAAACAGAGATAAAAAGATGCTTCCCGTGATCAGGCGTGCAATAGAAGTCATCTGCGCCAAGAAATGCGCATCTTTGTAGAGGGCGACAAGGTGCAAGATCCCGACAAATCCCATAAAGCCAAAGACCAGGTAGTAGTGTGAATCAAACTCAAAACCAAAAAGAGCGAAAAGGTTGGCTCCGAAGAGAATAAGTACAAGCGCCCCCAGTCCGTCGGAAGCAAAGCCGATGAGATGGTAGATCTGTAGCAGAGAGGGTGTTTTGTATACAATCTTTTGAAGGATGAAATAAGCCATTCCAGCAAGGGCCAGGATACCCGAGGCCAGCCTAACCCACCACAGTGTTACTACGTCCATATTTAAGAGTTCCGCTTCTACAAAACCGGCCAGACTCAAAGAAAAAAACATCACTCCGATGACGAGCAGCCAAAAGTGCGCAAAATATTTTGGCAATGTATAAAAATAGTTCAAGACACTCAGCGACATAAAAAGGATGCCCAGTCCGATCGCAATATGGGCATGGGCGATGATGAGGTCATTTCGGTGGAAGAGCCATCGCAGTTCGGGGATAAAAAGGAAATTTCCTTCGATCATCACAAACAAAAAACTCCAGACAGAAACGACCAGGTAGGGTTTTTGTGAGAAGGTGATCTTGGCGTCTTTGCACCATTTGATCAGCAGCGGGGCATAGGCGAAGGTCATCCATTGAAAAATCCACTCTTCCGTGTAGGAGAGTTCCCCTCTGAATATGCGGATTGCCACAGAGAGGGTATAGGCTGCTAGAGGAAGTAACCAGAAGATGTGCCAGGCCGCTGTGAACCTCTCTTTGGCGTGGAGTTTTATCAGGAGATAAAAGAGAGGAATGATGGTAAAACTCATTCCCAGGGTATTGTCGCCATGCGGACCGGAAAGAGTCTTTTCCACCTGTCCGAAACTGGGATTCATGAGGATAAGCAGCGAGATCGGTGCAACAAAGAGCAGTGCCTTGGAAATCTTCACCCATAGAGGCGGTTGCTCATACTGTCGTATGACTTTAAATATCGCAACGATATAAAATATTCCTGAGGCGGCCAGAATAAAGTTTAGCTCATAAGCAAAATCGTAAAAAGGAAGTCCCCTCTGCGTGCCCAAAGCAATGGAGACAACCATCATAAACAAAAAGAGATGCCATAGCAGGAAGTAGTTCCTCAGCGGAGCGACCGCGGGCTCAAGGTTAAGCTTGTCCTTGGCAAAAAGGGCGAAAGGGAGGAGCGAAAGAGCCAACATGACCGGTCCGTAGAGCATCAAGGTGATATGCAAGGAGCGTGTTCTTACCGGAGAGAGCAGAGTCTCATCCAAAAGGGTAAAGCCTAGAAGCTGCGCAGCGTAGAGCGTCCCCACTAAAACTGAAGCAAAAAAGATCCCTATCCATATAGGGATCACAGAATTCATAAGCTTATAAAATTTTTCCATCTTTCATCCTTATAGTCTTTGTGGCATAGTTCTCAAGCTGCCTGTCATGCGAAGCAACGATCACCGTCGTACCCCAAGCTGCTGCCCGGGCAAGAAGCTCGTAAACGATGGTGCTGTTTTTTGAATCAAGACTCCCCGTCGGCTCGTCTGCAAACAGGAGACGGGGTTCGTTAACAAGAGCGCGCGCCAGAGCTACACGCTGCCTCTGTCCGCCTGAGATCTCGTTGGGATAGCGCGAAGCCAGCTCCTTGATGCCGAGCTCCTCGAGCAGGGTATTTATGTTTTTCTTTTTCTCTTTGAGTGCGGCGAGGGCAATGTTCTCGTAAACGCTGAGGTAGTTGATGAGATAATGAAACTGAAAGACAAAACCGATCTTGCTCTGACGGAAGTAGTCGATATTCTTTATCTCCTGCAGCGCTGTTTGTTCAAGGAAAAGCTCTCCTTCGCTGGGGTGAAGGAGAGTGGACAAGATGGAGAGAAGAGTAGACTTTCCGCTGCCGCTTTCTCCGCTTAAGAAGATGAACTCTTTCTCTTTTATTTCCAAGGAGATATCGTACAAGATCTGCTCATGTCCGTAGAAGTGCGAAATGTTATTTGCCTGGATCATGAACATCCTTGGTTGATCAAGATAATCGGATCTGTCTTGGAGGCTACCCAGGCAGGGATCAGACTGCCTATAAGTGCCATGAGCAAGGTTGAAACAAGGACATAAAGTGCCGTAGAAAGGGAGAGCGACCCGTTGACATAGCCTTGCAGCATCTCGATATGCGGCAGTGTTTCTAAGATCGCCAGACTCGAAAGTAAGGCAAAAAGGTAGGCCGAAAGGCTCATTATCAAGGTCTCGATAAAGAGGTTTTTGATGATAAAAAGGCGGCTTTTACCTAGAGCCCGCATGATACCGAACTCCTCGCGGCGGGAGTTGACGATCATACTCATCACCGAAGCGATCCCCATCAATCCCATGAAAAAAGCAAGCGAAGAGATGACAAAAGAGGAGTTCTCGATGATCTTGAACTGGTTATATTCCTGGACAAAGTTCTGCGTTGTCTTGACCTCTATCTCGCTGTCTAAAAGAGTGATCTTCTTTGCGATTGCTTCGGCATGGTCAGGCGTGTCGGCAGAGACGATGATAAAAGAGGCGGAGCGGCTGAAGAGTTCGCCTGCTTGAGCAATGTTCATCACAACACCTCCCTCTTCAAAACCGATATCGCTCGTGTAGACACCCGAGATCTTATAGCGCCGGTTGCCTATCTTGACACTTCTGCCCTTTAGCTGCTTGGCCAAAGTGTTGCCCAGAAGCACTTCTCCTGTCTTTGGGTAGTTCCCCCGCAAGAGTTTATAGTGCGCAAGATAGTTCTCGCTGACACCGTAAACTGCGGCAATAGGGATATGCCCGACAGGAGAGGCTCCGACGATCATGGCGTACGAAGAAGTGACATGATCCAGCGCGTCGATCTTTTCTATCAAAGAGATATCGACATTGGAGAAAAAGGTATCCGAGATCCCTTTTTGGGTGATGATAAGGTCACCGTCGCTTTTTATCATGGTGGAGAACATCCCGATCACTCCTTGCGAAACGGAGGTGATTAGAAAGATTGCCATCACCGCAATGGCAATAGAAGAAAAGATCAGAAAACTTTTAAAAAGGTTTTTGGTAAGGGCTTTATGAAAAGTCACTGCTCAATAGCCGCTTTCAGCTCTTCTTGGGTCGAAATATAAGAGATATTTTCGACTTTTCCATCGTTGATGCGAACAAGAGTGATCTTTTCTTCGTGATGCGGGACAAAGTCCTGGAACTGCTCTTCGTAATGCAGATAAACCGGATGTTTGTACTTTTGCATCTTCGGCAGAGCAAACATTTTGGTGATGATCGTCGGCATCTTGTTGATGTCGGCGATAAAAACGGCACGGTGTTTTGGCATATAAAAAGGGTCCATCGTGACTAAATAGTCGTTGACTAAAGCGCCCGTATCTTTTTCAAAAGCGATGACAAAAAGTCTGGTGCTTTTAGGGATCTTCATCTGACGTCCCTGTGGAGTCTCGTATTTGTAATTGTTCAGTTGGCTCAAGGGGGTAGAAGGCTTGAGCGTGTCGGCAGCAAGAAGCGAGATACCTAAGGCAAACAGGACTAAAAATCTATTCATGTGGTCTCCTTGTTGAAAATTAAAAAATAATTATACTCTATTAAGATTAATTGATTGTAATAACGGGGATTTCGCTGGGTGCTCTGTAGCGTAGTGCTATGCCATAGTATCCCAGTCCCCGGCTCACATACACAAGCGTCTTTTTATGGAGGTAGAGTCCTGCAAAATAGGGCTGAAAATAGTTGACGACTTTATGCAGGGGATAGATCTGTCCCCCGTGCGTATGTCCGCTGAGCTGGAGATCTATCCGATAGGAACCGATGTGCTCACTGTCTTTTGGCTGATGGGCAAGCAAGATGGTGGAGATGTTTCTGTCTAGTTTTGAAAAAAGCTCGTCTATGGGGCGTTTGATCCCCCGCACAAAGCTGTACCGGTCGCTCAGACCTACAAGCTGCAAGGCGGTATTGTTGATGTTAAGAAGTAAAATTCGATTGTCCAGAGAGTAGATGTTGTTCTCAACGAGCTCTTTTTGCAGACTTTTAGGCCCATAAAAAATATCATGGTTACCTGTGACATAATAGGCCGGAGCCTCCAAAGCGCGAAAGGTTCTGAAGTGCCTGCGCAGCCTGAAGGCGAACGTCTGCAAGATATCGCCTGTAAAAAAAACCAAATCAGGCTTGAGGGCGTTTATCTTTTCTACCAGAGTCTCAAGGTAGGAAATATCCAGGCTTTTTTGCAGATGCAAGTCTGAGAGCTGTACAATGCGAAGCCCCTTAAGGGCATCGTCGAAGTTTTTACATTCTAAAGATATCTCATGGAAAGGGAAGTGTTTCCACCCTCTTTGCAGTGTAGTTGGCTTTTTTATTGTTTGCTCCAAAGTCTCTTGTTTAGTTTAAGGCCGTCAGCTCAAAAAAGTCCTTTTTGTGCTTGAGAACGGGACCTTAGAGCGTTCTTTTATAGTCAAAAAGGCGTTTCTTCATCGCATGGCCTGTCTGTAATCTTCAGTCTTTTTGAATAGGATGAAATATTATGGCGGTTGTAAGATTAGCCGGAGATTAATAGAGAAGTTTTTGTCGCAGGTTCTTTTGCGCTGACTCTTTTTGAGTCTTTAGCGTTTTAATTTTATGTTATCATCATTACATATGAAAAGGAGTGTGCATGGAAAACTACAGATTTGTCATCACGGGCAAGGTTCAGGGGGTCTGGTACCGCAAAACAGTATCGGAAAACGCCCGCAAAAAAGGTTTCAGCGGTTATGTCAAAAACCTCGAAGACGGAAGCGTGGAAGCCGGGGCCTGTCTGCGGGATGAGGAGTTTGCCTACTTCATAGAGATTCTGGAACAGGGTTCGCCCGCTTCAAGAGTCGACAGTATCGAGCAGTTTGAGAGCAATGAAGAGTTTTCAGGCGAGTTTACTATCCGTTGTTAGGCTCTGCTCATCTCTTTTGCCGCCAGATAGCCGCTAGCCCAGGCAAAATGGAAATTATAGCCGCCACGCCGACCGACGATATCTAGTACCTCTCCCGCAAAGTAGAGTCCCTTGCACTTTAATGATTCCATCGTTTTCTCATTTACTTCTGCGGTACTGACACCGCCTCCGCTCACCTCTGCATGTTTGAAGCCGTGGGTATCTTTCACCTCAAAACGCCAGTCTTTTATTTTGGAGACGATCTGTTTTGCCATCTTTATGGAGAGCTCTTTGGCCAAAGTCTGAGGTGCTATCTTGGCATCTTCAAGCAAGGCATTGGCGATCTTGATGCTCAGCAGTCCCGAAAGAAGCGTTGCCATCGGGTAGGTGCCCAGACTTTGTGACAGTGACAAAAGCTGTGTGCTCAGCGCTTGGCGGTCATAGAGTGGCAGAAGGTCGAGCCCGATAGTAACACGCTGGCAGCTTAGGAGCGCTTCGGAAGCCTTCTGGGAGATGTCCAAGATGGCAAAGCCGGAGATGCCGTATTTGGTAAAAAGAATATCCCCTTTTACCGCCTGCTCTTTTTTGCCGTTGAGATAGAGGGTGACCTCGGCTTCTTGTTTGGCCCCGGAGATCTTCTCGTGAATGGATGAGTCAAGATGCAGCTGCACCAAAGCAGGGTAGGTCGGAACGATGGAGTGCCCGAAAGACTCGGCTATAACGTAGCCCTGAGCAGAGCCTCCAAGCTGTGGTGCGGCCTCGCTTCCTGTAGCAATGAGTACCCTGTCGTACTCTTTTGATACATTTTGCGCGCTATGAAGGCAGAAGGTTGCTTCTTTTTTTTCCACCCGGGTGATCGTCTGTTCGGTGAAAAGCTGCACGCCGCAGCTTTTCGCGTAGCTTTCAAAACTCAGCGCAACTGACTTGGCCTCATTTGAGAGGGGATAGGCGCGTCCGTCTTCGAGCACATTAAGAAAAAGGCCGATGCTTTTACAAAATTTTTGAAGCTGGTCAAAGGTAAAATTTTTTAAGCAGAAATCCGTAAATTCTGGTTTCTCTCCGAAGTAGTCAACAGTGCTGAGACGGGCATTAGAGATATTGCAACGTCCGTTTCCTGAGGCCAGGATCTTTTTGGCGGGGGCTCTGTTTTGCTCATAAAGGTGCACGCTCGCTCCCTCTTTTGCTGCGGTGATGGAGGCCATAAGACCTGCCGCGCCGCCGCCGATAATAGCTATAGTGTATGGGGTTTTGTTTTGCATCGGAAATTGTATCCTCTTTTGCTTCATGTGTTATAATCTGCGTATGAAAAAGATCATTATTAACAATCATTACTATGGCAAGATAGAACTTCCTGACACCAAAAGATCCTACCAGCTTTTCTCAAAAATAAAAAATGCTTTCGCTGATGGCGAGCCAATGGGCGTGCATCTGCTTTACGGTGAAAACAAGATAAAAAGCTTTGAACATTATCAGCGCGGCGGCTGCTGTGAGGAGCTTCTTGAGCTTGATCTTTATATCGAACTGGCTCAGATACTGAAGTTTTCAAGCGCGCAGGCGCAGGCTTTGAAGCAGAAGATCGAATTTGTAAACGATAATGCCCATGTTAACCTCAATATCGCAAAACGTCTGACGCTTGCCAATAAAAAGCAGGCCTCGAAAGTGCGAGAAAGCTATCTGTTTTGGGACATAGAGAACTTCTCCAATGTGGGGCCGATGTTCACCCATATCATCGAAGCCTTTGAGATAGCCGATGAACATATCTACATCGCTTGCAATCCCGATTCGCTCTATCTTTTTAAGGCGGAGTGGGAAGCAGATCTGTATGACTATGGCAAAACACTTCACTCCTTCAACTTCACCAAGTGTGACCACGGTAAAAATGTCGCTGACGGGGTACTGCTGAAGAATTTTGAAGAGCTGGCTCCCACAGAGGCGGACGTTTATATCGTCACTTACGACAGAGAGCTAAAAGCACTTTTTCTGGCGGCCTGCGATCCCAGCAATAACCTTTATATACTTTCGAACTAAGCGCGTTCTACGCGTCTAAAAAGATCTTTTTGGCGCGTTCGAGATCTTCCATCGTGTCGATACCGAAACCGGTGCTGGCCACTTTTACCATAGCAATCTTTTTGTCGTGGTAGATGGCGCGCAGCTGCTCAAGCTTCTCGATGTCTTCGATCGGTGCGTCATCGAGCATGCAGAAATCGTGAAGACTTTTTTTAGTAAAACCGTAGATACCGATATGGCCGAAATAGGTCGCACTGCCGCTGCGGTTGAAGGGGATGGGATTACGTGAAAAGTAGATAGCGTTATGGTTGACATCCATGATCACTTTTACCAGGTTGGGATCCTGGGCTGAGTCATCGTTGACGGTGTTATAGCAGCTCGTCATGATGAAGGGAGCTTTCTGCTTTTTGAGTTCGTTTAGACGTGTGATAACGGCGTGCACAACGTCAGGCTCGATAAAGGGCTCGTCGGCCTGGATATTGACGATGATGTCCTCGTCTTTGAGGTGAAGAAGCTGGGCGGCTTCGTTGATGCGGTCGGTTCCGCTTTTGTGCGTATCAGACGTCATTATCGCTCTGTAGCCATACTGCTCGCATAGATCGATCACTTCTTGGGAATCGGTTGCGATCGCTATATCATCCAAATGCTCTACCTGTTTTGCGGTACGAATCACCATAGGAAGACCACCGATATCGGCTAAGACTTTCTTGGGAAAACGCGAAGAAGCGAGTCGGGCAGGGATAATAATCATTTTTAACCTTTGTATGGAAGAAATTTGATATAATCAATTTTATTTTAAAAGTATAGCTAAAAGAAGGACAAAAAACTGCTTTTATACCAACCGTCAGAGGGGTATTGCTACAACAGCGATTCTATTTTTTTATACGATTTTATCTCCTCATTTAAGCTTAAAGGGCGCCTTCTTGATGTCGGAACGGGCTGCGGGATACTGGGTCTTTTGGTAGGACGCGACAATGCGGTAAGCGTGGAGGGTGTAGAGAAGCAGTGGGCATTTTGCCAGTACGCCCAAAAAAATGCCGAAGTCAATAAACTGCCATATATTATGCACCAGGGGGACTTTTTGGCGTATGAGGATGAAAAAGGATTTGACGTTATTATCTCCAATCCTCCTTTTTATCACGAGGGCTCCTCAAAGAGTGAGAATGAGATGCGCCATACGGCACGCTATAACACCCATCTTCCACTCGAGCAGTTTTTTAAAAAGGTCTCGCGTCTATTGCGTCCGCGCGGCCATTTTGTCTTCTGCTATGATCCGCAGCAGTTTCAGAGCATCTGCGCGGAACTGATGAAGGTGAATCTGACGATCGAGACGGTGCAGTTCATCCATCCCAAGCGAGAGAGAAAAGCTTCCTTGGTTATGGTCCAAGCGCGCAAAAACTCGAAAGCCCTGACGGAAGTCAGAGCGCCATTTATCGCATTTGACGAGGATGAAATCTCATCAGCTGCACACATGATTTATAAAAAAGCAAGGACACACAGTATAAAATGTACCCTTTAATGAATGAAGACGGCTATCATTACAGTTTTAACCCCAATGCCTGCGAAAGCTGCGGCGGGAACTGTTGCACGGGAGAGAGCGGATATGTCTATTTGAACCAGGCGGAGATGGAAAATATTGCTGACTTTTTAAAACTCCCGCTGGATGAGTTTGCGCAGGAGTGTCTCATTAAAAACGGCTACAAGTTTTCACTCAAAGAGAAGGTCGTGGTCGCAGGTTCGCATGACTGCATCTTTTTTGACCGAGCAATCAACGGCTGCGGCATCTACCCGGTGCGTCCGACACAGTGTCGTACCTTTCCCTTCTGGAGTTATTTTAAAACGCACAAAGAAGAGCTGCGGACGGAGTGTCCCGGCATACTTTTTAAGGATGAGAATGTCTAAGCTCTTATCGTCACTCCTGATAGTGGCCTCACTTCTTTTCACCGCATGCTCGCAGCATCAAGAGCCGCTGCCTCCTAACGTAAAAAGTTTTGAAGATGAAGACAGGCTCATCATTTATGCTCTTTACGCCAAAAGCCAGGGGGATGCAAACTCGACAATATCTTTGTTTGAGATGCTGTACGAAAAGTCCGGTAGAAAAGAGTACCGCAACGAAGAACTCATAGCGATGATACAATCGCGCCAAAACGAAAGAGCGCTGAAGAAGATAGAGGTATACAAGGCGGAGCTTGACGAAGGCGAGATCGATGTGGAGCTGGAGCGTTTACAGATCGCTGCTTTGATGGAACTGAACGCTTATGAACAGGCGAAAAACCTGGCATTGGACTTGGTTGAGCACACAAAAGCGGCCAGCGAGTATCAGCAGATCGCAGCGATATATATGATACAGGGCAGATATGAATTTGCCTTGCGCTACCTTCAAAGTGCCTATGCAATCAATTATGACGAGGGCATACTCGACAAGATGGCCATCATCTTGTATGTCAACTTGAACCGCAAAGCCGAAGCGATCTCTCATCTTGAGACGCACATACGCCTTCATGGCTGCTCCGAGATAACCTGTACACGGCTAGGGAGTTTTTACAGTGAAGAAAACAACGTAGAGGGGATGTTGCGCATCTATCTCAGGCTCTATGACAGCACAAAAGATGAGAAGTATGCGCAGACGGTGATCAAGCTTTATAACTATAAAAAAGATGTGATTTCTTTGATACGGTTTCTTGAAAAGAGTGAAAGCGATGATGCCCTCTTGCTGCAGCTCTATATTAGTACGAAAAACTATCCAAAAGTGGTCAGCCTCGCGGACAAACTCTATAAAGAAGACGGCGATCCTTACTATTTGGGACAGAGCGCGATCTTCGAGTACGAGGGCGCGGAAGACAAACACAATGAGGCCATGGTCGCTTCGGTGATGAAAAAACTTAAACGTGTTATCGAGTACTCCGAGAATGCGATGTACCTGAACTATCTGGGCTATCTTCTGATCGACCATGAGATTAATGTAGAAGAGGGAATGGCCTTTGTAAAAAAGGCGCTGGAAGTAGAACCGGAGTCCCCTTACTATCTTGACTCTTTGGCCTGGGGATACTACAAACTGGACAATTGCAAAAAAGCCTTAAAGTTGATGAAAAAAGTGCAGAAAAACCTTGGAAAAGAAGACGCAGAAGTAAGCGCGCATATGAAAGCGATCAAAGCCTGTATTAAAAAGAAAGGAAAGTAGAAGTTAATGATTTTAGACGATATCATCAAAAAGACAAAAGAAGACCTGGTCATCAGGGAAAAGAAGTTCCCGCTTGAGTGGCTGGGACGCTCCTTGGCATTCAATGCACGACAGCCCCGAGATATTCACGAGTACTTGTGCTCAAGCGAGGATGAACCTTACCGCATTATAGCCGAGGTGAAAAAAGCAAGTCCTTCAAAGGGCGTTATTCGTGAGGATTTTGATCCTTTGGCGATCGCGCAGGCTTACGAAAGAGGGGGCGCGAATGCGATCTCCGTCTTGACGGAACCGCATTTTTTTCAAGGAGACCTGGAGTATCTTGCGGGTATACGCCGCTATGTCGGCACCCCGCTTTTACGCAAAGACTTTATCGTCAGCAAGTATCAGATATTGGAGGCCTTGGTCTACGGAGCTGATTTTATTCTTCTTATCGCCAAAGCGCTCTCTCGAAAAGAGCTCAAAGAGCTGCTGAACTATTCACGCCATTTGGGTATGGAAGCGCTGGTGGAGATCCATGACAAGACAGACCTGACCAAGGCGATCTTCGCGGGTGCGGATATCATCGGTATCAACCACCGCAACCTCGAAACCTTTGAGATGGATATGGAGCTGTGCCACAAGCTTATCCCGTTGATCCCCAACGGCAAGATCATCGTTGCCGAGAGCGGTATCTACGAGCACAAACAGCTCGAAGAGCTCCATAAGATCGGCGTAGATGCCTTCTTGGTGGGGGAGTCGTTTATGCGCCAGGACGACATCGAAGGCGCGATCCGCACCCTAAAGACCGGAAAATAGTTTTCAGCGCTAATCTGAAAGCGATAAAACTACTCGAGTAGTTTTTTGGCGCACTCGTTAATGCGTTTTCCGTCCGCTTTTACCGATAGCTTTTGGAGGCCGCGCCCATAATCTTCTCAATTAGACCCCTGTGATGAATTTCAATTGTTCACCTCGTTTCTTCCACTATCTCAAAAAAACTTAATCAGTATATTGTAAAAGTGGAGATTCACGTACAGGGGATGTGTTTCTTTCATAAACATGAACGCTATTTCGTCCATGCTCTTTGACGTAGTAGAGTGCTTGATCAGCTTTTGCTAAAAGGGAATAAATAGTCTCTTCACTATCAATACAATCACAAATCCCAATGCTAGCCGTCACCTTTAAAATAGAATCTTTATAAAAAATTTCCAGTCCGTTTATCATTTGCAACAAGGTGTTTGCTTTTTCAAATGCTTGAGAAGACTTTGTGTGCGAAAGCAGGATTACAAATTCCTCTCCCCCGATTCTTGCGAAAAAGTCTGTGTCTCTGAGGTGATTGCTTACCTCTTTGGTAAATGATATAAGAACGGTATCTCCTGCCTCATGTCCATAGGTGTCATTTATATTTTTAAAAAAGTCTAAATCTAAAATCACTAAGGAAAAATCGGTTTTGTATCGAATGGCATCATAGATCAGTTTTTCGCCGTGTTCTACAAAAGCCCTTCGATTGTAAATGCCCGTCATTTCATCCATTCTAGCTATTTTTTCAGCTTTTCGTGTCTGTATTTCCAGCTCATGGGTTCTTTTTTTGACCTCTGATTCTAGAGTTTTCTTCGCCACTTCCAAACTCTGTTTCGCTTTGTTTTGTTCTTTGAGATAGTCATGTTCTAAAATAGTGATTCTATCCGCCAAAGCTATGGACAGCAATATTCCCTCCACTATAAATCCAAACCTGCTCATCCAATAGAGAAGCTCACTTGTTTGCAGAACTTCTGAAAAACGAAGGATTATAATCATAACGGTGATGGAAACGACAAGAGAAGCTAAGGTATACCCTCTTGCGATTTTATATCCGGCACGCCAAAGTTTGAATCCCAGTATAGGAAAAAAAATAAAAGACAAAAGACTTATCTGAACTATTCCTATGGCGAGATGTCGCTGACCTAAAAATGCCAGTACCAGAGCGAGTGCATTAAATATAATCAATATTTTTAAAATTTTATCTGCTCTAGGGAGCAATTTATCAGTCTCTAAAAACGCTCGCGTGAAAAAAATAAAAGATATTAAAAGCGTTATTATCGACAAAAAGGGCATCATATCGATTAAATATATTGATGTATTCCATAAATAGTGTGCTCCAATTTGGTTGAACGTCAGCATGGAAAAAATAGTACCCAAAAGATAGATGTTGTACCAAAAGTACTCTTTTTTTCTTAAAATGAGCCAGATAAAGATATTGTAAAATAGCAAAATAGAGATTGCACTACTGAGTCCCACTATCATATAGAAGCGGAATTGTTCGGATTTTTCAAACTCCTCTTTAGTCCAGAGGGTGTGAAATGTTTCCATAATTCCATAGTTTTCGTAAGCAAGTTTTAGGTAAATGGTGTTTTCAGTTTTTTGCATCGTATTAAACTCGAATGCGGTACGCTCCTTAAAAGAGATGACGGATGTATCTATAAAGTGATCGCCTTTTAAAAAATGAGAAAGAAGAACGCCGTTGTCATCGTATTGCCAGCTTTGAAATTCGTCAATCTGAGCATAGTTAAACTTTAAAATCCAATCGATAGGCTTATTTGTTGGATTCTTAACATGAAGTTTTAGCCACCAGTTCGAGTTGCTTGTTCCTTGGTTGGAATGGAAAGAGTTTTTGCTTTCAAACTCAGCGTTTTTTATCTCTTCCACATCCATCTTTTTTGTTTTATCTTCAAAATAAGAGATATAGGGAATAGTGCTCAAACCTTCCATTTTGCAGGAGAGTTGAAGCACATCCGCATGTAGCATGAGTGTTGTAAAAAGGAAAAAAAATAATATTTTAAGCATATGTTATATTTAAATCATCAAAAACTGAAGGTAAAAGACAATAACCTTATGGTGAATTTTAGTGATAAAATTTTATCGTATAAGAGGTAACACATTCATTAAATATATCTTTTTCCCAGCCCATAAATGATAGAGCTTTTAAATCACACCCCTCATATAATAAGAAATTCCTAAAACATTAACTACGCCAAAAATGCCAAGACTACTCGAGTAGGTTTTTGGCGCACTCGTTGATGCGTTTCCCATCCGCTTTTCCCGATAGCAGTTTGGAAGCCGCGCCCATCACCTTGCCGATATCTTTCATGGACTCAGCGCCGACGTCGACAATGATGGTTTTAAGCGCAGTTTCAAGCTCGGTATCATCGAGCTGTTTTGGCATATAAACGTTGTAAATAGCTATCTCAGCGGCCTCTTTCTCATATAGGTCTTCACGGCCGGCCTCTTTGAACTGAGCGGCAGAATCTTGGCGCTGTTTGAGCTGCTTCTGGATGATTTTACTGACATCTTCATCGCTAAGCTCTTTGCGCTCATCGACTTCAACCTGCTTAAACGCAGAGAGTAAAAGACGCAAAGCATCGCGTTTTTGAACCTCTTTTGCTTTCATCGCTTCTTTCATATCGTTTTTAATCTGATCTAATAATGTAGACATTGTTATCCTTGGAACTTAAATTGCTTTTAGATTATACAATAGACTTCCTGCATAACCCTTTGTCAACTCAGACGGGTTATGCAAGAAGTCTAATAAGGAAGATTATGAACAAGATATATATTTCACTACTTTTAGCCGCATTTGCTTTTTCGGGATGCGCAAAGCATGTGGTCGATCCGGAGATCAATTTTAAGCCGCCCGAATATGTCGAACAGCTCCCTGCAAAAGAGACGCATGAAAACCTTGACTCCCAAGGCAGTCTCTTCGGTCAGGGCGATAATCCGCTCTTCTCCGATCACAAGGCAATGCATATGAACGATATTGTGACGGTAGTGATCTCTGAAGCGGCGACATCCTCTTCGTCCAATACGAAAAAACTGGCAGAGACGGATAGCACAGCTTTGGGCGGTGGAGTCTTCACCGCAGGCGGAGGAAGCAGTACAGCGAATGATATTGTCAACAAACTCAACCGTGCGAGCAACATCGGCTTTGCCGGAAACTCTTCGTCTAACTTTGACGGTTCAGGAAGGGCTTCGCACAACAACACCTTTGCTACGACAGTCTCCGCGCGCGTGATCAAGATTCTCTCCAATGGCAACTACTATGTCTCGGGCAGACGGGAGATACTGGTGGACGGCGAAAAGCAGGTGATTCAGCTCAGCGGTGTGATCCGCCCTTTTGATATAGACCAAAACAACCGGGTCAACTCAGAACAGATGGCCGATGCCAAGATCATGTACAAAACAGAGGGCGATCTGAAGCGTTCAACGCAGCAAGGCTGGGGAACCAAGCTTGTGCAGGCGATCTGGCCGTTTTAATAGCTATGTGCAACGAAGATTTCTTGCTATAATGTAAGAAATTTCCCAGGGGTATTTATGCGCGTTCTTCTTTTCCTCTCTCTCCTCTTTTCCTTATTACAGGCACAGACATATGAAGCGTACCTTCGCTCACAGGAAGAAGCATTCTCATCTTTCAAAGAGGAGCGAGACAGGGAGTTCTCCCTTTATTTAGACCAAGAATGGAAGGCATACCAGGAAGACCAGGGTATGAAAGGTTACGATGAGCAGAAGCCTAAACGCTTGCCGCAGGCCAAAGAACATATCGCAAATGTGCCGGAAAAAAAGATCTTGATTGCACCGGTGAGACTAGAAGAGAAAAAAGAGAGCACACCCTACATACAGATCACCCCTTCCGCTTCCTTGCCGGGGCTGAAAACACTCTACACCAGATTTTTCGGTGTCGAGCTCACGCTGCACTATGAAAAAGCGCTTCAGGACTCAGCCCAAAAAGAGGTCACCAAAGAGATGATCACAAAAGCCTGGGAAAAATTGGCTTCGAGCGAGTATGAGACGACCATCAGTGAATTAAAGGAGATCTCGCAAAAATTATTGCTGAACGACTGGGCGACTTACCTGTTGGTCATGCAAGTATCTCAGAGAATCTATAGCGACAAGAACCAGGCAAAACTCTTCGGTTGGTTTGCACTGTTGAAGCTTGGGTATGATGCGCGTATCGCGTATCAGCCACACCGCGTGGTGCTTTTGATCACGGTAAAAAAAGAGTTATACAATACGGCTTATTATGCGCTGGACGGCAGGCGCTACTACGCCATCGACTATTATGCCAAAGGCAAATTAGGTCCGATTAAGACCTATGATGCTGCTTATACAGACACTCAGAGATCCGTGGATTTTGCAGTAGGTCTGCTTCCGCTCTTCGCGCAGGAGAAGATAACAAAGCGTCTTCACTTCAGGCTCAACAATAAAGATCAGCATATTGATCTGAGCTACAACAAACATCTGATGAACTTTTTTCAAAGCTATCCTCAGGTTGCCTATAGCGACTACTTCTTTTCTGCAGAATCGGCACTGCTGCACAACAGTCTGAAAGCGTCGTTTGAGCCTTTGCTTCGCGTAAAGAGCCAGAGCGAAGCCCTGGATATTATTTTAAGCTTTGTGCAGCATGCTTTTGCCTATAGAGTGGACCGAGAGCAGTTTGATCGGGAAAAGGTGATGTTCCCCAGTGAAACGATCTTTTATGCTTATTCAGACTGCGAGGACAGGGCTATCTTATTTGCCTATATGGTCAAGACTCTACTTGCCATGGAGGTCGTTGGCCTGAAATATTCAGAGCACATGGCCACTGCGGTGAGGATTGATGAGAAAGTAGAGGGAGAGTATGTTTCGTATAACAAAAAAGCCTATATCGTTGCTGATCCGACGTATCGCAATGCCGGAGTAGGTCTTAGTATGCCGCGCTACAGGGGAACAAAATCTTATGAGATCATTCCCACCAAAACGCAGCAATAGAGCATTTCTTAATAATTGAACGCGACCTTGTAAGTCGGATCATCCTCTTCGTAGGCGCAGTAGGGTCCTGCATTTTTGAGGATAGTCTTGCAGTCACTGCTGAGATGACGAAGCAAAAGATTACGTCCACTTTCTTCGTACTTCTTGATAAGGGTATCTATCGCCTCCACTCCCGAAATATCCATAACCCGTGCATTTTTAAAGTCGATGACGACTTTTGGCGGGTCATTTCTAAGATCAAAGCTATCTGCGAAACTCTGTGTTGAGCCAAAAAAGAGAGGACCGTCAAGCTCATAGATCTTGGTACCGTCTTCTTCCATGCTTGTCTTTGCGTAGGTGTGTGAATGTTTCCAGGCAAAAACAAGGGCAGAGATGATCACGCCTGAGATTACGGCAATAGCAAGATCGAAGATGACGGTGATGATAGTCACAAGGACCAAGACAAAGGCATCTGCGCGCGGCATATGTTTGATACGGTTCACGCTGCCCCACTCAAAAGTTCCAATACTGACCATAAACATAATCCCCACCAAAACGGCAATGGGGATGACGTTGATGATGTCGGTAAAGATGGAAACCAGCAAGATCAGTACAATTGCCGCCGTGAAAGAGGAAAGACGACCCAAGCCGCCCGAGGTGTAGTTGATGATAGACTGTCCGATCATCGCACATCCTGCCATTGCGCCGAAAAAACCGCAGGTCGTGTTGCCAACACCCTGGGCAATACACTCTTTGTTCCCGCTTCCGCGTTTTCCGTCCAGCTCATCAAGCACGGAGAGGGTGAGCAGAGACTCGATAAGACCGACAAGGGCCACAAGAACCGCGTAGGGGAGCACCAACAAAAAAGCATCCCAGGAAAAGAGAAGATCAGGAATGCCAAAAGAGGGGAGTTGCCCTTTGAACTCGCTCAGGTCGGGCATATTGGTAAATTGAGGGATCGTGTTCAGCGTTCCTATCGTAATGGTATCTATCTTCAAAAAGTAGACACCAAGACTGATCGTAACAATCGCAAAAAGTCCGCCAGGAATTGCCTTGGTGAGTTTGGGTAGAAAATACATGATTAGCATCGTCAGCACGACAAAGAGATACATACTGATGTTTGAACCCTCAAAGAACTTAAACTGCGCCATCGCTATGACAATGGCCAGACCGTTGACAAAGCCATACATCGCAGGCTGGGGAACCAAACGGATAAATTTGCCCAGCTTGAGCAGGCCCACACCGATCTGCATAAGACCGGCCAGTATAGAGGCGAAAAGAATGTACTGAAGTACACCCTCCATCAGTTCCGTGCCAGTAGCGCCGGCATATGAGAGCGTTTCGCTGGTTTTGATGGCCAGGCCTACAAAAACAACGGCAACCGCTCCTGTGGCCCCCGAGATCATCCCCGGTTTGCCGCCGATAAGCGAAGTGATCAGACCAAGAATAAAAGCCGTATAAAGCCCGACCATAGGACTAACCCCTGCGATAAAGGAGAAGGCGATAGCCTCAGGAACAAGAGCTACGGAAACGACCAGTCCGGAGAGGATGTCGTTTTTAATATTTTCAGAAGTATAGTTTTTTATGTTGAACAATTATTAGCCTTTGTCTGTGCTTGCAGTGAGGCAAGCTGCTCGCTCACCTTTACCATCTTGTCGTTGGCATTCGCCAGTTCTTCGCGGTTGCTCGCGATGACATCTTCGGGCGCATTGGCCACAAAGCGTTCATTGTTGAGCATACTGCTGAGCTTGTCAATCTCTTTTTGGAACTTCTCCTGCTGCTTTTGCAGACGCGAGATGATAGGGGTGAGATCAATGGAAGAAGTCGGGATATAGACTTCAACATAATCGCTGACATCGCTGATCGCATTGTCGACTTTGGCATCGACAAACTCTATCTTCTCGACCTTGGCCAGTTTTTCGATAAAGGGCGTAATGAGTTGAGAATTCATGCTTTTGTTAGGCTTAATGTAGGCCTTTTCGATCTTCTGGTTGCCCAGATCGACCAGGGTCTTGGCGCGTCGTATTGTAACGATTGTGTCCATGATCGCGTCAAACTCTTTTTCGATCTCTGCATCGATTTCACCCGCACTCGGATAAGGCATGACCATAATAGAGTCGCTCTCATTCAGTGTTGTGCCGGAGAGGCTATGGTAGAGATGCTCGGTGATGAAGGGCATAAAAGGATGGAGTAATTTCATCGACTCTTTGAAGATCGCGCCGAGCTCGTCGATGCTTTCCTTGCTGGACTTGCTAAGCTCGATGCCCCAGTCGCAGAATTCTCCCCAAAGGTAGCGGTAAAGCACAGTTGCCGCATCATTGAAGCGATATTCGTCAAGGTTGCGGCGTGTCTCTATAATGGCGGTGTTGAAACGGCTGAGCATATATTTGCCAAGCGGCGTGTTAACTTCGATAGTATCTAAGTCGGCAAAAGTCTCCACGTTCATCTGCAAAAATCGGGAAGCATTGAAGAGCTTGTTTGTAAAGTTTCGGCTCTCTTCAAGTCGTTTTGGACTGAGCTTGATGTCGCGTCCCTGCGCGGCCAGTATTGCCAGCGTAAAACGCAGGGCATCGGCGCTGTGCTCATCGATGACATCAAGAGGATCAACAACATTTCCACGTGACTTACTCATCTTGTTTCCATGTTCATCGCGTACCAGGGCATGCAGGTAGATATGTTTGAATGGAAGCTCGCCTTTAAAGGTTTCTCCCATCATCATCATCCGCGCGACCCAGAAGAAAAGGATATCAAAGCCCGTGACAAGAAGCGAGTTGGGATAGAAATCTTTAAGATCATCTTCGTTAAAGAGCGTTCCCTTCCCCTCACTGCCATTTCCCCATCCCAGCGTCGAAAAGGGCCAGAGTGCGGAGGAGAACCAGGTATCCAGGACATCGGGATCTTGTGTGAATGCGGTTGATGAACAATGAGGACAGGCGCTCGGCTCGTCGTGAAGGCTCGCCCACTCGTGATCGCACTCATCGCAGTAGAAGACGGGGATGCGGTGTCCCCACCAGAGTTGGCGTGAAATGCACCAGTCGCGAAGATCTCCCATCCAGGCATTGTAGGAGTTGATCCAGTGCGGTGGGAAAAACTGCGTCAGGCCCTCGTTTGTTTTTTCGATGGACTTTTTAGCGACTTCGCTGCGTACAAACCATTGTCTGGAGATATAGGGCTCGACGATATTTTTGCAGCGGTAGCAGTGGCCTACTTGATGCGTATGTGCCTCTATCTTTTCGATAAAGCCCTCTTCGTCCAGACGCTTGACGATAACATCTCTGGCTTCAAGACGCTCCATTCCCTCAAACTCACCGGCAAAATGGTTTAAGATCCCTTTTTCGTCAAAGACGGTGATAAACTCCAGGTTGTGGCGTTTTCCTACCTCGTAGTCGTTTTGATCGTGCGCCGGGGTAACTTTTACCATTCCCGTTCCAAACGCCATGTCGACATGCTCATCAGCAATGATCTCGATCTCTTTGCCGATCAGAGGAAGCTTGAGTTTCTTGCCGACAAGCGCCTTGTAGCGTTCGTCATCAGGATGGACCATAACCGCCGTGTCGCCGAAATAAGTCTCGGGACGTGTCGTCGCCACGGTGATGTGGCCGCTTCCGTCGGCAAAAGGGTAGTGCATATGGTAAAATTTGCCCGCGTGCTCTTCGTGTTCGACCTCGATATCAGAGAGCGCACCGTCATGCGTACACCAGTTGACCATATAGTTTCCACGGACGATGAGTCCCTCATTGTAAAGATGCACAAAAGACTCTTTCACGGAGGATTTGAGTCCTTCATCCATGGTAAATCGCTCGCGTTTCCATGCCGGAGAGACACCCAGACGGCGCATCTGGTGCATCATCTCGCCGCCGCTTTGCTCTTTCCATTTCCAGACGCGCTCCAAAAAGGCTTCGCGTCCCATGGCTTCTTTTGTCGTACCTTCGGCGAGAAGCTGTTTTTCGACGACATTCTGCGTCGCTATCCCTGCGTGATCGGTTCCTGGCTGCCACAGCGTCTTATAGCCGTCCATGCGCTTATAGCGGACGATGACGTCTTGAAGAGTGAACGTGAGGGCATGGCCGATATGAAGACGCCCTGTGACATTGGGAGGAGGCATCATGATTGAAAAATTTTTATCTTCTTTTTGCAAGGAGGCATTGCCGTCCGTTTCAAAGTAGCCACGACTTTCCCATGTCTGATAGTACGCATCTTCTATCTCTTTTGGATTATAGCTCTGGGTTGCTTCCGCCATTGTTCTCTCTTTCATCGTCTCGGGGTATTTAGACCCTAAATATTTTTCGCGATTATAGCAAAGAGGGGGTAAAACAGGGCTTATAAGAAAATGGAATATCTTTTGCTTTATAGCTTATAACAAGACAATAAAGGAATAGGATGATGTTTGAAGTAAAATCAAAAATTTTAGGGTTTGAAAATATTAATGAGGTAGAACTGAGCCAAATAGACGAACTTTTTTCTACGCTACGGTTAAGCGATGATATCTCTTTTACTCTAGTTGATCCAAGTCGTTTAAGAGAGTACGCTTTTGAGATCTCAAATGAAATGGAAACGTGTTTAGAGATCAAAGACGAAAGCGACCTGATGGTCTACAATGTTGTGGTGATCCAAAATCCGCTGGAGGAGTCAAAAATAAATTTTCAGGCTCCTTTGATCTTCAACAAGACAAACAAGACGATGGCTCAGGATGTGCTCAGTCTTCAAAAGTATCCTGAATTCGGCTTTGATGAGAGTTTGAAGAGTTTTATAAACTCTTAGTATTTTTTAGCTCTCTCTGTGCCAACTAAAGGTAGAATTGCGTCAAAACTCGAGTTCGCAACACGAATAATTCGAGCAAAAAGAGACAGCTGCCTATATGCCCCTTTCGAGATTAAACCAAGAACAGCTTGATGCTGCTACGGCCCCAAACGGGCAAAACCTTATCATCGCTTCCGCCGGAACAGGCAAGACTTCAACCATCGTCGGCCGTATCGGGCACCTGCTTGAAAATGGCGTCAAGCCTGAAGAAATCTTGCTTCTTACCTTTACCAATAAGGCTGCTGCCGAGATGGTTGAACGCTTGGCGGGCTATTTTTCAAGCGATATCGCGCACAAGATCGAAGCAGGGACCTTCCACGCCGTTAGCTACCGCTGGCTGAAAAAATTCGACAAGAAGATCGTACTCAAGCAGCCTGCTGAACTCAAAACTCTCTTTAGAAGCGTTTACGACAAGCGCTCTTTTCACCTTTTCGATCATGAGACTTCGCCCTACGGAGCCAACTACCTTTATGATGTCTATTCGCTTTTTCAAAATACCGAGGTAAAACGCGGATTTGACGAGTGGATGAAAGAGAAAAATGCCGAACACTCTCCCTATATTGACATCTATACTCATATTTGTGAAGAGTTTGAAAATCTAAAAGTCGAATACGGCTTTGTCAATTTTAACGATCTTCTGATCTTGATGCGTGAGAAGATGAAAGATTTTCAAATGCCCTACAAAGAGGTGCTTGTGGACGAGTATCAAGATACCAATGCGCTTCAAGGCGCTGTTGTTGATGCGATGAACCCGCCTTCTTTGTTCTGTGTTGGAGATTATGACCAGAGTATTTATGCCTTTAACGGCGCAGATATCACAATAATCGGCTCTTTTAGCGAAAAATTTCCCGATGCGAAGGTTTATACCCTGAGCAAAAACTACCGCTCGACGGTGCCGATTCTTTCCCTGGCCAACAAGGTGATCGAGTACAATGAGCGTATCTATCCCAAAAAGTTGGAGTTTACGCGTGAAGCCAAGGCAATTCCGCCCAAGCTGCTGATCTATGAGGAACTTTTTGAGCAGTACTCTGCCATCTCGCAGATGATACGAAAAAGTTATACGCCTTCAGAAGAGATCGCGGTAATTTTCAGAAACAATGCCTCAGCTGACGGTATAGAGGCGACGCTGCGCGAGATCGGACTGCCATGCAAACGCAAGGGAGGAAAAAGCTTTTTTGATGCAAAAGAGGTCAAAGCGATTTTAGATATTTATGTCCTTTTCGTCAACAGCAGCGATATGATGGCCTTTATTCACCTCTTTGAATATGCGAAGGGGATAGGAAGCGCTATAGCAAAAGAGCTCTTTATCGCGCTTAAAAAACTGGGGAAAGGTTCTTTGTTCGAGGGGCTTTTTCATCCTGACCAGAGTGTGCGCAATCCCTTCGAAAAACGCCAGCAGAACCATCAGCTTGGTCTTTTCGATGATTTTATCGAGCTGGGCAGTGTCGCAAAATTTATGTCATTGGGATTTGAAGAAAACTTTTTGTCAAATCCTGTGCTAAAACACCCAAAATTCACAAAAGAGAGCGCGCAGTTCTTATATGATTTTTATCTTTTGAGCAAGAGCCTGAAGCGGATCACTCAACCCTCGTCGATGATTGAAAAGATAAGAGCCTCCAGCTTTTATACTACGATAATAGAGCAGCTCGCTACTAGAAGGGCGCAGCTCAAAGACGGCTCAACGGATGAAAAACTAAAAACAGAAGCCCTGGATAGGATCAAAAGAAAAGGGGCACTGCTCTTTGATCTAGCCAAACCTTACAAGGCGCATGAGCGCTATATCAATGCGATGGTTCTGGGTTCGCAAGATCTTACAAAAGGGGAGGGTGTAAACCTTCTAAGCGTGCACGCAAGCAAGGGACTGGAGTACAAAGAGGTCTATGTCGTCGATCTTATGGACGGGCGTTTTCCCAACAGAAAGCTGATGAACAAAGGCGGCGGAGGGATCGAAGAGGAGAGACGTCTTTTTTATGTTGCGGTTACTCGGGCAAAAGATATCCTTTATCTGAGTTACGCCAAAAACGACAAGATCAAGAAGATAGATTTTGTGCCTTCTCAATTTTTATATGAGGCAGGCTTGCTTAAAAAGGATGAGAACTATACTAAAATGGTGCAGAAGACAGAAGCAAAAGAGTGATTATCTCTTCGCTGAAGAGGGTCTTCCCCCTTTTTAGTTTTTGGCAGCCTTGCCCATATCCCACATCGGAAGAAATATTCCCAGTGCCATAAGCAGTACCATAGCGGCAATAACAGCTAAGATAATTGGTTCGATCGCTTCGGAGAGTCCGTCGATAATCGCGTCAAACTTCATCTTGTAATACTCAGTCACCTTTTCCATCATCGCATCAAGCTGACCGCTCGACTCGCCAGCGGAGATCATCTGTATGATCATGTTTTCAAAAAGTCCCGTGTCTTTAAGCCCCTGGTTTAGACTGTTTCCTTTTTCAACGGCACCCCGGACGGTTTGGAGTTTGGTTTTAAGCGGAAGGTTGTCAATCATGTCTATGGCGGCTTCAAGCGAATCGGCTATCGGAATTCCCGCATGGACAAGAGCAGAAAATACAAGCATAAAGCGGTTAAGCGTTGCATACATAATAAGCGTCTTGATCAGCATCAGTCTAAGTAACATCTGGTGAAATTTAAATCGGATATGATAATAGTGGTTAATGGCAAAACGCGCACTGATAAAGAGCACTACAATCGTAGCCAGCACATACCCGCCATAGTTGTTGATTCCCGACTCGAGCATCAGCAGGATCTGTGTCGGAAGAGGAAGTTCGGCATGGAGCTGTTCAAATATGGCTTTAAACTCTGGCACAACATAGGAGATCAAGATGGTAAATGCAACGGCCATTGCGATCATTACATTTCTAGGATAGGCCATGGCTTTTTTAAATTTCATGAAGTTTCTTCGAATCTCTTCAAGCATATCGGCCAGATTGTAAAGAGCTTCCGCCATATTTCCGGTCTTTTCGCCCAGCTGTATCATCGCCAAGGTAAGATTGCCCAGTTCAAACCTGAAGTTTCCTACCGATTGTGACATACTCAAACCGGCGTTGATATCCTCGGCGATCTTGTTGAGAACCTCTTGAAGACGTTTGTCCTGGGTGGAATCTGCGATCTCATGAAGGGTGTCATGTATAGAGATACCGGCATTGGTCATAACGGCCATCTGACGTACAGCGGCGATGAGACTGTCTTGTTTGATCTTTTTCTTTTGGAAGTTCTTAGTAATGCTTTCTTTGAAAGCCTTTAACTGCTCCTCTAGCGGAGGAGAGCTTTCTATGACTTTTAAAAGGACTCCGCTGTACTTTATCTTAGCAAGATAGGTCGCTTCTTTTTTATCTTCTGCATGCAAACCATAAGATTCACGCTTACCTCGGTTAAGAACCGTAACTGAAAAATATTTCATGCTTTTGCCACCTTTAAAATTTCGTCAAATGTTGTAATGCCTTCAGCAGCCTTATTGATACCATTAGCAAACATGTTTTGAAAACCTTCTTTTATCGCTTGATCCATTAGTTCAACCTTTGATACCTCTCTGGCGATCATACTCGATATCTCTTCTGAGATCGGGAGAACCTCACAAATCATTTCACGGCCCTGATACCCGGTTCCCGAGCACTCTCTGCACCCTTTGCCTTCTTTGAACGTGGCATGAGCAGGTATGAGATGTTTATACTGTTCTAAGAGGTTAGCGGGAAGATGTGCATCTTCTTTACAGTAAGAACAGATTTTACGGACCAGGCGCTGTGCCTGAATAGCAACAAGTGCACCGCTGATAAGATAGGGCGGAATACCCATATCTATCATACGAGGAATGGCACTGATCGCATCGTTTGTATGCAGGGTTGAGATAACCAGGTGCCCTGTCAAAGCGGCCTTGATCGCGATCTCAAGGGTTTCATGATCGCGAATCTCCCCGATCATGATCTTGTCAGGATCTTGACGAAGAATAGAGCGCAGAGCATCTGCAAAAGAGAGCCCGACCTTCGGATTTACCTGAACCTGCTGGATAAGGTTCATTCTGTACTCAACAGGGTCTTCGACCGTAATGACTTTTTCAGCGACACTTCGGAGTTCATTAAGCGCACCATAAAGGGTCGTTGTCTTACCACTACCGGTGGGTCCGGTAACCAGGATAACACCGAAGGGGGACTGGAGTGCCTTATGCAGTTTTTGATAACTGCTTTGGTCCATACCCGCTTCTTCCAGCTGTACGAGTGCTTTTGTCTTGTCGAGTACCCGCATTACAATGGACTCGCCATAAAGAATAGGCAGGGTAGAGATACGAAAATCAAACTCTTTGTTGCCGACGTTTGCGGAAAAACGTCCATCCTGAGGTTTGCGTTTTTCGGCAATATCCAAGTTTGCAAGAAGTTTGAGGCGCGAAGCCAAAGGAGGATAAATATCTTTGTCAAAAATAAAGATCTCCGTCAAGCTTCCATCGATACGTCCGCGGACAACACAGTTTTTTTCAGTCGGTTCAATATGGATATCACTTGAACGAGAGTTGATGGTTGTTTTCAGTACTACATCAATGAGCTGCAGGATAGAAGAAGCATTTTGCTGTTCTTCAACACTTCCTATGGAGTTTAACTCATTTCGAATATTGGCCACCAGCTCTTTTACGCTGTCTTTCAATTCTATCTTCAGAAGATAAGCTTCGATCTGTTTGGTGGTTGCGATAGCGACTGTGAGAGGTTTACGTGGATATATTCTTTGCAGCGTCTCTTGTGCAGCAACGTTGAGCGGGTCTGAAAATACTACCGTTACATTTAGATCGTTCTGCGAGATCGGTATAGCAATGGCACGTTTGAGTTGGCTGAAGGGAGCTTTTTCTGCCAGACGATAATCTAAGTCTACAGAGTCCAGATCAATAAATTGAAGGTTTAACAGTTCAGCAAGGTATTTGAGCACATCGTGCTCAGGTAAAAAATGATATTGCTGTATGATCGAAAGTTCATAGCGGCCTAAACGGATCTGCTCAACTACGAAACGCTTGACAAAGTTGGCTGAAACAGCACCTACCTTCGTTAAGGTTTCAAGAAGATTCTCAGGTTTTACACCGCGTGTAGTCAACCGCTCTATTTGCTGAGTAGTGATATGTTTTTTGTCTAAAAGGTCCTGTGTGATGCGATCCAACTGAATTGCTCCTACCAATATATGTGCCTATGTGTCATTATTGTATCATAATATACTTCTATGACCATTTTTTTTGTATCATCACCATTTTCTATATAAAGCTTGTATGAAATCTTGTCATTTTGCTCGTCTTTGAACGTATAATAGCTTCGTGCACGTTCGTGGTTAGCTTTTGCATAAAGGTCATATACAATAGAAAGGACATGATCGGTCGTCGGCAATTTAAGCTCTGCAAGCTTGTAATCATCAATCAAGGCGTGATAAAGAAGTTTTTTCTGCATCATGATCACTGAAAAATAAGCCGCATTGCTGCGTGCTTCTTCAGAGTTTTTCAGTATAGAGATAGGAATGGCTAAGCGATCAATATAGTCTGCATACAGACAAGAGAAGGCATACAAAGAGATAAACTCCTCATCTTCACGGTGTTCTTGAAAAACTTTTAAGCCTTCTCGACAGGCTTCTTCGTACTGCTTCCCCTGATAAAAATGATACAGAGATTTTTTGATATCTGCAGAAGCTGTCAGCAGAAAAAAGAAGGATAAAAGAAAAAGTACTTTCATCTGAAGTCTCCGGTCTCTATGCTTCTGAGCAGGACTTCTGCCGCGGTTGATTTAGATGTTTTCAGGTAGGCTTTCAAGGTATTTATTGCCAGTTCATGCTGGCCAAGTTTGACCAATGATTTAGAAAAAATTATCCAGCTTTCATCTATGTTTTGATCGATTTCATTGGTCATCAAGGCATAATTATACGACTTTTGGTACTGCTTCGCGCTATAGTAGCGTTTGGCGATAAAGAGACTAAGTGCCGGGTTTTTATTGTTCTTAAATCGGCGTATGATATCTTTCAAGTCCGACTCATCTTCTTGTTTAGTGATAGTCAGCATGGTCTTTTCTTCTTTATCAGCCTTAGGTTCAGGATCACTCCTTGTTGCAAGACCTTGGTCATATATATCGGGGCTTGTCTGCACCTTGTTCTGCAAAACAGGGCGTTCTTTTATTGTCTCCGGTTCTATATATTCAGTCGCTACGTAAGAAGAAACGTCTTCTTCGATCTTATCCATAAAACGCAAGGATGGCTTTAAGACCAAAGAAGTTTCTCTGGTCTTAGGAGGAAGTGCTTGCGTATTTTTAGGGACTTCGATTTCGTCTTCATTCAAGAGCTTTTCCTCAACCGCAGCGATAGGGCGAGGCTTGTTTTCTGTCATATTTAGCTCGTTTATCTGCGCTGTTTCTGTTTTTTTGCTCTTTTCAAACGGAAGATAGATAGAGGACAAAATCAAAAGTACTACAACAAGACTTGCAAAGATAGCTTTAGGAAGGTAGCTTTTAATTTTATACTTTAACCAACGGCGTTCCAATTGATGAATATTAAGCATCGATAAACCCCGCTTTTATAGCAGCCATCTCTATGATTTTGTTGGAGATCTTGCTGTAATTTATTTTTGTCGGCTGATTTTCTTCATACCAGTCATAAAGGGTAAAAAGAGAATAGAGCAGCTTGTTCGTGTCTCTGTAATTTCCATGAGTGATACTGTGTAAGCGTTTCATGTTTTTATTGTCAAACATGTTTGCAACATCGAAACAGTTGTTTTTCATCAATTTCTTTTGGATATAGATTTTCAGTTCCGCTGCAGATGCATTGTGCAGTTCCAGACTTTCCCATATGCGGGTTTGGAAATGTTCTTTAGCGATGATATCTTCTTTGTCAGTCTTATGCAGAGTGATGACAAATTTTATTTTTCTTGCATCCGAGATAAGACGGATCTTTTCCATTAAAGCCGCGGTGTAAAGCTGCGCTTCATCCAGCAAGACTAAAGGAATTGTCTCAAAATTATAATGCTCTGAGAGCTCATTGAACTGCGCAAAGTTCAACTTTTCGAATGGCCGTACTCCATAAAGATCCCTTGCTAAAGATTTTAAAAACTCATCTTCATCGACAAGCGGAGTATGATAGAGCACGACTTTTTGGTGTGCTTTTGTGTCCTCATAAAGTTTGTTGAGCATCATACTTTTACCTGTGCCCGGTCTGCCGTAAAGAAGGATCATCTTCAGAGGTTTTTTTACAGACTCTTTGAGCGACTGGTAGAGAGTTGAGACGCGATCGAGTTGAACATACTCTTTTGCATCTACAACATCAAGAAATATCTCTTTAGAACTGGTATAAAAACTACTTTTCATTTCACTATTTTTCAGCGGTTTTCTCTGCTTCACGCTCTTTTTGAGCCGCTTCAAGCTCTGCATTTTTTTCGTCGAGTGCGGCAATATTGTCTTGATTTTCAGAGCGGATAAAGGCCTGAGATTTAAGTTGATTTTCATTTAGACCTGTATATCCCAACTCACTCAAAGAGATCGTCTGTTTACCGTCTTTTATGATATGCGGCTCGATAACAATGACAAGCTCTTCGATCGTATTGACCTTCTGCTCGTACTTGAACAACCAGCCTAGAATAGGGATGTCTCCTAAGATAGGCACTTTGTTTTCATTGATACTGTCTTTTGACTGGATCAGTCCACCAAGAATAACGCGCTCGCCATCTTGAACGGTGACGACGGAAGAGAGCTGACGGCGATTTAGATCAGGCGGAACGTCGCGTGTGCTTCCGTCGCTATCTGCTGTGATATCCCGGCGTGTTTCACTGAGTGAAGGGTTGACTTTTAAAGTAATACGTCCTTCATCATCAATTTCTGGGGTGATGTCAAGCAAAATACCGGCAAAGACAGAGTTGACAACATCGTTTTCCGTACTTGCAGCAACACCGCCGCCGCCTGAACTCTGCTGCTGTGTAGTCTGCTTAATCTTATAGAAGTACTCGCTGCCAACACTGATAAGCGCAGGCTGGTTGTTAAGGGTGAGTATCTTCGGATTAGAGATTGCCTTTACATTTCCTTGTGTTTTAAGAAACTTGACCACCTCATTGAGTTTGCCTGTTCCGGAAATATTAAAGGCTCTTGCTTGCTGTGATCCCAATGCTGAATCTATTGTCAAGCCGCCATCAGCCGTTATCGGAGTGACTGCATTGTTTGTATTTAAGATATTAGCAGAGAGATCAAAGTTCTGAAGTGCATAGAGCTGAGACCAGTCGACACCTGTCTCATGTCTGTTGTCAAGCGTTACACTCAAAAGTTTTACATCAATAAGAACCTGGTTTTTTACTTTTCTCTGCAGCTCTTTAAGATAGGTTTCTAGTCGATTCATCTGTCTTGGTGTGGCTGAGATAGTGACCAAACCCGCTGTTTTATTGATAATCGGTGCATTTGCGGTGTAGTCATCCTCAGGCCTGTTCAAAATTGACTGAAATTCCAAGTCAAGATCCAGCCAAAAAGAGACCTCGTCCATAGTCTCAATCTTGATTCCGCTTTCTGACTCGTTTGAAGAGGTTTCTGAAGTGTCAACACTGCCGGCACCGCCTTGTGCGCTGACTCCGGATTTACTGCTGAGAGTGACATTGGTGTTTCCTGTGCTCTTTCGCGTTGTGATGATATAGTCAATGTTGAATGTTTTTGTGACCAGGTAGGAGACATGCAAGATATTGTTTTCCAAAGAGTAGAAAAGATTATTCTCTTTTAGAACCAAGTCAAGTACTTCATCTATCGTAAGATTTTTGAGGTTTGTTTTGTTAAGCCCTTTGTTCAAAAGTTTTTCAGCCTCAGGGTCAGTTACAATGACGCTAAAAGAACATTCGTCACTAAGCTGATCAATAAATTCATTGATCTGCGTTCCTTTGACGGATTCTATTGAAAAAAGCTGATAGGTACAATCAGCGCTTAGAGATGATGTTAAAAGCGTTGCCGCAGCCGCTGTGCTAAGTAAAGTCTTTTTCAATGGTTGGAGTATCTTTTTCATGTTCTTCCCTATTTTGTTGAAATGTTGAGATTTTTGCTTTTTTGCGCAATAAAGAGCTTGAGCTTTTTGTTTTTTCGCTCAAGCGTGACGTAATCATTTCTAACCTCTACCAAGGTGTATCCTCTGATCACTGCACTTTCCTTGTGCCATTCACCATTGATCAAAGCAGAGGTGTTGAGAATGGCTTGCAAGGTCAATGGCTCTTTGCTCATATCTCTTTCAGGTTCTGCTTCTTTGGTGGCTTCTGTTGAGGCTGTTTTGGTCCCTGTAGATACAGGGCCTTGCTCAGCTCTAATGACAATAAAAGGACTTTTCAGCGCATTTATTGTGGATGTGTTAAGACCTTGTCTTTGCGGTTTGATCTCTTCTACTTTTTGATCAATCCAACTTGTGCTTGTGTCCGCTTGCAAAAGAGTTGCAAAAAGCGTCAATGCTATTAATTGTGTTTTCAATATGTTATCCCCCAAACAGAGATTTTTAACTTACTGTCTATTTTGTCGCTAGCTACCAGCTCAACGTTATGAATATCAACAACTAAAAAACTTTGCTCAAGCGCATTGATGAATTTCATAGTCCTTTGAAAGTCACCTTTCACTTTTAGTTCAATGTCAAGCACATGGCCAAAGGTACTTTTGTCGTTAGAAAACTCGTTTGAGAGGTACTGGAGCTGCAGGCCGTATTTTTTTGCATTCTCAGAGATAGAGTCAATAAACTCTCCCCATGCCTGCTCATCATAGTAGAGGCTCGATATCTGCTCAATCTTATACTTTATGTATTCAGACTGGTCTTTCAAAGCCACAAAATCCTGCTTGTACTTATCCGTCTGCACCTTGAGTTGAGCTATTTTGCTCTCGGGATTCCATTTCAAGAAGTTGGTATCATCGAGGATATTTTTTTCTATCTTTTTAGTCTCGGCAAGGGTTATCTTGTAGCCTTGCTCAGCGCTGTCCCAGAGAAAAAGGTAGGAGAGAGCGATCAACGCACCGGCTATCATGACATAGGTCATGTAGACTTCTTGTTGCTTTTTTTGAGCAAAAGATTTGTCGATATTGCCTAATATGTCTTCTAAATTCATTTTAGCACCACCTTCAGCTCACTAGAATATATCTTTTTTTCTGGATTGAATTCAATCTTCTTGATTGAAAACTTGTACTGAGACGATCTTGTCTTGGTATACCATTCGATAAGATTTGTAATACGTTTGTCTTGGCTGGAGAGAAGGTTTAAGGTAAACTCTTTCTCTTTTGTCTTAGGATCTTCGCTGTAGCCAAACTTTTCAAGTTTAACCTGATATTTGTTCAGATCTTTTGTTAGATCCGAAATCAACTTTGCCTTCATCGGATAGTTGACTTTTACGTTGTGTATCTGTGTCAGAACTGATTTTTTCTCATCAAGCGAGTCTTTCTCGTTTTCAACAAGTTTTTTTACTTTTTCCATCTCGGCTGTATGATACTTGACCTGGTTCTCTCTGTCTAGGCGTTGGATATGAAGCTCATCGTATTCAGCACTCATCGCTGCCTTTTTGATACTTTCGATTCCGTCTAACGTCCAATAAATACCGGGGTATAGTAGCGCCACAATGACAGAGGCAGCTACGGTAAGAATAAGCTGTCCGCTTGCACGTTTGACAAACTGAGGAGGACGATGGAAGCGGGTGAAGTTGCACTCGTATCTGTCGTCTGCTTCAAGCTGTGTGGTAAGTTGCATAAGCAGGTGAAGTTGATCAATGTACCACTCTTCTGTCTCAAATCCATAGTTGAAGTTGAAGTCACTTGAATCCAGCCCGAGATAGGTCTGAGAGTACTCATCCATTCCGGCGATGGCACCGGCTTCAGAGCCGATGTACACCTTATCGATGCGATCGAGTTCAAAGGCACGCTTACTGTAGGTGATGACATCGTTGATATGCAGAAAGACTTCTCCGAAAAGTTTCATCAGGTATTGCTGCTTGTCACTTTCGCTGCTTTGAAGACCCTCTTCGCAGAGCAGTCTTATAAAGGTGCTGAGCTCTATCTGCTCTCCCATAAGCTCACAATATCGGTCATGCATCTGTGAAAAAGAAAATTTTAGTGATTTCGTATAAAGAAACTCTCTGTCATCATAGAGTGTTAAAAAAGCATCGTTTGACTGGAAATAGATAAAACAGTGCGTTCCATTTTCTTCAATGATCTCTTTTTTATAAAGTGTTCTTAGCAGAAGAGGAACAGGGGTGACCTGGTCAATATATTTGATTTGTTCAATCGTACTTGCAAAAGCCTCTTCCATACTCTGCGGATCAACAACAAAGACGTGGTAGTTATTGGTGGCCTCATCTGTGCTGTCAGCTGCTCTGACATAGTTGATCTGATATTCGACCGCCATATCAAGACCAAGTTCTTCGTAGATCTTGGTCTCAACCGCATCCGCGATATCCTCATCCGGTATATTTTTACTAAGACTGATCATCGTCGTAATAAAATCCTGTGTGTTAAGACAAGATACGGCGTATTGGTCTTTTTGGTATTGAGGCTTGTCGGCAACTTTGATCTGTGTTGCCGTTCCTGTATAGTAAGTGTTAATATAAGGATTTACAGATAGTGTACTGGAGAAGGCTTGCTTCTGTTTCATTTGTTATTCCTAGCTACATAATTTAAAACTACCATTCCGCAAAAAGCATCTTGTTTATAAAACTCAGCCCTGAATTTTGTCTCTTCTTGATCAAGAGAAAAACGTTTCAGCAATGAAGAAGCAGCAATTTTTATTCCCAATTCATTTTTGTATCGTGGATCAGTGAACCCTATCACGTTGAGCCGGTAACCTTCCGGCGCATGAAAAACAATATCGGACATAATGTTAACTTCTGAAGGTAAATCAATAGATTTTCTCTTTCCGTCAATCGTCGCCTCAAATAAGCCTTCACATTTTTCAAGAGGAAAAGGCGTCGTTGATAAACGGGAAATTTTTTTATGTCCGATATATAATTCAATGAACCCATCACCCTCTTTCGCCCCACCCAATGGGTGCGAGAAGCATAAATCGTTCTTGATTGATTGTAGCGGAATATATCTTAAATTTTTTCTTAAGTTGTCCAAATCCAGTGATATATTGTCGTTTATTGTCAGCATACCATTACTTTTTGTAATAGTTTTTATGTTTTCGGAGCTTAGCTCAAAATCTCTTTTAAACGTGATGCCCATAATCTGCATAAATGCCTCTATCGCGCGGAGTTGATAATAGGCCTTTTGAACTGCTTTTTTTAGCTCTTTACTCGTTTCTATAGCGAAAGCAGGCTTGTTGTTGCTGATAGCAAAATAGGTAAGAGAATATTGCATCTCGTTTTTTTTCTTTTTAGTCTGCGTATTGCGTACGTTAAAACTGTGATGGTCCTGCAACAGATATTCATTGAGTGTTTGACTTACTTTTTGGGCGATACAGTCGAGGTCATCGTAGCTGTTGTTATTGTCCAGTTTGAGCTGGTCAATGACGCAGGTCTGCCCCCACGCACCTGGATTGAAGATGGTATTTTGATATTTTTTGCGAAAAAAACCGTGCCCGTCGTGAAGGTTTAAAATGAGATTGACCTGAGGATGCATAATGAGATTTTTTATCTCTTTTATCGTTTCTGTGTCAGGATCTTGATGTGAGATAGTAGCGAACTTACGATTTAAGTCGCCATTTATTCCTCGACGGTAGTGAAGGATACTCTCTTTGTTGGTGTTGGGCACGACCCAGAGATTTCCGGATTGGATTGAGTAGTGTTTGACAAGGATTGAGGCAGCTAAATATCCTCCGGGTTCATCACCATGTATTCCTCCAAAGATCAAAAGCGTAGGCCCGCTCTCTTTGCCTTGAAGTTTATATAGATCTAGAAGTTTCTGTGCATGCAGGGACAATATCAGACAGAGAAGTAGAAAGAGAAGCTTCATCTATTTCTCGGCTAAGATTGTAAATCTCTGATCGTCCAAATGAACGTAAAGTTCTTTGTCTCCGCTAAAATAGTGACTTTTCGTTTGATACTCTTCATGAAAACTGACCAAATAGACATTTTCTTTGCCCTGCATGGGGTAGGGGAGAATGTTTATATTGCTGAAATAGATCTTTTTATTCTCTTTTTTCCCGAAAACACGTCGTTTGTAGTGTGAAAACCTTTCTTTATTTAAGCCGTCTAGGCGTTTAAAATCTGCATCATAGAAATCTAGATAGGCCTCAGTATTGCTGTTTTTCCATGCCAAACGCCAGGTATAGAGTTGGCTCAAGAGTCTTGCCAGAGTACTCTTCTTAACCTTAGGATAGCTCTCTTTGTCAATATATACCAAGGCCTCTTTAAGATCAATATTTTGTTCAATATATCTTAGGTTTGTGTTGTTTATCGCAATACAGCCTCGCGTAAAGTCATCCCTTCTTTGATTTAGAGGAAGACCATGCACCCAGATCCCAGATCCGTTTTTGCCCCGAATCTGATCGTATACATTAGGGTAGGAAGTGACAAAAGCCAGTGGCCCGTAAAATTGGTCGACTTTATCAAGTTTTTGCACAAGTTTATAGACGCCGATCGGTGTTTTTAGGTCTCCCTCGTGCTCCTTGTCTCCTTTTTCCTTGCCGAGAAAAGCGGAAAAGTCGCTGTTTAATTGAAAAGAACTGTTGGCATCTTTTGTAAAAAGCTTCAGGGAAGTCTCGTTTTTGTCACAGGCCAGAAGATAATTAATCCCTTCTAAATAGCCAAAACGCGTATCGATATCACGAAGTTTCTTCTCCCAGTACTCTTGAGATGCTAGTTCTTCGTCGAAGATCTTTTCAACGCCTTGCATTCCCTCTTTTTGATAGATGTCAATCAACTTCTCGCTTGCAAACACTCCGGTTACACAGATGAAATATAAAATTAAGTAGCGCATTTTTCTCCTAGAACTTATAGCCGATATCTTCAAGAAACTTTTTATCGTTTGTCCACCCTTTTTTGACAGAGACAAAAAGATCCAAAAAAACCTTTTTACCGATAAGATTTTCGATTTGAAGACGGGCATCTCTACCGATACGCTTGATTGCAGCGCCGCCCTGGCCGATAATGATGCCTTTTTGCGTCTGTTTTTCAACAATAATAGTGGCGCGTATTTTTTCAAGACCCGGGAACTCTTCGACCTTATCGATCAAAACATCGGATTCGTAAGGGATCTCGTCGCTGATATTGTCAAAAATCGCTTCACGGATGAACTCTTTGTAGATATCGCGCAGCATTTCAGTGGTGAGGTCATCGGGATTGAAAAGATAAGGAGACTCAGGGATATGTTTTGCGATCTCGTCGAGGATTTGAGTAAATCCGATGCCGCCCTTGGTCACGGAAACGGGAATGATCGCTAAGAATTTGTCCTGGTACTGCTGATACTCCTGTATCTTTTTGAGAATTTTTTCATTGCTGACATGGTCGATCTTGCTAAGAAGTATGATGTGCGGACGCTTAGTCAGCGTAAGAAATTTTTCATAATCTTCAGTAGAATCGGTGACAGGGGCAAGAAAAAGAGTGATGTCGCAGTCCCCGATCGCCTTTAGTGCTTCTTCCATCATAAACTTGTTGAGAATCTTCTCTTTTTCATGCAGACCCGGTGTATCCACAAAAATGATCTGGTTGTTTTTGTGCATGACAATAGCGTTGATACGCTTGCGTGTTGCATTGGCTTTTTGTGAAACCATGGAGATCTTCTCACCCAAAAGTGCATTCATTAGAGTACTTTTGCCCGCATTTGGACGGCCTACAATAGCAACAAACCCGGCTTTGGTAGGCTCTGTTGTCAAATCTGCTTTAGTGCTTTTTTTAGACTCGCTCATCTTTTTTCCTTATAATATATAGCGTGCAAGATCTTCATCTTCCACAAGCTTGTCAAGCTTTTCGTGTACAAGTTCTTTTGTGACAACAACTTTTTCACCTGCACGTTCATCGGCATTAAAGCTGATATCCTCGAGTACTTTTTCAATCACGGTATGTAAACGGCGCGCGCCTATGTCTTCGGTCCTTTCATTTGCACTCTGGGCCAGTTTGGCCAATGCTCTAATCGCTTCATCATCAAAGCTAAGCTCCAAACCTTCGACCTTTAAGAGTGCTTCATATTGGCGAAGAAGGGAGCTTTTTGTCTGTGTCAAGATCAGATAGAGCGAGGTCTCATCCATAGGATTAAGCTCAACGCGCAGCGGAAAACGTCCCTGCAATTCAGGAATAAGGTCGCTGGGTTTGCTTACATGAAAGGCACCGGCAGCGATAAAGAGAATATGATCTGTTTTTATCTGACCAAACTTGGTGCTTACGCTTGAGCCTTCGACAATGGGAAGCAGATCTCTTTGTACACCCTCTTTGCTCGGGTCGTTCCGCCCGTCATTTTTGGAAGAAACGGCGATCTTATCGATCTCGTCCAGGAAGATGATGCCCCCTTGTGCAGCACGTCTGAGCGCTTCGGAGTGCACACCCTGCATATCAAGAAGTTTCTCTCCTGCTTCTTCTTTCAAGATATGCTTCGCATCAAATACACAGACCTCTTTTTTAAGGTCTTGCTTGTTCAGTCCTGCAAACATCTGCGAAAAAGACTCTTGAACCTTGGCCATTTCAGGCGGGAGATTGGTATCGTTAAACTCCAGGTTGCTTTTAGGAATCTCGATCTCAATGATCTTGTCGTCCATCTCTCCGCTGAGCACACGTTCTGTCATGCGTTCGCGCGAAAGTTTATATTCCTCTTTTTTTTCGTTGCTTGCCATCAGAGGAAGCGGCGGAAGCAGCTTGTCGACAATAGTGTCGAGTACATAATTGCCGATCTGCTCGATATTTTTTGCCTGATGCTCTTTTTTGACGATATCGATAGAGGCCATGACCAGATCGCGTACCATGGACTCGACATCCCGACCGACAAAACCGACCTCGGTGTATTTGCTCGCTTCGACTTTAATGAAGGGAAGATTCATCAGTTTTGCCAAGCGGCGGGCAATCTCAGTTTTTCCTACACCTGTTGAGCCGATCATCAGAATATTTTTGGGCATGATGTCGTCTTGAAGTTCTTCATCAAGCTGCATACGGCGATAACGGGTTCGCAGTGCGACGGCTATGGTCTTTTTCGCCTCATCCTGACCTATCACATACTCATTTAGATAGGCAACGGTCTCTTTGGGTGTCATATTCATCAATTTTCCAGTGAAAGAAGTTTAATATTGCTGTTGGTATAGATGCAAAGCTCTGAGGCGATAAGAAGACTCTCTTTAACGAGGCTCTCTTCATCAAGATCAGCATGGCGTTTGAGCGCGCGTGCTGCAGAGATGGCGAAGTTTCCGCCGCTTCCTATGGAGGCGATCTCGCCGTCTTCAGGTTCTACCACATCGCCATTTCCAGTGAGTATGAAGATATGCTCGCGGTTAAGTACGATCATCATTGCTTCAAGACGGCGTAAGACCTTGTCTTTTCTCCAGGCCTTTGAAAAATCTACAACGGCCTTGATAAGGTCACCTTTACGCTCGTCAAGATAGCCTTCAAACATATCAAAAAGATTAAATGCATCCGCAGTCGAACCGGCAAATCCTGCCAGTATCTCGCCTTTGTAGAGCGTACGGATTTTGGTCGCATTGCTTTTTAAGATGGAATCTCCGAAAGTGACCTGTCCGTCACCAGCTATGACTGCCTTGTTTTTGCCTTTGTACGCCAGTATCGTGGTTGCATCAAACATAGGTTTGCCTATTCGCCTATGATCTTGATCTTCATCATAGCATGCAGACCGTGACCCAGCTTAAGGTCGATCTCATACTCACCGAGCTCTTTCATAGAAAGTTTGTGCTCAATATGTTTTTTGTCGATCGCGATATCATGCTGTTCAAGGACGGCCTGCGAGATCTCCTCTTTGGTCACTGAGCCAAAAAGATGGCCGTTCTCGCCTACTTTTTTCTTGATGGTTGTGACAAGATTTGAAAGCTGTTCTTTGACCTGCTTGAGGCGTTCAAGTTCAGCGGCATCATCTTCCGCTTTCTTTTTCTCTTGCGCCTTGTGCTGATTTAAAACAACGTTGGTTGCGGCTTTTGCAAAGCCCTTTCCGATGAGGAAATTTTGGCCATAACCGTCTTTGACCTCTTTGACCTCGCCTGCTTTACCCAGACCTTTGACATCCTTGATCAATAATACTTTCATCTGTATGCTCTTTTAAAGAGGGATTCTCCCTCTGTTTTTTTTAGTTGACGCGATTTTAGCAGATTTGCTCTTAGATTCTGATTATCGGACGACTTCTCCGTGATAACCTGAGATACCGTGAGAAAGATTGACGACACTTTTGTACTTCATATCAGAGAGGATACGTTGGCAGTGCGCGCTTCGGCTGCCGACGTGGCAGTAGAGTATAAGGCTTTTGTCTGTGTCCAGATTTGCCTTTGTTAACGAGGCAAAAAAGCTGGTTGTCGGTACGAGGGTGTCTGTTCCTTTGATGTGGCCGCCTTGGTGTTCCATCCACTCTCGCACGTCTACAAGATTAAAATCGACCATTCCCAGCTCACGGGCCTCAAGCAAAGAGATCAGTTCATCAGCGTCAATATCATGTTTGCCAAGAAGTGTCTCGCATTCAGCCGCACTCAAGCCGCGTGAATGCTCATGCGTGACGGCTTCAAGTTCATCGTGTTTAGCCGTTTTTGCAGCATACTCCGGCGTACAGAAGATCTGGCAGTGGCAGACGCCGTCATTGGGGATCTCATGTTCAAGTGCGGGTTTGCAGGGGCAGATGCGATCCTCCTCCTTTTCTCCTGTGACAAAAAAACAAGGACAGTAGCGTTTGTCATAGATCAGCTTGTTGCGTGTCAATCCCATCTGAATCCCCTCGTTGATGAGCGGATCAGGATTATAGGCAAAACCGAACTGAGCGACGACCTTGTCTGTAAATTTGATAGTTTTAAGGAGTTCCGTCTTAAACTCAGAGGATTCAGGATCTATTTTTTTCATTTCAGTACTCATAAAAGCAGGCCTTTATTAATGATTTTTATAATTTTACAAAGAAATAGTTAAATAAATTTTATAATGCAGAAGGAAGCGCTACAGCTTAACTTGTATTAAAACACAAGCATAACCCAGGCCATTTGCCTGAGTCGGGCTGCATTTTCTACTTTTTACGTGCCTTGCCTGCGATGATCAGGCGAAGTGCATTGAGTTTGATAAAGCCTTCGGCATCTTTTTGATTGTAGACTTCATCTTCTTCGAATGTAGAGTATTCCGGGTTAAAAAGCGAGTCTTCAGATGAACGTCCGACGACGATAACATTTCCCTTATAAAGTTTGACACGAACAGAACCGTTAATATACTCTTGCGTCTTGTCGATGGCGGCTTGAAGCATCTCTCGCTCCGGCGTAAACCAAAAGCCGTTATAGATAAGCTTTGCATAGCGTGGCATCAGTTCATCTTTCAGGTGTGTTGCCTCGCGGTCAAGGGTTATCGATTCGATTGCGCGGTGCGCTTTTAGCATGATGGTTCCGCCGGGTGTCTCATAACAGCCGCGGGCCTTCATACCGACGAAGCGGTTTTCTACGATATCAACACGGCCGATACCATGCTTTCCGCCAAGCTCATTGAGTGTTTTTAGCATCGTCGCAGGGGAGAGTTCCGTGCCGTTAAGCGAAACGGGATCGCCGTTTTTGTAGCCAATCTCCAGATATTCAGCCTCATCCGGTGCATTTTCGGGAGAGTTTGACCACAGCCACATGCTCTCTTCAGGCTCAGCACTAGGGTCTTCTAGGATACCGCCCTCATACGAGATATGAAGGAGGTTGGCGTCCATAGAATAAGGTGATTTTTTGCCTTTTTTATCGATTTGGATGCCATGCGTATGTGCATAGTCAAGAAGCTTTTCTCTTGAGTTGAGATCCCACTCGCGCCATGGAGCGATGATGGTCAGTGTCGCATCTTGGCCCAGGTATCCCATCTCAAAACGGACCTGGTCGTTTCCTTTTCCTGTCGCTCCGTGGCTCACGCCGTCAGCACCCGTGATCTTCGCGATCTCTGCCTGGCGTTTTGCGATAAGCGGACGCGCGATAGAGGTTCCAAGAAGGTATTCACCCTCGTAGATTGTGTTGGCACGGAACATCGGGAAGACGTAGTCTTTGACGAACTCTTCACGAAGATCATCAATAAAGATATTTTCAGGTTTGATTCCCAAAGCGAGTGCTTTGATACGAGCAGGTTCAACCTCTTCGCCTTGACCAAGATCGGCGGTGAAGGTCACTACCTCACACTTATATTCATCTTGCAGCCATTTAAGAATAACGCTGGTATCCAAACCGCCTGAGTAGGCAAGTACAACTTTTTTAACTTCTTTTTTCATCGGTTCCCTTTATGAGAGCTATAGTATGGGCGCGATTTTAGCTAAAAGAAGATGATAAATAGTTGAAAAGTCTAAAGGTGCCCTAATGACTTTGATTAAAAGAGGGGCTTGAGGAGGATAAGGTGTTTAAAAACTCTTTTTGCTTTTTAATTTTTATCAGACTCGAGGCAAGTGCATCTTTTTTCAGACTTAAGAGAATATGCGCTTCTTTCATCAGGTAAGCGGCGTTCTGCATTGTCTGAACGTCATCAAAAGAAGGAAGCTCCTGAATGAGTTTTTCGATCTTCTCCTCATTTTCTTCAACAATGGCGATTTTAAGTTCGTTAATCCACTGCAACTTGGGTACTCTCTCTCCAAGCTTCCAAAAGTCCTTTGACGACTTTGTTAACCTGGTCTATCTTCTCTATGCTGTTTTCGATGTTGGCCTCGCCAAGTTTTTGAAGCTGATGCATATAAAGCCCATTAAGGTAAGTAGAAATATCACCGCCGCCGTCATAACTAAGACTGTTTAAGAGTTCTGCAAAAATAGCAGAAGAACGGTTGATCCAATAGGTCCGTTTTTCGATATCTCCAAGTGTTATGGCTCTTTTCGCCTGCATATTAAATCGAAGAACACCCTCATACAGCATTTCAATGAGTTTTTGTGGAGACTCTACTCCAATATCATTTTGAGCATAAGTGTTATAAGCTAAGGAATTGTTCATCTATAGTCCTTTATTTTGCGTTGATCGCCATTTGTATCTGCTGGCTTAATGAGGTGAACTGTTGTTCGAGTCCACCGATAATTCTGTCATAGGCGGCAAAGCGCAGAAACATACTCTCGTAACGCGTGTCAAGAAGCTTTTGCGAACGTGTCTGCTCTTCTCTGAGTCCGCTTAACTGGTCCGTTAGATTGGTGCCGAAACTGCTGAAAAGACCATTTTCTTTTGTTTGATTGTCCAAAAAGTCATCCAGTTTTTTAAATATGCCTTCAGTAACATTGCCGCTGCTGCTTGTTTCGTACTTGAAAAGCTTTTCAAGCGCCTCGGGATCTTTGTCAAACTCTGTATTAAATACGTTTTTATCAAAGCTGAGTGATCCGTCTTGTTTCAGTTCAAAACCATAATTCATAAGCGAATTTCCGCTGTTGTCTGTTTGAAGCAGCAGTTTGTTGATCTCGCGTGCGAGGCTTTTTATCGTACTTTCTCCGTTGAAGACGCCGACAGACCCTGCATCAAGATCTGATGTCGTTGTGCTTGTCAGCTCTTTAGTCAGCGAATTATAGGCTGCCGTCATAGCGCTAAGCTCAGAAGCAATGCCCTCGGTATCTTGGGCGATGGTTGCCGTAGAACTTTCCCCCTCTTTTTTCAGGGTAATACTGACGCCGAGTGTAATGTCTGTAATAGTGTTCGACGCCCGGGTGAAATTGATGCCGTTGTACTTAAAGCTTGAATCTTTGGCCGTCTGTACTTCCGTCTGCGCAAAATCCAGACCGACATTTAGGTTGCCTGTGTCTGAAAAAGTGATAGCTTGCGTACTTCCGGTCTCATCTGAGCTTACAACTAAGCGAAAATCACCATCCGCAACATTTAGGATAGATGCAGTGACTTTCTCTCCGGCAATAGTATTGATACTGTTTTTAAAGTCTTCAAGCGTTGTCGATGCTGTAACGGCAATATCAAAGTCTTTTCCGCCGATTGAAACCGTTACTGTACTGTCTGCTGTGGCGATTTTATCCGTTAGGCTTGTAAATTGAGACGACTGCTGAATGTTTTTTGTTGCCAAGGTTGTGACGTCAACGGTGAAGCTTTGCGGATAAACACCATTCGCGGCCGTGATAGTCGCACCGTCTCCGGAAACCGAGGTCTTACGGTCAAGATACAAAAGGTCGCCGCCAAGTCTGTCCGTACTTGCCATAAAAGTAGTCATTAACGAGTTTATGAGACTATAGGCTTGTGTCTTCTGTGTTGTGTTGTCTATTTTTCGTTTGATAGGATCAATTTGAAGCTTTTCGTCATTGGACTTAAGTTTGTCAATTGTATCAGCACTTAATGCACCACTGGATCCTAGACCAAGCGAGCTGAGTGTACCTGCCATAATTTATCCTTTTTCGTCGAAAATAATACCGGTGACTTCATTCATCTTGGCCGTCAGGGTAGAGGCCTGCTCAAGCGGAAAACGGCGAATCATATCCGATGTGTTTGTGTCGATTACGGAGACGTAAAAGACTTCGCTGCTGTTGTCAAACCCGAAACGCAATGAGGTGTTGAAGGGATTGAGTGCCTTGTTGAGCGAATCAATCAGTTCACGTGCCTCTGTTTCTGTAGTCGCGGGTTTTTGAGATTCAGCTTTTTGCTCTTTGATCTCAACTTGAGGTTTTACCTCTTGTACACTCTGCTGTTTTGAAACAGAAATCTGCTCTGCTTGTATCTGTGTACTCTGCTGTTTGGCAGTGCTATTGAAAATTTCCATGATTAAGCCTTTCAATTAGAATAGTAAAACATAAATCGGCAAGATTAAAATAATATTTAGCATTTACAACAGAGTTAGATCATTTGACATATAAAGCATTAAATGTACCATGCTACACTTACGAAAAACTTTCAGGCCTTGCATGCGACACTATTTAGATCTCTTGAAAAATGAAAATGTATTACGCCGATTAAGTTTTATTCAGTTGATCTCTTATTTCGGCACGTGGTTTTCCAACGTCGCGGTCTATACCCTGCTGGTGCAGATGGATGTGTCGGCCTTCGTTATTGCAGCAGTTGCCTCTTTCCATTTTCTTCCCGGAGTACTCCAAGCACCTATTTCAGGCGTTTTTATAGACAAGATAGAACCTAAGAAACTGATGCTTTTTTTGTTGTTCTTAGAGATAGTCAGTACGTTTTTACTGTTGCTGGTCACATCGTCGCAGTGGCTGTGGCTCTTGTTCGCTCTGATCTTCATTCGTATGGGTGCGGCAAGTTTTTATTTTACGCTGGAGATGTCTTTGCTGCCTAAGATTTTACACGGGAAGTCTTTACAGTATGCCAATGAGATTCACTCTATCATCTGGTCGTTTTCTTATACCTTGGGGATGGCAGTGAGCGGGTTTATCGTCTACAAACTCGGGGTGAAGATCGCATTTATTATCGATGGACTCCTTTTTGTGCTTGCATTTTTTATGCTCTCGCGGCTGCATATTGAAATCAGTTTTGCAAAATCAAAAGAGAGCTTTTTTCTTAGCTTTAAGGAGGGCCTGAAATACCTGAAAACGCATAAAAAGATCATGCATCTTATTGCTATCCATGCGACGGTCGGCTTTACTGTTTTTGACGCTCTGGTAGCCTTGATGGCGAAGGAATATTATGCCTCGTTTCTGGCTGTTCCTCTTGCATTGGGCATCATTCACGCCATTCGCGCAAGTGCTTTGGTCCTAGGTCCCATGATCTTGGGCAAATGGATAAATGGCTCGCGTCTGGTCTATCTCTTTTTGATCCAGGGAATGGCAATCATCTTTTGGGCGACTGTTGTGGAGGACTTCTATCTTTCTTTGCTGGGCTCTTTTATGGCAGGTTTTGCGACAACGACATTGTGGTCATTTAGTTATACTTTAATCCAAAAACATACGGATAAAGAGTACTATGGTAGGGTAATCGCCTATAATGATATGATTTTTCTTTTAACCGGGGCATTGAGCTCGCTTCTTGTCGGTCTTTTGATCGAATGGGGCTGGAGCATTTCGGAGGTTCTTCGTGCGATAGGCGGGGTATTTATACTCGCGATATTTTATAGTATCTGGGTTAGAAAAATTTACAAGGAGATATGATGTTCAGTCTGGCAATACTTGGCGGTATACTGCTTAACGTAGGCGCTTTTTTTATGTTCAAAGGGTGGGCATTTCGCGCTATCATTGTCTATCTTTTCGCAGACCTATGCTGGGTAGTCATGGCATTGCAAAGAAATGATATGATCGGGGCTGTTTTCATTACCAGCGGAATGCTCTTTGGTTTTATGGCTTTTTTAAAAATGCGCTCAGGCAAGATGCATAAAAGTTTAAATAAAGATGAAAGTCATGAGGCAGGTTAAACTCTCTCGCAAAGTAGGGCTTTTCCTGCTGCTGTTTTACGGCCTGGGAAATATTCTCGGCGCGGGCATCTATGTGCTTGTGGGAAAAGTGGCCGGTATAGCAGGATATCATAGCGTTTTTGCCTTTCTTCTGGCCTGTGTGATCGCGCTTTTTACGGCGCTGAGCTATATGGAGCTTGCCTCGCGTTATCCCGTGAGCGCAGGAGTAGCTCTTTATATACAAGAAGGGATAGGTTTCAAGGCGCTTTCTGTCAGTTTCGGTCTGATAATAGCTGCTGCCGTGCTGATTTCGGCGGCAGCTATTGCTCATGGATTTGCAGGCTATTTAAGCCAAATCGTCTCCATTGATAATACGCTCGCGATGGTGGTTTTGATACTTTTTCTTGCCATAATAGCCATCATAGGGATCAAAACAAGCGTTGTTATCGCCTCAATACTGACGGTCATTGAGATCTCCGGGCTGCTCCTGCTCATCTATCACGGCTTTGACAAGATCACCCACCCTACAATCCGCTTTAGCGAGCATCTCCCGCAAGGAAACTTTCAGGATCTATCGGTAGTTTTTCTGGGAGCTTTTTTGGCCTTTTACGCCTTTTTGGGCTTTGAAGATATGGTCAATATCGCAGAAGAGGTAAAAGAGCCGAGAAAAACGTTTCCGCTTGCCATTATCCTGGCCCTTGGAATATCGACGCTGCTCTATGTGCTGATCATTATCGTCGCTTTGGAGTCACTCTCTTTGCAAGAGCTTCAAGATTCACAGGCACCTTTTTCTGACATCTACGCGAAACTCACCGGCAAAGACCCCTTTGTTATCTCTGCCATCGCTGCCTTTGCTGTGCTTAACGGCGCACTGATACAGATCATTATGGCATCGCGTATTTTGTACGGCATGGCCGAGAAAGGTTGGCTGCCTTCGTTTCTTGCGCAGCTTTCGCCATGGACGTCTACCCCTGTAAGTGCCACGATTCTTGTCGCAGCGGCCACGATACTCTTTGCCTTACTCTTTGATCTGGTTGATTTGGCAGGTTATACCAGTATGCTGATACTGATCATCTTCACACTGGTGAACATTTCTCTGATCAAGATAAAAAGACGCGAACCTTCACCAAAAGGGGTGATTTCGATTCCGATGTGGGTGCCTTGGTGCGGGCTGGCATTGAACCTGCTGCTGATCGGTATGCAGCTATTCCTTGATAAAGGATGAATGATGAAACGTTCGCAGTTGATTACGTCGCTAATCCAGCGCGGTGCGTTAAAGAGTCCTGCCTTGATAGAGGCCTTTGAAATGGTTGATCGGGCAGATTTTGTCCCGCATGAACTGAGGGCAATGGCCTATGAAGACATACCTTTGCCTATAGGTGCTTTTCAGACGATTTCTCAGCCCTATACGGTCGCTTTTATGCTGGAGCTCCTGCAGCCAAATCTCAGCGACAGAGTACTTGATTTTGGCTCGGGGTCAGGATGGACGACGGCATTGCTTGCTTCTGTAAGCCAACATGTTGATGGAGTTGAGCGTATAGAAGAGCTGGTCTCTTTTGCACAAAAAAACCTTGCAAAATATGATTTTAACAATGTTGCCGTGCACCAGGCCCATGACGAATTAGGACTTAAGGGAGAGCATTTTGATAAGATACTGGTCTCCTGCGGAGCAGATGAGGTGCCCAAAGAACTTCTTGAACAGCTCAACAATGAGGGCGTCATGGTTATTCCTGTAGGCAACAGTATTCTCAAAGTGAGGAAGAAAAGCGATGGATCGCTGCAGACACAAACGTACCCCGGCTTTGTCTTTGTTCCTCTGATACGACAGAAGAGCTAAGACAAGGCTGCTTAATTGGTTATAATGCCGCCATGATTTATGAATATAAAAATGAAAATTATGATTTAAGCAAGGTGACGCGTCTTTATCCTGCGGCAACAGTTGAAGTGCCGGGCGGTGAAAGCGCTCAAGTCTCTTTGGAGTGGGCAGATCTCAAGCGTGACAAGATCACGATTCTTTATTATGTCCTGGTCTTTGACTTTGACCCTCTTGGACAGACACCACTCAACCGAAAAGAGCTGAAGTGCGAAAGCAAAGATGAACTTTTTGCGGTCATGCAGGATGTCAATGCCTACTTTAAAAAGTAGAAGTTCCCTCACAAAAATACTCTCTATCTCGATTCCGGCTGCCTTTAAGCATCTTCTTGACATGCTGCAGGTGCTGATTGATCTTATCATGATCGGCTCTTTGGGTGTTGCTGCCCTGGCGGCGATAGGATTGGGTCTGCAGTTTCTTATGGTCTTGAATGTTGTGATGACGATCTACGTCGTTGGCGGCAATGCCGTGATAGCGCGCCATATCGGTTCGCGCCGCTTTCATCGGGCAAATATCGTTTTTTTCAACCTTTTCATCCTGGCCATGCTTCTCTCGTTCTTTGCTCTTTTTGTCGGCTACATCTGGTCTGAGCAGTTTTATCTTTGGATGGGAACGGGCCTTGAGGTGGCAAAACTTGGAAATGCCTATTTCGGGACACTCTCTTGGGGAATGCCGTTTATATTTTTGGATGCCCTCTTTTTCAATGTTCTGAGTGCAGCGGGAAAAACACAGGCCTCTTTATATATCAAGGCGGCCTCAGCGGGACTGAATATTCTGCTTAACTACACCCTCATCTTTGGCCATTTCGGCTTTGATGCGATGGGTATTCAGGGTGCAGCGATCGCGACGATCATCTCGTATGCCTTCAATGTGGGAATATATGCCTTGCTGATCAGCCAAGACTCCAGTGTGCTGCGTTTTTATATCTACTTCTCTCTTTCAAGTCTCAAAAGCGTTTTTAAAGTCGGACTTCCGGCAAGTCTGGAACGCCTTATCACCGTATCAGCCTTTATGGTCTTTGTTATGGTGATCGCCAAATACGGAACAGAGGCACTGGCGGGATACCAGGTGGGACTGCGCATAGAGGGGTTGGCATTTATGCCCGGATTTGGATTTTCGATCGCAGCTATGGCATTGGTTGGACAGAGTCTGGGTGCAAAAAACAGCACTGCCGCGCACAACGACACAATAACGATCACAAAGATCGCGGCAGCTTTTATGGGTGTCGTCGGCGTTTTCTTGGTCTTTTTTCCGGAGTTTTTCGCCCAGTTCTTTACCAGAGATGAGAAGACAATAGAACTGGCATCGCTCTATCTTCAGCTGGTCGGCCTCTCGCAGGTCCCTTTGGCGGTGACCTTTGTTTTAAGCGGCGCACTTAGAGGGGCAGGGGCTACAAAAACGACCTTGAAGATCAATGTCGGCTCCCTTGTCTTCCTTCGCGTGTTGCCCTCGCTGTACATCAGCACACTCTCGGATGATATCTTCTGGATCTACCTTGTTATGATAACGGAGACCTTTATAAAAGGCGGGATGTTTTGGTATATCTTCACACAGGGCAAATGGAAAAACATCAAGATATAGATCAATCGATCAGCTGCAGGGGATCGATATGGTAGTTGCTCTGTGTGACTTCAAACATCAGCTCATTATTGACACGGCCGATGATAGATCCGCGTTTAAGACGTACACCCTTTTTGATAGTCGGCGCGATCTTGTCTAGATGCGCATAGATCGTATGTATTCCGTTGTCGTGTTCGACAATGACGATATTGCTGAGCATGGAGGTCTCTTTGGCCAGGATGACCTTTCCGTTAAGGACATTTTTGACCTTGGCATCGGGAGCATTAGGTCTTAAAGAGACGGACTCGTTAAATATTTTTATATGATAGATGGGATCTTCATAGGGACCGAATCTTTTGACAACGCTATAGCCGTCCAGAGGTGAGATCGTCTTTTTACCGCGGTATTTCTTTGTTTTTGCGGCATGATAGGCATCCGTGCGGGATTTTATTTTTGGCATAGAAGCTCGTGATTTTTGCGAGGTGCTTTTTTCTCTCTCCAGCTTGGCCAAACGTGCTTTTTCATTTTCTAGTGCAATGCGTTTTGCTTTTTCATCTTCTTTGATAATACTTAGTTTGGTGAGTTCATTTTTAAGACTGTTTTGCTGCTTGAGAAGCTGTTTGACAGATGCCCGATACTCATTCTTCTGGTTTTTTAGTTTTAAGAGATTTTCTTTTTCTTTTTTGGTGATGCTCAGTACCTCTTTGCGCTTAGCGTCGATCTGCTCAATCGCTTCTTTGAGTGTATTGATCTTTCCTTGCATCGCTTCTATTTTTTTTGAGTTTGAAGAGAAATCATTTTGCAAAGCAGAGATGTTGGCCCGGGTGATCTCCCCGAGTGACTCAAACACTTCTTCGGTGATAAGGGCCTCGTCATCTTTGGCTTTTTCATCATCGAGTATCAAGGAGAGAGAGACGTTCTTGGCCAGCATAAAGGCGAGGTCCTGGCGCAGCTGCTCCTGATTTTCCTGGAGCTTTCCTTGCGAGTTTTTGAGAAGCCCAAGCTCTTGAGCATTGTCTTTGTAGCGCTGCTCTTTGAGGCTGAGTTCAAGCTGGAGTTCTTGAAGTTTTTTCTGCTGTCTTAAGAGTGTTCGCTCTTGGCGGATGATCTTTTTTGCAGTGGCGGCAAGGTTTTTATGGACATTAGAATAGGTCTTGTCAAATTTTTTAAGCTGCATGCTGGTATCTTTGATTTTTGCGTCAATACTCGTTTTGGCAAATAGCATACCGGCAAGGAAAAAAGCAAGAAGCAGGCTTAATCGCATCAGACCTCTTCTTTATGATTAATGATCAGCATAAGGGCCAGCAGAACAGAAAGACTCAGTGCAATCGCAAAATGCAAGAAACTGTCTTTGGCATAATCAAAAAGAGTGACATGAATATTGATTTCATCAAAATAGGGCTCAGCCCATCCGGCACGAATGATCACGCCGAATGTGGCAAGGACCAATGAGGCAGCCGCCAGAGCATCTATAATGGCCAGACGAAAGAGTACGGCGGAGCGCAGCATGATCGGCGCACCGAAAAGTGCCATGATATTCATCCGTTCGGCGTGCTGAAACTGCCAAATTCGCATCTCTTTGATGATAAGAAGCAGGGTGACAATAAAAACAGCAAAGGCAAATACCTGGGTGATTCCCTTATAGAGCAGAAGCAGTTTGTAGATCTGATCATGTGTTTTTGAGAAACTCTCCACGCGTTTGATCTGTTTCATGTTTTCAAGTTGAGAGCTTAACATGTCGACCTCTTCAGGCTCGGGATAGTGCTCAAGAGAGAGTCTGTAAAACTTGGGCAGAGACGCCCGTAAAAGTCCAAGACTTGTCTTGTCCATCTCCTTTTCCAAGCGTTTGATCACTTTTTCAGGACTGATCTCTTCAATAGAACGGATTAGAGAAAACTGCGATTTTATAGATGCTTCTTCCAGGTCGGTATTGGCAATGACGACGATGGAATAGTTTGCACGCAGGGATTCTTCGTATGAAGTGATGGCACGCTCAAGGATCTGATAGACCTGCAGCGTAAACAAGATCGTAAAGAGCGCGGCGATCAGTGAGAAGTGGTTCTTAAGAGACTTCATAAATACTTCCATATTCGATATGTAGATGTTTGTAATCGATTTTCATTGTTTCAGGGATATGGTGTGTTACAACAACGATCGTCGTCTTCAGCTGCGTGCAGGCACCCTCCAGGAGATTCCAGATGACCTGGGCGGAGTAATCATCGAGATTTCCCGTCGGCTCATCTGCGAGGATAATGATCGGGTTATGCGCCAATGCTCTCGCCATAGCAACACGCTGCTGCTCTCCACCGCTGAGTTCGAGGGGGTATTTGCCCAGTTGGTGGTTAAGCTTGACGTGGGTGAGCAGTTTTTGTACCTGAACCTCGCTGACATCTTTTGCATAGCCGGAGATGATCAGCGGTAGCATAACATTCTTTTCGATTGTCCACTCTTTTATCAGTTTGTAGTCTTGAAAGACGATCCCCACATGGCGGCGGAGAAAATTGAGCTTTTTGCTGCTGATGTCATTCATCTTGACGCCGCCGACGATAAGCTCTCCCTGTTTGGGTGCTATAGCACCGTAGAGTGATTTTAAAAGAGTTGATTTTCCGCTTCCGCTGGCCCCGGTAATAAAGACGAACTCGCCTGAATTGATGGAAAAATTGCTTTGGTTGATGATCGTCTCGTTATTGTTATACGAGAGAGTAAGATCGTTTGCGATGATAACCTTATCCATACAGAAGCTCTTTGAGTTTGAGATGTGATTGAAAGTTCGTGTACGAGGCGATAGGCTGACTTGGAAAGTAGAGAGCTTCGCCTTCTTTGATGATAATAAAGAGGTGCTCCGGCTTGTCAAATGAGCCCATAGACAGACGCAACAGATAATCCCCCGTGTTCATTTTGTAGAGGCGTTCAAAATGAACAAACCCGTCTTTAAAACGGTGGGTGGTTCCATTGAGCGTAAGCAGATCCGCTGTACACACCCCTGTAAGCGAAAAGTCAAAACTATTTTCAATCGGGAGTGAGAGCTCGTGATTGGCAAGTGTAATGTCATAGATGTTTTTTTCCATACCGCGCCAGCGGGTCTCATACTTGCTGATGATACCGATATCTTGGTTTTTACGCACTCTAAAATCACTCTGAGTAAGGGCTAAAAAAGTCTCTAAAGCATAGGCAAAATAGTTTTCGCTGTCCGTTCTAAGCTCCAGGGTCCCCTCTTTTTTCAGACAGCGAATAGACTCGGAGATAAAGGCCTTTGAGATGACACGGCGGTGCGGTTTCTTGTCCCACGGAACAGGAAAGTGCACAAAGATACGTCCGACCAGATTGGAGGGAACAAATTCCAAAAAGAGCCTGGCATCAAAGTCAAGCAGCAAAATATTGTCAAGCTTCTGGATAGAGATCTGTTTGAGCACCTGTTCTATAGAGGCCTTGTGGATCTCTATGCCGACATGCAGCACATCAGGGTTCTCTTTGGCCTGATGCAAAAGGTGTACACCGCTTCCGAAACCGACTTCGATCCAGATCTCTTTTGCCTCAGGAAAGCTCTCGGCAAAAAAGTCGATCCTTTTAAGGGCAGACTCCTTGTCTCTGTGGTGATGCTCTTTTTGGGAAAGATTGGAGAAAAGTATCTCCAGTTCTGCCTTGTCCGCATAGGCTTGGATGGCTCTTTTGATATGCAGATTTGGTGATACCCGCGTGACCTTGTCACTTTTCAAAAGCCACTTCTCTTGCGTGTGTTTCAGCTGCAAGAAGAAGGTCTTCTCTTCACTCTTCGCGCAGATCAGTTTGTCATCGGGATAATTGACATTGGAGGCGATAAAGTCAAACTCGACCCCATTATGAACACAGGGAAAAGCGACTTCGTGGAAGTCTTTTATTTGAATATGCGGCATTTATACGCTTCTATTTACTAGGAGTTGAAAAGAGGACATCAGCTGGTGCTGTTGGTTCGGAAGCGATGTTGTTCACATCAACAGCCATGACCTGAAATTTGTACTGAACATCAGGTTGCAGGTCACGGGCAACATAGCTTGTTTCTTTTATTCCGGTGATCTCTTGGGTCTTTGAGTTGATCCAACTCTCTTTTGTCGTCTTGATCAACGTGTAGCTGTGTGTGCGCGGATCGTTGCTTTTCCAACGCAGTACGGCGCTGTTGTTTTTTACGACAGCATCGATAAAGGTCGGCATTTGCGGTTTTCCCAGGGTGCTTCCATGTACAGGCGTATTTTGAAGAGGACTTTCCAGACCATCTTTGTCAACGGCGCTGACTTTATAATAGTAGTTAACCCCGTCTTTGGCGATCTCGTCAGTAAACTCTGTTTCATTGAGTTTGACATAATAGTTATAAGTTCCATTGCTTGAGGTTGCGCGATAGATATTGTAGTAATCAAGATCTTTTTCGCGGTTCGCATCCCATCTTAGAGTGATTTTCTTTGGCAACTGTGTACTTGCTTGAAGATTTTGCACAGGCTTTGGCAAGGGCTTGGTCGCAACTTTTACGATCTCGCTAGGAGTCGATTTTACTCCTTCATATGTCAGCGCGCGCAGGCGGTACTTGTAGACACGGTTGTCATCAAGTTCTTTGTCGATATATTCTGCTTGCAGACGGTGCTCGATGGTCGCGATCTGCTCCCACTCCGGCTTCTCTATGGTTTGACGTTCTAGTACATACCCTTTTACCAGCGCGTTATCATGCGGACGCCAGATCAGTTTTGCCATACGCGGAAGATTACCGATAGAATCAAAAAAACTGACCGACTCAAGTACCGGATGTGTGGTCACTCTGAAGGTCTCTGAAGCTTCCGACTCTTGCATTTTTTCATTAAAACTTGAAAATCTGTAAACATAGGTCGTATTCGGCTGAAGCGCGGTGTCTGAGTAATGTGAAACGAAACGCCCCTCTACGGAGTAGATACGGGTTAGCTTTTCATCAGCAGACTCCGGGTTGTTGCGGTAGACATAATAGCCTTTTACGCGGGCATCACGAAGAGGCTTCCACTCAAAAGCGATGCTCGTCATTGACTCTATATGACCGTTAATGGAAACCTTAGGCAGGGTCGGATCTATTACAGGCTCTTTTGCTGCTGTAGGCTGATGTGTACAGGCGCTAAATAGAATTGAAATGGCGGCTAAAGTCGGTAGAAATAATTGCTTCATTAATGAACTCCATGTCAAAATTTTCTTCAAGGTAAGCTTCCATGCTCTCATGCACCGGTGCGACAAACTCCATCTTTTTCAGAGATTTTGGGTGCACGAAGTATAAGATATATGCATGCAGAAAAATTTCATCGATTTTATCTTCTTTGCTCTTAAAGCCGTATAAATGGTCGCCCAAGATACCTCTGCCTATGCTCTCAAGATGGACACGGATCTGATGGGTTCGACCGCTGTAGAGCTTGCAGGCGATCAGTTCATTCTTCTCGTTTTTGGAAGGGTAGAGCTTGGAAAACTCGGTCTTTGCTTCTTTTGCACCTTCGATCACTGCCATCTTCAGGCGGTTGGACGAATTTCTGCCTATGGCCTTGTCGACAAACAAATTTTCTTTCAAAGGCATATTGAGAATGGCCAGATAGTAGCGCCCCATTGTACGGTCTTGAAGCTGTAGCGAGAGGGCATGGTGGGCTTCATTGTTCTTGGCAACGACCATGACGCCGCTTGTTCCCTTGTCCAGACGGTGGACAATGCCGTGACGCTCCTCGCCGCTAATGGTGGAGAGCCGGATGCCCTTGTGTTTGAGCCAGTCCACTAAAGTCGGCTCTTTGACCGAAGGGGCAGGGTGGACGGTGAGTCCTTTGGGTTTGTTAATGACAAGAAGATCATCATCTTCATAAAGGATCTCAACATCAAAATCAATCTTTTGCGGCTTGGTTACTACTGCTTCTGGAAAGTCAATATGAATATTTTGGCCACTTTTCAGCTTCACTCCGGGTCGTGTTACCGCCTTGCCGTCAACCGTGACACAGCCCTCTTTTATTAAAGAGAGAACCTGATTTCGGGTCGTCTCAAGGGTGGTACTTAGAAATTTGTCCAGTCGTTCGGGTGTCTCGCAGAGACAGTTCTTTGGTTCGTGCATAAAAAGCCTTACGTTTAAAAAAAATAGTGTTTCGTTTATTTAACCAAGAAAAAATATACCTTCGTAAATGCTTCGCCTGTTTGAGCGTAAATATTGTAAAAAAAGTGATATAATTCATATATGTGGAAAAAAATAGATCGCCGGATTATAGCACACTTTGATTATATTCTCATCGCTTTAATCACACCTCTTATCCTTGTTTCAGGCATGCTCATCGGAGAGATACATCCCGCATTGGCACAAAAACATACGGTTTATGTACTCGTGAGTATTATGGCATTTGTTTTTTTCTTTCTTTTTCCTATTCGCCGTTTTTCATGGTTGATTCCCCTGCTGTATTGGCTCAATATTGTGCTGCTGATAGCCGTAGAGTTCTTCGGGCATTCACGCTTAGGAGCCAAACGCTGGCTGGAGCTTCCCTTTATCAATTTTACTCTTCAACCCTCAGAGTTGATAAAACCGGCTTTTGTGCTGATGTTGGCCTATCTTGTCAGTAAAAACCCTCCGCCTCCGGGCGGTTATCGTTTAGTGGAATTTCTCAAGCTAAGTCTGTTTATTTTCCTGCCGTTTGTACTGATCGCTAAAGAACCGGATCTGGGAACGGCGTTGGTGATGTTAATACTGGGTTATGGTGTGCTTTTTGTCATCGGCGTGCATTGGAAGATATGGGCGACATTGGCAGTGACGATTTTGCTGGCAATACCTTTTTTATACGGACAGCTGCATGATTATCAGAAAAAACGCATCGTTGATTTTCTGAGCGAAAAACCCTCTTATCATGTACAGCAATCGATCATTGCTATCGGCTCAGGCGGACTCACCGGCAACAGCATTGAAGAATCGACTCAAACGCAGATGAAGTTTCTGCCTATTGCATCGAGCGATTTTATTTTTGCTTATGTTGTGGAGCGTTTCGGGTTTGTCGGGGCTTTTTTGCTGGTAGGACTCTATATGGCATTGATACTGCACATCGTCTCGATAGGCTGGTTTAACAGTGACTACTTTATAAAGGTCGTCAGTCTCTCTCTAGCGCTTCTGCTTTTTATCTATATGAGTATTAACATTGCGATGACGATCGGTTTTGCCCCTGTTGTCGGTGTGCCTTTGCCAATGTTTTCTTATGGGGGAAGCAGTTTTGTTAATTTTATAGTCATTATCGCTATTTTGCAAAACCTGCTGGCTTTTCGTTATACTTTTTATTATAACTCCGACCGGCGTATGATAGATCCGCTCTGCAAATGACCTGTTTTCTGGGGTTTGTTGGAAGTTTTGAAAATATATGCAAGATTTAGATAGCTGTAAGCAATTAAGCTTTATACTTCCGCTCTTTAAATGGATCTTTAGCTCAGTTGGTTAGAGCCCTCCGCTCATAACGGAGTGGTCCCGAGTTCGAGTCTCGGAGGATCCACCACCTTAAAACTCCCTAAAAAACGTACTTTTAAAGACGTTAGACTAAAAACAGCTTGCCCCACTTTCTATCTTCATAATCATCAGTTATACACATCATGTAAATTATTTCTGACACCATGAGATAAAAAAATTAGGGTCAGGTCATCAATCTTCAATAATCAAATTTTTATGATAAGATAATGTCTAATAAATAAGAGGTTGAACACATGGCGAGAAGGCCAAGAAAATTAGGGTCAGGTCATCAATCTTTTATCAAAACATATATCAAAGTGTTTGATTTGGTATATGTACTATAGGTTGATGCTATAGATGATCAGAATATTGGACGAAACAAGTAGGAAAATAAGAGAAGTAAGATGATGCGATCAATGTGGGCGCAGGTAATGACATTATTGAAGATTGATGACCTGACCCTAATTTTTTGAAGATTGATGACCTGACCCTAATTTTTAAGAAGGAAATAAAATGATAAAAATGATGGTAACCTTACTAATAATTTTAGTAGGAAACTCTTTTTCGGAAGATATGAAGCTTGACAAGCCTTCCTTGTCTTATGGAAAAATAGAAACAAAACCTAAGTCATTCTCTGTTAATATCAACCCTTATAAAGACTCTTGGGTTAGCAACAACTTATATGAAAATGAAAAAACAGTTATGTTTCTAATGTCATATCAGGTTTCTAAAGAAAATGTGCATCTTGTATTATATGATCTAATGAAGAGCAATATGGTATTTGATAGTATTATTAATGAAAGTGATTCTCTTGAAGTACAAATTTCTAGACTTTTAAAGGCATATAGATTGAACAAGATGAGTCCACTATCATATGAATATGAAAGTGGTAAAGGAAAATATTATAAATTGTTTAATAAAAAGTTTTTTACTTTCTTGTCAAACAAATGTGGAACTCCATTGGATGCCCATTTTCAAGTTGTATTAAATGGAGATATCTTGAGTGATCAAGCTATATTAAATAAAAATGAGTATCTTTTTTCATCCAATGAAGAATGTACTAATATGAATTTTAAAAATAATATATTAGTAAAAGGTCGTTCTCTTGGAATAGGATCAATATGGAGAATAAGCAAAAGTTTATACGCTGTATCTTTTTTTAAATATCCAGGTGTATTTTTCTTGGACAAGAACCTAACGTTTGCTAATAAATATAATGATTTAAATGGATTGCTAGTAGTAAATTATAAACATATTAAAAAAGCTATGGACAAAGTGTATCAAAATAAAAAATCAAGACCTTTAGATGAAGTTGTTTCTGAAGTATTTTATAGCGTAGAAGAAAGGTAGTTTAAATGGCAACAGTAGCAATAACAAGCTTTATAAGTGAATCAACAAAATATATGGAGGATACCTCTTTAAGGAAAATTAGGGTCAGGTCATCAATCTTCAATAATCAAATTTTTATGATAAGATAATGTCTAATAAATAAGAGGTTGGACACATGGCGAGAAGGCCAAGGATAGACCTAGCCGGGTATCATCATCTGATAAATCGTGGTGTTGCTCAATTAAATGTATATAAATGCAAGGCTGACAAGGATAAGTTTTTAGAAATTCTATGTAAGGCCTGCAGAGAGTACAAGGCTAATGTACATGACTATTGCTTGATGGACAACCACTACCACCTTCTTATAGAAACAAAACAAGACAACCTTTCTCTTTTAATGCGTCAAATCAACAGTAATTATGCATGCTACTTTAATAGAAAGTATAAACGTGTGGGACATCTTTGGCAAGGTCGGTACAAGTCGTGGTATATTGTGCAGGATGAATATCTTTATATGTTGTTAAGGTATATAGAATTTAACCCTATCAAAGCTAAAATGACATCAACTGTAGGTGAATATGAGTATTCTTTAGCACATGCAATTATAAATAATAAATTGGTTCCTTGTGCTAAACACTCAATGTTAATCAAAGAGTTTGCTTCAGAAACAATGGTAGAATTTTTAGCATTGCAATTGAGTGCGAATGAACTGGCAAGACTAAATAAAGAACAAAAACGTGCTATTACAATAGAAGATGAAAAATTATCAATATCAATGAGCAAAACCTTAGATGAACATTTTTACGAGTGTGAACTTAAAGAAGCACGTAATGATGCAATGTTAGATGCTTATACTGATGGACATACGCAATCAGCAATAGCTAAATATTTAGGTGTATCAGCAGGCTTGGTTTCAATGATAGTAAAGGCAAGAAATGAAGATTGATGACGTAAGTCTGATTTTTAAAGGAGCTATAACAAAATATGCAATCGACAAATAGAGAGCTTAAACAGCTGCCATGGCTGGAAAATTCTGAGGGCAAGACCCGTCGCGTAGGGGTTGAACTTGAAATGAATGGCCTTGATCTTGATGGACTGGCCGAGCTGGTGGCCGACTTTTTTGGCCTCGACATTGCATCGAGTGGACGCTACGAGCGTCTGTTAGAGGGTGATCCGGCGGGTGATTGGGTGGTCGAAGTAGACTATGAACTGCTCAAGCGACTTGGCCGCGAGGAGCGACTGGATAAGACCCTCTCGGATCAGATCAACAAGTCAGCCGAAGATGTGCTTGTCTGGGCCGCCGAGGCACTCGTGCCGATGGAGATCATCGGCCCACCGCTACCACTTGATCGGCTTGGTGATGTGGAGACGTTAATCTCACACCTCAGAAAAGCAGGCGCCAAGGGTACTTCGGACAGTGCCGTCAACGCCTTTAGCATGCAGTTTAATCTCGAGCTGCCGAGTCACGATCCCCATGCTATTACTGCCTTTCTCAAAGCCTTTTTATGTCTATATGATTGGCTGTTCTTGCGTGCTGACATTAACTTCTCGCGCCGGGTTACCAGTTACATCGACCCCTTTCCGATTAACTATGTAAAGAAGCTCCTCGTTGCAGATTACCGGCCCGATCTCGCGACTTTGATTGATGACTATCTCACTGACAATCCGACTCGTAATCGCGCACTCGATATGCTTCCGCTGTTTATGTTTCTTGATGAGAAACGTGTGCGCGCCAGGGTTGATGACGCACTGGTCAAGGCGCGTCCCACTTTCCATTACCGCCTGCCGGATTGCAAGATCGACAAGAGCGACTGGGGGCTTTATATGGCATGGAACGACTGGGTGGAGGTCGAACGTCTGGCTGCGGATGAAGAGCGCCTACAAGCCTGTTGCGATGCGTATCTCGAGTTTCTTAACAGTCCGATGAAACGCCTGTTCAAAAAATGGGCCACAAGCGTGCAGGAAGATTGGCTGCATACAGGAAAAATTTCTGAACCGGTAATCGCCATTACGGGACCGGAGTGTGGCGCCTTTGGTCCTCGCATGCTGGTGGCATTAGCGGTACGCCTGTATGGTGCTCGCCCGCTGCAATTGCGCCCGGGCGATGAAGATAAGAATCATGAGTATGATGGTGTAGTGGTGACCGGCGGTCACGATGTCGAGCCGGTGCTCTATGCGGCCGAACCCGAAATAGAGTCCAATTATGACACCGCACGTGACGCACTGGAAATTGCCATAATCACGGATGCACTTGCGCGAGAACTGCCTCTGCTCGGCATCTGCCGAGGCGCACAACTGCTTAATATCTGCCGGGGCGGCACACTGCATCAGGAGCTACACTCACAGCGCCGGAAAACATCCAACCGATGGACGGTGCTACCGCTCAAGACACTGTGCGTCGTAGACGAGCCGGAAACCCGCGACAGCTTGCTGTTTAGGCTCTTTGGACAGGGCCGCTCACGCATTAACAGTCTGCATAATCAGGGGATTGATCAGGTCGGGAAGGGTCTCAAAGTAACTGGACGTGACCTTGATGGTATCATTCAGGCCGTAGAAGATCCATCCCAGGCATTTCTGGTTGGCGTGCAATGGCATCCTGAATTTCTTCTCTATCTGAAAAGCCAGCGTGCCTTGTTTCATGAAATTGTCAAAAAGGCGCGAAAACTCAAAAAAAACTAGGGTCAGCTTATCTTTCAAAGCCTTCGCGCATTCCCTTTGACATTTTTTGAAACTCAGTCTGCGGCTTTGCTCTTTCAGCGGTACTGTTGTTAGCGTTGTTTACCGGAAGAACCAGTGCAAGCATGATAAATATAAGTGAAAACAGCATGGCCGAGAGAATAGTCAGCAGCAGTTTTAACTTAAAATCACTCATTTGTTTCTCTTTCTGAACAGTTTTGAAAATTGTACCCTATTTTTCTTGCAGGAGGTTTTCACCGACATGATCCGGCGAAAGATCTTCTTTGACCGGGGTTCGCTCTTCTTTTTTCTCATCTTTTTTAAGCTCGGCAAGGTTGGCCTTGGCGAAAGCAGCATATTTGCTTGCCGGATAACGCAAGAGATAGGCACTGTAAGCAGATGCCGAGTCAAGGGCCAGGGTCTCAACCCAGCGCTTTTCTTCTTTGCTGATAAGCCTGAAGGGGAGGTTGAAGTAAAAACTCTGATTTGAAGTTATCTGATACGGAGTTTTGAAACGCGTTTTCATCTGCTCAAAGCTCTCTTTGTTCGAGGCACCCCGGCGTGAAAGTACAGAAATCAACTTTGTCGTAAAAGCGTAGGGGGGCACAATTTTGTTTGGAGCGGCTGAAAAAATCAGATCGGTGCTCTTGTCCGGCACGATTGCAGCCAAGCCTTTTTCTTCTGTTCTAAAGCGCTCATTAAAAGGATTGTCCTGGGCAGAATCAAGGATGATGATATTTAAACGATTTTGCGAGAGTCGCATTTTATTTATTATGGCATCAAGTTCTATCGCTTTATACAGAACATGGTAATCGCTTTCTATAAAAGTCTCTGTGGGAATAAGGTAGTTTTTCTTTTTGACGTGCACGGTATGGCCGTTATAATAGAAAAGAGCAACACACTTTTTTTCCATAAGATAATTAAACTCGCGCAGTCCTTTGATGAGTTCGCGTTTACTGGCATTTTCAAGGTAGATGACCTCAAAGTTGTTCATTTCCAGGAACGCTTTCATTTTTTGTGCATCGCTGACCGCGTTGTCCATAGGCGATTCGTCATAAGCGCCGTTGCCGATTACAAAAGCGACACGTTTTTCATTTTTCATCGTGTCCAGTGAAATATTATCAGCATTCAAAAAAGAAACAAGCAGTAAAAAAAGAAAAAGATAGTGCATAAAACCCCTTAAATTCCAGCCAATCTGCATAGCGCAGATGCGACTTGTATATCGGGGCATTATACACAAAGGAGTAAAAAAGAAGCAGAGGTGTGTCTTGTATCAATAAAAGATTGCGTGAAGATAGAGACGATTTGTTATTAGATCAGTTGTCCATTCTTGACATATCTATCTAAAAACTGCATGTTTTTCATGACACGGTTGTAGTAAGGGGTATTGACCATGCCACCGTTGTAACCGCTGATCATACGCAAATAATCTTTTCGGCTCTTTTTTAAAAGAGTGAGATAATATGCTGAGATCTGTGCGGATGTTTTGACGTCTGTGAGAAGTTTGTTTGCTATCTGCGCATCGCTGAGCTTGTTAATCCACTCCAGCGCATTGACGTGTTGGGCAACATAACGTGCGGTAGCGACTTGGATCTGCATGGTACCCAAAGAGGCTTTTGTGATGATAATGCCTTTTTTGAAGTCTCCGATAATATTTTTCCCGGCACTGCTCTCGGTCAAACAAATCGCGGCCAAAGTATTTTCATAGGTTTCCCCACTATAATCCGGAATAGTACGTGCTACATCTCTGACGGTTTGCAAAATTTTAAGCTGCTCTTGCGAAAGTGCAAATAGCTGCAGTGTAAATAGAAAAAATAGTGGGACTAAACGAATCAAAAATGCTCCTTAAAAATAAAAGAAAAGTATAGTAAAAAAAGAAGAGCTTATTTATTTTATAATCTCATTAAATAGATCTCTTAAGTAAACGAATGGTAAACGACCTCTATTGCCCTTGTGGCAGATATCTAAACTTTAAGTTTAGCGGCTGATTTTTATTGTTTTTTTTTATAAACATGAAAAAAGAGTTCCTTCTTTAAGTTTGGTGGTTAAAAAATCAATAAAAAACTGTAAAAAAAGAGTGCTTTTTTTACAAATTGTTACATGCAAATGATAAAAAAGGTGGAGTTGATGAAAAAGAGATATAGTTTACTTTTTGTTGTCTTTCTTGTGAATGCATATGCCCAGAGTCTGGTCTCCTTGCTCAAAAGCATAGAGAACAACCATACCCTCCATATGAGTTATAAACAGCAGGCCTTTGTCTGTACTCCGTACGGGGTAGAGACAGTAAGCGAACTTTTGCTTCGTACCGACCTTAACAGCTCTTGCCTGCAACATATCGGAGATTTTAGAGCAGGGAATCCCCAAGAGAAGTTTTTTGCTGCGACAACTTTATATATAGAGCAGCAGTACAGTGTAGAGGCGATTGAGAGTTTATGCCTGTTGCATCTTTCCAGTGGACACAGCTATAGCGAGGCCTTGTTGGAAAAAGGGTATGCCCGTATTTCGCCGCAGCTACACGACGAAGAGTTTGTGTATCGTTTTGAAAAGGCAGAGCTGCGGGCGAAGATAAAAAAAGAAGGGATCTGGTCGGATGAGAAGATAAGAGGCTGTTTTTAGAAACTATTTTTCCGCACACCTTACTCGCTTGTTAGATAGACCCAGAACTCTTTGTGACTTTTCCCCTGATTGAGAAAGTAAAACTGCAAAACACCTACACGGTAGAGGGTCAGGATCATCTTCGCAAAAGGGATAAAAAGAGTGAGACGGAGTAGAAAGGACTGGTTTTTTTCACCTTTTGAGGTCAGCATCTCTTCTGTACCGATATTTTTGCTTAGATAGAGTCCGAAAAGCAGCGAAAAGATGAAATTCAAAAGAATACCGAAGAGAATATAGGCCATAAATTCCTGCTCATACATTCCTGCGATCATTGGAGTTCCTTGATGTCTAAAAAGATGAAGCGCTCTTTTGCCGCGGCAAAAGAGCTGATGTTTATTTTACGTAGTTTTCGATAGCGTCTTGCAAGATTTTAGTGGCAGCGGCTTTGTCTTGGAAGCCCTGTACTTTTACCCATTTGTTCGGCTCAAGCATCTTATACGTCTCGAAAAAGTTTTTGATCTTTGCTAAGGTGTGTTTCGGGATATCACCCAGGTCTTTGATCTCGTCAAATGTCGGGTCTATTTTGGATGTCGGAACAGCCAACAGTTTCTCGTCAATACCGCTTTCGTCTTCCATGATCAAGACGCCGACAAGGCGGCAGTTTGTTACAGATCCCTCTTGCATAGGGTATTCGGTAAGGATTAAAATATCAGCCGGATCGCCGTCTTGAGAAAGTGTCTGGTTGACGAAACCGTAGTTGGCCGGGTAGAACATCGCAGAGTGCATTACACGGTCGAGTACAAGTGCTCCGCTCTCTTTTTCTACTTCATATTTGATGTTTGAACCGCATGAAATCTCGATGATTGCTTTTACTTTTTCAGGGTTTTCCCCGTATCCAATTTTCTCTAGGTTCATATTTTCTCCTGTCTGTTTTTCCGATTAAATTGAGCGTATTCTATCGAAAAAAAGATAAAAAAACATCCGTCAGGCAAACATTTTCAGCAGAATGAAAAATTAAAACGTAGAATGGTAACAAGCACATAAAAACCTTGAAGTAGTTTATTAACTTACTTGGCTTTTTAAACATCTTTATACTAAGATTGACAAAATTGATTTGTAAAGGGAAAACATGGAAAATCTTGTTTTCGAGGGCTTCAAGTTTATGGCCTTGGGTATGGGGACGGTATTCTCATTTTTGATTCTTATGATCGGGGCTATGAACCTTCAGTCTTACATAATAAATAAGTTTTTTCCTGAGTCGGCACCTGTCAGCGGTGCCGGTAAGACAGAAAATAAAAATGCAAAGACCGCAGCAGTCACAGCAGCGGTCATGCATCACAATAACGTAAAACGCTAAGGAATAAAATGGCTAAAAAATATATTGATATAATGGACACGACCTTTAGAGATGGCTTCCAGTCGGTCTTTGGCGGGCGTGTACTGATGAATGATTTTTTTCCTGCGGTTGAAGCAGCAAAAGAAGCAGGGATCACGCACTTTGAATTCGGAGGCGGCGCACGCTTTCAGTCACTCTACTTTTATCTTAATGAAGATGCGTTTACGATGATGGACCGATTTCGCGAGATCGTTGGTCCGGATGCGAACCTTCAGACGCTTGCCCGAGGTGTCAACACGGTAATGTTGGACACCGGTTCACGCGAACTGGTTGATCTTCATGCGAAAATGTTTAAAAAGCACGGCACAACAACTATTCGTAACTTTGATGCGCTCAATGACGTAGAAAACTTGAAATACTCAGGCGAACGCATCCACCATTATGGACTCAAGCACGAAGTCGTTGTGACAATGATGGATCTTCCTCCGGGATGCACCGGCGCACATGATGTTCCTTTTTATGAACGAAAACTCCGTGAAATACTTGACTCCGGCATTCCTTATGACTCTATTTGCTTTAAGGATGCTTCGGGCACTTCCAGCCCAAAGAAGGTCTATGAGACCATCAAGATGGCACGCAAACTTATTCCCGAGGGGACCCATCTGCGTCTTCATACGCATGAGACTGCGGGTGTCTCTGTCGCCTGTTATCTCGCGGCACTTGAAGCCGGGATCGACGGTATCGATATGGCAGCTTCTCCGGTCTCCGGCGGAACCTCACAGCCTGACATCTTGACGATGCTGCATGCCACCAAAGGCAGCAATTTTGATCTTGGCGGCTTGGAGCTTGAAAAGATCCTGACCTACGAAAAAGAGGTCCAACGCTGCTTGGAAGACTACTTTATGCCGCCTGAAGCGACAATGGTCTCTCCTTTGATTCCTTTCTCTCCGATGCCTGGCGGTGCGTTGACGGCAAACACGCAGATGATGCGCGACAATAATATCCTGGATCGTTTTCCCGAAGTCATTGCTGCCATGCGCGAAGTCGTTGAGCGCGGCGGATACGGTACCTCAGTGACTCCGGTATCGCAGTTTTATTTTCAGCAGGCGCTGAACAATGTGATGCAGGGCCCATGGAAGGCAATAGCTCCGGGCTATGGCAAGATGGTTCTTGGCTATTTCGGCAAGACGCCGGTTGCACCCGATCCTGAGATCGTAAAAATTGCTTCCGAGAAATTGGGCTTGGAGCCGACAACGAAAAATGCCATCGACCTGGCCGATGCAGATAAGACAAAGTCATTGGCATACTGGAAAGAGTTGCTGGAAAAAGAGAACATTGAAACAAGCGATGAAAATATCTTTATCGCCGCAGCCTGCCAAGAAAAAGGAATTACCTTCTTAAAAGGTGAAGCCGAAGTCAATGTAAGAAAAAAATCAGACAAGCAAGAAGGAAATGCAACTATGGGAACTGGATCTTATACGGTTATTGTCAATGGAGAGAAATTCAGCGTTCAAGTGGCTGAAGGCGATGTTAATGTTCAAGTTAGCGAAGTGAATGGGGAAAGTGTTCAGCCTTCCGGTGCTTCTTCTGACGAAGGCGACAGTGTGAAATCACTTCTTCCGGGCAGCATATGGAAAATTGTAGCCAATCCGGGCGATCAGGTTTCAGAGGGCGATATTATTATGATCCTAGAATCAATGAAAATGGAGATAGACATCATAGCACCTCGTGACGGTGTGGTGAAATCAATCAATGTGGCAACAAATGACAAGGTTGTTGAAGGCCAAGTCGTAGCAGTTTTAGGATAAGCGAATGAAGTTTTTAACAATTAAATTTTTACTTCTTGCGCTATTTTCATTTACTGCTTTTGCATCAACAGAAGCAGGACCTGAGCACAAGGCGGCAAGCACGCACAAAGATGAGACTTATAAAGTCCAAAGCATGGGCAAAATGATAGAAGGTTTTGCTAAGTCAACGGGTATCTATGCCATACTCTATCCCGATCCGAATGAGTTGAGCGGGCACGGGGAGAAGATGAGTGATTTCCACAAGTCGTGGGGCCGTGTTCTGATGATCCTGGTGACTTTCTTGCTCTTTTATCTTGCTATTGCGAAGGGATATGAGCCACTTCTTCTCTTGCCGATAGCCTTTGGCGGACTTTTGGCCAATATCCCTGTGGCAAATATAGCCGGAGCACACGGATTTTTGGGCGTGATCTACAATATGGGGCTTGCCAACGAGATGTTCCCTATCATCATCTTTATGGGAGTCGGTGCGATGACGGATTTTGGTCCGCTTTTGTCCAACCCTAAGACGGCACTTCTCGGCGGAGCGGCGCAGTTTGGAATATTTGGTACCCTGGTGGGCGCGGTCGCGCTTTCTCAATACACCGATATATTTGACTTTACCCTGCAGCAAGCCTCTGCGATCTCTATTATTGGCGGAGCGGATGGTCCGACATCGATCTTCATCGCGACGAAACTTGCTCCTGAGCTTTTGGGTGCAATCGCCGTGGCCTCTTACTCCTATATGGCCTTGGTCCCGATCATTCAGCCTCCTATCATGCGCGTTTTGACAACACAGAAAGAGCGCAAGATCAAGATGGTGACTCGACGTCATGTCAGCCGCCTTGAAAAGCTTGTCTTCCCTGTTTTGGTACTGACATTGGCTATCATGATTTTGCCGGCATCAACGCCATTGATCGGAGCTTTTATGTTCGGAAACTTTTTGAAAGAATCGGGAGTGGTAGAGCGTCTGAATGATGTATTGCAAAATGCATTGATCAATATCGTAACAATCTTCCTCGGTCTTGGCGTCGGTTCCAAACTCGCAGCCGACCAGTTCCTGGTCGTGGATACCTTAGCCATCTTGATCCTTGGTCTTCTCGCATTCTCAGTGGGAACAGCAGCAGGTGTCATCATGGCGAAGATCATGAACCTCTTTCCGGGTGAAAAGATCAATCCGCTTATCGGTTCGGCAGGTGTATCTGCCGTGCCGATGGCGGCGCGTGTCTCTAACAAGGTCGGAATGGAATCTGATCGCAACAATATGCTTTTGATGCATGCCATGGGTCCAAATGTGGCCGGTGTCATCGGATCAGCGGTTGCAGCCGGTGTGATGATCTCTATCTTCGGCTAAAGAACTTTTCCGCTTTCGGGCGGAAGTACTTTAGACTGTTCTTTGACACATCTTCTTTATCTTCAAATCCACCTAATGCAAACCCCAGTAATTAAGTTCTCTCGCCAAATAAAGGAGTTTACAGATGTATGAGCACCCTATAAAAGAAGCGAACAGGTTGATACAAAATATTATCAATGCGCAGGAAAATATAGTTTGTATTTTTAGTGCAGATGCACTGATTCTTGCTAACAAAGCATTTAATGATTTTTTTGCCGTGAATTCGCTTGAACAATATTTTCAAGAGTTTGGACCCTTTGTTAACAATTTTGTTCCGCATAACTCCTACTTTCATGCTGAAAAAGTCAAAGAAGGCGAAGCGTGGCTGGACGTAGTGCTTACGCTGGAGGATAAAGACAGGATTGTCAGTATGCTTAACACCAACTATGAACCGCGTGCCTTTAGTGTCAGCGCGGACAATTCGCTAGAAGAGTACACTGTTTTGACACTGACCGATATCTCCAAAGACCTTATCAAGCGTATCATGATAGAGAACAACGTGAGCATAGATGAAAAAAGCGGGGCCTACAACAAAGAGTACTTTCTACATACTTCAGAAAGTTTTCTCGATGCTGCAGCATTCAATGAAAAGTTGATTGCGATTGCGATGATAGAGATAAACGCTGTACAAAATGAAAAAAATGACTTTTTGGCGCATGCTGTTTCGCTTATAAAAAGCAGAATTCGCCAAGATGACATGCTGGTGAAGTATTCGGACAATGTGTTGCTACTGGCGTGTTTGGTGGACAATGAAGAGAATGCTCTGCAGTTTAGTAAAAAGCTTCACGGTATCAGCCAAGAAACCTCGTGCAAAGATCTAAGCCTTAAGCTTTCAGTCACACTGGTTCAGAAAAATGAAAAGATAAGCAAAGCGATTGCAAGAGCAAATACTTCCCTTCTGGAGCTTGGCGAAAACGAGATTAAATTTATTTAAAAATGAGGCTTATTTAAACCAGCCTTTTACCTTATCAAAGACCGACTCGAAACTGCTCTCATGCGGTTTTGACTCAATTCCGAACGACTCTTGCAGCTTCTCTAGCAGTTCGCGCTGTTCGCTGTTGAGAGCATTGGGATAGATCAAGTTGATCTGCGCGATAAGATCGCCTTTTCCATGTCCATGGACATCAGAAACACCCTCATTTCTGAAGTTGAACTGTGCCTTATGTTTGGTTCCCTGGGTGAGATTGAGGTCGAGTTCGCCCGTGAGTGAAGGGATCTTGATCTTTTCACCCAGTACAGCCTGGGTGAAAAAGACAGGGACTTCGATGTAGATATCGTTTCCGTGACGGATGAAGGTCTCATCTTCTTCAACGCTGAAGGTTACATAAAGATCGCCGCGTGAACCGCTTTTTCCCTTGTTGCCGTGTCCTGAAACGCGCAGACGATTTTCGCTGTCAATACCGGCAGGGACCTTGATCGTGACGGTGTCTTTGACTTCACGAAAGCCTTGACCCTTGCAGTCGCTGCATTTCTCGGCAACCTGTGTTCCCTCACCGTGGCAAAGCGGGCAGGTCTGCGAGAAGGTCATAAAGCCCTGCTTCATATAGACTTGTCCCTTGCCGCCACACTGCGAACAGGTCTTGACTTTTCCATCCTTGGCTCCGGTCCCCTTGCATGACGCGCACGAATCTTTGTAGTTGAAATCAAGCTCTTTTTCACAGCCAAAGACTGCCTCTTTGAAGCTGATGTTCATCTTCAGACCCAAGTCAAGCGGATACTTCTCTTCAGATGTGCGTCTGCGTTGTCCGCCACCGCCGCCGAAGCCTCCGAACATCTCTTCAAAGACTGAACTCAGATCGTCAAAGCCGCCGCCAAAGCCGCTGTGACCACGGCCACCTCCGCCTTGTAGACCCTCTTTTCCGTACTGGTCATAAATACTTCGTTGTCTGTCGTCACTTAAAACCTGATAAGCCTCGTTACAAAGCTTGAAATGGTGTTCTGCTTTTTCATCACCGGGATTCTTGTCAGGGTGGTACTTCTTGGCCATTAGTCGGTAGGCTTTTTTGATTTCTGTCTTGTCGGCTGATCGTGTGATCTGCAAAATTTCGTAGTAGCTTAATTTTTCCATGTTATTGACCCCAAAATGGTAATTTTTTTGAAATTATACCAACATTTGGCGAGATAACATAATGCAGATATGCAGGCATGCCAAGAAAAGTAACGCTTGATATTTTTACGATAAGATGATTATCTCATTCAAAGCAATCAGGAGATAGAATAGCACCTATGAAACACGGATTAGAAAAATTTAATATTTTAGTAGAATCGTTAGAACTGCTGCCGACAATAGGCAAAAAATCAGCAACACGGTTGGCCTATCATATGGTCATGCAAGATAATTTTGCGGCAATGAAGATAGCCCATGCTATCGAGAATGCCTTGGGATGTCTGCGTAAATGCACTGAATGCGGTGGCCTGTGTGAGGATGAGCTTTGTGGTATTTGTTCTGATGAGGACCGTGAAAGAGAGATCTTGTGTATTGTGGAAAATGCCAAAGACATTTTGACCATTGAAGATGGAGGAGCCTTTAACGGCCGCTATTTTGTGCTAGAAAACCTGGACCACTTCAATGCCGCACATTTAGTTGATATGGTTAATTCAGGCGTAACTGAGATCCTTTTCGCCCTAACGCCGTCGATCGCGAATGATGCGGTGATGCTCTTTATAGAAGACAAGTTGAGTCTGTGCAGTGTCAACTTCACGCGTATTGCCCAGGGAGTTCCGACCGGAGTGAGTCTGGAAAATATTGATATTCTCTCTTTGAGCCGCGCCATAGAAGACCGCGTTAAGATGTAGATTTTGCGAGATTAAAAGAGAAAACTCTCTTTCATTGCGTTTTGTATCTCTTCTAGAGGGTATCGTGCGTCTGTAAAATAGGCGTTGGCAAGGACACCTTGTCCTAGCAGCATATCGGCACCGTCTTTGCAGTTGAGTTGTTTCTCTTTGCAAAGCCTTAAAAAAGGCGTCTCTTTTCCATAAATCACATCCGCCGCATAGATGCTCTTTTCAAGCAAGTTCTCTAAAAGTGCCAAGGGAGCGGGGAGGACATCATCGCTCAAGCCGGCAGAGGTGGTGTTTACGATCAGATCGTAGGCCCTTGGCGGGCATGTTTCCCAGGTATATGTCTCAAATCCGGCTGCTTTAAAATAAACAAGATTTGGCGCAGAGCGGTTAAGCACATGCACATTAAACCCTTCCATCTTAAACTTTCTTGCCAGGGCTTTAGCCGTACCGCCAGCACCGATAATCAAGATATCCTTGAGCGCACCAAACTCTTTTATAGCAAACAAAAAGCCGTCTGCATCCGTGTTGTACCCGATGAGACGTCCTCTCTCATTGATGAGGGTATTGACAACGCCGATCTCTTTTGCAAATCCGCGCACTTCATCGCAGGCCTTGAACGCCGCCTCTTTGTGGGGTACGGTCACATTGGCTCCACTTAGTCTATGGGTAAAGAAGCTCTCTTTTAGACGCGCTCCGTCTTGCAGCAGGATGCGGCTATAGCAGCCATTGAAATGGAGCTTTTTGAAGACATGGTTGTGCATCAGGGGCGAACGGGAGTGTTGAACAGGATTTCCAAAAATAGCAAAAAGCTGTTTTTCCATAGTCTCTCTTTTAAATTTATTTTGGATTATAACATCTTTACTTTTCATTAGCTTTGGCTTTACCTTCTGTTTGTGAATGCTAGATAAGATTGACGTATAAGTAAGAAGGAGTTGAAGATGAAGATGTTTGAATATTTTTCAAGGTTTGGGCAAAAAACAACAGAAGGTATCACTCTTGAGATAGAGAAACGAGATGTCAATGCGATGAAAGATGCTGGAGAGGAACTGCGCGAGCAGGTGCAAAAAGATCTTCAGCAAAAAACAGATGTTGTGGACAGACAGATCATGATGGTGTATGAAAAAAAGTTCAGAGACAGGTTTCAAAAACTCGGAAATCTCAATCAAAAGTGCCCTTATTGCGGGAATATCCACCGTTCATTGCATATGCGAGAAACAAAATGCACCCAGTGCAAAAAGATATTTATAGTACAAAAAAGAGTGCAGGACCTGGGTACGGCAGCCTTTATGACAGAGCAGAAAAAACAGTTTAATTTGCAATGGAAAGTGGTGAGCGATATAAAGAGATTCAAGCTCTTCTTAGCGCATGAGTTTGAATATATTCAGAAAAAACTTCTAAAAGAGGGTAAAAGAAACCTGCAAGAGAGCGAGGTAATGCAGTCTCTTCTCGGTGCCTATGCAAAAAACTCACTCTCTGCGGGACACTATCAGCTCTACAGTGCATTTATCTTCCACCAGGCTGAACTGATGCGAAGCGAACAGCGTTTTGCCGAAGCGTTGAGCTACTATTTTTATGTGCATTTTCTGCATGCAAACGGAGTGAGTAACAGTGCTCAGTTTCAGGCTAATACACAGATGAACGAGGTGCTTAAAGAGCGCATCGGCGAACTTCTGGATCTGGGTGATCTGCAGATGAAAAAGATGAAGGGGCTTTATGATTACTCGATATTGTATCTTAACAGGTTTGATGTCAAACGTCTCAAGTCAGACCTTAACCAAAGCTACACCCTTCTGACCAAAGAGTTTCGTTTCAGCGATGAAGAAAAAGAGGGGATCAAGCCGATGCGCTCTTTTGTCCTGTATACGAAAGCGAGCTAGGCCTTTAGCCTCAGATATTTCGTTTTAGATCTTCCAAAGAACTGAGCAGGGCGCCTAGTTTGTTTCTGACCTCAAGATACTCTAATTCAGGAACTGAATCCGCAACAACGCCCGCGCCGGCTTGAAAGATGATGCGGTTTTTTTTGATCAAGGCCGTACGGATTGTGATTGCCGAGTCCATATTTCCGTCAAAACCAAAATAACCGATGGCACCGGAATAAAATCCGCGTTTGAGCCCTTCATACTGTGCGATAAGCTGCATCGCTCGGATCTTCGGCGCGCCTGTCATCGTCCCTGCGGTAAAGGTAGCTGCAAAAAGATCAAACATATCTTTGTCCTCGTCCAATTGGGCAATAACATCAGTGACCATGTGCATAACATGCGAGTATCGCTCAACATGCATCATGTCGTGCACTTTGACACTGCCTGTCTTGGCAACGCGGCTGACATCATTGCGCCCTAGATCGATCAGCATAAGATGCTCGGCGCGCTCTTTTGGGTCGCTCAGCAGCTCTTCTTCCATCTCGATGTCTTTTGCCAGTGTCAAACCCCGTTTTCTGGTCCCTGCTATAGGGCGAAGCAGGAGTTCTCTGTCTTGAAGACGTATCATCACCTCCGGCGAGCTTCCCACAATAGAAAAATCTTCAAATTCGAGCAAAAACATATAGGGAGAGGGGTTTTTAGTACGCAAGACACGATAAAAACTAAAGGGATCGACCTGGGCGAACTCTGTGTAGCGGTTGGACATAAGGATCTGAAAAACATCACCGCTTTTGATCATCTCTTTTGATTGTGCGACCATCTCAAAGAACTTATTTTTGTCGAAAGCATAGCTGCCTTGAGTCTGCGCAGAAGCAATTTTGAGTGGAATATATTCATAAGTAGACTTGAGATCTTCTTCGATATCTCCAAAGTTTTCTGCCATGCTGTCCATCGAGGTGACGAGACTGAGTTTGTGTGTCTTGTGGGAATAAACGACGATAAGTTTTGGACGAATAAGATCAAGATCAGGCGTGTTTAACTCGTCTGTCAAGCTGTCCATAGTCGACTGCAGGACAGGTTCAAAAACTTTGACCATATCGTAGCCGACATAGCCTATAAATCCGTCAATATAGCCAATTCCAAGTGCTTCAGTTTTGGCCCGGTACGCGGCTTTATCGATCTTTGAGTAGTAGGATTTCAAGAATGCAAAGGGGTGCTCGTCTAGGATCCTGCTTTGTGAAGAAGCATCACTATAGCGGGTGATATTATCTTTAAAACTGAGGCGCTCTTGTGCACCGATGATGATAAAACTGTAGTTACCCTCACTATTTCCCGCACTTTCAAAGAGAAAAGAGATCTCATCTTTGAAATGGGCTTTGAGCTTGTGGTAAACCGCAATGGGCGCAAATTGATCAAGGGTGAATTGAGAGGAGTGTACCAAAAACTATATCCTTGAAAGAAATGCGCCAGACACTATTTTGGCACGAATAACGGAGAGGTCTTTCCTTGCAGCCTTGTCGTTTGTGTAAGGTCCGATAAGTACTTTAGTAAGAGTTTTTCCATTGACGCTAGCCTCGTGAAGCTTATAACGGTAGCCGCTGTCTGTGATCTTTTTAAGGAACTTCTTGTCCGGAGTATAGCGGCTGAAAGAGCCGACTTGAATATAATACTCACCCTTTGACACCTTAGAACTCGTAGCTGGTTTGGCTACTTTCTTTATAGGCTCACTCTCTTTTACGGCCGGTTTTTCATATTTTGAAGGAACAAGAACTTCTGTTGGTTCTTCCTCAATCATCTCGCCCGGCCCGGAGATAAGTTCCGTTTCGTTTTCGACTGCCTGGCTTTGCTCTTTGATCTTCTTGGCTACTTGATCCAGACTCTCTTCCTGGCTCGGCAACTCATCTACAGCAACCGGCTCAAAGAGAGGATCTTCTTCAAGAGGAGATGCATTTTGCATAATTTTAGGCGGTTCAACAGCTTGGGGAAGATTGGCAGTTCCATCCGAATTGATACTGCTCATAATAATGACAACAATAATCAGAAGTATCGCGAGTGAAGCAACAGCCAGCATGATCTTTTTCATGCCGTTATTTCCGTTGCTACGATTTAGAATAATGTCATTTAATTCGTTCTTCTCTTCCATTGAAACATCCTTTTAATAGTGCGAGTTAAAGAGAACTAAGCATTTTCTATACCCGGCTTTAATTAGTGTTATTATACATAGATTATGGATAAAAAGGGAAACTTCTGAATTAAAAACTATTTTTTTGCTATTTTTTTGCTTGGGCGGTATCAGATTGGGAGAGTCTCGGCTGATGTTGGGTGTTAAATGGAGTGTGACGTATCACCCTCTTAAAGATATGCAGGTTTAAGGGGCGTGCTACATGTGTTTTGACCAGGAAGCGCCGCGCTCTTTGGCATAGACCTCCTGGGGAATGTTGAGTATATTGTATTCCGGAGGAAGATCCTGAGTTGGGAAGACTCTCCACTGGTTGGGCATTTTAGCAGAAAGCTTCATGGAGAGCATCTTGCCCAGCTGGTAGGCCTCTTGAAGGGTTGTGTGACCCTTGTGGATGTAAAGGTGCAGATGCCCCGGTGTCTTTGTCTCATAGGCGGTGAAGTTGATATAGCCTTCTTCGCGTAGCAAAAGCTGGGCTCTGTGGTAAAAACGCTGCGGATCGCGTCCGTTATAGTCGATGACGATATTTTCAATCTTGTCGAACTTGTTGACAAGAGAGTGTGCAACGGTGATCTCGCCTTTGAGGTGCTGGTTGATCACCTGCTGGGTAAGAGGCTTGTCCACTCTTTCATATTTATTGTAGAAAGTACGCCCCTTGTAGGAGATCTTATCGACGACATCGTCAGACTTTATCCAGTAATGATCAGAGACCATTTTTATTAGTTTAAGATCCATCGCTGTCATTGTAGACTCCTTTGGTGCGTTAATATGTCGGCTGTGTGTAGATGATGAAGTTTTTAGCCAAGGCTGTTAACTCTTTTTTTACTTTTTCTTGAACCTGAGTGTTGTTGATATCGTCTAACACATCTGCCATGCGGTTTGCAATGATATCAAACTCTTTTTCTTTCATCCCGCGAGAGGTCAGTGCAGGGCTTCCGACACGGATACCGGAGGTCACAAATGGAGAACGTGTCTCACCCGGAACGGTATTCTTGTTGACCGTCATACCTGCATTGCCGAGCGCCGCATCGGCATCTTTTCCTGAGAACTCTTTGTTGATAAAGGAGACGAGGACGAGGTGGTTGTCCGTTCCGTCACTGACGACATCGTACCCGCGTTTGATAAGAACATCCGCAAGGACAGAAGCGTTGGCCTTGACCTGTTTTGCATAGGCTTTCCACTCATCTGAAAGGTTGTACTTAAATCCGACAGCCTTAGCTGCGATAACATGAACAAGAGGACCGCCCTGAAGCCCCGGGAAGATCGCCGAGTTGATCTTCTTTGCAATCTCTTCGTCATTGGTCATGATCATGCCGCCGCGAGGGCCCGCAAGGGTCTTGTGTGTTGTCGTCGTGACGACGTCTGCATAAGGGAAAGGGCTAGGGTGCTCGCCTGCACAGACAAGACCTGCGATATGGGCGATGTCGGCAAAAAGGATAGCCCCTACCGCGTCCGCTATCTCGCGGAATTTTTTAAAGTCGATCACTCTCGCGTAGGCCGAAGCACCGCAGACAATGATCTTTGGCTGAACGATCTTGGCAATGTCCATCACGCGCTCATAATTGATACGGCCGTCAAGCTCGACACCGTAGGTGAAACTTGAGTAGTTCTTGCCCGAAAAACTCGGCTTTGAGCCGTGTGTTAAGTGTCCGCCGTGGCTGAGATCCATACCGAGTATCTTCTCTCCGGCTTTTAAAAGTGCGGCATATACCGCCCCGTTCGCCTGGCTTCCCGAGTGGGGCTGTACATTGGCGTAGCTGCAGCTAAAAAGCTCACATGCTCTGTCGATTGCAAGCTGCTCCACCTTGTCGGCATATTCGCATCCGCCATAATAGCGTTTGCCCGGATAGCCCTCGGCATACTTGTTCGTAAAAACAGAACCCATTGCCTGCATGACGGCAGGAAGGGTAAAATTCTCTGATGCGATCATCTCTAAATGCTCTGACTGGCGCTCCAGTTCCTGCTCACAATATCCAAATACTTCCGGGTCAAACGCTTCTAAGTTTTGTGTATTCATCTAGTTTTCCTCTTCTTGAATTTTATTTTCAGATTGATCTGTAGTCTGTAAAGGTTTCATGGCCGGGAATAGAAGTACATCCCGGATGGAGTGTTGGTTGGTGAGCATCATGACCAGTCTGTCAATGCCGATACCTTGTCCTGCTGTCGGTGCCATACCGTAAGAAAGAGCCGTCACATAGTCTTCATCCATCGCGTGGGCCTCATCGTCTCCGCACTCTTTGGCATCGATCTGGGACTTAAAACGCTCATACTGATCAACAGGATCGTTAAGCTCCGAGAAGGCATTGGCGATCTCTTTACCGGCAATAAAGAGCTCAAAACGCTCAGTAACCTCAGGGTTTGCATCCGAACGGCGTGCCAGAGGAGAGATTTGCACAGGATAGTCCGTGATAAAGGTCGGATTGATCAGTTTTGCTTCGACAAATTCGTCAAACAGCTCTGCTTGAAGCTGGCCGAGGTTCATCTTTTCGTTAACGCTAAAGTTTCTCTCTTTCAAGTAGGCGATGATCGCGGCTTTGTCATTGACGATCTCTGCAGGAACGCCGCCTATTTTTGAGAGGGAGTCAACCAGACCGATCTCGGTAAACTTGTCAAAATCGATCTCAAGGTCACCGTATGGAAGTTTCTTGGGACGGTCAAGATGCTCAAACAGATACTCAAAGAGCTCTTTGGTGATCTCGATAAGATCTCTATAGGTCTTGTAGGCCCAGTAAAATTCAATGGAGGTAAACTCAGGGTTGTGCGTCGCGTCCATCCCCTCGTTTCTGAAGTTTCTGTTGATCTCGAAGACCGCTTCAAACCCGCCGACGATCAGACGCTTGAGATAAAGCTCCGGCGCGATACGCAAGTACCTGTCTATGCCCAGGGCATTGTGATGGGTGACAAAAGGTTTGGCGTTGGCGCCACCGGCAATGGGATGCATCATCGGCGTCTCGACTTCCAAAAAGCCCTTCTCTTCAAAAAAGTGGCGGATAAGGGAGATGACCTTGGAGCGCACGATAAAGGTCTTTTTGACCTCTGAGTTCATGATAAGATCCAAGTAGCGCTGACGGTAGCGCGCTTCTTTGTCGGTGATGCCGTGGTACTTTTCGGGCAGAGGAGAGATCGCTTTGGTCAGGATCTTCAGCTCATTGACATGTAAAGAAAGCTCTCCTTGCTGGGTGACAAAAGGGTAGCCTTCGACTTCAATGATATCGCCCACTTCCATCAGTTTTTTGATATCGTTGTAAAACCCTTCACTCAGGTTGTCTCTGGCAACATAGATCTGCAAGATTCCGCTCTCATCCTCGATCTTTAAAAAGCTTGCCTTCCCCATAAGACGGTAGAGTTTGATACGGCCCGCAACAGTGTAGCTACGTGACTCGGCACGCTTGTCTTGCATCTGTTCGACGTCTGAATTGATGTTAGTAAACTTTGAAATACTCGTATTGCGAGAAGAGTCGTTTCTGTAGGGATTAAATCCCAACTCTTTAAGTTTGGCTGCTTTTTCGATACGTTGCTGAACGTACAGGTTTTGAAATGGCAATATAGAGTCCTTTTTTCTTAATGGGTTGATTGTTTTTTGCAGTTTTTACAGATACCGTAGATCTGCATGGAGTGGTCTAGCATCTCAAATTCGAAACTGTCGGCGATTTTATGCTGGCGCTTTTCGATCTCATCGTCTACAAACTCAGTGATCTTCCCGCATTCGGTGCAGATCATGTGGTCGTGGTGGTCTTTTGCGCCAAGTTCGTACTTTTTACCCTGGGCACCGAAAGACAAGGAGGTGACCATATCGGACTCTTCAAGCCGCGAAAGTGTTCGGTAGATCGTCGCGATGCCTGTTTTGAGTTCGGGACGCTCTTTTTGTATGAGCTGATGAAGGGCTTCGGGTGTTAAATGCTCGTTGCTGTTATAGAGTGTCTCCAGGATGACCTCTCTTTGTATTGTAAACTTTTCCCCGTTTTTTTTAAGAAGGGCTTTGAACTTTTCGAGCAGCTCTTCATATCCTATGGTACGTGATGTAAATGAATCTTGACTCATTTTGCCTCCGTTGGTAGGGATAGATTGCTTTCTTTAAATTTTTTATTGACCGTCTTTATCAGCGCATCTTTTTCTTTGTTGGCGGCATTTAGGACCTCTTGGGTCACTTCATCATTCATGATCTCTTTGGTGCCTTCTAGGCCTTTATCAATACTCTTGTTGATATCATCTGCGATCTTTTCGCCGTCAATATGCATGATCACACGGCCGGTCTCGACCAGAGCGGGAAACATAAAGCTTCCTTCAAAGTCAACATTCTCTCTGACAGCTTTAAAGTTATAGACGGCGTAAACGATCACGGAGGCAATGAAAAAGAATTTTCCGCTTCCAAAAACAAAACCCAAGATCTTGTCCATAAGGCCCAAGCCGCTCATTTTTGAGAACTTTTGAAACATTATGCCCGCTATGATCATACTGCCCCAAAAGAGTGCCAGAGTGACCAAAAAGCCCAGAAAACTGACGGCGGCAGGACTTTCAAACTTGAAAAGCGCATTGTTAAGAAAAGCGCCGACATCCGAGGCTACGCGCGAACCTATAAAAATACCGCCGACAATGCCGATCAAGCCGAAAAGCTCTTTAAAAAAGCCGTTAAAAATGCCCTTAAGACCAAGCAACAAAATAATACTGCCAACAATTAAATCAAAAATACTAAATTCCATATTAAGCTACCACCAATTGATCTTTGCCATTTGCCTTAGCCTTGTACAAGGCCTTGTCCGCGCGGTCGATAAAGGAGTCGAAAGTATCTGTCTCTTCGTGTGAGGCCGCACCTATACTAAGCGTGATCTTTATCTCATGTTCTTTGTAAAAAAGAGTATTGGAACGTACCCCTTGAAGTATTCGCTCGGCGACTATTGTGCAGGCTGCCACATTTGAACGGTTGAGTACGACAAGGAACTCTTCTCCGCCATAGCGGAAAAGTTTGTCGCCCTCGCGCAGCGATTTTGTGATGAGCTTTGCCAAAAAGACAAGGACACGGTCTCCGGCAAGATGTCCATAGCTGTCATTGACCAGCTTGAAATTATCTATATCGATGACCATGATATGCGTCTCGATGTCTTTATTGGGTCTGCTGCAGATGTTGCCAAGATAAGAATCCAAGGCACGACGGTTCAAGGTGTGTGTCAGCGGATCGAGATGCGAGGTCTTCTCTAGGATTGAAACCTGCTGATGCAGGGCCTTTATCGTCTCATTGGCATTTTGCATCTGTGATTCAAGCTGGGTGTGAATATTGCTGAAACTGTGCATGATGCGATCCACAGGCAGCATGTTCTTTTTCTTGGAATCGCTAATAAGCCTGTACTGCTCTTTCGTAATACGCTCAACCGACTCTTTTGTCTGCGTATACGAATGTATACTCTCCTCGGCCAGGGCCTTGTACTCAAGTTCGTAACTCTCTTCTTTCATCTGAAGGCTCAAGGTGAGCGAAGTGTTCGAGTTCAAGGTCTTTGCAAGCCGGTACATATCATCTATGAGGGTTTTCGGATCATACTCTTTTTGTGCATGGAGCTTGCCTATCAGGGAATTAAAAGCAGAGATAATGACTTTTTCGGCTTTGATTTTATCCAAGAATAGCTCCTAAATTTTTGTAGAATTATACTTCTTTTAGCATAAACTAAGCTTTCATTTTTCAAGAATTATGTTTAAAACAGCTTGCGATGCCTGATTGTTCCAAGGCTGTCTGCTCTCTTTGCAAAGAGCACAAAAGCCAAAAAAGCCTGCTGTTTATCAATATTTTAGAAAGCATTGGATAATATGTGCGCCATTATTTAATGCACAGATTGTGAATTTGTGCTGATACGAGGAAAAAATGAGTACTTGGAACCGAGCAAGTTGGAGAGACAAACCGATCAAGCAACAGCCTGAATATGCTGACGCCGATCATCTTAGGCGTGTAACACAAAAACTAAACGAGCTTCCGCCATTGATCTTTGCAGGCGAAGTACGTCTGTTGAAAAAGCAGTTTGCCGATGTTGTTGCCGGTGAAGCTTTCTTGCTCCAAGGCGGGGACTGTGCTGAAAGTTTTAGCGAATTTCGCGCGGACAATATCCGAGACAGTTTTAAAGCGATTATGCAGATGGCGATCGTGATGACCTTTGCGGGTTCTTCACCTGTAGTGAAAGTCGGACGTATGGGCGGGCAGTTTGCCAAACCGCGTTCATCTGATGACGAGACTATCGCAGGCGTGACCCTGCCTAGTTACCGCGGTGATATCATCAACGGTGTGGAGTTTACGCAAGAAGCGCGTATGCCTGATCCTGATCGTATGATCCAAGCCTACAACCAGTCGGCATCAACACTTAACCTTCTGCGCGCTTTTGCAACGGGCGGCATGGCAGATCTGAACCAGGTGCATCGATGGAATCTTGACTTTGTTCAAGGCTCGCCGCTTGAAGAGAAGTATGAGGAGCTTGCCGGCCGTATCCAAGAGTCTCTGGCCTTTATGGCCGCCTGCGGTGTCAGTTCTAAAACACACCGCACCCTCAGAGAGACAGACTTCTACACCTCACACGAAGCCCTTCTTTTGGAATACGAAGAGGCCTTTACCCGTCAAGACTCTTTGACAGGGGAGTGGTACGACACCTCGGCGCATATGCTCTGGATAGGCGATCGTACACGCCAGCTTGACGGTGCGCACATAGAGTTTATGCGCGGCATCAAAAACCCTATCGGTGTAAAAGCCGGTCCGTCAATGGATCCTGACGAGCTTATCCGCCTTATCGATGCGGTCAATCCCGAAAACGAGTCGGGCCGTTTGAATGTTATTGTGCGTATGGGCGCAGACAAGGTAGGCGAGCATCTTCCAAATCTTATCCGTGCGGTCGAGCGCGAGGGTAAAAATATCTTATGGTCGTGTGATCCGATGCATGGAAACACGATCAAATCAAGCAGCGGATTCAAGACACGTCCCGTTCATGCTGTCTTGGCGGAGATGAAAAATTTCTTTGAGGTGCACAATTCTGAAGGCACCTACGGCGGCGGTGTACACTTGGAGATGACAGGCAAAAATGTTACCGAGTGTACCGGCGGCGCATTCAATATCAGTGACGAAGACCTAAAAAGCCGTTACCACACCCACTGTGATCCTCGTTTGAATGCTGACCAGGCGCTTGAGCTTGCCTTCTTGATCGCAGACTCGTTGAAAGCGGCAAAAAGACAGTAAGCTTCTCCTCTATCCAGAAATTTTCTGGGTAAAACTTCCCATTACAATGATGTTTTATGATTGTTTTATGCATGTCTACTATAGCAAAGAGCTGCTATAGCATCGTTTAACGCAGGCTTAGAGATTTTTGATGATGTTGATGAGTTCGTCCGGACGGTTGGAATACTGAATCGCATTTTCTTTAGAGATTATTCTTTGCTTTAAGTACTCAACGATCTCCTGTGTTTGGGTACACATTCCCGTCTGCTGCTGATTCAACTGCATTTGAGAGTAGAGTTGGTGTACCTTGTCTTCACGGATAAGGTTCTTAATAGCGGGATTTGTAATCATGATCTCTTGCGCGGCGATACGTCCGCCGCCGATGCGAGGGATAAGCGCCTGAGAGATAACGGCAACAAGCGATGTGGAGAGCTGGGCACGCACCTGCGGCTGCTCTTCGCCGCTAAAGACGTCAATAATACGGTTAATCGTTTCCGGTGCCGAGTTAGTATGCAGGGTTCCAAAAACAAGGTGGCCTGTCTCGGCCGCAGTCAGTGCAGCGCCGACGGTCTCCTGGTCACGCATCTCCCCGATCAGGATGATGTCAGGATCCTCACGCATCGCAAACTTAAGCGCGCGTCCGAATGACCGGGTATCTGTTCCGACATTGCGGTGCGAGAAGAGACATTTTTTATTGTCGTGCATAAACTCCACCGGGTCTTCTACGGTAATGATGTGCTTGCTCTCAGTTTCGTTGATCTCGTTGAGCATGGCGGCAAGAGTCGTAGACTTACCCGAACCGGTAGGACCTGTGACAAGGATAAGTCCTTTTTCACGTTTTATAAGCTCTTTGAAGATCTTCTTCGCATTAAGCTGATCGAGCGAAGGAATGTCGATAGGAATGATACGAAAGGCACAGGCGATATCGCCCATAACACGGTAATAGTTGGCACGGAAGCGCCCGATATCGGGCAAGACGATGGCAAAGTCAAGCTCAAGTTCTTCTTCAAACTCTTTTTTCTGCTTCTCTGTCAGCAAGGAGTAGGCCATCTCTTCGATCATCTTCCCGTCCAACTTCGGAAGGTTTAATGCAACCAATTTTCCGTCAATGCGGATCTGAGGTTCAGAACGTGTTACAAGGTGCAAGTCCGAAGACTTGTAGGCGACAACAGACTTTAAAAGCTTACGTATATCCAAACTCATAATAACTCCTGGGCGTATTGATCCTCGTCATAAGCGACAAGGACCTTGTTTGCGGCATATTCTATCACAGGTCGTTTAATTAACATATTTTCTTTGCACAGCCATGCAAGCTTTTGTGCATCGTCGAGATCTAGTTCTTTGAGTTTTAGTGTGCGGTAGGTCGTTCCGCGAGTGTTAAAAAGCTGTTTCATTTCTACACTTTGTGCCCATTTTTGTACCAAACTGCAGGCTGCTGGTTCTTTTTTAAAGTCATGAAACTCATAAGAAAGATTGTTTTTATCTAAAAATCGGAGGGCTTTTTTTACGCTGTCGCAATTTTTTATACCGTAGACCTTGATCACGAAGCTACTCGATGATCTTTGGAACAATAAAGAAGTTGTCCTGGCTTTGGGGGGCATGGCTCAAGATTGACGCAGAGATCTCGCTTGAAGTGTGTATCTCATCCTCGCGCAGGCGTGTTCCTTTGCCCGTCATGCTGAAGGTCGCTTCAAGCGCACTTGTGTCGAGTTCACCGAGATTGTCAACAAAGGAGACGATCTCGCTAAGCTGCGAGATCACCTCTTGACGTTTCTCATCTGCTATCTTAAGGTAGGAGAGTTTTTCCAGTTTTGTTAAAAGAGTATCGTCAATCTGCAAGTTTTTTCCTTGATAGTAAGTTATAAAAAAGATTGTAACAAAATATTACTGATTAATCTTAATTTTCAAAGCAGTTCTGGACTCTTTTAACTTTAATAAGATAATATATCAATTATTAACGCAAAGAGGAGTACTTTTGAGTCTAAAAGAAAATATTGATATGGTCAGAGAAGAGTTGAACCAAGAGGAAAAACTCTTCGCAGGTGCCGTAAGAACAGAACGTTTTGTGAAAAAATACAAGATGCCTATCATCAGTGCCTTGACGACGATCGTTATTGTGGTTATCGCGTACAGTCTTTATCAGATGAATGTTTCCAAGGCCGTTGAAAGTTCAAACAAAGCCTATGTCGCTCTTTTAGCCGATCCGCAAGACAAGGTTGCACAAGAAATTTTGCAAGAGAACAACGCTGCTTTGTTTGATGCCTGGCAGTTCAAACGTGCCCTGGACCAGCATGACGAAGCCTTGCTTCAAGGATTGACCGCTTCATCATCTGATGTGATTTCGGATCTTTCACGCTATGAACTGGCCGCACTTAAAAAAGACAAGAATGCTTTAAATGCTTATGCTCTTGAGCAAGCGCCTATATTGAAGGACCTGGCCCTTTTAAACGAGGCTGTCTTATTGATGAAAGAGCAAAAAGTAGACGAGGCCAAGGCACGTTTGCGGCTCATAGATGAAAAATCATCGCTTTATAAAATGGCCACTTTGCTGCAGCATTACGGTGTAAAATAGATGCTAAAGACTTTTCTTCCTGTTCTGGCCTTCGCACTGCTTTTTTTAGGCTGCAGTTCTAAAGAGTACTACAAACCTCAAAATACGGAAGGTTCATTGCCTTTGACGGATAGATTTGATAGTCATATTACAGAGATAAGCGGTGAAAACGCGACACTCGAAGACGGCCGGGTGATTACGAAGAAAGGTTTAGATCTGACCCGTTTCCCAAAAGGGTATCGATTTGTTTTTAAAAATGAGGAGTGGAGCCTTGCTGTCAAAACGGGCGGCGAGATCTTTGCGGTAAAAAATGAAAACGAAAGCAAGGCATTGCACCTTCCAAAAACGGTAGCGGCTGCTGCTTTGAAGGGAAATCTTCTTGCGGTCATATTTGCAGACAATGAGCTTGCTCTGTATGATTTTAACAGCGCCGAGCTCATTTTCAAAGAACCGGCAAGTGAATCGACAGCGGTTGATATGCGTATCGCAAACCCGCGTTTTTTAAATGAGCTTGTCCTCTTTCCCACCCTTGACGGAAAGATTGTCATCGTCAACGCCGAAACAAAGACACTGCTAAGAACGATCATCGTAAGCTCAGAGCAGTATTTTAACAACATCATCTATTTCAATATGATTGATGATGCCCTTTATGCCGTAACGCCCTATAAGATCTATACCTTAGGCGAAAAAGAATCGCGAATAGAGATCGAAGCGCGTAATGTGCGTGTAGATACAAAAGGGATATGGGTTGCCACAAAGCAGGGTGAACTGGTCTCAATGACACACTCTTTGGAGATTATTTCACGCAAAAAATTTCCTTTTGCGCATTTTTTGGGCCTGATCGTGACCGACGAATTGCTCTATGCCGCTGAGAAAAATGGATACATCATCGTAACACCTCACGACCTCTCCTCAAGCAAGGTGTATGACTTCTCTTTAGAAGACGGTTTCTTTTATACTTCAGACGAGGGCTTTTACTTTGACAATGTCTATCTCAAGGTAAAATAGAGCCGCTGCTTATGTCTCCTCAGCTTGAAGCCTTTATCGAGTATATTACGATCATCAAGGCCTTGAGCAGAGCAAGTATAGATGCCTATACTAACGACTTGAGTCACATCGAAGCCTTTTATAAAAGCCCGCTTATCAAGATAGACGAGGTGAAACTGCTTAAATACCTTGCGCAGTTTGAGAACAAACGTACCCTTAACCGCAAACTCTCCTCTGCGAATGCATTTTTTGACTTCTGTTTTCAAGAATTCCAGAGCGAGAGCAGCGAGCAAATAAAGTTCAAGTTTTCCAAAGTTCCCTCCACTCTTCCAAAATACCTCAGTTTCGAGCAGATCATGCAGGCTTTGTCGCTTGTAGACAGGAGCAGCTGGATCGGTTTGCGCGATTATGCTCTTATCCTTTTTTTATATGCTACGGGGCTTCGGATATCGGAGTGTCTGAGTATCGAACACAATGATTTTGAGCAGCAGTGGCTGCGTGTGCGCCACGCCAAAGGTGATAAGGAGCGCATTGTTCCCATTGCACAAGAGGCAATCAAAGCGATGCAACGTTACGAGCGCGAATGCCCTTTTGAATCAACAAAAGTATGGCTCAACTACAGGGGAAAAACCTTGAGCCGAATTTCGGCGTATAAGATCACACAAAAGTATCTGAATGTCTCCCCTCATGTTCTTCGTCACTCCTACGCGACGGCTTTGATTATAGGCGGAGCAGATCTGCGCGTTGTGCAGGAGCTACTGGGGCATGCCTCGCTTCTGACGACACAGGTCTACACCCATATCCAAAAACACAACCTCAAAGAGACGGTATTTGCACATCACCCGATGGCAAGAGAGTGAAAATCACGCAGATTAAAGCAAAAAGAGTTATAATTTCCTCAATGAAAGTACTAGTCGATACGCTTCGTCATAATGGACGGATTTACAAAAAACTGGAGGAGATCCAGCCCAAAGAGCTCAAGATCCGTAACCGGGTAAGGCTCTACTGTGCACTTGATCTGACGCGCTATTACAATGCGATCATTGTTGTCTCGCAAAAGAGCCGTCTGCTGATGAAGGATCTTGCCACATTTGAAGAAATCGTACACAAGATGTCACTCTATAGAGAGCATCAGTTCAAAGGCAAGATACTGATGCTTGATGCCCCGATCTGCTCCAAGGCAAGAGCGGCCTTTATCAAGGCAAAATGGAAGATCATTGATACTGTGTGATATCGGAAATACCCATTTCTTCTTCTATGATGAGAAACGGGGCGTTTTCAAGGAAAAGGCCGATGAATTTGACATCTCGAGCATGCACGAAAGGGTCTATTTTATCTCAGTGAACCACTACTGGGAAAAACGGCTTGAGCATGAGGAGAACTGGATAAATCTGCGCCAATATGTTGATTTTTCTGCTTTTTACGAGAGCATGGGTATTGACCGTATTGCCTGCTGTATGGCGGTAAAAAGTGCGCTGATCATTGATGCCGGTTCGGCCATTACCGTGGATAAGGTAGAGCAGGGTGAGCACATGGGCGGATTTATTTATCCCGGCGTTAACGCCATGCAAAGATGCTATAAATCAATTTCGCCCCGCTTAGAAGTTTCTTTTAATTTTGATATAGATTTGGCTATAATGCCGAAAAATACGCGTGATGCTTTAAGTTTCGGAGCGCTTAGTCCTCTGATCTGCAGCATTCGCGAGCTTTCGCAGCACTCTGATGTTATTATTACCGGAGGAGACGCTGAAAAATTGCACCCCTTTTTACCGCATGCCGTCATCGATCATGAGCTGGTCTTCAAGGGAATAAAAAAAATCATAGAAGGAATAGCATAATGCTTACCGTTGCCCTGCCAAAAGGCAGAATTGCCGAAGAGACCTTGGAGATTTTTACCTCTATTTTTGGAGAAGAGTTCAAATTTGATGACAGAAAGCTGATCCTGCAGACGCCCAATTTCAAGTTTTTATTGGTACGAAACCAGGATGTCGCGACCTATGTCTTTCATCAGGCTGCCGATATAGGTGTCGTCGGACTGGACACCCTGGAAGAGGAGGGACTGGATGTCATCCGCCTTCTTGACCTTAAACGCGGTATCTGCAAGGTTGCTATAGGGATGCGAAAGGGCGAAACACTCGATCTGAGCAAGCCCGACCTGAAAGTCGCGACAAAGATGATCAACATCACAAAGCGCTATTTCGCTGAACGCGCGGTCGCGGCGGACATCATCAAGCTCTATGGCTCTATCGAACTTGCTCCGCTTGTGGGGCTGGCAGATATGATCGTCGATATTGTCGAAACAGGCACGACGATGGAGCAAAACGGTCTTGAAGTCGTAGAGACGATCATGAGCTCTTCGACCTATCTGATCGCAAATAAAAACAGCTACTTTGAGAAAAAAGCAGAAGTATTGGATATTTTTGAAAAGATATCTTCTCTGATCGAATAGTGCGCGCAGATCCTGTACGTAAGTGCAGGGAAAAAAATATTTCTCTTTTTTTTATCGTTCTCTTTATAAACCTTCCTTATAGATTTTTTAGTATAATGGCCCATGATTTTACACAGCCTAAAGTTTATATTTTAAGTATATGAAGACTATTCTTTTCCTTATACTTCTCTTTCTTTTTGTTACTTCCGTTATTGCAAAGGGTGCTTATGTGGACGATGATCTGCTTGCAGCTGTAGAAAAAAAATATGGTGTTTTTGCAAAAAAGAGGTTTCTCTATCTTCAAAAGACCATGGATTCGCTCAAAGATGCGGATGAGGGTCAAAAGTTAAACGAGATCAATCGGTTTTACAATGAGGTGCGATACGCATCAGATTCAAAGGTCTATGCTAAAAGCGACTACTGGGCTACTCCCTGGGAATTTTTAGGCAAAGATACAGGAGATTGCGAAGATTATGTGATCGCAAAATACTATGCCTTGCTACATCTTGGAGTAGATTCGGAAAAACTTTTTTTTACCTATGTCTATACGGTAAAGTTTAAAGAACCTCACATGGTACTGACCTATTTTAAAACACCGCGTAGCGAACCTCTGATCTTGGACAACTATAACCGAAAAATATTTCCTGCTTCGCAAAGAAAAGACCTGATTCCTATCTATAACTTTAACGGCGAATCCTTGCTTAAAGCGGCCAAGATCGGAACGGGAAAGATGCTGGAAAACAAAAAATCCCATAAAAAGTGGGACGAACTACAACTCAACATAAAAAGGAAAAAAATATGACTCTTTTTAGGCAGATAGCCTTAATGCTATCCATTTTCTTGCTAATCATACTCGCCACAGTGCTGACAATAAACTTTAACAGTGCCAACACCTCTGTTCAAGAAAGATTATACGAAGATGCAAAAAATACGGCTTCCTCGCTTAGCCTCTCTCTTGCAAGTGCTCAGGGTGAGATAAGTATGATGGCAACCATGATCAATGCTAATTTTGATAGCGGAAACTACAACTACATCTCCTTGGTCGGTCTTGACAATGAGGTGCTTTATGAAAGAAAATCCGAGTCAAAGCCACTTGATGTTCCCGCATGGTTTGTCAATGCGGTACCCATACATGCCCCGCTCGCCTTGGCAAATGTTTCTGCAGGATGGAATCCAATCGGGTTGTTGCATGTAAAAAGCGACGTGAGCCATGCCTATACGCAGCTTTTTAGCATCTTGAAAAACCTTCTTATCTCTTTTAGTATATTGGCTGTTATCGGACTCGTTATCTTGAACCTGCTTATAGCAGCGACCTTGAAGCCGCTTAAAAAAGTTCAGTTCCAAGCAGAATCCGTAATCAGAAAAGAGTTTATCATCCAAGAGAATATCCCCTACACCAAGGAGTTTAGAGATGTCGTTTTGGGGATGAACAATATGGTCTTTAAAGTAAAGGCTATGTTTGACAAAGGAAACGAAGAGCTCAAAAAGCATAAAGAACTCGAATACACGGACAAGAGTACAAAACTGAAAAACCGCAAATACCTGATCGACAAACTTCCCGAGTATTTAAAAATAGACGCCAGTTCAAAAGGCGGTATCAATATGATGATAGCCTTGAGTGGGGTTGTACAGGCAAACGAGAAGATCGGACACAAGGATGTGGACAGACTTTTTGTAGAGATAGCGCAGATCTTCAGCGCGCACGCGAGCAACTATGAGAACTCCATCGTCTCAAGAATGAACGGAACTGAGTTTTCGATACTTCTTCCTGATTGTTCAGATACCGAAGCGATGAAGCTGGCAACAAGCATCTACAAGGCAACGACAAACAGTGTCATAGCAAGCGGACTTAAGACCGAGGAGACCTTTGTTTCTATAGGCTTGTACGAGTACAATTACAGACAAAGCATAGCGCAGCTTCTTTCTCTCTGCGACAATGCCCTCTCTCAAGCTAAGATCATGCAAGGACATATCCATCTCGACAAGGCAGAAGATGCGGTTGAAGTGATGGGCAAGGATGCCTGGAGGGCGATCATAAGCGATGCGATCGAGCATAATCGATTCAGTTTCGTCTCCTGGAGTGCAGTAGATGCAAAAGCCAGAAAAATAGCCCATAATGTACTTTCTGTTTCCATGGAAGGGAGTGATTCGACCACCTACTCGTACGGCCAGTATATGGCGTCAGCCATTCAAATAGGTCTAAGTCCACACATCTACAAAAGTATTATAAATATGATGTTTAAAACACCGGATCTGAAGCTGAAAAATAGTGTCTGTTCCCTCAGGCTCTCTTCGGAATATCTCATGCAAGAGGATACGTTCACAGACTTGAAACACCTGCTGAAAGAGTATGCGCACAAACTGCCGTTCAAGCTCATCGTAGAAGTCCCGGACAAGTTTGTCCGCCATAATGCTGAACAGATCAGATCTTACAAGAATCTTTTTGAGATGCACGGCATAGAGTTGGGACTTTTTGAGTTTATAGGCGAGGGCGGAGACTATAAATATTTGCAGGACCTAAGACCTGTTTACATAAAAGGCGAGAGCAGCTACTTTATAAGCCAAAGCGAGCAATCGCTCAGTGCGCTGAAACTGATAACGGATGCGATAGGAATCTCGCTTATTGCAAGCGGGGTGATGGATGAAAAGACATTGAAAGAGCTGATGCTAAAAGAGATAACTATTGTTCAAGGAAGAGCTACTGAGCGGATAGAGCTGGCCTAGATCAAACAGCTCTGCGATTCGTTAAAGTCCAATAAGGTCAAAGACGCCGAGTTTATGTATCTTGGCGTCTAGATTGACAGCGGCTTGATCTTTCGCTTCTTTATAATTTTTTCTTGATTTTCCTATAAAGGTATGCTGTTTAAAGGCGATCGCATTTTTGTTGTTTTCATACAGGTCAAACTTGACCAGGTTTTTTGACTGCATGAAACTGTAATCCATAGCCTCTTGAGTCGTTGACGTGACAAATAAGAGCAAAGCGTTCTCGTCGCTGCTTTTTTTGCTTAATGAGAGGCCTTCATTCAGGATGCTCTTGTTAATATATTTGACAAACCCTATAGAGTTCACATCGCTGACCATATAAAAACTGATACTTGATCTTAAGGCAGCCAGCTCATCGCGCAAGTTCTTTAAGAATAAAAAGTCTTCATTAGCTCGAAAAGTAGAGATACTTAGCTCCTTGAGCTGGATGTTTGAGGCTAAAGATGCATACTCTTTTATCAACTGTTTTAGAACAATATATTTTTTGACAGCAATCTCATTTTCGATCTTCTTATATGTGCGTTTGGAGACTTCAAGTTTCTCTTTTGAAGCAGCGTCTAAAGTTTTGAACAACTTTTCTTTAGAAAACTGAATCAGGACAATGGTGTTATTATCTGCAATGTCGGTTTTTACGACCATAGTATTTCTCATAGAGAGTGTATTGCATAAATGCTCGTTAGATACGGCAAGTACAGCAAGTGCAGGCCCATCAAGATCGCCCAATTTATGTGCCTTTTTTTCAAACTCATAATTCAGGGCGTCCAACAAGGATTTTCTCAGTGACAATACGGCTGAATTTTTGGCCTTAAACAAATCTGCCCCGCTTCCAACAGCATAAAAATAGTTATAATCCTGCGGCACAGAGGTATACCAGCTCGGTAAGCCCTTTGGTTGAGGAGCGCTACAGCCCGCAATAAGAGAAATTATAAGAGCGAGAATGATGTTCTTGTGCATTTGTTTCCTTTTTATAATAGAGGTGCCCTAAAGAGAAATATTTGGGACAAATTATACCCATGATGATTTAAATAAGGCTTCACTGCTGAAATCTTCGAAGATCCGTACTCAGGTACAATATACATATCAAGTGCAATTGTCCTATTATCCTATAACTTTATAAGAATTAGGAATATCTCATGGCAGAAATTATAGGAAACATTGACAGTCTAGGCGGTAAATTTTATGCAAGAGCTGAAGACGGTTCACTTCGTGAATTGTCTCAAGGCGATGCGATTTACCAGGGCGAAATAGTCATTGGAGATAATTTAAACCAAAGCATTGACCGTATCATTGTCGCAATGAACGACGGATACAATATTGTACTTCGCGCAAACCAGTCTCAGGCTTTTGATGCCACCCTATATGAAAATGAATTTGCAGAAAATGAGACGGTCACGGAGACAAATACGATATTGTCTATGTTAGAAGAGAGCGGCGACTTGACCCAAGAAGACATTGAAGAAATTGAAACAGCAGCCGGAGAAGAGGGCGGCGCAGAGTCCACAGAAGGTGGACCGGCGGTGTTTGCGCAATCGAACGGCGCATTCACGGATGTCAACGCAAATGTTCGTGATGCGAACATGGCAGGTTCCGAACAAGGTACAGCAGGCAAGTTAGACCAATATGAAGAGCTCCGTCGTGCGGCAGCAAACTCATTGACAGATCCTGTAGAAGATGCCACTATAACAATCGACACAGATATTACAACAACGGTAACCGACCCTGACACAATAGCACCAGACGCACCAACAAATGTAGAAAGTGACGGAACAACTGTTACAGGTTCAGGCGAAGCCGGAACGACAGTAGCTGTGACAGATCCAAACGGCGATACGATCGGAAGCGGAACGGTAGGTGAAGACGGAACATTCACGGTAACCCTAGACACTCCTCAAACCAACGGAGAAGATCTCGAAGTAACATTGACAGACGAAGCTGGAAACGAAAGCGAAACAACAAGCGTAACAACACCGGACACCACGGCACCGGAGACACCAGTAGTGACCATTGATGATCTTACAAATGACAATACACCGAGCGTAAAAGTAGCGACAGAGACTGGAGCTACGGTAGTTGTTACAGATCAAGATGGAAATGAGCTTGGAAGCGGTGTTGCTGATGAGAACGGAGATGTCACAATTGCAGTATCAGAGCTTCCAGATGGAGAAAATGCGTTAACGGTGACAGTAACAGATGAAGCCGGTAATTCAACATCGACAGAGGTGACAACAACAGTCGATACAACAGCCGATGCAGGAACAGTTACAATCAATGATATTGCAGGTGATAACGTACTCAACGCTACAGAGGCCGGACAAGACAACACAACAGTATCCGGAACCGCAACAGGCGGAGATATCACTGACGGCGATACAGTTACAGTAACAGTAAACGGTAATGACTACACAACAACTGTAGATGAAGACGGAAACTACTCAGTAGAAGTTCCTACATCAGACGTGATCGCAGACGGAACAGTAGATGTATCAGTAGCAAGCAGCGATGCAGCAGGAAATACAGTAACAAGCGAAACAACAGCGACAGTAGCCGTAACAGTCGATGAAGATATAGCTACACCAACAATTACAGTAGCAGGTGATGAGAACAAGGACGGAGTTATCAATGCAAACGAACTCAACCCTGATGGAACAGTTACAGTTGCAATCAGCGTAACAGGTTCAGAAGTTGGCGATACACTTGTTTATACAGTAGATGGTGAAGAGACAACTCTAACGCTTACAGAAGATGATATTGCAAACGGTGTAAGTATCGACGTAGACCCAGAAGCTACTATTGAAGCAACTCTTAGCGATGAAGCAGGAAATGAGTCAAGTACAGTTACTCAAAACCTGGCAGAAACTATAACAGTCGATACCGAGGCTTCCCTACCGCCGGTGATTACAAATATAGTGGATACTCATGGGGATTATTCGGAAGTGATACTCCATGGTAGCGGTGTTGCTGGTGAGAGTATAACTTTATATGCGAGAGCTAACGCTACAACAGCTGGCAACAATACGCAAACAGGTGATTATGTAGCTGTTGCAACTACAACTGTTGCAGAAAATGGCACATGGAGAGTTGATGTTTCTAATCTTGCGGATGTTCCAGTAAATGACAATGAGTTCTTTAAGGCTACACAGACAGATGTAGCCGGCAATGTAAGCGAATCCTCAAATGTTGTTCATTATTGGCATGGTGAATGGTCAAATGTTTCAACTGAAGGCGGTGATGATTTTGTGTTGGCTGGTGCAGGTAATGATACTATCCGAGTTAGCGGAAACGACACCAATGACAGACTTGTAATTGATGGAGGCGATGGGGCTGATACCATTATTTTCAATGGAAAACTTGAAGATTATCTTATTACAACAAACGAAGAAGGACATCTGAACTTAACATATAAATCTGACAGTACAGGAGATGTTACTGAACTTATCAATGTTGAAAGCGTATCTTTCGCAGATGGAATTTACACAATCGATGAAATGCTACTGCGTGCTGAAGACACAAGTGCATCTGTCCCAACTTTAGAATTAAATATTGGTGATGCTGAAGTAATCGTAGATACACAGGAATTTGTAAATGAAGATTTGACGACAGCTACGGGTATTTATGAAAGAGATGGTCTATATTATAAAACTGAAATTGAAGCAATTGAAACAGAAGTAGTGGACATTGATGCATTAATAGACATGGGATATAGTATTGACACAGACGGGAATTATTACACCATAAATGCAGATGGTGCAAAAGTCCAAATAGAGCAAGAAGTTCAAAAACCTGTTACAAAAGTTGTTGATGCTGAACCGATAATGAAAACTGCGACAGAGGCAACCTTGGTGAAAGTAGCAGGGCAAGATTATGCTACTGATAGTACATCAATAAATAAAGGCAACAGTCAGCAGTTTGATTTTGAAGAGCCTACTTCTAATATAGAGATAGCTTTGAACTTAAGTACAAGTTCAGCTCAAATTTCTTTTTATGATGTAAATGGTGACACAATAGGCAGTGTTAGTTCACAAGGAAATAGTACAAAAGGCTATACAGTTCCAGAAGGTGCTGTTGGAGTAGAAGTTAAAAATACATCAAGCGGTTTGTTTGGAAAAAGTATAGAAGTCGAATCTATTAAATACCGTGGTCCGGCACAAGAGATAGAAGTTGAAGCAGGTGGAGAAGTCCCTGATTATGAAGCGATGGAAGCAGCAGGAATTTTCTGGACTGATACGGTGGATATGCATGATTCTCAAACACCGGCATATGTTTCTTCTACTAATAACGGCGACTTGCATAATATAGGGAATGTCGGGAAGGACAATGTCAAAGGATTTAATCCAGAGCACAGTGAAAATAGTAAGGTTTTCAATTTTGGTATAGATAAAGCATTTGAAAAAGTTACGATAAACGTAGATGTTGAAGTCAAAGGAAGCTGGGATTTTAATACAAATTCTACGAAAGATATTTTCACGGTAAGTGCTAATGGTAATCCTATAAAAACGTACAATTACACAAGCAGCAATACAGATTACAACAATGCAATTACGCTAGGTCAAGACGTGGAAAAAACGGGGAATCACGCCTATTCATACGAAGTGTATCTTGATGAAAATGGTCAAGTGACGATGAACTTTATGGTTGCTTCAACTGCGACAGAAGAGATAGTAAACGTGAAAAATATCGAAGTAAGCTATGAAGGTAAAACAGGATATATGCAAACCGTCACTGAATTGCAAACATATACTGAAATAATATTTGTAGATGCTCCGAGTGAGCAAATCGATCCAAGCACTATAGTCATTCCTATGAAAACCGTTGTTCAATATGAAGAAATAGAGAAGCTGACGGATCCAATTATACAAACCGTATCTGAAGTTATTGGCTATACGTATACTCTCGACATGTCAGCCATTTTGGGAGATGCCGATGGCAGCGAAAGCTTAAGCAGCATCACGCTTGCGAACATACCAGAAAGCGCAATATTAAAAGATGCTCAAGGAAATGAACTTTCAGCACAGAGCGACGGTAGTTATGTTATCACTATAGATGAAGAAGCGGAAGCAAGTATTACGCTTACTTCAGACAGCGAACTTGACAGTACAACGCTAAGTAACATAACTGCGAGTATAAGTGCGATTGAAAGCAATGGTGATGACAGTTCAACGGTAAGTGCAAACGAAGCGGGTATAGTTGGGGTAGAAGGCGGTGCAGGCGATGACACCATAGCATTTGATTCAGATGCCGTCTACACAGATGGCAAGGCCGGATATGACACCTTGCTTTTAGCCGGAGATGAGAATATTGACTTTGGCTCACTAAGTGATAAGATCTCAAATATCGAGAAAATAGAGCTGGGTGAGGGCACTCAAACTGTTACGCTTAGCTTAGAAGATGTGTTAGATATGACAACTGCTGAGAACACGCTTCGTATAGACGGAGATGAGAGTGATACTGTTTATCTGAAAGATGCGGGAGAGAGTGTAGAGGCAGATGGCTACAGAGAGTACACTTCCGGCGAAGGCGACAGTACGGTCACCTTGCAAATCAGTACCACTATCCATATAGAAGAGAGCTAAATATCTGCTCTGTGTGATCCGGGTCTCATCGGGCCTGGGAAACTACTTCTTCTTTTAAGCCCCCGTTTTAAAAAACTATTTCAGCAGCAGAACAAGGGACAAGCGGTCATTGATATGAAGTTTTGTGAAGATAGAACCGACATGCGCTTTGACTGTTCGCGTGGTTATGCCCAGGGCTGAGGCTATAGCGTCATTGGTGAGGCCGTCAAGTATGAGGTAGACGACTTTTATCTCTTTTTCTGTCAACCTTTTACTCATCAGCGCTGTTGATTCTGGGCTTAGAAGTGATCTCTTTGAGGATACAATCAGCGCTGCGGTAAGTTCTGGGTAGGTCCATATCTTGTTCCTGGATACCGTGTCCAGCATTTGTGCATAGTGCTGTGGCAGCATTCTGGAGTTTCCATAAGCTTTTATGGCGCGTGAGATCAGCATTTTCCCCGTAGCGATCTCAGGGGCTCTTTCCAGTACGATGGTGTTTTTTGGCAGCGTGTTTGAGGAGACCATTCTATTTATTTCAGTAGCGACACTGTCATAATCCGCGATAATGATAAGCTCATTGTTGTTCGTCATGTGCTCAGCCAAAGAGTCTGCCTCATAAGCTGAAGCAGAATGACCGATGCTGTATCTTTTTTCCCACTCATCTATGATATCAATGTCTTTACTGAAAAAAATTGTTTTCATCTTATCTTTCCGAAAAAACGTATTGTTTAGATCTGAGTATAGGCTTGAGTATGTACTGCATTACGGTTTTCTTGCCGGTTATTATATCTGCATTGACCGTCATGCCCGGAATGATGTGCAAGGGGTGTTCTTTCGTGCCCAGATAGTTCTTATCGGTCTCTACGTGAATGATATAAAATGTATTTTCCTGCTTATCGGTGATCGTATCGGGGGAGATGAAGATGACCTTAGCTGTCAAGCCTCCGTGTATGGCATAGTCATAAGCAGAAACCTTTATTTTCGCTTCCGCTCCAGGATGAATAAAAGCGATATCACTTGGTTTGATCTTGACTTCAAGGATCAGCTTTTTGCTCGTAGGCACGATCTCGATCAGATCCTCTCCTGGCTGTACAACACCGCCTACAGTGTGGACATAGAGCTTTTGAACGATACCGTCCACTGGAGATTTGACCATAGTCCGCTCAACAGAATCCGTAAACTCAAACTGTTGGGTGTTGAGTCTTGAGATCTCTGCAGTGACAGAATTGAGCTCTTTTTTCGCGGTATTGATGAAGAGTTGCTCTGACTCTATTCTTTTGCTTCGGTACTCATTGATAGCAGATTTTAGCCTCGGCAGAGATAACTCAGTCGCTTCTATGCGGTTTTCGATCTCGCTTGCCTCTCGTTTTAGTTTTAAGAAGTCAACCTTCGATTTGACACCTTCATTTACCATAGGCGCAGTCATCTCGATCTCTTCTTTCACATATTCTAAGGATCTCTTAAGCGAGAGAATACTTGCCTTTGCCTCTTTGTACTCTTGTTTTTTTTGATTGATCTGCGCAACAATGGACTCATCTTTGGCAAGAAATTCCAACCGGTTAGAGTCGTAGAGTTTTTTTGCAAGCCTCATCTGAACGAGTAACTCATTGTCCTCTGTTTTGATCTCTTCAAAAGGAAGTTTATTTGCCTGTGCATGCAGCATCGTTCTTCTTGCTCCGAGTTCTTGAAGCTTCATCTTGTTTGTTGTTGAAGCCGATACAGATCTGGCATTGTTGATTTTTAAGATGATCTCATCTTCTTTTACTACCTGTCCTTCATTGACAAGTATGGACTCTATAATGCCGCCTTCGAGATTTTGAATGATCTGATTTTGTCCATAAGGAATGGCTTTTCCATCGCCTCTGGTTATCTCATCTATCTCAGCAAAGGACGCCCATACAATAAAAGCAAGGATAGCAACGAGCCATATCTTTAAGACAATACGTATTTTTGAGGGTGTCCGCTCAAGAATAGCCGAGCTTAAACTGTTCATAAACTCGTAGTCTTTTTGGGTGTATTCTACAGGCTTATTAGTTTTCTTCAATTTTTTTCCCTTCGCCTTGGAGCTGTTTTAATGCAACATCTTTGGGTGCATCTATTAAAACTTTTCCCTCGTTCATCACGATAATTCTTTCTACGATCTTTAGCAGAGTCATCTTTTGGGTGATAAGCAGCAGGGTCTTGTCTTTTAGACTTTTTTCTAGATTTTCAAGAAGGTTGGCTTCTGTGATCTGGTCCATTGCATTGCTGGGCTCATCCATAAGCATAATGGGAGTGTTATGCAAAAATGCGCGCGCGATTCCTATGCTTTGTTTTTGGCCGCCGGAAAGTCCTTGCCCCCGCTCGCCTATGGCCATCTCATAGCCTTTGGGATGTTTCTTTACAAATTCAGAAGTTCCACTGATATTAGCTGCTTTGATCATCGACACGTCACTGGCATGTGTTGCGCGATAAACGATGTTGTCTTTAACCGTGCCGCGAAAGAGCATGATATCTTGAGAGACATAGCCGAGATGTTTTCTTAAATCCGCCGGGTCAATCTGTTTTATGTCTATTCCATCGATAAGAATCTGGCCGGAATCTGGCTCATACAGACCTAAGATCAGTTTTTCAATAGTGCTTTTCCCCGAACCTATTCTGCCGATAATAGCAACATGCTCGCCAGGGTTAATACTGAAAGATACATTTTTTAAAGCAGGGATATCGTTGTTCGGATAGGTGAAGGTGACATCTGAAAACTCGATATGTCCACTGAAATCAGGTCGTTCGACAAACTTTTTGCCGCTGGGACGCTCAGAAGGTTTTGAAATGATGTCATTTATGGTTTCGTACGAGGTCTTTGCATCTTCATAATTTGTCATAAGAGCGGCAACCTGTCCCATCGGAGAGAGTGTCCGTGATGCAAGAATCACCACAGCGATAAGTCCGCCCATAGAAAGCTCGAAATCTTGAATGAGATAAACGCCATAGATGATGACCATTACGGTGTTGAGTTGTATAAGAAGCTGCGTCACCGTAGGAATAGAAGACGAGAGCAAACGAGAGCGTAGGCTCTTAGTCGCGATCTCGCCTGCGGATTCTTCCCATTTCCATTGGACCTGGTTTAGTGTCCCCAGCGTTTTTAGGGTCTCTATGTTATTAAGTGTTTCGATAAGAATAGCGCTCTTTTTAGCGCTTGCTTCATGCGTACTCTCTATGCTTGCCCTTAGGGGTTTCTTGATCAAAAATGCATACATAAGGATAAAAAGCATGATGGTTATAGGTATAAGAACCAGACTTCCGCCAATGTAGCCGATTACGGCTAGAAATATTACAGCAAAGGGGAGATCGATGACAGCTGCCATCGTGGCATTGGTCAAAAAGCTTCTGATGCTGTCGAAGTCTTTGAGGTTGCTGGCAAAAGAACCAACAGAGGTAGGGTGGTGCGCCATCTTTAGATCAAGGACTTTTTCAAAAATTATGGATGACATAATAATATCACTTTTCTTCGCAGCGCTCTCCAGAAGATACGTCCGTGTAAATTTTAAAAAGGTATCAATGATATAGATGACAGCAACACCAATAGCAAAAACCCATAAGGTCTCTATCGCATTGTTTGGCACGACCCTGTCGTAAACATTCATGGTAAAGAGCGGGGAAGCGAGAACAAAGAGGTTGATGAGAAACGAGGCATAGAGCACATCTTTATAGATGCCCGAAGAGAGTTTCAGGGTACTCCAGAACCAATGCTTTTGATTGAGGTGGAGTGTTCTTGAGTTGTCATCGCTGTACTCAAAGGCTTTTTTCACCATAAACAAGTAGCCAATATACTCGTTTTCTAAAACGTCTACATCAACCCACTGCTCGATCGCCTCGTCACCTGGCATAATGATCTTGACCTGTTTTCGATCAGGACTGAAGCTATCTAAGATACAGGCACTTTGATTTGACAACAGTAAAATGAGAGGCAGTTGAAGTGCGGAGATTTGCGATATCGGTCGTTTGACAAGGCTTGATTTTAGTCCGGCTCTCTCAGCGGCACGAGAAAAAAGTCCCTTGGCGTTATTGATAGAAAAGAGCTCGGGCGACTCTTTTCCGGCTTCTATAGGAAGGCCAGCACTAAGCGCTTCGGCCGAAAAAGGTTTGTGATAAAGTTTGGTAAAGAGCACCAAACAGTCTAGCAGGGCATCCATTCTTAAATTGTCGATATCTGTTACATACATCTATAACCCTCTATAGCGCTACTTTTTTTAATTTTCTTACGATAATATCGACTCTGTTGTTTAGTTTTTTTCCTTCACCCAGTGCATTTGTGAAAAAAGGTGCACTGTCTGATTTTGGATGCAAAACTATATTGGTGTCCAAGGCGCCTGCTTCAAGAAGTTTCATCTTGATGATTTCAGCTCTTTGTTTTGACAGAGTCAGCTTTTCTTCATTAGAGAGATCATCATTGTCAACGTGCCCCAAGACATCGAACTTAATATATGCAAACCCGTACTCTTGGAGTTGGCTGATGAGATCATTGACTCTTTTTTCTCCCTCAACACTTAATTGTGCTGTTTTGTCTTCGAACAAAAAGTCGCTGTATCTTTCTACTCTTTGTGTGTCTTCGTATATGAATTTACATCCGTAAATATTTCTCATTTCATTGGAGAGCGAGTTGTTGCAGATATCTTCGTCATCAACGATCAGATCTTGGTCTCTGTCTAAAAGTATAGGCAGGGTATCGCTGTTTGCGGGCGCTTTTCCTGTCAAACCGACATTTGAGTAGACGATGTCAGCACTTCCCATAACGGTAGGGACTAAGGTGCCAAGCGCATCAAGGATTCTGTATTTTGCATAAAGCATATTGTACTCGGTGTTGATGATCTGTGATTTTGCGCCGATAAAGTCATTTTGAGAAGAGAGCAGGTCTAGCAGCGAGCGGCGGCCCAGATCGTACTCTTTGGCGTATAGGCTTAGCGTTTTGAGTGAAAAATCCTTGTATGCGTGAAGATGGTCGAGCTGATCGCCGAGCTTTTCATTGGCTGCCCATGAAAGGTTCAGCCCCTCTATGACATCTCTTCGAAGCGTGTTTTTGGTTTCGACTTCTTTGTGGACCTCACTGACGCTTTTTTGCAAAGCGGCACTGTCTGCAAAGCCGTTGAAGAAGTTATATCGTAGATAGGCCATGGCTCTGAAGCGGTCATCTTCACCCTCGACTCCGCTAAGGTTCTTGTTCATGGATTGTGATATCTCTATGTCTACCTGAGGGTAGAATGGCGATTTTTTTTCATGATGGGCTGCCTGTGCCAGTTTTATGTTGTATTCGCCGACTAAGAGCGAAGGGTTGTTTCTCATGGCAAACTGCGCCGCTTCTTCTATGCTCGCAGGAAGGGCGACATTTAAAACAGGTTTTTGCATATTTTCGGCATTGAGGTATCTTCCGAGTATCTTGTGCAGGTTATAGTTGACATCCATAAGGGTGTTCTCTTGCACGACATGGTTTGATCGGGCAAGCGCTAAAGAAGACTCAATCTTGTTCACTTCCGAGAGCGTGGTCAAGCCTGATTCGTAAAGTTTTTGTACTTTTCTAAGTATCTCTTCGTTGATCTCGATATTTTCTTGCGCGGTGTCAAGCAGTTCTTTTTGACGCATGACCTGAAGATAGGCGTTAACCATGGCGAAAGCAGTATCGTTTACTTTTTCGATGTAGCTGTAGGCCGCGGAGATGGTTCTGTACTCCTGTTGTTTGACTTGATAGGTAGTTTCAAAGCCTTTGAACAGGTTTTGGGTATAGGTCAAAGAGTTTTGGTAAACACTCAAGGTATCATTCGTTCCCAGAGTCCGACCGGTTCTGTCTGTATTTTCCTGCCCCGCACCCAGCGTAAGGTCCACTTTCGGATAGTAGCCGGCTTTTGCGCTAGTGATATCCTCTTTTACGGAGTTATAGTTTTTCAGTCGTTCTTGAATGACTGGATTGGTAGAGAGAAGCTCATCTACAGTTGTCTTCAGATCTTGCGCATTAAGCGCAGCAGCAAAAGATAAAGCGACTAGCAATCTTTTTTTCATTTTTTAAACCCCTAAATATTTATTTTTGTATTTTGTCGGCTTGCTACTGGATCAGTTCAACTTCAATGCGGCGGTTTCGCGCGCGGCCTTCAGGCGTAGCATTGTCGGCGATAGGGTTTTCTGCCCCTTTTCCTATGGCTGTCAAGCGTGTTTCGCTGATGCCGTAACGCGTTAGTGCCTCTTTGACAGAGTCTGCGCGATTTTGAGAAAGAGTTTTATTTACTTTTTCGTTACCTAAATTGTCGGTATAGCCAAAGAGCACGACCTGATACCCTTTGTTCTCTTTGAGAAAGAGTGCAAACTCCTGCACTTCGTTTACAAGCTGATCGTTTACCTTGTACTTTCCGGACGCAAACTGAACCTTCAAGGTAGCCGTTTGAGGACAGCCATAACCATCTACCATAAACTCTTTGCTGGTATCAGGACATTTGTCTTTTGAATCAGTAATACCATCTTCATCACTGTCCACCTCACATCCTCTGTAGTCAACCTTGATCCCCGCCGGTGTGTTTGGACACTTGTCGTCATCGTCAGGAACAGCGTCATTGTCCGAATCATCTTTAAGCTGGCATCCGAAGATATCCACACTTTTACCTTTTATCGTGCTCGGACATTTATCATTTTTGTCCATAACACCATCTTCATCGCTGTCGAGTTCTACGATCACCTCAAGAGGAGCCTCTTCTATAGAAATGGGCTGAATGAAGGGAAACTCTTTTGAAAAAGGAGCTTCCTGGGCGGCATGCACACACAGAAGTGCCATCATCACTGATGTTACGATTACGAGAGGTGTTTGCTTCATTTGTTTTCCTTGTATAAGTGTTAAACGGCTGCTATAAATGATAAAAAAAACAGAATGATTTAAATTTTTATTCAGGCAGAAAAATAAATTTGAACATATAAAATTATTTTATCAGTGATATTTTATCACCTGTTTCAAAAACAGGGCTTAAAAGCACTGTTTTGAGAAGTGCTTTTTATACCATGTATAGAAATCGCTATAATTACGCTCACGTTTGGCCGAAAAAGACTCTTTGCGCATCGGCCGGCAAGAGTGATGACACAATACGAAGGCACTTCATGAACAACAACTTGGACCTCTATTCAAAAGTAGAACATCTCCTCGGCATCGAAGAAGCAACGATGCACCTGCATACGCTCTACATCGAGACACTCTACAACTATGAGATCAAAACCCTGCTGGATCTGGGCTGCGGCAGAGGCGACCTGATGCAAAAACTGGAAAAATTTGACATTGAGTGCGAGGGGATAGACCTGAGTGCCTTGATGGTGCAAAAGGCAAAGCAACGGGGGCTCAAGGCCGAGTTCAAGTCGATCTGTGAGGTCGACAAGAAGTACGACGCCATCGTCTCCGCTTTTGATGTACTCAACTTCGTGCCTGAACAGGAACTGGAAAACTTCTTGCAGTGTGTTCACGATGCCTTGAGCGATGAGGGCATCTTCATGTTCGACATCAACACCCTGCATGGGTTTGCCAATGTCGCCGAGGGGACGTTGAGCGCGGAAGAAGAGGAGATGTTCTTAAGCGTCGATGCCGTCTTCGAAGCGAACAGACTCAACACACAGTTCACCCTTTTTGAAAAAGAAAATGGGCTTTACAGAAAAGAGCAGAGTATGATCGTGCAGTATTTTCATCCTTTGAAGTTTTTCAAAAACCTCAAAAATTTCAAGGTGATCCAGAGCCGTTACCTCGATCTCTACGACGAAAAAGACAAGGCCTTTATTGTCTTGAAGAAGGCCTGATATGTATGAAGACAAAGCACGCTGGAATGAGAAGTACCTGAATAAACCGATGCCCGACGAGGTTTCTGAGATCGTAAAAAAGAACCTGCATTTGGCCAGGAAGGGAAGGGCACTTGATATCGCCTGCGGAATGGGCAGAAACACCCACTACCTGGCGCATCACGGTTTTGAAATCGATGCCGTCGACCTCTCTGACTTCGCACTCTCCAAGGTCAAAGCGATGGATGCTATTCACAAGATAGAGGCGGATCTTGATAATTACGAATTTCAATGCGATGCCTACGATCTGATAGTCAAGATCAACTACCTTGATCGCAATATGTTTCCAAAGATCATCAAGGCGCTCAAAAAAGGAGGCCTCTTTATCTACGAGACCTTTGTCGAAACGGCAACAGGAGAGGGCTATCACAACCCTACCAACCCTGACTTTCACCTGAAAATAGAGGAGCTGCTCCAGGCATTTGAAGCGCTGGAAATCATCTCTTATCAAGAGAAAGATGCGGTCAATCTGCGAGGAGAAAAGGTAAGAATAGCCTCGTTTGTGGCACGTAAAAAGTAAAAAAAGAAGTTTATTTCAAGAGAAAGCGGATAGTGCTATCTCTTGAAAGCAGGCTTTTTCTATCCTCGATCTTTATCAGTTTTAATTCCCTTTTTTTTACTTATTTCATTTGGTAACACCGCGAAATACAGGCAAGCAAATTAGTTTGTCATTTTAAGGAATGCTCTTTTTTCATGATTTTTTCATTTTGGATAGCTATAGTCTAGAACGTAAAATACTATGAAAGTGGGGAACTTAAGATGAATGAACATTCTCATAAGTGGATGAAACCTTTAGTCTCCATACTTCTGCTAGGAAGTGTGGCTATATTTAGCGGATGCGGGGGCAGCGACAACAATACTGCCGCTGTAGCAGTAGAGTCGCGTACTGATCTTGCACATGCCGGTGAGGCCGAGTTTCCTACAGGAATACATTATGGCAACACGCTCTTTGACAGCGCGGACAAGAAGTGCCAGATGTGCCACTTTGAGCTTTATGACACCTGGAAGACCTCCATGCATGCCAAGTCATGGACGGACGGGATTTTCCAGTCTAAATACCAGGACTACCTGCGTATTCAGCTTTCTAACATTGGAAAAACTGGGCCAGCACCAAGAAGTGCATCTTATACAATGGCTACCATTACCGGAGGAGCAAGCACTGTCGTTAGTGCAACGCAAACTACTTCGGATAAGCGTGTTGCAGGCGGAAGTTCAAAAGTATGTCTGAAGTGCCATGCTCCGGGTGCTTATTATGCTGGGGATTACAATATCACGGTGACAAAGCTTACATCAGCTGCTGAATATTTGAACGCAACGGCAACTGAACTGGCTGCACTTAAAACTGCCAACCAGAGTAATCTTGCCGGAACAGCAACGTATACAGGGACAAAAGATTCTTCTACCGTTGCCGCAGTCGGTAAAGATGGAAACCTCTACACCGCAACCTACCACATCGGCCACGAAGCCAACCGAGAGGGAATCAACTGCGCGACCTGTCACAGTGTCGAGTCGATTCGTCTGATGGGTGCAGCCGGAACCTCAGGCCTGGACGGTGTGCGTGATGACGGAACATATACGCTCAAAAATGCTATAACATATGGACCAATTGGCAATGTTCGTGCAGGATTAGCTGCGGGCGATGTAATCACCTATGACAAAAATGCAAGTGATCCTCATATGAATGGTTTCTTCAGCCTTGTCGGTCCGGATGTTTATTCAGACACCAATGCGACACCGCAGGATGCTACGGCCTTCAATGATGTAACTGGAAAATTGTCCGACGGACGCTTTACGCTTAGAAACGTTGAGTTAAACGGTACAGCAGGCAATACTCACTACACCGGCGGACCGTTCTACGGACCATACGGCATCACGGGAACCGCCAACTCAAATACAGATGATGACAGCGATCGTTTGGCAACATCTCTGGGTAAAACTGTCTATCAGGCCAAAGACAACCACTTCAGCAAAAATGCCAAAGCATTGTGTCTAAGCTGCCACCAGCGAAGTGCGGGTGCAGAAGATCCTGCTGCAGGCGGAAACCAAATGGAACTTTGTTCGACATGGAATGGTATGACCAGCGGTACGGACAACAACTGGGCAGACACGGCCAGTTCGCCAAAATGTACGAAGTGTCATATGCCGCGTCTCTCCAACAAGACGGTACTTCACAAGTGGAACAAGCCGAATGAACTCTTCCAAAAAGAAGATGGACTGCTAACAGGTTATTTTGATCCTAAAGATCCTGAGGGCTACGGCGAAACACACAACCCGGTAGTGGGAAAATGGATGAATGACCACGGCTTTATCGGTGCGAACAAGCAGACAGGCGTAAACTATGCAAATAAGATCAAAAGCGGTTTTGACGCGGATGTAACGGCTTCTATCGCTAGCAATGAGTTGACAGTCAACACTACGCTCTTGAATAAGACAGCACACATGTTCCCCGGAGCGCATCCAATGCGCCGTATGCTGACGCGTGTGATCGTTACTGATGCAGATGGCAACATGATACCGACCACTTCTGCGACAGGTGATTCAAGCTTTGAAAACATCATCAACACAGTAGTGCCAAGTAATGCCAACGATACGATTAACACGACAGGTACGGGCAAGGGCGCAGTCGGTGTCGAGTACGACGCCACTCGCAAGATCGAGATCACCGGACTGCAGCCAGATCTTGACGGCAGCGCAGTCTCGAGCCAAGAGTTTAATGCGACTTCAGTAACGATAACCGGAGCGGACAACACCGTCAAGTCTCAGTATGTAAGTGCAGGAAGCACTACGGGAACGGTGAAGGCGGTTAATATCATCGATGATTCAAATACTTCTACCTTTACCCGTGTCTACGGACGTGAGACAGGAAAAAGTTTTACAGGTGGATTTGTTGTTCGTCCAGGATTTGACTCCAATACGGTCAAGTTTGACAACCGTCTTGTGGCTAATGAAAAAGAGACTTATACAATCAAGTATGATGTCACAGGCAAAACAGGTATCAAAGTCACTTATAAAGTGTACTACCTGCTAACAGGTGCCAACGGCCAGTTCACAACTGCTGCTGATGGATGGTACGATGGAAGCACGCTCAACCAAAAAACTGACGAGGTATTTACAAAAACTGTAAATCCATAGTCACTCTCTACAGTTTTCCTCCCTCCGGGGAGGAAATTCTCTATTTTCTCCATTGCAACTCCTTAAACTCCTTGTCATCACAGCAGTTCCGACCTCATCTTTTTGAAACAAATAAATATGCTAAACTTTCGTCACAACAAATACAAGGAAACCCATGCAGAAACACCAACAGATTATCTCTCTTTATAGCGCCCTCGCGGATGACCCCACCAAAGCGTTCGGCTGGGAAAAAGGGCGTGGAAATGCTCTGGCATTGGGCTACAAAGAGGCCTGGTTTGAGGCGCTTCCTTCGCAGATCTGGGACTACTGTGCGGCGGTGGGCAATCCTTTTGAACAGGGCGAGATCGGCAGTGGCGAGTGCATTGTCGACCTTGGCTGCGGGGCGGGGGTGGATCTGATGATCGCGGCTTTTTTGACCGGGCCTAAGGGAAGGGCGATCGGGATCGACATCACTCCGAAGATGGTGGACAAGGCAAAGGAACATGCGCTCTTGGCCGGTTTTTCACAGGTGGAGGTGTATGAGAGCGATTTTGAGTCCATTCCCCTGGAAGATGCGACGGCTGATGTCGTCATCTCAAACGGCGCCATCAACCTCAGCGACTGCAAACAGAGTGTCTTTGCCGAGATCTACCGTCTGCTTAAGCCCGGCGGAAGACTCTACTTTGCAGATATCATCGACACAGCCAAGGCCAAAGACGCCTCTTCCTGCTGTGCAACAACAAGCGGGACGGATTGGGCTAATTGCGTTGCGGGAACCCTGAGTCAGCAGAAGCTGATGCAGATCATGGCAGAGGCGGGATTTGACGAGATCGAATGTACCAAAATGACGGGGTACAAGACCTCGGCAACGACACAGGGCGCCACCTTTAGAGCACGCAAAATCCCTTCTGAAGAGCGGAGTAAAGCACACTGGGATAATGTCTATAGCACCAAAGACTACACTCAGGTACTGTGGCACCAACGCTCACCCGACCTCTCGCTTGGACTTATAGAAGCTCTGAGACTTGGCAAAGAAGCGGCCATCATTGACGTAGGCTGCGGCGCCTCCCTGCTGGCAGATCGTCTGATCGAAAAAGGGTATGAAAAGCTTACGCTTCTTGATCTCTCGCGCACGTCGTTGGAGATACTCAAGGCGAGACTGGGCAGCGCGGCGGACAAGGCCGAGTTTGTCTGCGCAGATGTGACATGCTTTAGGAGTACAAAGAAGTTTGATCTCTGGCACGACAGGGCGGTTTTTCATTTTCTGCTGCACGCGAACGAGAGGAAAGCCTATTTTGAAGCCCTTCACGCTGCGCTAAAAGATGGCGGAAAAGCTGTCATAAGCACTTTTTCTCCCACGGGGCCAGCGATGTGCAGCGGGCTGGAGATCATCCAGTACGACGAGCAGAAGATGCGAGATGAACTCCCCAAAGGTCTGGAGCTCATCGAGAGTAAGGAGGCTCTTCACCTCACGCCCAAAGAGAGCTATCAGGATTATCGTTATTTCATCATTGAAAAAACTCTTGACTAAATTAATCTGATTATTATATCATAGCGCCCATAAGCGGGTTCGCTAAACGAAAGGATATCTGTGATATTTACACATCAAGCAAAACTGGGCTGCGATGAGATCGAAGCACGTATCGAAGAGGAAGCAAAGGACTTTGGACTGATGCTGAAGAAGCATTTTCCTTTTTCTAAAAACCTTCCCGAGAGCGGCTTTGAGATCAAAGAACATGTCTCGGTTTTTGAGCTGTGCAAGGCGCCAATAGCGGCAAAACTCCTGAACACCCAGCCGGAGCTGAGTATTTTGCTGCCGTGCCGCATTAGCGTTTATGAAAAAAATGGGGAGTCTTATGTCTCTACGCCCGACCTAAGTGTTCAGATGGAAATGCTTGTCTGCGATGAGACGCTCAAAAAAGAGATTTTAGGCCTGTACGAAAAAATAACAACAATGATAAAAGGATGGTAATATGAAAATAAATAAAATAGCGGCTGCAGCTCTTTTGGGCGTGAGTCTGAGTATGCCTTTGATGGCAGGAAGTATATTGAGCGAGAGCCTGGTGGCAGCAAGTGCCAAGGTAGTCAAGTCCATTTCGCCCGAGGCACTCAAAAAGATGATGGAGAATGAGGAGAAGCTCATTATGCTCGACATCCGCGAGTCCTACATGCGCCCCGAAGGCAATATAGATGCCGAGGAGCACGTCGCGATCGGACGGGGCGTACTGGAGTTTGACGTCGAAAGCGCGATACCCGACAAAAAGGCCTTTGTCGTCGTCTACTGCCGCTCGGGAAAAGGCGCGGTCCTTTCCGCAAAAACACTCATACAGGACATGGGCTATAGCAATGTCGTCTACCTCAAGGGCGGTATGGACGGCTGGCTCGAAGCAGGTTATCCCCTCTTCAACCATTTCGGCGAAATGGACCTCGCGGAGTAGGCACCTCTGCCTCGTTAGAGGCTAGCTTTAGTGCCATAGCGGCCAGCGCAGCAAAGATGGGCTTTACTAAAGAAACATCGCTTTGCGAACGGTATCCTTGTTTTGCCCATTTTACGTATCTAACAATACTAACTACTTTTATTTTCTGGGCATTTTCAAAGTGCTCTTTGGATAGAATTTCATTTATGAAAAACAACACACACTCTTACCTACCCACAACCCGCGAAGAGATGAAGCAGCGAGGCTGGAAGCAGCTTGATGTTATCCTTGTCAGCGGCGATGCCTACATCGACTCGCCTTATATCGGTGTGGCAGTGGTCGGCCGCATCCTCGAAAAACTCGGTTTCAAAGTCGGCATCATCGGCCAGCCTGACGTCAACAGCGATGTGGACATCAAACGTCTTGGCGAACCCCGCGTTTACTGGGGTGTGAGCGGGGGCAGCATCGACTCGATGGTGGCCAACTATACCGCGACGAAGAAGTTTAGAAACTCCGACGACTACACGCCCGGCGGAAAAAATACCAAACGCCCCGACCGTGCGGTCAATGTCTACACCAACCTTATCCGCCGCAACTTCAAAGACACGGTGCCCATCGTTCTAGGCGGCATAGAAGCCAGCCTGCGTCGCATCACCCACTACGATTACTGGAGCAACAAGCTTCGCAAGCCCATCTTGTTCGACTCAAAAGCCGACCTGATGATCTACGGTATGGGAGAGCGGGCGATAGAAGAACTCAGTATCGCTTTGCGTGACGGGGCTGACTACAAGAAGATCAAGGGGGTCTGCTATATTTCCAAAACGCCTGTGCCGGAGTACATCCAGCTTCCTTCCCACGCACAGTGCCTGCAGGACAAAGAAAAATATATCGACATGTTTGATGCCTTCTACGACAACAACGACCCCATCTCCGCAAAGGGCCTGTGCGAGAGCGTTGACAGCCGTTTTCTGATCCAAAACCCGCCCTGCGACTATCTGAACGAAGAGGAGATGGACGCGGTCTCGGACTTTGCTTTTACAAGAGAACTGCATCCCTACCACCGTCCTGAGGGTGCGGTCAAGTGTCTTGAGACGATCAAGTTCTCCATCAACACCCATCAGGGCTGCTGGGGAGAGTGCAACTTCTGCGCTATAGGCGTGCATCAGGGACGCACCATCCGAACCCGCTCGGAAGCTTCCATCCTCAAAGAGGTCAAAAAGTTTACGGAGTATAAAGACTTCAAGGGGATCATCTCTGATGTCGGCGGTCCGACGGCCAATATGTACGGCTATGAATGCAAGAAGAAACTCAAACACGGCACCTGTGCGCATCAGCGCTGTGTGGACGCAAACCATCTCTGTTCTTCGATGAAGATCAACCACAAACGCAACATCGATCTGCTCCGCCAGGTGCGCGCGGTGCCGGGTGTGAAAAAAGCCTTTGTCGCTTCGGGTATTCGCTACGATTTCATCACCGAAGACAAGGAACACGGCTATGCCTACCTCAAAGAACTTGTCAAACACCACATCTCCGGGCAGATGAAGGTTGCCCCCGAACACACCCAGCAGCATGTGCTGGATCTGATGGGAAAACCGGGCAAGCAGACCCTGGTCGATTTTAAGAAGATGTATGACCGCCTCAATGCGGAGGAGGGAAAAAAGCAGTTTTTGACCTACTACCTTATCGCTGCGCATCCGGGATGTGAAGAGCGCGACATGCATGAGCTTAAGCGTTTTACGACCGAAGAACTTCAGATGAATCCCGAGCAGGCGCAGGTCTTTACGCCGACGCCGAGCACCTATTCGGCCGTGATGTACTACACAGAGATGGACCCGGTTACGCGCAAAAAGATCTTTGTCGAAAAAGATATGCAGAAAAAAGAGCGTCAAAAAGAGATCGTCGTCAAGAAAGAAAAAATACAGCATAACAACTTCGCAGGTTGACATAAGTCAAGAAGTTCCGTGAGTTATATATACTATAATATGTTCTTTATATAAAAGGAACGATATGAACTGGCGAAACAAAACGGAATCCTATCTGGAAAAGATGGGTGAAAAGATCGTCCTGCATCCAAAAAAAATCATCTTTGTTATGTTGGCCATGAGCCTTTTTCTGATCTCAAATCTTCCAAACATCACTATCGACACCTCGACAGAGGGGTTTTTGCATGAAAACGATCCCGCCCTGCTGCGCTATGAAGCCTTTAAAGAGCAGTTCGGCCAGGACGAGCGGATTATGCTTGTCGTCCAAACCAAAGATATCTTTGATTCGGCCTTTTTACAACGACTAAAAGCGCTGCACATCGAACTTGAAAACACTGTTCCCCACCTCAATGAGGTCACCTCGCTGATCAATGCCCGAAATACCCGTGGCGAAAAAGATCGCCTGATCGTCGAAGATCTTTTTGAACACTGGCCGCAGGATGAAAAAGAGCTGGCAACCATCAAAGAACTCGCCGTACACAGCGAGATGTATAAGAATCTTCTGCTTAATGAGAAACTGACCATGACGACGCTTATCCTCGAGCCGGCTGCTTATGAAAGCACTGCTCGTGATGACCTGTTCGCGGGGTTTGACGATGACATGGTTTCGGATGAGAAGGCCGAGTTCTTGAGTGACAAATCAAAAAGCGAGATGGTAAGAGCGGCCGAAGAGATAGCTAAAAAGTTCACACAGGATGGTTTTGAGGTCTTTATCGCGGGCTCGCTTGCGGTCAACGACTACAACAAACGCTCGGTACAAAAAGACATGCAGAAGTTCGTGAAACTGGTGCTTCTGATCATGGCTGTCTTTTTGTTTGTACTCTTTCGCCGTTTGAGTGCGGTGCTTCTTCCGATCTTTGTCGTTGTTTTGTCGCTGCTGAGCACGATGGGTCTTATGGCGCTGAGTGCTACACCGATCACGATACCCACCCAGATCCTTCCCTCCTTCCTTCTGGCTGTCGGCATCGGTGCTACCGTGCATTTGCTGGCTATCTTTTTCAAAGAGTTTAACCGCAATGGATTAAAGCAAAAGGCCATAGTCTACGCGCTTGGCCACTCGGGACTTCCCATTGTCATGACTTCTCTGACCACCGCGGCGGGTCTTCTCTCCTTTAGCACCGCACAGATCTCTCCGATCGCCGACCTTGGTCTTTTCGCGGCGACTGGGGTGATGATAGCGCTTGTCAACACTTTGGTACTGATGCCTGCTGTCTTGGCGGTATTGCCTTTCAAAGCAGCAAAGCAAAAGCATCTGAAAAAATCGCAAAAAATGGATACCTACTTAAAAGGGATCGCTGCTTTTAGCTTCAACCATGCCAAGCTTATTGTTGCGCTCAGTGCTCTTGTGATCCTTGTCTTTGTCTACTTTGCCAAGGATATCAGCTTCCACCATGACCCGCTGAGCTGGCAGCCGGATGACTCGCCGGTGAAGATTGCCACGTCCCTTGTAGACAAAGAGCTCAATGGCTCTGTCACAATGGAGGTGATCATCGACACGAAAAAAGAGAACGGACTTTACAGTTCTGAACTTTTGCAGCGCATCGATACGATCAGAAAAAGAGCCGAAGCGATAGAGAATGAAAACTACTTCGTCGGCAAGGGGTGGAGCGTGGTGGAGGTTTTAAAAGAGATCCACCGGGCCCTGCACGAAAACCGACAGGAGTTCTACGCGATAACGGACAATGATGCCCTGATCCCTCAGGAGTTCCTGCTCTTTGCAAACAGCGGAAGCGATGATCTGGAAGATCTGGTCGATTCGCGTTTTTCGCAGGCACGGCTCACCTTCAAGCTGCCGTGGATGGAAGCGGGCAGATACGAAGAGCTCAGTCAGGAGCTGACCGTCTTGATAAAAGAGGAACTGTCTGATGAGATCGAGGTGACGATAACGGGCATGGTTCCGCTGTTTCAACGAACCCTAGTCGCATCGATGAACTCTATGGCGCTGAGCTATGTTATCGCTTTCGGGCTGATCGCTATGATGATGATCTTGTTGCTAGGAAGCGTCAAGACGGGACTGGTGAGCATGGTGCCCAATGTCCTGCCGGTGGTCATGACCCTGGGCTTTATGAGCATGGTCGACATGCCGCTGGATATGTTTACGATGCTTATTGGTGCCATCGTTATCGGCCTTTCGGTGGATGACACCGTGCACTTCTTCCACAACTTTTCGCGCTACCGACATGAAGGCCATAGCCTGCAACGCGCGGTCGAAGAGACAATGATAGGCACGGGTCGGGCTATGGTCGCAACGACGATCGTCCTTTCACTGGGCTTTTATGTCTACATATTTGCCTCGCTGAGCAACCTTATAAACTTTGGTATTCTCACTGGCGGCGCCATCATCATCGCTTTGATTTCCGATATCATTCTCGCTCCGGCACTGCTGAAACTACTCTCTACAAAGGATGAAAAATGATCTTCAAAGTAGTACTGATAGGCCTTTTTAGCCTAACGCCGCTTTTTGCTATAACAGGACAGGAAATAGCGCAGCGCGTCCACGACAGGGACGACGGGGACAACTCAATCTCAAACATGAAGATGACCCTGATCGACAAGAGCGCAAACACACGGGTGCGTGAGTTGAAGATATACGGAAAAGACAAGGTGAGACCGGAAGGTCGAGAAGGCCCCCTGGGGGGTAAAGGGGAGGACAAGCTGAAGCTGATGTTTTTTCTTTCTCCTGCGGACGTTAAGAACACCGCTTTTTTGACCTACGACTATGATGACAGTTCCAAAGATGACGATCAGTGGCTCTATCTGCCTGAGTTAAAAAAGGTAAAGCGTATCGCCTCAAGCGATAAGAGCTCCTCGTTTATGGGAAGCGATTTTACTTATTCGGACATGACCTCGCGAAATGTGCAGGACTACAGCTACGAAGTCATGAAAGAGCCTGTGGTGGATGGGCATAAGACATGGCAGATAAAGGTCACGCCAAAAAGCCAAAAGGTCATTGACGAGACGGGATACACCCAGTCCATCATCTTTGTACGTCAGGACATCTTCGTGATCGTTCAGGCCCTACATTATCTCAAAACCGGACAGAAGCTTAAATACATGAAAGTCACCGGCCTTGAGCAGATCGAAGGGATCTGGAGTACAACAGCTATACAGATGGTGAGCAAAGAGGGCAAACAGACCCTGCACAAGACCATTCTTGAGTTTTCCGACATCAGGTACAATCAGGAGCTCGAGGAGTCATTTTTCAGCACCCGTACACTTGAGAGAGGCTTATGAGCAAGAGACTTCTTCTCTTTTTGCTCTTTTTTAGCCTGCTGAGTGTGCAAAGCCTCAGCGCAGACATACAAGAAGATCTCAGCGGTTTCGAGACAGAAGAGTTCAGCACGGAGGAGGACGATCTGGCTGGTTTTGACGATGAACAGAGCGAGATCGTTTCTGAAGCTGAGAACACTGCCGCTTCTGAAGAGAATTTTGTGCTCAGCGGAAATATCGCCTTCAAGACATCTGCAGGCTACCGCTCCCACAGTGTTGACGGGACTGAATATTCGGGAATAAACCAGGCACAGAGCTCCTTATACCTTCAGCTCGACGGAATGCTTAGTGATGCCTGGCGGGTGAGGATCAGCGGGGATGCTTTTTATGACGCGATCTACGATATCCGCTCAAATGATTATAGCCAAGAGGTTCTCGACGACTACCGAACACAGCTCAGACTCGATGAAACCTATCTGCAAGGCAGATTAACACCGCACCTTGATCTCAAAGCGGGCAGGCAGATCGTGGTCTGGGGCAAGTCGGACAATATCAGGATAACCGATGTGATCAATCCGCTGGACAACCGCGTACCGGGGATGACAGACATCAAAGACCTGCGTTTGAGCGTGGGGATGGTCAAAGTGGACTACTATAGCGGCGCATGGAACTATTCGTTGATGCTCATACCCGAAAACAGGATCATGCGCGAGGCGACGCCGCGCGGCGAGTTTTTCCCCGTGCAGGAGATCTTCATCGGGGTACCGGATCCTTTTTTGAGTCTCGAACGCCCCGCTTTTTCCTGGGAGAACATGCAGTATGCATTTGCGGCCAACGGTATCTTCTCAGGTTGGGACCTCTCCTTTTACGCGGCCGATGTGCTCGATCAGAAGTGGCACTTCGACCGGGTGCAGGGCAGTGTGCCCATAGAGAACATCAACCGTGTCGTCAGTAAGGTAAAGATGCTCGGCAGCGCGGTCAATATCGCCAGCGGCTCTTGGCTTTTAAAAGCCGAAGCCGCCTATCTCAGCGGAATACGATACAACACAACGGCCAGAGAAAAAGAGCGTCTCGATCTTCTGGCCGGAGTGGAATACCGAGGAGTGAAAGACACGCTTTTTTCCTTTGAAGTCGCCAACCGCCATATCTTTGCGCATGAGTCACAGATGACAGGACAGGCGGACTTTGTCGATAAAAACGAGCTGCAAAGCGCATTGCGGCTTTCACGCTCCTTTATGAACGAGCAGCTGAACCTGAGCGGCCTGGTCACGATGTTTGGCGCCAAAGGCGAATACGGCGGATTTGCCAGAGTCTGGGCGGAGTATGAGATCATGGACGCGCTCAGCGCCAACGCGGGCGTCGTGGACTACATAGGTGGTGAGCGGCCGATGATGGAAGCGATAAAAGATAACGACCGGTTCTTTGTCGACATCCGTTACAGTTTTTAGTGTCAAAAAAGTTACCTTCTCAGAAATCGCAAAAGTTTATGGCACATTTTTTGCGTCTCTTAGTCTCCTTTTAGCTTCCATTCTCTACAATGACAGTAAAAATAAGTAGAGTTTATGCGAATCGATAAATTTTTAAACGCCGTCAACATCACCAAACGCCGTACCGTCGCCCAGGACATGATCACAAACGGGGTCGTGCTCATCAACGGTAAAGTCGTCAAAGCAAGTAAGGGCGTTGAGGTGGGTGACGAGATCGAGGTGGTCTATCTCAAAGGAAGCAAAAAGTACCTTGTCCTTCAGATCCCCACGCTCAAATCCACGCCGAAAAGCCAGCAAGAGCTTTATATCAAGGAGCTTTTATGAATTACAGCGAAGCCAAAGCGGCCTTTGAAAAACTTTTTGCCCACGAGATGGACGATGCGCAGATGCGTGACTTTCTGCTTGCGATGAAACTTGATGAGAGCACTTCAGTTGAAGAGATCGCTGCGGCTGCTTCCGTGATGCGCTCGCATGCGATAGCCCTGCCGGTTACTAAAGAGCTTCAGCCCAGACTCCTTGACGTTGTGGGCACGGGCGGTGACAAGATAGGAAGCTTCAATATCTCCTCTACGGTCGCTATAGTGTGCGCAAGTGCGGGGGCCTATGTGGCTAAACACGGCAGCCGCTCCGTGACCTCCAAATCCGGTTCGGCCGATATGTTTGAAGCACTCGGCGTGCGTCTGGACCTTGGCATAGAACAGAGCGCACGGCTGTTGGAAGAGACGGGCTTTACCTTTATGTTTGCGCAGAACCACCATCCGGCGATGAAGTTTATCATGCCTGTGCGAAAGCGTATCAGTGACAAAACGGTCTTTAATGTCCTCGGTCCGCTCAGTAATCCCGCCGGCGTGCGAAAGACGATGCTGGGCGTATTTGACAAGAGCTTTGTCCCCAAAATAGCTCAGGCCTTGAAACTTAACGGCAGCAGTTCCGCGCTGGTAGTAAGCTCACGCGAGCATATGGACGAGATCAGCATCTCTGACATCACCTACGCTGCGCGTCTGGATGAGAAGGGGATAGCAGAGTTCGAGATCGACCCTCTCAATTACGGTATCAAACGTGCCCCGCTGGCCGCGATCATCGGCGGTGACGGAGTGGCCAATGCCAAGATACTCCACAACATCTTCAACAACTACGCCGAAGAAGCCCAGCGTGACATCGTCCTCATCAACGCAGCAGCGGCCTTGATGGTCGAGGGGATGGCACGCGATATCCAAGAGGGCCTGGAGATCGCACGCGAGATGCTAGAAAGCAAAAAAGCCAAGATCAAACTCGAAGAGATCATCAAGGTCTCGGCAAAATTATGAAAACGTTTACTCTGGCTCACGACGAGCTCTCTGTACTTGCCCAAGAGATAGAAAAAGCACTCCCCAAGGGCGGCGTCGTGATCTTAAGCGGCGATCTGGCTGCAGGAAAGACAACATTGACGCAGGCTTTCGCCACGTACCTCGGAGAAGAAGAGGCCGTCACCTCGCCGACTTTCTCTTTGCAACAGTGCTATGGCAAGAGGCTTTTTCATTATGACCTTTATAACAAGGGATTGGAAAACTTTATGCGCTTGGGGCTTTTGGAAGAACTTGAAAAAGAGGGCTATCATCTGATAGAGTGGGGAACTGACTCTTTGCGGGAACTTTTGGTCTGTGCAGGGATTGCAACGATACATATTTCTATAGAAAAACACGAAAACAGCAGAATATACAGGATGAGTAATGCATAAACTAGAAGCCGTCGGACTAAAAAAAACAATCAAAAAAACGCCCATCGTACGCGGAATGTCTCTGGAAGTGAAGAGCGGAGAGGTCGTCGGTCTTTTGGGACCCAACGGCGCGGGAAAGACGACCACCTTTTATATGATCTGCGGTCTTGTCGAGTCAAGCGAGGGGGAAGTCTACTTTGACGGCGAAAATATCTCCACGCTTCCCCTGCACAAACGCGCGATCAAAGGCATAGGGTATCTGCCCCAAGAGTCCTCTATCTTCAAAGACCTCACCGTCGAAGACAATCTTCTTGTCGCGGCAGAGGTGAACATCAAAGATGAGGAGGAACGCTTCAAGCGTATAGACGAGTTGCTGAATCTCTTCAATATCGAGCCGATACGCCACCGAAAAGGGGTGAGCCTCTCCGGCGGGGAACGCCGACGTGTGGAAATCGCACGCGCCCTGGTCAATGCGCCGAAATTCCTGCTCCTGGATGAGCCTTTTGCCGGAGTCGATCCGATCGCGGTCATGGATATACAGGGCATCATCAAGCAGCTCACCGAAATCGGTATCGGTGTTTTGATCACCGACCATAACGTCCGCGAGACTTTGGCAGTCTGCGACCGCGCTTATGTTATCAAATCGGGCGAACTTTTGGCCTCGGGGAGTTCTGCAGAGATCTCCAAAAATGCAGATGTCCGCCGCCACTATCTCGGCGAGAGCTTTAAGTTTTAAGTGAGAACCGAAGCGATGCGCATCAACAATACTCCCATTTTTGCGCTTCTGACTTCTGTTTTTTACGATAGCACAGAGGAGGAAAAACGATGGCACTAAGGGTCTCTCAGAGCGTAGAGTCAAAGAACAAACTCTCCTCGACGCTGAGAAACTGGCTGCCCATCCTGCACTCAAGTCTGGGCGATCTGGAAGCGGCGATGTCTCCCTTTGTCGAGGGTAACCCGCTGATCGAAGTCAAGTCCGGCTATGAGGAGAACTTCGAAAAACGCCTGCCCAAAAAGATCCTCTACGGCGACGGGGTGAAAAATTCGCAAAGCGAACAGATCGAAGCTCTCACCATAGGCCACAAATCCCTCTATGACATCCTCGACGAGCAGATCGACTGTTCGCTTTTTCCCACGCCGACATCCAAAGAGATCGCTAATGCGGTTATGGAAAATCTGGATGAAAACGGCTTTTTTGAAGGCGATCTTCCCGCACTTTGTGAAAAGATCGGCGTTAGCGAAGCGGAGTTTGAAAAGGTCCGCAAACGCTTTGCCTATCTGGAACCGGTAGGCATTGCGGCAAAAGATGTCAAAGAGTGTTTTTTGTTTCAGCTCGACGAGGCAAAGATCTCGGACAAGGGGTATGAGCTGGCGGTGCGCATTATAGAAAGTCTCGAAGAGATCCACTCTTTTGCAAAAGAGGAGGCGTTTGAAGAGGCCTTGAAGGTGATACAGAGTTTTAGAAACCCGCCGGCCATCGAGTATTTTGAAGACTCCAAGCAGATCATCTGCGATCTGATGATCTATTTTAACGATGAGGGCGGCATCGAGGTGCGGATCAATGACGCGTTTTACCCAAGCATCCATATCGACATGGAGTACGGTGTTGAGCATGAGTATGTGACGGCCAAGATCAAAGAGGCAAAAAGCCTTGTTGATGCGCTGGATATGCGACGAGCGACGCTCTACAAGGTCGGCCTCATGATCGTGGAATATCAGTACGGCTTTTTTACCGGAGGGGCCATTAAGCCTTTGACCCTGAAGACTCTGGCAGATGAGTTCGGCCATAACCCCTCGACGATATCACGCGCTATCGCCAACAAATACATCGCCTGCGAACGGGGTGTATTTGCAATGAAAGAGTTCTTTACCACAGCGATCGATGAAGATGTCTCCAACGCTGCGATTAAAGAGTATCTCTGCTCTATTGTCAAGGCCGAGGCACAGAATAAACCACTCTCTGACATGAAACTTCTCGAGATGATCCAGGAAAAGTTCAAGGTGACCATGGTACGCCGTACGATCGCAAAATACCGAAAACAGCTCAATATCGCTGGTTCAAGCGAGCGTAAAAAGCTCTACTTTCTCGGTGTGGGCTGATGCAACTCAATAAAAAAGAGTCCTTGCTGAAAGCACGGCTGGAAAAAGAGGCCGCCTTTCGAAACAATGCCAATGCGGTGAGTGAGGAGAAGCTTGATCCCATTTTGATCGCCAAACTTTATAATGAGGAGTACACCTCTTTGGTCTGCGCACTCTTTGCCTACGGCAAGGTGGAAAGCATCGTGAAGTTTTTGCGCTCTTTGGACATGGCTCTTTTGGATGCGGATGAGGCCCTGATCAGAGAAAAACTCCATGCACACTACTACCGTTTTCAAAACAGTGAGGATATCGTACAGTTTTTCATCACCCTATCAAAGCTGAAAAAAGAGGGCTCGCTCAACAGTTTTTTTCTGCAGGGCTATACAGAGGAGAACTGTGTGATAGCAGGAGTCAATGCACTTATAGAAAAGATGCAGCAGATCAACGGCTATAAAAGCCGGGGCTATGACTTCCTCATCGGAAAGATCAGCTTCAAACGAAAGGGTTCGGGCGCATTGAAACGCTGGCATATGTACCTTCGCTGGATGGTGCGCCATGACAGGATCGATATGGGATTGTGGCGGGGCGTGGATAAAAAAGATCTGATCCTGCCGCTGGATACGCACACCTTCAACATGGGCCACCGGCTGGGACTGCTGAAACGAAAGAGCTATGACCTCGAAGCGGCCTGGGAGTTGACACAAAAGCTGCGCTCTTTTGACAAAGACGACCCGGTAAAGTATGATTTTGCCTTGTATCGTCTGGGGCAGGAGAGTTGAAGGACGCCTTTCATGCCGAGGCATGAAAGTGCGGGGGATTTAGAACCCGAATTCAACACCTGCGGAGTAGTTGCTGATCGCTTCGCCAAGTACAGTGTAGTCTGCGTAGAGACGAAGGTTGTCCTGCAGATCATAGAGTACACCAAAACCGCTGCTCAAGATTACATCACGGCTGTCGATGTCGTCATTGAGGTTTGGCAAAATAACACCTATTCTAGGGCGCAGTGTGAACTCTGAATTGGGGATGAGGATGTCATAGCTTGAGTACAACGCAAGGGTCATGACGTCAACCTCTCTGCCATTGCCATACTCAGGGTCAGAAAGCGACTTGTTAAGTTCTGCCTGGATACCCATGCCTTTTAGTACCGTGTCAAGGTAGGTCCCTGCTTTGATGCTTGCACCCAAGCCGGAATCTCCATTGTTGTCTGTTGCCATAATGCCAAGACCGGCACCTACATAGACGTCTTGAGCAGCAGACTTCTCTGCAGCAAATGAGACCGAAGTCAAGAGGGTGAGTGCTAATAATGTTTTTTTCATACGAAAATCCTTTTTTGATAATTTAACGTAATTGTACATGAAAGAATAGTTATTGTCAATAACTATTTACGTTTCTTTCTATTAATTTTAATTTGAATTAAGACACAGCATTTCATACCTGCCTTCACCTTCTTTCTTCTTAATAAAAAAAATGAATATTTTTCTTCTCTTTTAGGGCACTTTAATGCAAAACTCTTTATAATCGCGTCAATATTTTTACACAAGGGAACTTCGAATGGATGACCGTTTATTTACCTTCTTTGGTATGATCAGCCATGATCACAGTTTTATTTTTCTAACACACATGATGTTAAGTACCATTATTGTACTTGTTATTGCCAAGGTTGCAACGGCGAGTATGCGTATCGTTCCGACAGGAACGCAGAACGTAATGGAAGCTTATCTCGGCGGTGTTATTTCTATGGGCGCTGATGTTATGGGCAAAGAGGAAGCACGCAAGTACCTTCCATTAGTAGCAACAATAGGCCTTTTTGTCGGTGTGGCTAACCTTGTCGGTGTCGTGCCTGGTTTTGAAGCGCCGACGTCTAGTCTAAACATGACACTGGGTCTTGCCCTGGTTGTGTTTGTTTACTACAACTTTGAGGGTATCCGCCGTAACGGTGTGATCAAATATTTTGCTCACTTTATGGGCCCTGTATGGTGGTTGGCGTGGTTGATGTTCCCGATAGAGATCGTTTCTCACATCTCTCGTATCATCTCTTTGTCTTTCCGTCTTTTCGGAAATGTCAAGGGTGATGATATGTTCTTGATGGTTCTTTTGATGCTGACACCGTGGATCTTTCCGATGATCCCTTTTGCACTTTTGACCTTTATGGCACTTCTTCAAGCCTTTATCTTTATGATGCTGACGTATGTTTACCTTGGCGGAGCCGTTCTTATCTCTGAAGAGCACTAATGAAAAAAACCGCCTTTGAGACTATTCTTAGTTTTCTTTTAGGCGTCTCCTGGGCCTTTCTTTTCCTCGGGGCCATTCTAACCTTTCAAACTTTCTCAGATTTCGGCTACGCGTTTGCCGTCTTTAGCACGCTTGTCTTTGTCTTCATCACGCTCTTTTTTATTTTAGTGTTTGAGTCGATGAACCTTTATCGCGAAAGCCATGAAGAGAAGAAAGAACAGACAAAGCTTCTGTATGAGATCCGTGAGATGCTAAAAAAACCGGAAAATGATTAAGTCCTACCTGATCACCGATCCGCTTCTTTTTGGAGATACTCCTGCAACCTTAACGGCATCGCTTACAGCAGCCATTGAAAAACACTCCCCCGATTTTGTCTGCTTGCGTGATAAAAAAACCAAGGACTACGAGTCGCTTGCCCGCGAAGTGATGAAGATAGAAGAGGAGTTTAGACTGCTCATTCACTCGGATGTGGATCTGGCGATAAAACTGGATGTATTCGGAGTTCATCTGACCTCGTCGCAGTTTCACGAAATCGCCAGAGCAAAAGAGGCAGGACTTTTTGTCATTGCCAGTACCCACAGTTATGAAGAGGCGCTAAAGGCCATGGAAGCAGACGCGATCACTTATAGCCCGATTTTCAACTCTCCTGACAAAGGGATTCCCAAGGGTTTAGAGGATTTAAAAGAAATAACGGGTAAAATAAATACTAAAATTTTTGCCCTGGGGGGAATACTCTCTTCAGAGCAGATCAAGCAGGTCGAAACATGTGGTGTTTACGGCTTTGCCTCTATAAGATATTTTATTAATTAAGGTAAATACTAATGTTTGAAACAGTCATCGGTCTGGAAGTGCATGTTCAGCTAAATACACAAACTAAACTTTTTTGTTCCTGCGCTACGAGTTTTAATGTTACACAAAACAGTAACACCTGCCCAACCTGTCTGGCCCTTCCCGGCGCACTCCCTGTTTTAAACAAAGAGGTGCTTCATAAGGCTATCATGTTCGGAACGGCGGTAGATGCGAGGGTGAACCGCACTTCTTATTTTGACAGAAAAAGTTACTTCTATCCGGACAGCCCTTCGGCGTATCAGATCACTCAGCTCTATACGCCTGTGGTGGAAGACGGTATTTTGACAATCGATTTTGAAGACGGAAGCAGCAAGCCGATACGTATCAACCGCGCACATATAGAAGCGGATGCGGGCAAGAACATCCACGAAGGTTCTGTCTCGAAAGTCGATCTTAACCGTGCTGGCACGCCGCTTTTGGAGATTGTTTCTGAGCCGGATATGCGTTCGGCGGATGAGGCTATCTTGTATCTAAAAAAGTTGCACTCCATCGTGCGTTATCTTGAGATCTCCGATGCCAACATGCAAGAGGGCTCCTTCCGCTGTGACGTGAATGTCTCCATCCGTCCAAAAGGCGATGAAAAGCTCTATACCCGTGTCGAAATCAAAAATATCAACAGTTTCCGATTTATCGAAAAAGCAATCGAGCTTGAAGTCGCGCGCCAGAAAGATGCGTGGGAAGACGGCAAGTATGATGTCGAGATACTTCAGGAGACCCGTTTGTTTGACCAGAACAAGCAGGAGACACGTTCAATGCGCGGAAAAGAGGGTGCGGCGGATTACCGTTACTTCCCTGAACCCGATCTTCTGCCTGCGATGATCAGCGAGGAGATGTATGCGCAATTTTGCCAGATCCCTGAGCTTCCGGATCAAAAACGCGAGCGTTTTATCCGTGAACACGAGATGAGTGCCTATAATGCCATCGTGATCACCTCTTCGCTGGAGACGGCACACTTTTTTGAAGCCATGATGAGCGAAGGTATCTCTGCAAAAAATGCAGTGGTTTGGCTCACAGTCGAGCTTCAAGGACGCCTAAAAGGGGGTATCTCCATCGAAAACTCGCCGATAGATGCGAAAAAGATGGGAATGCTGGTCAAGCGTATCGAAGATCAGACGATTTCTGGAAAAGCGGCCAAAGAAGTCCTTGACTATCTGCTTGAAAATGAGAGTGATGTGGACAGCGCGATCGAGAAACTTGGATTAAAGCAGGTGACCGATATGGGCGCTATAGAGAAGATCTGCGACGAGATCATTGCAGCGAACGAAGAGAAGGCCGCAGAGTACAGAAGCGGAAAAGATAAGCTTTTTGGCTTCTTCGTCGGACAGGTAATGAAAGAGAGTAAAGGTTCTGCCAGCCCTCAGGCAGTCAACGAGGTTTTAAAAGCCAAACTGGGCTAGAGAGGTAGGAAGCGTGGGATTTTTATCGAAGCGGCTTGTCGATCTTGCTTATGTGCTCCAGGCTTCCAAGCGATACCAGAGTGTAAAAACATTTTTCTACTCTCTTTTAGAAGACGAGTCCTACCCTTACAAACGCTATTTCGACTATTTTATGATGCTACTGATCATCTCAAGTGTGATCCTTTTGGTTCGGCAGGTTAAATACCCGCTCCCCGAATACGCTCTTTTCTACAATGACTACATCATCTCTTTAATCTTTCTTGTCGAGTATCTTCTGCGTCTGTGGATACATAGTTCAGTCACACAAGAGATCGTGCATCAGTATGAGAAGGATGAGTTTCTAAGCTACCGTTTTCGCTTAGACAAGGCGCTGATGAAAATACTGCGGAGCAAATGGGAATATGTAAGCTCCTATTACGCCATCATTGACCTTCTTGCCATCATGCCTTTCTTCCATGAACTGCGCATACTGCGTATTTTTATCCTTTTTCGCGCCTTTAAGATCTTCCGCTATACTAAGAGCCTGCATCAGTTTGCCTCGGTGCTGGCCTCGAAAAAGTTTGAGTTTTTCACCCTGATGATCTTCGCGTCGGTGATGATTTCCATCTCCTCCGTCTTGATCTATGTCGCGGAGGCCAACAACGAAAACTCCGCGATCAACACGCTTTTTGAAGCCTTCTACTGGTCTGTTGTGAGTATGTCTACGGTGGGGTACGGCGACTTTGTTCCCGTCACGGAGCTTGGGCGCTCCGTGGCAATGATCATCATCATCTCAGGGATTGCGGTGATCTCTTTTATGACCTCTATCGTTGTCTCGGCCTTTACCGAGCAGCTTGACAGCATACGAGAGCAGAAGTCGATCACGGACATCTCCAAGATGAAGCGTTTTTATCTCATCTGCGGGTTTTCCGAACTCTCCGCCATCGTTGCAAAACGACTTCAAAAAGATGGTATTTCCTTTGTCATCATGGAAAAAGAACCGGAAAAACTTCTGGCGGCAAACAAGGCCAAGATGGCGGCTGTTCTGGCTGATCCTGCCAAGCAGGAAAATTATGAAAACTATGGGATCAATATTAAAAAACAGGTGATCTCGGTACTCTGTCTGGAAGATACCGATGTGCAAAACATCTACATATCCCTGACAATACGTGCGATAGATCCGCATATCTCAATTCTTTCTTATCTGCATGAGGATAAGAACCGTAAAAAGCTTATTATAGCAGGTGTCAATAACATCATCTATCCCCAAGAGCTCATCGGCGTACTGGCCCGCGAATTTACCGGCAGACCCGTTGCCTTTGAAGCGATTGCTGCTTTGCGTAGCCAGAGCACGGAGGTTGTTATCGAAGAGCTTTTGGTCGACGGACGCATCCTAAGCCAAAGAAAACATGTCGAAGATCTTAATATCCACAAAACAAAGCTTATTCTTTTAGGCATCTACAGAGAGAAGATTTTTCATTTTAATCCGAAGATGCGTATGGAGCTTTTTGAAGGGGATATTTTGCTAGTAATAGGACTTGAACAGATGATAAAAGAGTTTTCTCTCAATCTTCATAAACGCAGGATACAAAAATGAAGCCTATAGCTGTTTTCGGATACAACGGATATGCCAAGGAGATCGCGGTGAACTTTCGACTTGCCGGCTCACCGATCTATGTCTATGTGATTGACGAAAACAGCTTCAAGCGCGCCAAAGAAGACGGCTTTGATGTTGAGCTTGTCGAGCTTGACGATGAGTGGCTTGAGATAGGCGAGAAGTTTGATGTGGAACGGCTGAGCTGTTTTTGCGCGCTAGATGACGACGCTCATAATGTATTTTTGACGATTTCTTTGCGCGCGGAGTATGCTGATCTTTTCATCGTCTCTTTGGCGACTTCAAAAGACAGCGCGAACAAACTCCATCTTGCCGGCGCCAATAAAGCAATAGCCAAACTTGAGACAACAGCAAACGTCATTGCTGAATGTCTGGAAAAGCCTGCTGTAGTGGAGGTGATGGATGAGATCATGTATCATAATCAAGAGCTGAGACTGGCCCAGTATACGATCAGCGACAGTTCTGTTTTGGCCCATAAAAAACTCCATGACATCACGTTGCATGAGGCGTTTGATATCATTATACTGGCTGTTGCAGACCGCGAACTTGAAGCGGATTTTAGTTTTATCTCAGCCGGGCACAACCATCTTATCGACCCGGGGGATGTCCTTGTCGTGATGGGAAGAGAAAAAGATCTGGAACATTTTGAAAAGGCCATAGCATGAAAATAGGGGTAATAGGAGCAGGAAAATGGGGAAGCGCTCTGGCTTTTGCCTTGAGCGAGAAAAACGAGGTCGTCATCACATCGCGCACCAAGCGGGATCTGCCAAATTTTGTCAGCTTGGAAGAGATCTTAGCGCTCGAGTACCTGGTGATCGCAATTCCTGCGCAGCAGGTGGCAAGATGGCTGGAGGAGAATTTTGTTTATAGCGGACAAAAGATACTTGTTGCCGCCAAAGGGATCGAGGCGAGTACGGGGCGTTTTTTAAATGAGATCTACGCGCCTTATGTGCGCGAAGAGAATATCGCCTTTCTCTCCGGTCCCTCATTCGCGGCAGAGGTGATGAAAAGCCTGCCCACAGCCCTGGTCATCAACTCGCTTAGCGAAGAGACCGCAAGAGAGTTTGCCGCATGTTTTCCTAGTTTTATCAAGACCTATATCTCAAATGATATCGCCGGAGCCGAGGTTGCCGGAGCATACAAGAATGTTATTGCTATAGCAGCGGGGATATGTGAAGGCCTGGGTCTTGGAAAGAATGCAGCGGCAAGTCTGATCTCTCGCGGTCTGGTAGAGATGGCGCGTTTTGCAGAACATTACGGAGCAAAACCGGAGACGCTTATAGGCCTAAGCGGAGCAGGGGATCTTTTTCTGACAGCAAGTTCTACGATGTCACGAAACTTCAGGGTCGGTTTGGGTTTGGCCAAACGAGAGAGTAAGGAAGAGATTTTAGCAGAGCTAGGAGAGGTCGCCGAGGGGATAGGGACGGCCTACGCCTTGCACAAGATCATGGAAGAGGAGGAGCTCTATCTTCCCATTGCCCATGAGGTGTATGCGATACTTGAAGGCAAGATACCCCATCACAGCCTAAAAGACCTCTTGGAGTAGTAAATGGCTACTTTTTAGCCGCTTCTTTGTGCGCCGTGTTCTTTTCGATCTTGACATTGTAGATCTCATCTTTTAGCTGCTCTTTAAGGGCCTCAAGCTCCTCTTTTGTATCGCGCAAAGAGATCCCGCGAGCAGAACATCCCGACATATTTTTATTGTTGTAGGTCATTTTCCATTTCATGGTACGAATTATAGAGAAGAAAAGATTAATTTTTGTTTGATAAGAAAGAGTGCCGGGAATAAAAGCCGCGGCATTGTCTTTATTGGGATTGGTTAGTGAGATGTTCCATGGCGACAACGATCTCGTCCATCTTTTTGTCTACACCTGCGACATACTCGCTAAGCTCTGCCATTCCTTTGGCATTTTTGCTGAGTAGAGTGCCGTTGTCATGGATGGACTGGATAAGGAGATTGACAGTAGAGGAGCTTTCTGAGAGACTCTTCTGCGTCCTCTCGGCAAGTTTTCGCACTTCATCGGCGACGACGGCAAAGCCTCGGCCGTGTTCGCCTGCGCGCGCAGCCTCTATGGCGGCATTGAGCGCAAGCAGGTTTGTCTGTTCGGCGATGTCGCCTATCGTACCGAGAATAGCCTTGGTCTCTTGGGCATTCGCGACCAGATGGCTGAGTTCTTCGGTCATGCTGTTTTCTTCTTCTGCTATCGTGTTGATACTCTCAACGGTGTAGGTGATCATGTCGGAGAACTCTTTTATCGTTGTCTGGCGCAGGGTTTGTATCGTAGAGGAGAGATTTTCTCCTTGGGCCTGTATCTTCTCTTGTGCGTCAAGTCTCTCGTCCGACATCGTCTGGAGTGCTTCTCCTAGAGTGTTGGCCTGGGTCAGCATCTGTGCGACCTTTGCTTCGACATCAATCGTGGCCCGTGTTGAAAAAGCGCCTTTTCCCAGCTCTTCTAGTATAAAGATGATCTTGTCGATATTGAATTCAAGACCGTCAAGCATACTGTTCATCGTCAGACGGATCATGTGGATATGCGGTGATCTGGTATCGCTCTTGATGCGGCAGCTAAAATGGCCGTGTTTGACCTTGTCTGCCATCAAAACTGCCTCACCGGCAACGCGCATGTCTTCAATGACCTGTGCTTGATACCGCTCTATCGCCTGCATCAGCTTCGCGCCTATACTTGCCTTGGGAAAGACTCTTTCATCGACCTTGTTGCGCTCAAAATCAAGCAGTTCCATAAACTCATCCAAAAGTTCATTGTATTGACGCTCTTCTTTGCGGCTCGAAACTATAAAATAGAGCATTAAAACAAAAGACAAGCCATACAGAAGGAGTGCTGCCGGCAGCATTTCGGTTAAAAGCAGCAGAGCAGTTGCGGCTATAAAAAGAACAGAAAGAAGAAGGGTGATGTTATTGAGAAGATTTTTCATCGTCTGCCTTAGTTAAGAGTAGAGTAGAGTGTTTCTGCGTACTCTATCTCTTTGAGGGAGGGTTTTCTGCGACATGATATATAGCTTTTTACGCCGTCAATACCATCGGAAGGGTAGACCGTGGCATAGACCCAGTAAAAACCATTTTCTTTTGTCCGGTTCTTCACGTACCCGCTCCAGACTCTTCCCTCTTTTACAGTGTCCCATAGAGATTTGAATGCTGCTTTGGGCATGTCGGAATGACGGACTATGCTGTGGGGCTTGCCTATCAACTCGTTTAAATGAAAGCCGGCAATACGGCAAAAGTCTTCATTGGCAAAGATGATCTTGCCTGCCTCGTCAGTTTGAGAGACAAGGAAATCATTTGTCTTTAGAACATATTCTCGCATCTGGAACCTCGCTGATTAAAGATGAACGTTTTTAGGTTTTTTTTAATGAATAAACATTGTTGCATAATTTTGACATAAAAGCAAACTTATTATAATAAAATAATAAAATAAACAAGTTTATATTTAGAAATATTAAAAAATATTTTATTTTATTGGATGCTTGATTTAAAAATGTTATGAGGTTTGACGAGAGACAGCGCGATAAAGGCGATCGCTAAAAAGAGAAGAAAGTAGGTCAGCTCTGCAGTAAGTTTGTAGGAGATGATCCCAAAGATAACACTCCCGTGCGGCACCAGCATAAAAAAGCGTTTGGCATTTTTTTCAAACTTGGCACGGACAGCTTCATCATGCTCCTCGCCGACGCACTTTAGCATGTGGCGATGATAAAAGAAGAAGTAGAGTACCGTAAGTTCAAGCAGCTTATAGGCGATAAGGCCGTAGACAAAGAAGAGTTGCAACTGAGGATCATAATAGTTCGCGGGAGCGATCTCAAAAAAGCTGTCGACGCCAATGCCGATAAGGGCTACAGCAAAAAGGATATAGAACATCATCCTTCGGCGTTTTTGTAAATTTGAGATGAGATTTTCCATAAGGACCCTTGGGGTTAAGTTCGCGCTATTATAACAAAAAAAGATTTTTGTGAACTCTTTGGAGAGGGAAAACAAGAGGCGTAGCCGAAGCTCTCCCTCTGAAAAAAGTGGAGGTCTTACCAGCCAATGCCAAGGTTGACCATATAGCGGCGATCTGTCAGATCTCCCGTTTCAGGCCCGATCTCTTCTGCATAGGTCGCAAAACCAAGCTTAACAAGGGTTGCTTGCAGATCGATACCAAAGGTATAATTTCCCTGGTAAAGACCGGCATTGAGCGTTGCCATAAACCAGCTGTTGTCAATGATGCCTGCACTCACGCCCAGGCGAAGACGCTTCATGAAGTCTGTCTCTTCAAAGTCCTGATGAGTGAGCGATGTTACAACGCCGGCACTTTGTGTGAAGTTATAAAAACGTGTCTCATTGGCATTAAGTAAGTCGACATAATCGACAGCAAGGATGAAGTGTTCCAAAAATGCGACTTCTGGAGAGACGGAAGCCCCGAGGTTGACCGTCATCGGCTGCTTGCCGTAGTTGTTGTCCATCTTCATGTCGCCGATATTCAAGATACTCATACCTAAAGCCGGGTGCCAGTAGTTTTGTGGGGAAAGTTTGTAGTTTACCCCGAGGTCGATGCCGTAGCCGCTTGACTTTTTCTCGTACTTGTCCTGGAGGTAGGTGGCTAGGTCATTTTGGTTGTCGACGATCTCGCTCACACCGATGCCTCCCTCATAGGACTGCTGGGAAATGTATTTTACGCCGATTCCGACGTCCAGCGTTCCCGGTCCGACATTTTCAAAGCTGCTAGCGACCGCAGCGACCACTCCGCCGTATCCGCGGGAGTGTGTTTCAAGAAGGCCACTCGCACCGCCGCTTCCGTGCGCGATGAAGTTGGCATCGCCTGCGGCCAGAAGACCTACGGACCAGGCGAAGGAGTCTGCGTTGTTGGTTACGGAAGAGTAGTTGCTGAGGCCGAGGTTAAAGTGGTCGCCGGAGTACTTTTTCAGCACATCTGAAATTTTTTGTGCGTCACTATCTGCAGTATCTATATCATCGGCAAAGTCTTGAATGTCAGTGCTGGCCTGCATGCCGAGTCCTAGAAGTTCCACTTCCAGACCGTGCGATTTTTTGATGTTCAAGATACCGGCCGGGTTGTGAAACACAGAGGTAGAGTAGCCGCCGACAGCGACATTCGCGCCCCCCATTCCCATGATCCTTGCATCCTTGTAAAGATAAGCATGTTCGCTATAGCCTGCCATTAGTAATGATGCACTGCATAGTGAAAATAGTAGTATTTTTTTCATAAATGGTTCCCTTTCTTACAATGTTTTTAGGTAAGCCTGAATTTCTGTTGTAGAAATTCCGTCATTATTAGTATCAATCTCACTCTTATAGGTATTAATGTCCTGCTGAAGTGCCGGATCACCAGAGAGGGCACCGGATACGGCGTTTAGTCCACTGTTTAGCGTATCTACAAGAAGCGTGCTTATATTAAGATCTTCTTGTGCAGGGTCTTTGTTCAGCGGACAGGCATAGAGTCCTGTCGACCATGCTTTCGATTGGTTTGAAAAACTGTTATCGCAATACCCATCTGTTACGATGGTAGTTCCGGGATTTACAGCTCTCGCCAGTCTATAATAGTCGTGTCCATTGACAATGACTTTGATATCTTTAAACGTTTTATTTGAAGCATCTGCATAGGTAAAATTGACATCAGTAGCGATTATTGCTGAAGCGTCTGCACAGGTTGTACCGGCTATAGCGAACTGCAAGGCACACATAGAGGCCTTCATCTCCTCTTTGGCAATGGCATTGCCCGGATTTGTGGTATCAAAAAGCGCAGCGATGTCACCCAGTAGATAGTTGATGGTCGTTGTCGCGCGCATGGTCTCCGTTAGGCCGATATATAGACAGATATCTTTTTCCGAGCTTGAAAGAGAAAGACCATTGCAGTCTGTTCCGTTGAGCGCTATCGTAAACGCGCCTCCGGCATTACCAAGGCTTGCAAGCGCACTGGTGTTTTGCTTCTTGCTCACGCCGTCGACAAAGGTGCCAAAAGAACCGTCCTTCGCACCGATAAGAGCGATAATGTCAGAGAGACTAAGACCGGCATCGCCCATATAAGCGGAACCAAGATCGATCTGAAACTCATTGTTCAAGTAAGCACTTCGGCATTCACTGTTAGGGTTGTCAAGCTCTGCTATAACTGCAGCATAATTTCCTGCATCGAGGTTCTGCTGTACTTCAAACCTGCACGAAGATTCATCGCTGCCTCCGCATCCGCTAAAAAGCAGTGCCATAACGCTCAGACTGTAATAGGCTAGTTTTTTCACATAATTTCCTTGAGTGACAGAATATTCTGCCAGATAGTATGCAATTATAAAGGAAATACACCTTGAGACTTCTTAATGTATAATATAATAATAACTTATGTTTTTTTATAGTTGTAAAACAGTAATATTATTTAATAAAGAGTAATGTTTATGGATAATTTCAAAGCTACGATGGACAAATAAAAAAAGAGGTTTACCTTATATTAAAATCAATTTGATAAAATAGCTAAAAACAAACAGAGAAGGAAAAGCCACCTGTGATAGCCGATATTAACCGACTGCTGACTCTTCTTTATATGGACAGAAAACTTTTTGAGACTCTTTTTGAAAAACGAAACTCTCTTGTGGGCTTTCACGAGGTCGCAAGTGAGATCGGCGAGGAGAAGCTGGAATATCTTGTCAACGCGGAGATACTCAGCCACAGTGATGAGAGCATTGAACTGGACGAGCGGATACTGACTTTTTTTGAAGAGTTTTTGGAGACAAATGAGGATGTGGAGATCGGGGATGTGGACGAACCGCTGAGCAACTTGCGCTACAACATCGAGCTCTACCAAAACGAAAAAGAAAATGAGCATTCGCGCGAACGCTATCTGGGCAAGATCAAGCGCATCCTCAAAAAGATCCCGAACACGATTCTAAAAAACCTCTCCCTTCTTCAGCTGCACATCGGCCTGACCTACAAGACGCAGAGTTCGCACAAGAACAAGATCCTTGAGCTTCAGCACTACAAGATGAAACTGGAAAAACTGATCAGCATCGAAGCTAAGGTAGAGAAGGCCCTCTTGCAGGAGAGTCACTTTTTCAACACCGTCTCTTCGCACGAGGCAGTGCTGCTTTCTTTGCGTCTGAAAGCGCGTCTTCGCGAGCTGCGTGTTTCGCTGATCGAACTGCAAAAGCAGGTCATCGAGTACATCAACAAGACCCTGCATAAGCAGCACTTTTTTGAGCATATTATCAAGCTCAAAGAACTTAAAAGCTCGCTTGAGCTAAAAGAGAAGAGCAATATCCTCTGGCTTCTCGACGAGGAGACGACGCCTCTTTTTATGGCCAAACCGCAGCGCTTCAGTACTTTTTTGGACACTGAAGAGGTGTATGATTTCGGTTTTGAGAAGATGGTGGAGAAACTGCAACATGCACTCCCGCTTCAAAGTGCGCAGCCTTCCAGGGCAGAGGCCTTAGAAGAGAGCTTTTTCAACCAAGAAGATGAAGCGCTTTACATGGTCGATACCCAGGCTCTGCATGAAGACTTTCTGAGGTCAAAAAGTGACCTTTTCGGTTTTATCAACGCAAAAGAGTTCGAGGTAGACCAGAGTCTTGAAGCAAAGATAACCCTTTATTGTCAGCTTGCGCTGATGTACGAGAACGACTACGAATTTTCATCCGAAATAAAAGAGATCGAGCAGTACCGATACCTGCTGATCACACCAAAGGAGACAGATGCATCTGCCTAAACAAAGCAAAGAGATCTTTGAAATACTAAGCCGCGGTAATTTTTTGTGCGAGAACAGCCCTGTACGCTTTGAGCGGGATCTTTATGCAGTCTGCGAACGCGAGTTCGGCGCCCAGTATGATTTTTTCGAGCATATCGGCTTTTATCTGATCCGCGAAGACGGCTATTTTTACTTCTCCAAGGAGAGCAGTGCGTCGCAGGTGGAGGATAAGCTTCAGATGATACTGGAGTACATCGATCTGGTCGAGCTGATGCTTCAGTTCTCCGCGACGTTCGGGGTAGGGTTTCGCAGCACCGTTAGTGAACTCTCCAACGCTGTGCAGTCTAATGTTGTCTTGAAAGACCGGCTTGACCGGCTTAAAAATATTGCCAAACCCCAGACGTTGCACGCCCAGTGTGCCAAGGTCTTCGAGAAGTTCAAAAAAGGGGGCTTTATGGCCCTGGAGGATGAGCATGCGGAGCGCTATATCGTCTTGAACTCCTACCACTACATCGAAACATTTTTAAATGCAGTAAAGGTCCACTCTGATGAATCAGCTTAAAGAAGTCACGTTTATAAACTCCGCCACCATCCCTTTTAAGCAGATAGAGCTTGACGGGAATACTCTTTTTAGCGGCGGAAACGGAGCCGGAAAGACGACCATCCTTCGCTCCATCCTCTACTTCTACGGCGCACAGCGCTCAGAAAACCTTGGCATCAGCCGCAAAAAGAAGCGTTTTGAAGAGTACTACTTTGCGACGATCAACTCTTACCTGGTCTACCGCTTTGAAAACGAAGGCGCAGATGTGCTGGCAATCATCTACAAAGCCGGCGGCCTGAGAGTCAAATACCGCTTTGCGCTTGAACGCAACAAAGAGGAGATGAAGAGCCTCTTTTTTGAACAGAACAGTGCCCTGGAGCCCAAAGAGCTCTGGGCGCGTTTGCTTGAGAGAGAGTATGAACTCAGCCCTGTGTTGAACTCGCCCAAAGAGTACAAGTCCGTACTTTACGGCCAGGACAGAAAGCTTCAGCAATTTTCTTTTTTTAATGCCAATGCGGAGTACGAGCAGATATCCAGGACGCTCAGTAATATCTTCATCAATTCCAAACTCGATTCGGGCTCGATTAAAAAGTCGCTTGTCTCGACGATCAGCGGTTTTGACGCGATCGATCTTAACCAGATGCGCCGCAACATCAATGATTTCCGTACCAAGCATGACGACATCAGCTCTTTTGAAAAGAACAGCACCTATATCCACGATGCGGTTTCGGCTTTGGGCGTGTACGAAGAACAGAGCGGTTCTCTTCATCAAAGTGCACTGTCTCTGGGTGCGAACGCGAAGCTTGCGGAAGAGGAGCTGGAGAGTGTAAAAGCCAAAAGCCTTGCCTTGCAAACGGAGCTCTCTGTCTTGACAAGCAGGTATGAGAGCGAGCAGAGCACGTACATGGACAAACACGAGAAAGAGCTCAAAGAGCAGGGCGGTTTAGAGCGGGAGGTCAACGAGGCAGAGGCCAAAGAGCGAGAATATGAAAAAGCTCAGATAAAAGAGAAGCTGGCCTTATGGGAGAGAAAACCGCGTCTTAACGAAGAGCTCGCGGCACTGGAGCAGCAGCTTGGAAAACTTCTTGACGACAAGGGTACTTTGAGCGAGCGTTTTGATGCGATGCGCGAGGAGGAGATGAAGAGTCTTCGCGAGAAGGAGCAGAGACTCCGCGTTGAGCTGAGCGATATCGAAGGCGCCTATAATAAAGAGAACGCGATGCTGATGCAGGAGCGGCAGAAGCGTTACAGTGAGCATAGCCACAAGAGCGAGACGACACTGCAGCGCCTCTCTGAAGAGCTTTTTGAAGCCAAAGAGAAGCTTCATGAGGTACAGACGAATGAGCAGATCATCCAAAACAGACCCTTTGAGAAGGAAAAGATCGAGAGTGCAAAGAGTGAACTTCACGAGGCCCAGCGCGCCTACAGCGAAGCGAAATCGGCGCTTTTGCTAGAACAGTCTCAGGCTGAAAAGCTCTCCGAGAAGATCTACTCCGCGGAACAGTCAAAGGTCTTTGATCTGCATGCTCTTTTGCATCAACACGAGAAAGAGACCCGCGCACTCAAGTCCGAGATCGATGCCCTGCTTAAGCGTAAAAACTTGAATACGGCATCTTTGCTGGGCTACATGAGAGAGAGCGGTTTTAAAGAGACGTCAACGCTTTGCGCCCTTTTGAAAGATGAAGTCCTTCATGCCGAAGGGCTCAATCCCTCCATCTCTTCGGGTGACGGCACTCTTTTGGGACTGCGCATCGACAGCTCCGCTCTGGATATCTCTGCCCACGAGGAGAACGCTGTTGCGACCACGTTGCAGGCCTGCGAGGAGCGTCTTAAGAAGATGGATGCTCTGTATCTCTTCCAACAAGAGGAGATCGAGAACAGACGCCGCAATGAGATGAATGCCCTTCGCCGAGAGCAGGGGAGCATCAAAACGCTTATTGACGAGCATCTTCGTCTTCTTCCCAGGCTTGAACAAAAAAGCCTTCTTCTTGCAGAAACCTTTGAGCAGATCCGTAAAGCTGCCGATGAGCAAAAAAAATCGGCCATAGACCTTGCAAGGGCGCAGCGCGAAGAGCAGCAGAAACGCTACCTTGAACACAAGCGCGTGTTTGACGAGGCAAGCCAAGCGCTTCAGGCCGAGCTTGACGCCCTCAAAACAGAGCTGAACGAAAGACAGAACAGACTAGAGAACTCCAAAGAGGAGGCGTTAGTCGACAAAAACAAGGTGCTTGAAGAGATCAAGACCGCGTGCGACAAGAAGCTGGAGCAGATAAGGGAGCAAGAGCAGCAGACCCTGATAAAAGGCGGCGTGGATGCCGAGTTGCTAAAGCGTTACCATGAAGAGATTCGCCTTAAAAAAGCCGATATCGCAAATATAGAGACCTTTTCTGAGCTTATCGCGGAGTACAGGATCGACCAAAAGCGGATATTCTCTTCACTTGGCGAGAAAAGAAGAGAACTTGCATCTCTAAGCGGGCAGATCAAAGCGGAAGAGCAGCGTTTTATTTCCGTGAAAGCGGCCTATAAAAGTGAAAAAACTCAGGTCGAACAAAGAAGAGACACTTATGCTTCCAAAACCAGTCTCTTGCAAAAAGACCTCAAGGCCTATGTCTCTTTTAAAGAGTCGGCGCTGTATGCCCAGCTGAGCCTCTTGATAGAGAACTCCTCATCACCGGCGAATGAAGAAAATCTGAGTGATATGATCGACCGGCTCCGTGACCTTGGGTTTGAGCATGCCAGCTCAAAAGACAAGCTGCGTAAAAAACTCAACCGCGCTTTCTTGTCCATCAGTCTGCATAACATTTTCAACCTCTATGCCCCCGCTTCGGATGAGGACAAAGAGATCTTGGATTCTGCGCAGAAGCTGAAGTCTTTTGTGCTTGAGAACAAGATCGAGACCTATAAAGAACAAGTAGCTAAAGAGTTTACGATGACACTTCGCCATCTGTCTTCAGAGATAGCCCAGCTGCTTAAAGCTGAAGGAGAGATCTCGAAAACCGTCTCAAAGATCAATAAGACTCTCCAAGACCTTCAGGGGATCAAGGTGATCCGGGCAATCGAGCTGCGTTACAAAGAGAGCGACAACCTTCTTTTGAATGTTCTCAAGGCGATAGGAAAACTCGTCGATGAGAACCCCTATGGCAATGAGATCAACCTCTTCACCCAAGAGCTCAACGGGCATTTTAACCACAAAGCGCTCAAACATCTCGACGAACTGGCGATGCGTCTTAGCGAAGAAAAGGGAGACTCTTTGAGCCTGGATGAGAGTTTTGTTCTAGAGTTCAGGGCGGTGGAGAATGGCAATGACACAGGGTTTGTCTCCTCGCTGGACGGCATCGGTTCGAACGGAACGGATGTCATGGTCAAGGCAATGGTCAACATTGCCATGCTCTCTTTAGCGCGAAAACAGTCGGCAAAACAAGAAGCCTCTGTCTATTTCCACTGTATCCTCGATGAGGTCGGAATCCTTTCACCGGCCTACCTTAAAGAGCTGATCTCTTATGCCAACAACAAGAAGATCCGTTTTGTCAACGGTGCGCCGGACGAGAAACTGGTCTCGACCTATAAACAGCTCTATATGCTCTCTACAAACGAGCGCCATCAAACCATTGTACGAAGGCTGGTTTCGCAGAAATGAAAAAACTTTCCCTCTCTTTGGCGACAGCTCTGCAAAGGCTTGGCGAGGAAAAAACACTCAAGGGAAGTTCCATCAGCGACAAGCGTCTGATTGACGCCCTTGAGGAGAATGGGATTGTCCGCATACAAATTATTAACAAACGAAGCCGTGTCATCTGGCTGAGTGATGAAAAGCGTTTGCAGACCTACCTGAAAGAGTATTATGAGATCAACGATCTTAGAGCATACATAGAAATTGGACAAAGAGGTGCATGCAGCCGAAGTGAGAATGCCCAAGCAAGTACAAATTCAAAAGTATATAAGACGCAGGTGCAGTCTGGCCTCTATATTGCCTCGTGTGAGGAGCTTGAGATCAGCATAGATGCGCAGAAAACAAGACTGCATACCCCTTCAAAAAGCGCGCTCTTTGTGCATAAAAGTGCCTGTCTTGAGATCGCAGAAGATATTTTGGTCGTGGGGGTTGAGAACTTTGAAAACTTGACGATGATACAGGCGCAGAACGCTCTTTTTGATGCCAAAAGAAAAAAAGTCTTTATATATCGCAACGCAGGAATGCTTGATTTTGTGGCGCAGTGTAGAAACGATTATCTTCATTTTGGCGATTTCGACCTCGCCGGCGTACATATTTATCTAAATGAGGTCGTGCCGAGATTGCCACATGAGCGGCACCGTTTTTTTATTCCTGAGAACATTGCACTCTTACTGAGAAAGGGAAGCAGTAGAGATTATTTTGTGCACAACAGGAAATACCCGGGGCTTTGCAGCAAAGAGGTTTATCTGCAGACCTTTATCGATCTGCTGCACCAGACGAAGCGCTCTTTACATCAAGAGTTCTTGATCGGCCGCAAAGAAGAGGCGCGTCTTTAGCCGAGGTTGGTATAGACCGCCTGCACATCTTCATCATCTTCAAGCTTCTCTGTGATCTTGCTGAGCTCTTCAAGCTGCTCTTCGCTCAAACTTACCGGCGTGTTGGGGACATACTCCAAGGTAGCCTTAGTGATCTCAATCCCTAGCTCTTCTATTGCGTGGTTTAGGTTTCCAAAGTCACCGTAGTCGGCATAGGCGATGCACTCGCCTTCTTCTTCTTCAAGCTCTTCAAGGCCGCCGTCGATAAGCTCCATCTCCAACTCTTCAGGATCCTTCTCTTCGTGAAGTTTGAACTCAAAGATCGCCTTGCGGGTGAACATAAAGTCCAATGCGCCCTTATTCAGCATCTCACCGCCGTTTTTGTTGATGATGTTTTTGACATTGGCAACGGTGCGGGTGTTGTTGTCTGTGAGGCACTCCACAATAAACATCGTGCCATGCGGACCCTTGCCCTCGAAGTTGACTTCAATCATATCTTTGGCATCTTTGCCTGAGGCACGTTTTATCGCTGCAGTGATATTGTCTTTGGGCATGTTTTCCGCTTTGGCATTGAGTATCGCCGTACGGAGTTTAGGGTTCATGTCAGGGTCGCTTCCACCCTCTTTAGCTGCTTTTTCTATCGCTTTTCCAAGTTTTGGAAATACCCGAGACATATTTCCCCAGCGTTTTTCTTTTGATGCTTTGCGATATTCAAAGGCTCTACCCATAAAACTTATCCTTGTGTATATAATTGCGCGTATTATAGCTATTAAAAAATATTAGGAAAATAAATTTAACAAAGACAGGGCATAAATTTGATAGGATTGCGCAATTATTTTAAGGAATATTGCACATTATGAAACTCTCTTTCGATAAAACTTTATATGTTTTGGCCCCGTTGGCCGGCTATACAGATCTTCCTTTTCGCGCTGTCGCCAAAAAATTCGGCGCTGATCTGACTGTATCGGAGATGATCAGCTCCAATGCCCTGGTCCACGGTTCTGAAAAGTCGATTAAGATGCTTGAAAAAAACAGCCATGAAGACCCATACTCGGTACAGATCGCCGGTTCAGAAGTAGATGTCGTACGCGAAGCGGTAGAGTTTCTCAATACCCAAGATGGCATCGACGTGATCGATTTCAACTGCGGCTGTCCGGTGCCAAAAGTCGTTGGCGGCGGTTCAGGATCTTCGCTGCTCCGTGATCTGGACCAGATGGGCCGTCTGATCGAGACGATCAAAAAAAACTCCAATAAACCCTACACCAGTGTCAAGATTCGCCTGGGGTTCAGTGAAAACAACCATCTTGAGATCGCCAAGGTCGTGCAGGATGCGGGTGCTGACTTCATCGCTGTACACGGTCGTACCCGCGCAGGGCGCTTCAAATCTGAGGTCGATTATGACGCTATAGCAGAGGTCAAGGCCGCTTTGCGCATTCCTGTTATCGCAAACGGAGATATCACCTCGTACGAGAAGGCGCAGTGGGTCTTGGAACATACCAAGGCCGACGGTCTGATGATAGGACGCGGGGCCATCGGCCAGCCGTGGATCTTTCACCAGCTAAAGACGGGCGAAAAAGAGGTCTCCATCGAGATTAAAAAAGCGATTGTGCTGGAGCATTATGACAAGATGGTGGAATTCTATGGCGGACATGGCGTGGCGATGTTCAGAAAGCATATCCACACCTACTGTAAAGGGCTCAAAGGGGCCTCTTTTTTGAGAAATCAGGTGAACAGCATCAATGACATTCAAGAGTTCAGGGATGTTCTGGAAAACTTTTACACGATGACCGAAGCGTCTTGAGCTTCAAAAAAGAACCCTTCTTATACTAGCTTCGGCGGTATCTTGTGTGCATTGGCGTAATCGTCAAATCTTCCCTCTTTGGCCATCATAAGAGCAAAATCCCGAACTTGAGGACGCTCTTTTTGGTAGCACATAAGGGGAACTCCCATGCCGCAGCTTGTCTCAACCGCATAAATAGAGAGTTTGAAGATCTGACGGATTGCTTGCGGGTCTTCTTTGAAAAAAGAGAGAGCCGGGCGGAATGCCTCCTGTTCTTTTTCAATAAGTTCGCCCTTGCAAAAACAGCGAAGTATCTTTGCCTCACCCTCAAAAGCATTAAACATGACCGTGATCTCACCATTTTCGCCGATATCACGCGCAGTGCGATTTCCGCTTCCTAGATAATCAAGCATGTAAAGGGTGGAAGGATCTGCGACATACATCGACGCATACCCTTTTGGCGAAAGGTTGACCTCATGCGCAGCGCATGAGGCAAGGTAAAAAAGCTTTTGTTCTTGTATAAAAGCAATGTCTTCTAGTGTCAGGTATTTGTACTGTTTTCCCATTCTTAGGCCTCTTTTAAGAAGTTAGGCAAACTCGGGGAACTGTGCCGAAGCCTTCTCTTTGTATGACTGCAAAGGCTCTACCTCCGCAGCGTTGTCAAGCTGCAAATAGGAGTCAAGCTCTGTTTTGTTCTCATCAAGCAGCTTGTCAAACTCACTTTGCGAAGTCACCGGCTTGTTTCCTTTGTATTTGTCAAGCAGAACATTTGAGTTGCCGATCACAACAAGATAGCTCTGCCCCTCGTATTCAATCATAACAACACGGTTTTTAGGATCAAGCGGTTTTTGAAAACGTATGCTGATTCCCTCTTTTTTTGCGCCGTTTTTGAAGAGCCAGGGTGTTTTACCTTTGGTCTGCGTTACGCCCATCTTCTTTTTAAGCCAGAGCATGATGAGAATGCCGATAAGCAAAATAGCAATGACGATATAATAGGAGTCATTGAAATCATTTGCTTTCTTTGTCGGCAGTGAACCCGCTTCTGCAGCAGGATTTGTTTTTTCGATCTTGTTTCTGACGGCAGCCGCTTCTTTGTTGAATCGCAGGCGAAGACCGTAGGCATCACTGGTCTTGGAAACGCTCATGGCCACGTCTGAAGCTGTATCCAGGATGATCTCTGTGTGCGAGTTGATTGGTGTGATCGTCATCTTGTGCAGATAGGAGGTGTTGATATTTTTGATCTTGGGCGCTTCGATGGAGGCATCTTGGAGCTTTAAGACGATCTTGTCATCTTGCTTGATCTGCGAGAGCCTTCCCTCGTAGGGAGTATCAAAAGTGAGCATGATATCGACACGGTTTGAACGCTCATAGATATTGTAAGAGAGGATCTTCGATCCAAAAAGAAAGCAAGGTAGCAACAGTAAAAGGAAAAATCTCATAAATGCTCTTTCGATAAATAATAGATGACCGAGGTAGAATCAAGCACCTCATTGATACGGATAGCGAGGTTCTTTTCATAGACCATTACTTCGCCTTTGCCGATGATGCGGTTGTTGACATAGGCCTCGACGCTTTCGCCTGCGGGTTTTCCCAGGTCGATGACGGAGCCTTTTTGCAAGCCCAGGATCTCTCTGATGCTCAACGTTGTCTGGCCAAGATCGGCGATGAACTCGACCTTCATATCAAGCAGCCCCTCATAATTCATCCAGGCCAGCTCTTTGAGCTCATCGGCATTTAGATTTATGTTTTTGAGACTGTCTTCAGCCATCTGTTCTTGCAGTGTCTTCTCTTTTTCTTCTGCCATATGGCTTATCCCTTAATACCGATTATCAGAGCCTCTTTTTGCGTTTGCAAGATCGAGATATCGCTGCATTTGCAGTTATGAAATGTCTCAATCGCTTTGAATTCGGGTGTCGTGATCATAAAGTGCTCTTTTTCAGCCTCTTCAGCCAAGACTTTTGCGCTGCCAACGATCATGTTGGTAGATTCCAAAGCCATGTCTTTCATCGTCTGCTCATCAGACTCATCTTCGCCAAGATAGACAGAAATGATTGCTTGAATCAGCGCTTCGTTGAAACCAAGATAAACAGTCTTTACTTCTCCGTCATCCAACTTAACGTCTATGGAAGCAATAACCGTTCTCACATGCGATAAGGTGTCGGTTAAATGGCTCTCGAGCTCTATCTGATGGTGAAGAAAGTTTTTTGCAGCCTGTTTGATAAGTGAGATCATGTTTCATCCTGATAATTATTGGCTCTGAAAGAACTCTAATTATATGAAAATCTAATTAACTTGAGTTTAATAATCATCTTTTTCACCCTAATAGTAAGAGGAAATCATGCTTCTTGAGTAAAACCTTGACGATAAGAGCTTACTTATAGGATTAAAGACCCAATTAGTGAAAGTAGAGTACAATTTCAATTTAGTTTTCAAAGAGGAAAGTCCATCAAAAAAACAGATAAAGAGAGTTTATTATAGACGCATTGGTAATGGTAGAGATGATTTTTTTAGGGGTAGCCATAGGCGCACTGTCGGGCTTTTTCGGCATCGGCGGCGGAACGATACTTGTTCCTGTGCTGTTATTAATGGGCTATGATATAAAAACTGCCATCGGTATCTCTGTTGTGCAGATGGTTTTCAGCTCTGTCTACGGGTCGTTTCTAAACTTCAAAAAAGGGAGCTTGCAGTTTGAGACAGTGCTCCCCATCGGTGCAGGCGGATTCTTTGGAGCGCTTTTAAGCGGCTTGGTAGTCTCGGTGCTCTCTTCGCAGACACTTGAGTATGTCTTTATTCTTTTTGTTGTGATCGCTTTGGTTCGCATGGGCTATCAACCGGCAAACTATAAACAGAGCAAGAAAGTCCATCCTATTGTTTTGTTTGCTATAGGCACTCTACTGGGGATATTTGCTATCTCTATCGGGGTAGGCGGATCGATTCTGCTTGTACCGATACTGGTCGGTTTTTTGCATTTCGAGCTAAAAAAAGCGATCTCGGCAGGACTCTTTTTTGTCGTCTTCTCTTCCATCGCGGGGTTTATCAGTCTCTCTATAGCGGGGAAGATCCAGTACATTGACGGTACACTCATCGGTGTGGCCTCTTTGATAGGGGTATATATCGGTGTCAATTTAGCAGGCTTTACCTCAAGCACAGTGCAGAAACGTCTGCTTCTTATCTTTTATATTTTAACACTATCTTACCTATTGACGAGGTTACTATGATCAAAATTACCGGCGCTCGCGAAAATAATCTTAAAAATATCTCCCTGGAGATCCCGAAAAACTCCCTTATCGTCTTTACCGGACTAAGCGGAAGCGGAAAATCGACCCTTGCCTTTGACACCCTCTATGCGGAAGGACAACGCCGCTATATCGAGAGTCTTTCCTCCTACGCCAGACAGTTTCTTGACAAGATCGGAAAACCGGAGGTCGACAAGATAGAAGGGCTGACTCCGGCTATCGCCATCGATCAGAAGACTACTTCAAAAAACCCCCGTTCAACCGTGGGAACGATCACCGAGATCTATGACTATTTCAGGCTGCTTTATGCCCGTGTCGGCGTGCAGCACTGCCACATCTGCTCAAAGCCGATCTCAAAAATGAATGCCTCGGACATCATTGAACAGGTCTCGAAACTTCCGCTAGACTCAAAAGTCGTCATCATGGCGCCGCTTATCCGCGAGAAAAAGGGAAGTTTTTCCGATCTGCTGGAGTCTCTCTCCGCAAAGGGGTATGTGCGTGCGATGATCGACGGGGTCATGGTCCGTCTGGACGAGGAGATCGAGCTCTCCAAAACGAAAAAGCACACGATCAAGGTCGTTATCGATCGCATCGTTATCAAAGAGGATAATGTCGAACGCATCGCTCAAGATGTCGAAAAGGCGCTCAAAGAGAGCTACGGCGAGCTTGAAATCGAGATACTCAACCACGACGAGGTGGGTCTGAAAGAGAAGATGATCCACTACAGCGAGCATATGGCCTGCCATGACTGTAAGGTGAGTTTTGAACCGCTAGAGCCGCTCTCTTTCTCTTTTAACTCGCCAAAAGGTGCGTGTACGGAGTGCGACGGCCTTGGAATCCGCTACGCCCTGGATGTGGACAAGATCATCGATCCTGACCTGAGCGTGGAGAAGGGCGCTGTAAAGATCGTCTATGGCTTCAACAAGGGCTATTATTTCACCTTTTTGAAGGGCTTTTGCGAGCATGAGAAGATCTCTGTCACCAAGCCTTTTTCTGAGCTGGAGGAATATCAGAAAAAAGCGATCCTGCACGGAAGTATAGACGAGATCCCATTTTTGTGGAAAAACCATCCAATCAAGAGAATCTGGCCCGGCATCACCAAGATCGCCTACGATATGTTCAAAGACGAAAAAGATCTTCAAGATTATATGAGCGAGAAGACCTGCAGCAAATGCGAAGGCAACCGTTTGCGCAAAGAGAGTCTGGCCGTCGATGTAGCGGGCAAAAAGATCTTTGAGCTTATCCGTATGCCCATCGAAGAGACCTACGCCTTTTTCAAAGATAAGAAAAACTTTGCGCATTTCAGCGAGCAGAACAGACTGATAGGCGAGCCGATCTTAAACGAGATCAATGAGCGGCTTTTTTTCCTCTATGATGTGGGTCTTGGCTACCTTTCACTCTCACGCGATGCCCGCTCTATCAGCGGCGGAGAAGCTCAGCGTATCCGTATCGCCTCCCAGATAGGAAGCGGACTGACGGGGGTGATGTATGTCCTGGACGAGCCGAGTATCGGTCTGCACGAAAGAGACACGCTCAAACTCATCCGTACCCTGCGCTCATTGCAGGAGAGGGGCAATACGGTCATCGTCGTCGAGCATGACAAAGAGACGATTGAAAATGCGGACTACATCGTAGATATCGGACCGGGCGCTGGCAAATATGGCGGAGAAGTCGTCTTTGCGGGAACGCATGAGCAGATGAAAAAGGCCCAGACACTGACGGCAGACTATCTTTTGGGACGCAAGCAGATCGAGTACTTCTTCCGCCGTGCCCAGCAGGAGTGGATCGAGATTAAAAATGTCACGATCAACAACATCACCGACCTCTCTGTCAAGATCCCTCTGAAAAACTTTGTCTGCGTCAGCGGGGTAAGCGGAAGTGGTAAATCTTCTTTGATATTACAGACCCTTCTGCCCGTCGCACGCGAACTTCTCAACCATGCCCGCAAGGTCAAAAAGGTCAAAGGAGTCGAGATCGAAGGACTCGAAGCACTCGACAAGGTGATCTATCTTGACCAAAGCCCGATCGGACGTACTCCGCGTTCCAATCCCGCGACATATACGGGCGCTATGGATGAACTGCGCTTGCTCTTTACCAAGACAAAAGAGGCTCAGATACGCGGTTATACCAGCTCGCGTTTCAGTTTCAACGTCAAGGGAGGGCGCTGTGAGAAGTGTCAGGGAGAGGGCGAGAACAAGATCGAGATGCACTTCCTTCCTGACATCATGGTCAAGTGCGACGCCTGTCACGGCAAGCGCTATAACCCTCAGACTCTGGAGATCCTCTACAAGGGAAAATCCATCGCAGATGTGCTTAGCATGAGTGTGGGCGAAGCGCTGGAGTTCTTTTCGCCGATACCCAAGATCAAAGCGAAACTGCAGACACTCAACGACGTCGGACTGGGGTATATAACCCTTGGCCAAAATGCCGTCACGCTCTCGGGCGGGGAGGCTCAGCGTATAAAACTCTCTAAAGAGCTCAGCCGCAAAGACACGGGAAATACCCTCTATGTTCTGGACGAACCGACAACAGGGCTTCATTTTCATGATGTCAACCGTTTAACGGATGTCCTGCACCATCTGGTCGAATTGGGCAATTCGGTGCTGGTGATCGAACATAACCTCGACATGATCAAAAATGCAGACTACATCATTGATATGGGGCCCGAAGGCGGGGCAAAAGGAGGGCGCATAGTTGGAGTCGGCTCGCCCGAGGAGATCGCAGATAACTACAAAAAAATGGGTTCTTACACAGGTGAGTATCTGAAAAAAGAGCTTGCTTTACACAAAAAACAAACAAGAAGTGGTACAATAAGTCAAAATAAATCAAACAAACAGGTGAAGTAATAATGAAGTCCTCTTTAGTCGAAAGTATAAAATCTCTTCCCGCATTGCCAAAAACGATTGTAGAGATGCAAAGAGTCTGCGCCAATCCGGAGTCAGGTATCAATGACCTTGTGCTGATCGTAGAAAAAGATCCGATGATCGTAGCAAACCTTTTAAAAGCGGCCAACTCTCCGCTCTACTGCTTCGGCAAAGAGATTAAAAGCGTTTCGCAGGCTGTCTCACTTTTTGGTATGAGTATGACGCGCTCTATCGCGATAGGCAACTCTGTGCGCAAGCTTTTGAACGTCGACATGGAACCGTACGGGATTACTTCAGAAAAATTTGCGGACATCTCGAACCAGCAGGCGGTGTTGATGCACAGCTGGTATAGCAAGATCGACAGAAAAAAGATGGAAAATCTCTTTCTTGCCTCTTTTCTTCAGGAGACGGGAAAGATCATCATCGCTTCGGACATCATAAAAGAGGGCTTGTTATATAACTTCAAGTCTGAGATAGAAACGACCAACAACATCCCTCAGGTCGAATTCTCTTATGTCGAAGAAACGACAGCAACGGTGACGGCGGCGATTTTTGAACACTGGAAATTTGAGCCGACATTTGTCGAGATGATCCGTTTTTCAGACAGCTACCAAAAAGCGCCCGAAGAGATAAAAGAGTACGCTACCGCACTCAACATCGTCAAAACAATCGCTCCGATCAACGCCCCATTCAGCGAGCAGTCGATCACCTTCGGACTGCGCAAGGCGCATGACGCAGGCTATGACCATGAGATGCTTGAAGACATCATTGACAACGTGCTTGAGCAGCTCGGCATCGTCAGCGACTACTAAAAGAGCCTCTCTTTTAGCCGCGCTATAGTAAGACCCCTTCTTCCAAACCACCCAACAAAACTTCCCCTCTAAGTGAAGGAAAAAGATGAACGAAAACACATCGCCGGAAATTGAAACGCTGATCTTGACAGCCAAAAAGCATCTAAAAGGGCTTTTGAGCCTCGCATTTGAACACAGCGACCAAGCAGCCGTTGTGGTCTATGACAAGGGATGCCTTTTGTCTGACATCTTGTCGCAGGCGTACAAGCGGGCTTTGCCTGATGCGGTATGTGTCGATTTTGATGCGCGCTCACCCGAAGAGATACTCGATATCCTGGGCTCTTTGCATGCGTCAGACCTGGCAGTACTGGTTCAGTCGACAAGTTTCCGGCTCGATGCCTTTCGTCTGCGCGTGGAGTTGTTCAAGCGCAAAATTAAGGTCATCGAGCATCCGCATCTTAGTCGTATGCCCGACGCCGAGGCGGCCTGCTATATCGATTCGCTGGCGTATGACGCTGCGTACTACCGAGGTGTAGGCCGCGCACTCAAGGCCAAGATAGACAGCGCGACCTCGGGTATGCTTGAGAGTGGCGGAGAGATCTTGCACTACGGCTGCGCTTTTGAGCCGGCCAAACTCAATATCGGAGACTACTCGCAGATGGCCAATGTCGGCGGCCAGTTTCCCCTTGGTGAAGTCTTCACCGAAGCACAGGATCTACGTGCGCTCAATGGACGCGTACGGATATTTTGTTTCGGCGATGTGAGCTATAAAGTCAACACACCCCAAACGCCGATCACCCTTGTCATAGAGCAGGGCCAGGTACTTTCCTGCGAAAATTCGACCCCCGCGTTTGACCTCATTCTCTCCAATATACGAAGAGACGAGGGGGTAGTCTGGGTGCGTGAACTCGGCCTTGGAATGAACAGAGCCTTCAGTAAAACACGCACCGTCAGCGACACCGGTACGTATGAGCGTATGTGCGGTGTTCACCTCTCGCTAGGCGCAAAGCACGGCATCTACGGCAAACCCGGCTTCAAACGCTCAGACGGAAAATACCATGTCGATGTCTTCGTCGATACGCAGACGTTTACGCTGGGAGATGAAGTGGTCTACAGGGATGGGACTTGGCTGGTGTGAGGGGGCTCTTTTTTGCTACACTATATTTTAAATTTTAAGAAGGGTTAGAACATGATTTTATTGCAAATAGATTTCCCCCACGAGGGACCTTTCGGCCAAGAGATGACATCGATGATGAGCGACTTGGCAAAGGATATCTCCACAGAAAAAGGGCTTATCTTCAAACTCTGGACAGAAAACGAAGAGACAAAAGAGGCAGGGGGTATCTACCTCTTTGAAACCCTCGCAGAGGCTCAAAACTATTTAGATAAGCACACCAAGCGCCTCGAAAGCTTCGGTTACAGCAATATCAGAAGTAAGGTCTTTACGGTTAACGAAGGCTTGAGTATTTTGAGCAAAGCGGCATTTTTGGAAAAATAGGTTTGAAGTTGATTTGGTAGATGGGAATTTTCCTCGTTCTCAAGGTCCTCGCTGGAAATATATACTCCCAGTTTGGAGCCTAACCGGCCTCTATATCACGCGGCTTCTGGCTCGACGTAATCTGCACTTTCTATGTCACGTTTTACGCTCATAGGGTCGTTCATCCACCTGACAACCACATCGCCTGCACCGCGACCTGTAACAACTACTGTCCCGTAACCAAGAATACGCCCTATTATGCTTTGTTTGATGATGATTGATTCTATTGAAGACAATCTCATCTCATCCGTTTTTCGCGCGATGATACCGTGCTTATAGATCACTCTTTTGTTCGTTACGCCTTGCTCTGTATTTCGCCAGCCAAGCCAGATCACAATTGCCGGAATAAGCCAGATGCCTAGGGTTACTACACCAAGAGTAAAATGAATGACTATCGCAACTTTTACCATCCAGTGGTGGGGGAACAACCGATAGATTTGCTCGCCTTTTGATAGTGATTCTTCTATGTATGACATGGTTCTCTCCTATGGGCTTGGTTGAAAAATCACATAACTGTCTTAATCTTCACGATTGTATACGAATTGTCTTAAGTGAAGCGCACTAATCCATTCATTTCCCCATCCTTCCTAATACAGCTTTCCAAAAAGATCAATATGCGTCAGATAAAGCCTTAGGTCAAACTCAAACTGATGATAGGCAGGTTCCATGTGTTCGCAGAGTTTGTAGAAGGCTTTATTGTGCTCTTTTTCTTTAAAATGGGCCAGTTCGTGCACGGCGATCATGCACAAAAACTCCTCGGGCACGTTTTTGAACATCGAAGCGATATGGATCTCGTTTTTGGCTTTGAGCTTGCCGCCTTGTACGCGGGAGATAAAACGGTGTGTGCCCAGAGCGTTGTGGATGACGTTAATCTTTCCGTCATAGACGACTTTGCTCAAGGGAGAAGACTTCTTGATATGGGTGTTTTTCAGCTCAGTGACGTAGGTAAAAAGCGCCTTGTCTGTTTTCATCAGATGCACGGAAGGATATTTTTGCAGAAGATACTCGGAGAGTTTCTCTTTTTTAATAAGCGATACTACCTGTTTTTGGGTCTCTGTACTGTAGTGGCCGAGATATTTTAGTGTTTGCATCGTGCAATTTTACCCTATTTCTGCGCAGGGAACTGATTTCATCTTACTTTAGGGAGAAGAGGTTTATACTAAGAAAATTTTTCTCAGGATTGCTCTTTGCCTAAAACGATCACAATAATAGATACCTTCGGTTTTTTGTTCCGCAGTTTTTATGCGCTTCCCCCTTTAAAAAACAAGGATGGATTTCCCACCGGTCTGCTGACCGGCTTCATCAACTTTATCGCCAGCATCGAAAAAGAACACAATACGGACTACATCGTATTTGCTCTGGATATGAAGGGGCCGACCTTTAGAAACGAGATCGATCCTGAGTATAAGGCTCACCGTCCGCTCCCGCCCGAAGAGCTTTTGGCACAGCTTCCTATCGCCATAGAGTGGGTGGAACAGATGGGCTTTGCAAGTGTCTGCGAAGCAGGATATGAGGCGGATGACATCATTGCTTCCGTCGCCAAACTTGCCAAAGAGCAGGGGATGAATGTGCGCATCATATCGCACGACAAAGACCTCTATCAGATGATAGATGACGGCAAAGTAGTCGTCGTAGACGCGATAAAACGCAAGGAGATCGACGAAGATGCCTGCATCGAAAAGTATGGCATCCATCCGAAACAGTTTACCGACTACCAGTCTTTGCTTGGCGACAGTGCGGACAATGTTCCCGGCGTCAGGGGCATCGGCAAGGTCACGGCTGAAAAACTCCTCAAAGAATTCAAAACGCTGCAGGGGATCTATGACCATATTGATGAGGTCAAACCGGCCGGTGTACAGAACAAGCTTAGAACCTACGAGGCGGATGCCTGGCGTTCTCAAAAGCTGGTGACCCTTGTAGATGATATCTATGAGAAACTTGATTTTGAACGCTTCGTTTTGAGCTATGAGAAGAACCATTTTATGGGTATTTTGGATGATCTGCACCGCTACGAGCTTAATGGGATATTACGTCAGCTTAAGGCGAAGGGGCTGATCGAGCAAGATCATGTCCCCGCTGCTCAGGAGAAACAAAAGGCGCCGGCTATTGACTTGGAATACATCCTTTTGGACACACAGAAGAAACTCTTTGAGGTGATCGAGGCCATTCCTAAAGATAGCATCGTCGCTTTGGACACGGAAACGACAGGGCTTAATTCAAGAGAAGACACACTGGTGGGATTTAGCTTTGCTTATGAGGATGAGAGGGGCTATTATGTGCCCTTGGCGCACAGCTATCTGGGCGTAGGCGATCAGGTCTCAAAAGAGATCGGCGTGCGCGCACTGCGGGCATTGCTGGAGCACAAGATCATCGGGCACAACCTCAAGTTCGATCTTAAGTTCATCTACCCTTATCTTGGCATCAAGAACTATGCGCCTTATGCGGACACGATGATATTGGCCTGGCTAGTCAACTCCGAAAAGCCTGTGGGTCTGGACAAACTTGCCGAACTCTACTTCAAACATACGATGATCGCCTTTAAAGATACAGTCAAAAAAGGCGAGGATTTCTCTTCTGTACAGCTCGAAGATGCGAGCAACTATGCCGCGGAAGATGCCGTCATCACCTTCAAGCTCTACCGTCGTCTTATGCTGCAGCTTGAACTTCAAGACGCTGTCCATCTTATCGACGAGGCCAAAGAGGTGGAGTTTCCGTTTATCCAGACATTGATCGAGATGGAAGAGGAGGGGATTCGGGTCGATACCGATTTTCTTCAGAAGTTCAAAACCGAGACGGAGGGGCTGCTCGACGAACTGCGCAAGAAGATCTATGCGCTTGCCGGCGGAGAGTTTAACATCAACTCCACACAGCAACTCGGTGTCATCCTTTTTGAGACTCTTGGTCTTCCTGTCGGGAAAAAGACCAAGACAGGCTACTCTACAGATGAGAAAGTCCTGAGTTCATTGCGCGATGAACACGCGATCATTCCGGAACTTCTGAACTACCGGGAGATTTTTAAGCTCTACTCGACCTACATCGACCCGCTTTTAAACCTTGGACTGAAAAATAAAAATAGACGCATCTATACCTCTTTCTTGCAGACAGGGACCGCAACGGGGAGGCTGAGCTCCAAAAACCCGAACCTGCAAAACATTCCGGCACGTTCTGTCATGGGCGCAAAGATTCGTCACGCCTTTGTCGCATCGCCGGGCAATACACTCATCGGCATCGATTACTCCCAGATAGAGCTGCGTCTTCTTGCGCATTTTTCGCAGGACAAGGTGCTGCTCGATGCCTTCGCCCATGACAAAGATATCCACCGCCAGACTGCTGCGGCGATCTTTGGAGAAGAGCTGGCGGATGAGAAACGAAATGTCGCAAAGATCGTTAACTTTGGTCTTCTATACGGAATGGGTCCTAAAAAACTCTCCGTTGACGTCGGCGTAAGCACCAAAGAGGCCAAGGAGATCATTGAGGCTTATTTTGAGAAGTTCCCGACGGTGAAGACATCTCTGCGCGCTATAGCAGACAGCGCCAAAGAGATCGGCTATGTCGAGACACTTTTGAAACGCCGCCGCTATTTTGATTTTGAGAGTGCGCCGCCGATGATGAAAGCAGCCTATGAACGCGAGTCGGTCAATACTGTTTTCCAGGGTTCAGCAGCTGACCTGATCAAGCTTGCGATGAATGAGATCTCAAATGTGATAAAAAAAGAACATCTGCATGCTAAGATGCTGCTACAGATCCATGATGAATTAATATTTGAGGTCAAAGTGGAAGAAGCGGATACCTTGGCCAAGCAGTTTAAAGCGATCATGGAGAGTGTCTTCACATTAAGCGTTCCCCTGCGCTCGTCCGTAAATATCGGAGACAATTGGGGCGAGCTAAAGTAGCTTTCTAACGTTCGCTTAACATTAGAAAGCTACAATAATGAAAATTCAAAATATGCCACATAGGATAGTCATGAAGAAAATATGGAATTTTATATCATCAATGAGGCTCACTGCCTTTTTATTAACCGTGTTCGCTGTTTCAATAGCAGTTGCGACCTTTATCGAGAGTGATTTTAGTACACAGACCGCGCAGGCAGAAGTCTACAGCGCTCGCTGGTTTGAAGTCTTGCTGGGTCTTTTGGCCCTCAATCTTATGACCTCAATGGCAAGACATTCGGTGATGCAGCAAAAAAAATGGAACATTGTTCTTTTTCACAGCTCTTTTTTGGTGATCCTGATCGGTGCCGCCGTCACGCGTTATGCGGGCTATGAGGGAAGTATGCATATCCGTGAGAACGAGATCGAAAACCGTATCACGACCCGAGAGACCTATGTCCGTGCCCTGTTTGAACAAGAGGGCAAGAAGCTTGAGTTTAAAAAAGAGATCTTCTTTTCCGAGTTAAGCGAAAACCATTTTGATGAAGATGTCAAAGTCGATGGCGAACGTGTGAATATCTCGCTTGTCGAGTACATCCCCAACGCCGTATTTGAGATAGTGCAGGACAAAGAAAAGGGTAAAGCGCTGTTAGAGTTTATGATCACTGTCGGCGGAACACCGCAGCAGATAAAATTGGCGCAGGGGGAGTATTTTGAAGCGGCTGATCTGATCTTGAACTTCGGTGCAGACGTGAAATCCGAAAAGACAATGATCAATATCACCCAGGAGGGCGAGACACTCTATATGTCACATTTGATGGACATCAATACGCTTGACATGGGAACGCGAACAGGCGACACGCTAAAAGCCAGTGATAAGAGCGAGCTGAAAACACGTACGCTATACCAGACTGCCGAAACAAATTTTGTTATGCGAAATTTTCATCCTTATGCCCTCGAAAAACTTATCTCGAAAAAAGTAAAGGGAAGCAGAAGCCGTCTTGAAGATGCACTTGTTCTTAATGTCAACTACAAAGGACAGAGCAAGGAAGTGACCTTGATCGGAACCTCAGGCGCGGTAGGAATGGAAAAAGTACTCAACTTTGAGGGCATGAAGATCGAGCTCTCTTATGGGGCAGCGATCAGAACGCTTCCGTTTGCACTTAAGCTTGTCGACTTCGAGCTTGAGCGATATCCGGGTTCCATGAGTCCTTCTTCGTATGCAAGTGAAGTGATCCTCATCGATAAGGAAGAGAATATCAAGATGCCATTTAGAATCTATATGAACCATATTTTAGAACACCGAAACTTCCGTTTTTTCCAGTCTTCGTTTGACCAGGATGAAAAAGGAACGGTGCTCTCTGTCAACAATGATCCGGGAACTCTGCCGACGTATATTGGGTATATCATGCTTGCTGTCGGCATGTTCAGCGGGTTTTTTACCCCTAACGGACGTTTTAGAAAACTGATGAAAAAAGGGCGTGGATATGCGCAAAAACGCGAATCTTTGGCCGCGGCTTTTTTAGGTCTGCTACTTCTGTTTAATCCGGGAGGGGCCAAGGCAGAAGATGTCAACTCTTTAGTAGAGGTCATCAACTCTTTTGACAAGGCCCATGCTGAAAACTTTGGCAAGCTGATCACTCAAGACAGTTCGGGCCGTATGAAGCCGCTAAATACCTTGAATGTCGAGATCGTCAACAAGGTGCGTGGAAGTGTTATAGAGGGGATGAGTGCAGATCAGATGGTGTTAGGGATGATGGTTCGCCCTGAAGCCTGGAGAGAGATCAACCTGGTAAAGACAAAGAATGATGAGATCAACAAGATACTCGGCATCGACGAAAAAAGCAAGTATGCTGCTTTCTCCCAGTTTTTGGAAGTTCCGCAAGAGCTTCAGGGCTACAAGCTGGAGCAGTATGTAGCCGAGGCAATCCAAAAATCACCCGCAAAACGCAACAAGTTTGACAAAGAGATCTTGAAAGTCGATGAACGATTCAATATCGTTTATATGGTCTTTACCGGTTCAATCTTTAAGATCTTTCCAAAGCCCGCAGATGAGGACAATAAATGGTATGCAACGATTGAAGCTCTGCAGACATTTCCTCCTGAAGACGGCATGCGGGTGCGTGAAGTTGCGGTGGCTTATTTTATGGGCATAGAAGAAGCCTTGAAGACAAATGACTGGACAAAAGCAAACGAGGCGCTTGAAAAGATTTCTGCGTATCAGCAGAAATACGGCGCCGAGGTATATCCAAACGAAACAAAGATAAAAGCAGAGCTTATTTATAACAAGTACAATATCTTTGCCTCATTGATGCCTTTTTATCTGGTGATGGGACTTGTTCTTTTAGTGCTGAGCTTTGTCAAGATTATCAAGCCGAAGTTTAAGTTGCAGTGGTTCTCAAAATCAGCCATGGTGCTTTTGATCATCTTCTTTGTCTTTCATACGCTAGGACTGGCTATACGCTGGTATATCTCAGGGCATTCACCTTGGTCAAACGGGTATGAGTCAATGATCTTTATCGCCTGGGCAACAGTGTTGGCTGGCTTTATCTTCTCTCGTAACTCGCCGATTACCCTGGCCGCAACCGGTGTTTTGGCAGGACTTATCCTTTTTGTCGCCCATCTGAACTGGCTTGACCCTCAGGTGACAAACCTAGTGCCTGTACTGAAGTCCTACTGGCTCTCTATCCACGTGTCGATGATCACTTCAAGCTACGGCTTTTTAGCCTTGGGCGCGCTGCTCGGATTTATCGTCTTGATCTTGTTCGCACTTCGAAACAAGAAAAACGAGGCACGTATCAATCTTTCTATCTTGGAGCTGAACACGATCAATGAAATGAGCCTGATTGTCGGTCTCGTTTTATTGACTGTCGGCAACTTCTTAGGCGGTGTCTGGGCAAATGAGTCTTGGGGACGCTACTGGGGTTGGGATCCAAAAGAGACCTGGGCACTAGTCAGCATCCTGCTTTATGCCGTTGTGATTCACCTGCGATTTATCAAAGCGATCTATACGCCATTTATTTTCGCAACAGTCTCTTTGCTGGCGTTCTCTTCTATCGTGATGACCTATTTCGGCGTGAACTACTACCTTGCCGGACTTCACTCCTACGCCAAAGGAGACCCGGTACCGGTTCCTGACTTTGTTCCGTGGACGTATTTGATCATCCTTCTGCTTATCTTTGTTGCTGCGCGCAACCGCAAGATAGAAGAGGCTTAGGAGCTTAGGTGGAATAGAATTTGTTTGTCCAAAGAAAGAATACGTTTAAGGACAGACAATGAACCGAAATATTGATGAGATTTACAGCGGCATCTCTGCGATGATAGTCAAAGGGATAAACGCGTCATGGAGCGAGGCTGTTTTGGAAGTCGAGCTGCATACTTTGGCAATGAAGCTCTCAGGCGGCTATCTTTGCGACACCGTAAATCACGTAGCCCCCTTTGAGTTTTCCAAAGAGCATAAAAAGATCTTGATGCACACGTTGATCGAACTGCATCTTAAGACAGATCTCAACGAGCAGAGCCGATGGAACAGCATGGTCTATACCCTTCGCGCAAGCGGAGAGTATACGGTGGATTTTCTCTGGAATCAAGCCTTGGCAGATGATATTGAAAAAGTTTATGCCCAGGCGTAAGATCATGCCCGAAATGTTCGATTTTTACGATTTTTTCACAACAGTATAGTACAATACACAACACACTAATAACTGGAGTTTTAATGACCAACTTTTCTAAATACCTAAGCGCCCTTCTTGGCACAGCACTACTCTCTACGGCTTCATTTGCTGCCTCTGACGAGTTTAAAGCCTTCCCTATTTTTACTGATGACAATTGGAAGGCCCATATCGAAGTCGCGGCTGTCGCTGCCCACATGAACTTTGACCGTGCTGAAATTGACAATGGAATGGCTTATGGACTTGACCTTTCTTTTGACTGCCCTGTCTTTACCCTTCCGGGCGATCATCTGTTAAGACAGCAGCTAACGCTTAGCCGCTATGATAAAAACGGGTTGAAGATGACGACGATCGAGATGAATCCTTACTATTTTGTCGATCTCTCGAAAGACCTCGTCTTGGGCTTTGGTCCTGGTATTGGGGGCGTGCATGCTGATGTAGACGGAGGAAAAGACCAATGGCTTTTTGCTGTTCAAGCCGGAGCAGGTTTGAAGTACTATATAGATGATTTTTTAATCGGTGCTGATCTTCGCTACCAGTGGACAGCCAAGAAAGAAGTAGGCGAGCTGGACAATATGCGTATGCTGATGAAGGTCGGTTACCGTTTCTAGCGTCTTGCGCAAATGCCGTTAATTCGGGATTTGCTCTGCTTCTTCAAATAGATCTCAAGAACTCTTCGTTTTAAATCCTAAGCATGTCCTCTTTTTTGCATCACACCGATAACCAAAGGTATGATATCGTGGCTTTTTGTCTTGTTTACAAAGTCATCGGCTCCGAGTGATTCAGCTTCGCGCTTGTTATTTTCGCCTGTCATAGAGGAATTGACGATAATAGGAAGGTTCCTCGTCTCTGCACTTTCTCTTAAAATTTTAATGACGGTAAAACCGGACATCTCCGGCATTTCGATGTCGGTGATAATGGCAGGAATAATGCTTTTGTCTTCGAGCGAATTGATATGCTCGATGAGAAGTTTCCCGTTGTTAAAGATGCGGTGCTTGAGATTTGCCTTGTTTAGGATGTTGCGCAAGTGTGTTTGAGCGACTTTGGAGTCTTCTGCGATCAAGATCTCACCATTGAGCAGTTTTTGCGGGATAACCAGATCTTTGAGGTTTTCAGGTGACTCGTCAACATTGACCATAGCAGAAGGAATAACATCGGCTAGAAGCTGCTCAAAGTCCAGCACCATACAGATACTCCCATCTTCAAGACGGGTGTCATTGACGACTTTTGAATGGTTTTGCATGTTGTAACTGTCAGGCGCATGCATAGCGGACCAGTTCTTTTTAATGACACGGTAGGCTTCCATGATCCGAAGACCGATAATAATCCCGTTAAAGTCGCAGATAAGAAAGCGAGAACGCGGGATCTGTGCACGCGTTATCGAGTGGCCCAGCCAAAGCGGAAGATTCAATATAGGGATCTGCATACCCCGAAGTACGACCGTTCCCTCCAGCAAAGGATGGGCGGAAGGAATCTGCGTGAGAAAATGATTTTTTGCTTCAACTACTTCACGTGTTTTAAAGACATTGATAGCGTAGAAGGGGGTGTCTTCACCCGTAGAAGCCTTAAATACAAGAAGCTGTACCTCATTGTTTCTAGCAAGCTGTGTCGAGGCATCGACGTGATCCATAAGTGACATAGTTGTTTCCTGAGCAAGTTTTATCGAAGATTATAACATAGAAAAGAGCGTATTCCATAAAAAAACTTTAAGCAAGCAACCGCTTTAATTTACGGGCTGGTTTAGGTATAATTTTCTTATGAAAAATATAATTTTATGGATAGCAATATCCGTGTATGCAATGGGATCAGAATATTACGCAAAAGCGGAACCTTACAGGTTTTACACCCTTCAGGCAAGTGTTTCGGGCTTGATCGTCAAAGCAGATGAAAGCATGGAAGGGAAGCTTCTCTCGAAAGAAGAGTTTATTGTCATTGACGACGAGATCGACCGCAAAGAACTTAAACTTCTGGATGAAAAAAAGAGTAATCTACAAAGAAGTCTTGAACTCAATAAAAAGATGGCGGTCAACCTTGAAATGATCATAGAAAAGAAAAATGAGAATTACGAAAGGATTAAAGATCTTCCGATAAAATCAAACATTGAAAAAGACAAAGAGTTCTTTGATCTGGCGAATACGCAAAATCAGCTGCTCTCGACCCTGGAAAAGATAGAAACGATTGCATCGCAGCTAAGCGATACGCAGCTGCGTTTGGAACAGCTGCGCTATTCGCTCAAAAAGAAGCATCTTGAAGCAGAGGGGATGGTCTTATACAAGCTGCATACAAAAAAAGGGCAGGTCGTCGCACCGGGGATGGATCTGGCGGAAGTAGCAGACATCACAAAGGCAAAACTGACAATCTTTTTAAACAGTGATGAGCTCGATGGGGTACGCGAGAAGAAGATATATCTTAATGACAAGCCAACCGCATACAAGATCGACAAGATCTGGCCGCTAAGCGATGAGGAGCATATCTCCTCCTACAAGACAGACATACTCATCGCTTCGCCAAAGCAGTTTTCAACCTTATACAAAATAGAATTTAAATAAAGGATATTCAGATGTTAAAAGAGTTAGAAGATCAATATATTTTACCGACCTACACGCGAAACTATACCAACTTTGTAAGCGGTAAAAATGCTGTTTTAAAAGATGAGAACGACAAAGAATATATCGACTTCACCTCAGGCATCGGCGTCGTCAGCGTCGGCCACGGAAACGAAAAAGTAGCTAAAGCTATCTGCGATCAGGTCAGCCGCATCACGCACATCTCGAACCTTTTTGTGATCGAGCCTCAGGCGAAGTGTGCGCAGCGCATTGTCAAACAAAGCGGCTATGACATGAAGTGCTTTTTCGCCAACTCCGGAGCAGAAGCAAACGAGGGTGCGATAAAGATCGCACGCAAATACGGCGAAGTAGAAGGGCAGGTGAAACGTTATAAGATCATCACACTTGACCAATCTTTTCACGGCCGCACGATCACAGCACTCAAGGCAACAGGCCAAGAAGCGATGCACAACTACTTCGGACCTTTTCCTGATGGTTTTACTTATGCCAAAGATATTGATGCGATCGAAGGGATGATCGATGAGCATACAGTTGCGGTTATGATAGAAGTGGTTCAAGGCGAGGGTGGTGTTCAGCCTCTGGACAAGGCGAAAGTACAAGCACTTGAAAAGATGCTCAAAAAAAGAGACATCTTGCTGATCGTTGATGAAGTCCAGACCGGAGTCTATCGAACCGGCGAATTTCTCGCCTCCAATCTTTATGAGATCAATCCAGACATCATCACTCTGGCAAAAGGGCTTGGCGGCGGTGTGCCTATAGGCGTTGTAATGACCACAAAAAAAGAGATATTCAAAGCAGGCGACCACGGTTCGACTTTCGGCGGAAACTATCTCTCAACGACAGCGGCAAACGCGGTACTGGACATCTTGGAAGCGTACAAGAACAGTGGAGAACTTGACCGCATATACATCAAGTTTGAATTACATCTCAATGCACTCTTTACTAAGTATCCGAAGGTCTTTACCTCTAGTGTAGGCTTTGGAATGATGCGCGGTTTGCGTGTTATTGATGCACCGACCCTGGCCGATATTATCAAAAAAGGGCATGAAAAAGGGGTCTTGGTTCTTAAAGCAGGACGTAATACCCTGCGTCTGCTTCCACCGTTGACGATCACAGAAGCCGAGATGATAGAAGGGTTCAAGCGTTTAGATGAAGCACTTAGCACTCTGTAGCGCGCTGCTCTTTAGCTCCTTGGGTGCAGAAGCGTTGGATCCATATATATCCGGGCTCAAAACCAAAGCTTTTTCGTATGAGTACGAAAAAGCGGATGTCGATAAAAAGAAGCTAAGAGACTCATGGATACAGCCGCTGCAGTTGAAGTATACGATCTCCAAAAGCAATCCTTACAATGAAAAAACCGATACCGTTCAAAAGACGCAAAATGCGGCCATAGTCATGGACCAGCCCATCTTTAAAAGTGGAGGGATCTACTACGGGATCAAGTTTGCCCAAGCCTCCTATGAATACAACAAATACAGTATCGACGCCGCCAAACGCAAGCTGATAAAGGAGGCGGTTGCACTGCTGATGCAGATCCGCCAAAACACTCTGGGCATACAAAAGCAGGAGCTTCAGATCGACAATGCCCGCATCAGCCTGGAGCAAAAGAGAGAAGAGTATCTCAACGGCCAGCTTGATTCGGGCTTTTTGAACAGTGCTATTATTGAAAAAAATAGGGCTGTTCAGGCCTTATATGATCTTCAGACAAACCAGGAACGCCTTATCTCGAAGTTTGAAGCGGTCAGTGACTTGGACTATAAAGAAGCCCGTATTCCCAGCTTGAAACTGATAAGTGAAGAATCATTTTTGCAAAACAATGTCGACATCAAGCAGATACAGAGCGAAAATGAAAGAAATTCCTATCAGAAAAATGTTACCGTGGCCAAATACCTGCCAACGCTCAGCCTGACGGCGGGCTACAGCTGGGATAAGCTTGAAAACCCTTCCTTCAGCGGCCAAACATTTCCGAGTCCTCCTGAGACAAAATATTATAATTATGGGTTGAAATTGACGATACCGCTTGATTTTAACACCTTTAGAGATATCGAATCAAGTCGTGTAGAATACCTCAAGTCGCGTATTTTAGTGGATGACAAAAAGAGAGAGTATAAAGCCCTCTATGAACAGGTGATGCAGAATATGAAAAATTTTGACAAGAAGATCGTCCTTTCAAAAGAGAACAAAGAACTCTACAGGACACTTTTGGCAGACACAAAACAGCTCTATAGCGCAGGCTACAAGACGGAGTATGATGTCAAAAATCTTGCCAACTCAGTTGAGATTGAAAACCTTGATCAGAAAATGTTTGAACTTGAGAAGCAGTTGGAACTCTTAAATCTATATGAAAAGTTGATGAATGATGAAGTTTAGCGACTATATGCACGACTGGCTCTATGCAGAGCAGGGTTACTACACCCACTATAAAGAGATTGGAAAAAAAGGCGACTTCTATACCTCTGTAAGCGCTTCAAAGTTTTTCGGCGGGACGATCGCAAAGCATATTATCGCTGTTATCGATGAAGGTTTTTTGCCAAAAGAGACGACGATATGTGAGATAGGCGCGCACAAAGGATATCTTTTGGCAGATATCATCCAGTTTATCTATACGCTGCGGCCTGAGCTTCTGCAAACTCTATCCTTTGCTATCGTAGAGAGGTTTGACGTTTTGCAAGAGGAGCAGAGGCGCTATTTTGCAGAGTCTTTTGGAGATGCCGTCACACTGAAACAGGTCAAATCGCTCTCGGAGCTTCATCTGAAGAGTGCTTTTTTTGTCGCAAACGAGATCTTTGACGCCTTCAGCTGCGAGCTCTTTTACAAGGGAAAGATCGGCACACTGCACGAGGGAAAGATCGTTTTTGAAGAAGAAGATGCATGGGTCAGCGAAAAGGCTGAAAAATATCACAAAGACAGAGGCGAAATAGCCCTTGGTTATGAAGAGTTTGCCCTTGAGATGAAAGAGGCAGCGGAAAAGTTTGAGTTTATGACCTTTGATTACGGCGAGATGCAGGCACGTACTGATTTTTCCATACGTGTTTATAAAGAGCACGAAGTATTTGCGCTGTTTGACGAGACGATAAAACTGGACGAACTTTTCGGTTCTTCGGACATTACTTATGACGTGACCTTTGAGCACCTCAAAGATGCTTATGCTGAGGCCGGCATAGAAATGTCCGCCTATAAGACGCAGGCTCTGGCCTTGGTCGATATGGGACTGCTGGAGCTTTTGGAGATGGTGAAGGACCACGGCACAGAGGCGCTTTACACCCATGAACTTGAGCGTGCGAAACAGCTTATTATGCCCTCGTTTTTAGGGGAGCGTTTTAAGATGATGCGCTTTAGAAAATAATTTGAATACAAAAGGAGAAAATATGACACTGACCGTCAACGGTGAAACAAAAGAGTACGAGAGTGAATTAACACTTTTTGAGATGATGAAGAAACTTGATATTGCTGACAAGGTGATGGCGGCAGCCGTCAATATGAACATTGTCAAACAGGAGTCCTGGGACACGTATCTGCTCAAGGACAAGGACAAGGTCGAACTGCTTGACTTTGTCGGCGGAGGCTGACAGGTTTCAGGGCCTGCTTGTCTCGATGGCAACGACAGCAATAGCATAATCGCCGTCATGTGAGATAGAGAGGGATATGTCTGAGATATTATGTTTTTTAAGAAGTTCTGCTGCCAGAGAGATCCTGGGTGCTCCTCTTTCAGTTTTAGACAGAACGATATCATGGAAACCGCATTCTCTTCCTATGCCTGTGCCCAGAGCCTTTGAGCAGGCCTCTTTAGCTGCCCAAAATCCGGCTGCTGTTTTTTGGTTTTTGACAAGAAGCATCTCCGCAGGGGATAAAAAACGCAGAAGAAACTTGTCGCCAAAACGCTCTATAGAGCGCTTCATGCGGTCAAGCTTGATAAGGTCGACGCCTATCATCTGCCTACTGAACTACAAATTCAGTAAAATAGACATTTTTAATATTTCCATCGCGCAGACGAAGGTTCAGCTGGTTGACGATCTGTTCTTTAAGGTTGTCTTTGCCCTTGGCAGTCGAGATCTCTTCAAGTGTTTTTGAAGAGAGAAGACGGATTACCGTGTCACGTACTACCGCTGTTTTGCTCTCTAGTTCAGAGGCAACCTCTTCACCGTCTAGCTCAAGGTTTATCTGTACTTTCAGATAGCGTCGTCCGCTGTCGCTTAGAAGGTTGACCGTAAAGGAGTCCAAAGGAAACATCGGGCCCACTTGCATAGAGTCCATCGACTTCCTCGGTTTCTCTTTTGCAGAAGGAGCGTTGTCTTGTATCTGTTCATTATCGCCACCTGACAAGATAGCGACCACGGCTCCGACGATCAGCAAAACAAGGACAAGTGCGACAATAATGATGATTAAAACAAGATTGTTAGACTTTTTTGCTTCAGTGTTTTCTTGGGATTCTTCTTTCTCTAATTCAGCCATACTTTTTTGCTCCTTGGAATCTTTGCGCTTATTATAGCCAAGATGAACGATTTTTACACGCCTTGTCGGGGATTTCAGACATTATTTTTTATTATTTCGTTACAATTTGCCAAAGAGCTTATGTAGACGCTCTAGTTTTCAATGGAGCTAAGTTTGACAATAGAAACATTTTTTTCTGCCATTGGTTCACCGGTTGTAAAAAGCACAAAACTGCTCAATAATTTTGGGGTATTTCTGCTTTTTCAAGCGCGTGTTTTCCCACTGATCTTTACTGCATTTTCCCGTACAAAGCTTCTTATGAAACAGATCGAGCTTATTGGAATAGGCACGGTGGGAGTAGTCGCCTTGACGGCTCTGTTTACAGGTATGGTCGAGGCTATTCAGCTCTATAACGGATTTCATGATTTTGGCGTTGAAAATTTTATGGGATACACGATATTTGTTTCTATCACAAAAGAGCTGGGGCCTGTTTTTGCAACGCTGATGCTGATATCGCGTGCGGTGAGTGCGATGGCTGCCGAATTGGGAACGATGCGGGTAACAGAGCAGATCGACGCGATCGAGACCTTAGGGGTGGACTCGAAAAAATACCTGATTGTCCCGCGTATTGTCGCGACAACACTCTCCTTGCCGATGCTCGTTCTGATCTTTGACTTCGTCGCGATCACCAGCGCTTACTATATATCAACCGTCGTTTTAGATATCAATCCTATCCCTTATCAGGACACGATTATGCGCCTTGGCCACTTCAGCGATATCGGAACCGGTCTGATAAAAGCGGCCGTTTTTGGCTTTCTTGTCAGTTCTATCGGTACATACATCGGTTACTATACCCGAGGCGGTGCGAGAGGAGTGGGACTGTCGACAATCCATGCGGTTGTCTACTCTGCGGTCTCTATCTTTGTGGCCAATTACTTCTTGTCATCTTTCTTTTTGTTCTTAGGTTGGTAAGCCTAGAACTTAAGAAAGAAGGGCGTTTAAACTGAAATAGAAGAAGCCTTGCTCAGCGAAATAAACTCATATTTGTCCGGATCATAATACTCAATGTTCCCGTTTTCTATATCGTAGCACCATCCATGGATATAGAGTTCCTCATTTTCAAGTTTCTTTTTTACAAAAGGATAGGTCATCAGGTTTTCGATCTGTGTGATGATGGAAAGCTTTTCCGTCAGACGCAAAAGCTCCTCTTTGTCAGCATTGGGTCCCAGGCTTATTTTCGCCATGGACTTGGCTTTTTCACCCAGATCAAGCCACTTTTTAACATGGATCAAAGAAGGGTCAGTTAGAGGTTCGTGTAGAGCTTTGCAGGCGCCGCAATGCGTGTGCCCGCAGATGATGATCTCAGCGACATTCAAAACCGAAACAGCGTATTCGATACCTGCTCCGGTTCCGTGGTAGTCCTCATCTACTTTATAAGGCGGTACAAAGTTTCCGACATTTCGGATAACAAACAGATCGCCCGGATTGGACTGTATCATAAGGTCAGGGATGACACGTGAGTCCGAACAACCGATAAACAGAGCCTTTGGACGCTGTCCTTTTGTTGCGAGCTGAAGAAGTTCTTCCTCATGTTTTTTAAAATAGACACGTTGAAAAAGTTCATTTCCCTCGGCAAAGCTGCTAATATTCATAAAGGTTCCATTTTAAAAGGTATCTGCTATTTACAGGTTTTAATGTCCAGCTTTTTCATCAGTTGTTCAAACACAACTCCGGCATCCCGGTCATAATCATCATGGTACTCGATAATAATTAGCTTACGCCCATCGCAGGTTTTAGACGTGTAAATCATAGGTACTAGAGAAAACTGAGGCGTGATCTCGGCGATCGCGTCATTAATTCTTTTTTCTTCATCGCTGTTTGCGTAGGCTAAAGAGAGCTTGCTATAGCGCTCTTCTCCGCGGTGTTCAGCATCTATCGAACATTTTTCCATTTGAATTTTCCTTATTCTTTAGTAGGCAATTATACATAAGAAATGGTAAAACTATGCAAAAATATTGATAAAGCAACCTCGTTTCATAAAAATAGAAAAAGCTTGTTTTGTGCAGGATTTATATCCTAAAGACGGGTGAAAGTATTTATCATTTATAATGATTTTATTATGAGAAAAACTGAAAATAGATACATCGGTTTCAAGCAGAAGACACTGTTGTGCTCAGGTGCGTGGATGACACAAAATCTCGGCAATGTTGAAAAAGAGTTTGCTGGCTTGGATCTTCGCTCATCTGCATCCCTTAAAATGGATCTCTCCTGCCTTACCCACTGCGATGTCAACGGGGCGATACTCCTGCATGCTCTGATAAAAGGACTGGAAGAAAAAAAAATCTCAGTCACACTCCAAAATGTCTCCTCTGAAATTGAGTATCTGCTTAAGATAACGCATCTTAGGCAGGAGTTCTCTTTGTCAGCGCACAAAGGTGATAATATTTTCTTCGCCTACATCGGACGTTCTGCTTATTTTATCTATACCGGTATCAAAGAGTACCTTTATTTTATCGGTGAACTGGCCTTTGCTTTTGTTTACACTCTTCGCTATCCCTCTTCGTTTCGCATCAAAGAGCTGCTGAGAAGTATTCAGGAACACTCCATTAAGGCGCTGCCTATCGTACTGCTTACCAGTATGCTTATCGGCCTGGTCATTGCCTACCAGAGTGCCTTGCAGATCCAAAAGTACGGGGCGGACATCTTTGTGGTCGACATGCTGGTGATCTCTGTTACCCGTGAGCTAGCTCCATTGATCGCTGCGATCGTTGTTGCCGGACGCAGCGGTTCGGCATACACGGCGCAACTGGGTGTCATGAAGATGACCGAAGAGATCGACGCGATGCGCACGATGGGATTTGATCCCTTCCGTTTTATCATACTGCCCAATATAATAGCCCTGATGATAGGCTTGCCGATGATCATATTTTTAGCCGATATAATGGGAGTATTTGGGGGCATGTTCGCGGCTAAAATGGAGCTGGGAATCACGGCGCTAGAATTTATCGGCCGTATTGAAGAGATCTTCAATGTGAACCATCTCTTTGTCGGTCTGGTAAAAGGTCCTTTTTTCGCCCTGATCATTGCCAGTATCGGAAGCATGCGCGGAATGGCTGTAGAAAACTCCACCGACAGCATTGGTATAAACACCAAGACCAGCGTTGTCAGTTCGATCTTTATTGTCATTATCTGCGACGCCATTTTTTCTATTGTTTTTCTGGAACTGGGTATATGAAAGAGTTTATTGTGCGCGTTAGAAACATCAGTACACGTTTTGGCGAGCATCTTGTGCATGATGATGTCAGTTTTGATATTCATGAAGGAGAGATCTTTGGACTTCTAGGTCCCAGCGGCTACGGAAAATCAACGATGATGAGAGAGATGATCCTTTTGCAAGAGCCAAGCAGCGGAAGCATCGAAGTGCTGGGAAAAGAGATTTGGACATTGGGAGAAAACGAGGCGGCAGAGCTGCGCAAACAGTGGGGCGTGGTCTTTCAAGAGAGTGCGCTCTTCTCTTCTTTGAATGTAGAGGAAAATATTGCCGTTGTTTTGAGGGAGTACACAAATATGAGCCCCGCTTTGATTAGAAGGATCGCAGCAACAAAACTGGAGATGGTAGGACTCAGCCAGAGTGATGGACGTAAATACCCCTCCGAGCTCAGCGGAGGGATGAAAAAAAAAGCAGCGCTTGCCCGGGCTTTGGCAATGGACCCGAAACTTCTTTTTCTGGATGAACCGACATCGAGTCTGGACCCTGTTTCTGCCGCAGAATTCGACAGTCTCATCCTTTCGCTAAGAGAGCTTTTGGGACTGAGTATCATTATAGTGACGCATGACCTTGCATCGATTCGAAAGACACTCGACACGATGGTCCTCTTCGCCGATAAAAAAGTGATTGCCAAAGGCTCTTTGCAGGATGTGCTTAAAACAGAGCATCCGATTATAGAGAGTTTCTTTTTACAACAGGGGGTCAAAGATGAATAACAGGGTAAACTTTACACTTATAGGAGTGTTTGTAAGCATTGTCAGCATACTCTTTTTTGCCGGTATTTACTGGATCGTAAAACCAAGCAGCGATGAGAAGGTCGCGCTTTACGGCCTCCTGGTCACGGAGTCGATTACAGGGATCAACATAGGAACAAGTGTAAAGTACCAGGGGCTTGAAGTCGGCCGGGTAAAAAGCTTTATGATCAATCCGAGTAACCCGCGCGAGATCATGATGGCATTGGAGATACGAAGAGATGTGCCCATACGAGACGGGGTGATGGCATCTATCAAGCCACAAGGCATTACCGGGCTCTCTTTTATTGATATTCAAGTAGAGAAGGGGGCTTCAGGTTTGAGAGAGATATATTTTTTAGGACAGAACTATAAGGTAATCCCTTTTAAGCCCTCACTGTTAGGAAGTCTAAGTAATTCTGCCGAAGAGATCACCAAAACACTCAAGGATATTTTGAACAAAATCAACACGACCCTGGATGTGAACGGAGAAGTTTCAACGACCATAGTCGACGAAATTGCAAAGCTTACACATCAGCTCAATAAACTTTTCAGCGATAAAAACATACAAAATGTTTCGTCTCTTATTGCCAACAGCGATGAGATGGTAAATGAATACAGGCGTGTAGCAAAAGAGACGAGAGCAACACTGAAGACAGTGAGACTTTCGATTGAAAATGACGAGTATAATCTCAAAAAGATAGCATCAGAGCTATCTCCTGAGGCAGGTCTGATGCTTAGCGAGATCCGATCGCTTGTACGGGAGCTTTCTTCTGCCATAGAGAAACTTGAAGAAAATCCAAATGCTTTGTTGTTTGAATCGACTACACCCACACCAGGACCAGGAGAGTAAACATGAGACTTATATCAAGCGTATTGTTGTCATTAGTGCTTATCAGCGGATGTTCCCTCCGTCCTGAGACAAAACCGCCCATTACGCGCTACTTTTTACAGCCTGAGATAGTACCTGCGTGTACGCCGCAAAAGAGTAATAAGCTGCTGCAACTGAATTTTCCCGATTCCGCACCTTCTCTCTCCGGCAAAAAAATTGTCTATAAAAAGTCAGACCTCAAAACAGGCAGTTATCTCTACTCAAAATGGAATCAGCCGCCAAGTAGTTCCATTGCCATCGCTCTTTACACTGCCTTGAAACAGCGAAAGATTTTTAAGGATACGATTTATGCCAACACACGCGTGCGCAGTGATCTGATTTTAGAGATAAAAGTGATGCAGCTGGAACACTCGTTTTCAGACGCAGAAGAGTCCTACGGGATCGTGAGCCTTGATGCAGTGATATATGATGCCCAAAGCCGAAGTGTACTTTCAAGTCGCCTCTTCTCATCAAAAACAAGGGCAGCATCAGATGATGCACAGAGCGGGGTGAATGCTATCAACGATGCCTTGGGAAAGGTCCTTTCAGCGCTTGTCTGCTGGAGTGCGGAGCAGGGCAGTGTAGAGTGAGTGTTTGACGGGTAAGTTCATTTTTCCTAACTCACATCCAATCGATCAGTTTTGTTACTTCGTTTACCTCGTAGCATTTAAGGCCGAAGCTGTCGGTGGGTTTTTTGGCAACGATGGCTTTTGTAAATTTATGCAGGGCGACCTCTTTTAGGCGCATGTCAAGCTGAAAGACCTCGCGGACGTCACCGACTAAAGAGACTTCTCCGATAAAGATCGTCTCTTTGGAGATGGCACGGTTTCTGAAACTGCTGATGATGGCAGCCAGTACGGCGAGATCTGCGGCGGTTTCGGTGATCTTGATGCCGCCGGTGATATTGATAAAGACATCGTATTGATTAAGCCCGATTTCGAGTTTTCGCTCCAGCAGAGCAAGAAGCATGTTCAAACGGTTGTTTTCAAAACCTGTAGCCTGACGCTTGGGGTTAGGAGAGTGTGAGTCTGAGACGAGGGCCTGCACCTCAAGGACGATAGGACGTGAACCCTCCATGATGACGGTCAGTGCCGAGCCTGGCTGGGAGTTTGTTTTTGAGAAAAAACGCGATGAAATATCTTTGGCGGAGATCAAGCCCTCTGCCTTCATCTCAAAGACACCGATCTCGCTGGTAGCACCAAAACGGTTTTTAAAGCCACGCAGTATCCTCAGCTCCTGAGAGCTGTCCCCTTCGAAGTACAATACGGTATCGACCATATGCTCCAAGATACGCGGTCCCGCGATGGAGCCCTCTTTGGTGATATGTCCGATAATGAAAATAGAGATCTTTCTCTCTTTGGCAATACGCATCAGGTCAAAGGTGATCTGTCTTACCTGCGTGACCGAGCCCGGTGCAGAAGTGATTGCTTCAGAATAAAGCGTCTGGATAGAGTCGATAATGATGCACTCGTACCTTCGCTGTGTCAGTTCAAACAGCACCTGTTCAAGTTTTATCTCGCTTAGAAGAAAGAGATTTTCATTGTTGGCGCTGAGGCGGTTGGCGCGCAGTTTGATCTGCCCTTCGCTCTCCTCTCCCGTGACATAAAGGGTTGTCTTGCCCTGTTTGGCGACATTGGAGCCGATTTTTAGCAAAAGGGTGGATTTGCCTACGCCAGGGCTTCCGCCGATAAGGGTCAAAGATCCCGGAACAATACCTCCGCCGAGAACTAGATCCAGTTCAACATCATCAGAAGAGAAGCGCTCAACCTCTGTTTCGACGACCTCGGTGATGGCTTTTGCCTTGGCGGTTCCTGCAGGCGAGGCGGTAAGTTTTACGATCTCCTGCTGCTGCTCACTGAGTTCGACCAGAGAGTCCCAGGCGCCGCAGTTGGTGCATTTTCCCATCCATCGCGAGGTACTAAAACCGCAGTGCTGACACTCAAACAGTACATTTTTCTTTGCCATCAATGCGCCTTATTCAGATAAGAGATAAAAGAGAGTGTAGTCAATATGCAGGAGTCTTGACAAATAATATTGCATTTTGCAATATTATTTTTCCTCTTCGGTATAGATCGCATCCAAAAAGTCATTAACAAATTCGCGCTTGTCAAAGGCCAGCAGATCTTCGGGCTTCTCACCGATTCCGATGTAGAGGATAGGGATCTCCAGCGCAAAGGCGATACTGAAAATAGAGCCGCCTTTGGCCGTACCGTCGAGCTTGGTGATGATGATCCCGTCGATAGAGAGCATCTCATTAAACGCGCGCGCCTGATCAATCGCGGAGTTACCCTGGGTGCCGTCGAGGATGAGGATCTTTTCATGCGGCGCACCCGAGTGGGCCTTGTCACAGATACGTACGATTTTTTTAAGTTCATTGGAAAGATTTGTCTGCGTATGAAGACGCCCTGCGGTATCAATGATAACATTGTCCAGGTTCTTTGCCTTGGCCGAAGCGATCGCATCAAAGGCTACAGCAGAGGGATCATGTCCCTGCTGCGTCGCGACGATAGGTACGCCGATCTTCTCTGCCCAGCGACTAAGCTGTTCAATAGCGGCCGCCCTGAAAGTGTCGGCGGCACCGAGCATGACGCTTTTCCCCTCATTGAGGTATTTTTGCGAAAGTTTGGCGATGGTAGTTGTCTTTCCTGCGCCGTTGACGCCGATGATCAGCTGGACCTTGGGTGAGACAAATTCTTTTTCGTCATAATAGCTCCAGTTAAAACAGGCCAGAAGCTTTGACTCAAGCTGTTCGCGCGTGATTTCATTGTAGGGGATCTCAGAGAGGATCTTCTCGATCAGGTCATAATGGACATCGGACTCGAGGAGGATATCCTCAAGCTCCTCTTTTGAGAGCTTCGTTTTTTTCTTGGGTATAACGGTTCGTATGGCATCAGCTGTTTTGCTAAGCCCTTTTTTGAAAAATCCCAGCATTATTGTTTAAGTACCCTTTTAATATCGCTTTCGATCATCTCTTCAGGCACGGCGCCGATGTAGTGGGTGATATACTTGCCCTTGTAATACATCACCATCAAAGGGATGGGAAAACCCTGACCGACGTCGATTGCATTTGCTATAGCACGGGAGAGGGCTCTGTTGTCGTCTGAATTAGAGATGGAGTAGTCCGCTCCGTAGTTGTCCACAAAATTTTGAACATAATCATTTGGCTTGTCATCTTCGACCAAGATGCCGATGATCTTAATATCTTCTTTATGATTTTCCTGCAGTGAGGCGAGGTTTGGAGCAGAGGCACGGCACGGCGGACACCATGTGGCAAAAATATCAAATAGTATGACCTTCTCTTCCAACCCTTCCACCTTGAACTCATTGCCTGTCTTAACGACATTGTAGCTTATGTCTTGAAGGTCTTTTAGTTCATAAGCGTTTGTAGAAACAAGAGAATTGATCCCATCGTTTGATGAAGAGTCGCTGCAGCCTCCAAGAAGTAAAATCGCGCTTATCGTAATCGCTATATGTTTTAATGACATTTATAATTTCCTTTTGATATATTGTTGTTCTGGTCTTAGGCATCTTATGTGTTATGCGAGACAGAGATTATAATAATTCAAGGCTTAATTTGAGTATAGACAAGGCATCATTTCGAAAAGTATGTATGAAAAAACTAAGAGATGCGTCTTTACGCGCTAAAAAGAGCAAAGAACATAAGCTTATCTCGGTCTTGGAAGAGATATTGAGCGAAGTGGATGCAAAATCCGTTTTATTTTATCTTCCATTGTATTTTGAAGCAGATCTGCGACCATTATTGAAAAGAGCAAGGCGAAAAAACATAAAATGCTATGTGCCGTTTATGGTGAGCGAAAGTTTTAAGATGGTAACATATCGGGGCCCACTAAGACTCAGTAATTTCGGGGTCAGTGAGCCAAATAATTCATTGTTAACTATAAAAAATATTGATGTTGCTATTGTGCCTGTTGTGGGAGTGGACACAGATGCAAAGCGAATAGGGTTTGGCAAGGGAATGTATGACAGATTTTTTTCGAACCTTGCTGTAAAACCCCTCACTATTTTTGTCCAGCTTGATGAGTGCATTTGCGACAAAAAAATAACAGATCACTATGACGTACAAGCAGACATTTATCTCACTCCAAAAAGTATAAAATATAGGAATAAAAATGTTAAATCAGATTCTCTTAGGCGGTGGGATCGCTACCGCAAGCGGAGTAATCGGATTTTTGATCTCCAAAAAATTAAGCAACGCGCAATTTGATATCTTTGTAGAGCAAGCCAAGGCCAAGGCCAAGGTGATCGAGTCTGAAGCAGAACTACTGCTGCACAAGGCAAGTTTTAAAGCGCAAGAGATAGAAGCAAAAGCGCAGAAAAAATATGACGAGGCCGTAGAAGATGCCCGTAAAGGGCTGAAAGATCAGTATAGACTACTCAAAGACAAAGAGGCAGGTTTTGCTGAGTTTAAACAGACTGAGCTTCGACGCATCACGTTAGAAGCATCGAAAACAGAAAATTTAAATCTACAGCTTTCGCGTACTGTACGTTCGATGGAGAAACAAAAAGAAGATTACACCAGACGCTCAGACGAAGCGATCAGGGTGATAGAAGACGGTGCGGGTTTGACGCGCGATGAGGCGAAAAGGCTTCTGCTGCAAAAGGTAGAAGAAGACTCGCGTGCAGATATCGCGCATATTGTCCGCAAGTACGAACAAGAGGCCAAGGCCGACGGACAGCGCAAGGCGAACTATATCCTGGCTCAGGCCACCTCGCGTTTTGCAGGTGAGTTCGCCTCTGAGCGTCTTATCAACATGGTCCATCTGAACAATGACGAGCTCAAAGGGCGGATCATCGGCAAAGAGGGACGCAATATCAAGACCCTTGAGATGCTCTTGGGTGTGGACATCATCATCGACGAGACGCCAAATGCAATCATTTTGAGCAGTTTTAACCTCTACCGGCGTGCTATAGCGACGCGTACGATCGAGCTTCTTATCGAAGACGGACGTATTCAGCCGGCGCGTATCGAAGAGATCTTTGAAAAAGTGACGAGTGAATTTGAAGAGTCCGTTCTCAATGAGGGCGAGCAGATAGCAAGAGAGATGAATGTCGCAGGCATTCATCCTGAACTCTTAAAACTGCTCGGACGGCTTCGCTACCGTGCATCTTATGGGCAGAATGCCTTGGCGCACACACTCGAAGTCGCCAATCTTGCCGGTATTATCGCGGCCGAACTCGGCGGAGACGAGACCCTGGCAAAACGTGCAGGACTGCTGCATGACATCGGCAAAGCTTTGACGCATGACAAAGGCGGAAACCATGTCGATCTGGGGATCGAACTGGCCACCCTGTACAAAGAGGATCCTGTCGTCTTGAATGCCATTCCGGCGCATCACGGGCTTGAAGAGATCAAAAGTATAGAGTGTGCCGCCGTCTGTGCGGGTGATGCGCTCTCAGCAGCGCGTCCGGGTGCGCGGCGTGAGGTCTTGGAGAGTTATTTGAAACGTCTCAAAGAGATCGAAGAGATCGCCTCTGAAAAGCAGGGTGTCAAGCAGGCCTATGCGCTCAATGCCGGACGTGAAGTCCGCGTTATCGTCAATGCAGCACTTTTGAATGATGACGAGAGCTCTCTTTTAGCCAAAGAGATCGCGCATGAGATCGAGACGAAGATGAACTTTCCCGGAGATATTAAGGTCAGCGTTATCCGTGAGAGCAGGGCTATCGAGTATGCGCATTAGCGCCCGCTCTTTGTTCTGCCTTACTTCTTGATCTTCACCAGGACCGCTCCGCGCAAGTCTCCCATTTTGTAGCCTGTTGCCTTGTCTTGGGGATAGCGCTCGTTTATGAATTGACTCAGTTTTGGATTTTTTGAAAGATCACCATGGCAAGCAAGACAGAGCTCATTTTTTATAAGCAAGGGTTTGTAATACTTATAAAATCTTCCATCATCTTCAATGAGGTACGCACCCAGTTTTCCCTTTTTAAGCATCTTTTGCATAGACTCCAGGACCTTGCGTTCGTCTTCTTGTGGAGCATTGGCCGTATTGCGCACTTTTAGCGAAATGCGCTTAAGACTTGTTCCTTCGAGCTGATGAAGGTTTACCTCTTCTGTCAAGATCATCGCATTGGCACTGCAAAACTCGGCAGCTTTTACAAGGCCATTTGCACTGACCTCCTGCTTGAGTTTGGAGCCAAGCTGCTGAAGAAGCTCCTGGGAGACTCTCTCTCCCGTATCTAAAATCTCCTTAGGGACATTCTGTGCAAAGAGCAGCGAGCTTATTAGCAAAGAGAGCAGACGTATTTTTTTCATTTATTCCTCCGTTATGTGCATTGCAGAGTCGTCATAGGGATCGGGGTGAAGGACCAGATTCCACGTAAAGCCATCGTCGATCTGCTTGATCTTGTCTTCGATGGTATCACATACGCGGTGTGCTTCAAATAAAGAGGTGGAGATATTGAAGACAAGATGGGCACTGACAAAGGCATCTTTTCCCGAACATCGTGTCAGAAGCTGGTGGTAGCTGGTGATATTTGGATTTTCTTCTATGATCGTTTTGATCTGATCTACCGTCTCTTTTGGCATGGCAACATCCATCAAGACCAAAATACCCTCTTTGATCAGGCCATACGCCGAATAGATGATATAGGCGGCGATGGCGATGCCTAAAACAGAGTCGATCATTTGGAAATTTGTAAAATGGATGATGACCAGAGCAAGAAGGATGGCCCCGTTTGAGTAAAGATCGGTCTTATAGTGTAAGGCATCGGAACGGATGACCATAGAAGAGGTTTTCTTTGCCACGTAGTTTAAAAAGATGACCAGAGCAGCCGTAATGATCAAAGAGATCAACATCACGAGGATAGACTCTTTAAGGTAGACCGTCGGGTGCTCATGAAGGAGTTTCTCTATCGCGGAGTAGAAAATATATATGCCTGAGATCGTAATAACGATTCCTTCGAGAACAGCGGCCAGGGCTTCTATCTTTCCTCGTCCGTAATTGAACGTTTCGTCCGGCTCTTTTTCGGTGTTGTGCAAGGCAAAGTAGTTGAAGACAGAGACGGCAAGATCCAAAACAGAATCTATGGCTGAAGCCAGGACGGCAACAGAGCCGCTGACAATCCCGATAAAGAGTTTGATTGAGATTAAAAGAGTGGCAGTCAAGCTCGCAATTACCGAGGCTTTTTTTTCTAGACGCATAGATCTCCAATAGTGTTAATGGAAATATTTTAGCAAATTATCGGTAATATTAGGCACTATTTTTAAGGGAAATGTGTGAATTTAGAAGAAATACGTCGAGAACGCCAAAAATGGATGACATGGAAAAACATTGCACCCCTGCGCGAAGCGCTTGAAGAACTTGAAACGGTAGAGAGTACATGCAGTTTTGGCGATACGGTGAGCATAAAAAGCCGCATACCCATAGACGAAGCATTTGCAGCCAAAATAGAGCGTGTGGCAAAGATGATGATGCCCTGGCGCAAAGGGCCGTTTCAGATCTTTGATCTTTTGATCGACACGGAGTGGCAGAGTTTTTTGAAATACAATCTGCTCGCGCCCTATTTTGATCTCAAAGGCCGACGTGTTGCGGATATAGGCTGCAATAACGGCTATTATATGTTCAGAATGCTGGCACAAAACCCTTCAAAGATTGTAGGTTTTGACCCTTCCGCACTCTATAAATGCCAGTTTGATCTTATCAACCATTTTGTTAAAAGCAAGATCGAGTTTGAGCTTTTAGGCGTAGAACATCTACCCTTTTACGAAGAGAAGTTTGAAACGGTCTTCTGCTTGGGTGTGCTTTACCACCGTCCTGATCCTGTCGGGACATTGAAAGCTCTGGCAAAGGGAATGGAAAAAGGCGGTGAGCTCTTCTTGGACACCTTTATGATCGACGGCGAGGGCGATCTGTGCTTGACGCCTGAAACCACCTATTCCAAGATACCGAATATCTATTTTGTACCAACAGTAAAGGCACTCAAAAACTGGTGTCTGCGCGCAGGTTTTATAGATATCGAAGTGTTGGCAGTTACCGTGACGACAGAAGATGAGCAGCGCTCTACTGCCTGGATAGAGGGAGAGAGTCTGGGAAGCTTTCTGGACAAAGAAGACCCCTCAAAAACTGTAGAAGGCTACCCGGCACCCAAACGTGTATATATTAAAGCGATAAGGAAATAAGATGGCAGAAAAACAAAATAAAGAGAAAAAAGAAGAGACAGAAGAGATCGCTACGTCCGAAGCGACGATCCTGCGTACTCACGAGCTGATCAACACCTACTATAGCGGCGAGCTTAAAGAGCTGCAAGAGGGGTATGCCAAAGTAAGTCTGATGACGAATGAGGAGATGCGTGTCGATACCTATGGACTGGTACACGGCGGTTTTATTTTCTGTGCGGCTGACTTTGCGGCTATGGCTGCAGTGAACGATCCAAACGTTGTGCTCTCCGCAGCAACAAGCACTTTTCTCTCTCCTGTACGTGTGTATGATGAGGTTGTCTTTACGGCAAAACTGCGCCACAAAGAGGGACGCAAGCGCGAAGTGACCGTAGTCGGCCATGTCTTAGATATTAAAGTCTTTGAAGCATCGATGAAGACGGTTATCTTGGACAAACATGTACTGAAACTCGATCTGATGAACGCGATCAAGGAGTAGGGTCAAATCGCTCTGATCCAATAGTCTGTATTTGCCTGCTCGGCTTTGATAGTGGTCGCTCCGCCGTGGCCCGGATAGACTTTTTTGTCATAGTTGATACGCTTGAACTTTTTAAGACTCTCTTTCATCTGTGCAGGAGAGGAAAAGGGGAAATCGCAGCGTCCGATAGAGCGAGCAAAGATAAAATCCCCGCTGAACATAGCATCTTCTATTTCTATCGTCGAGCAGCCGGGACAGTGTCCGGGAAAATGGCGAAATTTTATCTTCACTCCCTCGAGTACAAACTCCGCGTCCCCCACTACCTCAACATCAGGCGTGGAGGGAGGAAGACCGGGCATCATCGAGGAGCTTTTAAGCATAAAAACATCTCCCTTGGGCGTATACAGAGGGATATTTAGCTTTTCTTTGAGCTCCTGGTTTGACCAGACATGATCAAAATGGCCATGTGTGTTCAAGATGGCGACGGGGTTGCTTGTATGCTTAAGCACCCATTTCGTTGCTCCGACCCCGGGGTCGATGATAAAATCTTTTCCATCAACGGTAGCGATATAGCAGTTTGTCTGATAAGGCCCCATAGGCTGAACTTGTATCTTCATATAACTTCTTTTTAGCGAAATTCTATCATAATACGCGCATGGAATTTTTTAGAACCCTTGAAGAGATACTGACTACCACCGCACCTTTAGACAAATGCAAACGCTTTAAACAGTTTTATGCGGCCTATACAGAAGCAAAGGTGAGCTTTGAACATACCCATAAGGCACTGCTGTTTGAAGAGCCTTCGTATGCAGGCTTTTGCCAGCTGGTCTCTCCATTGGTCGTTTTGAAACGAAAGAAACTCAGCAGCGACAGAGGGAAGGCTGTCTTTTTACATGCGATTGCACACATCGAATATGCTGCGATCGATCTTGCTCTGGACGCGGCCTACCGATTTAAGGATCTTCCCCGAGCTTATTATGACGACTGGCTGAGTGTCGCCAATGATGAGGTGCGTCATTTCGAGATGCTGGAGAGACTTTTGACCGAGATGGGGAGTTGTTACGGCGAACTGCCTGTGCACAATGCACTTTTTGAAGCCTCCCAGCGAACAGTTAGCCTGCATGAGCGTATGGCTGTGGTTCCGCGTTATCTTGAAGCCAACGGTCTAGACGCCACGCCTTTGATGATAGAGAAGCTTCGCCATTTCAAAGAGGATGAAAAAGCGCAAAAGATCATTTCTGCCCTGGAGATCATTCTTGAAGAGGAGTGCGATCATGTGCACAAAGGAGACCGCTGGTTCAAATACGCCTGCGATCAGCAAAATATGTCCTATAGCATCTATTTTGACATTATCGAAAAGCATTATCCCGGGAGCTTTCCGCGCAAAAAAGATTTGAACATAGAAGCGCGCAAAAAAGCAGGCTTCAGCTGCACGGAACTAAAACGTATGAATACGCAGGCGGCGTGTCATTAAGTTGCCAAGGCAATAAGAAGCAAAATCGTGTCTTTTTTAATTTCAATTATCTTGCCGTTCTCAAAATCAACCAATAAAAATGCTCTTTTTGCCCGCAATGTTTTGTTAGGCAGGGAGTCGACAAAGCCCAGGTACTCGGCCGAACTGAGATGTTTTACACCGAGCTGATAGGCCTTTTTGCTTCCGGCAGTGTTATAGAAGAGGTGTTTATCCTCTTTTTTAGCCAGGAGTATTTGTTCGCGTAGATCGGACATCAGCTGCTCTTTTTGACGAAGTATATCATCTATAAAGAGAAAAAATATTATGCAAATATAAAATTTTAAAGTTAATCTATTCGCTAGTATATTAATAAATAAAATTAGATATAATGATTTGAGTTAAAGTATATTTTAGTTTTATGGGGTCCAATGCGTAAATATTCACTGATTGCAGATTACCTGGTCGCTTTTTTAAAAGATGAGGTAGAGAAAACGGGTCTAAAACACGCTGTGGTAGGCTTGAGCGGCGGTTTGGACTCGGCGGTGGTGGCTGTTTTGGCGCAGAAAGCTTTCGGCGAGAGGTTCTTGAGTGTAAAAATGCCTTCTCAATTCTCTTCGCAGAGCAGTCTGGACGATGCGGACGCGCTGTGCGAGAAGTTTTCGCTGCGCAGTGAAACAAGAGATATTTCGAAGCTTTTAAACAGCTACGGCATTGAAGAGTTGAGCCGTTTGCGTGTGGGGAATCTCTCTGCACGTCTGCGGATGATCACACTTTATGACATCTCTGCGCGTGAAAATGCCCTGGTCTTGGGAACAAGCAACAAAAGCGAACTTATGCTGGGCTACGGAACGCTGTTTGGGGACCTCGCCTCGGCGCTGAACCCTATCGGTGATCTGTATAAAACAGAGGTGTTTGAACTCGCGCGGTACCTTGGTGTGACGCAGAATATTATCGACAAAGCGCCTTCGGCAGACCTGTGGGAGGGGCAGAGTGACGAAAATGAACTCGGCTATACCTACGCGCAGCTTGATGCGGTACTCAGACGCTATGTAGAAGAGCGCGGGAGTGAATCAGAACTCCTGGATGAAGGTTTTGAAGAGGTTTTGGTTAAGATGGTGATCAAACGCATCTACCAAAACCAGTTTAAACGCCGCATGCCGCTGATCGCCAAGCTCAGCAGCCGATCGATCAATCATGATTTCAACTATCCGCGCGATATTGGCTTGTGATAAAGAATTCAATCTTAAAATAAGGGATTAAACTATGTCAAAAAAGATACCGTTTTACAGACCTCGTATAGATAACAAAGAAAAAGCTCAGATCGAAGAGGTTCTGACACAAAAGACGCATAAAATCGAAGAGCTTGAAAAGGCTTTTGTCAAATCTACAGGCGCCAAGTACGCAGTTGCGACTTCAGACGGAACCTCAGCCCTGCATTTGGCTATGCTTGCCATCAATCTAAAACGCGGCGACAAGGTTTTATGTTCGGTCAATGCCTTTCCTTCTGTTCCTGAAGTCGTGCGTCATTTTGATGCGGAGCCTATCTTTGTAGATGCAGAAGATGTCAGCTACAGTATCAACCTCGACAAGCTTGAGAACATTCTCTCCGACAACCAGTCTAAAAAGCTAAAAGCGGTTATTGTAAGCCATATCGGAGGTTATCCCATTGACCTTGAGCGTCTTTACAACATTGCCAAGATCTACAATATCCGTATCATCGAAGATGCCAGCGAAGCGCTTGGCGGAACTTATAAGGGCGGCAAAATCGGCTCCACGGGAGCTGATATCACGACATTTAGTTTCAGCCCTCACCTCAAAGGAAACGTCTGCAGCGGCGGAATGATGGTCACAGACGATGAAGATCTGCTTGAGCGTGCCCAACTGCTTCGAAACCATGCGATCGTTATGCCTGATGAGAACCTGAACTACATCTATGATGTCGTCGATATCGGAAGCAAGTACGACATGAGCGAGCTCGATGCGGCTTATGTCCTCGGACAGCTTTCAAAGCAGGATGCGACGATCAAGCGCCAAAAAGAGATCGCCGCGCGCTACAACCAAAAACTCAAAGATGCCGCACATATCACGCTTCCTGAGATCATGACGGACCACATCTTCTCTCTTTATATCATCAAAGTGCGAAAGAACAGAGACTCTTTTGCACGCGAACTTCTGGAGAAGGGGATCGAGACCGGTCTGCACTACATCCCGCTGCATCTTCTGACTTACTACAAGAGCAAGTATTCGCTTCGTGTAAACGACTTCCCGGTTGCGCTGCGCAATTTTCAACAGGTGCTTTCTATTCCGCTTTATGCCGATATGAGCGATGCCGAAGTGGATTATGTCTGTGACACGATACTCAGTATCACCAAACACTGGGTCTAATGAAAAAAGCACTTCTCTTCTGGGGCGAAAAGTATCTTTTCTCGCCCGGCATATTTGAGCGCCTTCTCTCCTTGCTGCTGTACCCCCTGTCCTTGTTCTACTGTTTTATCGTCTGGGCCAAATACAAAAGCGCCAAACCTGTAAGTTATGGCCTGCCGATCATAAGTGTGGGAAACCTGATCGTCGGCGGAAGCGGTAAAACACCCCTGACCGTTGCTCTGGCCACGCGCTACAGCAAGCCGGCCATTGTCTTACGAGGGTACGGCCGCGGCTCAAAAGGGATGCATCTGGTCTCAGACGGCAGTGATGTCCTGTGTGATGTGATGATTGCCGGAGACGAGGCAATGCTCTATGCTGTTTTGGTGCCTCAGGCCATTGTGATTGTCTGCGAGCAGAGAACTCTCGGAATAGAAAAAGCGAAGTCTCTCGGCGCCGAGCTGCTCTTTTTGGATGACGGCTATAGCAAACATGCTATCAAAAAACTTGACCTGCTGATCACGTCTAGACAAAAAAACAGTTTCTGCCTTCCTGCCGGGCCTTTCAGAGAGCGTTTGTGGCGCGGCAAGGAGGCTGTACAGATCGAAGAGGGCAGGGATTTTACCCGCAGGGTGGAGATCTCTCATCCAAAAGAGAAGATGGTCCTGGTCACAGGGATCTCGAAGCCGCAGCGTCTGGAAAGCTATCTGGATGCGCGCGTAATTGAAAAGTTCTACTTTCCGGACCATCACCCCTTTAAAGAAGAAGAGCTGAAAGATATTCTTACAAAAACACAGGCGCAGAGCCTTTTGGTCACGCGAAAAGATGCTGTTAAAATAGAAGACTTTTCTCTCCCGCTCTCTTATCTTGAACTCGCGCTTGAAGTCGATGAGAAGATACATCAAAGTGTAGAAGAATATGTTAGAATTTCGTCACAAAATCCACGCAACTAAAGAGTCATCATAATGCAGGTAAAAATTGATAAAGTTAAAACATTACTGGACGCTCTGCCTTTTATAAAAGCCTTTAACAAGGAGATCGTTGTTATCAAATACGGCGGATCAGCACAGACAGACCCGAAACTGATCGAGAGTTTTGCCCAAGACGTCTTGCTTTTGTATCTGGTCGGCATCAAGCCCGTCATCGTCCACGGCGGCGGAAAAAAGATCACCGATATGCTAGAGAAACTAAATATCCACAGTGAGTTTATAGACGGACAGCGTGTAACGACACCTGACGTAATGCGCATTGTAGAGATGATACTCAGCGGCGAGATCAACAGCAGCATCGTCTCTTTGCTCAACGGCTACAGCGCAAAAGCGATCGGAATCAGCGGCAAAGATGCCCATTTTATTATGGCAGAGCCAAAAGAACATGCCAAATGGGGATTGACCGGAACAATCACAAAGATCAAAGCCGAAGTCGTGCACAATCTGATCAATGAGAAGTTTATTCCCGTCATCGCACCTATAGCGGCAGGCGAAAGCATCGGCCATCCGGGATATAATATCAATGCAGATTTTGCCGCTTCTCAAGTGGCCAAAGCGATCGGTGCGAACAAGGTGATCTTCTTGACAGATACTCCCGGCGTGTTGGACAAGGAGAAAAACCTTCTCTCCTCATTGAGCGAGGCACAGATCGATGTACTTAAAGCCGACGGCACGATCACCGGCGGAATGCTTCCGAAGGTAGATGCCTGCTTGGAGGCGATAGAAGGCGGAGTGCAAAAGGCGCATATCATTGACGGCCGTATCGAACACTCTATCTTGCTTGAACTCTTCACTTCAGAGGGTATCGGAACACAGATCACACTTAATTAGAGATGCCCTGCAGTATCTATCATATAAACACAGCACAAGGCCATCATTACCGATGGCCTGCGTGTCTGCGTTAACCCAAACCCTCTATTTTGAAATCTCCTTAAAATTTGTAAAACAGCGGGTAAGTGTGAAGAAAAGAAAAGATTTAAAAAAGATTAGCCATAATATAGGCTTATATTATTTAATTATCAGCAGTTTTTGATTATTCTTGAAACTACAAACATTGAAAGTAGCCCAATGAAACAGATATTTACGCTAGTCACGATCTTTATTTTTCTTGCCGGATGTGCAAAAAATGAACCAATTATTCCGCTTGTCGACCCCGTCTTAGCTTCGCCCGAGATCACCTTGTTCAAACAATCACTGCCAGTGGACAACAAGGTCTTGCAAAAGGCCTACAAGAAGATCTCTCCTAAAATCGGTTTGGCCAATATGAGCGAACTTAGCGGCAAAAACTTTAATGGCGAGTTCGTTTTTGACGAGAATGCGCTTCCTTTTATAGAGTATCGCTTCGACAAACCCTATCTCATCAAAAAGATTTACCTGAAAAAAAGCGGATTTGTTGTTGACGGCGACGCTAAAAGCGCACATATCAAAAAATTTGAGATACTCTTCTTTGATGCACAGAAATCACCGCTGTACACGGATGAGCTTGATGCGGATGCAGTTTCTATTGATGCTTTCAACAATGTCGAAGCAGACGGTTTTATCCTTAAGACGCGCAGTATTTACGTGCCAAAAGACAAAGAAATAGATGAAAATGATGTGGTGGCCGCGTTTGACGGGCGAATTGAAGTCGAAGTCATTGATGCTGATTACGTCTATGATATTGTCGCTCCCGTACTGAGTGAGCGCGAATCAAGCACCTCTAACGAAGAGCTTCTTCAGACAATTGCTCTGCTGAACTCTGAACTGTTTAAGCGTCTGCGCATCAAGCGGGCCGATTTCAACCTGCCTAAGACTTCGCTTCTGTACCTTCCTGATGATGCAGATATGCATTATGCGGTTGCTCATACGGAAGATATCTATAAAACAGGCAAATATAAAACACTCAAGGGAGAGTACAAGATACATATCTTCAGTGAAGAAGCGGAGTTTGACGATAAGAATGGGGCAAACGTTAAAAAACACTCCATCAGACTCAAAGATGCCAAACGCAACCTAAAGACAACGACCCAGCTTCCTGAGCATGAGGATTTTATTGATTTTAGCGAAGGACTGTAATGAAGTCCCTTGAGCTGCCCAAAATAGGATTGTATTTTCTGTTGGCACTGATCGCTGCCAAGCTGATCTATCTCGGGTTTGAGTCCTACTATAACGGTTTTGTTATTGATGTCGTCACCTCACCCCATGTCGATCAGGACCTTCTGCTAAAACTTGAAAACTTTGGAAACCGAATAAGCTCTGTGGGGATAACCTTGTTGCTGATTCCGATCTATTATCTTGTCGCAAAGAAGTATTTTGGATTTCACACCGGGGTGATGATCATTTTAGTCCTTGTGCTGAGTGTTTCTAGCTACTTTGCTATTCACAAAGGACTTAACAGAGCGGTTTTTGAGATCGTTAAGCAAAACAAAGACAAGCGCTATGAATCCTACTACATCGAGCTGTTCAAATACGGGATGCTGACAGGAAAACTGGGCTACTCCTCTTTTATCCCAAAAGAGAACCTCGACAATCTCTCTATTTACGACAAGGTGATGATCTCCAATCTTTTCTTGTTGACGCAGATCGACAAGGAGCTGATCAAAAAGTTTGTCACACGCGGTAAAGAGAGTTTTTTTGATATCTACATCCATAAATATTTTCAAACCGACTACAATGAAGCACGCTACCGTTTTGAGGATATGGCGCTTCGTATCCAGGAGGACTGGGACCTTTACAACGAGGGCATCAGTGCTATCAATAAAAAGTTCTCCTCAATAGACTCGCAGGAGAAGCTTGATGCGAAGTATGCGGCATTTACCAAAGAGATAAAACGCGACTATACAAAATACCGCATCAATGTACGCCAGTATACCAACATACTCAATGACAATCTGTCCCAGTCACAGCAGCTAAACCGTGACCTTATCAACTATTTTGACAAGGGTGCCTCTATTGTTCATAAAAAAGAGTATGAGAATATCATGCAAAAATATTTCGGGAAGGATATAGATCCTAACCGTTGGTGTGAAGGAAGAATCTGTCCGGTCACGCGCAGAGTGACGCAGGTCATTGAAGAAGAGACTTTTTCACAGTGGAACAAAGAGCATGACGGTCTTCCTTTGAACCTTTCGCAAAAGCAGTACTTCAAACATCCCTCTGTACATGAAAAGATCATTGCAAAACTTCGTAAAGAAGGGATCAGCGTAAAAAACAGTTTCAACTATTCAAAACAGGAGTATATCGCCGGTTATATGAAGACAGTTGATGCCCAGTTTCAGAAACAAAAACAGATCCTGCAAAATGAGTTTGCTGATAAAACGGGGATAAAAGGGATTGACCTTGGCCTCTCTTTTGTCCAGTTTGCCTCTAAATATAAAAAAGAGATCATGTATCTGTACAAAGAAGAGAAGTATGGCCATCTGATGTATCAGATGGTACTAGAAGGTGACCTGACCGGTTTTTATGACCGTCTGTATAAACCGATGCTGCGCGAAAAGTATTATGATCAAGCCTTTCCCGAAGAGAAAGATTTCAAAATAAAGCTGGCCGAATACGGAGACACGGCGATCAAGATGCTCTACATTCCACCATTTGCCATCTTCATGTCTCTGGTCGCGGGACTTTTGAATTTCGTAAGCGTGATCGTACTGATCATCTTTTTGCCTTTTTACATGAAGAGCGGTATCGGGATGATAGCGGCAAAGACAGCGGCAAAAGTGCTTATCTTTGCTATGCTCATCTACGTCCCGTATACGATAGGCAAGAAAAATGATATTTTGGCCCCGTATTCGGTATTGGAGAGTTTCAAGGGCTCGGCGTATGATCCTTATATGCAGACGCTCAACTGGCTTCTGGTCGTTGAAGCGTTCAATTATAACGGACCTTACTCTTTGATCATGAGCACAGGACTTTTTACCAGTGTTGAAGATGATTACAAGGCAAAACAGGTGATGCACTCAGTCGCAAGAGAGCTGACGGGTCTGAACAAAAGTGCTAAAGAGAAATATTTGCAGCAGTGACAATTACGCTATAATTCAAAAAAAATTAGATGGATAGAGTGATATGAAATTTATTGAAACACGCGGTAACGACGGCACACGTCCCTATAATGTAACTTTTTCGCAGGCGATCTTAAGTCCGATCGCTTCATTCGGAGGACTTTATGTGCCTTTGAAGCTTCCTGATCTCGGACAGGTCTTCTTGGAAAAACATACGGGCTCGAGCTACAAGATCATGGCGATGGATATGCTTTGCGCCTTTGACATCGATATCGACAAAGAGGTGCTTTACGAAGCCTTGGACCTTTATGACAACTTCGATGACAAGGACAACCCTGTTCCTGTCGTCAAAGTCTTTGACGATCTTTATGTAAGCGAGCTCTACCACGGTCCGACCCGTGCTTTTAAAGATATGGCCTTGCAGCCTTTTGGCGTCGTACTCTCCTCGATCGCGCAGAAGAAAAAGCAAAACTATCTTATCCTGGCCGCGACAAGCGGAGATACGGGTCCTGCCGCTCTTGAGACTTTCAAAAACCGTGCCAATGTGCAGGTGGCCTGTCTTTATCCTGAGGGCGGAACCTCAGATGTACAACGCCTTCAGATGGTGACTGAAGATGCGCCGAACCTAAAGGTCATCGGCATCAAAGGCGACTTTGACGATGCGCAAAATGCCTTAAAGCATCTGCTCGCCTCGGATAGTTTCAAAGCCAAGCTCACAGAGGAAAAAATAGCACTCTCTGCCGCTAACTCCGTCAATTTTGGCCGTATTATCTTCCAGATCATCTACCATATCCACTCTTATCTCGAACTTGTGCGCATGGGCGAGATCCGTATGGGCGAAAAGGTCTATCTCAATGTGCCAAGCGGGAACTTCGGAAATGCTCTGGGTGCCTATTACGCGATGAAGATGGGGCTTCCTGTCGAAAAGATCATTATCGCTTCCAACGAGAACAATGTCCTGACCCGTTTGATCAATGAGGGGAAATACGACCTTCGCGACTTGTCTGTAGTCTCAACGACATCGCCGGCTATGGACATACTCAAATCCTCCAATATCGAACGCATACTCTTTGATATGTTCGGCTCAAAACGCACAAAAGAGCTGATGGACGAGCTTGAGGAAAAGCATGTTTACACCTTGGACGAAGATGAACTTTTTGCACTTCAAAGTATCTTCTCAGCAGACTTCTGTAATGGTGAGGAGGGGAAGACATACATCAAAAAAGCCTTCGAGAAGGGCTACCTGATGGATCCGCATACAGCGACTTGTTTCAAAGCCTATGAGAGCTGTGCCGTAAAAGAGATCAAAACAATCGCCTACTCTACGGCAGAATGGACAAAGTTTTCTCCGGTGATCGCCAATGCCTTGAGCGGGGAGGTCGATACACATGACATCGATGCTTTGAAATCGATATCGTCTATGGCAGGGGTAAAGATCCCCGAGATGATCAACGCGCTCTTTGGTAAAGAGGCTGTCCAAAATACGATCATCGACAAAGAGAAGATAGAAGAAGAGATACTCGCTTTTGTATAGATAGGGAGTGCAAATACTCCCTGCTCAGACCTTGCTAATTGTTTCTATGCATCGGGTGCTGATAATCATTACGTTCACAGGCTGTAAAAGCCAACCCCATAACAATTAAAACTAAACATAACAGTAGTCTTTTCATTTTTTCTCCTTTCATAATACTCCCACATCTTTTCGCGCCGTAGCAATTTGCATCAGTGTTAGCTCTACTGCGCCGTCAGTGAGTATTTTTTTGTCGGTTTGAAGCTGTGAGGTATCAGCTTTGTTAGGATACTCAATTTTATTTAAAATGTATTTAATCGCATTGATACGCGCAATTTTTTTATTATTGGAACGGATGATGATCCAAGGGGAGTGTTTTGTATGCGTCTCTTGCAGCATGGTGAGTTTGGCTTGGGTGTAGTCACCCCAGAGTTCCTGGGCTTTCTCGTCGACTGGGGAGAGTTTATACTGTTTTAGCGGGTCTGTTCTGCGTTTTTTGAAACGTTTGGCCTGCTCTTTTTTGCTGACGGAGAAGTAGAATTTTATGAGTATCGTTTCAGCATTTATCTGCATCTGTTCGAAGAGCGGGGCTTCATGCAAAAACTCTTTGTGCTCTTTTTCTGTACAAAAGCCCATAACGGGCTCCACTAGAGCACGGTTATACCAGCTTCTGTCAAAGAGCACGATCTCGCCTGCGGCAGGAAGATGCTCGGTGTAGCGCTGAAAATACCACTGCGAACTTTCTACATCTGAGGGTTTGGCCAGGGCAACGATACGTGCACCGCGCGGATTGAGATGTTCGGTGACACGTTTGATCGTGCCCCCTTTGCCGGCCGCATCGCGCCCTTCAAAGATGATAAGCAGTTTTAGGTTCTGCTCCTTGATGTAGTTTTGCATCTTTAAAAGCTCGATTTGAAGCATTTTCAGCTCCTCTTCGTAGGCGATGGTCTCCTCTTTTATCCATACGGAACGTTTTTTGTTTTTGCCGCGCTTCTCTTTTCTTCGCTCTTCGTGGGTGTTTTCTTCGCGTTGTGCTTTTGTATCGAACTCATCAAAGAGGATGTGGTGTTTATTTTTCATTTCATTTTCCTATAGTGTCTTGGTGAGTTCTTCTTGCAGATCAGCGTCAGCGTCTAACTTGGCATAGCAACTCTGTACTCCGCACAAAAGTGTCTCTTCCGTCTCGCTGAGCGAGCGAAGAAGGTAGGGGTAGTCAAGGGCAAGATAGGCTGTGTTGAGCGCTTCAAGCGCGGATTTGCTTCCCTTGAGCACTCTGTCTTCTTTGATGAAACGAAGCGCCTGGGTAAAAAGATAAGGAAAATGGACCGGTTTCTTGACCAGCTGCGAGGAGTAGTATTCCAGGCTCATGAAGGCGAAACTGCGGTACTTTTCGTCTGCCAAGACACCCAAGCAGAACAACACATCGACGATGACACCGACTGAACCCGGATAGGAGCTGTCTGAAATATCTGCCTCAACGACAAGTTCGGCCTTGCTGAAATACCAGCGTCCCCCTTCAAAAAAGAGTTCAAGTGCACGGTCACATAAAAGTTGCGCGCGCGCAAGATGCTCTGTGTTGAGCGTGCTCTGGTAAGCCTGTATCAGGGCAAGGCTGAGATAGGCGTAATCTTCCAAAAAGGCTTCAACCTTCGCATCGCCGTCAATCATAGCCGTGTGATAAAGTTGACTGTCAAGATAGAGTTTGTCCAAAAGAGCGTCTAGACAGAGATCAGCCTCTTTGCGAAAACTCTCCACGTAGTGCGAAAGCAGGTAGAGCGACTTAATCACCATAGCGCTCCAAGCCGCATTTACTTTTTTATCGATAAAGGGGTACTCCCTTTGTTTTCGGATCTCGCCTAAGAGGTGGATAGCTTTCTCATAAGAGGGATGTTTCTGTACCAGGCGTACAATGCTGCTGCCCTCAAAATTTCCCTTGGGCGTGATGCTCAGCGAAGCACAGAGCTCTTTTGCCTCATCAAAAGCAATGCCGTTTTGCTCAAAAACGGCAATGACCTCCTCATAGTCATAAACAAAATATTTTCCCTCGACACCATTGGAATCTGCATCACTGGCCGAATAAAAGAGGTGGTCCCGGCTCATCTTATCAAGCATAAAGCTCAGGGTCTCTTTGGCGATCTTAAGGTAGCTCTCGTTTTTAGTCACTCGGTAGGCATGCAGATAAAGCTCGCTGAGCAGGCCGTTGTCATAGGTCATCTTCTCAAAATGCGGAATCAGCCACGTCTCTTCCGTGCTATAGCGGCAAAATCCACCCTCGACCAGGTCATACATCCCGCCGCGTGTCATCTGCTTAAGCGTCTGTGTGCACATCTGCAGGGCAGACTCATCCTTGTTAAGCGCGGCGATGTCCAAAAGCCCTTTGAGCATGGAAACCTGGGGAAACTTCATCTGCGTCCCAAAGCCTCCGTAGTTTTTGTCAAAGTTGCTTTCGCACTGCTTGAGATAGACCGAGACCATCGAGTCGTTTAGATGTGCGGCATTTTTTGGGCGCTGGGAGGGCTTAAGATAAGACTGTACCTCGTCTGCATTGGCAAAAAGAGTTGGATCATTTTCTTCAACACCCTTTGCAATCATCCCTATAAGCTCGCCAAAACCAAGCATGTTTTGCGCGGATACGGGAGGAATATAGGTACCGGCAAAAAAAGGCTTGTTTTCAGGCGTGCAGAAGATGGAGGTCGGCCATCCTCCGGGACGGCGGTTGAGCAGCATGTGCACCTCTTGGTAATACTTGTCGATATCGGGGCGCTCTTCGCGGTCGACCTTGATGCAGATAAAACTTGCATTGAGCTTTTGTGCAAGGGCGTCGTTCTCAAAGACCTCATGTTCCATAACGTGACACCAGTGACACGAACTGTAGCCTATGGAGATAAAGATCGCCTTGTTCTCGTTTTTCGCGCGCTCAAAAGCTTCGTCACACCAAGGGTACCATGCGACGGGATTGTCCTTGTGCTGCTGCAGGTAGGGAGAGTCCTCATGCTCCAGACGATTCGCCATTGTAAACCTTTTTTCCAAGAATAGGCTAAGTGGGCTTAAAATGGTGTTATAGTGTACTGTGAAAACATGATAGCGACTTAGCCCCTATAATTAATATTATGTTTACAAAAATAAGGGTAAAATCCCCCTATTAAAGGATAATTATGAGACCAGCCGTATTGCTAATAATAAGTTTTCTTTTCATGTTTTTTTCGCCTCTGTCTGCGCAGAACAAGTTTCTCTCGCTCGAAGAGGCTTTTGTACTTAAAGCAGAGGTGCTCGGGAATAAGGCTCTTGTGACCTTTGAGCTGGCAGATGATATTTATATCTATACCGACAAGGTTTCTGTTGCTATAGCGCCCAACGAAAACGTAAAAATAGGCGAATTCGCTCTTCCTCAAGGCAGCGAGCATGACGGGGAGACCGTTTATTTTAACGGACAAACGCTGAATATTCCTCTTGTGGCAACCTCACAGAGTTCCGGTTTGGCGGCGATTGAGCTTCTTGTCAGTTATCAGGGCTGTTCAGAAAAAGGACTTTGCTATGAGCCGAGCATACAGAAGTTTCTCCTTGATGTAGAACTGGATGCATTGAAAACAGCTGATACTGTGGCGCAGACAAGCCTTGCGGATAATGAGACACAGCCGAAGGATGACCCTATAACGGCGCTTCTCTCCGGCGGCAATCTTCTTTATATTCTGGGCGGGTTTTTCATCTTCGGGCTGCTTCTTTCACTCACGCCCTGCGTTTTTCCTATGGTGCCTATTCTCTCAAGCGTGATCATTTCGCATGGCTCTGACATGACGACGAAAAAGGCGTTTTTACTCTCTATGGTCTATGTCCAGGCGATGGCGATCACCTACACGGTTGCGGGCGTGGTTGCAGGACTGAGCGGCGCCGGTGTGCAGGCTGCTTTTCAGACTCCTTGGGTCATCATTGCCTTTTCTGCGGTCTTTGTCTTGTTGGCGCTTTCGATGTTTGGTCTTTTTGAGATACAGATGCCGCAGGGACTTCAATCTTATCTTAACCGAAAAACAGAGGGACGCGGAAAAGGGTACACCTCCATCGCCATTATGGGACTGCTCTCTGCGCTGATCGTAGGGCCTTGTGTCGCGGCGCCTTTGGCAGCTGCACTTGGCTTTATCTCTCAGTCGGGCGATGCCTTCTTGGGCGGTATGGCACTTTATGCGCTCTCTATGGGCATGGGGATCCCGCTGCTTATCGTAGGCACGGGTGCAGGCAAGTTTATGCCGCGACCTGGCTCCTGGATGGACGCGGTCAAGTCTATCTTTGGCGTGATGATGCTTGCTGTGGCGATATGGATGCTCAGTCGTGTGCTTGATAACAGCATTATTATCTTCTTATGGTCGGCATTGACGATGTTTGTTGCGGTCAATATAGGCGCTTTTGAATTAAAAAATGAGGCCTACTGCAACCCTTGTTATGCGGGGCAAAAAAGCATCGGTATGATGCTTCTTCTAGTCGCTATCGCGCTCTTTATCGGTGCGATAACAAATGCCTCCAGTGTGCTGAACCCTCTGGAGAAGATACTTCCTTCACAGACGACCGTCTATGCAGGCCCGCAGGAACAGAGTCAAAAAAATGACTTTGTTAAGGTTCACTCGTTGGCTGAGCTTGATGCGATTATTGCGGAGTCTGAAGGCAAAAAGATCATGCTTGATTTTTATGCCGACTGGTGTACCTCATGCAAAGAACTCGAACACCTCACTTTTTCAGATGAGCGGGTGAAGAGTGCTTTGAAGGACTATATCCTCATCCAAGCGGATGTGACGGCAAACACAGATGAAGAGAAGGCCTTGAGCCGCAGATTCGGTCTTTTCGGACCTCCGGCGATGATCTTTTTTGATGAGAATGGCAAAGAGTTCACTAAAGAGCGAACCATTGGTTTTCTTCCGCCGCAAGAGCTGCTTCAAACACTAAAGAGACTGGAAAAATAGTATGATAAAGAGCCTTTTTCTCTTGAGTCTGCTGGCACTCTCTCTTTTTGGCGAGCAAAATTGGTCGCGCTCTTACGAAGAGGCAAAAGCACAGGCTTTCAAAGAGAAAAAACTGGTGCTAGTCATGATATCAAAAGAGGGGTGTGATGCCTGCTGGTATATGGAAAATATCGTCTTTGAAGATAAGAGTGTCCGGGCTTTGGTGATGGAAAACTTCGTTCCTGTCTACCTTGATACGCAAAATGACGAGATTCCCGAAGCCTTTGCGTATGTTGGAACGCCGACCTTTCATTTTACAGATGCGCAGGGAAATAAGATAGGCTATCGTATCAGCGGAGCCAGCAATATCAAAGACTTCACGGCCAAGATCACCGCAATCTTGGAAAAAGCAAAAAAGTAAAGCGCTTAGCTTCCCCCGTCTCCCCAGGTCTCATAGGGCAACTCATATCTAGGCGCATCTTCGTTCGCCTTGTACTTTGAAAGATAAACAGAAAGGTTGTTGATCTCGCTGTCACTCAGGTTTTCAGCAAAAGGGATCATGATCTGTGCCGTCTGGTTCATTACTCCTGTTTTAGCACGGTAAAACTTCAGTTTTTTGACAAGCAGATAGTGAGGTTTGTGGACGATACGCGGATAGCTGCTCAGTCCCTCGCCATAAACACCATGGCAGCCGTTGCATCCCTTTTGTGCATAAAGGATCTCTCCTTTTTTATAGGCGTTGCCATCACCGTGCAAAGACAAAAGAGGCAGCAGTGCCATAAGAAGCATGTTTTTCTTCATCTAATGCCTTTTATCGAGACTTTTTTTGTTAAAATTATAGCAAGAATAAAAACAGGAAATTCAATGATTATCAAAAATGCGATTGTATGTGACGCGCGAGGCGAAAAAAGGGCCGATGTAGAGATACTTCATGGGCGGATCACTAAAGTCGCACCCTCTCTTGAAGGCGAAGATCTCCTTGATGCAAAAGGCGCCTATCTTCTTCCGGGCCTGATCGATCTGAATGTCTCGCCCAGCGACGGGCAGCTAAACGCCTCGCGTCTTCAGGCTCTTTCCAAGGCTGCGCTCAAAGGCGGGGTGACAACGCTTGTCTTGAACCCTCAGAGCGAACCTGCAATCAACAATGAGATCGTTTTGGAATTTGTACTGGATCGAAAACTCGAGGGTGCTGAGATCAAGTCCGCCATCTGTGCAACGCAGGATGACAAGGCCTTGAGTAACATTGCCATCTTGCTTAAAAAAGGCGCGGTCGCCCCTTCTCTTGTCAGTTCGGTCGACAGCAATCTCATCCGCCGTATTTTCGAGTATATGAAGATGTATGAAGGGACAGTCTTCTGTTCGGCCCAAGACAAGGCGCTTAACGGAAACGGGGTAATGTTCGAAGGAGCTGTCTCTGCATCTTTGGGACTTCCGGGTATTCCTGTGCTGGGCGAGATCATCCATGTGAGCAAGATGATAGAGATCGCGCGCTATTTTGATGTGCAGGTGCTCTTTAAAGGACTCTTCACCCGTCGCGCCATAGAAATGATCACCCAGGCCAAAAAAGAGGGTGTCAAGGTCTTTTCCGAGATCTCTATCCACCACCTCGCACTTGATGACAGCGCCTGCGACGGTTTCAATACCTACGCAAAGATATTTCCCCCGCTTTCGGATGCAAAAGGCAAAGAGAGTCTGCGGGAGTCTTTGAAAAAAGGGGAGATCGATATGCTCACCTCACTTCACTCTCCACAGTCCAAGGTCTATAAAGAAGTCGCCTTTTACGACGCGGCTTACGGGACAGAGGCGATAGAGGAGATCCTGCCGCTTTACTATAGCAAGCTTGTAAAAAGCGGTTTGATCAGCCTGTCCAAACTCAGCGAAATGGTCTCCTTGACGCCAGCGCGGATGATAGGCGAAAACAGCGGTCTTATCGAAGTGGGGCAGGCGGCTGATCTTGTGCTCTTTGATGCGGCAGCGACAACAGCGGTAGAGAATGCACAGAGCCTCTATCGGGGTGAGACGCTCGAGGGAAAGGTTGTCTCTGTTATGGTAGGCGGAGCGTTTAGATAGACGCGCTTGCCTCCATTGAAATAGTAAAGACGGCACCCTTGTCATCATTGGCCACGCTTAGAACCCCTCCCATATTGTCTTCAATGATCATTTTTGACATATACAGACCGATACCGGTTCCTTTTCCCTCCTCTTTGGTGGTGAAATAGGGCTCGAAGACATGCTCGATGACATCGGCTTTGATGCCGCCTCCGTTGTCACTGACGCAGATATTGACGGTATTTCCGCGCATAGAAGAGCGAATTGTGATCTTGCCCTGGCTCTTTTCTGTCTCGTAGAGTATATCTTTTGCATTGTTGACAAGGTTCAAGATGACCTGTGAAAACTCATTTTTATAGCCGTAAATGGTTACGCCCTCTTTGATATCCACGTTCAAAGAGATGTTGTTGTTGTAAAGTGTCGCACCGATAAGTTCGAGGGTGTCATCAATGACCTCTTTGACGTCAAAACTTGTCTTCTCCTTGTTGGGCTTGAAGAAATCTCTAAAATCGTCAATGGTCGAGGACATCTTGTTGATCAGCAGCGTTCCCTTGTCGATGCTCTCTTTGAGCTTTTCCGAGGTCAAGAGTCCGCGGTCGAAAAAGATCTGCTGTTTTTGCAGTAGGAGGCCGAGCGCATTAAGCGGCTGTCTCCACTGGTGGGCAATATTTCCTATCATCTCTCCCATGGAGGCCAGTTTTCCCTGCTGCGCCATAAGATGGTCTTTTTGCTTACTCTTGAGAACGGCATTTTTTACACGCTCTTCAAGCTCTTTGTTAAGCAATAAGAGCTCGGAAGACTTCTTTTCCAGACTGTGATGCAACTGCTCTGCCTGTTTTTCATGGGTGATATCGTGCCGGATGGAACTATAGCCGATGATCTTCTTCTGTTTGTCAAAAATAGGGGAGATAGTAGTATCGACGATATACTCCGAGCCGTCTTTTTTCCTGTTTTTAATCTCGCCTTTCCACACCTTGCCTTCGCGAATTGTCTTCCAAAGTTCGGCAAAGCGTTCTTTTGGCATCTCGCTGTGACGGACGATATTTTGGGGGCTTCCGATAAGCTCATCGAGGCTGTAGCCGCTCATCTTGACAAATGCCTCGCTGGCATAAGTGATATTTCCCCTCAGATCCGTGTTGGATGCGATGACGTTTTGGTCAAACTTTTTTAGCAGTTCGGTCAGTTCCTCATTTTCGCGCTGTGTCGATTTGACTTCGACCAGGGTATTGATGTCGAGTATCGTGCCCAGCATGGACAGCGGTTTTCCTGTGTCATCAAAACGGACATAACCGGCTTCTCTGACCAGACGAAAACTTCCGTCTTTTCGCTGTATCTGATGGTCATACTCGTAAGGTTTTTTCAGGACGATAGAGTCAGCGATCGCTTTTTCAAGCCCCGCTTGATACCGCGCAGGGATGTAGGATTTGAAGACCTCATAGGTCGCGGGAAAGCTCTGCGGGATCTCGCCGAAGATACGGTAGACCTCGTCCGACCAGTTGAGCTCCCCTGTGTCCATATTCCACTCCCAGCTTCCCAGGTGGCCGATCTCCTGCGCTGTTTCAAGTGTTTTTCTCTTTTTCTCGTTGTCGAGCTGATGCTGTTTGTGTTCGGTGATGTCATGATAAGCTCCGAGAATACCGATGACCTCTCCGTTTTCATCTTTCAACGGCACCTTTGAGGTGGAGAGCCACATTTTACGCCCGCAGGCTTTTGTCTGCTCCTCTTCATAATTGAGCTTAGGGTGTCCGCTTTGCATAACGGTTTGGTCATCATCGATATAGCTCTGTGCTTGCTCGACCCACGGCATCTCATGATCACTCTTGCCGATGCAATCCGTCTCTCTGTTTTGGTCGATATCTTCGGCAAAGAGCCTGTTGCAGCCCAGATAGATGCCTCGGGTGTCTTTCCAGAAGATGCGAACGGGGATGTTGTCCATGATTGTGTGCAGAAGCTGCTGGGATCTGTACAGCTCCAGGCTGAGATCTTTTTCTGCTGTGATGTCACTGCAGATCCCGTCCATACGCAAGGCTTTTGCATTTTTGTCGAAAAATGTCTTCGCGCGCATGCGTATCCACTTCCAGGAGCCGTCTTTGTGCTGCATGCGGTAATCACAGACATAGGTGTCGATATCTCCCCGGTGGTTCTCTTCCATCAGTTTTAAGAAAGCGGGCTTGTCCTCGGGATGGATCTTATTTATCCATTGTGAGTTGTGGCAGACGTACTCATGGCTGCTGTAGCCCAGGATCTCATTAAAACGCACAGAAAAAGAGACACGGTCTTTTGCAATATCCCAGTTCCAGGTCGCTTCATTGGCCCCCTCGAGTGCCAGTATGTAGCGTTTTTTCTTTAGTTTTATCTTTATGTAGTTGTATACAAAGAACATTGCCATCAGAGTCATAATAAGAAGGATCAAGATAAGGTTCCGTCGATACTCAGAGGCCTCTTTTTTGTACCGGCCGTTCCAGCGGTCGATGATCTTTTGCTGCTCTATTATAGGAATCGCATGAATAGCTTTGTTTAAAATAGTATATAAGAGAGGCTCTTCTTTGTCGACAAAGAGGGTCACCTCCATCATAACAGATGTCTTTCCGACAATGGTCAGCTCGTCTAGTCGCATCTTCGAAATGAGATACTGTATCGAGGCGAGTGAACCGAGCATCGCATCATACTTCCCGCTGGAGACACCCAGAAGGCCTTCTTGCGCATTTTCTACCTCAATAAAATGCATCTTCGGATATGTTTCAAAAAGTTGCGCGGTGTAGCCGTAGTCTTTGATGATGGCTATTTTCTGTCCCTGCAGGGTGTTCAGATCTTCCACATACGGGGCATGATGGTGCATGACGATGATGATGGGATTGATCATGTAAGGATCAATGGCTTTGAACTTCTTGCCTAAGTGCTTATCTGCAGCGTCACCGGAGACGAGTGAGACCTTGCCTTCATCAGCGATCTTTAAGGAATCGCTCCAGCTTCGCGTGACCTGGGGCTTAAAGTGCAGGCCTGTCATCTCCTCGACCAGTTTCAGATGTTCGGCGACGATACCGATGTAGTTGCCTTTTTTATCAAAAGCTTCGTAAGGAAGCCAATTGGGATCGCCGGTGAAGAGCAGCTCATTGTTCTCTTTTATCCATGCGCGCTCCTGCTCGCTAAACGTAACAGAATCGCCAATGAGCGGTAAAAAAGCCAGGAAGAGCAGTAAAAATAGTCGCATAGGCAAACCTCTAAAAATCGAAAATGTCGTCCAGATCTTCTACGGCCGTATCGTCGCTGATAAAGACGGCCCGTATCATCTGTACATTGCTGCTGATTGAGCTGTTGAGAAAGTCTACCGAGGGAGCGCCGGTATAGAAGATCATCTCTTTCCACATCACGATATCATTGACAAAGGAGGTGACCATATGGGAGAGATCTTTGCTCATTGCCAAAAATGGCTCGCTGTACTCGTCAAGAAGCATGGAAAAGGCTCTTAAAGCTTCCGCAACCGCATACGCATCCTTGGAGATACTCAAGATGGCGGCAAGTCTCTTGATATAGGTGTTCATGGTGTCTATATCTTCGATCTCCAAAGAAGAGGAACCCATCATCGAGATCTCTGTCTGCAGCTTTGTCAGAATGTGTTCAAATTCCTCAAGTGTCTCTTCATCGAGAATGTCGTAGGTCTGAAGCGTCTCTTTTTGGATTTCTACCAGCTTTGTCTCCGGCTTTGGCCTTGCGGTTTGAGTTGCAAGAGCAGGTTCATGGTTGTTATACAGTCTTGGCAGAGCAAAAGAGATAAGATCGCCTTTGATCTCATAAGGAGTGTCGGAACAATGCTTTTCTGCCATCATGCTGATCGTCTCGACAGAAAGAAGTTTCATGTTGTCCATCGTAAAATAAAAGTTCTCCTCATCCTCTTCGAGATAGATATGGCACTTGAAGGATTTTTGAATCTGGTAGGCTCCAAGACGGAAAAGAAAACGGACAAAATCGCTCAGATGTTCGATATGTTTTTGAAATTCCAGGCGCACAAGCATCGTCTCCCACAGCTGGGCAAGCTCGTCATCACTGCTTAGAAAAAATTTCATCTGGTAGCTGTAGACATTGCGGGTAAAGGTGTTGACCGCTCTGCTTTGATAGCCGATCGCATGCCGAGAAAAAATAAGTTTATTGTAGTTGTTAAGACGGCTTAGCATAATGGACGAACTAAAAGGTTTGAGCACATAGTCTTCCGCTCCGGCCTGAAGTATCTTCTCTTTGACTGTTTCGTCATTTTCGCTGGAGATAACGATGATCATCACCGAAGGGTGCGCTTTTTTTATGATCTTTGTCGCCTCCAAACCGTCCATAACCGGCATCATGATATCCATAAAGAGAAGGTCTATCTTCTCCTTGTCGCAAATCTCAACAGCTTCTTGACCATTTTTGGCCTGCAGTACCTCTGAAACAACCGCATATTTACGGCCGAACTGCACGATCAAACGTGCCAAAATCTCCCGGTTATCTTCACTATCATCGACAATTAGTATCTTCACTGTTTTATTCCTTATCACTTTTAAATATCATGCTGAAGGCAGCACCCTGGTCTGTGTTCTCGACCCTCATCAGGCCATGCATGTTCTCTTCTACGATCATTTTTGACATATAAAGACCGATTCCCGTTCCTTTGCCTTCTTCTTTTGTCGTATAGTAGGGCTCGAAGATACGATCGATGATCTCTTCGCTGATCCCACCGGCATTGTCTTCTACGCGGATAAACAGGGTTTCATCCCTGTTTTCGGCGCGGATGATTATTTTTTTGTCCACTATCTTTCTTTCGATCAGAGCATCTTTACTGTTGTTAATCAGGTTGATGAGGACTTGTGAAAACTCATTTTTAAACCCGTACAGTAAAGAACCCGGCTGCTTTATCTCTACGGTCACGCTGATCTGGCTTTGCTTAAGTCCTGCCTCAAGCAGATTCATCACATTGGAAACAAGCTCTTTGATAAGAAAGTACTCTTTTTGTTTATTCGGCTTGAAAAAATCTCTAAAGTCATTGATGGTACGGGACATATTGTCGATGATAAGACTTGCATTCTGCACATTTTCTTTGAGATTCTCTTTGTCAAGCTTGCCGCGCTCATAAAAGATCTCAATCTTTTGAATGATCAGACCCAGAGCGTTTAGCGGCTGTCTCCACTGGTGGGCGATGTTTCCTATCATCTCGCCCATGGAGGCCAGACGGCTCTGCTGTATAAGGATCTTTGTCTGTTCGGCACGCTCATTGACGGCGTATTGCACTTTCTCTTCCATGGTGTGCTTGTAGGCACTGATCTCTAGGGCCATCGTGTTAAAGGTATGTATGACCTGAGTGAGCTCATCATTTCCCTTGCTGTGCACGTGGACGCTAAAATCGCCTTGTATCAGTTTGCTCGTTGCTTTATGCAGTGCATTGAGCCGTCTCAGGACAAAATAATACAATAAAAAAGAGAAGACTAAAACCATGATCGTCACAATTGATATGTTCATGAGAGCATTTTTTATAATCGTTCGGCTTGTCTCTTCATACTCCGTACTGATGTCAAAGACCAGCTGTATTACGCCGGTGTTTTTTGAGAGGACTTTTCCCGTATGCGCCGGCAGATCCAGGGGAAAATAACCGACGATATGTTTGGCTTCTTTAAGGTATTTCAAATCAGAAAATTGTTCTTGAGCGACTTTTAGTGCGACAGCGCGGTTAAATATCTCTTTTTTATCCTGCGGATGCGAAGCGATATGTCGCGAAAATTCCAGCTCTAACTTATGGTTATAGATCCCCACCTGATCAAGGGTATCAGCCATGTACGGCGCAGTGAGACTTGCTATTTTCCGGTTCAGGATCTGGCCGTTTCGCGTTTCGTCCGCAATATGGCTTGCCAGTCTGTTCCCAACGATCTTGGCCTGGGTGAAAGACTTTCCAAGCATCTTCGAATACTCATCATGCATATAGAGGTAGGTCTGAAGTGAAACCAGAAAAAATCCTGTGATAAAGATAAGCAGAGGAAGAAGGTATTTGAGTGGAATACGCACTTCTACTACCTTATCCGCTTCACAATACGTGAATCCAAAAGAGGGATAATGTCTATCTCTTTTTGTAGACTCCCTTTGGCATACATCAAGGCGGAGAGCTTCTGCATAGGCTTTATCAGCGAGCCATTCTCTCCAAGCATCTGAAGGTTTTGCTCTTTTGAGGGGATGAGAAGGTCTTCGTAGCCGGCTTGAAACTCTGCTAGTGTAGTCTCTTCATGACGCGCCATTTTCTTCATGGCAGGAGTGTAGTTTTTATCAACATAGTCCAAGGCCTTAAACCATCCCTGGGCCAGGACGGTAAGTGCTTCAGCTTTATTTTGGATGGTTTCGTCGTTTGTCGCCAGTACGTCTACGATCTCATGCGGAAGCTGCGAACTGTCAAAGAGGACATGCGCCCCGGCGTTTAACAGAAGAGATTTTGAAGGCTCATAGGTCACAAGGGCGTCAATTTTGTTGCCGACAAAGGCGTCAAGGTGCTCATTGATCTGGTAATGATGCACGTGCAGGTCGGAGATCTTTAGTCCATGAGTAAAATCAAGAGCACGGTGCAGCAAGTATTCGCTCAAGGCACTTCCTTCTACGCCGATGCGTTTTCCTTTAAGCCCGTCCAGTGTTTTGATCTCTTTTTTTGCAACGATGGCATCGGCACCCTGGGAGATGTCGAGAATAAGAAAAATACGCGGTTTTTCTCTGACCTGGGCAAAATGAAAAAGCTCATCTGCCGTAAACGCTGCCACATCTATGATTCCGTCACGCAGTGCCCGGTAGGAGTCGGTTGGCGTTGAAAATCGTACAATACGGATCTGAGCCTCATTGAATAAGCCAAGTTCTGAGGCGAGCGCGAGAGGTTCGTAGCCCGGCCAGGGAGAGATGCCTACCTTGAGACGCATATGTTCTTTGTCTTCGCAGGCAGTAAAGAGAAAAAGTATGCACAGCAGAAGTGCTCGAGTAAGCATCATCTTTGCAGACTTTTAACAACACGCTCTATAGCGATGTAGAGATCATTTAGGTCAATGGGCTTTTTGATATAGTAGAAGATATTGAGATTTTTGCTCTCTTTGAGATGCGATTCCTCATTAAAAGCAGTTGTCAGAATGATCTTTGCCTGGCTGTCTATTTCCAGGATCTTCTTTGAGAGCAGAAGTCCGTCCATCTTGGGCATCTGAATATCTGATATGACTAACTCAGGACGGTGTTTTTGATAGAGTTCAATTCCCTCTTCGCCATTTGAGGCGACATAAAGCTTTTTGAAGTCAAGGGCTAAGATCTCAGTGAGCTCGTCGCGGATATACTTCTCATCCTCCACATACAAGATGCTTATCTCATGGTTCATGCTATCTCTCTCCAAGAGCAAAGCTAAGCGTAAAGCAGGCGCCCTGGCGGCTGTTGTCAACGCTTACGCTGCCTTCAAACCTTTTTGTAACGATCTTTTCTACGAGATAAAGGCCGATGCCGTTACCGTGTTTTTTCGTTGTGTATTCGAGCTTGAAGAGGTCGTTGAGGATCGCTTCGTCTATCCCTCCGGCACTGTCTTCGATGACAAGAATACCCTTGTTCTTTTCGACGGAGATAGATACGATGATCTTTTGTTCAGCACTCTTTTTTTCGTCGAAGGCCTCTTTTGCATTGTTGACAAGGTTTAAGACGACCTGCTGAAACTCGTTTTCGATTCCCTGCAGAAAAAAGTCATGGTGCACATTTATCTGCAGCGAGATACCCAGGGCCTTGTAGGGGAGTAAAAGAAAAGAAGCGATTTCCTGCACAACTGCGGATACGGCAAATCTTTTTACGGCCGTATCACTCTTGTAAAAATGAAGAAAATTATCCATCGTCTCGTTTAGAAATTCGATACGGCTGAGCCCTTTTTTCGTGAAGTCATCGATATACTCTCTGCTCAAAGGCTGATAATCGTACTCCATTCTCATATCCTCTATAAGAAGGTGCAGATAGTGCAGGGGTTGTTTCCATTGGTGGGCAATGACCCGGACCATCTGTCCGATTTCAGCGGCCTTGTTCTGCTGAATAAGCAAAGACTCTTTCTCTTCGCGCAGGGCGACTTCTGCTTCTACGCGCTCTTCGAGATAGAGTTGATAGACATCCAGCTCTCTTTGCTGCATCAGCCGTTTTTTGATCATTTCCAGACGCTCTTGAAGCTGGTCGATCATGACGGGTTTAAGAAGATAGTGCTCTACACCCAGTGCTATCGCCTCCAAAAGATATTTGTTCTCATTGAAAGCAGTGGTCACAACAACAGGGATGTCTTTGTTGTCTTCTCTGATCTTTTGTATCATTTGCAGACCGGACATGATGGGCATCTGAATGTCGGTAATGATGATGTCGGGGAGTTTTTCATTGTATGCTCTCAGACCCTCTTCTCCATTAGCCGCCACAAAGACTTCGTCTACAAAAAGAGAGAGAATATCGACGAACTCTTCTTGGATATCGGGCTGGTCTTCGACATATAAGACAGAAATATGCTGATTGACGACAGTTCTGTCAAAAGGTTTCAAGTATCTCACCTGCTTTGCTGTCAAAGGCCTCTTTTATCGCTAAAAACTCATTCAGATGAGTAAAGAAAAGATCGATTAGCGTCGGATCGAAATGTTTGCCGCGCCCCTCTTTGAACAGTTCCAGAATGCTATCCAGCGGCCAGGCCTCTTTATAAACCCTGTCATGTCCCAGGGCATCAAAGACATCGGCTATAGCGGTGATACGGCCGTGCAAATGGATCTCTTCGCCCTTTAACCCGCGCGGATAGCCTGAGCCGTCCCACTTCTCATGATGCTCGTAAGAGATCGTCGCTGCGGTTTTGAGCAGCGGCTGCTGGGATGCTTTTAGCATGTCGTGGCCCAAGGCGGCATGGGTTTTCATGATCTCGAACTTTTCTTCGGTCAATTTCCCCGGTTTGTTCAAAATATTATCCGGTATGCCGACCTTGCCGATATCGTGCATTGGAGAGGCCATCTTGATCTCTTCGGCTTCTTTGAGACTCAAGCCGCACTTCAATGCCAGAAGTTTGGAGTATTCGGCGACACGCTTGACATGGTCTCCGGTCTCTTTTGAACGGGTCTCGCCGATGGCGCCCATAGTTGAGATGACCTCTCTTTGGGTGGCAATGATCTCACGGTTGAGATGGATCTGTTCGGTCATATCGGTATGAAAACAGAGTACCTCATGGACTCGTCCTTCTACATTGAGTACAGGAATAAATGAGGTGTTGAGATAAAGGTCTTGATTGAGGACATTTATATGTTTGACAATGCCTTGCCAGGTCTGAGCAGACTTCACGGCTTTGCGTACTTCGGTGTCGAGCTTTTTGATATAGCCTTTGTCGACCAGGCTGAGATAAGAACTGTCCAGGACAGTTGACTCTTCCAGACCCAAAAGTTTTATAAAGGCATTACTTGCCATGGTGATATTGCCCTCTGTCGTCGTGCGGCAAAAAAGCGTGCTCTGCTTCAAGGCTTTTTCATACTCATAAATAAACTGTATCTTTTCATCGAGTGTCTTGGTATTGACGTGCAGATTCTTTTCAAGGTTTTGCTTGTCAAGCTCTTTTTGCGTTATATCTTTTCGGATGGAGATAAACTCTTCGATCTCATTGTGCGCGTTGAGCAGAGGAATGATCGTGGACTCGACAATATAAAATGAACCGTCTTTTGCGCGGTTTTTAATGACACCGTGCCACTCTTTCTTAGCCAGAATGGTCTCCCATATCTCTTGATAAAAACGTGCGCTGTTGTCGGGATGACGAACTATGTTGTGCGATTTTCCGAGAAGCTCCGGCTCTGAGTAGCCGCTTATTGCGCAAAAGCCTTCATTGACATAGGTGATGATTCCGTGCTTGTCTGTCTTGGAAACGATCTCGCTTTTGTCAACCGCTTCTTTATACTGGGTTAAAAGGTTTTCGCTTTGTTTAAGACGTCTTGCGTTGATGATACTTGCAGAGGCTTTTTCCAAGGTGGAGAAAAGTTCTTTGATGTTGATGGGTTTGATGAGATAGTAGTGTATACCCAGGCGTATGGATTCTAGAAAATATTCACTGTCGTTAAACGCGGAGGAGATGATGATCGGCACACTTGCATCAAGCTGCAAAATAGTTTTGCTCATCTCTATACCGTCCATTTCGGGCATACGGATGTCGGTAAGAACAAGATCAGGCTTATGTGCTTTATAAAGATCGAGTCCCTCTTGGCCGTTTTTGGCGACATAAAGAGAGGCTGTCTCGCCTTCTAGGATATCAATGAGCTCGTCACGGATCATTTTCTCATCTTCGACATACAGCAAGGAGATCTCGGATAAAGATGTTTTTTTCATGCGTACACCTTTGGGTTTTAATGATTGTATTTTAAAGTAACTGAGAAGATAAAAAAAGTGGACAAAGGAGGACAACTCATACCAGATCGTATCTCACAGCATACTTGATGAGTTCGGCATTGCTTGTCATATGAAGCTTTTCAAAGATCCGCTTGCGGTAGGTGCCGACGGTTTTTGGTTTGAGGTCATACTTCGAGGCGATATCGACAGGCTTGATCCCCTTGGCCATGTCAAGAAAGACTTCAAACTCTCTCTTGGACAACTCTGCGTGCAGTTTGCTCTCAAGGCAGGCAGAGGGGAGATTGGCAGAAATTTTTAATAGAAGATCTTTGTATGAAAAAGGCTTCACAAGATAGGCATCGGCCTTAAGGTCAATGGCCTGAAGAAGCATCGCTACATCGCTGTAGGCGGAAAGAAAGATCACCAGGGTTTCTGAGAAACTTTTACGAATCTCTGTTACCATTTCTATACCGCTCATACAGGGCATCTGAATGTCGGTCAAGATGATGTCGGGCTTATATTTTTGAAAAAGTTCTATTCCCTCACACCCATCTTTGGCGGTATAGATATACTTGAAATCGAGTTCGGTCAGAGATTTTAATAGTACGCGTGCATCACGGTTGTCTTCGACAATAAGTACAGTAAGATTTTCGTATGGACGGGTCTCATTCATACGGCCATTATAGCAAAATAGATTTTAATATAATGATAATGAAGGGTAATGAGAGCAAAGAGACTAAATACTCTTTGCTCCAAGAAGCGTTAACGTGTTTTTACCAAAGAAAGCGCTAAAGCGCTTTTCTAAAGAAGGCCTATAGGGCCTTTGACATAATGCGGTTCATTCGGGAGATAAAGGCTGCTGTATCATCAACTTCCATGCCCTCGAAAATCTTTGCCTGATCAAGAAGCACATGGGCTGCGTCATTGATAAGGTTCTGGTCTGCGGAGTCTTTGAGTTTTGTAAGAATCTCATGTTTCGGGTTGATCTGCAGGATCGGCTTGATCGGCGGGAAATCGGCATTGTTGCCCATCTGCGCCATCATCTGCGCCATCATATAGCTAGGATCCTCTTTGTCGATGCGCAGACACACCGGTGAGTCCGTAAGTGAGGAAGTGATCTCAACGGCTTTGACGCTGTCACCAAGTGCTTCTTTGAACTCTTTGACCAGCGTCTCGAACTCTTTGCCTGTCTGCTCTTCTTCTTTTTTCTCTTCTTCACTCTCTTCAAACTTCGCGTCAGAGACATTGACGAATTTGTATTCTTTATACTCGTCTACCATCGGAAAAACGATTGTATCGATCTCTTCGTTGAGTACAAGGACATCAAGGCCTTTTGCCTTGAAACGCTCAAGTGCCGGAGCGTTTTTTAACATAGTAAGAGACATCTTGCCTGTGATGTAATAGATCTCTTTTTTCTCTTCGTCTACATTTTTAACAAACTCTTCGATGCTTACTTTTTTATCAGATTTTAAGGTGTTGAACTGCAAAAGCTCTAGAAGTCTTTCGCGGTTACCATAGTCAGAGTAGATTCCTTCTTTGAGACAGTTTCCGAACTGAGTATAAAACTTCGTATACTTCTCGGCATCTTTTTTAGCCATTTTGGCAAGATCAGAAAGGACTTTTTTAACGGAAGCATTTTTGATCTTGGACATGACCGGATTAGACTGCAAGATCTCACGGCTGACATTAAGCGGAAGGTCTCTTGAATCGATCACGCCGCGCAGGAAACGCAGGTAAGTCGGCATAAGCTCTTTTTCATCATCCGTGATGAAAACACGGTTGATGTAGAGTTTGATCCCCGCTTGATAATCAACACGGTACAGATCCAAGGGAGCTTTTTCAGGGATATAAAAGAGCGTCGTGTACTCTATGGCACCCTCGGCCTTGTTGTGCATCCAGGTGATAGGCTCGCCTGAGTCATGGGAGATGCTCTTGTAAAAATCCTTGTACTCTTCATCAGTGATCTCGGCTTTTGGGATACTCCACAGGGCATTGGCCTTGTTGATCTGTTCATTTTTGATCTCAGTCGAAGAGGCTTTGGTCTCTTTTCCCTCCTCGTCTTTTTGCGCAGGAACGAAGTGCTCCTTATCCATAAAGATAGGGAAAGGTATGTGATTGGAATACTTCTTGATGATGCTCTCAATACGCTGAGTCTCTAAGAATTCGTCTTCTTCTTTTTTAAGGTGCATAATGATGGTCGTTCCGTATGTGTCGCGCTCGGACTCTTCCAGATCATACTCGCCTGTGCCCTCAGAGGTCCACTTGTAGGCTTTTTCTTCACCGGCTTTTTTCGAGATCACTTCGACCTTGTCAGCTACCATAAAAGAGGCGTAAAAACCGACGCCGAACTGTCCGATCAGCTGAGAATCTTTTTTCTGATCGCCCGAAAGGTTTTCAAGAAAGGCTTTGGTGCCTGACTTCGCGATCGTACCAAGATTTTCGATCAGATCGCTCTCATTCATACCGATACCGCTGTCCGAGAGGATAAGCTGGCGCGCTTCTTTGTCTATGCGTATGTCGATGCGCGGGTCGAAGGGAATATTTTTGTAATCTTCATGCGTCAAGACAAGCATATTAAGTTTATCCAGCGCATCTGAGGAGTTGGAGACAAGCTCGCGTAAAAAGATCTCTTTATTGGAATATAGTGAATGAATCATCAATTGTAAAATTTGATTGACTTCCGTTTGAAACTGATGTTTTGCCATAAAATAGCTCCTGTAATGAAATTTTTGTGATTATAGCAAAAAAATCAATTGTAATGCAAGTATTGTCAATCAACCTTAGTCTATATGACTAAGGTATTGTTTTGATGAGTGAAAAACTACTATAATCCTTTTAGAAAGAATGCGTATAGAACCTTGTATAATTCGCTTTAAGATATATAAATAATATTTTGGGTATTTCTTTTGATGAAAAAAATTACAAGTCTACAACTTATCTTCGCAGTCTCTTTTTTTTTAGTAATTGCATATAACGTGTCATTTTGGCAGCATGTCGGCGCAGCGTATCCTCTAAACTTCAAAAATATCGGGTTTTTGCTCTCGCTTTTTTTGGTTCTTTCAGGCTTTATTGTCTTTTTGCTGCATCTGTTCAGCTCAAGATATACGCTTAAGCCGATGCTGATAATCATACTGATGGCCTCATCTTTGAGCAGTTATTTTATGCTGACTTACAATGTTATTATAGACGACATAATGATCCAGAATGTCTTTGAGACAAATATGAATGAGGCAAATGATCTGTTTAGCTATAAGGCGTTGTTGTACTTTCTGTTTCTAGGAGCTTTGCCTTCATTTTTACTCTATAAGATGAACATCGAGTATAAGCCATGGAAAAAAGAGCTTGTTTCAAAGCTGAAGGTGCTTCCGGGTGCACTCCTTATGATCTTTGCGCTTATGTTTTTGTTTAGTGATTTTTATGCCTCATTTTTAAGAGAAGACAAATCACTGCGCTTCTATACGAATCCGACCTATTATATCTACTCATTAGGCAAGTACATAGGCTCCAATGTGAACAAGGGCAGTGTTAAAATAGAAGCGCGTGGTCTTGATGCCAAGATACAAACGCAAAGCGGTAGAAAAAAAGTCGTTATATTGGTGATAGGAGAGACGGCGCGGGCGGATCATTTTTCCTTAAACGGTTACGCGCATGAGACCAATCCTATGCTAAAACAAAAAGATATTATCAATTTCTCCAATATGTACTCTTGCGGGACTTCTACGGCGGTGTCTGTACCCTGTATGTTCTCGCAACTGGATCGAAATGATTACAGCGACTTCAAAGCAGAGTTGAGAGAAAACGTGTTGGACGTGTTGGATCATGCCGGCGTGAAGGTCTTATGGCGCGATAACAACTCTGATTCAAAAGGGGTTGCACTGCGTGTGCAGTACGAGGATTTTAAACATATGGGAAATAAAGCGTTCTGTGATACGACTGAATGCCGTGATGAAGGGATGCTTTACAAGCTTCAAGAGTTTATAGACAAAACGGACAACAATAACATCCTTATCGTTTTGCACCAGATGGGAAACCACGGTCCTGCCTATTATAAACGCTATCCAAAAGCATTTGAGAAGTTCCTGCCTGCATGTGAAACGAACCAACTTCAAGACTGTACGCAAGAAGAGATCAACAATGCGTATGACAATGCGCTGTTGTACACGGACTACTTCTTAGCCAAAACGATAGACTTCTTGGATGCCAACAGTAAAAATATGGACACTGCTATGCTGTATCTCTCTGATCATGGCGAGTCCTTGGGAGAAAACGGCATCTATCTGCATGGTGTTCCTTATTTTATCGCGCCGCAGGCCCAGACGCATGTGCCGGAGATAGTGTGGTTCAGTGAGAGTTTTGATGTCAACACGACGAACCTCAAAAGAGACAAAGACAAGCTCTTCTCTCAGGACAATCTGTTCGATTCTTTGCTGGGGCTGTTCAATGTTACAACTAAAGTGTATAAAAAAGAGTTGGATATGTTTTCGCAAGAGCCAAATATCTAAAGAAGCCTTTAATAGATAATGTTGGAAAGATAAAGCCCATTAGGCGGGGCGGGGCGGGTGTTGTAGACCATGTGATCGTTGAGCTGTTCTAAAAGCTGTTCTTTGCTCAGTCTCTTTTCACTGATCTTGAGCAAGAAGGCCACCATCAGCCGGATCTGTGAACGTAAAAACCCGTTCGCCTCAAAATAGAGGACGGTCTTGTTCTTGTAGCGATAGACACGGGTCTTGAAGATGGTGCGCACAGCACTTCCCGAAGCTCCACCGCTTTTTTTAAAATGTTCAAAATCATGTTCGCCTTGAAAAAGGGCTGCCGCCTCTGTCAGTGCCTCGATGTCGATTTTTGAGCGGGTGAAGGTGACAAAACCGCTCTCAAAAGGGTTACTCTCCTCGTCGCAGAGCAGGTAGCGGTAGGCCCTGCGTTTGGCGCTATAGCGCGAGTGAAAGCCCTCGCTTGCCTCACTGAGATGGCGTATCTTGATAGAATCAGGAAGCCTAAACTGCAGATGCTCTTTGAGTTTGTCAAGATCAGCCCAGAACAGAGGGATCTCGCAGTGCATCACCTGCTTGAAGGCATGCACCCCTGCATCGGTGCGCCCGCTGGCATGGAGTTTGGTGTGAATATTGAGCATTTCGAAGGCTCCGTAGAGTCTGCCCATGATCGTGTTCGTCGTATGTTTTTGCACCTGGGAGCCTTCAAAAGCGCTTCCGTTGTAAGAGAGTATCAGTTTAATCCGCATTAGTACCGTTTTTGTATTTTTTTTCTATAGAGATAGATGACGCTAGTTAGCGTGGTGAAGCCGACGATGGCGATAGTGTAAAGACCCAGGCGTTCTGCCAGCACAAAGGTAGTGCCATAGTAGAGAAACACGGTCAAAAAGGTATAAGCATAGGTATAGCTTTTTTGGTGGCGCACATTGACGATCCCTATTGTAGGAACAAGGAAAATGCTCAACAGAGGAAAGAGTGCGACAAGCATGTTGATGGTGAACTTGCGCGTCATTTTTTCGCGCGATTCGGGATTGAGCCAAAACTGCAGGGTATTTTTGTACGCACTTGTATCAGCTTCGGTCGTGTCATTGATATACATCTTTCTGTAGCTCATCTGCGTGAGGGAATCTTTGGTGTAGTTGAAGCCTTTGCCCTGGTGCAGCTGAAGCTTCAAGGCTCCGGCAAGGGTGACGATATCGGCATGATCTGCCAAGATCAGTGTCTCCTCTTCTGTCTGCTGGTTAAACAAGATGACATCACTGAATGTCCCTTCCTCACTATCTTTTCCTACAAATATCAGCCAGTCTCCGAATTTATGTCCATACTCTGAGGCTTCTATGTTGAACTTCGCTTCGGTGGTCTTGACTTTGATGAAGTTCTTATACAGATTTGTCGTGTGCGGGACCAAAACGAAAAAAATAAAGATAAGCAGAAGACTCTGCAAGAGTGCCAGCTTGGCAAAGAACTTCAATACGCTAGAGGGGGTTACCCCCAAAGAAAAGATGACGATCATCTCATAATCAAAAGAGAGCTTGGCGACCGTCATCACGCTCGAGATAAAAAAAGTAATCGGCAGGGTATAAAAGAGCAGCTCCGGAAGCATAAAAAGGTAGAGCTTCACCATCTCAAAAAGCGAAAGCTGTATGATAGCGGTGATGGCGGCTATCTTCACAAGCATGATCACCGAGGCGATGACAAAGAGCGGTAAAAAGATAGAAAAATAGATCTGCGAAAAGTTAGAGAGCAGATAGCTTTTGAGTTTATCCATACAGGCTGGTCCAGTAGTTTATAAATACAGAGTCAAAGATATAGACGATAAAGAGGCCCAGTGCCAGAAAGGGAACGAAGGGAACCATCTTGCTCTCATCCGTCTCGTTTCGCATGATCATCATCACCGGCAGTGCGAGCAGGGCGGAGACGAAGATGGCCATAAGCCCCAGCTGTATCCCTAGCATCGCACCCATTGTGCCCGCAACCATCAGATCGCCTTCGCCCAAGGCCTCTTTTTGTATAAAGTAAGAGAGGTAAAAGCGCAGCAGGGCAAATCCACCCACAAAGAGCAGGGCATTTTGAAAGTTGATCACGAAACCCTGAAGGCTGGTCGCGGCAGCGATTGCCGTCGTCAGCGCCAGAAGGTTCATGCTGTCAGGCACTGCCTTGTAGTAATAGTCGATAACGGAGAGTGTAAGCAGGAAACTAAACGAAAGCGCTATCATCAAGGCCATAAAACTAAGTCCGAGTTTGAGATAGACCGCACCGAAGATAATCCCGCTCAACAGTTCGACAATGGGATACTGTGCAGAGATATTATCGTGGCAAAAAGCGCATTTTCCTCTTAAAAACAACCATGAAAAGAGAGGAATGTTGTGGTAGAGCTTCAGGGGTGTCTTGCATTTTGGACAGTGCGAAGCGGGAAAAGCGACACTTTCATCTTTGGGAATACGCGAAATCAAAACATTTAAAAAGGAGCCGAAGATCAGTCCTATCAGTACAATAAACCCAAAAATCACTTAACACCCCCAAATCGTCTGTCGATATTTTTAAACCTCGTAATAATACTCTCTAACTCTTCACTTGTAAAGTCTGGCCACAAGGTGTCGCTGAAGAAAAGCTCCGCATAAGCCGACTGCCACAGCAGGTAGTTAGAAAGACGGTGATCGCCTCCGGTGCGGATCAAAAGATCAACATTATGCTTGCAGTCAAGGGCATTATTGAGGCTCTCCTCGGTGATCATTTCGCTGTTTTTAAGCGAATTGATCGCGCGCAGGATCTCGTTTCTGGAGCCGTAGTTCAAGGCCAGATGCTGAATAAGCTGAGTGCCATGTTTTGTCTCTTCTTCAAGGGTCCTGATCTGCTTCTGCAGAGCAGGCGAGAAGCGCGAGGCGTCGCCGATCATCTCGAACTTTACCCCCATCTCAAGGTAGGTAGGAAGTTCCTTCTCAAGGTAGTGCGAAAGCAGTCTCATCAAAAACTCGACCTCAAGCTTGGGACGTTTCCAGTTTTCCGTGCTAAAAGCAAAAAGACTGAGGCGTTCGATCTCGGGATGCCCGGCACAGTAGCGCGTGACCTCGCGGACTCTTTCAGAGCCTGCCTCATGGCCAAGAAAACGTTTCTTGCCCTGACTCTGCGCCCATCTGCCGTTGCCGTCCATGATCATAGCGATATGTTTTAGTTTATTCATTGCTTTTTACCATGCTTAGATATTGATATCCAAAATTTTATCACTCAAACTAAAAAGAGGAGTGATCTCCTCTTTGAGCCGTATGACCAAGGTGCTCTTGAAAGAAAACTCATCTGCATAGCCTTGCAGCAGGGTCAAGCTCTCTTCAAACAGCACACTCATATGGACATAGACTTCATCGTCTTTAAGACCGACAACACCCTCAATAGGGCCAAGATGCTTTAGATGTGCGTAAAATTGTACTTCATCTTGGCTTTGTTTTCCTTGTCGTTTTCTTTTTTTGTACTGCAAAAGCCCAAATCCCTCGCTGTACCTAAACGGTAAGGAGACAAACTCCTGATTCAGACCCAAAAGAAGTTGGGTAAAAAAGTTAAACTCCTCTTTGCTTGCGGCATTTGAAAGCGAAGATAGAAGCTGGGCATGCAGCTGGGTTACTGCTTCTTTGGAGGAGTGTTTGAAATGACGAACGACCTCTTCAATGCTATAAAGCGCCTGTTCTATCTTGAGCGGCAACTTATGAAAATGTTTCAAGAAAAGGGTGTTGCTCTGGGTGTCGTGGGTGAGCGAAGCGAGGTACTTTTCGCCGACGACCAGAGGCTTTGGCGTGCTGACCTCCAGTTCCTGTCCCTTGATCTGAAGCAAAAACTTCTGCTCAGAGAGATTCTTCAGAACCAGCACTTCCACGGGCAGAAGGGAAGAGAGCTTTGCCGATGAGAGCTGCGAAAGCAGGTTCTGAATCGCCGGTGAAAAGGAGACGATCATAGGCTTTTACACAGCTCCAAAACCTTAAAGGAGAGTGAAAGTTTCTCTTCTTTGGCTAGGGTGACTGTGCCTTGCCTTGTGATGAACTCCAGTGCATTCTCAGCCGTTGCGAAGCTTGAGCTGTCTTGCAAAAGGTTGAAGCAGACCGCGTCCACTCCTTTTTTCTCCAGCATTGCTGTAGCGTTTTGAAGGCCCGTATCGGCGTCCATTTCGGCCTTGAAACCAACGGTGAAGATCCCCTCTTTGTTGATCGATGAGAGAAGGTCCTCGTTCTGCTTGAGCTCCAGAGTCCATACCTTTCCGACATCGGATTTTTTGAGTTTTCCGTGCTGGGGAAAGGCGGGAAGGTAGTCGCTGACTGCAGCGACCATGAACAAGAAAGGCTCTTTTTGGATCAGTTGGGGGTTAGTGTCACTCATGAGTGTCGGTTTTGTCATCTTGCCTTTTTTTGCCACCCGGATGGAATCGACCATGTACTCTTTGAGCTCTGCCGAGCTCTCAATGCTGATCTGGTGCATGGCTTTGGGCAGACGCTGAGGGAAACGGCTGGAGATGAAGTTGACATCCGCGCCTCTAAAAAAGAGTGCCAGCGCGATCGAAGAGCCCATCTTTGCGCTGGAGTAGTTGGAGAGATAGCGGACGTCATCGATCTTTTCTATCGTCCCGCCGCCGGTAACGATAACACGTCTATCCTGCCAGAACTCGTCTTTGAGGAGCATCTGCGCGCTATGAAAATAAATATCTTCAGGATCGGCCAGGCCACCATCGCCTTCGGTATTGCAGGCTAGCAGTTTGTTTTGAGTTGCCATGATAGTGTAGTTGGAGAGGGCAAGCATCTTTAGCGAATGGGTAATGATAGGGTTTTGCATCATGTTGGTATTGGCCGAGGGACAGAGAAGTTTGGGATGCGGGTAGGCCAGGGCGGTCTGAAGCAGAAGATTGTCTGCTATAGCATTGGAGAGCTTGCCTATCGTGTTGGCCGAGGCCGGTGCGATAACGAAAAGATCTGCCCATGTACCTATCTTGATGTGGTTAAGATCTGAGTCCCAGGATTCGCTTTCGCGGTGCAGGACTTTGTTCATGCTGATCGTCTCGAAGGTCAGCGGCGTAATGAACTTTTTTGCCGATTCGCTCATCACAACGCGCACCTGTGCCCCGCTTTTGACATAAAGGCGGATGAGTTCCAATGATTTGTAGATGGAGATCGAGCCGGTAACGCCTAGAAGGATTTTTTTGCCGTTTAAAAGGTTGGGAAACATAATATCATCTTTGTTTTTTAGGGCATTTTACACTAATTAAGTGCAAAAGTGTCATAATTTCGGCATGAAAAAATATGATGTGATTATTATCGGCTCGGGCGCTGCGGGTATGTTGGCGGCGATCACTGCCGCCCGCAGGGGCAAAAATGTACTGCTTTTGGAAAAACTCTCCAAACTCGGCGCCAAACTCAAAGCTACCGGCGGCGGGCGCTGCAATCTCACAAACACTCTTCCTAATGAAGAGTTTATGGCACGGTTCGGAAAAGAGGGACGTTTTATGACCCCCGCACTTGAAGCCTTTGATCATAAAAAAGTTCAGACTTTTTTTGAGGAGATAGGCGTTGAAAGCCATGCGCCTGACGGCTACCGCATCTTTCCAACCACCCACAATGCAGGAACAATTCTTAGCGCACTTGAAGAGCAGATGAAAAAGCTTGGCGTAGAAGTCATCTGTTCGCAGCGTGTGGATGAACTGATCTTCAACGAAGAGTCGATGAAGGGAGTCAAAACGCAGGAAAAAAGCTACTACGCACCCCATGTTATCATCGCTACAGGTGGGCTTGGCTATCCCGTCTTGGGCGCGGAAGGTGACGGCTATCCGTTGGCGGAGTCTGTAGGACACAAGGTGACGGAGCTCTTTCCGGCGATGATGCCCTTGAAAGTCAAAGAGAACTGGGTAGAGAACTGCCGCGCGGACACGATCGCAAAGGTAGAGTTGCGCGTCAACCTGCCTAAACTCAAAAAGCTTCAGGCCAAAGGCGACCTTATCTTCACCAAAAATGGCATACGCGGTCCCGTAGTCCTTGACTTCGCCAGAGAGGTGACACCGCTTATCGCACGATACGGCGAAGTTCCTTTGCTGCTCAATATGACGAAGGGGATGAATGAAGAACAGATCTTTGTACATCTTAAAAAAGAGCTGGATAAAGAGAGTAGCCAAACCACCCTGGATCTTCTAAAAACGCTTCTGCCAGAATCCTTGAGCCGGGCGCTGTGTACACTCAGCGGCGCCGATCCGCAGCTCGGCTTCAACAAACTCTCCGGCGTCAATAGAGCCGAGCTGATAAAGCTCCTGGCGTGGACTCCTTTGACGGTCACCGGGCATGAAGGCTTCAAGATGGCGATGATAACGCGTGGCGGCGTCTCGCTCAAAGAGATCCGCCCTGAGACGATGGAGTCCAAGGTGCTCAAGGGACTCTTTTTCTGCGGAGAGGTGATGAATCTAGATGGGCCTTGCGGGGGATATAATCTGCAGTGGTCGTTTGCCAGCGGATATTTGGCGGGGCTTCATTGTTGAAGCATTTTCAGAAGCGTCCATTGCCCAGTATGTCAGCTATTTTTTGCCAAAAAACTTATAATAAAACCCGGCCACAGACTTAAGCGGTGTCCGGCTTACCGCTAGCGAGCCTTTAACAATCTTCTCAGAAGTCACCGTTGTCCCCGCTGCGATCAAGACATCATCTTCAACCACAAGCGGTGCGATCAACTGCGAGTCTGAACCGATAAAGACATTTTTGCCGATGATAGTCTGGTACTTGTTGATCCCGTCGTAGTTACAGGTGATGACACCCGCACCGACATTGGTCCCCTCGCCGATCTGTGCGTCTCCGAGATAAGAAAGATGGCCGGCTTTGACCCCTTTGAGATTTGACTTTTTGACCTCGACAAAGTTCCCGATATGGGTATCTTCGATGTGCGAGTGGGGTCGGATGTGGGCCATAGGGCCGATATCGGAGTTTTTGACAATGCTGTTTTCAATGACGGAGCCGCTTTTGATGTGGGCGTTTTCAAGCAGAGTGTTTCCGCACAATCGAACACCGTTTTCCAGAGTGGACTCACCCTTAAAGACAACCCCCTCTTCGATGTAGATCGTGGAGGGAAGCTGCATGCAGACACCTTCTTTCATCCATTTTTCTCTGATACGCGTTTGCATGATCTCTTCGGCTATAGCAAGGTCTAGTTTGGAATTGACACCTTTAAAATGCTCCTCGTCGACGAGAAGAGGGGAGATAGTCAGCCTGTCCTCGCGCGCCATAGCGATCAGGTCGGTGAGATAGTATTCGGCCTGGGCATTGTCGTTGCTTAAGCGCGGCAGGTAGGTTTCAAGTACAGTTTTTGTAAAGGAATAGATGCCGGCATTGACGTGGGTGACAGCTCTTTCTTGCGCATTGGCGTCTTTTTCTTCGACGATGCGCTCCACGCCCGTGTCGGAGATGATGACCCGTCCGTAGCCGCTGGGATCGGCAAGGTTGAAAATCGACATCGTGATATCAGCATCAGACGCTTCAAATCCTTTCAGCGCTTCGGCTGTGATAAGCGGCATGTCGCCGTTGAGGACCAGGACTTTTTCATATTTTGGACGTACCCCCATGACAGCTCCGCCGGTTCCGGGAAAATTATCAGCATCTTGTACGACAAACTTTATGCTGTCGAAATGTTTCATCATCTCTTCTTGAACGGCCTCTTTTTGGTGGTGAACCACAACCGTGACATCGTCGCTGATCCGTAGGGACTCTTTGATGATGAAGTAGAGCATTGCTTTGCCCGAAATACCATGAAGAACTTTTGCGGTGGATGATTTCATGCGGCTGCCCTTGCCGGCAGCCAAAATTACAATGGATAGGCTCATGCTGTTTTCTCATTTTCTAAGATTTTGCAAGATTATAACAAAATATAGCGCACTCAGACTCCCATAACAAGCACAAAAGTAATGTTTTCGTCAAATTTACCGATTTAGGCCTAATAATTGTCACCTATCTATCGGATGAGAGAATGAGTTTCTCTTGGAGGGCTTGATTTAAGCTTGATTTTTAAAAATTAAGTAATAATATTGGCAAATTATTATAAGAATTTTTTTTGGGGAATCAATGGATTTAGCAACGGTCATAGGTCTTGTTCTGATAATAGCACTCTTGTTGGGTGCGATGGCAATGGGTGTCGGCATCGGCGCTTATATCGATATTCCCTCTGTGCTCATCGTTGTAGGCGGTTCGCTCGGATCGCTTCTTGTCGGATTTCGAATGGAGCAGATGAAGAGCTTTGTGAAGATCTTCATGATCGCGGTGAAACCTCCGCGCGAGGACCTGGCAGAGCTGATAAAAAAACTGGTAGAATACGCGACACAGGCCCGTCGTGACGGTATCTTATCGTTAGAAGCGGCGGCCAATACCGAAGAGAATACATTTTTAAGACAGGGTCTTTCTATGGCAGTAGACGGGAACGAGCCGGATACGATTCGTGAGCTTTTAGAGATCGAGATGGACCAGACCAGTACCCGGCACAAGGGAAATGCGGCTATCTTTGATCAATGGGCCGGATTTGCGGGGGCTATGGGAATGATCGGTACGCTGATCGGTCTTGTGGCAATGCTTTTAAATATGGCGGATCCTTCTGCGATTGGTCCTTCTATGGCAGTTGCCTTGTTGACAACGATGTATGGGGCAATGATTGGAAATATCTTCGGCGCGCCAATCGCCAATATCTTGCTTATTCGCAATGATGAAGAAAACCTGGTCAAAGAGGTTGTTTTAGAGGGCATCATGTCGATTCAAGCCGGTGACAATCCGCGCACGCTTGAAGCCAAGCTTCTCTCTTTTCTTTCGCCTGGCGACCGCGTCAGTCAGTTTGAGTAGATAAATGGCTAAAAAAAGTAAGCCCTGCGATTGTCCTAAGTGTTTGCCCAACTGGCTGGCGGCATTCGGGGATCTGATGAGTCTTCTCCTGTGTTTTTTCGTGCTTTTGCTCTCAATGTCAAGCATGGATGCGAAAAAGATCTCCGAGGCGATCGGCTCGCTTGCAGGTGCGATGAGCGTGCTTGAGGGCGGAACAAAGACGGAGATCTCCAAGCAGCGCATCCAAGAATCAACACCGATAGAAAATCGTGACGAGAGTTCAGAGCAGGTCAACCGTATCAACCAGGCGATTGCCGAGATGAATGAGATGATGGAAAAAGGCAAAGGGCCTGCTGTAACGCTTAGCGAGAGTGAAGAGGGTTTTGTTTTGCGTCTGCCGGCGAGTCTGCTGTTTAAAACCGGGGAGGCAAAGATCGAGAATGAAGATGCCTTGCTCTTTTTGAAACGTATTGCGCTTTTGATCCATGAACTGCCAAACACACTCGAAGTCAGTGTCCGCGGACATACGGACAATACGACTCCGGGAAAAAATAGTCCCTTTCAAGACAACTGGGACCTTTCCGCGCAGCGTGCTATATCTGTACTCAAAGAGCTGCTTATAGGCGGAGTGAAAGCCGACAGAATGCATGCGGCCGGCTTTGCCGACTTCCGCCCTGAAGCGAGCAACGAGAATGCCGAAGGACGAGAGAAGAACCGCCGGGTAGAACTTTACTTTTATTCGCGAAAAAACGAGAACAAGGCTGAACTTGAGCAGTCTATTCTGGACAAAGCAGAAGCACTTAAAAAATGATCAGAATCTTAATTTCACTGGTGCTTTTGGGCATCTACGCCTTTGGCGAAACACTCGAAGTACCGACGATAAACCTCTCTCTTTCATCGCCTGAAACACCTGCCGCCCTGGTCAACTCGCTCAATGTGATTATTTTGTTGACGATTATGTTTTTGGCTCCTAGTCTGCTACTGATGACAACGACCTTTACACGTTTTGTTATTGTTTTCGGATTTTTACGTCAGGCTATGGGAACTCAGCAGATCCCGCCGACGCAGCTGCTTGTTTCATTAGCGCTGCTGCTGACGATTTATGTGATGGAGCCTGTCGGGATAAAAGCTTACGAGCAGGGGATAAAACCCTATGTTGAAGAGCAGATCTCTTATGAGGTCGCCTTTGAACGTACAACCGAGCCCTTTAAAAATTTTATGATCCGAAATACACGGGAAAAAGACCTGGCGCTCTTTTTTAGAATAAGAAAGATGGAAAACCCGCAGACGGTTAGCGATGTTCCCCTCTCTGTAGTTGTTCCTGCCTTTATGATCAGCGAACTCAAGACCGCTTTTGAGATCGGGTTTCTGCTCTTTTTGCCTTTTTTGGTAATAGATATGGTCGTTGCCTCTATCTTGATGTCTATGGGTATGATGATGCTGCCGCCGGTCATGATATCACTGCCCTTTAAGATACTTGTTTTTGTCTTGGTGGACGGATGGAACCTGCTGATCGGAAACCTTGTTGCCAGTATTAAGTAAACTAGAAAGATGATGCGATGAATTGTGAATATTTTGGTGTGTGTGGAAGCTGCAAGCTTTATGACCTTAGCTACGAAGAGCAGCTGAGCGAGAAGCTCGGACATGTTAAGGAGCTGTTTTCTCCTGTCTATCAGGGAAGTTTTGATCTTGCACGCTCAAAAGAGGAACATTACAGAGCGCGAAGCGAGTTTAAAATCTGGCATACAGATAAGATCTCTTATGCGATGAACCGTCTCGATAAGCAGGGTGTTGTGATGATAGATGCCTGTCCTATGGTCAATGAACATATAGCCGCGCTGATGCCAAAGCTCTTAGCAAAGATCAGCGAGAAAGAGATGGGAAAAAAACTTTTCAACGCAGACTTTCTCTCAACGAGCCAAGGCGAGATCGTCGTTTCTTTGATCTACCACAGACAGCTTGACGAGAGATGGAGCGAGCTGGCCAAAGAGCTGAGCGAAGAGTTGAAGATACATGTCATTGGACGAAGCCGCAAACAAAAGGTCATTATCGGACAGGATTATGTTACCGAGACGCTGAACTTCGATGGCAGGGCGTACCAATTCAAACAAGTAGAAAACTCCTTTACCCAGCCCAATCCACATGTCAACGAGCAGATGGTCAGCTGGGCACTGCAGCAGACAAAAGGCTCCAGCGGTGATCTTCTAGAGCTTTACTGCGGATCAGGCAACTTCACCATTCCTTTTGCTACGGTCTTTGATAAGGTCTTGGCGACGGAGATATCCAAGAGTTCTATTGACGCAGCCAAAGAGAACATGCGCCTGAACGACACGCACAACATAGCATTTGTGCGCATGAGCAGCGAAGAGTTCACTCAGGCCCTCGACGGCGAGCGGGAGTTTAGGCGGATGAAAGAGGTAGATCTGAGCAAATATGCGCTGAAGACACTCTTTGTCGATCCGCCGCGAAGCGGCTTGGATGATCGTTCACGAGAGTTTTGCAGGCGTTTTGAGCATCTTATATACATATCATGCAACCCAGAGACACTAAAACGAGACCTCGAAGCACTCGGTGATGATTATGAAGTGACTCAGATGGCAGCCTTTGACCAGTTTCCTTATACGCAACATTTAGAAATGGGCGCTGTACTAAAGAAGCGGGTTTGACAATCTCATTTTCTGCAAGAGTGCTTCTGCTTTTATGCCTTTGCGCTCCAATTTTTGCACAAGAGATGACAATTGAACGTCTGCAAAGTGTAGTGGACGAGGTCAGTGAACTGCGTATGCGATACGCAGCCTCTGTGCAAAAAAACGAGGAGTGTGAGGCGCAGGTGAAAGAGCAGAACGAGATCATTAAAAATCGTTTTGTAGATAAAAATACGGACGAAGAAGCGCTTGCAGAAGAGAAGAACAGCCTTGAAAAAGATCTTCAACGCGCGCAAGAAAAAAACAAAAATCTTCAAACCAAAAACAAAAGTCTTCAAGCAAAAAACAAACATCTAAAGAACAAGATCAAAGAGAGCCTACAAACAAAACCAAGCACTGCAGATGCTCTTTCGACACTTCAGCAGGAGAATAATCGTCTCTCGAAGTCGCTGGCCGCGGCTGAGCAGAATCTTCTGCGTTTGCAAAAGAGCAGCAGAGACAAGCAACATGAAACGCGCTGTCCTGATGAGAACCCCTTTCCTAAACTTCTGATGCGAGAAGAAAAACAGAGCAAAGAGTAGAGAAGTCTTTTTTCAATGCATCGGCCGGCAATTTTGTTATAATCACACAAATACTTAGCAAAAGGAGATAAAGTGGAGTGCGAATCCCCAACGATAAATAGCTCAAGTGAACAGATTAAAGAAATTTTTGCACAAACGAAGACGATAGCGATCATAGGACTTTCCCCTGATTCGACCAAGGCAAGTTACCGGGTTGCAAAGTATCTAAAAGAGCAGGGCTTCAAGATCGTCCCTGTTTACCCCAAAGAAGAAGAGATACTGGGCGAAAAAGTCTACCGATCTTTGGCCGAGATTCCTTTTGCGGTCGATATGGTCGATATCTTCCGCAAATCAGAAGCTTTGATAGCTGTTGCTAAAGCGGTCTTGGAGCGCGGAGATGTAAAATGTTTTTGGGCGCAAAAAGGCATCGTGAACAATGAAGCAGCCCAGATGATTGAAAAAGCGGGACTCAAAGTCGTACAAAACAGATGTACAATGGTCGAGCACGCAGCACTATAAAAAGGCCTATTATTGCTAAACTTAGAATCTATCAAGAGGGCAGCCGAACGGATTAAACACGTTGTTGCCCGCACCCCCTTTGCCTACGCCCCGTTGTTAAGTTCAATAAGCGAAGCCGAGATTTTTATAAAAAAAGAGAACCTTCAGATCACAGGAGCGTTTAAACTCCGCGGAGCATACAACAAGCTGGCCTCGCTAAGCCAAGCGCAAAGAGCCGAGGGTATTATTGCCGCTAGTGCAGGAAACCACGCCCAAGGAGTTGCATTTGCGGCCAAACATTTTGGCTCTAAAGCAGTGATCATTATGCCCGAGACAACTCCTCTGACCAAGATCAACGGTGTGAGTTCTTATGGGGCTGAAGTTATCTTGGCCGGAGGAAACTATGATGAAGCCTATGCCTATGCCATAGCGTATGGACAAAAAAACAATCTTGTTTTTATTCATCCCTTTGAAGATGAGGAAGTGATGTCAGGGCAGGGAACGATAGCTTTGGAGATGCTCAGTGAAATAGATGATCTGGATGTCATTATCGTTCCTGTAGGCGGCGGCGGTCTTATCTCGGGTGTCGCAACAGCGGCAAAAGCACTTAAGCCCGAGATCAAGATCATTGGCGTGAGTGCGGCGGGAGCACCCGCTCTCAGGCTCTCTTTTGAACAAAAAAAGCCGATTGATACGGCGTCTGTGCGAACGATAGCTGACGGTATCGCTGTGCGTGATACATCGCCGGTCACCCTAAAACAGATCCTGCAGAGTGTGGATGAGATTGTCAGTGTTGATGACGAAGAGATCGCGAATGCGGTCTTGTTCTTGCTTGAGAAACAAAAGCTTGTTGTCGAAGGCGCCGGCGCGGTTGGCGTAGCGGCACTGATGCACACTAAAATTGCCGATATAAAAGGCAAAAAGGTCGGCGTGATACTCAGCGGAGGAAACATCGATGTGACGATGCTGTCCGTAATCATTGAAAAAGGTCTGCTCAAATCCCATCGCAAGATGAAACTTACAGTGACGTTAGTGGATAAACCCGGTTCATTGATGAAGTTGACCGAGCTTTTAAATAAGCTTTATGCCAACATCGTTCATATTGCGTACGATAGAACCTCCACAACACTGGATTATGGAGATGCCCATGTTACGATCCACCTTGAGACAAAGGGTGAGACCCATCAAAACGAGATTCGGTCGGTTCTGCTTGAACACGGCTATCTTAGCAGCGAGATGAAGTAGGTAGGCGCCATGATTTGCATTGACCTGGGTTCGAACTCTCTGCGGATGATCCAAATAGATTGTCAGACAAAAGAACCTGTCAAGACATATGAAAAGATCGTCAAAACAGCCGAACTCTTGCACAGTGAAGGCGTGATTTCGCCTGCTGCGCTTGAGCGGATACTACAGGGCTTTAAAGAGGCGGCAGAGATATTTGACTTCAAGCGTGAACCCTGTGTCGCTGTTACTACCGAAGCGATGCGACGGGCTACAAATGCCGTCGAAGTAACGGAGCGTATCTACCAAGAGACCGGCGTGAAGTTCGAGATAATTTCAGCAGAAAAAGAAGCAGAACTTACGCTTTTTGCTGTAGAGCGCCGTTTGGAGAGTTTGGGTTTCAGGGGCGCGTTCTTGCTTGTTGATATCGGGGGCGGATCTACTGAGATCATCTTCAAAAAAGGCCATCTGAGCGAATCAAAAAGCTTCCCCGTAGGAATAGTGACGATGGCCTCAAAATATCCCTCCAAAGAGCTGCTGCAAGCGAACCTTCCCAAAGAACTTACGGCGATAAAAGAGTATGTCCATGCGTATTATCTACGAGAGGGAAAGCCTGACTTTTACGTAGCAACAGCAGGAACACCGACAACGATAGCAGGCTTTAAACAGGATATGGCTTATGAAAACTATGACGCAACACGTATCAACGGCTCCACGCTTAACTATTTTGACTGTACGAGAGCGCTTAAAGCTCTTATGGAGCTTAGTTTTGACGAACGCGCACGCTATGTCGGTGTGGGGCGCGAAGAACTGATCATTGCCGGAGTGTTGATCTATGCCTCCTTGTTTGAAGTCTTTGACTATGAAGTGTCTGTGATTATTGATGACGGTTTGCGTGAAGGTCTGGCCATCAAGGCGTGTAAAAAAGGACTTAAAGCTTAGCCAAGCCTGAGGCCTTTTTAATCCTCTTAACCTCTTTCGAATTTTATTTAACTATAATAGCAAGAATTTTTACAAATGGAGAGACACATGCAAATAAGCGGTGCTCAAATGGTTATAGAGTCGTTGATCGCGGAAAATGTCGAGGTGGTCTTTGGCTACCCCGGCGGAGCGATCATGAATGTCTATGACGAAATTTATAAACAAAACGGTTTTCAGCATGTTCTTGCCCGTCATGAACAAGCAGCGATTCACGCAGCAGAAGGGTACTCAAAAGCAACCGGCAGAGTCGGCGTAGCGATGATCACTTCCGGCCCCGGATTCACCAATGCCGTCACCGGTCTTGCGGACGCCTATATGGACTCGATTCCTATGGTCGTTATCTCTGGACAGGTACCGATGAGTCTCATCGGTACGGATGCTTTCCAGGAGATTGATGCCGTAGGTATTTCTCGTCCCTGCACAAAGCATAACTATCTTGTTACGGACGCAAAAGATCTTCCCCGCGTCCTGAAAGAGGCCTTTTATATCGCGTCTACAGGACGTCCGGGGCCGGTGCATGTCGATATTCCTAAAGATGTCACGGCACAGATCGAAGAGTTTGTCTATCCGGAGACGATAGAGCTGGAGACGTACAAACCGACGGTCAAAGGCAATGCTCGCCAGATCAAAAAAGCAATCGATGCGATCGCAGAAGCCAGTCGTCCGATCTTCTATCTCGGCGGCGGAATCATCAATTCAAACGCGGCAGAAGAGGTCCGTGAACTTGTAAATATGACCAAGATTCCCTCTGTCGAGACCTTGATGGCCAGAGGAACGCTGGGTGCAGACAACGAGAACCTGATCTCAATGCTGGGGATGCACGGCTCATATGCGGCAAATATGAGTATGAGCGAAGCAGATCTAATGATAGCGATCGGTGCGCGTTTTGATGACCGTGTAACAGGAAAGCTTTCTGAATTTGCCAAACATGCACGTATTATCCATATCGATATCGATCCGGCAAGTATCTCTAAGCTGGTCAATGCAGATTTTCCTATTGTCGGTGATGTCAAGAATGTTATCACAGAGATGATCCCTTTGGCCAAAGAGAGGATCGACAGCCAGAAATATGCCCAGTGGCGTGAAACAGTTGCCAATTTTGACAAGCTCCATCCTTTGTCCTACCAAGACAGTGACGAGGTTCTCAAACCGCAATGGGTCATAGAGCGTATCGGTCAGCTTCTTGGTGATGATGCCAATATCACCACCGATGTCGGCCAGCATCAGATGTGGGCCGCGCAGTTCTACCCGTTCAGCCGTCCCCGCCAATGGGTGACTTCGGGCGGACTTGGAACGATGGGTTTTGGTTTTCCGGCTGCTATAGGCGTAAAACGCGGCTGCCCGGACAAGGTCAGCATCAACGTCACAGGCGATGGCTCTATCTTGATGAATATCCAGGAGTTGATGACTGCGGTCGAGTATAAACTCCCTGTTATCAACGTCATCTTGAACAACAACTACTTAGGTATGGTTCGCCAGTGGCAGACAATGTTCTATGACAAGCGCCACTCCCAAACGGATCTCTCTATGCAGCCTGATTTTGTTATGCTCGCGCAGAGCTTCGGCGGTCTTGGCTATCGCGTCAAGACAAAAGAGGAGTTTGATGCGGCACTCAAAGATGCGGTAGAGAAAAATGTGGTCGCTTTGATCGATGTTACCGTTAATCGTTTGGAAAATGTATTGCCGATGGTGCCTTCAGGCGGATCGCTGTTTAATATGATGCTAGAGTACAAGGATAAATAATGCCAGAAGAGAGACGCGTAATTTCTGTAATCGTAATCAATGAGGCGAGTGTTCTGTCTCGTATTGCAGGCCTTTTTTCGGGCCGCGGCTATAACATAGACTCATTGACGGTTGCACCGATCCCTGAGTCAAAATACTCTCGTATCACGATTGTCACCCAGGGTTCAGTGCTTGTGATCGAGCAGATCATCAAACAGCTACACAAACTGATCCCTGTTTTGAAGGTCTATGAGCATGCCAATCTCGTCGAAAAAGAGATGGCCCTGGTCAAGTTCCCCGTCACTGAGTGTTTAAGTGATATCGCGGCACTCTGCGCGGCCTATAACGGCAAGATTGTCAATGTCAGCGAAGATTTTATGATCTGTAATGTTGCGGATATCCCCCAGCGTGTAGACAATTTTTTAAAAGCGATCAAACGTTTCCATCCTAAAGAGATTGTGCGCAGCGGTGTTGTTGCGATGGAGATCTAATGAAACTCTCTGCAATAGCGAAAGCCATCGGGCTTAGTTTTGAGGGAGAAGACCTGGAGATCAGTGGTATTCACACACTAAACGAAGCGATTGCCGGACAGATCACTTTTTTAGACAACCCAAAGTATATCCCAGATCTCGAGAAGACAAATGCATCGGCCGTCTTGTGCGATCGTGCATCGGTCGCACAAGTACCAGTAGGCTGTATCGCCTTGGTGGATGAAGAACCTTACCTTAAGCTGGCCCTGGCCTCCAAGCTCTTTGCTCCTAAAGTGATCGAGACAGATGGCCCTGATGCCATCATAGGTGAGGGAAGTTTTGTTTCTGAAAAAGCCTTTGTCGGAACGGGTGCGGTGATCGGAAAAAACGTGAAGATCCTGCCCGGAACTTTCATCGGCTGTTATGCCAAAATCGGTGACAACACGATCGTGCATGCGAATGTGACGGTTTATAGAGACTGCGAGATCGGAAAAGAGTGTATTATCCACAGCGGAACAGTGATAGGCAGCGACGGCTTCGGATTTGCACATACTAAGCTAGGCGAGCATGTAAAGATCTACCAAAATGGCAATGTCGTTGTCGAAGATGATGTGGAGATCGGCGCTAACTGTGCCATCGACAGGGCAGTTTTCGGAACTACCTACATCCGTAAGGGCTGCAAGATCGACAATCTTGTGCAGTTCGGTCACAACGTCGATATCGGCGAATATTCCATCCTCGTCGCACAATGCGGAATAGCCGGCTCCAGCAAGCTGGGCCGAAATGTTGTTATGGGCGGTCAAAGTGCAACGGCCGGACACCTTGAGATTGCTCCGTTTACGACCTTTGCCGCGCGCTCGGGCATTACAAATGATGTCAAGCAGAGCGGGAAGACCTATGGCGGTTTTCCTCTGATGGAACAGAGGCAGTGGTTGAAACTTCAAGCTAAATTGGCTAGACTGTTAAAATCAAAATAAATAAGGATATTTAATGAGCAAATCAATCGCCTTAGACGGCACAAAAAAAGGTGTTATCTCGGTTACTAAAATCACTGAACCTTACGGAACGGGAAGCGGAACGGTAGTCAGTGTCGGTATTTCACTCTCAGGTGATGCTGAAAACCCTGAGTGGAAAGTACATCTTCCTCTGAACAACCTTAACGATGTTATCGCGGCACTTCAAGAGCTCAAGTAAGCTTTGGCATCCTCATGGATGCTAAACCATCCTCTTTTTATTGTAATCTATCTATATTTTAAAGCTCTTTTGATCTGGGCTATGTTGTTAAAGAGAAGCTTAAAAGATCATGTGCTTTTGCGGAGAGATTTTCCATTTTGTGGACCTCCGGCAGTGCTGAAGAGGGCTGCAAACGTGCGGAAATAAGATTTTTGATTGCTGTGTCAGAAAGATTTTGATCAAATATTTTGAAATAATTGTTTACCATGTTTTGTTCATGAAGATTATTTATATTTTTTTCTTGTGAAAATCCAATAGCATTTTCACTGGCTTTTGAATAGGTGACATGTATATTCTTAACCTGTTCGGAGTAGTTTGAAGCCAAGCTTTGAAAATTCAATTTCATGATGAACTCTATTTGGAATAAATTTTGAATAAGTATAACAAAATTTATATAAAAAACAAATAAGAACAATACTCTTGCGGATAGAACGAGTTGCCCATCACAAAAAAGGGCAAGCGGATTAGTAGTTTTTGGCAACAAAGGCTTTGATGCGTGTTATTCCTTCTCGTATACTCTGCATGTCAGTAGCAAAACTAAATCTAAAATGGCCGTCAGTGCCAAAGCCCAGGCCGGGAACTACAGCAACCCCGGTCTCTTCCAAAAGCATTTTGGAAAACTTCAGTGAGTCGTTTTCGATCTTTTGGGTGTTGACAAAGAGATAAAAAGCGCCATCAGGCTTGACAACCGAAAGGCCGTCGATAGCATTAAATAGCTCGACAGCCTCGTCTCTGCGCGCGGCAAAGGCCTGGCGCATGCTCTCAATATCTGCGTCAGCTGAGCCGTCAAGACCTGTGATAGCAGCTTTTTGTGTTATCGAACAGATGTTTGAGGTACTTTGGCTTTGCAGTTTTTTCATCGCACTGATCAGTTCGGTGTCTTTAGCCGCAAGATAACCAAATCGCCATCCCGTCATCGCTACTGATTTACTCAGGCCGTTGATCGTAATAGTGCGATTGAACATGTCTTCGCTGATTGCGGCTGCGGAGGTGAATTTACCGTCATACAGAAGTTTTTCATACATTTCGTCGCTTGCAACAAGAATGTCCGTTCCCTTGAGTACATCGGCCAGAGCGGTCAGTTCATCTTTTGTATAAACGGATCCGGTCGGATTTGAAGGTGAGGTCAGCACAATCATCTTTGTCTTGGCCGAGATAGCCGATTTTAGCTGCTCAGGCGTGATCTTGTATCCGCTCGTATGATCTGTCTGTATCTCGACAACAACACCTCCGCAATATTTCACAAGCTCGGGATAGGTAACCCAGTAAGGAGCAGGGATGATGACTTCATCGCCATCATTTATCGTTGTTTGGAAAAGGTTGAAAAGAGAGTGTTTTGCCCCATTACTTACAATGATCTGATTTGGTGCATAGACCAAACCATTGTCACGTTTGAGCTTGTTGGCGATGGCCGTGCGAAGTTCGGGGATACCATCTACCGCTGTATACTTGGTAAAGCCTGCATTGATAGCGGCTATAGCGCTGTCTTTGATGACTTGAGGCGTGTCAAAATCAGGTTCGCCTGCTGAAAAGCTAAGGATGTCTTTTCCTTGAGCACGTAGTTCTTGAGCCAATGTTGAAACCGCAATCGTAATGGATTCAGAAAGAATATCGATTCTGTCAGAAAGCATGCTTACCCTTGAATGGAAGCCTTTTTGAGACCCTGTTTAGGACCCATAGGACTTCAAGAAATTTTAAGGAAATGCCCAGAGGAGGACATTTTTCTTGTTGTGAAATTATAGCTTGTTTTTTATGGGATTTTTGCATTTATAAACAAAAATCAAACGGTTTTCTTTGCATAAAATACTTATTAAGAAACCTTTTTTATGCCTTCATCGCTTTGATGAATGATTCATATATATTTTCTAGTTCAAGGTCTTGATCCAAGATCTCTTTGTTTTCTTTTACAATAATATGCTCCAGTACAGCAACACGCTTCAGCAGGTAGTCAAATATCTCTTTGTTGATATCAGGAAGCTTGTTGTGGCTAAAAGGATCCTTGCAACGTCCTTTGTCAACAACACGCGCAGGTATACCGATGGCGGTTGAGTTGCTGGGGACCTCTTTGACAACGACGGAGTTTGCCCCGACTTTTGAGTACTCCCCGATGGTGATATTGCCAAGGACTTTGGCGCCCGCACCGATTACTACCCCTTTTTTGATTGTAGGGTGGCGTTTGCCCGCAGTCAGATTGACTCCACCCAGGGTGACGCCTTGATAAATAAGTACGTCATCTTCTATGATCGTCGTCTCGCCAATAACTACACCGGTCCCGTGGTCGATAAAAACCCGGTTTCCGATAGTCGCAGCAGGATGGATGTCGATATTGGTGATGATCTGGTTGAGTCCCATAAGCACACGTGCGGAACGTTTCCAGTTGGCTTTATAAAGACGGTTGGCAATGCGGTATGTAGCAACTGCCCACACGCCCGGGTAGTTGAAAAAAAGCTCAATTCGTGAGTGAATAGCAGGATCGTTCCTGTAAACATTTGAAAAATCTTCTTTGATCTCGGAAAAAAGCCCCAATAAAAATCCTTAGTTTGTCGTTCTTAGATAACTATTTTGATACAGATATAGCTCCAGTTTTTGAAGTGTATCACTTTTTTCTTCTTCTGTGATAAAAGTTGAGCGCGCAAGAGAATTCTTTAGCTGGATTAAAATTTGTGTTTCATCATAGCCGAGGCTCGCAATGACTTTAAGCAGACTGCTTGCTTCGTCAATATTCTCAATCATGTAGTCTTCTTCGCCAATAATAACGCTGCATTCGGTCGGATGGGAGAAGAGGTTGTGGTTCATTCCCAGGGTTTCCTGATAGGCGCCGACGTTGAAAAAACCGAGAAAATACTCCTCCTCATCCAAGTCGACATCATGCAGATACAGAGGTGAAGAACTTGAAAAACCGATCTCGCCGTCACTGTCGCAGGTGATGTCCCAGAGATTAGCCGAGCGAAGTGCAGGTTCATCAAGCTTGTGTAGCGGCATAATAGGAAAACGCTGTCCCAAGCCCCAGTAGTCAGGCAGACTCTGAAAGATAGAAGCGTTGATAAGATAGTGCTCTTGTAAACGTATCTGCAGTTTTTCGAGTTCTGTCGTCGGATACCCCTTGGAAAGACGGAGTGCTTTTTTTATAATGACGTGCACCAATATTTCGGCGTTTGAGCGGTCTTGCAGGTCGATGTAGCCCAGATCAAAGAGGGTGAAAAGAGATTCCATATGGTCAAGAGAATCGTGCAGGTACTCGATCGAGTTTTTGGCATTGACAAGTTTATTTAGCTCCAGCAGCTCTTCTATCAAAGGAGGGTTGTTCTCTTTGATACGCAGAGACTTCTCCTGGTGGTCTTGGGAGAAAAGCTCCAGAACAGGGGTGATCAAGACCGCATGCGAGGCAACGATAAAGCGCCCTGATTCGGTAAATATATCAGGATGTTCGACCCCTTTCTTGTTCATAATATCGCCCAGCAAGAAGACGACGTCATTAGAAAACTCTTCGATCGTATAGGTACGAAGTCTGTCTGCAGAGTGCTGTGCGTATTCGATGGCCAGGCCGCCGCCGATATTGATCGCATGCAGCTTTTCAGCACCCATCTTTTTGAGTTCGGCATAGATGTTTCCTGCCTCTCTTAGAGCGCGTTTGAGCGGTGTGATATCTTCCATTTGCGAGCCGATATGAAAGTGGACCATATGAAAATGATCCAAAAGATCATTTTCTCTGAGCAGGTGTATCGCCTCCAAAAGCTCTGTCGCACTCAGGCCGAATTTTGCATCGCTGCCGCCGCTTTTTGCCCAAACTCCGCTTCCCGAACTGTGCAGACGCAGACGGATTCCGATAGAAGGGATTTTAAGATTACATGCTTTTGAGACTTCCACAATGGACTCAAGCTCGGCAAGTCCTTCTATGGTCAGAGTGATATTGTGCCCCATCTGTGCAGCCATAAAGCCCAAAGAGATCATTTCCGTGTCTTTAAAGCCGTTCACGGTAATGGGTGCGCCCGAAGAGGTCTGTGACATGGCCAAAATAAGCTCTGCCTTGCTGCCGGCCTCAAGACCGTAGTTGAAGGCTTTTCCATGGGTGGTGATCGCATCGATAACTTGGGGAAACTGATTGACCTTGAGCGGAAAGACGGCCTTGAAATCACCCTTGTAGTTCACCTCTTGAATGGAGCGTCTAAAGGTCGTGTAGAGTGTCTCTATCTGCTTTTGGATCAGGTGCGGAAAACGCAGGATTATCGGTCCTCGAAGACCGCTTTGTCGTATCTCGTTTACAATGCTCAGCAGCGAGGGCTTGCTCAGATGGTTGAGAGTGACCTCAGAATCTTCGATGATGAAGTTGTCATCTCCCCATATATTTATTCCGTAATTATTTATCGGCATCATAATGTCCTGTGCATGTGGTTTAGGCTAAAGGTATTTAGAACTCTCAGAAAATATCGCAACTACAGGGCGTCCTGCGCAATTTTAGACTCTGTTTTATTGACAAGGTCTTTGAGCCAGATAGTGCCACTGTTCAACTCGTTTTCGCCAAGTATAGCGCAGTATCTTGCATTTGTCTTGTCGGCTGCTTTGAGGTGCGCTTTTAAGTTGCGCGAATTGTACTCTATTGTGACCTTGTCGCTGCGGCGCTTGTTCATGCCGAGTGTATAGAGCTTGCTGATGGCATGCTCGTCCAAGGCTCCGAAATAGTAGCCCTCGCGGTTAAGCTCCGGCATCTTTATCAGCTCCATCAAGCGCTCAATTCCGATAGCAAAACCGACAGCAGGGGTAGGGCGCCCGTCTAAGAACTCCACAAGTCTGTCATAGCGGCCGCCGCCGGCGATTGAGGATTGCGCTCCGATCTCTGTGCTGACAAACTCAAAGGCTGTTTTGCAGTAATAGTCCAAACCGCGGACAAGGTGCGTGTCGATCTCATAGGCTACAGCCTGCTCATCCAGGTGTGCAGTGAGCGTATTGAAATCGTTCTCACAGGCTGCACAGAGATTTTGCATCAGCTTCGGCGCATCGGAATAAAGAGCCTGACATGCTTCATTTTTACAATCAAGCACACGGATAGGGTTTGTCGATTTGCGGCGTCGGCAATCCTCGCACAGCTGCGCTTCATGGGCATCCAAAAAGCTAATCAGCTTTTCTCGGTAGAAAGGCATGCAGTTCTGATCGCCCAAAGAGTTGATCTTGAGTGTGAAGGTGATCCCCAGCGCATCAAAGATATCGCGCACCATCAGGATCAAGGTAAGATCTTCTAAAACAGAAGCCTCGCCGAAACTTTCACATCCAAACTGATGAAACTGGCGTAAACGTCCCTTTTGCGGGCGCTCGTAACGAAACATCGTACCGTGATAGAAGAGGCGCTGGGTCTGCTCCTGGCGGTCATATTTGTTCTGGATAAAGGCGCGGACGACGCCGGCGGTGCCTTCTGGGCGTAAGCAGACACTGTTCTCGCCCTTGTCGACAAACTGGTACATCTCTTTGCCGACGATATCGCTGCTCTCGCCGACGGCACGCTTAAACAATGCCGTCTCCTCAAGCTGAGGCGTCTCGATAAAACGAAAGCCGTAGTTTTTGGCGATGCGGCTTGCCGTCTCAATAAAATAACTGAAGCGCTGCGACTCTTCGGGCTCGAGGATGTCATTCATTCCGCGAAGTGAACGGATCATAGGTTTCCTTTAATAAAATTGTCAATCTGTATGTGAATAGCTTCTATGCTCTCTTCGGCATTGATAAGAAGCGTTTTTAGACCCAGGGTCTTTGCAACAAGATGAAGCTGTTCCTGGACATTAAGCATGTACTCGATGCCGCGCTGCTCGATAACATCATGACTTTTCTCGCCCAGACGTGCTATCAGCGTCTCTTCTTTGATCTGAAACAAGATGATCGCATCTGGCATGATGTTTTGCATCGCAAAACGGTTAAGCTTCTCCAGCCACGCATAATCAAACTGCTTGGAGGCCAGAGCATAGGCCATCCCTGAGATCAAAGAGCGATCCGAAACGATAAGACGGCCCAGATTAGGTTTAATGACCTGTGAGGCGTGGTTACTGCGGTCTGCCAAAAAAAGCAGAAGCTCGGTGACCGGACAGAGGTCATCGCTATACAGGACGAGTTCGCGTATCTTACTTCCCAATTCTGTCGCTCCGGGCTCTTTGGTGATGATCGCCTGCGGATAGGCTGTTGCTAGGAGTTCTATTTGCGTGCTTTTTCCGCAGGTGTCGATGCCCTCGACTACAATGTACATACAGTCATCTCTTTGATCATTCCCTCGACCTTGGCCGGTAAAAGGTGGGAGGTTTTGCCATTAAACTTCAGCATATTGCGTACGATGGAGGAGCTGATAAAGGCATGTTTTAGGTTTGGCATAAGATAAACCGTCTCTATTGAAGCATCCAAAGAGTTGTTCAAGTAGCCAAGCTGAAGTTCGTATTCAAAGTCACTTACCGCACGTAGCCCGCGTATCAGGATAGAAGCATTCTGCATGGCAGCAAACTCCACCGTAAGGTTGTCAAAAGACAAGACTTCGACGTTTTCTAGATGCGAGGTGGCCGCTTTTGCCATCTCGACGCGCTGATTAAGGGTAAAGAGCGGTTTTTTCTCATGAGAGTCCGCAACAGCGATAACTAGGGAGTCAAAAAGATTGAGTGCACGGACGACAATATCATAATGGCCGTTGGTGATGGGATCGAATGTGCCCGGATATAAAGCAATTTTAGTCATCGCTGCTCCATCGTTGGTATAGATTGTGTTCAAGGCCTAAAAGGTCAAACCATTTACCGATAAAGAAATCTTCCATCTCATCGACAGAAGTTATATTGGCATAATAAGCAGCAACCGGAGGCGCAATTATAACGCCAAGTCGGGAGAGTTTCAACATGTTCTCCAAAGCGATCGCAGAAAAAGGCATTTCTCTCGGTGCTAGCAGGAGTTTTTTGTTTTCTTTTATCATCACACTCGCCGCCCGCGTGATGAGATCGTCCGCAATCCCGCAGGCGATCTTTGCCAGGGTATTCATACTGCAGGGGGTGATCATCATGATATCTGCACCGTATGAGCCTGAAGCGATTGAAGCCCCGATATCGCTGTTTTTATATTCTTTAATATCAGTTTCTTTGTCCAGCACTACTTTCGCATGTTCGGATATTACCAGATGTCTTTGCATAGCCTCCGGAAGCGCTTTTAAGACATTCAATCCGATATGCGCACCGCTGGCACCGCTGATAGCGACAATGATCTTTTGATGACTCGGCATCTTGCTTCCTCGCTGTGTGCTATAGCACGGATATTACTCTATTTCTACAAGACTCTTGCCGATAACTTTTGCTTTAAGGCGCTGCTTGTCTGATTTTTGGATTAAAACGATATCTCCGATTTGACCGTCCTGTAGACTTTTTGCCTGAAATTCCAGGTGCACGTTGCCGCTGATCATACGGGCATAAACCGTCTTGTTTTTAAGAACAGATGGCACGGTCTCAAAATCTTTTTCATACACGATCTTGCCTTCGTGTAAACGCTTTTTTGCACGGATATCATTCTCGTCCAGCGCTCTTAAGATCGAGCCGTTTAAACGTTCAAAAGGCTCATTCGTATAGACCAGATCAATAGGTTTTAGAATATTACCGCGATTTATGTTATGACTTGCTTTAAAAAGTTTGACGTTTGCATGAATCTCATAGCTTATAAAGAAGCGTTTTTTAGATTTTGGGACATTTAGCTGCAGGGTCGATTTTTTGTACTGATAGGCCTTGGGTTTAAAGTTGAGCACATACTCTGCCGGAAGGTTTTGCATGAAACTGTGCAGCTGAAAAGTAATAGATGCGATCTGCATCGAAGGATAATAAGAAAGATAATAGGCTTTGATCTTTTCTTTTAAAGGAGTCAGGTCCAATGATGTGGCACGCTTGAAATGAATAATGCCCTGACTCTTGTCTTCAAGAAGAATATCGTGTTCTTTGAAAGTTTGTATCAAAACGGCCGAAGAGAATGATTTTTTATACCGGTGTCTGGCAAATTTATAGATACTGAAATCATCTTTGATCTGAGGAAAAATAGCAGAAGCATTCAGCTCTTGGCTTGAAATGGTGTAATCGGCTTTTAAGTCTGCAGAAAATACACAGATGCAAAAAAAGCTAAGTAAAAGGAGGGTTTTTAAAAGCAATACTCTTCTTCTCTTTTGTTGATATTAAGCCATTGTAACATAAAAAGATTCCTCATAGCTTCGCTGATGCGGTTGCGCACCGAATAAAATAGAACTGTAACTCCTAAGATCTTATTTATATGTTTAATTAAATTATAATTTGTTTATTTATATTTCAGTTAAGGGAAGAATTATACAATACGCTATAAATATTAAAACAAGGGGTTTTCAATGAAAAAAGGTTTCAATGCTTCGATTATAGCGGCTACTGTCGTTCTCTTTAGCGCCTGCGGTGGTGGTAGTGGCGGCAGCAGCAGTACAGAAAGTGCGGTCAGCTATCCGCCGCTGACAGGTAAGTTTATTGATTCTCATGTTATAGGGCTAGCCTACGACTGTTCTTCTGGTGGCAAAGGAGTGACAAATGAAACGGGCGAGTACACGTGCAAGAGTAATGACGAGGTGACATTTCTACTGGGCAAATATGTGATAGGAAGGTGTGCGGCAAATGAAACAGTGACGCCTTATACGCTTTACTACTACAACAGTACAGCAGCCATCAATGTGGCACAACTGCTGCAAACGATCGACAGTGACAATGATCCTTCCAACGGAATCACTATACCCGAGGGCTTTTCTGAACTTGACAATGTCACCGTAAGACCGCTGGATGCTTCATTTGATATGCAGATCCAAGCAGCGCTTTCAAAAACGCTGATAGACGGAAAAATGGCACAAAACCATCTTAACGGGACATTGAGCCTTCCTTCTGCAGAGACTGGATACACCGCTGGCTGGCTAGAGGGAAGAACGCTTTATTCAGTAATTAAAGACATCAATGATGCAGACAAAGACGGCGGGATAACCGACTGGGTACTGCAGGCTGAAAAATATGAAAATGGATACAGATCGCTGGATCTTCTAGCAGATGGAACTTTTGAAGCAACAAGTGACACATTTGGGATCAACTCCGGTATCTTAACTATTAATGAGGGTTCTGTCTTGGTGACAAAAAGAATTATTGCAGCCGACATGACAAGAATTTCGCAACGGGCAACGGTTGATGGAAATGACACCAATAAAACCGAATATGAATTTTATAATAAAAAAGATGCGGAAGAGTATATCATGCATATGAGCTATCCCTGTGCCTGCGGTGTATTTACGGATATCTTTATAGACGAGAACACCCTTTATTCGGTGATAAAAGATACCGAAGACCACGACAAAGACGGCAGTACGACAGATTGGATCTTGCTTGCAGAAAAATATGAAAACGGCCATAGGCTGCTTGATTATACTGCGGATGGTATTTTTGAAGTGACAACCGACACCTATGAGATCATTGAGGGCATTTTAAAGATCAGCAGAGGTGACACATGGATAACAAAAACAATCAACGAAGTAAGTGCAGTTAAAATCATCGAAACAGTCGCTTCGAGTTCGGGGGGAGCAGATAAAACAGTCTATGAATTTTATAACAAAGCAGAGGCGGAAGCATATATGAATACATTGTAAGATCAGAAATAGCAAAAATAAAGGGTGGTACCGCCGGGCGGACTTGAACCGCCACGCCCGAAAGCATCGGATTTTGAATCCGACGTGTCTACCGATTTCACCACGGCGGCATGAAGAGGGCGGAATTATATGTGCACAATGCTTAAAGCGGGGTAAAATAGTTTTTATTTAGAATCTGCAACCGATTCTTTGAAATTTTTCCCGACTTTGAACTTGACAATTTTTGTCTCTTCTACTTCAATGCTCTCACCTGTACGGGGATTGCGAGCACTTCTGGCGGGACGAAGCGTCGTACTGAAGCTTCCAAATCCGTTGAAATTAATCGTTCTCTCCTCTTTCATCGCTTCTACAATAGTCTCCAGCAGAGCTTCTATAGCAGCTTCTGCATCAACCTTGGCTAAAGAAGCTTTACCCGCAACGGACGCAATAAGTTCTGATTTTTTGAGTATTGACATTTTTGGCTCCTCTTTAAAAATACAAAATTATAGTGCATGATGACTTTAAAAATTACCAAAAAAGCCGATATATAGTCTAGATCATGAAAAAATAGATTATGGAACTTATTTTGCTTTACATAGACAAAATTTGAGTTACTGTTTGGAATTAGCGGAGGTACGATATGCGTGCGACATTAAGCGGATACTATAGAAATTTACAGTTTGACCAGACCAAGACAGCCAAAGAGCTCTTCGACGTCACCAAGCAGATCTCATCCGGACAAAAGATTCAGTATGCGCATGAAGACACCTCTACCTTCATAGGTACGATGCGCCTTGACAACGAAGTGACGACCCTGACTCAAGTTAAACAAAATGCCCAAAAAGCGCTTCAATTCAGCACTAATACTGACACCACTATGAACGAGATGACAAAACTTCTTGATGTTATGAAAACAAAACTTATTGCAGCGGCAAGTGAATCCAACAGTCCTGGAAGTTTAAAAGCTATTGCCGCAGAACTTAGAGCCTTGGAAAACAATATGTTTCAATTGGCGAACACCTCTATCGATGGAAAATACCTGTTCTCAGGCTCAGCGACAACAACAAAAGCTATTGATGAAAATGGCGTTTATCAGGGCAACGCGGAAGATATGAAGGCAATGCTTGGTTCTGGTATCAATCAAAAATTCAATGTCAATGGGGCGGATCTGTTTTTGGGAGATGAAAATGCTACCCGACGCAAGATATCTACAAATATTCCTCAACTCAATCAACGCTTATTACACTCCGATATTATGAATGGCGTTGACATGCCTGCACGAAACGAATACATAAAAGGAAGTGATGCGTTAAGAGATCTGATGGGAGACAGCGACAGTGAAGTCGATGATATCAACACAAAACACAACTTTTATATACGGGGTACAGGCCATGACGGCACCTCTTTTAAAAGCATTATTAGGTTGAAAGATACCGATACGGTAGATAGTTTGATGAAAAAGATCGGCGAAGCATACGGGAATACTCCGGGCAACAGCATCGTGAATGTTACGATTAATAATCATGGACAATTTGAGATAGAAGACAAGATCAACGGTTCAAGCAAATTGGACTTTCATATGACAGCATCAAGTTCTATTGCATATGAACCCGGCATCTTGGCGACAGGCATTGGCGGCACGAGCGAATTTACATTTCCAACCATATTTGACACCTCTACACCTCCTGTGCGCATCGCGCCTCCTTTGAAAACAGACGATCAGATCTATATAAACGGAGAAGTCTTTACCGTAGCAAGTGTCGTTGACAACAACCCTCTTGAAACAGTAACCGTTAATGAAGTGATTACCAACTCTTTTACAGATGTGCAAGTGCTAAAAACAACAGGTCTGGATGTGAATGATGATCTGGCCGGCAATTATGAATTTAACAGACATGGCGTGCCGATCAAAGACTTTAGCAACAGCAACTATACACAGTATACGCAAGCCATGAACCTGGAACAGGACATGTTCAATCAAAACAAGTTCACCTTGTCCGGCGATTTTATTACAAAAGAAGGTGCTATTGCCGGACAGTATACGCTTTTGACGGACGTCTTTGCTTCTGAGCTTAAAAGCATTGAATTTACGGGTGTAGATACAGATGGAGCAGCGCTTGTCGCCCCAAGTTTTTTTGACATAACTGCAAATAAAACCGTAAATGATTTGCTCAAAGAGATATATGCCGCTTTTGATCCAAACGACAGTGGTGTCTTAAGTGTAGGCTTTTCAGATGGAAAAATTCAAATTGGGAAAAGAGATACGTTTGACTTTACTGCGACTCAGCCCGCACTTTTGGGCACGGATATTGTCAACCTGGCCCAGTTTAATCAAAACTATACGCCGATCAATGGCGACAAAATATATTTTGAGGGTGATCCAAAGCCTTACACGATTTTGGATGCCTCAGGCTTTCCGCAGGTACAGCTAAGCGAAAATCTCAATCAAAGCGTAGCCTCGAATGCAAAAGTCACTTTGAGCACGTTCAGAAATAACGACGTTGATATTCAGCTCGAGGCCTATGGTATTACAGGGGGCGCTGCGGCAGCCGCGATAGCTGTGCCGCCTTTAGGTGTGATAAAAGGCTTGCCTTCTGACTCTGGAGTGACCTACGACGAGGCCCGATTTATGCAAGACAACAACAAGTTGATCGGTGATGTGTCGCAGATAGTAAAACACGGAGTAACGGACAGCGACGGGAATGATATCAGCAATCAGTTTGCGGTAGACAAGACGAAGCTGGTAGATGTCGCAGGCATTAATAGCTTTGGTCTTAGCGGTGCAGAAAATACACTCTCTTTTACGGGCGCGAATATTGACGGAAAACCTTTTGAAGTGACGATCAACTTAAAAAATGACGAAACTACTGTCACGCAGAGCAACCCTCCTTTGACTGATTTTCAGGCAAAAGCTTATTTTTCAGTCACTGACAGCTCTGTAAACCCGCCTGTCACAACCGAGTATCCGATTTTTGATGCCAACTTTACCGACAATAATATAAATGGACAGTTTGACTCCGGGATAGACGCCGAGGTATTGACAGCCGGTGACAAAATGACATATAAGCAGCTCAATGATATTATAAATATGATTGTGACGAAGCAGTTGCCTCAAGATGCTGACGCAACGAATGCGATTGATTTCAATGAATATGTCACGGCAATTAAAACTTCTCAGAATTATGCATCAACATCATTGGATGAAAAGGGACGCATTGTCTTTGAACAAAAAAACGTTGCTTCGACGCAGGCGAGTATAACACTGGCCGATACCAATGCTTCAGATTTTTCAGCGCCTGCTTCAGTGTTAAGTTTTAACACAAATAATACGGTCACCGTCAGTGACCCTAAAACGGATTTCTTTGCACAGCTTAATGCCGTCATCTCATCCGTTGAAGCCGGACGGATAAGAGCAGACGGAACTCAAGATGATCCGAGAAACATTGGCATTCAAAACTCACTCACTGTTCTTGACGATCTGAGCGAACATATGTTTAGTCAGCACGCTATAGCCGGAACACAGTCACAAACGCTCCAGCGGACAACGGACAGGACTGACATGCTGATCATAACAACACAGACATTGCGCTCCGAGACCATAGATGTTGACTTTGCCCAGGCCTCGCTGGAGCTTAAACAGCTTGAGCTTAATTATCAGGCGATGTTATCGACAGTATCGCGGATTTCACAGCTTTCACTGATAAATTATCTCTAAGTTTGCCCGGTATTTCTGACGGGTTTTTAATTTTGGCTATAATTGCGATAGTTTAACTGAAGGATTTTCCATTTTACGTACTATCTTCTTTATTATAGGCGCAGGCCTTCTCTCCTATTTATCTTTTGCCACCATAGCGTCTAGCTTGAACCTTGTCGGTTCATTCGGCGCAGACTTTGCCATGCATAATCACAGACTTTTCGGATACCTCTCATATCTGTATCCGTTTGTTTTGATGGTCTCTCTTTTTTTATGGTTTAAAAACCCCGGCATGAGTATGCGGCGTCTTGAGCTTGTGCTCTCTTCTGTGCTGCTCTTTTTTACCTTGAGCATTTTTCAGGCATTGGTCGTTTCAAGCGGATTACGCGGGACAATGGGCGGCAATTTTGTTGATTTTCTTTCTCCTTTTATCGGTGGAGCAGGGGTCTGGATATTCTGGCTGATGAGCACAACCCTGGCTGTTATGATCTTGATGGATAAAAGTCTGCATGAAGTGATAGCCGTCTTCCCTCGTTTTGAGTTGTCGCATTTTTTACCCGCAAAAAAAAAGAGAGAACAGGACCTAAACGAAAAAAGTGACGCATCTGAGTATGTAAAGACAGACGAAAGTATATCTGAGCAAAGGCCAAGACCTGAGGCGAGTGAAGATGAACCGGATACCTTAGATAACGCGTATTTAAGTAACGAGGAAGAGAGCTTCGTTCCTGAGCCGCCGCCGCTTTACCCTGAGCATACCGCAGCCAAACAAGAAAAGATCATCGACAAAGAACCTGATTCTGTGTTAAAAGCTACTGCTTTGCAGAGCGAAAAAGAGCCAGAAGCAAAAACTATTGTTGCTATAGCAAAAAGAGTCAAAGAAGAGAAACATGCGCTTGTCATCGACGAACTGGAAGAGAACAGACAGCTTTTAGACCAGATCGAAAAAGGGATAACGGAAAAACCAAAAAACTTCAAGCTTCCTCCGACGCACTTTTTGCAAAAACCGGTGGAACATGACTCTGCATTGAACGAAGAACAGCTTGATGCGAAAATTGAAGACCTGATCGACAAGCTGGCCCACTTCAAGATCGAAGGAGACGTGGTGCGTACCTATGCCGGCCCCGTTGTTTCGACTTTCGAATTCAAGCCGGCGGCAAATATCAAGGTCTCGAAGATCCTCAGTCTTCAAGATGACCTTGCCATGGCACTGCGCGCACAGACGATCCGTATACAAGCTCCCATCCCTGGCAAAGACGTTGTCGGTATCGAGATCCCTAACCAGAGTGTTCAGACGATCTATCTTAGAGAGATCCTCGAGAGTAAGCTCTTTCAGGAATCGGCCTCACCCTTGACGATCATTCTGGGCAAAGACATTGTCGGCAAGCCTTTTATCACCGATCTTAAAAAACTGCCTCACCTGCTGATCGCGGGAACAACGGGTTCAGGCAAATCGGTAGGGATCAATGCGATGATCCTCTCGCTTTTATACAAGAACTCCCCGGACAACCTAAGACTGCTGATGATCGATCCCAAGATGCTGGAGTTTTCCATCTACAACGATATCCCGCATCTGCTGACACCGGTCATCACCAAGGCAAAAGAGGCGATTATCGCGCTGAACAACATGGTCACCGAGATGGAACGCCGTTACACGATGATGGCCGAAACGCGCACAAAAAACATAGAAAACTATAATGAAAAAGCGAAAAAAGAGGGAGACGAGATCTTCCCTTACATTGTTGTTATCATTGACGAACTGGCAGACTTGATGATGACCTCCGGGAAAGATGTCGAATACTCTATCGCGCGTCTGGCCCAGATGGCAAGGGCCTCGGGGATACACCTTATTGTTGCCACGCAGCGTCCTTCGGTGGATGTCGTGACCGGGCTTATAAAAGCCAACCTTCCTTCGCGAATCTCCTACAAAGTAGGTCAGAAGATCGATTCCAAGATCATCTTGGACCAGATGGGGGCAGAATCTTTGCTTGGCAGAGGGGACATGCTTTTTACCCCGCCGGGAACAAGCGGACTTGTTCGTTTGCATGCACCATGGAGCAGCGAGTCTGAGATAGAAAAAATCGTTGATTTCATAAAATCACAAAGAGAAGCGGTCTACGATAAGCGCTTTTTGATGGAAGAGGGCGGACTCTCTTCTGACAATACCGGCTCAAATGCAGATGGCGGAGAGCTCGATGAGCTTTTTGATGAAGCAAAAGGGATTATTTTATCCGATAAAAAGACCTCCATATCTTATCTTCAAAGACGTCTTCAGATAGGCTACAACCGCTCTGCACGCATTATAGAGCAGATGGAAAATGAGGGCGTACTTTCCGCGCAAAACAACAAAGGAAACAGGGAGATCATAGGATCATGAAAAAAACACTATTTTTACTGCTGGCACTTACCTTCACTTTGACGGCGGATGTAGCGAAAAAACATCTTCTTAAGCCTTGCGAATGCGACAAGCCTATTATCTTTGACGAGACCGAGATGGAAAAGATCTTTGAGCTTAAAGGCAAGGTATACAAGGTGCTAAAAGGCGACGAGACAAACCCGGCTATACTCTATGTACTCGATCCGACAACGGATAAATTTGTCCGTATAAAACAGCAGTAGCCTTCTTTTTTGAAAAAGGAGTGCATATGATCAAACTCTCCTACACCCAATACCCCCGTTTTTTCCGCTGCAAAATAGAAAACATCAGTACCCTCTCTGTGCAGACTCTGCAGGCACTAGAAGCCTTTGCAGCTGCGCGAAGCGGACAACTTGATTATAGCAGTGAGTCTCTTGTCATCCCAAAACGCATAGAGGTACAGTATCTGCAGGAGCTTTTCAATCTAAAAGGGATGGACGTCTTCGTCACAGAAGAGGAGCCTCCGCGCTTTAAGATCTCTCAAGATGCCACAATCAACTTCGGAAAGTTCAAAGGGCAGAAATGGGCTGATCTGGACGAAGACTATCTCAAGTGGCTCTCACAAAATCTTAATTCGCAAGACAGGCAGATCGCCTTGAACGAACTCTCTGAGCGTAAAACCAGTAAAGTCCCGCCCAAACATGAGGAGACGGTGATGTTCGGAAAACACAAGGGAGAGAAATGGGAAGAGCTCCCGACGCCCTACCTGCAGTGGGCTGCACAAAACCTCAATGGCCCCTCACAGAAGATCGCTTCAGATGTTTTACAAAGACGGCAATAGTCTGCCAGCAACCCTTAAAAAAGAAGTTTCAACATGTTACAATTTTACACAAATAAAGAAATAAGAGTGTTTACTTTTGTAACACATTGCTGCTAAAGAGCGATATCTTTGTTATAATCTCACAAAAATATACCAGGAGATTCTATGTCCTTTATTGAAGAATACAAAGCACACGTAGCACAACGCGACGCATTGGGCGTTCCACCGCTTCCACTTTCTGCTGAGCAGACAGCGGCACTCATTGAAATGATCAAAGCAGGCGAGGGTGATGCAGCTTTTAATTTAGATCTTTTGACTAACCGTGTTTCACCGGGTGTTGATGATGCAGCCTATGTCAAAGCGGCATTTTTAAATGATGTAGCCTCTGAAAAAGTAAAAGTCGACAGCATAACTCCTGATAAAGCGATCGAGATCATGGGTATGATGCTGGGCGGCTACAATGTCAAGCCTATGATTGATGGCTTGACCTCAAGCAACGCAAAAGTCGTAGAAGAAGCCAAAGAGGCCTTGAAACACACACTTCTTGTTTATGATGCCTTCAATGATGTTGAAGAGCTTCACAAGGCTGGCAATGCTGCCGCTACAGAAGTAATGACCTCATGGGCAAATGCTGAGTGGTTTACATCCAAGCCGGCACTCGCTGAAGAGATTACCGTAACGGTATTTAAAGTTCCGGGCGAAACAAATACGGACGACCTTTCTCCTGCCTCGGAGGCCTTTACCCGTTCAGACATCCCGTTGCACGCAAACTCCATGCTTGTCTCCAAGATGGAAGACCCGATCAACACGATCAAGTCGCTGAAAAAAGCGGGTCATCCTATCGCCTATGTCGGTGACGTTGTCGGAACTGGCTCATCTCGTAAATCAGGTGTTAACTCTGTTCAGTGGCACATGGGTGAAGATATCCCTGGTGTTCCGAACAAGCGCACTGGCGGCGTTGTTATCGGCGGAATTATCGCTCCAATCTTCTTTGCTACATGTGAAGATTCGGGCGCACTGCCGTTGGAAATGGACGTTTCTGCTATGGAGACAGGCGATGTCGTGACGATCTACCCGTACAAGGGAGAGGCGCACAAAAACGGCACTTGTGTCACTACTTTTAAACTTAACCCTAACACGATCACTGACGAAGTGCGTGCAGGCGGTCGTATCCCATTGATCATCGGTCGCGGGTTGACTTCTAAGGCACGCGGTGTTCTTGGTCTGGGTGCTTCCGATGCATTCTTGACCGCTGAGCAGCCGGCTGATACAGGCAAGGGCTATACGCTTTCTCAAAAAATGGTCGGTAAAGCATGTGGTGTGACAGGTGTCCGTCCGGGCATGTACGTTGAGCCGGTTACAACAACTGTCGGTTCTCAAGATACTACGGGTCCAATGACACGTGACGAGATCAAAGAGCTTGCAGCACTTGGTTTCTCTGCTGACCTGGTAATGCAGTCTTTCTGTCACACAGCGGCATATCCAAAGCCGTCTGACGTGGTAATGCACCACACGCTTCCTGACTTTATCGCTAACCGTTCAGGTGTTGCGTTACGTCCGGGTGATGGCGTTATCCACTCATGGTTGAACCGTTTGACTCTTCCTGATACTGTCGGTACAGGTGCGGATTCACATACACGTTTCCCGATCGGTATCTCTTTTCCTGGCGGTTCGGGTATCGTCGCCTTTGCTGCTGTTACAGGTTCTATGCCGCTTACAATGCCTGAATCTGTCCTTGTACGCTTCAAAGGTGAACTGCAGCCGGGTATCACACTTCGTGACCTTGTAAACGCTATTCCTTACTATGCGATCCAGCAGGGTCTATTGACGGTTGAGAAAAAAGGCAAGAAAAACATCTTCAACGGACGCATACTGGAGATCGAAGGTCTTCCTGATCTTAAAGCTGAGCAGGCATTTGAACTCTCTGATGCTTCTGCTGAGCGCTCTGCTGCTGCCTGTACGGTACTGTTGAATGAGGCACCGGTCATTGAATACCTAAAATCAAACGTTGCTCTGATCGAATCGATGATTGAAGATGGTTATGAAGATGCCCGTACACTTCAGCGCCGCGCAGACAAGATGAAAGAGTGGCTGGCTAAACCGACATTAATGCAGCCAGACGCTGACGCCGAGTATGCAGCGGTCATTGAGATCGATCTTAATGAAGTGACAGAGCCGATTTTGGCATGTCCAAATGACCCGGACAACGTTAAGCTTTTGAGCGAAGTCGCCGGCGAGAAGATCGACGAAGTCTTCCTCGGAAGCTGTATGACAAACATCGGTCACTATCGTGCGGCAGGTGAAGTTATGCGCGGAGAAGGCAAGGTTGCGGTGGAGAAGTTCTGGATTGTTCCGCCGACACGTATGGATGAGCAGCAGCTGATCAACGAAGGTTACTACGACGTTTTCAAAGCGATCGAAGCCCAGACAGAAGTACCGGGATGTTCACTGTGCATGGGTAACCAGGCGAGTGCACGTGTCGGATCGACTGTATTTTCTACATCAACGCGTAACTTCGACAACCGTCTTGGAAAAGGGACTCAGGTTTATTTAGGAAGCGCTGAGCTTGCGGCAGTATGTTCCAAGCTTGGCCGTATTCCTACGGTAGAAGAGTATATGGACATTGTTCCTGCAAAACTTGCCGGTAAGACGGAAGATGTTTACAAATATCTTAACTTTAACGAGATCAAAGACTATCACCTCGAAGAGCGTACAGTCGCAGAAGAAAAGTACGGCGTAAAGATCAAAGCCGTATAGTCAAAACTAAAATAACGGCGCAGTTCATGCGTCGTTACACTTGCTATGCCCAGTAGGGCCCTTACTTGCCAGACTCCTTGATCTTGCATGACCCTTTGAGTTTTTTTGCTCATTTGCGGCACGATAATCACAATCTTTAATCAACAATTTGCTAGAATTCAAATTATAACAACACTGCCTGTAGATAATGCAGAAAAGTTCCCAAAAAAGGAAGTAGATGAGCGATCAACATGCAAACAACCCGCTTCACGGGATAACCTTGAAAATAATTTTGGAGAGTCTGGTCGAGCACTATGGCTGGAAAGAGTTGTCGCAGCGTATCGAAATTCGATGTTTCTATAAGGACCCGACAGTGAGTTCAAGTCTTAAGTTCTTGAGAAAAACTCCTTGGGCACGAAAAAAAGTAGAGGAGCTCTACCTCGACATGATCAAAACAAAAACTTAAACCTACGCGTTTGTTTTCTTTTGATTGACTTGTTTCATATATGCTTAGCCATTACAGAAAAAATGCTACTTTAATGGAATTTATCATAAGTTTATGATAAATTTCGTATACAATAAATATATGTTTTAAAATCAAGTAGTTTTGATGCTTAATAAACAGCAACAGTGAAGGTAAAAATGAACACTTATAATAAGATGAGAATTATCTATCTAAAATCTTCTTCACACAAGACATCGCTCGATAAGTTTACAAGCAAGATAGAGTTCTACTCATCTGGCATGGCTGTCGGGTCTGTGTCGCATCTTAAAAACTATGATTTTTTGGTCTTGGACATGGAACATGCGGAGAGTATGGAGGTGCTAAAAAAGGTCAAGCACTTTTTCCCTGAGCGATATATTATAGCCTGCAGCGCAGATCCGAAAATGATCGTAAACTCTCTAGGAGCAGGCGCTGACGCTATTTTACTCGATCCGATGGATGAAAAAGAGTGTAAGCGTCTTCTCTATAGAGCAGCGTCTTATCTCAACATGCAAGAGATATTTTATGACACCTACTACATTAATCCCTTGACCTCCTGCCGGAACCTGAATGCTTTAAGAGATACGCTGACGGACAACCGACACAATACACTGATAAAGGTCTCTTTACATAATTTTAAAGCGTTTCAGATCTATTATGGCACACAGATAACAGACAAGGTCCTAGTGGAGTTTGGAGATGCAATCAAGATCAATCTTCCTGTCAATGCCGAGATGTTCCACACAGATGAAGACGCATTTTCCATTTTACTCAGTAATCCCGCCCCTTCACAAATAAAAATACTCTCACGTCAGCTGAAATCTTTTTTTGAACAGACTCCCATAGAGGTAGGCGGATTTTTGCTCAAGATAAATACGGCGATCGGTATTGCTTCGGGTGAAGAACTTATACAAAAAGCAGATATCGCTCTGTGCGAAGCAAAAGAAGGAAACCGTATCGCAATCTACAGCGAAGGATCTACTTTTATACGGGAGCAAAAAAAGCATATTGAGTGGGTGAAAATAATTCAAGAGGCAATTAGCGAAGACAGGATAGAAGTGTATTATCAGCCTATTATGAACAATCTAAACGGCGAGATCGGCAAATATGAAGCACTTTGTCGCATAGAAGAACGTGACAAAACACTCTACCTCCCGCAAGATTTTATTCCGGCAGCAATCATTGCGGGGAGAATGTGTGATATTACACGCATAGTGATAGACAAAAGTTTCAAGTACTTCCAAGATAAGAGCCATTCGTTTTCTATTAATGTCACCTATGAAGATTTTATGGCGGAGTTCTTGGTGGATTTTATCAGCTACAAGTGCGATCAGTACGGTATTGAGCCTTGCCGAATTTATATCGAAGTCCTGGAAAATATCAGTACCGAATCGGCAAACGGGTGTTTGTCACAGATAGATGCGCTCAAAGCTCTTGGCTGTAATATCTCTATTGATGATTTCGGTGTAGACAGCTCAAATTTTTCTCGGATGATGCAGATCCAAGCACAGATGCTAAAAATCGACGGACACTTTATACAAGCGCTTTTGCATGATGATAATGCCCGCATAATCATCGAAAACATCGTAGATTTCTCCCAAAAGATCGGGGCTGAAACAGTTGCCGAGTATGTGGATTCAGAAGAGATATTTAACTTGGTGAAGCGTATGGGTGTAGACTACTCGCAGGGTTTTTATATAGGAAAACCTTGTGCTGAAATATAAAATATGATGCGGGGATTTACTCTGTATTAGCTTACTTATGCTAGAATTTAATCATATAGAAATTGAGTATATTTGTGTTTAAACGTTAAAGGGAGGTGTGAAATGCTTGAATTTAAAGATCTGTTGCCTTATACAAAAAAACTAAAACTTCTGTGCATTGACGGCGACGATGCTGTTAGACACTCTCTCGTAAAAACATTCAGCCGTATCTTCGCTCAGGTGGATGAAGCGGCAAATGGATATGACGGCTTAAACCACTACAAAATAAATCAGCACGATCTTATTATTACTGAGATAGACCTTGCCAGCTACGCTGCTGCAGCAATGGTTGAACAGATCAAAAAGATCTCCCCCTCTCAACGCCTTATCGTAATCTCAAAGACATACGATGCCGACACTCTTTTGCAGTGGAGCAATATGGGCATTGACGGATTTATTCCAAAACCCATCAGCATGCAGATGCTTCTTGAGTGCATGTACAAAAGCTGTGTGCAGCTTTACAGTGTGGCGCAAAAAACACAGCAAGCGAATGCTTCTGAGCAGATCAAAGCACAAAAAAGACAGCTTCAAGAGCATTATGAAGCGAATGAAAAAAAACTGACTGAAGCGCTCACTTATGAGAGAAAGCGTTTGGGACGCCTGCTTGGACAGGAGCGAGAGTTTCAGCTGCGTTTGAGCGAGCAGGCACTGCGTATAGAGGAGATTAGACTTAAAGATGATCTCACCGGCTTGGCCAATACGCATGCATTGCGAGAGTCCATGGCAAAAGAGGGCAAGAAAGCGCTCTTGTTTTTAGACATCGACCATTTTGACAGCATTAACACGCTTTACGGCATGGGGTACGGAAACAGAGTGCTCAAAGAGACCGCGTCGCGCTTAAAGCGTTTTCTTCCTAGCAATTCAGAGCTGTTTAGGATCAGTGCCGATGAGTTTGTTGTTTTGATCTTTTCTCCAACATCCAACCAGGAACTGCTGCTCTCCCAGCAGATCATAGCGATGTTCAAGGAGACTCCGGTGCTTGCCGGCGATATTGAATTTGACATCAGCTTCTCCATCGGTATGGATACAGGAGAGCATAATAGACTCTTCATTCATGCCAAAACAGCTTCTGAAGAGGCAAAAGAGAGGGGCAGAGGCCAGTTGGTCGTCTTCCAAAACAATTCAAAATATGTTCAGCAGCAAAGAGCCGCGCTCTCTTGGATACAGACGGTGAAAGACGCGCTTAAAAATGATCGTGTCATGTCCTATTATCAGCCCATTTATTCCAACAAAACAGGCAGTATAGAGAAGTATGAAGCGCTCTGCCGTATCTTGGACAAGGAAGGAAATGTCCTTGATGCAAGTACAGCTGGAGACTCTGTACGCTTGTCCGGGTTGACGACCAAGATTACGCGGGTGATAATCGACAAGGCATTCAAGTATTTCCAATCCAACGCTTATGCGTTTACATTAAATGTTTCGGCTCAGGATTTTAATGAAAACTACCTCGAAGAGTTCTTGACCTATAAGTGTGATTATTACCATGTAGAACCCAAGCGCGTTTATATCGAAGTAGTCGAGAATATTGCGTTAAAGAGAGAAAATGAGACATTGGCACAGATAAAACGTTTGCGTTCACGCGGTTTCAATATCACTCTGGATGATTTTGGTGTAGAGCAGTCTGTTTTTAGCCGCCTGCTTCGATCAGAAGCGAAGACGATTAAAATAGACAGCTCATTTATCAAAAACCTTGACACCAATCTCTCGCACCAAATGATCGTTGAAAATATTGTTGCTTTTGCCAAACGGATCGGAGCAGAGACGATCGCAGAGTATGTCGATACGAAACAGCTGCAAGAGAAAGTTGTTGAGCTTGGGATCAGCTATTCGCAAGGGAAGTATATAGGCGAGGCAAGCGCGCAGATAGACTTTAAGCCGGGCTCATCGGCTAACAATGTCGCTGTATAGCTGCTCTTAAAGGCAGCCTCGGACCGTAAAAAAAACTATTCCGGAAACATCACGGAGCCCAAACGGACCATATTGGAGCCGCATTTGATGGCAAGTTCAAAATCCCCGCTCATCCCCATAGAACAGATGTCAGCACCTTCAAGCTCTTTGAAAATATCATATGTGGTCTCAAAACTCTTCTGAATGATCTTTTGCTCTTGTGAATGCGCACCGATACTCATGACACCTCTAAGTACGATATTTGGGCAGGTCTCTTTGATCTGAGCATAAATATCCTTGGCCATTTCGGGCATCACACCGCTTTTAGTCTCCTCTTTGGCCGAATTGACCTGAAGCAGACACTCCATGCTCGTAGCTTTGACTTCCAGGCGCTGCTGAAGTGCCTTGGCCAGTTCGAGCGAGTCAAGACTTTGGAAAAGAAAAGGATCGGCCTCGATAAGCTGGTTTATCTTGTTTTTTTGAAGGGTACCGATAAAGTGCCACTCCAGCGGAAGATCGATCAGGTTTTTACTTTTTGTGAGGAGGTCTTGAACCTTATTCTCGCCAAAGGCACGCTGCCCGATCTGATACAAGTCTTTGATTGCAGCTTCATTTGAGTATTTGCTGACAGCGACAATCTTGACGATATGGTGCTCGCTGAGTGAGATACGTGCAGTTTCTACACGCTGAATAATACCGTCAAGATAAATTTTATACGCTTCTATGTTCATGGTTTCTATCCTATTAATCGTGTGATATCGTTGTACAGTCCCAGGGACATAAGCGCAATAAGAAGCACCCACCCGCCGATGGTCAGACGCACAAGCATCGCTTCGGTAGGGGCGCGGCGAAAAACCATCTCATAGAGGTTAAACATGATGTGTCCGCCGTCCAGAGCAGGAATAGGCAGGAGATTTAAAACACCCAGGTTCACAGAGATCAGAGCAGCAAAGAAAAATACCGCCATCCATCCCTGATCGCTTGCATCGGCTGTTATCTTGACGATGCTGATAACGCCGCCGAGATCTTTTGCGGGAACATCGCCCAAAAGAAGCCGTTTAACGCCGCCAAAGATAAGCGTAGAGGCCCAGACGGTCTTGTCCCAGGCATAGGCAAAAGAGTTTTGGACCTCCAGGGTCTTGGAAACGCCTGCCGCACCAATGCCTATCATACGCCGTTGGATACTCTCGTTGAAGTCGTTGCGGGCCTCGCGCATTTTCGGAGTTATGGTGAAGTTTTGAAGATAACTGTCACGCTCAACGACGATACTCAGCACGCCCGAAGAGTCTGAGATCGCCTTAGCCATCTCTTCCCAGCTCTCAATCTTGATGCCGTTGATCTCGGTGACGATATCCTGACGCTGCAGACCGGCCTGCTGGGCAGGTGAATCTTTCACAACTTCACCGATAACAGGCGAAAGCACCTGCGGACCGCCTAAGGCGATCAGCCAAAAAAGAAAAAGTGCAAGTAGAAAATTTGCAAAAGGACCTGCGAGCAGGATAACGATCCTTTGCCAGGGTTTTTTAACATTATAGGAATCGCTGTCCAGACTGAGAGCTGAGGGGTCGGTATCGTCCTGTCCCTTCATCTGTACGTAGCCGCCTAGAGGGATCATCGCAATACGCCACTGCGTATTTTTCCACTCAAATGATGCGATCTTTTTTCCAAAACCAATACTGAAGACCTTCACGCAGACGCCCATGGCACGTGCTGCCAAAAAGTGGCCCAACTCATGGAAAAAGATCAAAAAAGAGAGAACGAGTAAAGAAACAAACCAGCCCATCATCTATCCTTTAAGGCTTTGATCAAACCGACTACATATTCTGCGCCGGAGTAGATCGTAAGGGCAACGGCAAGCCAGAGCAGCGCTCCTGCATACGGCCAGTGCATGATGAGAAAACCGATCGCGACCATTTGGAAAACAGTTTTTACCTTTCCCGCGAATGAGGCACTGACATCAATGCCTTCTGCAACAGCGATGGTTCTAAGACCCGTGATAAACAGCTCACGAATAATGATGATATAAACGGCCCAGGCAGAGGCATCTCCCACGACTACAAGCGCCAAAAAAGCGCCGATAGTCAGCATCTTGTCCGCAAGCGGATCAAGGACCTTGCCAAGAGGTGTGATCTGGTCAAAGGTGCGGGCGATATAGCCGTCAAAAAAGTCGGTGATACTGGCCAGAACAAAGAGCAAAGCAGCGAAATAGTATACCCAGGTAATGTGTATCTCCTGCGCGGTGAAATATTCAGGAGTAATGATCACCCAAAACATAAGAGGGGCGATAAGGATACGCAAAAATGCTAAGAAGTTTGGAATATTGAGGATTTGTTTTTTAGTGTCAGGCATAATATAAGCTTTGTATAAAATTTTCGACAAGACTTGCATGGAAGTTTTGTCGAATACGAGAGTTTTTAAATTATTGGAAAGTTGTTCCGCCGTCTATAACGATTGTCTGTCCTGTAAGCCAGCTTGAGGCATTTGAACATAAGAAGAGACACGCCCCCGTAAGATCTTGTGCCTCGCCCATACGACTAAGCGGAGAACGTCTGACGACTTCAGATTTGACTTCTGCATAGTTTGGAAAGGCTTTCAAGGCATCGGTGTCGATCGGACCGCCGCTGACAGCGTTGACGCGGATCCCTTTTTCGCCGAGCTCTGCTGCAGCGTAGCGTACCATCGCTTCGACAGCTGCTTTATTGGTACCGTGGCCGGCATAGTTTGGGGTATAGACAAGATTTCCGGTCGAGCTCATCGAGATGATAGAGCCGCCGCCGACCTTTTCCATGCGCTTTACCGCTTCTTGTGCGCCGACAACAAAGGCATCGACAGTAGCAATATAGATATTGTTAAGACCCTTTGGCTTCAAGCGCATGAAAGGACCGAAACCGCCGACAACAGCGCGTCCTGAAATGATCGCATTGGAGATAAAGTAGTCCAAACGGTCAAAATCTTCATCAAATGCTTTGTAGACCTCTTTATACTCTTCCGGCTCAAGTATATTGAGTTTGTAGGCACGTGCCTTGACACCATGTTTTGATTGGACATCGGCAATGATCTCATTGGCAACAGCGTCGTTAGAGTTATAGGTAAATGCGACATTCACACCCTGTTCTGCAAAAGCATACACAATTGCTTTGCCGATTCCGCGTGTTCCGCCGCTTATTAAAAGAGTCTTTCCTTGCATTATAATCCTTTGATCTCGTATTGATTTAGTACTTTTTCTATAGCTTTCATATTCTCTACGCTGGGCTGAAGAAGAGGAAGTCTATATTCAAGCGTTGAGATAAGGCCGGCAATATACATCGCCGCCTTGATCGGTATTGGGTTTGATTCGCAGAACATCATACTGTTGATCGGATAAAGCTTGTCGTTAAGTGCTTTTGATGCTGTAAAGTCACCCTCGAGAGCCTTGTGGACCAGCTCGCTTTTTAGATCCGGCAGTAAGTTCGCCGTCACCGAGGTGATGCCTGCGCCACCATTGGCCAAAACAGGGTAGTCGATCGCATCGTCACCGCTGAAAACAGCCAGATCAGGCCGGCGAGAGAGAAGCTCGACTGTACGTTCGATACTGCCCGTAGCCTCCTTGATGCCATAAATATTTTTCACATCATCAAAAAGTCTGATTACCGTGTCCGCACAGATGTCTACGCCGGTTCGTCCGGGTACATTGTAGAGCATAAAAGGCAGCTCACCGACGGAATTCGCTATCGCCTTGTAGTGCTGATAGAGTCCTTCCTGGGAAGGTTTGTTATAGTAGGGACTGACGGAAAATATGGCGTCCACACCTGATCTTTGGGCATGCTTGGCGATGTCGATCGCTTCTGCCGTTGCATTGCTTCCTGCGCCGGCCAAGACCTTTGTCCCGGTATTTTTGCATACTTCAACAGCGATCTCTATACATCGTTTATGCTCGTCATGAGTCAAGGTAGCGCTTTCGCCCGTAGTGCCGACCGGACAGACCGCATCGATGCCGTTGGCGATTTGGCGTCTGATCAGAGCTGCGTAGGAAGCCTCGTCCAATTGCCCATTCTTAAAGGGTGTAATAAGTGCTGTCGTAGCTCCCGTTACTTTATTCATTTTTCACCTTTTCGTAAAATTACAGTTGTGGATTGTGTCTCATCGAAATATTTTAATGCAATCTCTTGTATATCTTTTGGAGTCAAGGCATTGATATTGTCTTCATAATGCATCAAAGGCTCGAGATCTCCGCGGGCGAGATAGCCGCCAAACAGATCAGATACTGATGAGGAGCTCTCAAGGGAGTGGATGAAGTCAGACTTTGTGTTTATCTTCACCTTGGTCAACTCTTCCTCTTCAACGTGTTTGCTTTTGAGCTGTTCGATCTGTGCGAGTATCTCTTTTTCTACCTCTTCGGCAGTGACCCCAGGATTACAGACAGCCATAAAGATGAAAAGACCCGGATCGATGTTTTCCATATTGTAGGCATAGATCTGGTTGGCCAGGCGCTTTTCATTCACCAAGCCTTGGTACAGACGTGAGCTTTTCCCCGAACTGAGCATCTCGCTGATCGCGGAAAGGGCAGGCTGGTCCTTATGCAAAAAGTTGGGTATATGGTAAGTAATAGCCAGCATCTCAACTTCGCTCTCTTTGTAAACGATCAGACGCTTTGCCCCATCTTGTCTCGGCTCGATCATATGTACTGGCGGGATCTTCTTTTTGTTTTCTATCGTCTCGAAACGCTTTTTGGCAAGGGCAAAGACATCTTCTGCCTTCACATCGCCGGTAACGACTACGATGGCATTTTTCGGCTGATAGTAGGTCTGATGAAAGCTTTTGATATCTTCGAGTGTCCAGTTTTGGATATCACCCATAAAACCGATCGGCGTCCAGTGGTAGGGATGGTAAAGATAGGCATTGTTGAAAAGTCTAAAATACATATACCCCAGAGGAGAGTTGTCGGTTCTCCAGCGGCGCTCTTCTGCCACAACATTACGCTCGGGCTGAAACTCGTCGTCTTGAAGCTTGAGACTTTCCATCAGTTCGCCGAAAAGATCGAGTGATTTCGGAAGGTTTTTAGATGAACTTTTGATGAAGTAGTGGGTGTAGTCAAAACCGGTAGAGGCATTGCTAAGACCGCCCATCCCTTTGACTATTTCATCGAATTCGCCTGACTTTAGGTTGTCTGTCGATTTGAAGTTCATGTGCTCAAGCATGTGAGCTATTCCGCTTTTGCCCATGACTTCATTACGGCTTCCGACCTTGTAGAAGATGTCAGTAGAGATAACGCTGGTATTGTTTTCCATAGGAACAACAACGACTTGCAGACCATTTGAGAGGGTCTGTGTTTGATAACTCGGTAAAGATGCCGCCACAATTACTCCTGTGCTAAAAATTATAGAACTTAATAGTTTGATGCCAAATCCTTTGAATGATTTGTGCGAGAGGGTGCTGTTGTCTCTCATTTTCTGTCCGCACCGACAGCGTCGCTGATGCTGTTAAATCCATCGGCGTGCAAAAGTTCGATGAGTCCGAGGTTGATGTCTCGGATCAGTGTCGGACCGTGGTAGATGAGCGCTGAATAGACCTGAACCAAAGATGCGCCGGCCTTGATGCGTCTGTAGGCCTCCTGCGCAGAGTCTATCCCGCCAACTGAGATCAGTGTCGTCTTGCCGTAGAGCTCTTTTGCTATAGCCTCGAAGATCTTGAAACTCTTCTCTTTCAAGACAGCGCCGCTGATTCCGCCGATCTCTTTAGGTTCACTGACAAGTGTGTAGTCAATCGTCGTATTGGTGGCAATAATACCCGCAGCTCCGGCCTTGACTGCCATAGCAGAGAGCTCGACGGCTTGTTTTGGTGTCATATCCGGAGCTATCTTAAGGAGTATCGGCTTGTCTGTCAGAGCCTTTGCCTTGGTAAAAAGCTCATTGATGAAATCTTCGTTTTGAAGGTCACGCAAACCCGGCGTATTCGGAGAAGAGATGTTGATGACAAGATAGTCGCACAGATCCTTGAAGTTCTTGATAAGCAGAGTGTAGTCATTGATGGCATCTTTTTCGTCAGTCGTCTTGTTCTTTCCTATGTTGACACCGATAGGCGTCGAAAAAGGGAAACGCTCCATGAGGCGTTTTTTTACCTTTGACATGCCGTCATTGTTGAAGCCCATCGCATTTTGGATGCTTTCTTCTTCGATATGGCGGAACATACGGGGTTTAGCATTTCCCTCTTGAGACTTTGGCGTCACGGTCCCTATCTCGGTAAAGCCAAAGCCCAGAGCCTGAATACCTCGGATCAGTGTCGCATTTTTGTCAAAGCCCGCACCCAGGCCGACCGGATTTAAAAATGTACGCCCAAAAAGTTCCTGCGAAAGCGACGCGTTCTGGATAAAATGATTTTCGATCCAGGGGTTAAAAGCAGAGGGAAAGATATTGCCCGCGCGCAAAAAATATTCCACAAGATGGTGGGCTGTCTCGGGCTGAACTTTAAAAAGATAAGGCTTAATCATGGTATATGGGATCATTTATCATCTTTGTGCGCAAGGAAAATCAGGAAGTTCATTGCTTATTTTTTGATGTGATTATACTGAAAAATCATTAATAGGAGTTTTAATTCTCCCCGATAAGGGGAGAATGGCACTAGTTTTTCTCCCAAAATGTACCTTCGGGGGTATCCATTATGGAGATATCCAGAGCAAGAAGCTCATCTCTTATCAGATCCGAAGATGCAAAGTCTTTGGCCGCTTTGGCAAGGCTGCGTTTTTCAATCAGCTCTTCTATCGAAGCTTTGAGCTGCGGCGCGATACCGAACTGAAAATACGCAAAAGGATTTTGTACGCCAAAGCCCAAAAGCTTTTCTACATAGCACAGATCAGACAGCGCCTGGCGTTTGGCATTTTTGTCTTTTGGATTGTTGTCTAAGGCTTCGTTGGCAGTCGAGATCATCTCATCTAGAAGCGAGAGGGCCTTGGAGATATTGAGATCGTCGCTGAGTACCTCGAGAAGCTGTCTTTGCAATGGTGTCTTTTCATCACTTCCGGCCATACCGAAAAGGCGTTTTTTGAGTCGGTAGAGCTTGTCAAGGCGTTTTTTAGCCGAAAGCAGGTCGATCTCGTTAAAATTAAAATCGCTTCTATAATGGGTACTAAGAAGGTAAAAACGCAAGACCTCGCCGTGATAGGAGAGCAGCGCATCTTTGATGAAAAAACTGTTACCAAGACTCTTACTCATCTTTTCGCCGTTTATGTTGACAAAACCGTTATGCATCCAGTATTTGGCAAGCTCCTGATCTTTGGCACATCGGTGCTGGGCGGCCTCATTTTCATGGTGGGGAAAAAGAAGGTCTGCTCCGCCGCCGTGAATATCGATCGCGTATTTTCCTTCAACTGCCAGATGTTTTTCGATCATGGCCGCACACTCGGTATGCCACCCCGGACGCCCTGAAGAAAAAGGTGTCTCATATCTAACCCCCTCGTCAAAATGTTTCCACAGCGCGAAGTCGGCAGGATGTCTTTTAAAGCTGTTTTCTTTGATCCGGCTCTGCGTCTCGTCTGCGTCTTGACTTCGGTGCGAGATTGTGAGGTATTTTTCATCTTTTTGGGTATCGAAATAGACATCACCTTCTTGGGTCTTGTAGGCATGTCCCTTGTTGATGAGCGTCTGGATAAGCGAAACCATCGCCTCCATGGATTCGGTGGCTTTTGGCTCGATATCAGGACGGCGGACACCCAGCGCATCCATGTCGCGGTGGTAGGCATCGGTATAGAACTCGGTCAGCTCTTTGAGACTGAGGCCTTTTTCCAAAAGTTTCTTGACGATCTTGTCATCAATGTCGGTGATGTTGCGTGCGAAGGTGACCACCAGGCCCTCGGCCTCAAGGGTACGTACGAGTAAGTCAAAGACCAGCGCGCTTTTAGCATGGCCCAAATGGGCATCATCATAAACAGTCGGTCCGCAGACATAAAGTGTTACTTTTCCCGGTGTGATCGGCTCAAACGTCCTTTTTGTTTTGCTGGCAGTGTCATATATAATCATGTATCATTTCTTTAAATAAATATAGGGTTGCGATCAAAATGGCCGAGGCAAGTAAAAGCCAGAGCGCTTTTTTGTCGGTGATTATAGCTAAAAAGCGCTCTGTGCCATAGGCTTTGACGGTATAGATAAAAAGTATCAGTCCGCTAAGCGAGCTTGCCAGTGCTAAACCCGCGGCACCCAAAGAAGAGATAAATGCCACAGAAAGGATGATATTACTGCCCAGAGCATAGCTGGCAATCTTGGCCGCCTCACCTTGACGGTGTTCGGCATAGAGTTTCAAAGAGAGAAGTTTACTCAGACCATAAGGTAAAAGCCCCAGCATATACATCTGCAAGATCAACGCCGTGTTCTGCGTGTCGGCTGTTTCAAATGCGCCCCGTTCAAAAAGCAGCCATACGATCTCCTCAGAGAGCATAAACCCGCCGATAAGGCTCAGACTCAGCAAGACGGCTAAAAACCAAAATGCCTTATAAAAGGCCTCTTCCGCCTCTTTGTACTTTTGGTGACGGATATATCTGGAGATTCGCGGAAAAAGCGCGACTGACACTGCGATGGCAAACAAGGCCAAAGGAAGCTGGAAAACACGATTGGCATAATAAAGGTAGGAGATAGAACCGCTGACCAAAAAACTGGCCAGCCAGGTGTCTATAAAGGCGGAGAACTGAGCAGTGGAGTTGCCCCAGATGGCTAAAAAAAAGCTTTTCCGAAATGCTTTTTTGTCATCTTTTAGTGTCTCCTTTTTGCTGTTGAAGTACTTGAACCCGCCAAAAAGAAATTTGATGACACCCTTGTGCTTAGCCATCATGAAGTGGGTGAGAAACTGAAGAAAACCGCCGATTAAAACACCATAGCTTAGATAATAGACCACGTCTACGGACTCTTTCTCATTGGCCAGCAGAAGTGCTGCGATCATTGCGATATTTAAAAGCCCGGTTGAAAAGGCAGTGGTGGCGAAATGCTCTTTATACTGTAAGAGCGCGGAGAGAAAACTGACACTGAAAATAAACAGAAGGTAGTAGAAGTTTAACGCTACAAAAGGTTGTGCCAACTTAAGTGTCTGCTCGTCAAATCCAAGCGCTATCGCCTTGGCGGCATAAAAAGGAAAGATCTGGATCAGCATGGTCAGCAGAAAAATAATAAAAAAGAAAAGCACAAAGATATGAACGGCAAATATAGCCTTGTGCCGAGAAGCGGTAAACGAGGGGATAAAGCTCTGGGAGAATGCCCCCTCGGCAAAGATACGTCTAAAAAGGTTGGGAAGTTTGAAAGCTACAAAAAAGATATCACTGTAAATATTGGCACCAAGCACCGATGCTGTCAGCATATCACGAATAAAACCGAGAACACGTGAAAAAAGTATACCAATGCTGTTAGTAAAGATTGATTTAAACATAAATTCCTAAAAAAGTTTCTGTTCTTGGTATGTAAGTTGCTCAAAGTCAAGCAAAGTAAACAATATAATAGTATAATAAATCTAAAACCAAGGATACACTTGAGCAAAAAAAATGCTTCTATTGATGACTTTAACTCCTTTGTCGTCCGCACTGAAAATATCGCAAAAGAGCTTGTAACAACAGCATCTAAGTACGGTATAAAAGCCTCCGCCCTTGATTTTAATCTCTTGGAAGTCCAAACATTTTTGAAAGATGGCGAAAGCAAAGAAGAAGAAGAGATCATGAATGACGGACTTGAAAGACTTTATGACGAAACACTTTTGAGTGACCCTAAAGTGCAGATACGCCAAGTTTATGAGATTGAGATAAAACTGGCAGACCAAGAGGACAAGTTTTCAAGGCTAAATTTGAGTATTGGTGCAAATGCTACGATGACACGCCTGTACGCTTCCATAAAACCAGGCTCTGTTGTGAAGTACTACGAAGGCATAGAAAAAGATCTTTTAAACTTTATCAACAAACGCAAACTCCGAGCCAATATGCTGATCAATGTTTGGGATAAAAACCTTAAAAGTGAAATCGAAAAGTTCGTTGCTAAAGTACGCGTGGAGGGGACTCTTAACACGGATGATAGAATAAGCTTCGAGGTAGGCGGGGCACTGGAGCCAAAAGAAACGGTTGATGACAAGATGATACTGCATTACGAGAGCAGTAAAGAAGTCAGCAGATTGGCAAAAGTGGACTATTCAAAACGCGATTTCATCCACAGTGTCGCTGAAAATGATCTTTTGATCGAGTACATCAAACCGCGAAGAGGCGAAGCAGGACGCAACTGCCGCGGTGAATATATGGAACCAAAAGATCCCGTCATCTCGTTTGCTCCGACCTTTAGCGTCACAGAGAAGATAGCAGTGATGGATAATGAGGAGAGCATCGAATACCGCGCAAAAAACAGCGGCTATATAGTTTTTGAAAACAACACCTATGATCTTAAGGTTGAGGTAGAGGTGACGGAGATCAGTTTTAAGACAACCGGTTCGGTAGAAGCGGGGATTAATACAGACGTCTGTATCAATGTCAAAGAGACAGATGCCTTTAAAGATGCTATCGGCGAAGGGATGGAAGTCGAGGCCAAAGAAATCAATGTCGACGGAAATATCGGCAATAATACTATACTAAGAGCCCGCAAGGTCAACATCGGCGGGCAGACCCATCAAAGCTCCTATATCGAAGCCGAGGAAGTAAAGGTCAATATCCACAAAGGAAAGATCAAAGGGATAAAGGTCGAGGTCACCCGCTTGGAGCAGGGTATTATCGAGGCCGAATTTGTTAAGGTCAAGCAGGCGACAGGCGGCAAGATTATCGCCAAAGAGGTGTATATTGAGCTGCTCTCTTCGCATGTACAGATTATCGCGAGCTCGAAAATAGAGATCAAAACCCTTAAAGGCGAAGAGAATACCTTCACGATCTCCCCTGTTCTTTATAGCAAGGAAAAAGATGTTCTGGATGAAAATGCGCAAGAACTTGTACTGCAAAAACGTAAAGTACGAAAGCTAGAAGAAGAAGTTGCCAAAAACCAAAATATTTTAGATGAAAACAAAGATGCTATCGGTAATCTGAAAAGCCGCCTGCTGCAGTATAAGAACAGCGGAACAAAGATGCCGGGATCTTTTGTTGCGAAGTATAAAGAGTTTCAAGACCTTCAGAAACATTTTCTTAGTCTGAAAAAAGAGCTGGATCAAAACAAAGAGATGCTAGAACTTCTTTCGGCAAAAACAAACTCCCTGCAGCACGATATTTTAGATGCGAGGATCATCAACCACGATCAGTACAGAGGCCACAATGAGATCCGTTTCAAGCTGCTTGAACCGCCATTGGAGCTTTACCATGTTCCCAAAGGCGGAGCAGATGAGAAGTATTTTATGCTAAAGCTTGACGAAGAGAGCGAAGTTTACACGATCGTTTCAAGAAGCACGGACACAAACACATGATAGTCGGAATCGAAGGAATCATACAGAAAAAAGAGCCTACGCTTGTACATATTAATGTACAGGGGCTTGTCTACGAGGTGTTCATCTCGATCAATACTTTTCATGCGCTTGAGTCCGAACAGGTCAAGCTCTATACGATACAAATCATTCGCGAAGATGCCCATACCCTCTACGGTTTTGCTACAGAGAGTGAAAAACAGATGTTTGCACAGCTGATAAAGATCAACGGAATAGGGCCGAAGGTGGCCGTCGCGATCTGTTCGACCTATACGCCGGGCAGTTTCTTGAGCATCGTGCAGGCCAATGACGTGGCTTCTTTGAAACGGGTTCCGGGGATCGGGGCCAAGGGGGCCAGCCGTATTCTGGTAGAACTGAGCAACTTTGTTGTCAATGTACATGACGATAAGAGCCTTCCTTCGCAGGCAGAAGCGGCTATGGCCCTCGAAAGTCTGGGCTTTAAAAAAGAGCTGATCATAAAAGTCCTCGCAACAATCCGCTCAGGCGATACCGGCGAGATTGTAAAAGAAGCGCTAAAAAAGCTGAGGTAGCTCGAGTTTTAACATGCGTGCCGCAGACTTTAAACTTAATTTGATAAAATAAGTTTTTTATATTATTTAACAGGATATTCATTTGAACGTATCGATTCTTTTTGGCGGCGCCTCCTACGAGCATGAGATAAGTATTATTTCTGCCATAACACTCAAAGACAAACTCTCTGCCTTAGACCTAAACTTCATTTTTTTAGACCAGGACCACACGTTTTATCTCATTAAAGCGGACAAGATGGACGCCAAGACTTTCAGCGACGGCAGCTATAAAAAAGCGCCCAAGCTCAGTATGCAAAAGGGCGGATTTTTCAAAAAAGGACGTTTCGGCTCAAGCCAAGTCGCATGTGACAGAGTCTTAAACCTTATCCACGGTGCAGACGGTGAAGACGGTACACTTGCCGCACTCTTTGATTTTTACGAGATCGACTATATCGGACCGCGCAAGGATGCCTCGGTTGTAAGCTTTGACAAGTTTATGACAAAGGCATATGCCTCTGTATGCGGGATTGATACTGTTTCATATGAAGTGCTCAACGGTGAAAGAAAAAGCAGTATAGATTACCCTTTTATCATCAAACCGACACGTTTGGGAAGCTCGATAGGCGTAAGTATTGTTAAAAACGCAGACGAACTTGATTATGCGCTGGATGTGGCCTATGAGTTTGATGACCGTCTCTTGATAGAGCCTTTTATCAAGGGGGTCAAAGAGTACAATGTTGCCGGCTGTATGACGAGGGAGGGCTTGGAACTTTCTATTATAGAAGAGCCGAATAAAGAGGAATTCCTCGATTTTGAAAAAAAATACATGGACTTTTCGCGTACAGAGCAGGTAAGCAAAGCCGACATATCGGATGAACTCAAAGCGGCACTTTATGCTGCCTTCGAGAAGATCTATACCCCTTTGTTTGTGGGTGCGCTTATCCGATGTGACTTCTTTGTCGTGGAGGGAAAGGTCCTGCTTAATGAGATCAACCCGATTCCGGGCTCAATGGCAAACTATCTTTTTAGCGACTTTACCGAGCTTATAACAAGGATGCGTATGCCAAAGAGAAAAGAGATCAAGATAGAGTACGCCTATCTCCACTCCATCCGCAGCGCAAAAGGAAAATAGTGGCCATCAAAAGTTTTCAGCACGAACAGCACAGCTATAGCATCTCTTACGAGATCGTCAATCCAAGAGCAAAATATGACCTGATCGTCTTGCACGGCTGGGGATCAAACAAAGAGATCATGAAGCAGGCCTTTGGACCCTATATGGACCAGTTCCGCCACATCTACATCGATCTTCCTGGATTTGGCGGCAGCATCAACCATGCGGTCCTGGATACGGCGGAGTACGCCCGCGTTATCGAACTCTTCTTGGAGCTGCTGGGTGCAAAAAAAGAGATCGTAATGGGCCACTCCTTCGGGGGAAAAGTCGCAACCCTGCTCAATCCAAATCTTTTGGTCCTGCTCTCATCGGCGGGAATAAAACTTCCAAAAACATGGGGAATAAAGGCAAAAATAGCTCTTTTTAAACTTCTTAAGCCTTTCGGGATTGTTAAGCTGCGCCATTTCTTCGTCGCAAAAGATGCCCAAACGCTTAACACTTTGATGTACGAAACCTTTAAGAAGGTCGTTGACGAAGATTTTTCGCAAGTGTTTAAAAACTTCAACAACAAGGCCCTTGTCTGCTGGGGTGAAATGGACAAGGCGACACCGCTTATTGCCGGAAACAAGATCGCCGAACTGATAAAAAACAGCCGCTATACTGTTTATCAAGGTGACCATTTCTTCTTCATGAAACGCTCAAAGTCGATTTCTGGAGAGATCGAAGAGATGTATATACGTTCGGTTAGAGACTGATGGATTACGCACAGCTTCTTCTTTTTGTAACCAATGTTCTCTTTGTTGTCAGTCTCGGCTGGTATCTGATCACTAACCTTCAATGGTATAACTACCAGATAGAACGCGTTGTGATGAAGCACCATAAGCCTTGGTGGCATCTGTTTTATTTCATCATCCCTTTTATGATCTATTATGGGATGTATGCCTTGGGCTGGGCAGAGTTTTTCGCGATCTATTTCTATTTTGCTGCCTTGCCTGCACTGTTTGTCTGGCACAAGCGTTTGGATAAACCCCTGGTACTGACCTGGAGAGTAAGGCGCTTTATTATTTTGCTGATCTCTTTGACGCTCTTTCAAAACTTCTTGTGTACGCTCAACGCGGGCTGCGAAGTTTACGGGGTCTTTATGCCTCTTCTGGCGGCAACAGTCGGCTCGATAGTGATTGAAAAATTTCTTTTTGAGGCTTACAGGAAAGAGGCAAAAAAAAGACTTGAATCCATGAAAGAGCTGCGCATTGTGGCTTTGACGGGAAGCTATGGCAAGACAAGTATGAAGAACTTTTTGTACCAGATACTTAAAACACGCTACAAGACTTACATGACACCGCGCTCGGTCAACACGCTCGGCGGTATTGTCAAAGACATCAACAGCGATCTGCCAAGCGACACAGAGATCTATATTGCCGAGGCAGGGGCACGTGAGCGGGGCGATATCTACAAGGTAAGCCAGCTCCTGCATCACCACATCGCTGTCGTCGGCAAGATAGGTCCCGCGCACCTGGAGTACTTCAAGACCCTTGAAAACATCGTGCGGACAAAACTTGAGATCATGCAAAGTCCACGCCTGCAAAAAGCCTTTGTTCATCTTAGTGCAACGGATGTGAAACATGAAAAAGTCGAATTTTTCGGAGACGAGATCAAAGAGCTGAACTCGACGCTCGAGGGCCTTCGCTTTACGCTGGAGATAGACGGAGAAGATGTTGCTTTTGAGACTTCGGTGTTGGGTGCTTTTCAGGCGATGAACATCACCGCTGCCGTAAAGGTTGCGCTCTATATCGGTATGCCGCTTGCAGATATCCAAAAATCGGTAAAATCTTTGAACGCAGTCGAGCATCGTCTCCAAAGAATTGATGCCGGCGGCAAGATCATCCTTGATGACGGCTACAACGGCAATATCGAGGGGATGAAAGAGGCGATCGCACTCTGTTCTTCGCACAGTGGACGAAAGGTCATCGTCACCCCGGGACTCGTTGAAAGCTCAGATGAGCTCAACCGCGAATTGATCGAGGAGATCAACAAAGTCTTTGATCTTGTTATTGTTACGGGGAGCTTGAATGCAGATCTTTTTGATCGATACCTCACTGTCAAGCAGAAGATCATGCTTAGCGACAAGTCGAAACTTGTCGACACTCTCGCGTATTACACGGCCAGCGGCGACATCATCCTTTTTGCCAATGACGCGCCTAACTTTATCTAGGAAAACAGATGAGAGTCTTGGATAATTTAACCGAATTCATTGGCCGCCTGGCAGCCTTTGTTCTTGTCGCTTTGACGCTGCTTATCGTTTATGATGCTTTTTCGCGCTATCTTTTTCACTCCGGCTCTATTGCTCTGCAGGAACTGGAGTGGCACTTTTTTGATCTCGTGATCATGCTGGGGATAGTGTATGCGCTCAAAGAGGGTGCCCATGTCCGTGTGGATATCTTTTACGCCGGATTTTCTTTAAAAAGAAAGGCCCTGATCAATATCATTTCTCAGCTTCTGTTCATTCTTCCTTTTTCACTCCTTATTGTTTATGTTGGCTTTGACTTTGTGATGCAGAGTTATATGCAAAACGAGGGTTCCTCCGATCCTGGAGGCTTGCCGTACCGTTTTGTTGTCAAGAGCCTGATGCTGCTGAGTTTTTCTCTTCTTGCCCTGCAGTCGCTTAGCGAGCTAATCAAAGAGATAAAGACCCTGCGCTCATGATGGGTCTGCTGATGTTTCTGTGTGCGCTTGGGCTTTTGATGTTGGGCTTTGAAGTTGCTTTTGTCTTTGGAAGTCTTGCCCTTATCTTTGCACTGCTTACGCCCGAACTAGGACTTGAAATTTTCAACTTTCTGCCTTTTAGGATCTACGGCATCATGAGCAATTTTACTCTCATGGCGGTTCCTCTTTTTATCTTCATGGGTCTCATCTTGGAAAAAAGCCGGATGGCAGAAGATCTGCTCGTCTCCATGAGCCGGCTTTTCGGCTCGCTTCGCGGAGGCCTGGCGATCAGCGTTGTCCTTGTGGGTGCCATTTTGGCCGCGTCAACGGGAATAGTGAGCGCTTCGGTTGTGATGATGAGTGTTATCGCACTTCCTCTTATGCTCCGACACGGCTACTCAAAGACACTTTCCGCCGGCACTATAGCTGCTTCTGGAACCTTGGGACAGATCATTCCGCCCTCGATCATTTTGATCATTTTAGGCGATGTGATGAGCGTCAGCGTCGGTGATCTTTTTAAGGGAGCTGTTCTTCCCGGACTGCTTCTGGTCGGGCTCTATATCGGCTATATTTTGATCTTTGCCCTTGTAAAAAAGGATGTCGCTCCGGCTATAGCAGGACAGAGGGAGACTCTTCTGGGCACAATCAATGCGATTTTCCCTCCTTTGCTGCTGATCTTTATTGTCCTGGGTTCTATCTTTGCGGGCATCGCTTCGCCGACGGAGTCAGCGGCCTTCGGCGTGCTCGGTGCCGTACTCTTGTCGATCTATAAGAAGAGCTTTTCTTTCGAGATGGTTCGCTATGCGTCACTGCAGACGGTGAAACTTTCGGGTATGATATTTATGATCTTGATCGGCGCCACGGCTTTTAGTCTTGTCTTTAACGAGATGGGAGGCTCGGATCTTCTTTTGGAGTTCTTTTCAAATGATATCGCTGACCCCTGGGTTTTTATCGCCTTTGCAATGCTTGTTATCTTTATCCTGGGCTTTTTTATAGACTTTATCGAGATCTCTTTTATAGTTGTGCCGATAATGGTGCCTATTCTCGAAGAGTTGGGGATTGATCCGATCTGGTTCGCCATCTTGGTCGCGATGAATCTTCAGACCTCTTTTATAACGCCGCCTTTTGGTCTCTCCCTCTTCTTCCTCAAGGGCGCGGCAAAAGAGATGCTCAGTACGCTGCAGATCTACAAGGGTATCCTCCCCTTTATCTTCTTGCAGCTGCTGGCGCTGATACTGGTGATGTTCTTCCCGGATATGGTGTTTGCATTTTTATAAGACTAGGAAAAAGGACAAGTGATGGAAAATATTTTATACGCCCCCTGGCGAACGGCCTACCACGAAGATAAAAAGCCCGATGGGTGTGTCTTCTGCCATATATCCGAACATGCCTTTGAGGATGCGCAGCTGCATGTCCTTTATCGTGATGAGCTCTGTTTTATCGTGATGAACCGCTACCCTTATGCGCCGGGACATTTTATGATCATTCCCCATAAGCATGTCGATGCGCTGGAAAATCTTGAGAGCGAGATCTGGCTGCACATCTCTGCACTGGCACAAAAAGGTGTCCGGCTTCTAAAAGAGGGATTTGGCGCGCAGGGAGTAAACATCGGCATGAACCTGGGCAAGGCGGGCGGGGCAGGGATAGCTGAACACATCCACCTGCACCTTGTCCCGCGATGGGAAAGAGACACTAACTTCATCACCTCGATTGCCTCTACCCGTGTCTACTCGGCAGATTTTGAAAAAATCTATAAAAAAGTATTAGAAGAGATCCCGCGCTATATTTATTAATATGTTATAATGTTTAAAAATATTTCAGGAATAAACCTATGCAGATAATCACGACGCCGACTGAGACAAGTATGTTACAGTGTAAAGAGCGCATATTGGATGCACTCTCAGATGAAAACTACCGATATGACCGATATCAGGTGCCTTTTTGTCTCGCGGTATTCAGCAGTGAAAACAGTAGCCATTTTGATCACATCAAAGACTTCTTGCGCCCTACGGATATTCTTATTGACTTGAATGATGACTATGTCTGTGTCATTTTGGCCTCGACCGAGATTGGCGATGCTGTCAAGATGGCAGAGAACTTTATCCGCGAGCATGACACTATGGACGGGCACAGCCGCATCTATGTCGGTGTTGCCGGCATCAAAGACATAGAGTACAATTCGGATATCGTTTCACGGGCATTTTATGCACTGCAAAAGGCGAAAGAGAGTAACATCTCAACCGTTGAAGATGACAATGTTTTTAAAAAGAGAGTGTAAAAAGGCCGGTTTATGAATACATCCGTTTTACTTGAGTTTGCAATGTTTCCCACAAGTTCCGACTGTCAGGAGGGTTCTTCTGTATCGCACTATGTGAGTAAGATCATTGATGTGATCGATAAAAGCGCGGTAGCCTACCAGCTTACGCCGATGGGCACGATCATAGAGTGCGCTTCGATGAGAGAAGCCTTGGACGTCATTGAAAAAGCGTATGAATGTCTGAGTGATTGCGAGCGTGTCTACTCTTCGCTGAAGTTTGACATCCGAAAAGGAAAGTCAAACCGTCTAAAGAGCAAGATTGATTCTGTCCAAAAAAACCTGGGAAGAGAGGTGAAACACTAGCGTTTAGTGTGCTTTGGAACCGGAGTTCATCTCAAGGTCGATGCCTGCTTTTAGAAAATAGATAAAGGCAAGGGTCACCGCTACGATCTTGATATCAGCTTCGCCGATCAAGGCCCAGACCATACAAAACAGCAGCACTATAGAAGAGATGATAAAGTTTGAGGTGCTATTCATTGCGTCGTCGTTATGTGTCATAAGTTCTCCTTTGTCTGCCGCTATTATAACGCTAAACACTATGGCTAAGATTAAATAGACCTCTCTTGGATATAATATCTGTTATGAATAAAAATAAAATACGCACAGTCGCTGTTGTTGTGATAATAGCGACAATGGCATTGGCATTTATCATTTACGCCGTGTCAAACTCCGCTTTTAATTTTAAAGGAAACTCCTTTAACCAAAAGACCAAAACAGGGCTGGGATACATGAGAACCGGCCGTCAGGACTTCAACTCGCCGGAGACTTTCTTTATGGGCAATTTTACTGCCAATATGGCGATGAATGACCGCTCAGGAAAGTTTGTCTGTGTCGAGATTCGTTTAAAGATGAGCGATACGGACATGGTCAAAGAGCTCAAAGAAAAAAATATCGTCCTGCGTGATGCGGTCATTGAAGAGATGAGTCTGAACCGCTTCTCCGAAGTCTCTACGGAAAAAGGCAAGCTTGCTCTGAAAGAGAAACTCAGAAACCGGCTCAACAGTGTTGTGAGCGAAGGCGATATCGAAGAGGTCTATTTTACAAAATTTATCATTCAGTAGCCTATCAGAGAACCTGAAACCTCTTCCTGCTTTTTCATCCAAACATAGATACATAACAAACAAGGAATTTTAGTGGACTTGCAAAACATAGAAAAGATCGAACTTAACTACTTAGAGCCCAAAGATCACAAGGCGATGGCTGAGCTTATGAAAGATGAGTACCGGCATCTCAAAGACTCGACTTGGAGTGAAAAAGAGATTGCTATCTTGATAGACAAGTTTCCAAAAGGGCAGGTTAGCATCAAGATTGACGGCGAGTTCGCCGGTTTTGCTCTTAGTATGATCGTCGATTATACTAAGTTTGAGGATTCGCACACCTACAAAGAGGTCACAGGAAACTACACCTTCAGTACACTCAATCCTCTTGGCGACATACTTTACGGAGTAGATGTCTTCGTCAGCAAAAAATACCGCAGTCTGAGAATAGGCCGACGGCTTTATGACTACCGAAAAGAGCTCTGCGAGGAGCTAAACCTAAAAGGGATAGTCTTCGGCGGAAGACTGCCGAACTACCACATATATGCCAGCGAGATATCTCCAAAAGAGTACATTATGAGAGTCAAAGCAAAAGAGATCCATGATCCGGTGCTCAACTTTCAGCTCTCAAACGATTTTCACGTCAAACGCGTTATTAAAAACTATCTCGAGGGAGATACCGAGAGCTGTGAATATGCAGCGCTTCTGGCGTGGAACAACATCTACTACACCAAGCCAAAGAAAAAACCGATCACGCAAAAAACCGTGATCCGACTTGGACTTATCCAATGGCAGGTAAGGCCTTATAACAACATTGAAGAGGTGCTTCAGCAGGCCGAGTATTTTATCAATGCTGTCTCAAACTACAGAAGCGATTTTGCCCTCTTTCCGGAGTTTTTCAATGCCCCGCTTATGTCAAAGTACAACCACCTCAGCGAAGCAGAAGCGATACGCGAACTCGCAAGCTACACCCAGAGGTTTCAGGAGGAGTTTTCACGCCTTGCGATAGCATACAACATCAACATCATTACGGGAAGTATGCCTGAGCTGATAGACGGACACCTCTACAATGTCGGTTTTTTGTGCAGACGAGACGGCACCGTAGAGAAGTATTCCAAGATGCACGTGACGCCGGATGAGCAGAAGATATGGGGGCTTCAGGGTTCAAACGAGATAAAGACATTTAACACCGACTGCGGGAAAATAGGCGTATTGATCTGCTACGATGTCGAGTTCCCGGAACTGGGCAGACTCCTTGCCAAAGAGGGGATGGAGATACTCTTCGTGCCCTTCTTGACAGACACACAAAACGGCTACTCGCGCGTACGCATATGCGCCCAGGCCAGAGCTATAGAAAACGAGTGTTACGTTGCTATAGCAGGCTGTGTCGGAAACCTGCCAAAGGTAAGCAACATGGACATACAGTACGCCCAGTCTGCCGTCTTCACCCCCTGCGACTTCTCATTTCCCTCCAGCGGAGTAAAAGCAGAGTCCACACCAAACACAGAGATGATACTCGTAGCAGACATCGACCTCGACCTCCTAAAAGAGCTGCACAGCTTCGGCGGAGTAACAAACCTAAAAGACAGAAGAGAAGACCTTTACGAGCTTCGACTGAAAAAATAAATAGTTTCGCTGACTGTACCAAGAAAAAAGGCTCAATCGCTTCGCGTATTCCGTATTTGATCTTTGTGTTTCTGCATATTCTGCTTCTGTATAGTGTGGCAAAACGTGTGACGAAGCGACCTTTAAAAGTCTAAGGGACTCTTAATCCCGTCTTTGTTCATCTCTTTTACAATATGCGTATAGATCATAGTTGTCTCGACAGACTTATGCCCTAACAGCTCTTGTATGGAGCGCAAATCTACTCCTGCTTGAAGAAGGTGGGTGGCATAAGAATGCCTGAATGCGTGAGAACTGACACGTTTGTGAATTCCAGATTTTTCTACAGCGATCTTTATGTTTCGGCCAAGGGTCTGAGGATGGACATGGTGTCTTCTGATAGTGTCGCTTCGAGGGTCCTTAGAGAGTGTGTTCATGGGAAATATATATTGCCATTTCGTCTCTAGTTTGGCTTTAGGATACTTTTTTTCTATGGCATAAGGCAGATAGACTGTGCCAAAGCCTGCTGCAAGATCCTTTTCATGAAGCAACTCGACCTTTTGTACCTGAAGCAGGAGTCTTTCGTTTAGACTTGAAGGCAAGGGCAGAGTCCTGTCCGTCATCGACTTTGAATCAAAGATATATACCTTCTCAAAGCCAAAATCTATATCTTTGATGCGAAGATTCAACGCCTCTTGCATCCTTAGTCCACAGCCATACATCAAAGAAACGACCAGTTCATAAATACCAGTTAATTCAACTATCACCGATTTAACTTCATCTTTTGTCAGTACGACGGGTATATGCTTTCTCTCTTTTGCCCGAAGAGCTTGGATGTTTTGCTGTTTCATGTCAATACCCAAGACTTCTTGATATAAAAAGACAAGGGCATAAAAAGCTTGATTTTGCGTGGTTGGGGAGACTTTTTTATTGACAGCCAAATGGGTCAAGAACTGCTCGATCTCAACTTTCCCCATTTCTAATGGATGGCGCTTGTTATGGAACAGTATATACTGTTTGATCCAGGCCACGTAGGTGTTTTCAGTACTGATACTGTAGTGTTTGAACCTGATCTTGTCGCGGGTTATGTCCAGCAGCTTTTTTTTCACAATACACCTCCATAAGAACAATCATCATGTGCATTAAGTACTGCAATATGACTTATAAACACAAAGCTGTTCAAATAAGTTCAAAAAAAGTACTTATTGATGATTATTGATAGTACAAATCTACTCTTTTAGGCAACGAAAGATACGAATTATTGCATAATGCAATAATTTTAGAGTTATTTGAACACAAAAAGTATTCAAATAAGTTATTGATTAAGCCTTGGTTGTATAGAATGTGCATGAATAAATAGTTGTACAGGCGCTGTGCGCCTGTACAACGGGGCGCGGATTGAACATCCGCTAGTCGTACCGTGCTCGCACGATACAACAAGCGGAA